>CAVQZP010000032.1:0-311958 GCA_963718505.1 uncultured Acidobacteriota bacterium | reverse complement strand
CGTAATCGGCAGGTCACCAGTTCAAGTCTGGTCGTCGGCTCCAGTATTTTGCCCGCTGTTTATGCAGGTTTGAGCTCTTTCCCTTTAGTTTTCCGGTGGTGGTTCTCGCCCCACTTCCGCCCCACCACTCGCTCCAGCTTTTTCATCGCGGCGAGGCCCTCGGCAGAGGTTTGGAGCTTGATGTAGTGCTTCCTTGTGGTCTCTGCGCGCTCATGCCGCAGGATGGTTTGTGCCGTTTCCGCAGGGACTCCGCGGTGGTAAAGACTCGTCGCGAGGCCGCGTCTTAACGCCTGCCAGCCCAACCATGTGCCCTTGAGGATTGGGCGGATAGTTCGCTTTTCCAGATTGTCGAGGTTCAGGCTGATCCCCGGAGTTGCGTTCATAATAACGGAGGCAAGTTTTTTCAGATCGACCGTTCTCCGAAAGAGGAGGGACCGCGTGTTCAGGGGAATCTTTACATTGCTGCTATCGGCCGCGTTCGGTTTTGGTCTGCCTGTCAACCCGATGTCAGACGAAGGTCAATCGCTACCTCGGGCGATCAAAGCGGTAGCGCCTTCAATCGTCCAGATCGCTTACAAGATGGACCGGTTTCCTCCAGAAACGGAACGCGCGATTGGAAAACCGCGCCTTGTGGGCGCGGCGGGGACCGGATTTATCGTGAGCGACGAAGGTCATGTCGTGACGGCATTACACGTACTGAGTTTCTTAGACCGGTACCAGAGAGGCATTCTTCTGAACGGTACGCTGTACCCACCGGGACGGCACCGTCTCTTGGTGGGACTTCAATTCCCTAACACTGACACCGGGCCGTGGCGAATCAGGGCTTCGTTTTCAGACGCCCCGTTCACGGTTGTTGATAAGGACGAAGTACATGACTTGGCTTTACTGAAACTGGATAGACCATTTTCTCCAGAAATTCCGCATTCTGTCGTGAAATTCTCGGTTGCCCGACCGGATGAGGGAAGCCGAGTCGCAGTCTCGGGCTATCCGCTAGGGGAAGACGTGCTTGTAACAACCTCTGGTTCGATAGCGTCTGCATGGGAGGGAAAGCGCGTGCAGCAGCCGGTGCCCGGCAGACCCGGACTCACTGTTCCAAGCATCGCAGATCAGTTTCTGATCGACATTCACATCAACCACGGAAACAGCGGAGGTCCCGTATACTCCCCCGACACCTCAGCAGTAATCGGCGTTGCAGACGCATACACGCTAGAGGACAACGTCATGATCGAAGGGCTACCCGGTAGCGCACCGGAACCAGCTTACGACAAAGACACAGGACGGGCACTCATGACGAACGCCGGACTGGGCGTCGTTGTTCCAGCGCGCTACGTGGTCGCCTTGCTGAAGAAGAACAGCGTAAAGTGGCATGAGGACGGCGCTCACCAGCCCGAAGCCTGTCCGCACAGAACGATGAAGTTGCTCGACAGCGGTGGCCGTGCGCTCTTTTCAGGCGGGATAGCCTTCATCCATCCAGGACTTGAATCGAGCTACCATGTCGGGGGACCAGCGGGGTTCACCACTGCCACTGGGTGGCATGCTGCCGTCTTCCACAGTGTTGTAGATTCCGGATGCATTCGCCTTGACGTCGTCGTAATCCCAAAGATCAAACGAGCCCATCATGTGTTCGCGACCCAGGGCGGTAAACAAAGGCTTGATGTCGCTTGCGAAACTTGTGGCCATCTTGCCTCCTTGCATCAAATCGAACGGGTCAGCGCGGGTGGCCGTCAATCGTGGCTAGCGAGCACATCTGATAGGAAGCATTGTACTCCCCTGTGCATTGGTACATTGACAAGCCGATGTAGCAGAAACACAGTCACCAGCACAGTCCATCACACCAATTGAGCCCGAGGCCGCGTCAATGAGTGGAATTGCGCGTTCACGGGGTCATGCTCGACTGCTGCTAGAATGCCTGTCGCATGGTGACCACGTTGTTTGGGAAGGCGCCGGGAATCACATTGTTTGCTTACGGGATGCTCTCGCTCCTGATGAGCCATTCACCTGGGTTTCACCCGACCCTCCTTAGAGCGTCCAGCCTCGCTGTGGCCCCCATCCCATATCGTCCGTCTCAACAATCGATAAGCCCTGGCGATTTGGAGTTGACGCCCAAATCGTTCGATCGTTCAGTTTGGGCAGCTGCGAAACCTTACCTGGACGATCCTTTGCCGCAATTGATGGTTAGCATCCCAGATCTGCGCGGACTGGAGTCAACAACCGACCAACAGCTACTGGCGGACATTCTCAAAAAGACCGGCGATCAGAGTCTGAAGCTACTCAAGAGAATGCCGAACATAATTTGTCACGAGAAAGTCCTTACCAAGGCCAAACCACGAGGACCATCCTGGCATCAGCAGTTTGAATATCTCGTCTTGCGTCATGAGGCCGCCGGGGAAATCACGCTCGACGAGTACCGCACCGACAAAACAAAGTCAGGCACCGCCCCATTAACGCGTGGCAACGCCAATGCCTGGGTGCTGTTTCATCCGGGCAACCTTGCCGAATCGAGATTTCGATTTCTCGGCCACCAGCGTGTGGAAGGACACTCAACGCTGGTTCTGGCTTTTGCGCAAATCCCCGATAAGGTGAGGTCTCCCGGACAGGTCAGTGTTGCAGGAACCTCAATTGCGGTACTGTTCCAAGGGATCGCATGGATTGACGAGTCAGATTTCCGTATCGTTCGTTTGCACAAGGATCTACTCGCACCGCGTCCCGACATTTACCTGCGTGCGCTTTCGTCGGATGTTCTGTTCGCGGAGGTGCGCCTGCCCAAGGTAGCCGAGCCGCTATGGCTTCCTCGTGAGGTGAAGACCGCCTGGGATTTCAAAGGTGAGGTGGTAGAGCAAATCGACGAATATTCCCGCTTCCGGCTCTACGCAACCAAGTCGAAGATCGTGCTGTGAGTGTCAGATATTGTTGCCGGGTTGAGTGCTTCGATGCAGGTCTTTGTTGATGAGAGTCCAATTACCTCAAAGATCTGAGGTGTTCGCAGATTTTCTCGCGCGTCTGCAATAATGTGCCGCCCTTTCATGGGAACGACGGGTGGTCAGGGCGCGTTGGCGGGGTGATTCTTCGCCTCACCTGCACAATTTCCGTTGCAGTGCCCAAACAGATTCCCTTTCCACCTGATTTCCACTTGCTTATCCAAAGGCGGCTTGCGGATAATAACGGCAGTAACCCTATAACCGTGTACCGATACAGTCGAGCGGATCTGCTTCGCATCCTGCGGCTCACGGCGCGTCAGTTGGGCGGTTGGGAAAAGGCCGGACTGGTAGCAGCCGCTGAGAGTTACTCGTTTTTCGACCTCCTGCAAATCAAGAAAGTCCGTGACCTGTGCGCCAAGAAGGTGCGCCCGGCCGTGATTCGTCAGTCGCTCGAGGCAATGCAGAAGCAGGTGGCCGGCATGGAGAATCCGCTACTGGAGGCGGGAGCATCCTCTAACGGCCATCGGGTTACATTCCGGCACCAGGGAAGACTGCTGGAGCCGATCGCGGGGCAGTTCGTTTTCGACTTTTCAGGCGAACAGAAGGTCGTGGTTTCGAGCACGCCGGTTCTGCCCATGCGACCCGAGAAATCCGACCCCGATGTGGCGGAGTTGTTCTCGCGCGGCATCACCCTCGAGGAAGATCCGCAAAAGCACTCCGAGGCGATCGCCATTTATCTGAGGGTCATTGAGCGCGAGCCGACGCATGCGGCAGCGCATATCAACGTCGGCACACTCTATTACAACCGGCAGGAGTACGGACTGGCGGAGAAGCATTACCGGGCCGCGATCGAAGCGGACTCGCGGTATGCGCTCGCGTACTTCGATCTGGGCAACGTCCTCGATGAGACCGGACGCGTTCAGGAAGCGATTCAGACGTACACGACCGCGTTGCAGCTGGCGCCCACGTACGCGGATGCTCACTACAATCTGGCGCTTGCTTACGAGAAGATGAAACAGCCCCGCCGGGCGCTGCCGCACTGGCGCTCGTATATCAAGCTCGATACGGCGAGCCCGTGGGCGATCCATGCGCGCAATCAGATCCAGCGCATTCTCCAGAGCGAAGGATTGAAGGTCGTCTACCGGCGGGAGCGCTAGTCTTGGATGGGCGAGGACGCCCGTCACTCTACCGAAAAAGTTTAGCGTGCATGAGTGCGAACGGGTGAACGTTGGTGGCTGTCTCAAATGCTGGGTGAGAAATCCTGTCGGGCCGATAGTGGATGTTGGCGCGCATGGGGTCCTTCGACTCGTTCGGCTTGCGCCTCACGTCGCTCAGGATGACAGTTCTTGTTGGACGGGCGGGGACGCCCGTTGCTCCAATCTCCTAAAGCTCTTCCAGACGAACTCTCGTGACCCCGAACGCCAGAATGCGCGCGGGGATATCCCGTAACACGGGAATCTTGAAATAAAGGCGCAGCCACCAGGGCACGATCATATTGCTCTG
Source organism: uncultured Acidobacteriota bacterium (assembly GCA_963718505.1). GTDB lineage: Bacteria > Acidobacteriota > Terriglobia > Terriglobales > Acidobacteriaceae > Gp1-AA133. The sequence continues at coordinate 307,537 of CAVQZP010000032.1, read as the reverse complement.
ATTCTGCAAGGCGCTCGCGATCAAGCGCGTCTGCACGAGGGATTGAAGTTTTTGAATGATCCGCGTGGGCCATTCGCGCTGGCTTTGCACTTCGGCGAGATCGCGTTCATGGACTTCGCGATTGAGCAGTGGAAAGGTCAGTACGTTCGCCGCGACTACCGCATCCTGCACCGCGTAATTGATGCCCACGCCTCCAACGGGAGACATCACATGCGCGGCGTCGCCGATCAGCAAAAGGCCCGGCTTATGCCAGACGGGGCAGCGGCTGGATTCCACCGACAGAAGCGAGCACTGATGCCAATCCGCTAAGGATTCGACGTGCTTTGCGAACGTCGGCTCGATCTCGACGATCGATTTGCGGAGAGTTTCCATTCCTGCGGCGCGCACCTGCTGGTACTGACCCTTGTTGATTGCGTAGGCGACCTGCCAATAATCGCCGCGATCGAAGACGGCAAGGATGCGGCCGCCACCAAAGCCTCCCCTGATGCGGTCGGAATGCTCGTCTCCAGGTAAATGAGGGAGCCGGAACCAGAGGATGTCCATCGGCGGGGAAGTCTTGACCAGGTCGAGGCCGGCGAGCTGGCGGATTTTTGAGAATCTGCCGTCGGCGCCGATGGTCAGCCGCGCGCGCACTTCATGCCATCCGTCGGTGCTCTGGTAGCGGACGCCCTCGACGCCAAACTCGCCCTCGATCAGCGAAGTGACGTTTGCCACCATCCGCAGGCGGAAGCTCGGATATTTTTTTGCCTCGGCCGCGAGGAATTCCAGAAACTTCGCTTGGGGAACGAGAAGAATGTACGGAAAACGGGTGTTCAAGCGGCGGAAGTCGACCGGCGAATAGGCTCGGCCGGAGGTTTGCAACGTCGGCCCATAGATCTTGTTCTGGGATAAGCGGTGCACGCCTTCCGCCAGACCAATCTGGTCGAGGATTTCGAGGATCGAGGGATGAAGTGTATCGCCACGGAATTCACGGTCGAAATCCTTATGCGCCTCGAGAACGGTGACCTTGACGCCGCGACGCGCGAGCAGAAGCCCGAGCATCATGCCGCCGGGCCCACCCCCCACGATGCAACACGTGGTCTCTTGCGATGGATCGATGCGATCGGCTTCTGACAACTCGACATCAGGAATAGTGGCGGCTGCCATGAGTGCTCCGCAGATTTCTGTTCGGAATCGGCGCAGTATACGCCAGTGACGGAGATGCAGTCGATGCGCGCGACCGGGCGTCCGGTCAGAAGGGTTGTTGGCGGTGCGAAGGTCGCGCATTGCCGATGCTAAAATCGTAAGTCTGCCATTCTCGATGTGAAGGTTTCTGTATGCCTGAGACGATGACTCCCGCCGCAAATCCCACTCCACTCACGACCTTGACGGAAGACGAAATTCTCTTTCGCGACAACATCCGGCAGTTCGCGGAAGAACGTGTGCGGCCGCTCGCCAAAGAGATGGACGAAAAGGGCGTGTTCGAGAAGAACCTGATCCATGAGTTCTTCCAGTTGGGACTGATGGGAATCGAGATTCCCGAGCAATACGGCGGCGGAGGAGGGAAGTTCTTCGAGGCGATCCTGGCCGTGGAAGAGTTGTCGCGGGCCGACGCGTCGGCGGGCGTGATCGTCGATGTGCAGAATACGCTGGTGAACAACGCTCTGCTGCGTTGGACGACTGAAGAGCAGCGCAAGCGCTACCTCCCGCGGATGGTTGCCGATACCGTGGGTGCCTATGCATTGAGCGAGGCTGGTTCAGGCTCCGACGCATTTGCTCTGCAGACCAAAGCCGAGCTCAAGGGCAGCGACTATGTTCTGAATGGACGGAAGCTTTGGATCACCAATGGCAAGGAAGCCGGGGTGTTCATTCTCTTCGCGACGGTTGATCCGTCGGCAGGGTACAAAGGCATCACGGCGTTCATCATCGAAAAGGAGTTCGCCGGATTCACAGTCGGCAAGAAGGAAGACAAGCTGGGCATCCGCGCGTCTTCGACCTGCGAGTTGATCCTCGAGGACTGCAAGGTACCGAAGGAGAACGTCCTCGGAGAAGTCGGCAAGGGTTACAAGATCGCAATTGAAACGCTGAACGAAGGGCGCATCGGCATCGGCGCCCAGATGCTGGGCGTCGCGCGCGGCGCGTGGGAGTACGCCGCCAAGTACGCGCAGGAGCGCAAACAATTCGGCAAAACCCTGGCCGATTTCCAGGGGATTCAATTCCAGATTGCGCAGATGGCAACTGACATCGAGGCCGCGCGTCTGCTCGTCTACAACGCAGCGCGCATGAAGGATGCGGGCGTGAACTTCGTGAAGGAAGCAGCGATGACGAAGCTGTTCTGCTCGCAGGTGGCCGAGCGCGTTACCTCACTGGCTATCGAAATCTATGGCGGTTACGGATTCACGAAAGACTATCCGGTAGAAAAGTACTGGCGCGATTCCAAGATCGGGAAGATCTACGAAGGCACGTCGAACATGCAGCTGCAAACGATCGCGAAGCTGGTGATGGGCAAGTAGCGCGGTTCCACGTCCGGCCGGAAAGCCGAGTCGAGCGAAAGCGCTGGTGGTCGGGCCTGGTTTTGCCCTTCGCGCGAGTGTACGGAACGTCCTGCGAAGTCTTCGCTTTCCTCCAAAACCCTTGTCTGGCAGGGCTTTCGCGCGGAACAGATGACCAAGTGACCGCAGTAATCCGCGTCCCATTACCAAACCCGGGTAATACACAGCCTCGTTACCAATATGTGCAGGGAATTGCAGTTGCCCTCTTTCCCCTCGCCTTGCACTCTGCGGTTAACACCTTTAGGATCTGCTACTTACAGACCTTGAGCTCATTGGCGTAGAACCTGCAATTCCTCAGAGTGCTCGCGCATGCGGGCAAGTCTTCAGGGGGCGCAAGTTGACCACTTTGTTCGGTACTCCGGAAGTTCGGCCGAAGCGGAAGTACTCCCTCCTTCCCCTGCTTGTCGTTGTGTTCTTGCTGTCCTACGGTTTGATGACCCTTCTGATCGTGGAACAGAGCAATACCATCGAGTCGCAGCGCTCGACGATTCAGCAATTGCTGGATACGAAGAACGAGGTGTCCGCACTCAAGAATCAGCAGACGCCGCAAAATCAGGCTGCGCAAGTTGCCAGCGCCCCGACCCAGGCGCAGGCCGAAGATGCAGAGAAAGTCCAGGTTCCGGCTCCGTCGACCCAGGCAGTCCCGTCGGAAAAGAAGAGTAAGGCGCACAGCGGAGCAAAGGCACAACGACCCTTGCCGGAAAAGCCGCCCACGCCGGCCTCAGATATTGCCGACGAACGCAGAAGTTTGATGTCGATCTAATATTCTCAGCCCGTCTCCCAGGGCTCTGTGAGCACGCGATGAAAGCATTGACCCTAGCTTTGCTGTTGTCGTTGCCCGTAGCGAAAATCTCTCAGCCGTTGCACTCGCCTGTTGAGACCGCCACTCATCACAATCGCAAAGGCGGGAAATGGTACTTTGCGGAAAATGGACACGCTGTCTTCTGCTACGGTCCGGTGATGTACGTGACGGAGGCACAGGGCGGAATCAAGCGCGTGGCCACGTTCTGCCAGAACGACCAGCCGATGGTGCCGCTGAAGGACTAGCCGTTCGACATTTCAAGTTTCTCCGCTCAAAAACGCGGGCGGATGTTCCAGACACGGAGCATCCATCCGCGCTTTTTCAGTTTCTGGCTGAGCGACAGCGCCCAGTCACATTCGAATTCAAGCGCTACGCGTCGCGGGTTGACAAACCCTCGAAGCGATGTTCCCACGGAAAATCCTGTACAGTGAATTCATGCCCAAGTTCGAGAAGCATCTGTTCATCTGCTGCAATCAGCGCGAGACTGGACATCCGCGCGGGTGCTGCGATCCCCAGGGCCAGGCCCAACTGCAATTTCTCTTCAAACAAAAACTGGCGCTGCGTGGCTTCAAGAAGAGAGTGCGCGCCAATATGTCGGGCTGCCTCGATCAATGCGAGCACGGCCCGACGGTAGTCGTTTATCCCGACGGTGTTTGGTATGGACGCGTTACGCCTGACGATGTGGAAGAGATCATCGACTCGCACATCGTGAACGGCAAGCCCGTCGAGCGCCTCCTCATACCCGACGAGTGCCTCAACACTTCCAGTTGTGCGCACCGCGCTCCCAAGCCCGAACGATGAGAGCGTTCTCGCCCTGGGCTACTCCGCGGCCCGTTCAGTGAGCATGTCCAGCGTGCGCCGTTATCCCAGGTTTTTTCTCCATGTCTCGCGCTTTCTCGGCGAGGACTTCCTGGTGGACACTCAGATAGAGAAGGATTAACGCGGGAATCCAAAGCAGGAATAGCAAGTACTTCATTGCGCACCTCCCGAGCCTGTCTTGAATGGCAGGTGAGCTTTAATTTCATTTTACGCCCGCGAGCTGTCTGCCGGGTGGGCACGTCACATCTTGATGTGATCCAGACCACAGCGTCTAAATTCTCGAATGTGCGTTAATGCCACGACGGTTTGGGACACGCTGCGAGTGAACACGCGGCGATAAACCGGACGCGAAGGTCAGTCCACGAGACCGCCTTGCCCCCCCGCGTCAAGGCGCTTCCATCTTCTCTGGTCAGGTGACGCTGCTTCGTCGTAGTGTTCCCGCCTGATAAGTGTGCTCCGCTTTGTCCCCTCGGCCCTACCCCAAGGATTTTTCTAAAAACCAGTTTCTCCACAGGAGGCAATCCTCTTATGTCGACGCGGAGGAGTTTCTTGAAGATGGTCGCACTGGCCGGTGGAAGCGCTCTCGTTCTGCCAAAGCTTGCCTGGCCATTCGCGCAGAGTCCCACTCGAATCCGGAAGTTCATTGTGCCGCTGCAAGGCCTTGGCCCCACCGGTATTCCCGTGGCCACACCCGACGCCACCACATTTCCTGGAGAGGACTATTACCAGATTCACGTCGGGGAATTTACGCAGATGATGCACCCCGATCTGCCTGGTCCCACGAAGTTCTGGGGATATGCGGACATCACCAACGGGCAGACTCCGAATCATCGTTACCTGGGCGGCGTGATTGTCGCGCAGCAGAATCGCCCGGTGCGCCTGAAGGCCATCAACCAACTTCCTCCCGTTCATCCTCTACCGGTCGACACCACGATCATGGGGGCGGAGTTCGAGCAGAACCGCATTTGCGTTCACCTGCATGGCGGTCTCGTCCCATGGACGTCCGACGGCGGACCCTTCGCATGGTTCTCGCCCACCAGCAATGGCATCAGTTTCCTGAATGGAACAGGTGTTCCGGGAGAAGCGGTCTACCGTTACCCGAATAGCCAGAGTGCGCGCCTGGTGTGGTATCACGATCATGCTCTCGGCATTACCCGGTTGAATGCCTACGCAGGCATCGCGTCCGCCTACATCATCCGCGACGACTTCGAAGCTTCATTGATCAAGAATCACATCATCCCCTCATATGAAGTCCCGCTGGTGATCCAGGACAAGACGTTCGTTTCGCAGGCAGAAGTGGACAAGGGCTACATCTGGGGAAAACCGGGAGACCTCTGGTATCCACACGAGTACGAGAAGTCGAGCGATCCAACTGGACGCTGGGACTACGGCCCCGACCTTGGAGTCCCGGCGAAGAATCCACTGCCGGATCTTTCCACAGTTCCCGAATACTTCTCCGACACATCGGTCGTGAACGGATCGCTGTATCCGTATCTACCGGTCGAACAGAGGCACTACCGCTTCCGGATCCTCAACGGCTCGCAGGCCCGCTTCTACAACCTGCAGCTTTATTACGCCAGCTCGCGGGATTCGGGCGAGCCGAACATCAATCAGCCCGGTCCTCGATTCATTCAGATCGGGAACGAAGCCGGATTCATTCCATTCCCTGTTGCTCTGAACAATCCCCCGATGCAGTTCAGTGTGCAGAACGACGCGAACGGAAATCCAATCGCCTCCACGCTGAAATACACTTTGTTGCTCGCTCCCGCGGAACGCGCGGACGTGATCATCGACTTCTCGCATGTCCCGGTCGGGGCGAAGTTGATCCTTTACAACGATGCGCCCGCTCCCTTTCCAGAAGGCGATCCGCGCAACGATTATTTCACCAACGACTCGGACCAGACGCCGTTTGGAGGCGCGCCCTCCACACCGCCAGGGTTCGGACCCAACACGCGAACGCTCATGCAATTCCAGGTTGTTCCGCGGGTCGGCCCAGCGGATCCATCCTCGATGAATCTTTTGGAGGCTCTCGCGGTGAGCGCCGACGGCCAGATCGGTCAGCTGGTTAATGGATTACTGCCGAAGCTGGATCTGCTTGAGGTTCGCAAAGCAGTCCGCGTTCGTGACCTCACGCTCAACGAGACCTTCGACGATTACGGACGGCTCATTCAGTTGCTTGGAACGAACCAGGTGCAGGATACGTCCAACGGTCAGCTGGAATTCGGACGCGCCTATGATTCAGAGCCGACCGAAGTTGTCCATCAAGGAGCGACGGAAGTGTGGCGCATCTTCAACTTGACGGGCGACACACATCCGATGCACTTCCACCTGGTGAATGTGCAGGTTCTGTCTCGGCAGCCCTTCAACGTTCCCGCGTATGACGGTGTGCCGCAGTTTACCGACAAGCCGCGCTTGCCTGATCCGAACGAACTCGGCTGGAAAGAGACGGTGCGAATGAACCCTGGCGAGTGCACGACTATCATCGCCCGGTTTGATCTACCCAAAGTCCCGTACTCAGTGCCAACCAGCCCGCGCACCGGCGGCCACGAGTACGTCTGGCACTGCCACATACTCGAGCACGAAGAGCACGACATGATGCGGCCGCTGGTTGTGAAGTAAACCGAAGTCGAGTGCCCCTCGACGTCGGAAACCCCGCATATGTGAAAAGGCCACCCGGCAACTGGGTGGCCTCTTCGCTTCAAGGGAGAATAGTTCTAACGGAAGGCAAAGTCCGCCAAAACTTTCTGGCGAAATCTTATGAGCCGAAAAAGGAGGGTGTCAAGGGATTTTTCGATAATAAGCGTCTTTGTTTTCAATGACTTAAAAAATTAGACAACATGGACCGAAAGTTATCCAAATTGGACCAATCCGCGGTTCCAAAGGTCCTAAAACGATTAAATTGAACAGGTTAAAGGTCTTCCAGATCCTGAAAAGGCCTAGCTGGAGGGCCGAAACCCCGCTCGCGACCCCCCCTCAGGCGGGGTGTCATCGAGATGGAGCGAAATGAATTCGGCCTGTGGATTTCGGGCACTTTCCGGCATCAACCGCTGCAGCAGCACGCGCACTCCCCCGAATGCGAAGCCCGCAACCAGGGTAATTGCCATGAGGGCGCCGCAAAGCATGATGACATTCCACAACAGGTTCGCCAAATTGTTCTTCTTGTCAAAGAAGGTGTTCTCGTTCCACGTGACGTCAGCGTCATAGTGCACGGATGCCAGCAGCGACTTCGCCTCGCTCTCCGAGAACGGCCCAGCGGCAACCGCGACCAAGGGGCCACTTCGCTTGTCTGCGAATGTTCCAACTTCCACAGTTGCGGCAGAGCCTTGTGCCCCTGGTGCATGCGCGGCCTCAATCCTGCGCAAATGCTCGGCAGCAATCTGCGGCGTGGGGTACGAAATCAGGACGAGTGTGCCTTCGCCGCCGGAACTCTCGTAGGTCGCTTCCACGACTTCGGCACCCGCGCCGAAATCAATCAACTCGGCTGCGACCGGCGTTCCGATCTTGTCGAGCGTGACCGAGCCGAGAATGTATTTCGCGGTGTTCTTCACGTAGGACTGTTTCGGAAGATAAGTCGGAATCGCTGGCAGATTGCGCGCACCACCCTGGGGCAAAGGTAGATCGCTCGCAAGATCGCGCAACTCGGCGGCCGACATCACGCTGAGCTTGTCGAAGAGAGCGTCCACCAGAACGCTACCCCGATAAAACAGCACACGATTGTTGAGCGACGACGCCTGGTCGCCGATCTTCTCATTCAACATCTCGGGCTGCTTGTAATACGTGAATGCGCCGTAGGCGCCACTGGCGTCGGCGAATCGCGCAGCGCGGACAGTGAGTTTGCGCCCGTCGTCGCGGGTATAGGTTCCCGATGAAAAATCGGTGAAGCCGTACTCCTTCAGCACCACGGGATTCGTCGCATCCGCTGCGGCAGGGTCCTTGCTGTTCTGGAACGTGCCCTGCAACTGCCATCCGGCAAACTCTTTAGGCAGGATCGCCCCATCCGTGGGCGCTTTCGGCGGGGAATCCACCGCGAAGCAGCTAAGTGCCAGGAGAATCAAGATTACCGGGAAGAAGGCTCGATAACGGGTCATGGGACGCACAAAAGGGAGACGCATCGCTATTCTCATTAGACTACAGGCGGGGCCGGAAAGTTTCCAGCCGACAGTGGTGAGAGCAGCTGCGATCGCGCAAATCCGCGACAATCCTGATAATCAGTGTGGAGACGCCTTCGATTCAGATCTCGTCGTATTCCGGGGTATAGCTGCTCATCAGATGTCCCGGAGGCAGCATCGAGCGGACGGGGACCTCGTCGGCGAACTTTGCCGTCTTGACCCAATGCCAGGCGTGGAGGATTTCCGACTGCTGGAAATAGCGGATGTCAGCCTGCATCAACACCGTGGCCCGCACTACCATGCCCGCGAGTTCCTCCCACTTGCTCGCGCCGACGACGGCGACTCGGGCGATCGGTCCGCCGTATTTCGACAGAAAGCGCAATTCCTCCCAGCGAGCCTTCCACTCGACATCCTTCAGCGCCGTCAGATCAAGAAGCAGTCCGATGGGACGTTTCCGACTCTCTGCGATCGCCCGCTCGATCTGTGGTTCAACGGACTTAACATCGTCTGGAGTGATGGGACCGCTCGCCTTGAATCCAAGCCCTGTGCCCCCTTCGTGCAATGTCTCGATCACAAAAATGCTCCAATCAAAGTGCAGATGGCACTTGACTCGCGTCTGGCTCCACGCGAAACCGGCTAGGATTATATCGGGATTCGGTTGAGGATCGGGGATGCGGATGGGCTGAGGGAGAGCGAGCTTCGTGCTACTGGCCTTCGTTGCGGGCGACACGGGTGGCGACCTTCACTCCGCTCAGTCCGCTCGCGTACTTCGCGATACCGCGATACAGGGACTCCGCGATGCGCTGGCGATATTCGGAGGTCTCCAGCTTGCGCTCGTCGGTCGGATTGCTGACAAACGAGATCTCCGCCAGGATCGACGGCATGTTGGCCCCAATCAGCACAATGAAGGGTGCCTTCTTCACTCCGCGGTCTCGCACGCCCGAACTCCGCAGAGCGAGGCCGCTTTGCAGCGCCTGCTGCACATTGCTCGCAAACTCGTGCGACTCAGCGATCTTTTCTTTCAGCGCGATCTTCTTCACCAGGTCGCCAAGTTCGTAGATCGACTTCTCGGAGACCGCGTTCTCGCGGGCGGCGACTTCCATCGCGTCCCGTGACGAAGTGAAGTTCAGGTAGTAGGTCTCAACGCCGCGGGCATTCGGATCGCGGCTTGAATTCGCGTGAATGGAAACAAACAGGTCCGCCCGTTCCTTGTTGGCGATGGCCGTGCGCGTCTCGAGCGGGATGAACGTGTCATCCTTGCGCGTGTAGACGACCTCGGCTCCCATACGCGTCTCCAGCAGTTTGCCCAACCGCCGGCCGACATCGACGACAAGGTCTTTTTCCAGAAGCCCATCGGGCCCGATCGTTCCCGTGTCGTGGCCGCCATGCCCCGGATCGATCACAATTCTGCCGATTTTCAACCCCAGTGCGCGAATTAGCGAACGGTCGCCTGCGGCCGTGGGCCGCGCCTCCCGGGCATCGAAATCTCCGGCATCTGTCGAGTTCTTATGCTTCGCTTTGCTGCGCCCGACGGGGGTTTTCGTATCGAGGGGCACATCGTCGTCGGAATCGGATTTGTCCGTCTTCTCGGCGACGGTCGTCCTGGAGATCGGAACGTCTGCCCGCAGGTCTTCGACCGAGCGCGGAGCGGGCTTCTTGACGCTCGCGGAACTGGTGTCGAGGTCGCCTGCCTCGATGATCTTCTTGACTGTGCTCTTGCCAACCTTCACGGTCTTCACCGTGGGCTTTGTGTCCTCGAGAGGCCTGTTGTCTTCGGCCTTCGCCTTTGAGTCTTCCACTTTCGGCTGTGCTGTAGAAGCATCCGCAGAGTTCGGGGTGTCGGCGTCTTCATCCGCGTCCGCGGACGGTTCGGTGTTGCTCAATCCCTCGTTTTTCGCGACCGTCGGATGGTCAGAGAGGCTTTCCCCAGGCAGGGCTCCAACTTTCGCGCTTGCTTTGGCGCCATTTTTCCCGTGAATGTCGATGATCAGTCGCGAAGGATTGGAAAGCAGGAAAGCATCGTAGTCGGAGAGGTCGTCGACCTCGAGCACCACACGGGCCTTGCCTGGTTTGAATTGCGCGACGCGGATCTTCCTCAGAAATCCATCGTCCACATCGAAGCTCTTGCCCACCAGCGTGGAGGCGAGCTTCGTCCCCTGCAAATCGAAAAAGATCCTATCGGGACGATCGATGCGGTGCGAACTGAACTGCACATCTTCTTCGACGTCGATTGCGACGCGCGTGTAATCCGGCGTGGACCAGTGGCGGATGCCGGTCACCCGCGGCAGTTCGGAGCCATCGCGCCCGGACTTTTCCACCAATGAAGATTTTTCCCCGGAAGACGATTTTTCCGCGGCATCGTTATCGGTATCTGGCTTCGTGTCGTCCGCAGGACCATTCCCAGCTACTACGATCTCGTGCTTCGTCGTCTTCGCGTCGCCCGTCGTCCCGGTTGCCAGCGGCTTTCCAGGCAGATCGGCGGCACGTTGAAACCTTTCTGCTTCAATCTGCGCGGCGGTCTTTTGGCCCTGGGGCACACTCTTCTTCGACGATAGCGCCGGCAACTGCTCGAGCGGTGCGGCTTTCAGTTCTGTTATCGCCTGCGTGGCATCGTCCGCCAGCCGGTTGCGGGGATAGCGACGCAGAAATTCTTCGAAGGTCGCTTTCGCTTTCGCGGAATCGCCGAGGTCGTCTTTGTAGATCTCACCGATCGTGAACAGGGCGTCGAAGCGGTACTTGCTCCCGGGATATTCGTGGCGCAGAAACTCGTACTGCTTGACCGCCATTTGAAGGACTTCGTCGTCGTCGAAGCGGCGGCCCATCTCAACTTGCAGTTCGGCTACGGCCACGACGCTGGCATCGGCTTTCGACGAGGACGGAGACCCAAAGTAAACCCGGCGGTAAGCCTCGATCACGCGCTGGTAGTCGCGGCGGGTGCGGTCTTTCGACGGCCGCCCGTTCAGGGCTTCGCGCATTCTCTCGGCTTTGGTGAAATTCTCGCGGGCCCACGCGTCGCTGTGCCGGACACGGGCGTGTCCCGGCAGGGCTGGCAGGAGAAACAGCAGCACTGCCACTCCGAAACGCAAACGCTGGCTTCGATGTAGGGTCTTCAACGTTTCCAGCTCGTATTCAGCTGATAGCTTCCGGCTTGTAGCTGCTTGGCAAACGAAGGCGACGTTTGCTTAGATGCCACCACAGGGAAGCTCGAAATACAAAAAACCCGGTTCAGAACCGATCGCTACCACACGATCACAGTCCAGCAAAACTGATGCACCACCAGCTTAGTCCGTATTGCTGATGTAAAGCACGCCGCGCGCATCTCGTTGAACACGCACGGGATCGTGCACGACGTTTCCAAGGATGTGCGACCCCGGGTCTGAATTCCCGTAGTACAGGCTCGTGATTCGGCGGACGTAATTCTGCGTCTCGGCAAAGTGGGGAACTCCCGCGCTGCGCGCCACAGCGCCTGCGCCGGCGTTGTAAGCAGCCAGGCTGAGCTTCACGTTGCCCCCGTAGCTTTCCAGAAGCTGCTTCAAGTGACGAACCCCGGCGTCCACGTTTTGTTGCGGGTCAAACGGATTGGTAACGTGCAAAGACCGCGCCGTGCTGGGCATCAGTTGCATAAGACCCATCGCACCTTTGCGAGAGACGGCATTCGGATTGAAATTTGACTCCACCTTGATCACCGACCGCACCAGGTTCGGATCGACATTATGCCGGGCCGCCGCTTGCTCGATCGCCGCATCCACATCCGCCTCGGTGAACGGTTTGCTGCTGCGCAGGAACGCCGTGTTGGGCGCCGAGCCCTCCGCATCGCGTCTAAGGTATTGATTTACCTCCGCCGCCGCCGATCGCGCCGCACCCATCTTCGCCGAAGGCACGGGTTTGTAGCGCTTCTCAGTCACGCTCCAGTAGACCAGGCCAGTCGGCTGCGACTCGCCCGACGCGGTGCTCTTTGAGGTCTTTGCCGGAGTGATCGGAACGTATTCGTTGACGTAAATTTTGCGCCCGTTCTCGTCGGTGGTTGCGATCAGAGACGTGCCACTCTCCGACGTGGTTTGCGCCTTACAGAGTGGAAGAGAAAGGGAGGTCGCGAGTACTGGCATCAGTGCGATTTTCAGGCGCTTTCGCATATCCGGGACTCAATCCTCCCCGGCAAAGACACGAAGTCCTCGCCGTTCATGTACCCGGAACCTGACGGAGAACTTCAACCAGAGTGCACTGATTATAGGGTGGTTAGCAGAGGGCGGCAATCTATCCGAGGTCCATAGAACCACCGAAGTAATCGCCGTAAGTTACTGAAAATAAGGAGCTCATTGTAAAGGACAACGAGCTTTACCTCAGGACTCGTAGTCTAAAGCCAAGATTCCAATACGCGGGAGTTGATCTCACGGGAACGTGAGCGTGAGTGGGAGCAGTCGTGCAACGCGCCGCGCCCGGAGCGTAGAGGTACACTCTCAGAGCCCACACTTTCAGAGCCCAGAGCCCAAAGCCCAGAGCCCAGAGCCCAGAGCCTTCAGCCCTTCTTCCTCCACTCGCCGCCCTGTAGTACCCTCGGCCCATCCCAATGTTCGACGATTCCCCCCAGCGCCAAACCCCCGACTCCCTGATGCTTCCCGGTTTCTGGTACCGGGCCCTGCCTGCTGATCGCGTCCAGCGCAATCGAGTCGAGAAAGCCATGCTCCTCGAGATCCCCCTTGTCGTTGGCCGCGACCCGCAAGGCCGTCCCTTCGCCCTCCAGGACGCCTGCCCCCACCGGGGCATGCCGCTCTCCTGTGGGCACTTCGACGGCCACCAGGTCGAATGCAGCTACCACGGCTGGCGCTTCGACGCCCATTCCGGCCAATGCCAGCTCATTCCCTCGCTCACCTCCGACCAGAAACTCAAAGTCGACCGCATCTACGCCGGAAGCTACGCCTGCGAAGAACACGACGATTTCCTCTGGGTCTTTATTCCCGAAGCCGGGCCCTCGGGCGCCGGATTCGCGCGTCGCGCCGACCCACCGGAACCCGCGCCCCGCGTTCCCGCCTTCAGCCAGAATTACAAGCTCGCCTACCTCACCGCCGATCTGCCTTGCAGCGTCGACCACGGCATCATCGGCCTCATGGACCCGGCGCATGGCCCCTTCGTTCACCAAGCCTGGTGGTGGCGCGGCCGCGACTCGATCCACGAAAAACAAAAAGCCTTCGAGCCCATCGAGCACGGCTTCCGCATGAGCGCGCACACCCCTAGCTCGAACAGCGCGCCGTACAAACTACTCAAGCTCTACGCCGACGCCGACTCCATCACCACCACCATCGACTTCACACTGCCCAACCGCCGCTGGGAGACCATCCGGGCAGGGAAGTACTGGTTCTCGAGCCTCACCACCGTCACGCCCATCACGCGCAGCCACTGCCGCATCGACGTGGTTGCCGCATGGAATCTTTTCCGCTGGTTCCCGTTCGGCGCCGACCTCTTAAAGTTTGTCTTCGCGAAGTTTGTCGAGCAGGATCGCAAGACGATGGAAGATCAATCCGAAGGCGTGAAGCACAACCCGCACCTGATGCTCATCGACGACGCCGACCGCCCCGCGAAATGGTATTTCCAGCTGAAACAGGCCTGGCTCGACTCGCGCCGCACCGGCGAATTCCGCCACCCGATGACGGGGCCGGTGACATTGAAGTGGCGGAGTTGAACATGCGAATTTTTGGGCCTAGGAACTTTTGGGGACGCGTTTGCGTAACTTAACGCGAGGGAATTCCATGCGTGTATTTCTGATCGTTCTGGGCGTTTCCATCGTGGGCTCGATTGTGCTTTATAACTTCGGCATCGCCCACCGGATCTGGCCCGCCCACCCTGTGCTCGCGACTACTCTCATTGCTGGCGGTTGCGCCGCCCTGATGCAGTCCATCCTCTCCCGCGAGTCAGCAGACCAGAAGTCGAAGTAGTTTGTCAGCGGCCAGACGCAGCACCGACGAGCTGGGCGGCCGGGAAATAACGGCGCTGGAAGTAAAACGCTACGTTCACCAGCGAGATCATGACCGGCACTTCGACCAGTGGACCAATCACAGCTGCGAATGCTGCTCCCGAGTTAATGCCAAATACTGACACCGCCACAGCAATGGCCAATTCGAAGTTATTCGAGGCAGCCGTAAAAGAGAGCGTGGTTGTTTTGGAGTAATCCGCACCCAAGTTCTTCCCCATGTAGAACGACACCAGAAACATCGCGAGGAAATAGATAAGCAAGGGGACCGCGATCCGCAGGACATCCAGTGGAAGCCGGACGATGTATTCCCCCTTCAGAGAGAACATCACCACAATCGTGAAGAGCAGGGCAAGCAGCGTGAGGGGACTTACCTTGGGAATGAAGTTGTGTTCGTACCATTCGCGTCCCCGCGCACGGATCAGACTTACCCGGGTGGCGCAGCCGGCAAGGCACGGGATCCCGAGATAAATGAAAACGCTTTTCGCGATGTCCGCGATCGAGACGTCCACCACCGCGCCGCGTAGCCCGAGCTTGGCCGGAAGCACGGTAATGAATATCCAAGCGTAGATCGAGTAAAAGAAAACCTGGAACAGCGAATTGAACGCTACCAGCCCCGCAGCATACTCGGTGTCTCCCTTTGCCAGCTCGTTCCAGACAATGACCATCGCGATGCATCGCGCCAGGCCAATCATGATCAGGCCAGCCATGTATTCTGGGTATCCCCGCAGAAAAACGATAGCCAGCACGAACATCAGTACCGGCCCCACCAACCAGTTCTGCACGAGAGACAACGCGAGTATCTTCTTGTTGCGGAAGACTTCAGGTAGTTCTTCGTATCGAACCTTCGTAAATGGCGGGTACATCATCACAATCAGGCCGACCGCGATCGGAATCGAGGTGGTGCCGACGCTGAAACGGTTCAGGAACGGCACGATTCCCGGCACAAAGAAACCAGCGGAAACGCCCACAGCCATTGCCAGGAAGATCCAAGCTGTCAGATAGCGGTCGAGAAACTTGAGACGACTGCTGGTTTTCATGGTCACACCCAGGCGTCACTCTTGCACGACAGGCGACGTCGCTTGCCCGATGTTGTCGAGCTCTCTTTTCAGAGCTAGCCGGTCCAGTGCCCTGAATGGTAGACACAGAAACAGACTGATCCTGCGATCGAGCAGGAAGAAAGCATCGCGAAAAGCGCGTTCGACGTCCGCTTCGCTGCCCCGGGCTGCTGCCGGATCGGGAACGCCCCAATGGGCTGTCATGGGTTGGCCCGGCCACACGGGGCAGACTTCCTGCGCGGCGTTATCACAGACTGTGAACACGAAATCGAGTTTCGGACCCCCTGGCTTCGAAAACTCTTCCCAGCTTTTGCTGCGCACGCCTTTGAATGGAACGTGTGCTTGTTCGAGTTGACGCAGTGCTTCAGGTCGAACCGGTCCCGTCGGGTGACTGCCCGCGCTGTACGCCGTGAAGTTCGGTCTGCCTTTGAAGTTAAGGATCGCTTCGGCCAGAATCGATCGCGCCGAATTGCCGGTGCACAGAAACAATACGTTGTAATGTCCTTGCATGTTGGTTCTCCGCTAATTACAGCAGGTCGGCCCGCAACAAGGTTTCGTCGCCGCGCCTGCAGGCTTCACGGCGCGTATAAACGCGCTCATGAACTTTTCGTCCACCCGCGAGGCAATCTCCTCCACGTTGACGCCCGCCGACGACAGGAACTCTCTCGCATCCTCGACTCTGTAAATCCGCGTTGGCTCGACCTCGATCTGCTCAAAGCCGGCGGACTTCAACTTGGCCTTGTAGTCGGCCTCGTCAAGCGCTCCGGCAATGCAACCGACCCACAGCAGAACCTTCTCTCGGATTGCATCGGGAATGGCGCCGTGCGTTACCACGTCGGAGACGGCAAATCGCCCGCCGGGTTTCAGGACTCGAAACGCCTCGCGCAGCACGCGGTCCTTGTCGGCAGACAGATTGATCACGCAATTCGAGATGATGACATCCACCGAATTGTCGGGGAGCGGAATGTTCTCGATCTCTCCCTTCAAAAACTCCACGTTCTCGGCTCCCGCTTTGTGCTTGTTCTCGTTTGCAAGCGCAAGCATCTCGTCGGTCATGTCGAGCCCGTACACCTTGCCGGTGGGCCCAACCCGACGGGCCGAGAGCAGAACGTCAATTCCACCGCCCGAGCCGAGATCGAGCACCACTTCTCCGGGATTCAGTTGGGCGAGCGCGGTCGGGTTCCCGCATCCCAGCGATGCGAGCATCGCTTCTTCAGGAATCTGGGAAGCCTGCGAGTTGTCGTAGAGACCCTTCGTAATCGGATCACAAGAAAGTCCACTCGCAGAGGTCGCCCCACAACAGCAGCTGCCTTCACCACTTTTCACGCGCAAAGCAGCCTGGCCGTATTTTTCCTTTACGACTTCTTTAATATCCGCGGTACCCATGGGATCTCCTATTTGCAAATCTGCACGATGTCTGCTGGTTTGACTGCCTTGTTTCGGGTGCAACATTCCGCATAGAGAAACTGCAGCAGTTGCTGAAGCGCTTCCGTGTCGGCGGTATACCGTAAGAACGTGCTCTCGCGACGCACCTGAACCAGTCCTTCATTTTTCAGCTTGTCGAGATGATGGGAAAGAGTTGAATTCGGAATCTCCAACTCTTCTTGAATTTCGCTGACGACCAGTCCGTCGGGGTGCGCCGTCAGCAACAACTGCATGATGCGGAGGCGGGCTTCGGTGCCCATCGCCGAAAACATGTCGGCGAACCGGGCGACCTGTTCGGCAGACTTCTTTGACATATTTCGACGATTGCAGAAATATAGAAAATTGTCAAGCCTCGGGTTGGACCCGGGGAAGGGCGGTGCTCTTGCTAAGCTGCAGAGCCAGAACTCTGCGCCCAGAATTCCGCGAAGACTTGCGAATTGTTTTGCCTGGTACGTTACGGACGGACGGAATCGCTAGAGCGGGGAACCCGACTAGTCGAGCTCTACTCCTCCACAAGCCACTCCATCGCCTCTTCGCGGGTCTTGAAAGCCGGGAAGTCACGCCGTGAGAAAGTTTTGATGTTCTCGTAATACACATGCGGCACGCTCTCGGTGCCGACCCATGCCGAGCGCTTCACAAAGGGACGGTCCAGCGTCAGCACTTCTTTCATACGGGTCGCAACTGCCCGATCGATGTGCGCGCCGGTCATATCGCCTAACGTGAGCAGAGAACCGCGCTCGTGCCTGGCGACGGTTCGCTGGGCTTCGTCGAGAAGTAGCAGGATCTCTCTCGCTTCACAGTGGCTGAGGTCGACCACCATGATCGGCTTGCCCTTGTGCGTGATGAAAGAGATTCGTTCCATAAGAAAAACAGGCCCTAGGTCTCAGGTGATAGGTGTCAGGGGCACTCCACACTTCGAACACTAAAGTGTGAAATCTGATCCCTGAAGCCTCGTGCATGATACTCGAAGTGTGAGGCCCAAACCTCACACCTGAATCTGAACCTGAGACCTAAGACCTAAGGCCTGCCCTAAAGCATCGAATCGACCACCTTGTACACATCGCTCAGCGCCGCGTCGAGCGCCTCGGGCTTGTCGCCACCAGCCTCGGCCATATCGGGCCGGCCGCCGCCCTTTCCGCCCACTTTCTGCGCAACTTGGCCGATGACTTTGCCAGCTTGAATGCGGCTCGTCAGGTCTTTCGTGACGCCTGCGATCAGCGCGACTTTGCCATCGTTCGCCGAGCCAAGCACCACCACGCCCGAGCCAACCTTGTCGCGCAGTTGATCGATAAGTGTGCGCATCTGCGGGCGCTCCAGGTTGTCCACTCGGTGCGCCAGAACCTTCACACCCTTCACGTCTTTAATTTTTTCATCGACCGATGCAACGGAAGACGAAGCCGACTTCATGCGCACCTGGTCGAGTTCGCGCGTCAGTCGCTTGATCTCTGCATCTTTGCGGTCGAGTTCTGATTTCAAAGTATCGGCAGGGCTGTCGCCGTCGGCGTGCCCGGCAAGACTGGCCACGACATTTTCCAGTTGATGATCTTTGCGGAAGTGTCGCAGCGATCCTTCGCCCGTGACCGCCTCGACGCGGCGCACACCCGACGAAACGCTACCTTCTTTCAGGATCTTGATCAGCCCGATCTCGCCTGTGGCCGTCGTGTGCGTGCCGCCGCACAATTCGGTGGAGAAGTCGCCGATGCGGATCACGCGCACCTTGTCTCCGTACTTCTCGCCGAACAACGCCATCGCGTGATACTCGTTCACGGCTACATCGATGGGAACGTTTTCGATGACTTCGATCTTTTCGTTCTGCAAGACTTCCTTGTTGATCAGGTCCTCGATGTCCTGCAGTTCTTCGCCTTCGACCGCGGTAAAGTGAGAGAAGTCAAAGCGAAGGTGTCCGGGCGCCACCAGCGATCCCGCTTGCTTCACGTGCTTGCCTAGCACCTCGCGCAGCCCCGCATGCAGCAGATGCGTCGCCGTGTGATTGCGCATGGTGGCCAGGCGGACATCGGCGTCGACAACGGCGTCGACATGGTCGCCCACTTTGAGGGTGCCCCACCCTTCCGCGCTCTTTGCGGACGGTGGTGATTTTACGATGATCTTATGAGCACGGACTCCCTGAATGGGGTAATACGTGCCCGTAACCTCAGCCACAACGGTATTGTGGTCATCAGAATAGAACCAGCCGCGATCGCCCACCTGTCCGCCAGCTTCAGCGTAGAACGACGTGTGATCGAGAATGGCTTCGCCCTGCTCGCCGACCTTGAGCTCTTGCACGCCGTGACCGTCCTTCATCAGGGCCAGCACTTCTGCACTGTCCGAGCGCGTCCGGTGATAGCCCTCGAAGTCGGAGGCAGGCAGCTTCTGGTACTCGGGATTCGCGGTCTGCTTGGCCGCGCCTTTCCAGGAAGCGCGAGCCCGCTGCTTCTGCTCCTCCATGGCAGCGTCGAAGCCGGCTTTATCGAAAACAATTCCTTGATCACGGCAAGCGTCTTCGATGAAGTCCTTTGGCATTCCAAAAGTGTCATAGAGCTTGAACGCTTTCGCCCCGTCATAAACGGGTCCGTTCTTCAACTCCCCCTCAAGTTGGTTGCGGTCTTGTTCCAGATCCGTCTTCACCGTGGCCAGCGCACCCGGCGGCACGATCCTCGCAGGATCCGATAGTAGCGTCTTTACGTTGTCGTAGGTGTCTCGAGCCTCACGGAGGTCTTGCTCCAGTCGTTGCAGCCCAACTTCCATCGTGTGTGCGAACCGTGTTTCCTCCGCGAGCACAGCTTTCGACACGCGCTCCGCCGTCTCATTCAACTCGGGATACGCATCGTTCATCAGATCGCGCACTGTAACCACCATCTGATGTAGGAAGGGCTTCGTCTGTCCAAGCAGACGCCCGTGCGTGATTGCCCGGCGAATAATTTTTCGGAGCACGTAACCGCGGCCCTCGTTCGAAGGAATCACTCCGTCGGAAATCAGGAACGTCGCAGCGCGCGAGTGATCCGCGATGACGCGCAACGATGCGGCTGATTTCGAGTGCGACTCTTTTTCGATCTCTTTCTTCAGCGATGCTCCCGTCAGTTCGGCTGCGCGCCGGATCAGCGGCGTGAACAAATCCGTGTCATAGTTCGAAACTACGCCTTGCAATACCGCCGTGACACGCTCGAGGCCCGCGCCCGTATCGATTGACGGCTTCGGCAACGGCGTCAGCTTGCCGCTCGCATCGCGATCAAACTGCATGAAGACCAGATTCCAGATTTCCATGTAGCGGCCGCACTCGCAGCCGAACTGGCAATCGGTGTGTCCCTGGTCGCTGGCGGCAGGTCCCATGTCATAGTGAATCTCGCTGCACGGACCGCATGGGCCGGTGTCGCCCATCTGCCAGAAGTTGTCCTTGGCGCCGAACTCGTAGATGCGCTCCTTGGGCACACCCTGTCCGAGCCAAAGATCGTACGCTTCAGCATCGCGCTCCACGCCGTTCTCGCCCTTGAAGATGGTGGCGTAGAGCTTGTCTTTCGAAAGGCCGAACCACCTCGGTGACGTCACCAATTCCCACGCGTACGCGATCGCATCCTTCTTGAAGTAGTCGCCAAAAGAAAAGTTGCCCAGCATTTCGAAGAACGTGTGATGGCGGTTCGTGAAGCCGACGTTTTCGAGGTCATTGTGCTTGCCGCCGGCGCGCACGCACTTCTGCGAGCTCGTAGCGCGCGAGTAGTCACGCTTCTCGAGACCAAGAAACACGTCCTTGAACTGGTTCATGCCGGCGTTGGTGAACAGCAACGTGGGATCGTTCTGCGGGACGAGAGACGACGAGTGCACCTCGCGGTGCCCCTTCTCGATGAAAAAGTCCAGAAATTTACGGCGTACCTGAGAGCCGGTCAGCATGATGATTTCGAGAGCCTCAACAGACAGAAAAGATTTCGCGGTGAACGTAATTCTTTATTTTAAACCACAGAGGACACAGAGGATCACGGAGACCGAGAGCCTAAAGCCGAGAGCCCAGAGCCAACACTGTGTGCTCTCTGTGGTTACTCTTGCTGCTCCGATTCGAGCGCTGTCAGGGTCTCGTCATCGACGTCCCACTTCTTGAGAATCGTGAAGATCGTCTTCGATCGGAATCCGGCGCGGACGAGTTGGCGGAAGATGCGTGCAGTCTGCTTCTGGTCGGTGGGCTTGGCGAGGCGTTTGCGCTGCAAGTAGGCACGCGCCTGCTTCTCTTCGTTGACTTCATCGAAGGCCGCTGAGACGGCCTGGTCGATCACATTACCGTGCACGCCTTTGACTTTGAGATCGGTAACGACGCGCATGCGTCCGAACTTTTCGTTATCGCGACGGAAGGAAGAGTACGCGGCCGCGTACTTTGCATCGTTGAGGTAGCCCTGATCTTTGAGCTTGCGGATGATCAACTCGACGAGTGTTTGCCCGAACTCGGTGTCAGCTTCGACTTTCTGTCGGAGCAACCGCTTCAACTCAGCGACGCTGCGCATGCGGCGGGCAAGCGCACCGACGGCGTACTCGTACAACTCTTCTTCCGTGTACACCTTTTTCTTCGGTCCGCCAAACGCCATGATGTTCACATTAGCGCAATCGCGCTAGCGGGGAAAGGACGACCAGCACCTGGCACTTAGCAATTGGCATTTGGCTACCAGGACGTCTGTGAGAGAGCAGTCGGGGATAACTGCTAAGAACGAAGTGCTGAACGCACAAAAAAGGCGCGCCGTGGGCGCGCCTACGAGTTCAGGAGGACAACACTTGTGCTGCGAAATTAGCGCCCGCCGTATCCGGCCGACTGCATCGCCTGCCGCGAGATGTCGGCGGTAGAGGCGATACCTTGCATGCGCAGCTTGAAGTCGTCGGCGTTGGATGCGTTTTCGAGAGCGGTTTCGTAACCGATCAATCCGGCCTGGAACAGATCCCAGAGCGACTGATCAAAGGTCTGCATGCCGTACTGCGAGGTGCCGGCCGCGATGGCGTCGCGGATGGAGCGCGTTTTTTCCGGAACGAGAATACATTCGCGGATGAACGCGGTATTGATCATGACTTCAACGGCGGGCACGCGTCCTTCCGCGTCCGTGCGCTTCACCAGGCGTTGGCTGATGATGGCGCGCAGAATGGCGGCGAGTTGCAGACGGACCTGCTTCTGCTCGGGCGGCGGGAAGACGGCAATAATACGGTTGATGGTTTCGACCGCGTCGAGCGTGTGCAGCGTCGAGAACACCATGTGGCCGGTTTCGGCTGCGTGGATGGCGGTGCCGATGGTTTCGAGGTCTCGCATTTCGCCGACCAGGATCACGTCCGGATCCTGACGCAACGAAGCGCGCAGCGCCGCGGAGAAGCTTGGCGTGTCGACTTCGATCTCGCGCTGGTTGACGTAGCCTTTCTTGTCGCGGTGCAGAAATTCGATCGGGTCTTCGATGGTGATGATATGTTCGGCGCGCGTGGAGTTCACGCGGTCGACCATCGCGGCCAGCGTGGTGGATTTGCCGGATCCGGTCACGCCCGTAACGAGCACGAGGCCGCGAGGCATGTCGCAGATCTGTTCGACAACCTTGGGCAGGTAGAGCTCGTCGAGTGCGCGGATTTTCGTAGGAATGACGCGAAGGACGAGTCCCACGTTGCCTCGTTGCTGGAAGACGTTGACACGGAAGCGGCCGAGTCCGGCCACGCCGTAGGCCATATCGATTTCGGTGGTCTCTTTGAATTTCTGTTTCTGCCGGGCCGACATCATGCTGAAGGCCATCGTCAGCATGTCTTCGGCGCTGATGCGCGGCTGGTCGGTCAATGGATGCAGTTCGCCGTCCACGCGGAGGTGCGGGTAGTTTCCGACCTTGAGGTGCAAGTCTGACGCGCGCCGCTCCATGGCGATTCGCAGCAGATCATCGATATTCATTCGACACGTCTCCCAATAGAACCTCTCGTATGATGGCGCGTTTCGTCACCTTCCCCAAGATGACCTAAGTAATGACTGCAGGTGTCAGGTCTCAGGTCTCAGGTCTCAGCGCTCACATGCGGTCAACAAGAGGGGTTGGAATGGTTGACTTAGTCTCATGACTCAACTGCGGGACCGATCCGTGCCTTCCAACTGGTACTACGAATGAGCTTCGTAAATGTTTTCATGGCATACGGGTTTTACCGTAACGCAGTGAGGCTTGGCGACGGCATCTATCCGACCGGTACGTTGAAGCTAATCCTTGCTTGGAGGCTCGGGTATGCATCGTCATGAAGCACGCTATGGGGCGGTGAAGTCATGGCTGTGGTCTTTGGGTATTGTTGTGGCGTTGGTAGTGTCATCGGCAGCACCGCGCGCGTTTGGACAATCGCGGGAGGCGATGGAGGAACATTGCCAGCGACGTGTTCAGCACGCCGAGCACGAGTTGCATGAAGCGATTGAGCGGCACGGGCGCCGTAGCCCCGAAGCCGATCACGAACGCCACGAATTACACGAGGTGCGGGAGCAGTGCTGGCACGAATACCATCGCTGGTGGGATGAACACGAGCAGCGATGGCATGATCAGCGCGACTGGGACGACCGCGATCACGATCGCGACTGAATTCAACTCATCTGAAGCTTTTGTCCCGGAAATGCCGCGGAATGGGGGCGACACTTAAGGTCGTCCCCATTTGCGGAAGCTATGCCGCGTCGCTTTGCGGCATGCCCTGGAATGGCCCGTCGTAGTTACTAGACGGTGACCGGCTGCTTGTTCCGAACGGGTACCGGGGTGAGCCATTGGTGCCGATCGGCCTTCTCGCCGTGCACGATTGCGTAAAACTCCTTCTGGATCGCTTTCGTGATTGGCCCCGTCGCGCCCTTGCCGACGCTGATCTTGTCGACCGAGCGGATCGGAGTGATTTCGGCAGCGGTGCCGGTGAAGAAGGCTTCATCGGAGATATAGAGCATCTCGCGCGGGATCATCTGCTCGACAATTGGAATGCCGAGGTCGCGGGCGATCTGTAGCGCCGAGTCGCGCGTGATGCCAGGAAGAACCGAGTTGCCGAGCGGAGCCGTTTGCAGCACACCGTTGCGCACGATGAAGACGTTCTCGCCGGAGCCTTCACTCACGTAGCCGTTGGTGTCGAGTGCGATACCCTCGGCGTATCCGTTGATGATGGCTTCCATCTTGATAAGTTGGGAGTTCATGTAGTTCGCGCCGGCCTTGGCCATCGCGGGGAGAGTGTTAGGCGCGAGGCGCGTCCAGGAGGAGACACAAACGTCGCAGCCGGTGTCGGCGTCAGAGCCCAGATATTTTCCCCACGGGTAGTTCACTACATAAACTTCGGTCGGCGAATTGAAGGGGTTCACCCCGGCTTCGCCGTATCCGCGGAGAATCACAGGACGCAAGTAGCACGGCCATACGCCATTGTTGGCGATGACGTCGGTCATCGCTTTGACGATCTCGTCGCGAGTGTAGTCCACGTCGATGCGATAGACCTTGGCGGAATCCAGCAGGCGTTGCGCGTGTTCCTGAGCGCGGAAGATTGCCGGGCCACTTGGCAGCGAATAGCAACGCACGCCCTCGAACACGGATGAGCCGTAGTGAATGACATGCGACATCACGTGGATGCGCGCGTCATCCCAGGCAATGAGCTTGCCGTTGTGCCAAATTTTTTCCGTCTTCTGAATCGCCATGGAGGCTCCTCACCAAAAAAGTTTTGATGCTGTAGCTTTGCAGGCGGCGCGATTTTCTCGCGAGGAGGGAGCGCTAGCGCACGCAAAATTACAGTCGATTATAACCGAGCCAAGTCTTGGTTCCGGACGCGTGTAGCGCAGATTTTACGATCAGTGACAATGAAGGAATGTCAGGTCAGCGGTATGAATGCCGGGCGGTCGGTAGGTTGAATCCGTTTCAAGTTTCGAGTTGCAAGTTTCGGGGAACGAATCCGGTTAGCGTCCAAAGACAAGTGACAAGGAGATTGAAAATCATGCAAGCAAGAATGAAAAATCCAGCCCTAGTCATCCCAGAGGCCATGCAAGCACTCAGCAAATCCGTACAGAAACACGGGATTCCCGAGAAGACACTAGAACTGGTGCATTTGCGAGCCAGTCAGATTAATGGATGCAGCGTGTGCCTGGACATGCACTCGCGGCAGCTGAAGCGCGCCGGCGAAACCGATCAGCGCCTCTTCACGGTGGCGGGGTGGCGCGATACGCCTTACTTCACAGATGCGGAGCGCGCGGCACTGGCGCTAACCGAGTCGGTGACGCGGCTGAGTGATCGGCCGGACCCCGTTCCCGATGAGATCTGGGAAGAAGCGGCGCGGCATTATGACGAAACGCAGTTGTCGGTTCTCTTGCTGGCAATTGCCGCCATTAACGTCTGGAATCGGCTCAACGTTCCAACACGGCAGGTCGCGGGAGAGTGGATGGATTCGGCGGGAGGAAAGAAGTGGTTGGAGAAAGAGGCGGTGGCGCGGTAACAAGCTGCAGCGCGTCAGCAAATTGTGGCGGTCATGTCGCGGTGGCCGCCACATCTTTAAAATGGTGGGGCGAGGGTTTTCATGATCGCTCGTCATTGGCGAGGCTGGACCAAACTCAAGGACGCGGAGGCTTACGAGAAGCTGTTGAGGGAGACGGTCCTTCCGGGACTGAAAAACATTGAGGGCTATCGCGGGGGCTATGTGCTTCGCAATGATGGGGCGGAGGAAGCCGAGTTCGTCGTCATCAATTTCTTTGACTCGCTCGATGCGGTGAAGCGGTTTGCCGGGCCCGATTACGCCGTTGCTGTGTTCGAGCCCGAGGCAAAAAGACTGCTAAGCCGTATCGAGCCGACGACAACGCACTATGAGGTGCGGGTTAGTACGAAGTAGTGGGCTAGCTCGGTGGTGGAAATAACCATCGAGGCCGGATGCAGAGTTTCAGGAACACGTGGTCCTTCGACTTCATTCGCCGTTCGGCTCACTTCGCTCAGGATGACAGAGTGGGAGAGAGCGTTCGGCTGCGCCTCACTTCGCTCTGGGTGACAGCGAAGAAGCCGGGAGCCCCGAGTAACGGGTTGCAAGAGACGGCAGACGGCCAACCCTGTTTACGGGAGACGACGAAGCTCAACGCTACTGGCCGCCGCCGGTTGGAATCGATGCCGTCGCTGTGGACTTCGCTACCCCCGGCAACTCATCTCCACGAAAATACTTCTCTTTCGCGGTGCGCATGACGGGCATGGCCGCATAGGGCTTCGAGTAGTCGTTGCCGGCATTCCAGAAGAGGAAGCCCACCCCGCCCTTTTCTTTAGATACGCGCACCTGCGTCTCGATGTATTCCGGCGAATAGGTCTTGGTTCTCCAGCGGAAGGCTTGCAGCCATGGACGAATCACGGCATTGCTGTCTTTTGTGATGAGCTTGAAGCGGTCCATCGACTCGCCGATGAAGTGTTCGGGGGCGTCTCCGGGGTGCTCGTAGCCATCCATCCCAAAGAAGTGCGAAGGGTAGATCATGGGCGAGAGCACATCGCAGTACTTCGCCATCTGGACAATGTCCTGACCGGTATGCGAGAGATCGACCGGGCGCTGCCAGGCCATCACGCCAAAAACGTCGAGAGACAGAAGCACGCCTTTCGGGTGCAGTTCCGCGTAGGCGCGCTTGAGGAAATCGGCAATCACGTCGGAACGCTGCCATTTTGGATGCTCGGTCTGGAAGTGGAAGGTGGCGTCCTTCTGGTCGCCTTCGGCAGGGAAGCGGACGTAGTCGAACTGGATCTCATCCACGCCAGAGTCGGCGACATATTTGGCGAGGGCGATGTCGTACTCCTGCACCTTGGGATTCGAAGTGTCCGTCCAGACCAGCTTGCCGTTCTCACGCCAAGGCTGCCCGGTGCGGTGCGATTTCACCGCGAGCTCGGGGTACGTCTGGACCAGGCGCTGGTCGCGGAACATGGCGATGCGGGCGATGGCGTGCATGCCTTCGCTGTGCAGGAAATGCGTGAACTTGGGCAGGTCGTGAATGTAGATGTGCTGGCGTCCGGCGAGCGGGTGATCGAAGGCGATGTTGACGCTGCCGTCGCTGTCCTTGATGTCGAAGACGACGGCGTTTCCGCCTACTTCACGCCAGTGTTTGATGATCCGTATCCCGTGGTCGCTGCCGGCCATCACGCCGGTCAGGTAGATAGCTCGGACCTCAAAGTCTTTCGGTACTGCGATCGACTTCTCAACGATCGGGGCGGCCAGGATGCCCGGAACGACGACCTGTTCGCTGGCTTTCAGGTTATTCCCGGTGCGGTTGCCGTTGGCTTTGCGGATAGCTTCGGCTAATTCGCTGGAAGTAAGGTAGGATGTCCGCTTTAAATACTGCCTCGCCACAGCGCCGATACTGTCCCCTCGCTTGGCAACGTAGAATTCCGTTCCTGGAGGAGCCACGGTCGGAGACGGCAGGTCGGCCGGCTTGATTGCGCCCACCGAAGGCGTCGTCGTGCTGCTGCGGACGATCTTCGCGGTTTGCCCCGACGACTGAGCTGCGGCGGTTGTGCCAAGGGTGAAAAAGCCAAGGATGAGAACTCCAACGGTGAGTGAAAAGGGACCCGAACGACGCAAGTTTTTCTCCAAGGAACTGATTCTTGGGCGGATACTAACCCGCGTCTTTTGGGGCTGCCAGTTACGTCGGACCAGCGCCATGTAGTTGGAAACGAGGAAGGGAAGACGCCAAGAAACCATCCTTGATGCGCAAACAATTTCGCTCTCGGCACTTGTGAGGTTTTGCGAATAAGTCTCCGCAAGTCGGCTAGAAGCATCTAACGACTCAAGAAGTGGGGAAGCGATAGTTACTTAAGGGATGGTCAACGGCTTGCAGTACCAGCAGCGTTGTTAACGAGTTGTTAAGCGAGTGACATTTTTTGTCGCTCGGGGTCAGTCCGAACAAAAACAACCACGTCGTCCCAGGAAGAACAATCTGGCCTCGCTGTAGAAAAGGGGCCTCGAGACCCTATGAGAACGAACCTCGCCACTGTGCTCGATCCCAATCGTCGAAGCAACGATGCCCGGGAGTTCGACGGCGCCCTGCGGCGCAAGATCGTCGGACAAGACCAGGCCATCGAGAAGGTCGTAGAGATCTATCAGATGTTTCTGGCCGGTCTGAACCCTCCGGGGCGTCCGGTAGGAAACCTCTTGTTCCTGGGACCTACGGGTTCCGGCAAGACCCGTGTCGTCGAGGCTCTGGCCGAGTCTCTCTTCGGCGACGCGCGCGCTTGCATCAAGATCGACTGCGCCGAATTCCAACACTCACACGAAATTGCCAAGCTGATCGGGTCGCCTCCAGGCTACCTGGGTCACCGGGAGACGCACCCACTGCTGACCCAGGAAGCTTTAAACCAGTGGCACACCGACAAGCTGAAGCTCTCGATCCTGCTGTTCGACGAGATCGAGAAGGCGAGCGACTCGCTCTGGCAGCTGCTGCTTGGCATCCTCGATAAGGCCACGCTCACGTTGGGCGACAACCGCCGGGTGGACCTGTCGCAGTGCATCATCATCATGACGTCGAACCTCGGAGCCGGGGAGATGACCGGACTGGTGGACGGCGGCATGGGATTCGCGACGCAGGTGACCGAGGTGGATTCCAGACTCGACGAGAAGATTTCCCGCACCGCGACTGAAGCGGCACGCCGGAAGTTCACGCCCGAGTTCATGAACCGCATCGACAAGGTCGTGGTCTTCAAGACGCTGCGGCCCGAGCATCTCAGCCAGATTCTGGAGATCGAACTGGGCCTGGTGCAGCAGCGGATTCTGCTGGCAGCCGGCGCGAATCAATTCGTCTTTAATTGCACGTCGAAGGTGAAGGAATTCCTGCTGAAGGAAGGAACCGATCCGCGATACGGCGCGCGTCACCTGAAACGGGCGATCGAGCGGAACATTGTTTTTCCGCTCGCGAACCTGGTGGCGACGGGGCAGGTGAAACTCGGCGACTTCGTTCGGGTGGACCTGACCGGCGAAAGCCACATGACGTTCGTGAAGGAAGCCGAAGGCGCCATGGTTCCAGTGCTGCTCGAGCGTTACGGATCCGCCTCGGGCGCGCAACCAGCCGCAGCTCGTGCGGCCAAGACGGTGAATGGCCGGCGCGAGTTTGGAGCGACCCCAGGACTGGCGGAAACGAAATAGATTGGTTGGGAATTAATTCAAGAAGGGCGCCGGAAGGCGCCCTTTGGTTTGTACGCCGTGCATGTTCGACAGCTTGGAGGTGAAAGTCCTCTACCAACCTGATGGAGGTGAAGGGTAGCGAAGCGCAAGGGCGTCATCGCAAGGTGGGGTCTGGAGGAAGCGTAGAGCAAACACGCGGGCCGATGAACAAGAACCGGATGAAGAGGCCTACGGTGCCGGGCGAGCGAGCAAACAATCGGGAAGCCCATATCCATCAAGGGCACTGGTGGTAAATCCGGCGGTCGTGCGTGGACAGCGGTCGAACTTATCGCGGGAGATCTGCTGTGTGTCACGTATTCGTGACTGAGGACATCGAGAGGTGTTCTGACCGCATAGCAGAAGTCAGCAGAGGGCGTAGTAGTCGCGTGAGCGGCGAAGGCCCGAACGATAGGAAGGGTCAGTAGTGCTTGGGTCTCGATGAGGGTATTGCACTGGCCATCCTGCTTCGGCAGGTCCTTGGGTAGGCACAGCGCGGTGAAGCCGCAACGGATGCTAACCCGAGAAGTGAAACCCGCACGGCGTCCCCAACCTGCGAACGCCCAGCCCACGTCGTTATCCGTGGGACGAACTTATCGAACCGCCGTATGCGGGACCCGCCTGTACGGTGGTGTGGCATGGGAGGAGAGGTGACTCTCCCCCCTATGCCGATTTGATGGCGTTGATGGCGCTCGGACGACGCGCCCGGATACGAAAGCGAAGGTCGGGGGGGCTCGTTTGGAAATGCCGTAGCGGGCGATGAACGAACGCTGACAAACGGCGGCGCAGTTGCAGCGGCAGTGCTTGATGTTCAAGGATCTCGAGGCTTTAGAGGATCTTGAAGGCAAGTCTGTTTAGCGGAGAGTCGCCCGGCACCAAGTCCGGAAAACCTGAAACCTAAGACCTAAAACCTGATTTTCCTATCCACCCTGCTTCAATTCGGTCAGCACCTGGCGAGCAATTTCTTTGAGAGTCTCGAAGACGCCGGCTCCCTGGAAGGCCACGGCTTCAATGACGGGTTCGTTCTTCCGCCGAAGCTCTTTGGCGAGGGTTGCCACGGGAAGGACGTTGGGCAGGTCGCGCTTGTTGAGTTGGAGGACGTAGGGGATCTTGAAGAAGTCGTAGCCGTGTTCTTTGAGGTTGTCCATCAGGTTGTCGAGCGCTTCGACGTTGGCGTCCATACGCTCTTCCTGGGAGTCGGCTACAAAGACAATGCCGTCGACGCCGCGCAGGATCAGCTTGCGACTGGCGTCGTAGAAGACCTGCCCGGGAACGGTGTATAGGTGGATGCGGGTTTTGAACCCTCGAACGGAGCCGAGGTCGAGAGGCAAGAAGTCGAAGAACAGGGTTCGCTCGGTTTCGGTGGCGAGCGAGATCATCTTGCCCTTCTGCTGTTCCGCGGTTTTCTGGTAGATGTGCTGCAGGTTCGTGGTCTTGCCGCCTAATCCGGCGCCGTAATACACGATCTTGCAGTTGATCTCGCGGGCTGCAAAGTTGATGAAACTCAAGAATTTCCTCTAAATGAACATACCGTCAAGGCAGTCCGTCCCGCTGGAGTGCCAACGCGTGAAAAATTTCCCTAGGGGTACTCGTGGCCTTTATACCATACGGCCATTGTTACCGGCAGGTTACGCAGGTTACTGATAAGGAGATCTTTGGTCGGATGCTATCGCGCAGCCGGCAGCGGATAGTATCCAGTTTTGGTAGTGATTTTCAGACCGGGCCGATCCACGCGTACCTCGATATCCCGGTAGGTACTGCTGGGCGTGGCCCGCGTCTGGTAGCCCAGCGTGTACTGATTGCGGGCGTCGCCGGTCGCGCGCATGTACGCGATTTCGATGTTGTCGCGGTTGAACTCGGAAAAGACCTCGCCACCGGTGGCCTTCGCGTACTTGGGCAGAATGTCGCCATAGCCGTAATGCGGCAGACGAAGTTTTTCCAGCTTGTTGTAGATCGGGATCGATGCCGCCTCTACGCCGACGCCGTAGACGGTCACGTTGCGCGAGAGCAGCACTTTGAGGGCGTCGCCGTACGACACTTTGCTGCCGTACTCGCGGCCGTCGCTGATGATGAAGATGATCTTGCGCCGGCCCGGATCTCGCTTGCTGAGATCGAGGGCAGCGCGGACGACGGCGTCGTTCATCACGCGAACGTCTTTGGGAGGGGCGATGTTGGGCTGCGCTCCGGGGCGTTCAACGGGGATTCCGTTGACCGTGGGGCCTTGCGGGCCGAGCGGACCGTTCATGACAGGCGCGCCATTGTTGCCGCCGCGCTCCAGCTTCATGCGATTCAGGACGGTGTTCAGCTTGTCACCAACCGCCGAGAAATCACTCACCTGACTGACAGTGCTGCTGTAGGTATAGAGAGAGACTTCGTCGTAGGGGCTGAAGGACCCGGTCAGCGCCGTGTAGGTCTGGGCGACTTTTTGCAGGGCGACGTCGGGCATGCCGGTATCGAGGATGATCGCCGCCGACAGTGGTAGGGGATCGACCACGAACAGTTTAAGCTCCTGCTTCTTGCCATCCTCGAGAACCGTGAAGTCTTTCGGCCGCAAGCCGTCGACCAGGTGACCGGAGGTATCCTTCACCGTGACCGGGACGATCACGTAGTTGACTCGGGTCACGATCTTATACAGGTCCTCGCGCGAGTTGATGTCATTGCCCTGATCGGCCGGGATGCTCCCCGGAGGCACGGTCTTTACCGGGGGCATCGGCGGAGGATTTCCGCCGCTGCTGCTCGAGCCGGAATCGGTCGGCGGAGCCTGGTTCGGGGGCGGCGCGGGCTGGGGTGCACCGGTCTTCGGCGCCGGCGGCAGGTTCGAGGGGAACGGTTGTACGGGACGAGTCGCGGACGGGGCGTCGGGAATATCCTGTTGCGGGGGCGGCGTTTGACTCTGATCCTGCGCAAGCGCAAGAGCGCCAGCCAGACAAACGGCGAGGCTTGTTGCTGCGATTTTCCCGAAACCGTTGAAATCTTTCTGACCCAAGGCCTTATTCTCCAGCGGCGGGCAACCGTAACACCTTTGGGATGCTCCAACCCAGTAAATTGGTAGCATCTAACCCTACAGGAATAGACTAACAAAAGTCCCACGAGAATTGCCGAATGCCCAAAGCCCGTGTGCTTCCGTTGCTGTTCATCCTCGGCCTAGTGGCCAGTCTACCCCTGGCCGGTCAGCAAAAGCCCACCTCGAACCCGCCCGCGTCGAATGCACCGCAGGACTCGTCCCAGGATCAGGATCAGTCCATGGAGACCCTGAAAGTCCGCGTCAACGTGGTGCAGTTGTTCTACAACGTAAAAGACAAAAAGGGAGGTCTTATTCCGAGTCTGACCAAGGATGACTTCGAGCTTTTTGAAGACGGCAAACCGCAGACTGTCAAATATTTCACCGCCGAGAGCAATCTGCCACTCACGCTGGGCATCCTGATCGACTCCAGCGGCAGCCAGATGCGGGTGCTCGAAATGGAAAAGGAAGTCGGTGGCGCTTTTCTCAACGACATCCTTCGAGAGAAAGATGAAGCGTTCGTTATTGACTTCGATGTCAACGTCGACCTGCTGCAGGACTTCACCAACGATGTGCGCCGGCTCAAGGCCGCACTCAACAAGGCGAAGATCAACACTGGCGGCGGAGGCGGATCGCTCCCCGGCCTGGGCGGCGGTCCCATTCCCACCAGCAATCCCCGGGGCACGTTGCTGTATGACGCGGTATACCTCGCAGCACACGATGAGCTTTCCCATGAAGTTGGCCGAAAGGCGATGATCCTGCTCACCGATGGCGAAGACCAGGGCAGCCAGCTTCGCATTAAAGATGCCATTGAAGCCGCGCAGAAATCAGATTCGATCTGCTACGTCCTGCTCATTGCCGACCGGGGTTTCTACGGGTTCGGCGGATATTCCGGTGATTCGGAGATGAAGAAGCTCGCCGGCGAGACGGGAGGCCGTGTGATCGAAGTTGGCAACAAGTTCGACAAGCTGAAGGAAGCCTTCGATCAGATCGCCAAGGAACTTCGCAGCCAATACAACATCGGTTATACCCCTACCAACTCCAAACTCGACGGCACCTTCCGGAAGGTCGAGATTCGCTCCAAGCAAGGCTACAAAATCCAGTCCCGCAGCGGCTACTACGCGATCGCGCACAGCGATTGAACGGGAGCATCGCTTCCGCCGATTCCTCCGATTGAAAGACTCCTCGTCACGATGAGTTGTGGCGGTGTGTCCCCCATCCGTTTCTGAGTTTTGACAATTCATACTCGATGGAAACCCGACCTGGTATCGGCTAACAAACTCATCCCCCGCAACATCATCACAATCTCAGCTATGATGTGCAGTCCCACAATCTCTCACTGCGGGAGGTCATCAGATTGGGAGGAAATCACGAGACTTCATGGTTGAGAGTGAGGCTGTTTGTTTCTGTGGTTTTTCTTGCCACGTTCTCGGTGGCGCACCCTGCGGGGCCGCCTATGGACCGAGCAGTAGTTCGCTCGACGGCCAGCCTGCTGCGATCACACGCAAAAGCGGGCAAGGGCCGGATCACCTATATTGGTGCGTGGCTCGACGACTCGGGCATGGCTGCCGCCGCGAAATGGATGACGGACGTTAGCGGAGTAAGGCCTCCGCTGGGTGCGGTTCCGGACGGAGTGGAGGTCAATCCACGTTATGGCCCGAAGGGCGCCGATTACATTCTGGTGAATCTCTCGAAGTCCGAACAGACAGTCACCCTTCCGTCAACGATGACGGACGTCCTTGCTGGCTCGCGAAGAACTCATTGACACTGCCCCGGTATGGGGTTGCAGTGCTTCTGGCTGCAAGATAATGACGAGCCGCGACCCGCAGCCGACAACTGAGAACTGAGAACCGCTTCTTCTTCCATGCCTTCCTCCGAACCCCAACTCGGTCCGCGCGTCGATCCGGCGGCTGCGCGTGCGCCGCAACCCACAACCTTGCAAGGACGTTTCGTCACGCTTGTACCGCTGGATCCTGCGGCTCATGCGGTTGCACTCTATGAGGCGAGTCATGGTCCCGAACGCGAAGATCTCTGGCGATACCTATTCGATGGGCCTTATCCAGATCAGGCCACTTTCGAGGCACGCCTCAAACAAATGGCCGGTTCACGCGATCCACTCTTCTTCACGATCCTCGACAACGCGACGCGTAAACCTGTCGGCTACTCTTCTTACCTTCGTATTGAGCCGGCACACCGCTGCATTGAAGTCGGAAGCATTCTCTTCACCCCCGCTCTCCAACGTACGCCCGGTGCGACGGAAGGGATGTACCTAATGGCGCGACATGTCTTCGAGGATCTTGGCTACCGCCGCTATGAATGGAAATGCAATGCTCTGAACGAACCCTCACGCCGGGCTGCGCTGCGACTGGGCTTCACCTTCGAAGGCATTTTCCGCCAGCACATGATCATCAAGGGACGCAACCGCGATACGGCGTGGTTCTCCATGCTCGATTCGGAATGGCCCGCGCGAAAGGCCAGCTTCGAGCGGTGGCTTTCGCGGGAAAACTTCGATGCCCAGGGCCG
Organism: uncultured Acidobacteriota bacterium; assembly: GCA_963718505.1. Taxonomy (GTDB): domain Bacteria; phylum Acidobacteriota; class Terriglobia; order Terriglobales; family Acidobacteriaceae; genus Gp1-AA133. The sequence goes on along the minus strand of CAVQZP010000032.1, from coordinate 273,217 downwards.
CCAGAAGCAGTCCCTTTCTCGGATGAACGAAGCCCTTACCTCGTAAGCCTTTCGCTACCAACAGTCTCACTACCCAAACGGCGAGGGCCAAGACCGTTCCCGAGTGACACAATATTTCCCCGCCCCATCCGTCTACAGTGGGGATGAGAGCGTTGTCGAGCGTACAACGGATGCCCATCGACCTGGACAACCAGATCTCGGAGACCGCTCGCCGCGAGGGTTCGCGCCTGCGCAATTTCATTCGCAGGCGGGTCGCGAATCCGGACGACGTGGAAGACGTTCTCCAGGACGTGTTCTCGGAACTGGTGGAGTCGTTCCAGTTGATGCGGCCGATCGAGCACATCGGCCCGTGGCTCTTCCGGGTGGCGCGCAACCGCATCATCGATCTGTATCGCAAGAGGCGTCCTGAGATTTCGGCGAACACTCCCGTCGACGACGAGGAGGGAAGCGAGGTTGAGTTTCAGGATCTGCTGCCTTCTGCGGATGCGGGACCGGAGGCAGCCCTGGGCCGAGAGGCTTTGATCGATGAACTGGATGCTGCGCTGGCCGAGTTGCCTCGCGAGCAGCGCGAGGTGTTTGTTGCGAGTGAGCTCGAGGGCCGAAGTTTCGCAGAACTCTCGAAAGAGAGCGGAGTAAAGGTCAACACACTGTTGTCGCGCAAACGTTACGCGGTGCTTTCTCTGCGCGAGCGGCTTCGGGCAATTTACGACGAATTCCTGAAAGGATGACGAATATGCACAAGAGATGGATACAGCAGGTGGTCAAATTGATGATTGTGGCGATCATTTTCTTCGCAGGCTTTTCGCAGGCCGTGCACTACCTCTGGAATTGGCTGATGCCGGAGATCTTCGGACTGCACGCGATTACCTACTGGCAGGCGGTTGGTCTGATTGGCTTGACCTGGCTCCTGTTCGGAGGGTTCGGGTGGTTGGGTGGGCCTCGGCGGCATTTCCGTGGCGGTCCCATGGGGCGTCGGCTGCGTCATATGACTCCGGAGCAGCGCGAGCGATTTTTTCAGACTGTGCTGGAGAGCCTGGAACCGCGAGGAACTCCAGGCGCCGCGCCCGAAGCGTCGAAGGGTTGACCGCGGAGAGCGCAGAGCACGGTCGTCAATGGCTCTGAGGGAAGCAGGTAAGTGCGCCCACCACAGAGGGCGCATGGGGGCTGTGAACAGCAAGACCTAAGCCCGACGACCTAAGACCTGAGACCTGCTTTTACTCCTTCACCCCTTCGTACCAACGCCGCCAGGCGGCAGCGTCGTTTCCATAGTGCTGACCAGAGATGTCTCCCAGCGCCTGCACGGCCCAGGCGCGTTGCTGCGTAGTCAGCAGCGAGTCGTCCACCCAGCCCACAAAGCTCGCAGCCGCACTCATTCTCTGGGCGTGCGTGTACATCCCCGACTCGGCCAGGTCGCAGGCAGCGCGCTCCTGAACGACGGGGGAGGGATCGTTCCGGAAGCGGTCGAGCATCATCGGAATTGTCTCCCAGGTCGCTACCAGTGCCATGCCGTCGACCGCCGCGGCCCGCACCTGAACATCGGGATCCGTCAGGTAAGACTCGATGATCTTTGACGCGTGGTCAGGATCGACGCCTTGATTCGCCAGCGCTCCCAACATCCACAAGGACCACCCACGAAGTTGCGGGTTCCCGATCGACAGCTTTACCTGCTGCAGGCCATTCGCATCTGCGGATACCCCGTCCAAAGCCATTTCTGCCCGTACTCCGGCCTGACGCACGTGTAAGTCTGAGTGATTGAGGAGTGCGGTCACGAGTTGCTCGGATCGCGGCGTGCGTTGGGTTTTGCCCGTCCATTCCGAAGCGTGAGCGAAAATTTCGTCAGTAGCCTGCGTGTCTCCGGTCGCAGCTTTTGCGAGCAATTGTTCCGCGACCATTTGCGCGGGGCCGTCGGTTGGCATTGCTGTGCCACGGACGACTCTTCCATTCTGCAGTTGAGCCAGCCGGAGGACTTCCTGCTTGCCGACATAACCGACGGCCGCGACCATCACCATCGCCGCCGTAACGACGAGCCACTTCCGGGAAGGTTCTTCGGCCACTACATGAATCGGAGAGTCTGCGCTCGGCATGGGCGCGGTACTGGCATTCTTGATTTCTACCAGCGCGCGGACCACGTCCTCGTCGGTCGGTTGGGGCAGGCCACGCTTGGATTGCTCGGAGAATTGCGGGCGCCACGGGTCGGACATGCCGCAAATCGTAGGCCAGCGGGCGCAAGGCCAACAAGTTACGGCGGTGTCAGGTGGAGTTGTTACTACTAGCCAGCGAGACTGTGGACGCGTCCCCGGAATGCAATGATCGACCGTTCAGGATGCTTGCGGCAATTTCGAAAGATCGCGCACGTGCTGCGCGTGATCGTGGCCAGCTAGCCCGCGCTCTGCGTCACGTGGGTAATCCGCCGCCGCTTCGCTCTTCATGCGGGGTGGCTTGAGGTCCCAACGGCAGAATGCGCATCGGGTTGATTGCGAATAGACGACTCGCCCGTAGGCGACGCACTTATAGTTGGGGCAGTACTTCATCGGGAACACACCTCTCAGCCGCTCTTCCGACGAAGTATTCATTCTCGTCGCGCGGAAGCCCGTAGCCCTCGCAAGACTGCTACATGACCGATGCAAACGTAGCATGAAATGGCGAAAGGGCACGCGCTCATTTTCCGTTGGGAAGGATTGGTTTTTCTGCTTTGGGTTTCGCACGACACGCTTGATCGGAATTCGAACCTATGTCTTACGGTCCTTCACGCGGATCACGAACTTCAGGCCCGACCATACCTCGCTCACGGCGCAAACCTTCACGTCGACTAGGCCGGCATCCAATCCGATTCCTCGCACGACGTTCTCGTCGAGATCCGTCGCAACGCCCGACGCCTTCTTCGGCCAGGAGACCCACAGCATTCCAGCTGGCGCGAGTTGCTTTGCGGTGCGCGGGAACCGCTTCTTCAACTCCGCTTGTGTCTTTACGAACAGCATGGCGAAATCCAGAGGGCTGCGTGCGTCTGAAGCCATCTCACACACGCGCAGGGCTTCGCGCAACTCTAAGCGCACGTCCGCGGGCAAATCCACGAACGTAACTCGGAAGTTTTCCTTGATTCCCAGCTTCTTGGGTAGAGGAGTGCCAGAGTATCCAGCCATGGCCGGCTATTGTACGGGAGCGAAGTACCCCCGGCGTGACCGGACATGAAGATTTTTCTTGTCCAGCGCCACGATCTCGATCGTGCGATAGCGGCCGTCAGCCTTAAAGTCGGCCGGCTTGTACGACACGGCGTACTGGCTGCGAAGCTCGTCCTGGATCTCGGCGAAGGCGTTGCTCACATCGCGCAGCTGGAATGGGAAGAACGCTCGGCCGCCGGTCGCGTCGGCGATGCGCTCGAGCACCTTATCGCCTTTCCCCTTCGTGCCCGAAATGTTCGTGCTGATGGTGTAGACGATTGCGTCGGCGCGCTGCGCCATGTCGATGGCTTCTTCGCGGGTGACATGGCTTTGATTGTCCTCGCCGTCACTGAGCAAGACGATGGCGCGTCGAACCGCGCCCGAACGTGGTGCCTTGAGCAACTTATCGCGGCAGGCGTAATAGAGCGCGTCGTACATGGCAGTGCCACCGCCCGGTCGCAACGCCCGGACACCACGGGAAAGCATTTCCGTGTTGTCGGTGAAGTCCTGCGTGACCTCGGGGGTCACGTCGAATCCCACGACGAACGCCGAATCGTATTTCGGACGCACCGTCTGGTTCAGGAATTCGATTGCCGACTCCTGCTCGAACTTGAAGCGGTCACGCACGGAATTGCTGGCGTCGACCAGAAGTCCAACTTGTAAAGGCAGGTCAGTTTGGCTTCTGAAGTCGCGGATCTCCGCGGCCGGCTTGGAATCGTCAACAAAGTTAAAGTCGTTTCTCTTGAGGTCCTTCACGTAGCGGCCATGCTTGTCGGTCACGGTGAAGACGACGTTGACCTCATTGACCGTCTTGTGGATGGTGGTGACGGCGTCGTCTTCCTGAGTGGACGATTGCTGCGAATTCGCGACCGGAGCGCCTCCGTTGGATCCGGAGGTTGCTTGCATCGCGGTCTGGCCTGGGGCTGGTGGCGTCAGCACTGGCGGTTGGGGTTGGTTGGGAGCTGGCGGTGATGCGGGTGAGCCACCCGGGTTTTGGGCTGCCAGCGCGAGCGCAAAGCCGCTCGTTGCCAGGGCGAAGAGAATACTGCGGAGCTTCATGTAACCCTCATTATATCCGCGGACGCCGCAACCGGCAGGCCCCTTGTACGGGTAGGATGCTTGGCCGCCAACCTGCGTTGACCCGGGCCCGAGGCAGGCCCATGCAGCCTAACCGGCGTCGAGTTTTCGCAGGAACTCTTCCAACTCCTCGGGCAATCCCTTGGCGAACGACAATGCTTCTCCCGTCCGAGGGTGCCGCAACTCGAGCGCGGCGGCGTGCAGAAAATTCCGGTGTAGGGAAATCGGGCCGCGCAATGACTTCAGCTCTCGAGGCGCGCCGTACAAGGCGTCCCCGACGACGGGATGGCCGATCGATGACAAATGCACGCGAATCTGGTGGGTGCGTCCAGTGTCAATTTTAAGGTCGAGAAGCGTGAGTTTTCCGAAGGGCGAGTTCAGGCGCTTTTTGACCACGTAATGTGTGACAGCCTCGCGGCCGCCGCTGCCGCGTGTTGTCATCCGCACGCGCCGAATACTGTCGCGGCTGATGCTCGAGCGGATTGTTCCGTGGTCTGCCTTAACCGACCCGTGTACGAGCGCGACGTATGTCTTGTTCGCCTCGCGCCGGGCGAATTGCGCGGCCAGCTTGCGATGAGCCTCGTCGTTTTTGGCGACTACGAGCAGCCCGCTGGTCTCTTTGTCCAGGCGATGCACGATGCCGGGGCGCAGTTCTCCGCCCACGCCTGACAGCTGGTTGAACCGGTAGAGCAGGGCATTGACCAGCGTGCCGCGATTGCGGGCATCGTCCGTCGCCCCTGCTCCCGCGTGCACCATCATGCCCGCCGGCTTGTTCACGATCGCGAGATCGGCGTCTTCGAAGACGATGTCGAGCGGAATTTCCTCCGGCATGGCGCGAAGTGGCTCGACCTTCGCCGAACCATCGACCCGTACTTCTTCGCCGCCCCGCAACCGCAACGAGGCCTTGGTTTCGGCACCGTCCACTAACACGAGACCCTGCTCAATCATCTGCTGCACACGCGCGCGGCTGACGTCGCCGATCTTGCCCACCAGGAACTGATCGAGGCGCATGCCAGCATCGTCGATGGTGACGGGGTAAAGCACTGGGAAGGCCTGATTCATCGATTGGAAGTCTAGCGTAACGCGGATTCGATAGAATGTTGGCTCCCGCTCTGCGGACACGTTAGGACGGCTCGATGCCCGACCAGCAACCGCAACCCGTAGTTGGCCCCACGAATCCGCCCGCGATTGCGGGCTGGCTTCTTTTGTTCTGCCTCATCCTGACTGTCGTCAATCCGTTGTCGAGCGTTTACGAGCTCGCGACCGTCATCGGGCCGGCATTTTTCGCGACGAACGTTGCAAGAGTGGCTTGGCTACTCGCAGTCCAGGCACTGCTAATCGCTGGACTGACGATTTTCAGCGTCGTAGTGGGGGTGAGACTCTGGCTCATTAAGGCGGGCGCTGTCGCTACGGCTCGGCGGTTCCTGTGGGCCTATTTGCTGCTCAGCATTGCGTATTTTGTTCTCTGGATCACGGTAGTGCGTCCGAGCTCAACGTTGAATCTGGCCGCGATCGGATTCGGGTTCGTGGTCCGGCCAATTGGGTTCTTCGCCTTATGGTTCAGTTACCTGGAGCACTCAAAGCGTGTGCGGGAAACGTATTCGGCGGAACTACGCTAGCCGGCTTATCGGCCCAGATCGATCAAGCTCGTACGGCCACCGTCTTCCGCGAGCTGCTCTTCAGCCACCAAATCACGCCGCCCAAAATCACCAACCCGAGAGCGATGACCTGAGTGCCGCTAAGCGCGCCACCAAAAACTTCACCCCGTCCCGGATCTCCGCGTAAGAACTCGATCAGAAAACGCGCCACGCCGTAGAGGATCAGGTAAGCTCCGAAAACCTGGCCGTCGAATTTCTTTCGCTTCAGCATCCACATCAGCAGGAAGAAGTTTGCGAGTTCGACCGCGAACTCAAAAAGCTGCGTCGGCTCCAGTGCTTCGTTGAGAGGCGTCCCAACTAGTTGTTGCGCCACGGGATTTGTAAACGTTACGCCCCACCACGCGTGCGTCGGCTTGCCGTAACAACACCCTGCGGCGAAGCAGCCTAACCGGCCGATCGCGTGTCCAAGCGCCAGACCGGGGGCAAACGCGTCACAGGTGGCGAGCGGCGGCATGTGTCGCCGACGGATGTACCAGACCGCCGCGATCAGAGCACCGATCAATCCTCCCGAGAAAACGCCTCCCGCCTGCAACGTGCTTAAGCTGAAAATTTCGGTCCAGTGCTGGTAGGTGTTCCAGTCGTAGATCACATACAAGACCTTCGCGCCCACGATGCCGCACAGGACGACCAGAATGCCGAAGTTCCATGCCTTGTCAGGATCAATGCCCTGTTTCGCCGAGTTGCGCACGCTGATCCAAAGTCCCAGCAGAACGCCGGTGGCGACAAGCAGGCCATACGTCGGCAGAAAAAACCGGCCGTAATGAAAAAGTTGGGGATACACAGTTGCTTAGATGCGGAATCGACCCGCAGCGACTAGTGTAGCAGGGCGGCCTCGCTCGGGAATTTGTTGCGACTTACCGATCGTCGTGCGAACCTGCCCGCGCAAGAGCAGGAGGTCCGCCCACCTTTTTACCCAAGAAGGACTGGGTCGGGTGTGAACCTCCTTTCGCGCCATAAGCCGGCGATCTAAGAACGCGACTACTCCGGAGTGATGACGGCCTCCGTTTTCGCGATCTTGCGCAGGAAGTCTTCCCCGGTCGCGATGTGCTCATCTACCAACCGCGAAGGAGTATGTGCGAGCCACTCCGCCAGAGAGATGTCCTGATATTCCGGGGTCGGAAACACTTCCAGAAAGAGCAGATCGCTATCGCCGATATTTTCGATGTAATGCGGCATCGATCTTTGGATGTAGCCGACGTCGCTGGGATGGAAGTCCATGGTGCGGGCGTGCCCTCCAGCTGCGAACACCGTCATGCGAGCGTCGCCCTTCACGTAGTACTGCCATTCGTCCTCGTTCGGATGCCAGTGCAGCTCGCGTAAGCCGCCGGGTTTCACCGTGACAATCGCGGCTGCGATATTGGTTGCCGGAAAATTTTTCCGGTCGACAATCTTCACGCTTCCGCCCACGGTCTCTTTGCTCGGCTTCATCTTGCCCGTGAAGAATGCGAAGCTGTTCGGAACCGGTCCCGAACCTGCGTAGACTTCCTTCTTCTCTTCCTCGAGCGGTCGCGGAAGATCGCGTGGAAAGATGAACAGCTCTCGTGGGGGCACGTTCTTGAACGTCGACTCGGGGACGTTGAAGTTCTTAGCCAGAACTTCCTTGGGCGTGTGGTGCAGCCAGTCGGTCAGGAGGAAGGTTTCGAACTCATTAAAGTTGCCGTCGTCAAAGACAAGAATGAATTGGCAACCATCCGGTTCAAGGCCCTGGATGGAGTGAGGAATTCCGCCGGGAAACAACCACAAGTCTCCTTCGTTCACATCTTCCACGAAAGCTCGCCCATTCTGATCGACAGCGGTGATGCGCGCAGATCCGTATGTCATGAAGGCCCATTCCGAGCCGACATGCCAGTGAAGCTCGCGAATACCGCCTTTGATCAGTCGCATTTCGACTCCAGCCACTTTCTTCGAAATGGCGAGATCTCGTGCCGTAACTTGCCGGGTCCATCCCCCATCCTCGATGCGTTTGTGCGCATAACTAAATGGATATTTGAATGGCGGTTGCCCGCCTGCATCGGTTGTAGGCGGGAAAACGGAATCGGGCTCGGATGAATCTAAAGTCTTGTTGATCGTGCCGGGCTGCGTTTCGTTGACGCCTTGATGCTTGTCGCCACTCAGGTCACGGGTTTGCTGCGCTGAAGACAGGACGGGAAGAGTGGCTGCTGCCGCCAGGGCTGCCGAACCTCTTCCGAGAAAGTTGCGCCGACTGAGATTTGCTCCATCCTGCTGAACGATGTCGGCCATTGTTTGCTGACGTTCCTTAGGTCTCTCCATTGACTCCCTCCTTTTCAGTGGAACTGCACGCCGCCCCATCTCGCGTGGTCTCGTCCGCCCCAGCAAATCTGAGGTTCAGACGTACCCGAGTCTCTGTCGGTTGTAGTGACGCAATATACCGCGACTTCTCTTTACGCGGAGGATGGTTGTTGTGGCAAGGGCAGGGACGGGTGATTCGGAATTTGGCACTTCGGAGCCCTATTCAATGCAGGCGGCGGGATCGTCAGATAGATGGCGGAGGCGGAGACAAAGGAAAAACCGACCCGCTGAGCCGTGTGGTGGGCCGAGAATGAACCCGTCGTTAGACGTTGGGAACCCGCCGCGACCCTTTAGGCATCTCCGCATGACGGAGCGTCGCACACCGGATCGAATTTCGAGTCGGGCCCCCGTTCATTCGGTGTTGGTTCAAAAATCGGTGACCACCATCACCAACGCTGCAGGCCGGCTTTCACGTTGGATGCTAGGCAAACCGGCGAAGTTTCGCAAGCCCCGCCCGGTAAAAAGTTGGCATTTCACTTGCCAGAGCGTTGGGCCCGCTGCCAAGGAATCCCCAGTCCACGCAAAAAAATAATTTTTCTGATCTCGCGAATTTCCGCATCCGGCCTGCATTTCGCCGCATGAGATGAAAACAAAAGAGCCGCGATCGCGGCTCTGCACATCCTTCATTTTGAATTGTTACGTTAGTGTTGTCAGGATCGCCGCGATCAGCCGGCGCGGCCGTCTTCAAGCACCTGGTCGAGTGCGCTCGCCAGTTTGTTTGCGCGTTGCTGATACGCCGGAGATCCGCCGTCATTGCGCTTTCGCAACAGGTGATACTCGTCGGCGATGTTCAACGCGGCCAGGACTGCGAGTCTCACCGTATCGATGGTGTTGGTTTGTTCCGCCACCGCGCGCATTTTGGCATCGACATACTCGGCGAGCCTCAAAATGTATTCCGGGTCCGAGCCTCGCAAGTTGTACGCCTGATCAAAAATCTCCACTCGCACGCTCGTGTTATTCACATCCTTCACCGGGTTTTGCCGCGTCGCCGTTGCCATGATGATTCTCCCTGTTCGGTGCCTCGCTGGACACGTTAGCTGGCGGCCTGCTCCTCGCCGACCGCATCGATCTGGCGCAACATCTTCTCCACCCGAGAACGCACTTCTTCTCGGTCCTTGCGCAGTTGCACCGCCTCGCGACGCAGAGTGGCGACCTCTTCCTCGGCCTCTTTCAGTTGCGTGCGCAAGCGTTCCGCCTCGCGTTCCGCCGCTACACGCGCCTCCCGAGAAGCCTTGTACATTTCAATAGTGCGATAGACTTTGTCTTCCAGCGCCTGGAAATCGTCAGCCGGAACCTCGGCAGATACCTCTTCAACTGCTTTGAATGCCATGATGAATATTCCTGATCAGAGTTGGAAGCTCAAAACCTTTAGCGCAGTATACCCCAAAACGCGTTGGAAACAGCGCGAACATCGGGTCGCTTGCGGACGAGTTTTCGTCGGCCGCGCCCGGTGCCTTCTTCGGAACGTCAGTCCGGATGAGTGAACTCCGAGTTGTTAGCGGTCCCCGTCTTCGGATACTGATACGCGTACCCGCGTTCCTCGTTGCCCGAAACATGTCGCGTGTTGTACTCGAGCAGGTAATCCACGTGCGCACGGTCCAGCGGATAGGTTCCACGATAGGGATAACCCGGCATCGCCTTGAAGGGCAGCGGATCAACCGTGAACCCGTCAGCGGCGTAGAAGTCCATATCTTTTTCGTACCCATTCACGAGGAAGAAGTAATCTCGCGTCCAGCCCGCTGGCAACGCGGGCAGTTTTGAAGGATCAAATTCCAGCGCGATCTCGTCACCCGTCCCGAAGACGACGAACCTGTCGTCGAACGAAGTGAGGAGCGGTAGCACGTCGCCATAGCGCGTGTAGTCGCCAGCCTGGCGGGCAAACGGACCCGTCGGGCTAACGTCTTCGTAGACATACTTCACGTTGCCGCGCGGCTCTCCCTCGATCTGCCGCGGATGACCATAGAAATTAAGATTCGCGCTGACGAGCGAAGCCGGCGTCAGGCGCACGGGCCCATTCTGCTTGGTGCGGTCGATCAGGATGTTGTCCCAATAGACCTGAAGATTCGTGGTGATGCGGATCTTGCGCGTGCCGATCGGCAGTTTGCCCGTCAGGTCGGGCGTCATCGTGCGCGGGCCGCCGGCGGGGAAACCCATGTCGTCGAGCACGCGCCTCCATTTCCCATCTGGGCCGAGCGCTTCAACGTAGGGTGCGATTGCCTCGACCTTTGCCTGGTGCGCGGCATAGACGCTGGTCGCAGTGAAGTATTCGGTCTCGCCGTGCATGAGCAGAACAAGGGGCCCACCCTGATATGGTTCGCCGAGATCGAGTTCGAGTGAGTGCGTCTTGGTGAAGCCGTGGAAGGGCAGCAGTTCGAAGTCGCCGAAGTATTCATGCGCGCGCAGCTTCGGCATCAGATCGTGACCGTGCTCGTCGCGCGCGGCAGCGGGCAGTTTTGCGGCCGAACTCTCAATGACGCGAAACGCCGGGAAGGGCGGATTGCTAGCGAAGTATTCGTTCGGGAAGACGTCGAATCCGCTGGGATGATCGACGGCCAGCAGCTTTACCTCATCGAGATAGACGGCTTCTTCCATCGGCTCCATCAGGCGGAAGCTCAGCTTACCGTCTTTCAGATGGATCGTGTTCCGATCGACCTTGATGTATTCCGCCGGGCGCGGCACGTTGCGTTCGTTCGGTCCGACCCAGTGCCCGACCACACCAGCGCCGATCATGTCACCGACCAGTTCGTAGTGACGGCCATCCCACACAAACAAGGTTGGGCATGAACTGCCACGGCGATCGAGTTCGAGATACGGCACCTCGCGATTGCCGGCGACTTCGATTTCGTCCTGGAGGACACCCGTCGGCCAGAGCATGCGCACAACGTCGGCCTGCTTCGATTGTCCGAGTCCGACTGTCAAATAGGGTGAGTTCTGGCCGAGATATCCAGATGATCCGTAGATTTCGAACTTTTGCCGGTTCGCGCCAGCGAAGACCTCGACCTTCGTGCCGATCGCAGACTTGTTGTCGTTCAGCCCCTTCAAATTCAGGCGTATCCAATTGTTCTTGTTGCCGCCTTCATTGCGCAGAAGAACCGCGGGGCCGTGATTCTGTGTGATTAGCAGGTCGACCGCGCCATCGTTGTCATAGTCGCCGGTGATGATCGCGCGCGGATCTTTCAGCTGAATCTTGTCGAGGCCGACGTCGGTGGTGACGTCCTTGAATCCGTCGGGCCCGAGATTGCGGAAGAGGCGGATTTCGCCCTTGCCATCCTTCGTCTCGCCGACGGCGACGAGATCCACCCAGCCGTCGTTGTCGTAGTCGAAGGCAGCGACGCCGTAGGCGCGAACCCAGTCGACCTTAGGAAGGGGGACTTGCTCGAAGGTCTTGCCCTGATTGTTACGCCAGAGTGTGATGCCCGGAGCGCCCCAGTGTGTGAAAGCGAGATCCATCCAGCCGTCGTGGTTGTAGTCGAGAACAGCGACACCCACTGTTTGGGGCAGATCTTTGTCTGTCCAAAAGTGCCGCTGTGGGAATGGCCCCTCTCGCGGATTCTCGAAAACAATCGGTCCGGTTTTATCGCCGGCGAGCACGATATCGATCGCTCGGTCGTTGTTGTAATCCGTGCCGATCGCGAACGTGCTTTCCTGAGAACCCGACAGTCCGACGGTACTGGTCACATCCGTAAAAGTTCGATCGCCGTTGTTGCGCAGCATGACGGAGGCGGGGCGCAGGTTCTTGTTGAGAGGAGGCTCTTCAGTCCATGCACGAGGCGATGTATCCATCGTGATGTAAAGATCGAGGTCGCCATCGTGGTCATAGTCGATGAATGCCAGACTTGGCTCGACGGGCGGACCCAAGGCCCGCGGAAGCGCGGCCTGCATCTCCGGCGTGGCCAAATCCTTGAAGGTCCCGTTTTTTTCGTTGTGGAAGAGCAACACACTGGGCGTGGTAAGCGCGACCGCAAAATCGGTCGAGCCGTCGTTGTCATAGTCACCCGCCGTGCAGCTCACCGCTCGTATCTTCGGATCTAGCCCTGCCTTTTTCGTTGCATCCTCGAACTTCCCTCCCCCAAGGTTGTGATAGAGGACCATTCCGCTACCACCGTCGGGAAGAAACAAGTCAACGAGACCATCTCCGTCATAATCGAGGAAACATGCTCCAGGACCAAGCCCATGACCCGCACTCTCAGTTTTCCCCCACTTCCCCTTGATTCCCGCCTCCGCCGTCACATCGACAAACTTCACCGGAATCGCTGGCGGAACAGGAGACGTCACGACCGCCGACTCCTCCGCTCGGGAATACTTGCCTTGCTCACCGTAAGCAAGGCTCATCGGGGAGCCCAGCTTATTGTCCTTGATGTACTGAAATTTCTTCAGGTGCTCATGGGCGTGATCTGGATTGCCTGACTGCTGATAGGCGCGCGAAATTCCGAACTCCGCTGACGCGTGCAGCGGATTCACCTTCAGCGCGTGCTCGAAGGCCTCAATCGCCGGCGGGAACTGTTTTGCTTGCGCGTAGGCTGTGCCAAGGAAATACCACGAGTCCGCGTCATTCGGATCGATCTCGACCACGTGTTTGAATGCCGCCACGGCCGCATCGGTGTCGTTGGTGTTCTTGTAGAAGAGGCCGAGGTTGTACCAGGCATGCGCGTCTTTGGGGTCCTGCTTTACGACGTCTTCGAGGATCGCCTTGGCTTCATCCACTCTCTGCAAATTGAGAAGCGCCACGCCGCGATTGATCTTGGCGACTTCCATCGCCGGGTCTTGCGCACCGGCCGCTTCAAACGATTTCAGCGCCTTCTCGAATAGTTGCTGGTTCATGTAGGCGACACCGATGTTGTTCAGGCGAGAGGCTTCGCCGACCTTTGCAGCCGTGGTGTTATCGGCGGCGCGATAGGGCGCGGCGGCGAACCATCCGGCGATCGCCAGCATTACAAGCAGCAACATCAAGACGCGAATCGATCTCATGACCCGAATCGGCACCATCCGGCTAACAGTCTCCGTCGATTTTTATGGAGATGTATGTTTCGAAGTTACCACGATTGGAGGATCTCCGGCTTCGTCTGCAGGAGGGAGTTCCAGCAGAGAACTCATCATCCGACGCGCACGCGCATGAGACGGAAGGAATCTGATCTGCGCGTGATCATTAGGATCGCTATTCCAAGAATCGGGCTAATTTTTCGCGACCTTCACGGGAGCTGTCCGCGGCGCCGAACGCTTCCCGTATGCGCGCGTCGCCACCACTCCCTTGCCTTCTTCGATGGTGACGGTCTGATCCGCAGCCAGGCCTGACAATTTTTCCACCTGCCCACTCGGCCACTGGACCTCAACCGTATCGGCCTTCGTCGCGTCTCCAAGTCCGAACGTGAGAACCAATTCGCTCTGCGAAAGATAACTCGACCCGCTGCGCAGCATGTGCCATTGCTTCGCGCCGCCGGAAGCAACTCGCACAACTGCACCGATCCCGTCGCGATTGGATTTCGTCCCAACGAGTTTGACGCGCAAACTATGATTTGTTCCTCCCTCGTTGTGAAACAGCCATGCGCGTCCCCCATTGGTGGTCATCAGCACGTCAAGGGCTCCATCGTTATCGATGTCCGCATACGCCGCGCCACGCGCGACTTTCGGACTCGCGAATGAGCTGCCCACCTGCGCCGTGACTTCCTGGAATTTGCCGCCGCCCAGATTCCGGAACAGATGCGGAGGTTCGGCATAGGCCACGCGTTTCTGCACGCGCTCGATTTCGTTCTCGATGTGCCCATCCGCTACCAGAATGTCCGGCCAGCCATCGTTGTCGTAGTCGAAGAAGAAGCAGCCGAATCCGAGAGTGACCAGCGTATTGCGCCCGACCTCCGAGCGTGGCGCTTCGTCCACGAACAGGCCGTTCCCCTCGTTGTGATAGAGCGACAACATCTGGTTGGCAAAATTGGTAATCATCAGGCTGGCGTGTCCCGATCGATCGTAATCGGCTGCATCAACGCCCATGCCAGCGCGTGCTACGCCATCTTCACTGAATGCGATTCCGGCCGCGACGGCCTTCTCTTCGAAAGTCCCGTTCTGCTTGTTCAGGTAGAGCTTGTTAGGTTGCGTGTCATTTGCTACCACGATGTCAGGCCAACCATCATTGTTGTAATCGAGAATCGCGAGGCCGAGGCTCTTCGAGGTCGGGTCGCTCATCCCGGCTTTTTGCGTGGCATCTTCGAACTTGCCGCCGCCCAGGTTATGCCAGAGTCGCACTGACGTTCCTTTGTACGACTCGGGGGTGCAGTACGACTTGTGCGTACCATCGAGCGTGCAATAGATATCGTTCGGCTGCGACCACTGCACGTAGTTGGCGACGACGAGATCGAGTTTGCCGTCGCGGTCGTAATCCACCCAGGCTGCGCTTGTGGAAAATTCGTTCGGCCCCCACATTCCCGCAGCTCTCGTTACGTCTGTGAAGGTTCCGTTGCCGTTGTTGTGGAAGAGGTGACTTTGTCCGAGCGCGGTCACGAAGATGTCGTCGTGCCCATCGTTGTCGTAGTCGCCGACAGCTACGCCCATACCGAACATCGCGATCGCCAGCCCTGCCTTGGCGGTAACGTCGGTGAACGTTCCGTTCTGATTGTTGTGGTAGAGCTTCAGCGTGGATGGCGCCTTCGCGTGGCCGGGCCAGTCTTCACCATTCACGAGCAGGATGTCTGGATAGCCATCGCCGTCGTAATCGATGAACGCACACCCAGGTCCCATCGTCTCGGGCAGATATTTCTTCCCGAAAGCAGCGTTGTTGTGGACGAAATGAATTCCCGCCTGTGCCGTGATGTCGCGGAAGGTGATGTTCTGGGCCTGAGCCGGTTTAAATACAACGCAGGCAAACACGAGAATCAACACATACTGAATCGTTTTCATCTGAAACCGGGGATTTGTCATTCAGAAGCGCCAGCCACCGTCACTGTATGCGGCGCCCGCCGACGATATGCCGTCTTGGTTGCTTGCGCCGTGAGTGGGGCTGACACATGCTCGTGAATGCTCTGCCGTTCGTTATTGTCTTCTGGATGAAGCTGCCGGTAGGGACCTGTAATCACCTGTGAAGCTTCGTCGGCCTTGAAGCGCAGGTAGCGCTCCTGATGCTCTTTCGCAAGCTTGTCATTTCCCAGCCCGTTGTAGCAGAGCATCAGGTTGTAGTGCGCCTGCAGGTCCTCAGGATCAATTTCGAGCACCGACTCCAGCATCTTCACCGCTTCCGGATACTTGCGCTCCAGAAAGAACACGCGTCCGAGGTCATTCAGCGCGACGCGGTCGCGCGGATACTGCGCCAATACCTTGCGCAGATGGTCCGCCGACTCTTCATATTTCCCATCGGCTCGCAGCACTCGCGCATAGAAGTAATGTGCCCGCGCCAGATTCGGGCTAAGGGCCAACGCCTTCTCCAGCACGGTGCGTGCGCGATCCATGTCGCCTTCCTGCACTGCAGCCCGTCCGATGTTCGTCCAGCCATCGGGATTCTTTGGATCGATCTCGGTGACCTTTTCGAACGCCGCTGCCGCTCCCTTCAGATCGCCCTGCAGGAAGAGTCCGATGCCGTAGTCGTTCCAGCGCTGCCAGTCCTCCGGCTTCAATTCGACCTTCGGGGCCGGAGCCGCTGTGCCGCGCGCTGCGACTGGCAGAGTCACTTCGTTCTCCGCAATCGCCACAATGGGAACGTCCGGGATCTTCTGCTCTTTGGCCGACACCCCGTCGACCGGCTCGTCCATTGTGAACTTGCGGTCATCGTAGTTGGAGGTAACGAGGTCTGGGTGCGATGCGTCAGGTTGTCCGGCGAATGAGAACTGCGTTTCCCACCATGCGAACTTGCGGTAACAGAGCCGCGCATGCAGCGTGATTTTGTTCCCGGCATTCTCTGGAATGTGCAGGCGATAGTGGACCGTGTCGGCCGCGCCCGGCGGAATCAGACGCACATACACAACAGCACGCGTAGCCCACGCGTTACGTTTGTTAATCGGATTTCCATGCGCATCTACCTGGAGCGATCGGTAAAAGTGTGCTCCTTTTTCCACGGGCCCCTTGCCTCCGTCTTCGACCATTCCGCTCCAGAAGATTGTCTGCCCTTTGTCATCTGTTCCTTTGAACTCGAGCCAGGTGTCGTAGGCGTCTACGGTGCCTCCGGGGAAAAAGTGTCCGATCTTCTTTGTGCGGACAACTACATCGACTCGCACCGTATCTCCGCGACGTAACGGGGGCTGGACGAGATTCAAGGGTGCGGTGACGGGCGCCGCCTCGCCCGTAGCGCCGGGGGCGATCTTGGTTTCGGCTTCCTCACCGACTGCAAATGTCGTCGATAACTCGTTCTCGCCTGCTGCCGCTGTCTTGCTCACCGCTTGTGCCGGCGAAACGGCGAAAATATCTACGCTCAGGATTCCGGCTTTCAGGAAGCTCTCGGTCGCATTCAGTTGTTCAGCATCTTCATTTGCTGTGGGAAGCGCCGTATTCGCCGCAGGAAAGCGGTGCGAGTGTACGTTCCCGGCAATGTTGCCCATGTCGTTCGAGCGCTCGAGGGGCATGTGGCAATCGGCGCACTGCTGCGATTGTTTCGGGTAATAGAAAGACCGTGCTCCTTGGCCGGAAACGCCGCTCGCCTGCCAATTGTCGTACTCGTTGAAGCCGCGGAACCAGCGGTAGCTGTTGACCGGCACATCCAAGTGCACCTTGTGGCACGAGGAGCAGAACTCCGCCGTCTGGGTTTTCATAAACGGCTTGAGAAACGCCCGGCGGTGCGGCTCCGGATTCAGCTTTACGAGGAAATCATGCATATACCGCACGACGGGATTCTTGCTCGCCGCCAACTCATGCAACTCGGGATACTCGAGGTAAAAGTCTCCTTGGCCCATGGTCGACTTCACCGCCGCGATCGAGTGGCACATCATGCAGCCGAGTCCAGCCTGAGCCGGTGGCGTGTGCACAATCTGCTTGATCGGCGTGTCCATCAGCCCTGCGTAGAGGACCGCAGGATCGTGACATCCGCCGCACCATTTCGAAGGTTTGGTGCCGATGGTGTCCTGCATGTACTCGATCGATTTGCGGTACCACTGGTTGTTGAAAGAAGAAAAATGGTGGGCCGAGCTGTACCACTGTTTGTAGATGTCTTCGTGGCAACGCTTGCACGAGTCCGACTGCATGAAGAACTCGCTCGGGATCTTCTTGTTGCCGTAGACCTGCGCGGAACTTGGGAAGAACAGTCCCTTCGCCCCATCGCCTTCCTGGTCCATGGTCGGCGGTGGCATGGTCGGGTTTTCAATGCGCGCGTGATTCGACCAGCGTGCCTCCCGCGTGTAGCGCAATCCCGCACCGAGGCCGGCCAGCGCGACGAGACAGATCGCGAGCCGGGCAACCGACGCCGTGCTTCCACCACCCAGCCAGCCGCGCTGCCCGATGCGCTCGGCAATCAGAAATACCAGCGCAAGGGCGGACACGACCATGTGCGCGTACATCCAGTTCCATTCCGCACGTAGCGTCCCGGTGTGAATCAGCCAGATGCCGATTGCGCCTCCGGCCAGGAACAGAAGCCAACCGGCGACGAACAGCCAACTTCCGTCGCGTAGAAGGCGCCGCAGGGACGTAAGCACCCACACCGTCGCCAGGAGGCCGCCGACGGCGTGAAGCAGTACGACGGCGGCATATTCGACGTTAGTTTGTGGGAAACCGTACAGATACACAGCCGACACTGTCAGGAACAGCACCAGCGCGAACAGCAATTTTCGGCTCAAGGAGTTTGAAGAAGATGGCATTGCACGAAACTCACCCGGGAATGGCTCGTCCGCCCCACGTCACGAGCAAGCCTAAACCGATGATGCGAGGAAGTTTAATTCTCGAGAGGCAGACCGGTAATAGTATAAAAATATTAGCGCGAGTTGGCGGAACTGCACGCTATGGGTCGCGGAGAGTGGACCTACTCAGAAACCGGGATCTCAAGTTCTTTTGGCCGCCGAAATCCTCCGCACTCTCGCTCCAGTTCTGCGGCGACCGCGAGAACCAACTCCTCTTCCCACGGACGGCCCACGATCTGCACTCCGATCGGCAAGCCCTGTGGCGATTGTGCAATCGGCACGGCCACTGCGGGGTTTCCCAACAGATTGAACCACTCCGTGTAACTCCACGCGTCCAGATACTGCACCGTCTTGCCTTCAATGACCCAACTCCGCTCTCCATGCTTGAATGCAGGAATCGCCGCCACGGGACAGAGCAGGATGGGAAACCGCTGCGTTTGTTGCAGGAATTGGACTCGCAATTCGTCGCGCCGCAGCCACGTGTCGAGCAGTGTTTGTCCGGTGTGCTCGGGCTCTGCGGCGACCCATCCCAGAAACTCTCTTAACGTCGGCGAAATTTCTGCTTCTCGCCCCCTGGTTACCGAATTAAGAATCATGCCCCCGGCCGTTCCAAAGAACATCCACCACAACTGCCGGATCTCTTCCAGGTTCGACGGACGAAAAGGTTCGACCTCGAAACCGGCCCGCCGCAAACCATCTGCCGCCTCGCTAACCGCCGCGCGCGTCTCCGGGGTGACTGGGGTTCGCCCGTCATCTTCGAAATAGCCTACGCGTATCTGCCTCAAATCTTCGCGCGAGATCCTACGAAGTGGTACCGGAGCCGACATTGGATCGCCGGGATCGGGTCCAGCCATCACCTCAAACAGAATTTTGAGATCGTCAATCGTTCTCGCCATCGGACCCACAACGCCGATCAGCGCGAAAGGCCCGGCCGAAACAGGGAAGTGTCCCGTCGAAGGCACGCGACCGGGAGTGGGCTTCAATCCACAAATTCCGCAGAAGTGTGCGGGCACGCGAATCGATCCGCCGCCGTCGCTGCCCACGCCTCCCGCCGAGCATCCGGAAGCGATCGCTGCGGCTTCGCCGCCGCTCGATCCACCTGCCGTCCGCGACAGATCCCAGGGATTGTCTGTTTTCCCGTAAAGATTGTTGTCTGTCTCCCACGCCATGAGCAACTCAGGCGTGTTTGTGATGCCCAGCACAATCGCGCCCGCCTGCCTCAATCGCGAGACCAACACCGCGTCGTTCGAGGCTACATACCCTTGTCGTAGTCGTGTGCCTGCCTCGCATCGGAGGCCTTCGACGTCGAGAGAGCTTTTGATTGATAGAGGAACGCCATGCAGCGGCCCGCGGATTTCCCCGCGCATGGCCTCCGCCTCACGAGCCAGCGAGTCGCGAAGAGCACGTTCGTCATCGGTCTGCACGAACGCATTCAGCAGAGGACTCAGCTTTATGATGCGTGCCTGGTGGGCCTTCGTCAATTCAACCGGCGAGATCTTCCGCACGCGAATCTGCTCTGCCATTTCGGCGGCGGAGAGAAAGTTCAATTCACTCATGAGAGCAGCACTCAAGCTTAGCACTCAGCATTCAGCGCTCATCGCTCAACACTCAGCGCCCGCCGACCGACGCAAGGAGGGTTGATTGCACGGATACATTTGCTGAATTTGCCTGCAGTCTAGCACGCGGTCACAGCCAGGCTGGACAAGCGGAGAAGTGTCGATGAGGAAAGGGAAGGGGAGGGATGGGGAGGGAAGCCAGCGCTACGAGGGGGAAGTCCTTTTCGATGACGATGCCTCGAATGAGATTCGATTCGGGGACTTCGCCGTCAACGCTGGGCTCTACGTCCCGACCAGCTTCTCCAACCCCGCCCGGTTCATGATCATCAGCGTCGATCCGCGCAACTGTGCGAACTTCTTTTCGCGGAATTCGCTCAGCACGCGCGTGACAGTCTCGCGCGACGTCCCTATAAGTTGCGCGATCTCCTCGTGCGTCAGGGAAACCTTGATACGGATACCGTCTTTCGTGGCTTCGCCGTCGGAGGCCCATTCCAGCAGCAGCCGTGCGAGTTTCTCGCCGACTGAGTGCGACAATCCTAGTGACCGAATCATCTCGTAGGCGTTCTGGCAGTTCTGGCTGAGGTGCTGCGCCGCGTTCAGGCAGGCATCTCCGTGATGCTGCAAGAATCGAAGGAAGTCGTCCCGGCGCACGAAATCGAGCTGGCATGGTTGCAGCGTTTCGCCGGTCAGTTCATAGGGTCTGCCCGAGACCGTCGCGTGCAATCCCAGTACTTCGCCCGCTTGGGCAATGCGAAGGATCAGCGTTTTTCCCTCGCGCGACGTGGTCGATAACTTCACGCGTCCGCTGCAAATGATATACACGCCGCGCGGCGCCTGGCCCTCAACGAACAACATCGCACCCTGCGGATACGCGCTCGCATACTTCACTTTTTCGAGTTCTTCCAGAGGCCCTTTCGGCAGCTCGCAAAAAAAACCCGAATGCCGCAACTTGCAGATCAAGCAATTTTCCGTAATTTGAATGCCGTATGGCGTGCTCATATCGGTCACCAATGCGCGCAGCATAGCATCGGGCGGTCACTCCCGCCTGTGACGTGGATCACATGAGTTTTCAGGCATTTGCACACCAACGGTCATCGGTCGTCTGGGCGGTCACGGCCTCAAAAGGCCGGCTCTTCCGGCCTATGACGAACTCTTCAGCTTGTAGCCGGGCGGAATCTGGAAAATGGAAGGATGGGGCTCCTGCTCGGAGGTCGGCTTGCAGTACGTGGTCCGCTCGCCGGCAGAACTCGTGATCTTGGTAAGGACGGGCGTTTTCAGCTTCACGCTGGTCCATATCTCGGTCACGGTCGGCTGCGGCGGCTTCGGGATTTCCGGCGGTTTAGGCGGCTGCGGTGGCTTCGCCGCCTCGGGCATTTTCGCCTGCGGCGGCTTGGCGTCTGGCATTTTGGGCGTCTGCGGCATGTTCGGCAACTTCGGCATCTGGGGCAGTTCTGGCATCTTTGGTTTCTGGAACGCCGGGGGCGGCGGAAGCGTGTACCGCTTTCCCTCCACTTCATGCCCCTCGATCATGCTTTTGCCAAGATCCTCCACCTTCAGGGGCGGAGCCTGAGGAGCCACGCCTTGTGCCGCGCCACCCCCCGCTGAGCCTTGCGATCCCATGGCCGGCATCATGGGAATCACCGTTGCTTCCTTCTTCAAGTGATCGAGCAGGATCGTGTGCTGGTTAGCAGGAAGGCTGATGACGCTCATCTGGGGCGTGTCGACGCGCATGTTTCCGGTGCTCGAACGCCACAGGCGCGATGCCGAATCAGTGGGCTGGCCGCCGCCCGCAGGCTGGGTCTTGCTGGCGCAATCGGAGCAGGAAGGAAGTGTCGGCGGTGGCGAAAACGACTGCACGGCGCGGAAGTGTATCACGCTAGGAAGCGGCTTTGGCGATCTCTTTCGGGAAGAAGTCGTCCAAGGGATAGCCCTCATCCTGCCAGGCCTTGAGGCCGCCCTGCAGTGGCCGCACCTTCAAGATTCCGATCTTCTTCAGGTCCATCGCCACCTTGGCGCTGGTCGCCTCGCTCGGGCAGGTGCAATAGAGAATAATGTCCCGGTCGCGCGGGATCTCCGCATTCCGCTCGGGCAGTTCGTCGGGCGAGATGCGCACCGCCGTCGGTACCGTGCGCGGGTCCACGACAAACTCCAGCATGTGACGCAGGTCGACAATGAAGGGTCGTTCGCCGCGATCGAGCGCGGCCTTAACCTCCACGACTGTGATCCGCGAAACGCGCAGAGAACGGATAAAACGCTCGCGCTGTACGTACTTCCAGACTACGTGGACAATGACCGCGACAACCACCAGCAGCAACAGCCAGCCCAGGGTTTCCTCGATCAGGAGATCGATCGGAAGTTTGCGCGCCGGAATGTATCCGACCAGGGCGAAACAGGCCGCCCAGATCAAAGACCCCAGGCCATTCAGCACCAGGAAGCGCCGCCGCGACATCCCGGAAAGGCCCGCCACCGGCGCGGAAAGCCGCCCCACTCCGAACACGAACTTCGAGGAGATCAGCGCGCCTATCGTGTGCCGTCCGAAAGCGTCTTCGGCTTTGCGCACACACGAATCCGGTTCGAGGGAGATCTTGCAAAGGATTCTCAGAACCGACGCCCCGCGGCTCCGCCCCAACTCGTACCAGAGCCAGTCGCCAAGTTCTGACGCCACGACGGTGATCCCGATGATCGCCGCCAGGCTCATATCGCCAAGTCCGGCCACGGCGCCGGCCGCAATCACCAGCGGAGTCACCAGCAAAGGCAGACCAATGCGCTCCACCAACGCTGCCAGAAACAACCACAGGTATCCGTGACGAAGAATTTCCTGAACGTGTGGACTCACCGATCTTGCCCCCAAGACCCGTCTGTTACTTGCACATTACAACTGCAACTCGCAGCCTAGCGCACTTTCGCCAAGTACTGGTGCACCATCTGCACCGTGATGGACCCCTCACCCACGGCCGAAGCAACTCGCTTGATCGAGGAAAATCTCGTGTCCCCCGCTGCGAACACGCCCGGAATCACGCTCTCAAAGATGTACGGATCGCGCTCTTCTTTCCATCCCTTGACATGATCACCTTCCTTAGGAAGCCACGAACCAGTCAGCAGGTAGCCGCGTTCGTCCATGGGAAGCTTGCCCCGCAGCCATGCTGTGCACGGAACCGCCCCAATAAAGATGAACAGAGCCGGAGTCTCCGCTTGCTTCGTCTCACCACTTTCGCGATTCGCGATCGTGATTGCCTGCAGATGTCCGTTGCCGTGGACTTCCACCACTTCCGAATGAGTTTCGATTCGGATGTTCTCGATTTGCGCGATCTGGTCGATGAGATATTGCGACATGCCCTTCTGCAGCGAGTCCGCCCGGACGAGGATCGTGACGCTCTTCGCGAACTGCGAAAAATACACCGCGGCCTGACCTGCTGAGTTCGCGCCGCCCACCACGTACACATCCTCGCCCGCGCAGAGCTGGGCCTCCGTCATTGCCGCTCCGTAATAAACGCCGGCCTCTTGCAGGTTCTCGACGCCGGGAATGTCCAGTCTCCTCCATGAAAGGCCGCTCGCTACCAGCAACGCGTGACAGCTGATTTCGCTTCCATCCCGTAGCTTGACGAAGCGATACGGCCCGTCCACGCGCAAGCCGACCGCTTCCTGTGGAGAGAGAATTTCAGTTCCGAAGCGGCGCGCCTGCGTGAGCGCGCGCCGAGCAAGGTCCGCGCCTGTCAGTCCGGAAGGGAATCCAAGATAGTTTTCGATCCGCGAACTCATTCCGGCTTGTCCGCCCGGCGCCGAACGTTCCACCAGCAGCGTCTTTAATCCTTCCGAAGCCCCGTACACCGCAGCCGCCAGTCCCGCGGGTCCGCCGCCAACGATCACAAAGTCGTAGAAGTTCGTCTCCGCGCGCATGCGCAGCCCGATGCGCGAAGCCAGTTCCTCCACCGGAGGATTCGTCAGCACCTCTCCGCCAGGGAGCACGACCAGAGGCAGGGTCGCGGTTTTCAGATCCACACCCGGGATCAGTTCCTGCACTTCCTTGTCAGGGGCCGCGGCCTCCACGTCGGTCCACTGGTAAGGCACCTGGTTGCGCCCCAGGAAGTCTTTCAACTGGTGGCTTGTTGGGGACCAGCGCGTTCCTAGAACTCTCAACCCGGAGTATGGCGCTTTATATTCCGCCTGCCAGTCGTCCAACAAATCGTCCAGCACCGGATACAGCTTTTCCTCGGGAGGATCCCACGGCTTCAGCAGGTAGTAGTGCACTTTCGCGGTATTGATGGCCGCGATCGCTGCATCGGTGTCCGCGTACGCCGTCAGCAGCGCGCGTTTTGCCTGCGGATACAGCTGCATCGACTGCCCCAGCACTTCCAGTCCCGACATCTGCGGCATCCGCTGATCGCACAACAACAGCGCAACGCTGTCTCCTCGCGTTTTCATCTGGCGCAGCAGGTCTACGGCCGCAGTGCCCGAATCGACTCCGAGCACGCGATAGTCCTTGCCGTACTTCCGCCGAAGATCCCGTTCAACCGCCCGCAGTACCTCGGGCTCGTCATCTACGCTGACAATGGCCGGTGATGGCATCCCAACTCCTTAAGGGTTCCGGTTAGGGTACTACTGAAACGACCTGCGCGGTACGAGTCAGCACGGAGGCGCAAAAGAAAGAATGAACTAGAACTGAATAAAAACGAATCCGCTGGCGAAACGGAAGACGTCGCATAACCCCTCGCTGCGACAGCGCCCTGAACCTCTTAGACGCTTCAGCCCCGGTTTTGGATTCGTTTCCTGTGGATGTCGCCGTCGGAGTTTCCATTAAAATTGCGTTTAGGAGGATAAAGACCATGGCCCCCAATCATCCGCCCCGATTCCTGAAAATTGTAGACGACGCGCGCGCTCGCATTCGTGAGGCCAATGTGGACGAGATCAAGTCGCGCCTGGACCGCGGAGACAAATTCATCCTGGTGGATGTACGTGAAGAGAGCGAGTGGGCCAAGGATCATCTGCCCGGCGCGATTCACATGGGCAAGGGCGTGATCGAGCGCGATGTCGAAGCCAAAGTCCCCGATCTGAACGCCGAAATGGTGCTCTACTGCGGAGGCGGTTTCCGCTCTGCTCTTGTGGCGGACAATCTCCAGAAAATGGGATACACAAACGTCATTTCCATGGACGGCGGCATCCGTGGTTGGAGGGAGAAGGGATATCCACTCACGCGCGGATAAATTGTTTCCGCCGACCTAACCCGGATCATCTCGCCCGATGGCTTGATCGATTGCATGTTTCTCGTCAGCGGTTAGATGTCGTACCTCGCCCTTCTTTAGATCACCGAGGGCGAGTGGTCCGATCTGAACTCGAACCAGCCGCAACACCCCGACCCCAAGGATCTCAAGAATTCTGCGGATCTGCCGATTCTTGCCTTCGTCCAGTACGACTTCGATCCAACTGTTCTTCTCGCCGCAACGCAAAAGGCCCGCACGCGTGACTCGTAGGATCCCTTTCGAGGTCTTGACGCCGGACGCCATTGACTTCAGCAGATTCTCGTCAGCGACCTTCGCAATTTGGACGTGGTAGGTCTTATCCAGATGTGTCTCGGGAGCGGTGATTTTCCCGGCCCACTCAGAATCGTTGGTCAACAGCAGAAGGCCCTCGCTGGCTTTGTCGAGTCGTCCGACAGGAGCGACCCATGACAGATCTGCTTCCAGATACGCGTAAATGGTCTCTCGTCCTTTTTCATCCGATGCGGTCGTCACTACGCCGCGTGGTTTATTCAGGACGAGGTACACGCGCTGGTTTTCCTGCACCAACCTGCCGTCGACATCGATCCGGTCTTTCTCCAGATGTACGGGCGACTCGGGATCGCGCCGCTCAACGCCATTTACGCGAACGCGGCCAGCGCGCGCCAATTCGACGCCGGCCGCGCGGGAGCAAAATCCCAGCTTCGAAAGTGCGCGGGCCACACCCACCCTTCGTAAATCGGTCTTTTGTTTCATGCTCCGGTCACCGCGTCCCTTCGGTCGCCGCCATCAGCTTGCCTGTCACCTCGAGCGGAAGTGAGGAGCGGCCGAATAAAGTCGAGAGACCATGTGGTTAAGGCTTGGCTAGTAGTGCCGCACGAAGGTCTCTCCTTTTCGCAGCCCTCGCGGACACCGTCGTCTATAATGAGACCGACCCGCAGTCGCCTCCACGAAATCCTGCCCCAGACCTGTGGTCCAATCGTCATGCGGCGCCGATATACAAAGAGGATTCTGACGAGACTCTGGGAAATCGCGCAAATCATTTATCTCGATCTTTTATGAAATCACGCATTAAACCCCCGACCATCGCGTACTTTTCCATGGAGATTGCACTCGATCCCCACATGCCCACTTACAGCGGTGGCCTGGGGATATTGGCGGGCGACACGCTTCGTTCCGCCGCCGATCTGGGCGCACCTCTGGCCGCCGTTACCCTCGTCTATCGCAAAGGATATTTTCGTCAGCATCTCGACCCGGGCGGCAATCAGACCGAAGAAGCCCAGCAGTGGGATCCCGAACGTATCCTGACCGAAGTAGCGGGCCGTGTTTCCATCGAGATCGAGCAGCGCCCGGTCTGTATCCGCGCGTGGCAGTTCGATGTTCTGGGTATCGACGGTGACATCGTTCCCGTTTACCTGTTAGACACCAACCTTCCCGAAAACTCTGAATGGGACCGCCATCTTACCGACTCGCTGTATGGTGGCGACGAGCATTATCGCCTTGCCCAGGAAATCGTTCTAGGAATCGGCGGATTTCAGTTGCTTCGCAAACTCGGCCACGACCGCATTCAGGCCTATCACATGAACGAGGGCCACTCCGCCTTGCTGGCTCTTGGCCTGCTCGAGAGGCGCTTGGACCAAAGCTTTGCCGGACGCGTGAAGCAACTGGACATCGACGGCATTCGCCGCATGTGCATCTTCACTACGCACACGCCCGTACCCGCCGGACACGACCAGTTTCCCAAACCCCTCGTGAAGCAGTTGCTTGGGGATGAGCGCGTGAGCCTGCTCGAAGAAACGCAAGCCCTCCATGGCGACGCTCTGAACATGACCTATCTCGCGCTGCGCTTCTCCGGTTACGTGAACGGAGTCGCCATGCGCCACGGCGAAGTTTCCCGCGGCATGTTTCCAAACTACGCGATCGCCGCCATTACCAATGGCGTGCACGCCCGCACCTGGACCTCGCCTGCTTTCTGCGAACTGTTCGACTCGTACATTCCCGGCTGGCGCACCGACAATAACTATCTTCGCTACGCGATCAGCATTCCACTCGAAGACATCCGCGCCGCGCATGCCAAGTCGCAGGAAGCGCTCTTCCACGAAATCAGGCAGCGCACCGGCGTTGCGCTCGATCCCAAAGTCTTTACCATGGGCTTTGCGCGCCGCGCTTCCACCTACAAACGCGCGAACCTGCTGTTTCACGACCTGGAGCGTCTGAAGCGCATCGCTCGTGACGTCGGCCCGATCCAGATCGTTTACGCCGGCAAGGCGCACCCGCGCGATGATGGCGGCAAGAAAATTATCCGCGATGTGTTCAGCGGCGCGCTCGCTCTGTCCGACGTGATCCGCACCGTCTACGTCGAGAACTACGACATGCAGTGGGGTCGGCTTATCACCAGCGGTGTCGACATCTGGCTGAACACACCCATGCGTCCGCAGGAAGCCAGCGGCACCAGCGGCATGAAAGCCGCGCTTAACGGTGTTCCCAGCTTCAGCGTGGTCGACGGCTGGTGGGCAGAAGGCTGGATCGAGGGGGTCACCGGCTGGGCGATCGGCAACACGGAAGTTGAGGAAGATCCGGCGTCGGAGGTTTCCACCCTCTACGACAAGTTGGAGCGCCAGATCCTTCCCATGTTCTACGGCAAATCGCAGCGCTACACCGAAGTGATGCGCTCCGCCATCGCGCTGAATGGCTCGTTCTTCAACACGCAGCGCATGGTTCAGCAATACCTGGCCAACGCGTACATGCTGCGCGAAGTGCAGCCTCCGGCGCCAAGAACCAAAGTGCAAATGGCGACGGTAACGACCGAATAGAGTGCTAGCAGTTTCAGCGTCAACGGGGCGTCAGAAGTCTTTCCTCTCTGTGTCGCTCAGTGCCCTCAGTGGTTATCCGCCTTTTTTAAGATTTTCTTAAGATACGCGATCAACTCTTCGCGCGTGAGGGACACCTGTTCGCCCGTCTCCTGATTCTTCAACGCGAACGTGCCCGCCTTCACTTCGTTCTCGCCGACAATCAGCACGAATCGTGCGCCCAGCTTCGCCGCCGCATCAAACGATTTTTTCAGCCGGAAGGCCTCATCACCCAATTCGACAATCAAATCTTCGCTGCGCAACTGACGTGCGAGCTTTGCAGCTTCGACGTTCATCCCCGCCCCCAGCGGCGCGATGTAGACGTCCGGCTTCTGTGCCACTACGGGGGCCGATTCTGCCAATGACATCACGAGCCGGTCCTCGCCGATGGCGAACCCGATTCCCGGCGCTGCCGGACCGCCCAGCGCTTCGGACAGTCCGTCGTAGCGCCCTCCGCCAAGGATGGCGTTCTGCGCGCCCAGCGTCCCTTCGGTTGTGAACTCGAAAGCGGTGCGCGTGTAGTAGTCGAGCCCGCGCACGAGCCGATCGTTTAATGTGAACGGGACGCCAACGCCTTTCAGAATCGCTTGTACCTCTTCAAAGTGCTTGCGGCAGGCTTCGTCGAGGAACTGGCTGATGCGCGGCAGTTTCTCGATGATCGATTGATCTTCGGGCACCTTGCAGTCGAATACGCGGAGAGGATTCGTCACCGCGCGCCTCTGGCAGTCCTCGCACATCTGCGCCGCAACCGGAGCCAGGGCTTCCTTCAGGGCTGCGTTGAAACGTGCCCGGTCTGCGGGACAGCCCACTGAATTTAACTGCAGTGTCCAGCCTTTGATCCCGAGGCAATCGAGCAACGTTGCCAGCATCTCGAGGATCTCCGCATCCCGCGCCGGAGACTCACTGCCCGCGGTTGACGGCCCGATTACCTCAGCCCCGATCTGATAGAACTGCCGGTAACGCCCCTTCTGCGGACGTTCCCTGCGAAACTGCGGGCCGATGTAATAGAGCTTGTTCAGCCCGCGATCCCCCAATTTGTGCTCGATGTAGGCGCGCACGACGCCAGCGGTGTTTTCCGGACGCAAGGTAAGAGACTGTCCTTTATCCGACTCGGCGCGTCCGCGGTCTTCCCATGTGTACATCTCCTTCGAGACGATGTCGGTCTCTTCTCCAACACTTCGGGCAAACAACTCGGTGGACTCGAAAATCGGCGTGCGGATCTCCTGGAAGTTGTACGCCCGCATCACCTCGCGCACCTTCGCCTCAACGAAGTTCCACAACCCCGTCTCCGGCGGCAAAACATCCCGTGTTCCGCGTACAGCCTTGATCATTGTTGTTTCGGTCCGGCGTTGCACTCAGCGCCCATTGCCAAGCAATTAGCACTCAGCACTTGGCATTCAGCCAGCACAGGTCCGTAACGATCACTTCAAAAACCTGAGAGGACTGAAAGCTGATTGCTGACTGCTGAGTGCTAAATGCCAAATGCCAATGGCTAAATTCTCTCTCTCAAATACTCTTCCTTGTACCCGAGATAATTCCTCGCATAACGCAGAATCGTCTCCGCATCATCTGGTCCAAGCTTTCGGCGAAATTTTCCAGGCGATCCCATCCACAATGACTCCGGCTCGACGATCGTCTTTTCAGGAATCAGCGTCCCGGCCGCGATGATCGATCCCGCGCCGATCCGCGCGCCGTTCAAGATCGTCGACCCCATACCAATCAGGCACCGGTCTTCAATTACGCAGCCATGCAACGTCACCGAATGCCCGACTGTCACATACTCGCCCAGATAGACGCCGTACAGTTCTTTCATTCCGTGCAGAACCGAACAGTCCTGCACATTGGAGTGCGAGCCGATGCGGATCTCGTGCACGTCCCCGCGCAATACCGCATTCATCCACACGCTGGCGTGCTCGCCCAGGACCACGTCTCCGATCAACTGTGCCGACTGGTCCACATAACACGATGCGGGCACGACGGGCGTCTTGCTTTTGTACGATCGGATCACTCGCGCGACCTCTCAAGAAGCTTCCCCGGAGCAGAGGGAATTCTTGAACATACCACAAGGCCACACCGCAACACCTTGCTGCGAGACTCTGTTGAAGACAATGAACAATTTTCGCCGATGACACGCAGCAGACGATCCAATAAGAACTGATCCGGACAATCCTGATCCCAATATGCGTCTCAGTGCGGGGAACATTTCTGGTCACCCCCGCCCTCTGACGCTCACCGTAGTATTACGGAAGGAGCAAGTCATGGCAGTCTGGGACCATCCTCAAGTTTTGCTGGCCTTCTTCAGCCGGTTCGTATGCCTCGGATGCCTGAGTGAACGTGGGTATCTTTCGCGCCCGCGAAGCTTCGCCGACAAATACATACTGCCGATGTTCCTGCTCCGGCCGGTACGCTGCGCCGATTGCTATCAGAGGTCCGTCCGGCCATTCACCGTTGCTCTCTCTCGCCGACGCGGCTCGTTGAAGGCGGCCTGGCCCTCCTCTCATTGATCTGTCTTTGCCACGTGAAATCCACCGCCCGAAAAAAATCTCGTCTGCCTGTGATTGAAGTCACATCGAGCTCCGATTCAGGCGAATAGTCTCCTCTCCGAGCAGAGCACACTGCAGCATTTGCCGTAACTGCAGGCACTCCATGCAATCATCGATCCGCAATACTTTGCTGGTCGGAGTCGCTCTTGGCCTTCTGATCGGCCTCGGCGGATACACCTTCATCTACTCGAAAGGCTATTCGTACCTCACCAACAATCCCGCAGCCTGCGCCAATTGCCATGTGATGCGTGCCCAATACGACGCCTGGTTGAAATCGAGCCACCGCTCCGCCGCCACCTGCAACGATTGCCACACGCCCCACAACGTCCTCGGCAAATATGCCGTGAAGGCCAACAACGGATTCTGGCACTCGTTCTACTTCACGACTGGCTGGTATCCCGACACCATCGACGATCCCGCCGTCTGGGGGAAGAACTTCCCCATGCAATACGACCTCTATCTGCGTACGGTCGACATGCAACGCACCAAGTACGGCGGCAGCGAGGCCATGCCTCACTCGCCCACGCAGGCCGATCCGCGCTCCGTCGTCGCCCGTTCCAAACTGGAGCAGGATCCACGCTTGAAAATCATATGGGCCGGATACTCGTTCTCCGCCGACTACCGCGAGCGCCGCGGCCACGCCTACATGCTCGATGACCAGACCTTCACCGAGCGGCAGAAATTCGCGCCGCCCGCGATGTGCACCAATTGCCACGCCTCCATCGTGACGACTTACTTGAAGCTCGGCAACGGCGACCTGATCAAGGGATTTAACGCGGTCAGCGACACGCACATGACCTACCCGCAGATTCGCCAAACTGTGAAGCATGCAGTCGCCTGCATCGACTGCCACGATCCCGCGACCATGCAGTTGCGTGTCACGCGGCCCGCATTCATCGAAGGCATTCGCGCCCTCAAAGCCTCGCAAGGCATCCCCGACTACGACGTCAACACCATGGCCACCCGCCAGGAGATGCGCTCCTACGTTTGTGGGCAATGCGCTGCTGCCTTCGAGTGACGCCCGTTCCAGGGCGTGTCTCAATGAGGTGGCAGAAGTACAACAACTTCCAGTATTGAGTTAGTTGGGCGCAGATTTCTCAGGATTGCTCGTCAGCAAAACAACCTTGCAGCCCAGACCTCTTGCATCGTCAATCACTCGCAGGGAGTTATACCACGCTGTGTCATCGTCAGCAGTAACTTGGACCTGGCAATCACCTGACCTGCCAATGCCCCTTTGTATGCTTGTTTGCAATTCCGTCCAGGGTAAAGGACCGCCGTTACGGTACAGACGGGGTTCCTTCCCCGGAGCGCTGGCTTCAATCCGGACTAAAAGGGGCCCCGGTTGGGTTGTCGAATTGTTATCGGTCCTCGATGTTTGCGCAACATGGACGTAGAAGCCGCGCGAGTGGTGACTGTCGTACCACATTGCATCCGCCATACTCATCGCCAGCCAAACCAAGATGCATACTATCGCTCCCAACAATCCGAACGACGGCAGTCCTGAGAAAGGTTTCCTTAACGGGAATGTTTGCACCCAAAGAAAACTTTGTCCAACGCTGGAGTACTGAGTGAGCTCAGAACCCACATTGGGTTCTTTTCTAATCCGTGCGAAGAACGCCAAGACCATCAGGCTCGCGCCGGAGGCGACGGTAGTTGCGCTCAGCCACAACCACGGATTCAGTTCATCTTCGACCAGATATCGTACTGTGGAAATCCGCAGGTGCGGGTGGCCAGCATCCATACAGCCTGTATCGGAATCAATTTGAAGCTCGAGATCGTAGGTGCCCTCATCAGCGTCGAAATCGAACAACCACGAATAAGGGCAATGGATCGTCATAGTCCTTAATGTGGATTCCGTTTCGATAGAGAGACCACCTCCCTTTGACTTTGTCCCAATGGCAGTCGCTGGGCCCTACCGCCGCGTAGTTGTAGTCAATCCGGACATCATAGTCAGCCTTGAGGTTGATCTTGAATGGTCCGGTTCGCGTGTGCCCGGGTGCTAGTGAGACAAGCATATCTACGGGAACCCAGGTTCGACTCTGAAGCCAGGTCGCCATCCAGCAGAACGACGTGGCGCCCGCGCAAAAGATTACTGCGCCAAACCAGAACGAGACTGGCAGCCTCTTTTTCTTGAGGCCCGTTGTCACCGAAAGCCTTGAAGCCTCGCTGGAATCGAAAAAGAATTCTCTCGATTGCGGGCCGATGCTGGTTAAAGGTAGTCGGAAGCGATCTTTCTCGCGCGCTCTTCCCACCAGCGCCACAACGACCAGAACGATTCCCGCTATTCCTATCAGAAATCCCAGCGAAGACAGATCGTCTTCCACGGACAAGTAACGCACGTAAGCGCCGCCCAGTTCCTCGATCCTAAGCCGCGGGTTTCCGCCGTTCAGCGCGCTTGCGTCTTGCAGAATGTCTAGATCGAGAACGTAGTGCTTTGATTTATCGGGTGCAAACGATCCAATTGCGCGGCCCACACGATAATAGGGTCCCACGCCAATAGCCGGAGTTGGGCGATTGCGCGCAATTTCCTTTCCTCCGTCGGTGACGCTCCAAGAGGTCTGTATCAGCGAGGAATGGTTCCCGCACCCCGGCCAGCCAAGGCCGAGCAGGCAACCGACAGTGTCAGGCATGAACTGCCGGTCCACATCGACGTAAATCCAGTAGTCCCCTTCCACATTGATTTCGAATTCAGGGGTCCGGATGTGTCCCGCACCCCATTGAGATAGGGATGTCCAGCGCCACCCAGTTCCGGGTCTGCATCCATTCGTGAAAGCCAGCCGGCAAGCCGATCCCAATCAGGATTAACACGAGCCCAATGCCGCCCAGCCACCACAATCGCCTGCTCATCCCTTACTTAGACACCACCTCAGGGACCAGCCACTAGATACCCAAAGTCACTCTGACTTATGCGACCGACCGGCATTCGGGACGAACTAGGCTCGATTTATGAGTTCTCGGTGTGGTGCTCTTTCTCGCTCTTTTCCCCTTCCGGCACTCCCTCCCCAACCGCACATGCCCTTGTGTCGAACAACACATTCAGCGGTTCGGCCACAATGCTAAAACTCAAGTGTTTCCCCCATCCCTCCGAGCCCCATTCCAATTCAGGTGGGACTCATGCTCCGATCCCTGCGCTCGATCGCCCGCGTCCTGTTTCTCGTTCTGACGTTCCTGCTCATCGCGCCGCTGGTTCGTCCCCAGGACGCCTCCACCGGAGCCATTCGTGGCATCGTGCTCGATCCGGATGCCCGCCCGGTTGCGTCGGCGACCATCGCTGTCGCCAACTCGGCCACCGGCGCAAACTACTCGGCGGTTTCCGACGCCGAAGGCCATTTCTCCTTCGAACTGCTTCCCCCCGGCGACTACTCGGCCCGCGCCGAGATCAAGGCCATGTCCCCCGAGGTGACACCGCAGATTCACGTGGATGTGGGCGGTATCGCCGAGATCCAATTTCACCTCGCACTCGCGGGCGCCAGCGAAACGGTCACCGTCTCTGGTGCTCCGTTGCTGGTCGAAACGGTTCCGAGTTCCGTCTCCACCGTCATCGACGAGAAGGCAATCAACGATCTTCCCCTCAACGGTCGCCGCTTTACCGACCTGTCACTGCTGGCGCCCGGTGTCACGCAGGATCCGCGCGGTCTGACCTCCGCATCCAACGGAGATCTTGCTTTCGGCGGCATTCGCGGCTATCAGTCGAGCTTCCTGGTCGACGGCGCCGACAACAACAACGCCTTCTTTTCGCAGGCTCGCGGACGCTACCGCGCTCCTTATCAGTTCTCAAATGAAGTTGTGCAGGAGTTCCGCGTTTCGTCGAACACTTATGGCGCCGAACTCGGCCGAGCCGGTGGTGCCGTCGTGAACGTCGTTACCAAGTCCGGTTCCAATCACTTTCACGGGACCGGCTTCTATTTCGTCCGCGACAGCTTCTTCAACGCGCAGCAGCCCACTCTTGGATTCAAGCCGTCCGATCGCCAGCAGCAATTCGGAGGAACTTTCGGCGGCCCCATCAAGACCAACCGCATCTTCTTCTTCGCCGGATACGATCAGCACATCTTCCACGTGCCCACCGTCGTGAACTTCCTTAGCGGCGGCTCCGTCCTCGTCCCGCAAGCCGGCACGGGTCCAGCGCAGGCAGGAGACTACGAAGATTGTCCCAGCACTCAAACGTTCGCCTCACCCAACTGCGACAAGACTCAGGTGTTCGCTGCTGCGTCCCAACTCAACACCCTGGCGGGTACCTTTCATTCCGACTTGCTCGGAAATGCCGGTTTCCTGAAAGTCGATGCCACTCTCAGCGCACGCCAGCATCTCTCGATGCGCCTGAATACTTCGCGCTACTACGGCGCGAACAATGTCTTCTTCGATCCTGCCAGCCCGATCACGAATTCAACCCTCAGCGACAACGGTGAAGAAAACGTCACCACCGAATCCGCGTCACTCGCCCTCACCAGCGGAATCTCCCCGCGCCTGATGAGCCATCTGCGCGCCCAGTTCTCCCGCGATCTGCAATCGTCGGATGCCAATTCTGCCGATGTTTGCACCCACATCACCAACGTCTTCGATGGCATCGGGCGCTCTTCCATCCTCCCCCGCGACACAGGCGAGCATCGCCTGCACCTTGCCGAAACGCTCAGCTTCGATCAGGGCCGCAACGCCTGGAAATTTGGCGGCGACGCGCTCTTCACCTGGATCTACAACTTCTTTCCTTCAATGTTTGGCGGCGAGTATTACTACGACACGATCTCGGTCGATCCCTGGACCTTCGACCCCATGCGCTATGGCCTCAAACTTACGCCGCTCCGTGCCTACGCCCACCAGGTCCCGCGCTATTACATTCAGAACTTCGGCACGGCCGTCTCTCATCCCGACACCAACGAGTACGCTGCTTTCCTCCAGGACACGGTCCGCGTCACCCACCGCCTTGCGCTCAGCCTCGGCGCGCGCTACGACCTGCAGACCTTCACGACGAAAGGCCTCGTCTCCAATTCTCTCTGGCCGCAATCGGGCAAGGTTCCGCTCGACGATCACAACGTTTCGCCGCGCATCGGCCTCGCCTACTCCATTGGTGACGAGCGCCCACTCGTCATCCGCGCCGGGTACGGCCTCTTCTATACGCGCATTCCGCAGATCTATACCTCGACGCTCGCGACCGAGAACGGCCTCTCCTCCGCGAACCTGATCCTTGACAACATGAACTACTACGAGCACCAGGTCTTTCCCACCTATCCCGTGCCGCTAGCGAACTGTCCGCCGAAGTCCGCTTTCTGCGCGCCTCCGTCCAGCGTCTCCAGCTATCTGAGTTCTGATGTTGCCGCGTTCTCTCCGAACTTCGTCACACCTCGCGTGCATCAGGCCAGCCTCAACCTCGAGCGGGAACTCGCCAATCGTTTCGCCGGTGGAATCTCCTACATGTATGTCCACGGCCAGAATCTGATCCGCGCTCGCGACCTGAACCTGCCCGTTCCAGTCGACCTCACCTATCCGGTCTACGACGAAACCGGCACAAACTTCCTCGGTACTTACTACACGGTCCCATCCTTCTCGACCTGGCAGGTCACTCGCTCGATGACTTGCCCGTATCCTCCCTGCATCACCCCGCTCGCGCGCCCGATTCCCCAACTCGGCGCGATCAACGAATTCGACAGCGAAGCCTCGAGCTCTTATCACGGCGCGACCCTGTCGTTACAACGCCGCATGACCGCTGGCCTTTACTTCCGCATGGCCTACACCTTCGCCCACTCCATCGACGATGGACAGGATGCACTCGTTGCTGGCCGTCCAGCTACAGTCCAGAATTCCTACGCCCCCGCTTCCGAACGCGGGCCCAGCGTCACCGATCAACGTCAACGCTTCGTACTTTCCGCGATCGACGAGCCTCAGCCCTTTGGCCGCGATCACGCGATTCTCGCGAAGTTCTTCAACGATTGGAAACTTTCCGGAGTCCTTACCATCGGCAGCGGTCGCCCCGTCGATGCTCGCGTCGCTGGAGATCCCAATCAGGATGGCAACGATTCCAATGACCGGATTCCCGGTTACGGTCGCAACGCGTTTCTTGGCCCCGACTATGCCACCACTGATCTTCGACTTACACGCCGTCTCTATGTGAGACCGCATTACAAACTCGAACTGGTCGCCGAAGCCTTTAACGCTTTGAATCGCGACAACAAGCGCGTCGTGATCACCGATGACGGTTTCACCAGCACTGCGACGGATTTCGTGCAGCTCGATAAGACAATTGGAATCAAGTACTTTCCTGCCTACTACCAGAAGCCGACGAATCTTGTTCCGGCAAATAGTGCGTACGCCCCCAGGCAGGTTCAATTCGCTTTAAAGCTCATCTTCTGAGGTCATCTGAATGGAGGAGTCGCAACGGGAGCACTATGAATGTTGCGTTTCTACGCCCAAAACTCGAGATTCTGACTTGACTTGCCTCCGGAACCTTGCAATAACTATCGGGTCCAACGGGACGAGTTTGGGGGTGTAGTTGGTTTGGCGGAAGTAAGACTTCAAGAGGGGGAATCCCTCGAAAATGCGCTGCGGAGGTTCAAGCGCAAGGTGCAGCAGGAAGACATCATCAAGGAGGTTAAGCGCCACTCCTTTTACCTGAAGCCCGGCGAAAGAAAGCGCGTCAAGGAAGCTCTGGCGCAAAAACGCAGCCGTAAAAAAGCTCGCAAAGAACAGGACTGACAACCCAATGGGTCGCTGCCTTTTTTCGGGTGACGGCCCATTTCTATTCTCGTCTCGTTGTCCAATGTGCCGGACTCTCCCGAGTTTCTCTCCGGTGCATTGCTTGCTGTAACCCGCGAGGGCGCGGGTGGGCCGAATCCAGGGTGAAAAATTTGAGGGGGGGTGCGTAACGACTCTGCTCATACTCGAGCGTGCGGAGAGCCTCTGGCTTTCTTGAATGAGCGGGATGTGGGCGGGGAATGGGGTGAGGGATGGAATTCCAGGACAAGGTTCTCAAGTGCATTGACTGCGGCTCCGATTTCATTTTTACAGCCGGCGAACAGCTGTTCTTCCACGACAAACAATTCAAGAACGAGCCAAAACGTTGCAAAGTCTGTAAGGCAAAACGAGTTTCCGTGCTGGGTTCACCCGCGCCCGGCCAGATCCCCAACAAAACCGAAACCCGTACCACTTGCTCCCAGTGCGGCAAAGAAACCACCGTCCCTTTCAAGCCAACCCAGGGAAGGCCAGTTTTCTGCCGCGAATGTTTTCAACAGCGGAGACAGCAGGCGGCTTCGGCTTGAAAGCTCCGATTCAGTAGCTGCCCCAACCGGTCGGCCGAACCGGCAAGGCGAGAAATTCCTCACGAGGGCACCTTCCCCGCTCTCAGGATTTTCTTCACAATTCTAATTTTTGCGCTTCGGCGTCTCTTCGCACGTTACGGTTGGCGTGTCTCTGCGCGCCGAGCCAGCAGTGTTTCCAACTGCGCGACTAGCTGCCGCGTCCCGATCGGCTTTACCAGAAACGACGCGGCGGTTTCCGTTTTCAGGCGCTCTTCTTGTGGCGGATAGGCCGTCAAAATCGCAGTGGCTGGTTGATACCTCTGCTCCCGTGCTGCACGCAGTACCTCGAATCCTGATTCGTCGTTCTCCATGCGCACGTCGGTGACTACCAGGTCGTATTCGTGCGTCGCCAGCTTCGCCCGCGCCTCGGCAGTCGTCGCCGCAGTCTCGACATCGAAGTGATGCAGTTCGAGCACGGCTTTCAACGTCAAAAGAACCGTCGCATCGTCGTCCACCAGCAGCACCCGACGCGTCATCCCAGCTCCGTGCGCCCGAAAAATCGGGCAGCAGGTCCCCGTCGTCGCTCCGCCCCAGGAATTGAAAAGATCGACCGCGAACGCAGGAGAAGGGTACGTTCCACTGCCACTCGCTTGCTTCTCTCCCGACGACTCTCGGCGGACGACCGACGACTGTCGTGAAAGCGCTGCTACTATAGTACGGTGGCAAGTTACTACGTACAGAATTTTGGCTGTCGCGCGACGCAGGCCGACGGCGCCGCCATCGAGCGCCAGTTCGAAGAGCGCGGCTTGGAACGCGCCACTGCGCCCGATCAGGCCGAAGTGGTCGTCCTGAATACCTGCACCGTGACGGCATCCGCCGATCAGGACGCGCGCGCCGCCATTCGCCGCGTCCATCGTGAAAATCCGCAGGCTCGCATCGTGGTCACCGGTTGCTATGCCCAGCGCTCCCCTGACGAACTCGCGGCTCTTCCCGGCGTCACACAGGTGATCGGCAACTCTCACAAGCACCAACTGGCGAAGCTCGTCGAAGAATTCGCGGGAGCCCAATCCAAGACCGGTGCTGGTTTCGTTCCTCTCGCGGAATTGATTTCCACCGCTGATCTAAACCGACGACCGACGACCAACGACCAACGACTGTTTCCCCCCCAACGACCAAGGACTAAGGACCAACGACTCCTCCGCACCGACGAACCGAGAACTGAAAACGGAGAACCGAGAACTGATGTTTGGGTCTCCGACATCTTTGCGCACACCGACTTTCTCGCCGCGCCGGTCTTCGACGCCGCTAACGAACGCACCCGTCCCAACCTGAAAGTTCAGGATGGCTGCGACAACCGTTGCTCCTTCTGCGTGATTCCCTACGTGCGCGGCCAGAGCCGTTCCATGCGCCTCGAGCAGATCCTCGAGGAAGTCAACCACCTCGTGTCCGCTGGATACCGCGAACTCGTCATCTCTGGCATCAATCTCGGCCGATGGGGTCGGGACCTGGAGGGCGGTGTTCGGTTCCCGAGGTTCGGTTCTCGCCAAAACCTCGTCCCTCAAACGTACGGCGCTCGGGCTGCCGACATTGAGATCGGTCTCAAGAGTACGCAGACGTCGGAGAAGATGACGGTCTCTTCGGAACTCGGCCGAAGACCGAAGACCGAAGACCGACGACCGGATTTCGTCTCCCTCATCCGTGCTGTCCTCGACTCCACTTCACTCGAGAAGCTCCGCATCAGCTCGGTCGAGCCGATGGACTGGACCGACGAACTGATTGCGCTCGTCGCTTCCTCTCCGCGGATCGCCAAGCACGCGCACGTTCCCATGCAGTCTGGAAGCGATGCAGTCCTGCGCCGCATGCATCGCAAGTATCGTCCGTGGCATTACCAAGAGAAGATCGAGAAGATTCGCGCCGCCATGCCCACCGCCGCGATCGGCGCCGACGTGATGGTCGGATTTCCCGGCGAAACTGACGCCGAGTTCGAAGAAACCCGCCGCATGATCGAAGACCTGCCGTTCACCTATCTGCACGTCTTCACCTATTCGCCGCGTCCGGGCACGCCCGCGGCCCTCATGCCGCGGCAAGTTCCTGTTCGCCTCGCCCGCGAACGCAACCGCATCTTGCGTGATCTGGGAACCCAGAAGAAACACGCCTTCATGCAGGGCTTTGTCGGGAAAACGGTGGAGGCCATTACGCTGGCGCGTGGATTGGAACTCCCGCCCAGTACGGACTCATCAAAGGATGGGAACTTGCCACGCAACGTGGCTCTGCGCGATCCCGACGTTTTTGCCGCTGAACTCAGCTTGACGCAATACACCGAGACCCTCACCGACAACTACCTTCCGCTGCTTTTGCGCGGAAAGCACGATCCCAATCAATGGCGGCAAGTCCGAGTCGAAGGGTTCGAAGACGGAAAACTGATCGGCGCCTGACCCCCGTGGTCCAAATATTCCTGGCCTGCACTCGGAGGACCCCATGGAGCAGCGTGTGAGCGTTGTAACGCTGGGCGTTGCTGATCTCGATCGTAGCCGGAAATTCTACGAGCACCTCGGTTGGCGACGCTCGATGACGAAGGCCGACGGCATCGTGTTTTTCCAGGCGGGCGGTGTGGTCCTTGCACTATATCCTCACGCCGATCTCGCCAAAGACGCGAATCTCGCGCCGCAAGGTCAGGGCTTTGGCGGAGTCACGCTCGCCTACAACACGCGAACGCATGACGAAGTCGACGCGGTTTTGCGGGAAGCCGAGGCCGCGGGCGCGAAGATACTCAAGCCTGCGCAAGAGGCCTTTTGGGGCGGATATTCCGGCTACTTCTCAGACCTCGACGGCTTTCCATGGGAAGTCGCCTGGAATCCATCATTCACAATCGCAGCTGACAGTAGCCTGCATCTCCCCGATTAGCAAAAAGCGCCTTCTCTTAACGCACTGTCATCCTGAGCGACGTGAGGCGCTAGCAGAACGAGTCGAAGGACCCCTTACTCGCTGACTCTGCCACGAACCTACAAGGGAATTCTCACAGCAGGGTGGTGTGATCGCCCACTGAGTGATGAAGACATCTGAGACCCGACGCCGAAGACCTAAAACCTGAGCCTAAGACCTAAGACCTGAGGCCTGAGACCTAACACCTGCCTTTCTCAAAACACGTTCTTCTCCAGAAACGCATTCCGGAACTTTCGCGCTGGATCTTGCTTTTTCGCCATTTCTACAAACTCCGGCAAGCGCTCATAGCGCGACTTCAAAACCGCCGGCGCCATCGTGAACAGCTTGCCCCAATGTGGCCGCGGCTGGAACGGCTCGAGCTCCCTTTCAATCACCGGCAGTACCTTGCTCACGGCGGGCCAATCCTGCTTCCACGTGAAATGAATCGCCACGCTGTCCCGCTTGTAAGCCATGCTCATCCACAGTTCGTCCGCGGCAATCGTGCGGATTTCCGAGATCAAAAGATGCGGCGTGATCTGGTCGCGCATCCGCTCCATCGCCAGGATCGCTTCGACCGCATGTTGCCGCGGCACAAAATATTCCGATTGCAGTTCCTTGCCGGCACTCGGAGTGAATCCCATCCGGAAATGCGGCAGCCGCTCATACCACGGCCCCGGAACGCCCATCTGCTCGGTGCAGTTCTCTGCGCCGAGTTCCGCAATCGGATGCAGGTTCTTCGTCGCCAGCTTCGCGCCGAAGAATTCCGGCTTGGCGTCGAACGCAACCGCTGGCTCCATCCGGCTCTTCAGCCAGATTTCGTTCACCCTCTGCTTCTGCCAATCCGTGAACAGGCTCACGCTGTAGGCGCTTGCTTCAATCGCATCAAAATGATCTTTAAGTTGACTCAGCGGCAGGTTTTCGTAGACGTATTGCCGCATCATGAAAGTCGGTTGTAGATCGAGCGTCACCTTCGTGATGACGCCCAATGCCCCGAGCCCGACTACAGCGCTTTGAAACCGCTTATCCTTGCGGGACAGATTCAACACGTCGCCGGCTGCGTTCACCAACTCGAGTCCGCTCACTGCCGTGGACAGGTTTCCGTTCTTCTCGCCCGAACCATGCGTAGCCGTCGTACACGCGCCCGCCACGGAAATATGCGGCAGCGAGGCCAGGTTGTGCAGCGCGAATCCCTTCTCGTGCAGATACGGACTCAACTGCCCATACGTAATTCCGGCCCCGACCGTGACCGTGCGCGCCGCGGGGTCGAGCGCGAGCACCTGGTCCATCGGCTTCAACGACAGAAAATTGTCCCGGCTGTCGGCGATGTTGTTGAAGCAATGCCGCGTGCCCAGAACCTTGAGCTTCTTCTCTTGCCGCACAAACGCACGAACCTCATCCACCGAGTTCGCCGGATGCAGTCGCTCCGTGCTGTACTCGAGATTACCCGCCCAGTTGCTCAGCTTGCCCTCCCACGCCCAACTTGTCAGCGGAGACAGCACGCGAGCCGTGATCACCGCCGACATCATTTTGAGGAACGATCGTTTGTTCATGCTCGGACTCCGACCCGCATTGATCGCAGGCAATAACAAATCGTAAGTAAAACCCGCAACTCCGGTCTCTCTGTACTCCCCGGGGTCTTTACTCTGTGCTCTCTGCGGTTAAGATATTTTCTCGGTGCTCGCGACTCGGTACTCGATCCTAGTGTTTTCTTTGCGTTCTTCGCGGATTTTCTTTGCGCCCTTTGCGGTTAAAGGCTTTCCTTGCTACTCGCCACTGCAACTCCGGTCTCTCTGCGCGCTCCGCGGTCCTTCTCTGTGCTCTCTGCGGTCAAGTCTTTTCTCGTTGCTCGCGACTCGGTAGTCGATCCTAGTGTTTTCTTTGCGCTCTTTGCGGCTTTTCTTTGCGTCCTTTGCGGTTAAATGCTTTTCCTCGCAACTCTAGACTCGGTACTCGCAACTCGGGACTCTGGTCGTCCTGGCCACAACCCCATCGCGCAAGGCTCTCCGAGCATGTCCACGAAGATTTCGAGATACTGCGACGCTGGTTGATTGCGCAGCGTCGCGGCATACCACGTGCGGCGGACGCCCTTCGCCGTCAGCGAACGCACGGCCAGTCGCCCGGTCT
The DNA here is from genome assembly GCA_963718505.1 of uncultured Acidobacteriota bacterium. Classification (GTDB taxonomy): domain Bacteria; phylum Acidobacteriota; class Terriglobia; order Terriglobales; family Acidobacteriaceae; genus Gp1-AA133. Next base: position 230,778 of record CAVQZP010000032.1, on the reverse strand, counting down.
TCACATGCGGGCCGGCCGCCCAGCGCGCCAGCAGCGCCACGCCCAACGACGATGCGACCATCTCGATCATCGCCTCCGTAAGCGGAATCTCCAGCACTCCCTTCGGCTCGATTCCCGCCGGAATCATATATTTCTGCAACAGCGTGCTCTCCGACCGCGGCGGATAGATGATGATCGTCTCGCCCTCCAGATCGCGCGGCCGCACGAATTCCTTCTCCGTCAGCCGGTGATCGGGCGCCATCGACAGCACCAGTTCGTCATCGCAGATCGCTGTCATCTTCAAATGCCGGTCTCGCGGAGGACAACTCAAAATTGCCACGTCCAGCTTCCCGGCCAGTAACGCATCCACCGGACTGCGCGTGGCTTCGGGATCGATCAGGACCGAAACCTTGGGGAACTTGTTATGAAAGCGCTTCAACAGCGCCGGCAGCCAGTGGTAGCAGGTGTAGCACTCGGTCGCCAGCCGGATAATCCCGGCCGAGTTTCCATTCGAGTTATTGACCCTCTCCTCGGCGCGGCCGAGCTCGAGCAGTGCGCTGCGCGCCGCGTCCAGCAACTGCTCGCCGGCTGGTGTCAGCACCATCTTTTTCCCCAGCCGCAGAAACAATCGCGCATCCAGCCGCTCTTCCGCGTCCCGCAACTGGTGGCTCAAGGCCGATTGCGTCGTGTGCAACATCTTGGCCGCGCCCGTCACGCTGCCTTCTTCCGCAATCGCGTCCAGCAGGCGCAAGTGTCGAATCTCGAGCTTCACATTCATATTTCGTTTGTCGGCAAGAAGCGGATAGCGCACCTCGCCCCCTCCCCCTATGGTGAATGTACACCCGAATTCGATGATGAGCGCCCCTCATCGATTCGATGAAAACAAACAATACGTCTCATGGACGGCAGAGACGTCCAATCCGCATGGATCGGGGTGATCCGAGGAGGATGTATGCAGAGGCTTGTGTCCCGTGTGTTGTTGATTGTAAGTGTTTGCTTCGTGTTGAGCAGTCTGTCAGCGAGCGCGCAAACGCTGAAGAAGCTCACCATGCAGGTACCCTTCGATTTCAACGTGCGCGCCCACCACTATCCGGCTGGCACCTATTCCGTGTTGCGTCAAGGGCCGTTCCTGTCTCTGGTTGATAACAGAGGCCGGGTGTTAGAAGTGGTGATGGCGAACCATCTCGATAGCGAGACGGGCCCAGACCAGTCAAAACTTGTGTTCTTTGACTATCACGGAACTCACTTCCTTACGCGCATCCTCTGGGAGGGCGAGCACAAAGCATTCGTATTGCTACCCGCGGGACATGAGGAGGAAATTGCGCGCAAGTTTGCTCCCGAAGCCGTTACCAGCGCCCAGGCGGGAGGCCGGCCATGACCGCTCCCCAGAACGGCCACTCGAACGTTCAGTATGAAGCAGAGTCCACCAACCTGCCCGTCAACGATCCGAACGTGCTCGAAGTCTTGCGCGTCGCCCGGGCCGAACTCGATCAGTTGCTCGCTCAGCGCGCCGAGATCACGCGCCGTATCGGAACCACGAAGCAGGCGATTATCGGCCTGGCGAAATTGTTCGGAGGGACGGTGTTGCAGAACGCCGTCTTCGAACTGATCGAACATCGCGCGACCAACCGGCAATCCGGATTCACGCGTGCCTGTCGTTATTTGCTGACCGAGGCCAACCGGCCTATGACATCGACCGAGGTCTGCGAAGGTTTGCGGCAAAAGTTCCCTGAACTCGCCGCGCGCCATAAAGACCTGTCCGCCTCCGTCACAACCGTGATGAACCGCCTGGTCGGATACGGAGAAGCATCGATTTCCGGCATCGCCAACGGCCGCCGTGCCTGGACCTGGGTCGCTGAAACGGCCGAGGTCGATCAGCCCGGCGAAGAGGAACGCGACTCGGTCGCGCTCCAGTACTCGCCGCCTATAATGGCCACCGATGCGGCAAACCTTGGCTCACATCGCACTGGTCGTTCGCAACTATGACGAAGCCATCGCGTTCTACACGCGAGTACTCGGCTTCAACTTGATTGAAGACACGGATCTGGGCGGAGGCAAGCGCTGGGTGCTCGTCGCTCCGCCCGGTTCCACTGGCACAGCTCTTTTGCTCGCCCAGGCCGCCTCGCCCGAGCAGGCCAGTCGCATCGGCAACCAGACCGGCGGTCGCGTCTTCCTCTTCCTCCACACTGACGACTTCTGGCGCGACTACCGCATGCTCCAATCGCGAAACGTCCAGTTCGTCCGCGATCCCAAAGAAGAAGAATACGGAACCGTCGCCGTCTTCGCCGACCTCTACGGCAACCTCTGGGATCTGATCGAGAGAAAAACGGTGGTTGATCCGGAAAAAATACCCGGGTGAACTCACCCGGCTTTTGGTTGTGTTAGCTTTTCGCCGGACAGCCGACGGCCGACGACCAACGACAGATGACCGAGAGCCCAGAGCCCGGAGCCGAGAACTTCTCCCCCACCTTGGTGCCATTATCTTCACTCGACGCCGGGACTACCTTTTTTTGGTAAGCTTAACTTTTCCGACAGGACTGCCCTATGAACAAACTGCAGGCCATGTCGTCGCTCCGTCACGCTTTCCCTGAAATCGACGCCCGTGCTGCCGATTCCGCGATCCTGTGCGCCGATGAGCACAACGTCCCCATCGACGTTTACGATTTTGCCTGCTTTCTCGCGGTTCTGCGGGACAACGACGACAACCGTTTGCGCGCTGCCTTCTTCCTGATTGAGAATTTCCTGGTTCACGGATCTCCCGAGCTCCGCGATTGGGTTGATCAGCTAATCGAGGCCCTGCAGAACGTCTGCGCCTGGCGTCGCCAGAGCGCTTGTGTCTTCTCCACAGCGCTCGGCCCCAAGACCTTGGCTCTTTGGGAGCACCTCGAGTCGATTCGCCGCGCCTCCTCGGAGCTCGATTTGAGCGATTGCTCGGTCCTCGAAGCCGAAATCCTCACCTGGCGCTTGCTCCGCGAGAAGATTCGCGCTCTTTCCGCCGCAGCCTGATTTTCGCATCCTTTTATAGAAAGTCTTCCTGGCGTTCTTAACTGGGGCTCGCTTCCGCAAACAAACTCGGCTCTTCCCACAAATCTCTCCGCCAATGCGACAATGGTCGAGCCTTCATTCCGCCCTCGGGCGTTCGCGGAGCCGGTTCGTGCGCAATCCACTCCCTCGCTTGCTGGTCCTCGCCATCCCTTTAACGTGCGCCGTCGCACAACAGCCGCCCACCTCCACGTCCATCGATCCGCCAGCCGGTGAAAAACTTCTGCTCGAACTTCACGGAGACGGCGTCCAGATTTACACCTGCACGCTCGACAAAACCGCGCTCAACTGGAAATTTCAGGGCCCCGAAGCAAAGCTCACCAACGGCGACGGCTCCGACGCAGGCACCCACTACGCCGGCCCAACCTGGAAACTCGCCGACAGTAGCGAAGTGAAGGCCAGCGCGATTGGCAACAAGCCCGCGCCGGAAGCTGGCTCGATCCCATGGCTGCTGCTGAAAGTCGCGAGCCATGCCGGCACCGGAAAACTGCAGAACGCCGACTACATTACCCGCACCGACACCAAGGGCGGCGTCGCTCCCACCACAGGCTGCGACACCACGCATCAGAACGAACAGGCCCGCGTCCCCTACACGGCGACGTATCGTTTTTACGGAAAGTAGTCTCGCTGCGCGAAAGTTTTGAACACTTTCTGCCGGGGAGTTTGGTTATACCCATGATGAGCGCGACCACCCGATCCATCAGGGGTGCTCCAAAAACCACTGTCATCCTGAGCGAAGTGAGCCGAATGGCGAACGAAGTCGAAGGACCCCTTGCCACCTAAGGTCTGCGGCGCCCCCGACACGACTCCTCAACACGAAATCCCCCGACTCTGCGCTCTGCGCAATCTCCGATCAACACCCCGGCGCTACCTACCGCCCCCCTGTCCTCCGCGCCTCCGAGTCCGCCAGCCACCCACGCCGCAGCTTCTCCACCGGGATGCTTGACAGGTACGGTTTGATATCCAGAATCGGTGTCCCATCCAGCATGTCCACGCCGCGCACTCGCAACTCGCCACCCTCGCGCCCCAATAGCTCCACCACGGTCAAACCAATCGGGTTCGGACGCCGCGGCGACCGCGTCGCAAACACGCCGTGCGGGCGGTCGTCCACCGGAGGCCGTCCCACCAACTCAAAACCTTCCGACTTATCGAACTCCCACAACACGAACAAATGGGAAAAGCCCTCTACATCCTGCAATCCCGCAGCAAACTCAGGCGCAATCCGCAGTACGCCCTCCGCGTCGTGCTTCGCTCCCGGCCCCTTCGGAATCTCGCTCGTGCTCGTATAAGGACTGCTTACAACGCCGATTACCTTTGATGTAAACATGATTTCACTCCGATCCCATCATACGGCCCTGATTGCAGGTCGGTACGTGTCAGATATTTAGGTCTTGGGTCCATAGAACGATTGGTTATTTTTGGACCCCCAGAGTCCGTTTTCTCCGCCAACTACGCCAAGACCCGCCATCCTAAGACCTAACACCTGACACCTAAGACCTGCTCCTGCTATAATTTTCACTCCACTTTCTGCCGGAAGTGTACGGAGGACTGTATCGATAAACGCTTTATTCGCACCAACGAGCGCATCCGCGCACGCGAAATTCGCGTGATCGATGACGAGGGCAACCAGATTGGCATCATCCCCCCATTCGAAGCGCTCAAGATGGCCCGCGAAAAGAACCTGGATCTGGTCGAGATTTCGCCCACCGCGCAACCCCCTGTGTGCCGCATCATGGATTACGGGAAATTCCTGTACCAGCAGGAAAAGCGCGACCGCGAGGCCAAAAAGCATCAGAAAGTGATCGTGGTCAAAGAGGTCAAGTTCCGCATCAATGTGGACGACCACGATTACGAAACGAAAAAGAATCACGTGCTGCGCTTTCTCGGCGAAGGAGACAAGGTCAAAGCCACCATCTTCTTCCGCGGCCGCGAAATGACGCGCACGAACTTGGGGCGACAGATCCTCGAGCGCCTGATCAAGGACGTCGAGGACAAGAGCATCGTGGAATTTCGGCCGCGTCAGGAAGGCAATACGCTGCACGCCATCCTGGCCCCGAAGAAGGATGAAGGCGGCGGCAAGAAAGAGAAGCCTCGACCTGCCGCTCCGCCGCCTGCCGCGCCACAAGCCAAGCAGGCCTGAAGACAGCCGTCAGCACTCGGCACTTAGCATTCAGCCCCACGGAATTTTTACGCCGTGTATTTTTGTCCTATGGCTGAGTGCTGACTGCTGATTGCTGAGTGCCAATGGCTATCAGCCAACTGAGAACTGACAACCGAGAATTGAGAACTGCTCTTATGCCGAAACTGAAAACTCACAAGGGCGCCGCCAAGCGCTTCAAGAAAACCGCAACCGGAAAAGTAAAGCGTCACCATTCGCACCTGCGCCATATCCTGACCTCGAAAGGTCAGAAGCGCAAAGACAAGCTGGCCAAGGCTGTTCTGGTAAGCAAAGCGGATACACCCAAAGTTCTTCGGATGATCCCGTACGAATAACCCGAGGGGCGGACATTCGTGTCCGCTGTGTTCCCTCGGCCCGTCGTAAACTGTTGTCATAGAATTGAATCGGGAAGGGAACGGCTTGAATCCGTGCCGAATGCGTGCCGAGTCGTGAGACTTTAGTCTCTGAGGTGAACGGTCGCGAGTGGGCGCAGCAAATCGCGCCCAGGCGTGTGAAGAGGTCGAACGTCGCACTCAATACCAGTCGCGCACGACCCCGTGAATTTCAGCCGCGCAGCGACTAGTGAATTCAGTCGGGGAGCGACTAGTGAATTCAGTCGTGCAGCGACCAGTGAATTCAGTCGCGTAGCGACGACAGAGATTAGCCCCGCACGTGCGGGGTGGAAGGTGGAATCGAGAACGAGTCCCGTTAGGGACGGCACCCGCGTCCACCACGATGTACAGAACGGGCGCAATCCATCGCGCCTGGGCGTGTGAAGAGGTCGAGCGTCGCAGGACCCTGCCGACGCTTCCTTACCTCCAGCCGCATATGTTTCGAAAGTCAAAAAGGAGAAAGCAATGCCTCGCGTAAAACGTGGAACCAAGCGCCGCGCCAAGCGGAAAAAAATCTTAGACCGCGCCAGCGGTTATTTCCTCACAAAATCAAAGCTGTATCGCTCCGCCAAGGAAGCCGTCGAACGCGGCTTGAAGTTCGCTTACTCCGGACGCAAGCAGAAGAAGCGTCAATATCGCTCACTGTGGATCGTTCGCATCGGCGCGGCCGCGAAAGAGAACGGCCTCAGCTACTCGCGCTTCATCAGCGGACTGAAAAAAGCCGGCGTCGAACTCGATCGCAAGATTCTCGCCGACCTGGCCGTCAAGGATCCGGGCGCGTTTAAAAGCCTCGCCGAGCAGGCGAAGGGCGCTCTCGGCGGGGCAGCGTAGCAACCCAGCACATGGCATTTAGCCGTTAGCCCTTAGCTCAATGAGATGAAAAATGGAGACGGAGTCGGTAGCCTTCGTCTCCGTGCATCGTCACTTATGGCAGTGTCTTACTAATGACAGTGTCATCCCGAGCGGAGTGAGGCTGTAGCCGAACGTAGTCGAGGGACCCTGTGTTTGTCACGGGCTCGGTCGCGATGCAACCAGGACAGTTTCTCCTCAATGCCCGCCCCGCAGGGGCGAAACGATTTTAGCCCAGCGCTTCAGCGCTGGGAATCGCAGCAGAAATGAATCAAGTCCCGTAGCGACGGCCGGAATTCCGTCGCCGATCAGGAATAGCAGAGCCAGCATGCCAAAAACCGAGAGCATGTATATCGTTCCCAAACTCACGGACTACTCGACTCCCGCGCTCGACGCGGCGGTGGGAAATCTCCTGGATGCGCTACGCAACGAGGCGCAAGCTGCAAGAGTGTCCATGGATGCAAAGGGCTTTCGTGATCGCTGGCTCGCGCGCAAGAACGGAATTCTGACACAGATCAACGATCAATGGCTGAAGGCCTCGCCACCAAATGCAAAACGTGACGTCGGGCAACGTGTCAACGAGTGTCGGACGCAAATTGAGGCCGTCGTCAAGGAAGTAATCGACGCGATCGAAGCGCTTGCAACGCATGCTGCCTATGCGGGGGCTACTGGACGAAATGCTGGTGGGGCCGTACTAGCTGATGTCCTTCAACACAGACTCGTCGCCGAATGCGTCGACATCACTCTTCCCGGCGTTCGCCGCCCCATCGGCGCCGAACATCCCGTTATCCGCACGATGAACGAAATCGTGCACGTCTTTCGCAATCTCGGCTACTCGGTCTCCGAAGGTCCTGAGGTCGAGACCGATTACTACAATTTCGAGGCCCTTAACTTCCCGCCCAATCATCCGGCACGCGACATGCAGGACACGCTCTTCCTCGCCGATCAGGACAAAAAGACCCAACGCGAGCGCTTGCTGCTGCGCACGCACACCTCGCCCGTCCAGATCCGCACCATGGAGCGGCTGAAGCCTCCGCTGCGCATCGTCATTCCGGGCAAGGTCTATCGCAACGATCCGCCCGACGCGAGCCACTCCCCGATGTTTCACCAGATCGAGGGCCTGGCCGTCGACACCAACATCACGTTCGGCGATTTGAAAGGCACGCTCGATCACGCCATGAAAGCGCTGTTCGGCTCCCGCGTGAAGACGCAGTTCCGGCCGTCGTTCTTCCCCTTCACCGAACCGAGTGCCGAGATGATGGTGACGTGCTTCATCTGCGGCGGCAGTGGCAAGCGCGGCAGCGAGCCGTGCCGCCCCTGCAAGACTACGGGCTGGATCGAGATTCTCGGCTGCGGCATGGTCGATCCCAATGTCTTCGAGTTCGTGAAGCACAACGGCTACGATCCGAAGAAGGTGTCCGGCTTCGCCTTCGGCATGGGCGCCGACCGCATCGCGCTCCTGAAGTACGGCGTCGACGACATTCAGCTGTTCTTCCAGGGCGACGTGCGGTTCTTGCAACAATTCGGATAAGTCATCAACCCGCAGACGGAAGTCGAGAACCGAGAGCCCAGAGCCGAGAGCCTAGAGCCCGAGAGCAAAAGTCGTCAGCTGCTTTTATGAAACTTATCCCCATCTGGATCCGCGACTTCGTTGACCTTAAGGTCGACAACAACACTCTTGCGAACGATCTCACTTCGATCGGAATCGCGGTCGAAGGCATCTCCGGCGCCGGTGACGACACCGTGTTCGAAATGGAGATCGGTACCAATCGCCCCGACGCGATGAATCACTACGGCGTTGCCCGCGAGGCCTCGGCGTTTTATAACGTTCCGCTCAAGCCCATTGCGCCACAACTTCCGCAGGCCAGCGGAGTCTCGGGAATCACCATCACCATCGAGGACAGCCGCTACTGTCCGCGCTTCACCGCGCGCGCCATCCGCAACGTCACGATCAGGCCCTCTCCGGAAAAGATCGCGCATCGCCTGTCGCTGCTCGATCAGCGCCCGATCAACAATGCAGTCGACGCCACCAACTACGTGCTCTGGGAGAGCGGCAAGCCCACACACGTCTACGATCTTGATCTGCTGGAAGGCAGCCGCATCGTTGTGCGCTTTGCGCGTCCCGGCGAAACGCTCAAGACACTCGACGGCGTGGAGCGCAAACTCACCACCGAAGATCTCGTGGTCGCCGACGCAAAGAAGCCAGTCGGCCTTGCCGGAGTCATGGGAGGATTCGACACCATGATCACCGACAAAACGAAAAACATCCTGATTGAATCAGCCTGGTGGGACCCCGCGACCATCCGTAAGGTCTCGAAGCGCCACGGGTTGCATACCGATGCATCTCATCGTTTTGAGCGCGGCGCCGACTTCGAATCGACCATCGTCTCGACCAATCGCGTTGCTGAACTCATCCTGAATTCAGGGGGCGGCGTACTCAACGGCGAGGTGATGGATGTCGTCGTTGGCCGCCGCGATCAGGCTTCCATCGTTTTGAACCTCTCCGAAGTTCACCGGATTCTCGGCAAAACACTGACAGCGCAAGAGATTCTTCGCATTCTCTCCGGACTTGGCTTCGAGTTTGCCGCTGAACGAGAAGGTGCCGAGGAATTTGAAGTCACGATCCCTTCGTGGCGGCTCGACGTCGAACGCGAGATCGACGTCATCGAGGAAATCGCGCGCCTCCACGGCTATGACAACTTTGCTAATACCTTGCCGGCATTCACGGGGGCGGTCATCGATCCACCCGACGACGCGAAAGACGCAAAGCTCCGCAACTCCTTGCTCGGATTGGGCTACGACGAAGCAGTCTCGCTGACCTTCATTTCGAGCGAAGACGCAAAACGTTTCTCGTCCGCAGGAACGCTTACTCTCGCGAATCCGCTGAGCGAAGAAGCATCAGTAATGCGTACGACGCTCGCGCCCAGCATGCTCAACATGCTCGCCTACAACTTGAATCGCGGAACCGACGACGTACGCCTGTTCGAAGCCGGACACGTCTACGAGGCAGAGAACGGGAAGTCCCTGGAGCCGAAGCGCTTGTGCCTGGGCGCTACCGGCCGCGCATTGCCGCTGAACGTGAACCGTCCATCGGAAATGCGCCCACTCACGTTCTTCGACCTCAAGGGCGACGTTGAGGATTTGCTATCAACATTCTCGTCAACAGCGCTCCACTACGATGCGCAAACATCCGACTATTACCATCCCGGACGTTCGGCGCGCGCCGTGATGGACGGAAACGTGGTGGCGCAGTTCGGCCAGCTTCACCCCGATGTCGCGGCCGCACGGAAACTTCGTCAGGATGTGTTTCTTGCGGAGCTTTATCTTGATCGACTCTACGAGCACGAACTTCGCAAACCGAGTTACGAGCCTTTGCCACGCTATCCCGCGGTCGAGCGCGATTTTTCGTTCGTATTCCCCGACGGCGTGTCGTTTGAACAGATCGAACGCGCCGTCGAAGCATTGCGATTGAACGAGTTGCGGAGTTTCACGCCGGCAGAAATCTTCCGTGGAGGGAACGTTCCGGCGGGGAAGTATTCGATTCTCTTGCGCGTGTTCTTCCAATCCAACGAGCGCACGTTGCGAGAAGACGAAGTTGTGCAGTGGTCGAACGCGATCATCAAGTCCCTTGAAGGGATGGGTGGGATGCTGAGGAAGTAATCCCGCCTCAGCATCTCCGCTCTCCTCAGCCTGACCACGTTGTCGCGAACTTCTCCCAACTTGCTCAGGCTCCATGCCAGTGCTTAGGTCATGCGAAGGCAACTAACTGCTGGCGTATGAGTTTCATGCGAATCGTTTCTTACCGCTCGTAGCCTCGGCCACCCGATGCCAGCTGATCGTAAGGGACATCGCGCGGAATTCTGTATCGCGCCATGATCTCCTGCATGTGATTTTCGTCCCGGGCAGCATCGTCACGATCGTGCCCGTTTCGATGCTTCATCCAGTGTTCGTAGGACTTATCGAACTTCTTCTGGTCGTCTGGCGAGAATCGTCCCTGATACTGGCGGGCATCGTAGTGCCGGTCGTATCCGCCAGACGTTGCGATCGTGTCGAACGGCGTGTCGGGAGGAATGCGATAGCGCGCCATCATGTCTTCCATCTTGCGGGCGTGCTTATCGATATCGTCGCGGTCGTTTCGCTGGTTCGACTCCTGCCACTTCGCGTACTCCTTGTTGAATTCTCGCTGATCGTCGGGCGAGAGCGTCTGCTGTGCATAACCAGAATCGCGGTCGCGGTCCGGATATGGATACTGTTGCTGTCCCAGCGCCGGCACGATTCCGATGGCGAGAAGAACTGCCAGGACTTGAAGAATGTTTTTCATCATCGACCTCCAGTCGGCAATGATTGATCAAGAACTCTTGCCATTTGTCTGACAGCTAGGACTGACGCGGAGGAACAAGGGTTGGCCGCAAACCCGCTCCGGTTCTGGCCTTAGGAGGTATTCCACGACCTATGGGGTACTTTGACGTAGGGGACGGTCCCTCAGTCGATTGCCTGACCGAAGACAAATGAATACGAACATACCGGGTGTGGATTGTTTTGTGATGTAAACAATTTGTCGCTAACGCAGTCGACGGATTAGAACGCGCGAGTCGCATGCTAGTATCGGCGGCAATTCATTGGCGGGGAGACGAACATGCCTGCTTACCATATCGCGCAAGTCAACATAGGCCGCGTGCGGTATCCGACAGACGATCCGCGCATGGCGGGATTCATGACGAAGCTGGATGAGATCAATGTACTTGCCGAGCGCAGTCCCGGATTCGTGTGGCGGCTGCAAACGCCCGCGGGCAATGCGACCTATCTACGTCCGTATGACGACGACGATTCAATCCTGATCAACATGTCGGTGTGGGAGTCGGTGGAAACGCTGAAGCATTACGTTTATCGCACGGCGCACGCAGAGTATCTGCGCCATCGGGAAGAGTGGTTCGAGAAATTCAAGAGCACCTATCTCGCGCTCTGGTGGGTGCCAGTGGGACACTTGCCGGGCGTCGATGAGGCGGTAAAACGGATTGCGCATCTCGATGCGCACGGCCCAACGCAATTCGCGTTCACGTTCAAACATGTCTTTCAGCCGGATGATGAATTTCAGCGCGGCATTGACTGGTCGTCGTTCATGCCGTGCCCGGCGACGTAGAGCGCTGCTTCGTCGAGGGAATGTGGAGCGTCCGCGCTCGATGGACGCGAGGGCGTCCGTCTCTCCATCACAGGGGTCAGAGGTAGCCGAGTATTTGAGCACTCCTCTTCACATGAACTCGAGCGACAAAACTGTCAAGAGGGGGAAAGAACGTTTTTGGCCCTAAGCCGATGGAGAGAAACGAGAAATAATCCGAGCAAATGTGTCTCATTTACTGTTTTCGGAATGCTATACTGAGAGTATAGAGTGAGAAATTAAGTGACGCGGCCCTAACCAGGGGCCGCGTTTCTATTTGGATGGGTTTTTGGCAGCCACACTAGTCGGATGCTGGATTGTTACAGCTAAGTGACGCTTGCACACGAGCGAGAAAGGCATCGCATCGACGGGCTCAGGACGCCTTCAAGGAATTCAATGAACAAAATCTTTGACTTGGGGATTGCGACGAAGGGAGATATAGTCGGAAGCAATCAATTTTTTTCCGCACGCGCCATCTCTCCGCTCCGCATCGCGATTCTCGGAGTCTGCATGAAGTGGGTTGTGCTTTTCTGTCTGCTTGTCTCACCAGCCTTCGGACAAAATGCGAATACTCCCGACTCGAGCCCGTTCGAACGAGCGTTCGCGATCATGCACACCGAACCGGTGACAGAGTACCGGCCTGCGACGGCATCGGATCGCATGCGCTGGTTTGTGAGTTCCACGGTGAGTCCGTCGCGGCTGTTCATCGTTGGACCGATCAGTTCGGCGTGGGGCACGTTGCGCGATGTGCCGTCAGAATACGGGACGCATTGGGACGGCTTCGGCAAGCGCAATGGGATGCGGTTAACCGGTGTGTCGACGGGGAACCTGATCGAGGCGGGGTTGGGATCGATCTGGGGCGAAGATCCACGGTACTTTCGCTCACCCGAGCATGGTTTCGGGCAACGCGTGAAGTACGTGGTGAAGACGACGTTTCTGGCGCCGGACCGGTCGGGGAGATGGCGTCCGGCGTACGCGCGGTACATGGGGAACGTGGGAAATAACTTTTTGTCGAACACGTGGCGCGCGGACAGCGAGGCGAACACGAGCGATGCCGTGGTGCGCTGCGTGTGGGGCGTGCTGGGTCGGATGACTAGCGACGCCTTCGCCGAGTTCTGGCCGGATGTGAAGCGGAAAGTGTTCAAAAAGTGAGGCAGGCTTTCGGCTCTGGGCTCTCGGCTCTGGGCAAGCGCGCTCGGGCGCAACCCTACGGTTTCAGCAATCTCCCCCGCGTTCATTGCTCCGGTCTCCCTGTGCTAGTCTGGCCGCATGTCTGAAACGGTCATCCACGAAAAACATTTTTTGAGCGATCGAGTTGCGCACTTTACCGAGTCGGTGATCCGGGAGATGACGCGACAGGCGATGCTGCACAACGCCGTCAACCTGGCGCAGGGTTTCCCCGACTTTCCGGCTCCGGCGGAGATCAAAAAAGCCGCACAGGACGCGGTGGCGGCTGACGTGAATCAATACGCGATCACGTGGGGCGCGAAGAGCTTGCGCAACGCGATCGCTGGGCAGATGGAAGCGTGGCACGGCGTAAAAGTCGATCCAGAGAGGCAGGTGACGGTGTGTTGCGGATCGACAGAGGCGATGATTTCGACGCTTCTGGCGGTCTGCAATGCGGGCGACGAAGTCATTGTCTTCGAACCGTATTACGAGAACTACGGTCCTGATTCGATTCTAAGCGGCGCGAAGCCGCGATTCGTGAAGCTGCGTCCGCCGAGCGATGGGAGCGGCGAATGGACGTTCGATGAAAAAGAACTGCGCGCGGGGTTTCACCGTCACACGAAGGCGATCATCGTGAACACGCCGAACAATCCGACGGGCAAGGTCTTCACGCGCGGGGAACTGGAGTTGATCCGGGACTTGTGCACGGAGTTCGATGTGCTCGCGATTACGGATGAAATTTATGAACACATTCTGTACGACGGCGCGAAACACGTGGCGATGGCATCGCTCCCCGGCATGGAGGCGCGGACGATCACGATCAACGGCATGTCGAAGACCTACGCCGTGACGGGATGGCGCGTGGGATGGACGGTTGCGCCGCCGAAGATCACGGATGCGATCCGCAAGGTGCACGACTTTCTGACTGTCGGGGCGCCGGCGCCGCTGCAAGAGGCGGGAGCGAAGGCGTTGAGCATGCCGGCGAGTTACTACACGGATCTCGCGGAGGGATACCGGAAGCGGCGGGACCGGTTGATTCCGGCGCTGGAGGAAGCGGGGTTTCGATGCTTTCGTCCCCGGGGCGCGTACTACGTGATGACGGACATCGGCGAGTTCGGATTTTCCGATGACGTGACGTTCACGAAGTACCTGGTAAGCGAAGTGGGAGTGGCGGCGGTGCCGGGGTCGAGTTTCTATCGGGATCCCAGGGATGGAGCGAAGCAGGTACGTTTCGCGTTCTGCAAGAAGGATGCGACGCTGGATGAGGCTGCGAAGCGGTTGAAGAACGTGCGGAGGGCGAGTTAGGCGGGAATACCGAGTCCTGAGTCACGAAAAAAGCTTTTAACCGCAAAGAACGCAAAGAAAGGCCGCAAAGGACGCAAAGAAGAGCCGCCAAGGGCGCTAAGAAAACACCCCCCGAAAAAATCACCACAAGGACAACGAGGCACACGGTACTTCTTCTATGCCGCTTTCTTTGCAAGTTGCGTGCAGAACGAGTCGATCGTCGTGAGCAAAGCGTCACCGGCAAATTCCAGGCCGGCGAACGAGCGCTCAGCGGCGTCGCGGTGGCCGTAACCGCAGGCATCTTTGACGACGACGGGAATGTAGCCGAGGTCGGCACCGTGGCGCGCCGTCGGTTCGATGCCGATTTCCATGGCGATGCCCACGATCGCGAAGGCGCCGATGCCGCAATCGCGCAGCGCGATGTTCAGGGGCGTGCCTTCGAACGCGGACATGGTGATCTTGTCGAGGATCGCTTCGCTGGGGCGCGGAGCCATCTCGGGCGCGAGTTGGAATCCGGGAGCGTCTCGCGTGAACCAAGGCTTCACTTCGTCCGGCGACTGCACGCGCTGCCAGGCCATGGCCGTACGGAACTGGAACGCGCCCATCAGTTCCTTCGGCAAAGACATGTGCCGGGTGAAGAAGACGCGGATGCCGGTGCTGCGCGCGGCGTCGAGAACGCGAACGACGTTCGCGGTGATCTCGGGCCCGTTGGCAATCTGGCGCACGATACCGATCTGCATGTCGTAGACGATCAAGGCCAGCGAGGATGGATGGCAAATGTCTTCGAGGGTCTGGCGAATGGTGAGTCCGAAAGCACGCTGCATGAATGCGGGTCTCCTTAGGGAATATGAGTCATTGTATCGAGAGACGAAGAATGGGAGGTGAGTGGTGGTTGATCCGTAGCGATGCTTTGGCAAATTTATAAAACATCAGGCGACGCAAAATCGATTGCAAAACCAAAAGTGGGTTCTTCGCTTCGCTCACCATGACAACTTAAAAATGTTATCTGCCGGCAAGATCCAGACTGGCGTCCGCTAAAGCGGACTCGCGTTTCACTTCTCGCGCTTTCCCCGCACTTACGTGCGGGGCTAGTATCTGGCGTCGCTAAACCGACTGGTAAAGAGCTGATCAGTTGTTCCTACGCTCACGCTGTATGACAGCCCGAAGGAAGTTGTTGTGAATAGGTCCGGACGATTACGGGCGGGGACGCCCGTCCCTCCACCGCGTTTAATGAGGGCGAGACGCCCTCAGGACAGCCGGCGAAACGCCGGCGCTACGCCGAGGGCCAGCGCCACGCCGAGATGCCGGGGCTACACCACGCCTGATTATTGGCCGTAATTGGCGGGCAGAGCTTTGGCAAGGTCCTTCCAGCCGACGAGAATGAATCCCTGATCTTTGAGGAATTTCTGGAACTCGGCGCCTTTGACCATGTCGAAGTCGTGCTGGCGCCAGGCGGAGCCCCAGTCCTGGTGATCGAAGGTGGCGCCGCGCATCTCGTCGTCGTCGTAGGCGAGGTGGATGATCATCTCGTAAACGCCGGGGGCGAGGGGGGCGAGCTGCTTCTCGTACCAGCCAACCCAGTCGGCGGCCGAGATCCCGGGGTCGATGGAGATTACCTTCTGCACGAGCATCTCGTCCTGCGGAGGCTTGATGCCGAGGGGGCCGTGCGTGCCTTCCCATTCTTCGAGGATCGGGAGGTGATAGCTGTGGCCCATCTTGAGATAGACCTTGTAGAGATCGGGCGAACTGAACAGCGCAGCCATGTGAGTGTCGAGGTGCGTGATGTGCACGCCGAACTTTTGGGCGCGATCGACCTGGGCGCGCAATTCGGTTTCGACCTGCGCGGGATTCGCAGTCTTACCGACGACGGGAGTGTCGAGCGGGAGGTAGCCCTGATCGTCGAGCAGGGTGGGGACCTGATCTTTTGAAGTGACGGGACCCCAGCGGAAGGTGGTCCACTCACTGTTGAGTGCCTGGTGAATGCCGAGGTCGAGATCGGGATGCGCTTTGGCGAAGTCGGCGGCTTCAAGGAACCACGGGCAGGGGACGAGGATGCTCGCGGAAGTGATCCAGTGGTTGAGCAGCGCTTCGGACGTGGCGCGGTTGACGGAGTGGTTCATGCCGAAGTCGTCGGCGTGAATGATGAGAAGGCGCGCGTTCGCGGGATAGCCGAGGCGCTCCTGCACGGATTTGACTGGAGCCTGGGCGAACGAAGCAGTGGCTGCGAAAAGGATGAGGGCGGGCAGGAAGGGTCGCATGATGAGCTCCTAAGAATCAGAGTACCGAGTACCGAAAAAAAGCTTTTAAGCGCAGAGGACGCAGAGAAAGGTCGCGGAGAGCGCAGAGAAAAGCTTCTAACCGCAAAGGACGCAAAGAAGTACTGCGAAGGACTCAAAGAAACAGCAGGTCCTTCGCTGCGTTCGGCTGCCGCCTCACTCCACTCAGGATGACAATGAATGATGGCCTGAGGCAGCAACACATACCGCGCAGATGGGTCGAAGTTCATCGTCGAAAAAAGACAGCTAGGCTTCCTCGGGCGGCAGTTCGAAGTTGACGAGGTCGCCGCTGAAGCCGCGAGTTTTGATTGCGCCGAAGATGATGCCGGCAGCCATCCAGACGGCGCCTGCGATTTTGGCCGGGCGGCTGAGGTTGAGCCAGAGCAGGAGACAGATCAGGAAGCCGAGGACCGGTGGAATCAGGTTCCAGAGTTTCTTTTCGGAATTGCGGACGTAGTAACGCAAGAAGGCGGCGACGTTGACGCCCATGAAGGCGATGAGCGCGCCGAAGTTGAGCATCTCGGCGCCGAGTCCGTAGGCTTCTCCTCCATTCATGATGTTGACGAAAGTCGCCCATGAGAGGCCGGCGGTGCCGAGCGAGTAGGTTTTGTATCCGGCAATGAGTTCGAGCACAAAGGCACCGACCAATGCGACCGCGCCGACGAGGAAGACGTTGTTGCGCGGGACGCGGTGCTTTTCGTCGACGGCTCCGAAGAAGGAGCGAGGCAGGGCATTGCTGCGTCCCATGCCGTAGAGCAGACGGGCGGCACCGATCTGAGCTCCGAGGCCAGAACCGAAGTTGGCGAGGAGCAGCGTGAAGCCGACGATCGGAAAGAGCGGCTTCCACGCGCGGCGGGCCACGAAGGAGTAGGCAGTGTTGACGTCGGGGAAGTGCTCGGATGCGGGCCAGATCAGTTGCGCGACATATACCTCGACCGCAGACAGGATGCCGATGACGAGGCAGGTCAGAACCGTGGCGAGCAGGATGTTGCGGCGGGGATTATCGGCTTCCTCGGAGAGCGTGGAGATGCCGTCAAAACCAATGTAGGTGAGCACCGCGATCGAGGTGCAGCCGAAGAGGCCGGCAAAGGAGAACGTCTGGGGATCGTAGAAGGGGCGCGCGTAGTAAGCCGCGTCATGAGGAGCGCCGAAAATGTAGCGCGCGGCGGCGACGATGATGGCGACGACGACCATCCCCATCGCGATGGCCATGCCGGTGTTGATGCGTGCCGAGGTCTTGATGCCACGAATATTGAGCGCGGTGAATACGATGACGAAGAAGATTTTCCAAATCCAGGCGGGAACGCCGGGTGCGAACTGGTGTGCCTGGCCCGCGCACCACACGGTACAGATGAGCGGGTTGAGCATGTAGTCCATGACCATGCTCCAGCCGGTGACGAAGCCCATGGCCGGGTTGACTTCCTGCGCGACGTAGGTAAACGCGGAACCGGCGCTGGGGTATGCGCGCGCCATGCGGCCGTAGCTGATCGCGGTGAAGAGCATCGCGACCATGGCGATGAGAATGGCAGTAACGACGTGGCCCTGACCACGGTCGCTGAGGACGCCGAAGACCGACATGGGCGCCACGGGTTGAATCACGATGACGCCGTAAAGAATGAGGTCCCAGAGCGTGAGCGTGCGACGAAGGCGCGGGGCGCTGGCGGTAGTGGTGGGTGGGTTCGTGGCCATCCTGATCCTTAACTGCCGAGGCTAACAAAAAACCCCATCATCGCCTGATGATGGGGACTTGGGGGAGAACTGCTCCTGACGGAGCAGGATGACGACTGACGTGACCGAACTTGAAAGTCGCGACACATTAGCAGAGGCGCGATGCCGACGGCAAGAAATTTCTGCGCGGAGACGGGTCGTTCCCACAGGACATGCATCATGCGGGACTCGCGATCAAGAATAAGGTCGTCGCCGGGAAAAGTCATTGCACATTCCATCCGCTGACCTCGACTTGCGGTTTCGCCGCGCCCAGAGCGGCTGTGCGATAGGTGGCAGTAAGTTCGCGTTTCTCACCGGGCAGGAGGGAAATGTAGTTGTCCTGCCAGAGAACGGGGAGGATTTCGTCCCCACCAGAGCTTTTGCTCAATTTGAGACGAACGAAGAAGGCGAGAGATTTGCTGGGATTTTCGACGGTGACGTGGGTGACGGTGTCGTCGCCCTTCGGCTGGGAGTGGGTCGTGAACTTCAGGTTGACCTTCGGCAACTGGGAGAGCGAGGTGTAGTCGGCGAAGGAGGCGGTGGGCGTCATGTACCAGTTGGATTTTTCCCAGTCGAGCGATTCCTGCCTGGTAGAGAGCCAGTAGAAGTTTGAGCCAACGCGCTGGCCGTTGGCGTCTTCAAGCCGCAGGACGAGGAAGTAAACGGGGCTCGCGTCGGGCAACGCGGGGAGAGTCAGGATTTTCTGGGTGCTGTCGGCGGCCGCGTCGAGGGAAGACTCTTGCGAAAACTTCTCCGTCATGTCGAGGTTGTAGACCTTGGTGGTGAGCTTGAGTCCCTTGGCATCGGTGTACTGACTGCTGACGATCCAGATGGAGCGGTCGTCGTAACCGTAGATGGGATGCAGGGCTTCCATCGCACGCTTGGCGCCGAAGTAGCCACCCGCGGGGCGCAGGTACCAGTCATAGAGATGCCAGATCATCGAGGGCCAGGCGTTGTTAAGCATCCATTGGATGACGCCGGTAGAGGTGTACTTGTTGCGGCTGTAGGCCTCGAACATGGCGCGGATGCCCTCGTAGTTCATGAGTTGCGCTTTGCGGGTATAGTCCTCGAGCGTGTCGGCATTGCCGTAGCGCGCGGTGAGCGCGTCGGTGTAGACGTGGATATCTTTGAACTCGCCGCCACCGGCGTGGAAGTTCCACCAGTCGTCGATCGGCCACTGGTGATCTTTGGGAAGCATGGCGCGGATGCTTTCGATGGGGGGAACAGCGGGGCCTGGGCTGGTTTCGGTGTTGAAGCCGTGAGCGCCGCCACACTGGCCAAGCTTGCACTTGTTCGCGCTGCCGAGGGCGTCTTCGGTCCAGTAAGAGGGGGCGATGTATTCGTAGGGGCCGCTCATCTTCACGCCGCTTTCGCCGGTGATCGTGGTGGGGGCGCCTGAGGCGGAGGAGACGGTCGGGTCGGGAAATCGCAGACGCTTCTCGACGTCGAGGTAAGACTGTTCGACGTCGGGCGGTGGTGGGCCGTCGCTGCCGTTGAGCCACATCACGAGGCTGGGATGGCTGCGTAGGCGGTACAGCTGGCTTTCCAGGGAAGCTTTGGCGATGTCGAAGTCCTGCGGCTTCCACTTGCCCCAGTGCTCCCAGTGGTCGCAGCAACACCATCCGGCCATGATCAGGATGCCTTCACGGTCGGCGAGACTGAAGAACTCTTCGGTTTCGAGTTTGCCTTCGAGGCGGATGGTGTTGAGGCCCATGTCCTTGACGTAGCGGAATTCGTCGTGAAGGCGTTGGGAGTTCTCGCGCAGCATCATGTCGGGCGACCAGCCGCCGCCGCGGATAAGGATCTTCTTGCCGTTGATCGAGAAGACGCGGCTCTTGTTAGCGTCGACTTCGGAGGTGACCTCGCGAATGCCGAAGTGAATTTCGTCGCGATCCGATACTTTGCCGTTGACGTCGAATTCCATCGCGAGCGGGTAGAGTTCGGGCTTGCCTATCTGCGCGGGCCACCACAGGCGTGGCTTGGTGAAATTGAGTTGCGAGAACTGCTCAGGCTCGAAGGCGACGTCTTTGGATTCGTTCGGGGCAAGTTCGACGTCCTGGGAGAACGCAACGTTCTCGATCGCGCCCTTCAGGGTGCCTTTGACGGGCTGGCTGGTGGCGTTTTTGAGTTGCGCGGTGACGGTGAGTTTGGCATTGCCGTCGGTTTCGACGTGCGAGAAGACCGCGGGATAGCGCAGGGCGACGGGGCCACTGGTGGCGACGTACACCTCACGCCACAGGCCCATGTTCTTGTCGGGTGGGGCGGGATTCCAATCGACGAAGGTGATGGCGAGGTCGGTCTCGGTGGGCGCGAAGGTCTGGACAGCGAGAACGTTTTCGGCGCCCGGTTTGGCATTGTCGGTGATGTTGAATTCGTAAGTTCGCCAGGCGCCGGCGACGTCGTCGGATTTGGCGATCTGCTTCCCGTTGACCCAAACGTTGGCGCGGTAATTGATGCCGCGGAAGTTCAGCCAGATGGCCTTGCCCTTGTCGAACGCGGGGAGGGTGAAGGTCTTGCGATACCACCAGGAGGCGGCATAGGGGCTGTCGGGGTCCATGGGGAGGTTGGAGAAGTTGGCGCCGATGGGATAAGTGACTCCCGGGAATTGGCGGAGATTCATCCCGAAGAAGGGGTCGGGCAGGACTTTGTTTTTAACCAGCGCGGCGACGACCGTGGTTGGGACGGTGACGTGGTACCAGTTGCGGGGGTCAAAAGTGGGCTTAGAAATCGTCTCGCCGTCCGCCTCGATTTTGCTGGAGGACTGGAGGGTCCAGTCTTCGGCGAGTGGAAGCTTGGCGTCGGCCATCTTCGGGGAAGTGTTGGAAGCGTTCTGGGCAAGGGCGAGCGAAGCCAGCGTGACGAAAGCCGCCCGGAGGAGGTTACGCAGAACCATGATAGGGGCCCCTTTGCGGTATGAAGAAGGACGTTCAGAGCATGCAGCAGCAGCGTGAGCTTTGTTTGGAAAATCGGTCGGAAAGTTGATAACACGTTTTATTGATTCGTTTCAATAGCTGTTTTTCGGCGAATTCGCGGGACCGGTAGGGGGTGACGGGCGTCGTGGCGGGGAGCGGCCGTTCCGCTCTTGAGTCGTACGTCCTTCAGCGGTGAGGTATGGCGGTGCCGGTAGTTTATAATCAACAATTCCTCCCCAAAAATCTGGAGCGATAACCAAAAATGATTCGATTTCTGCAAACCCCGGGGCCAACGAAGAAGATCATCCTGAGTTCGCTGCTGCTGATCATCTGCGGCGGCATGGTCATCACGCTAATTCCGGGCGGCCTCGGTTCCGATCTGATGGGCCAGCCCGCACGGGGCGTAATCGCCAAGGTGGCCGGACAAGACATCACCACCCTGCAGGTGCAGGAGCGCGCGCGAGCCATGGCGCAGCAGCAACTTGGGCCGCAGGCACAGCAGATGATGGGACAGCTGTTGCCGCTTTTCATTCCCCGGGCGGTCGAGAGCCTGGTATCGGCGAAGGCAGTGATTGCCGAGGCGGAGCGGATGGGATTGCAGGCCACGGATGCGGACGTGCGCGATGAACTGGAGCACGGGCGGTATTCGGCGGCGCTGTTTCCGGGCGGCAAATTCATCGGCCAGGAAGCTTACGAGAGTCTTCTCACGCAGAATAACCTGACGGTGGCGACGTTCGAGCAGGGCGTGAAAGACGACATCCTGCAGCAGAAGCTGGTGACGATCGTGGCGGGCAGCGCCGTGGTGTCTCCCGCGGAGGTGAAGCAGGAATTCACCAAGCGAAATACGAAGGTGAAGTTCGAATACGCGGTGCTGTCGCAAGACGATATCCGGAAGGGATTGCATCCTACCGATGACGAGCTGAAAGCGTATTACACGCGGAACCGGGCGTCGTATAACAACACGATTCCGGAAAAGCGCAAGATTGAATACGTGATGCTTGACAAGTCGCGGCTGATGAGCGACGCGCAGGTGTCGCCGGAAGATCTCCGCACGTACTACAACGAGCACCAGGATCAATATCGCGTTCCGGAGGAAGTGAAGGTCAGCCACATCCTGATAAAGACTCCGGCGCCCGGACCGGATGGCAAGGTCGACGAGAAGGGCGTTGCCGAAGCGCAGAAAAAGGCGGAAGACATCCTGAAGCAGCTGAAAGCTGGGGCGAAGTTCGAGGATCTGGCGAAGAAATATTCCGAGGATCCGGGAAGCGGGAAGCAAGGCGGGGAACTGGGCTGGATCGGACGGGGCCGCACGGTACCGGAGTTCGAAAAGGCGGCGTTCTCGCTTCCGGTGGGCCAGCTGAGCGACCTGGTGAAGAGTTCGTACGGCTTCCACATTATGCGCGTGGAAGATAAGCACGAGCCGCATTTGAAGACACTGGACGAGGTGAAGGCTGAGATTGAGCCGCTAGTGCGACAGAACAAAGTCAATCGGATGATTGAGAGCGCGGGCAATGCACTGCTCGAGCAGGCGCGCAGCCAAGGACTGGAAAAGGCGGCGGCTGCCAAGGGGCTGACTCCGATCACGACGGGTTTTGTCACCAAGACCGACGCGCTGCCGGGAATTGGCGTGACGCCACAGTTCATGGATGCGGTGTTCTCGGAGAAAGACAAAGCGCCGCCGGACCTGGCGCAGCTGGGGCAGGGAGCCGTGGTGTTCCAGCTACTGGGCATCCAGCCGCCGACCACGCCGACCTTTGAAGAAATCCGGCAGAAGGTGGAGGATCAATTCAAGAACGAACGCGCCAGCGTGCTTTTGGCTCAGAAAAACCAGGAACTTTCGGACCGTGCGAAATCGGAGCACGATCTGAAGAAAGCGGCCAAGGAGTTGGGCGCTGCACTGAAGACGAGTGAGTTCGTGTTGCCCAACGGCCAGGTTCCGGATATCGGGAGCATGACCGGGCAGGCGTCGGTTGCGTTTACCTTGAAGCCCGGAGACATCAGCGGGCCGATCATGGCGGGAACGAATGGCGTGGTCCTGCAGGTTGTCGAGAAACAGGAACCGACGGACCAGGAATTCGCCGCGCAGAAGGATCAGGTCCGCGATGAGCTGCGGCGGCAGAAACAGGAGGACCTGTTCGGGCTCTTCCTGTCGAATCTTCGCGCAAAAATGGAGAAGGCCGGAAAGATCAAGATCAACGACCAAGAAATGAAGTCTTTGACCCAGGGCCGGGGAACGGATGAAGGGTTCTAATCCCGGCTTCGCGAATTCCGAGCGGATACAACTCTAAAAGCCACGGTCCCCATCGAATCCCAGCTTCATCGATGTAACTAGTGCACATGTCCTTTCCGCGCGCCACTGGCATCCTGCTGCATCCCACGTCGTTGCCTGCGCGCGGAGGGATTGGGGATTTTGGTCCCGCGGCGTACGAATTCGTCGATTTTCTCGCAGCAGGGAAGCAAAGTCTCTGGCAGGTGCTGCCGCTGGGGCCTTTAGGCTTCGGCAATTCTCCCTATTCCTCTACCTCGGCGTTTGCGGGAAATCCGCTGCTGATCAGCCTCGAGCGGCTGGCGGAGCGGGGCTGGATCGACCGCGCACTGATCGCAGACCTGCCTTCCGATGTTGACCCTGCGGAATACGCGAGTGTGTTCCGCCGCAAAATGCCCTTGCTGGCGGAAGCAGCCTCGACCTTCGCGCGGAACATGAGCGGGAACGGACGGACGCGTTACGAGCGGTTCTGCCAGCAGAATTCGGAGTGGCTGGACGACTTCGTCCTGTTCGACTCGCTGCGCGCGCACCGCAAGCTTGTGAACTGGAACGAATGGCCGCGGGAGTTGGCGCATCGTGATCCAGCTGCTTTGGAGAAAGTGCGGAAGGAGTTGGCCAAAGACCTCACGATGCGTCGCGTGCTGCAGTTTGCCTTCGCAGAGCAGTGGCAGGCGCTGCGACATTATTGCGCTCAAAAGGGCGTGCGAGTGGTCGGCGACCTTGCCATCTTCGTGAATTACGATAGCGCCGATGTCTGGACCCATCCCGAACTGTTCCATCTGGGCGAAAACCTGAGTCCAATTGTGGTCTCTGGTGTTCCACCGGACTTCTTCAGCGCGACCGGGCAGCGATGGGGGAATCCGCTCTATCGGTGGGACGTGATGAAGGAGCGCGGATATTCGTGGTGGGTGGAGCGGCTTCGCGCTGCGACGCGGAATTACGACTACATTCGTCTCGATCATTTTCGTGGATTCGAGCAGTTCTGGGAGATTGCCGCCAGCGAGCCGACCGCGATTAACGGGCGGTGGGTGGACGGCCCGAAAGACGATCTGTTCATCAAAGTGCGGGAGGCACTGGGCGGCCTGCCGTTCTTTGCCGAGGATCTGGGGTACATCACTCCCGAGGTGTATGCCTTGCGGCAGCGGCTCGACATTCCGGGGATGGCGGTGCTGCAGTTTGGCTTTGGCGACACCGGCGCGCACATTTACCTGCCGCAGAAGTACAGTCCGAGCACTGTCGTGTATACGGGCACCCACGATAACGACACGACCGTGGGTTGGTGGGCGACTGGGGCGACCGAGCACGAAAAGCGGAGCGTAGAAGCCTACCTGGGACGTCCCGATGACGGCATTCACTGGTCCTTCATCCGGGCGGCGCAAGCCTCGGTTGCGGGGCTGTCGGTAATTCCGCTTCAGGATGTGATTGGGCTAGGCAGTGAAGCACGAATGAATATGCCGAGCGAGCCGGGTGGCAATTGGCGCTGGAGGTTGAAGCCGGGACTGTTGAACGAGCAGATCGCCGCGAAGCTGGCACTGCTAGCGGAGGTCTCGGATCGTCTGCCGCAAGCGCTGAGCGTCCCTCCCGCAGAAGACTTCGTTGCCTAACGTTTGATTTCTTCCAATTGTTAATATCCGGTTACGAAAGAGTCGGGAAGCTTCCTTCCGGCGTGCGGAATCATGTATATGAGAGACGGGGTCTGTTTTCTTGAGCGAAGCGATTATCCAGGCTCGCGCCATCGAGAAGTTCTACCCACAGCCGGACGGGAAGCGCATCCAGGTGGTAGCACCCGTCGATTTGTCGATTGAGCCGGGACAGATCATCGCCTTGCTCGGGCCTTCGGGGTGCGGAAAGTCGACGTTGCTCCGAATTCTGAGCGGACTCTCGAAGCCTTCATCCGGAGAACTGTTCTGGCATGGCAAGCCTCTGAACACGCAGACGCCGAACGTTGCGATCGTGTTTCAAAGCTTTGCATTGTTTCCATGGCTGACGGTTCTGGAGAACGTGGAGGCGCCGCTCGAGGCACGTGGCGTAGGCGCGGTGGAACGCCGGAAACGGGCGCTGAAGACGCTGGATACGGTCGGACTGGATGGATTCGAGACGGCGTATCCGAAGGAACTTTCCGGGGGGATGAAACAGCGCGTGGGATTCGCGCGGGCATTGGTGGTGGAACCGGAGGTCCTGTTCATGGACGAGCCGTTTTCCGCGCTCGATGTGCTGACGGCGGAGAACCTGCGCAACGAGCTGCTGGAGTTGTGGATCAACAAGAAGATGCCCACGAGCGCGATTTTCATCGTCACGCACAACATCGAAGAGGCGGTTCTGCTGGCGGACCGGATTATCGTGCTGGGGAAAAATCCGGCGCGCATCCGCTCGGATTTCGAAGTGGGATTGCCGCAGTGGCGCGATCGCAAAGAGGATCGGTTTGTAGAGCTTGTCGACTACATCTACAAGGTGATGACGCAGCCGGAGGTGGAGCACGTGCTGCGGGTGGCCCCGGCGCCGGCGGCGCGCGTCCGGCAGAAATATCAGATGCTGCCGCATGCACGTGTGGGAGGAATCGCCGGGCTGCTGGAGTTGCTGCACGATCGCGGCGGACGTGAAGATCTTTACAAGCTCTCGGAAGAGCTGGTGATGGACGTGGAGGACCTGCTGCCCATCGTGGAGGCGAGCGTGCTCCTAGGGTTAGTAACGCTGAATGAAGGCGAGGTGGCCATCACGCCGCAGGGTGTGCGATTTGCCGATGCGGACATCCAGGCGCGGAAAGTGATTTTCCGCGAGGCGGTGATCAAGAACGTGATGGTGCTGCAGCAGATTGAGAACGTTTTGAAGGCGAAGGCGGATCATACGATCCCGGCGGAATTCTTTCATGACATCCTGGACGAACACTTCAGCCAGGATGAAGTCGAGCGACAGTTCGATACGGCGATGAACTGGGGCCGCTACGCCGAAATCTTCGATTACGACTCCGAGACCGAGCGATTCGTGCTGGCTGAGCCAATGGCGGAGGCGCAGGCGCCGGCGCCCACGGCGAAACAATGAAGCGGCCCGGCCTGGGCGCGTTCTCGCCGTACCGGCTGTGGTCGCAGTTGCCGCGGATTGAAACCTCCCATCTCCCTGACCTGATCATGTTCGCAGCCGGGCTCGCCATTTTTTATGGCGTGCTGGTGGTGGGGCGAGCATGGCTGGGGCCGTTTACGCCGGAAGTAGAAATTTCCCGCAGCCCGTGGACGCTTCCCGTCTATGCGGGCTACTCGCTGCTGCGCATTTCGGTGGCGTACTTCCTGAGCCTGATTTTCACGCTCGTTTACGGATACATCGCGGCCTACAACCCTAAGGCCGAGAAGTTCATGGTGCCGTTGCTCGATGTGCTGCAGTCCATTCCGGTGCTGAGCTTTCTTCCGGGCGTGATGCTGGCGATGGTGGCTCTGTTTCCGGGCAGGCAGTTGGGTGTGGAGATGGGAGCGATCCTCCTCATCTTCACGGGCCAGGTCTGGAACATGGCGTTCAGCTTTTACGCGTCGCTGAAGAGCATTCCGCGCGAGATGCGCGAGGCGGCGAAGATTTACCGCTTCAACTGGTGGCAGCGGTTCACGGAGATGGAGTTGCCGTTCGCGGCGATCGGTCTGGTCTGGAACTCGATGATGTCGGTGGCGGGCGGATGGTTTTTCCTGATGGCGTGCGAGATGTTCGTGCTGGGCGCGCGCGACTTCCGGCTGCCGGGATTGGGATCGTATCTGCAGACCGCGGCAAGCGCGGGCGATACGAAGTCGATCCTGTGGGGAGTCGCCACGATGATTGCGGTGATCGTGCTGCTCGACCAGTTCGTGTGGCGGCCGGTGATCGCGTGGGCGGAGAAGTTTAAGGTCGAGCAGGTGGAGAGCACGAATGTGCCGCGATCGTGGGTGCTGGAGATGTTCGAGCATTCGCGGGCATTGGCGAAGCTGCGGAAAAAGGCGCTGCGGCCGATGCGCGAGCGACTGATGATGTACTTCTCGCGGAAGCATTACGAGGCTGGGGGAAGTGGTCCGCCGGACCCGTGGAAGATTTGGGCGGCACGCGCACTTGGAATTGTTGCGCTGGGATTGATTGCGTTTGCTGTGACGAAAGTGGCGGTGATCCTGTTTGGACTGCAGCGGCCCGAAGTGCGCGAACTGGGGCAGGGGCTGGTGGCGACGTTTTTGCGCGTGACTGCAGCGCTGGTGATTGGCGCGCTATGGACGATTCCTGTGGGAGTGGCGATCGGCTTCAATCCGAAGCTCGCGCGGATCGCGCAGCCGCTGGCCCAGATTGCGGCGTCGGTGCCGGCGACGGCACTTTTTCCGGTTGTGTTGCTGCTTTTGATTCAGGTAGGCGGCGGGCTGGGGCTGGGGTCGATTGTGCTGCTCCTGCTGGGGACGCAGTGGTACATCCTGTTCAACGTGATCGCGGGCGCGATGGCGATCCCGACGGATTTGAAGGAATGCTGCTCGACGTTCGGAATCGTTGGCTGGGAACGGTGGAAGAAGCTGATCCTGCCGGGAATCTTTCCGTACCTGGTGACGGGGATGGTCACGGCTTCCGGCGGCGCGTGGAATGCGAGCATCGTGGCGGAATATTTCCACTTCAAGGGACAGACGTATACGACCACTGGGTTGGGAGCCATCATCAGCAAGGCGACGGACAGCGGGAGCTTTGACGAGTTGCTGGCAGCGACGATTCTGATGGCGGCGGGTGTGGTGACCGTGAACCGTCTGTTATGGCGGCGGATGTATAACCTGGCGGAGACACGGTTCCGGCTGGAGACATAGCCTTATCGGATCGAGTTAACGGCGCCTAAAGCGCGGGTTGCACCGCGCGCTTACGCCGCGTCTGAATGCCTGCTAAAAAAACGCAAGGTCCCTCGACTACGTTCGGCTCGCGCCTCCCTCCGCTCGGGATGACAGAGAATAAAACGAACATAGACCAGACTGTTACGCACACGGAGGCCTCGCGCTAATCCTTCTAAGCAGCATTTCTGGATGCCGGTCCTTCTCTCCGGAGCGCTGCTATTCGCGAGCTTAGTTACTTTCGTGCTTCGTGTCGCGGCGATTCACCAACATTTCATTTTGCCTTAATCCTGGTGCAAAGTGGGCGCGCTAACAATGCCAACATGCCAATTTTGTCGCCGCCCGAAGAGCATCTGCGCAACGCAGGTGTGCTCGCGAATGCTCCGGTGCTCGCGGGTTTGCCGCGGTTTGCTGAAAAATTTCTGCCGCTAGAAGAGGCCCATGAGTTGTACGAGCGCGTGCGGAACTCGGCCGATGGTTTCGTGCTCGAACATCTGCTGCGCGAGATGAATGTCGAGTTGCGGGTGAACGACGCGGATGTGGGACGCATTCCGCGCAAGGGTCCGGTGGTCGCGGTGGCCAATCATCCCTATGGAATGCTCGACGGTGCGGTGCTGGCTGTGGTGTTGGGGCGCGTGCGTCCGGATGTGAAGCTCCTGACGAATTTCCTGCTCGAGGGGGTGCCGGAACTGGAGGAACATTGCATTTTTGTGGATCCGCTGCACATGCCGGGATCCGCGGAGAGGAACCGGCGAGCGCTCAAGCAGGCGATGGCATGGCTTCGCAACGGAGGCATGCTGGCGATTTTCCCGGCGGGCGAAGTTTCGCACTGGCAGATGCCGAAGGCAGCGATTGCCGATCCGCAGTGGAACGATACGGCGACGCGGCTGATTCGAATGACGGGCGCGGCGGCGCTGCCCGTTTATTTCTGCGGCCGCAACAGCCTGGGATTTCAGTTGGTCGGTATGATCCATCCGACGCTGCGCATGGCCTTTCTGCTGCAGGAGTTTTTGCAGCAGTCGGGGAAGAGCGTGGCTTTGCGCGTGGGGAGCGCGATCCCGGCAGACTCGATCGCCGGCCTCGAAGATGACCGTCAGGCGACCGAGTATCTGCGCTGGCGGACGTATCTGCTGGCGCAGCGCGGAAAGAAGCAGATCAAGTTGCCGGAGGCGCTGCGATCGGTGCTGCCGCAGAAGGCCGGGGAGCCGATTGCCCCGGCGCTGCCGAAGGAATTATTGCGCTGTGATCTGGAGGCGCTGCCGCAAGAAAGGCGATTGGCGGAGAACGGCGAGTTCGCTGTCTACGCTGCGCGAGCGGCCGAGATTCCACATCTGCTGCAAGAGGTCGGCAGGCAGCGGGAGATCACGTTCCGGGAGGCGGGCGAGGGGACGGGAAAGCGTTCGGACATGGATTGCTTCGATCGCTATTACTGGCACCTGTTGCTGTGGAGCAAAGAAAAGGGCGAACTGGTTGGGGGGTATCGCGCCGGAAATACTGCAGAAATTGTGGCTGAGCACGGCGTGAAGGGCTTGTATACGTCAACCTTGTTCCGCTACGACGAGAGGTTCATCGAGAAGCTGGGCCCGGCACTCGAGTTGGGACGGTCTTTTGTGCGTCCAGAGTATCAGCGGCAGTACGCTCCGCTGCTATTGCTCTGGAAGGCGATTGCGCGCTTCGTGCTTCTGCGGCCGGAAACGGCGGTGCTGTTCGGAGCCGTGAGCATCAGCAACACCTACAATCGAGCCTCGCGCGAACTGATGTATTCGTTCTTTGAAGACCGCAGACGCGGGGATGAGCTGGCGGAACTCGTTTCGCCGAGGAAGCCATTTCGGCCCGGAGGCATTCGCAGCTGGGATTGCCGGGCGGTCTGTCACGCGTTACGCGATCTGGAGGAGCTGTCGGAGCCGATCGCCGATGTCGAGATTGACGGCAAGGGGTTGCCGATTCTGCTGAAGCAGTACGCGAAGGTCGGTGGGAAGCTGCTCGGCTTCAATGTCGACCGAAAGTTTTCGGACGTGCTGGACGGACTGGTTGTGGTCGATTTGCGACAGACGGAAGCCAGCGTACTGGAGCGGTATATGGGCCGGGAAGGGGCCGCAGCGTTTCGGCGTTGCCACGGCTTGAGCTAAGAGCCGGATTTCTCTTCCGCTTTGAGCATTGACTCGGCGGGCACGATGCAGGCCTGTGAAACGGCGGCCAGCGTCTCGTCGAGCTTGGCTCCGATCTTCGCAAGCGCGTCAGGGCCGATTTTCTCCTGCATTCCTTCGAACAATTGGCGCTCCTCTTTGCGGATGTGGGAGGAGAGAGTTTCGGCGAAGGCGCGCAATTCCTGGCCGTCGAGGATGGAGTCAGCGGCTCGGGAAAAATAGTCGCGAAGTTGGGTGTGCTCGGCGAGAAGTTCGTCAACGAGGGCTCTGAGTTCAGGGAACTCGCGAGCGGAAGGAAAGAGGTGTTTTTCTTCCGCGTCGAAGTGATAACGGATTTCCTGCTCGAAGTGCTGCGCGATTTCCGACTGCCAGGCTCGGAGTTCGGCCGGAGTCGCAAGACGCGCCCGGCTAATTCGCACACACAGAGCAAGCGCGTGCTGATGCTGCCGGGAGAGCGGGACGAGATTCTTGTCGCGCAGCATGCTCTGATTATGACATCACGGAGCATGGCTCGTGGGATGCGATGGCCGCGAGCAGCCGTTCCCTGGCATACC
This sequence comes from uncultured Acidobacteriota bacterium, assembly GCA_963718505.1. GTDB lineage: Bacteria > Acidobacteriota > Terriglobia > Terriglobales > Acidobacteriaceae > Gp1-AA133. The sequence continues at coordinate 200,085 of CAVQZP010000032.1, read as the reverse complement.
AGCACTCCAGTCGCTACCCCTCCTGTTCTTTACTAATTCCGTCGCACCATTCAGAATGGAAAGTTGGTTTGCAGCCCGTGTCGTTATCTGTACGATCCATGAAGATACGGCTCAAGCCTTACGTCGCGCAAACAGGAGCCTTTTCAAATGCCAGCAACCGGTGAACTCATTCGCCTCATGAACTACGTCGATGACATCAACGCCACACTGCGCCGCATCAGCTTTTCGATTGCGTCGATGAGCGAAGAAGAACGCAAGCGGCTTTCAGAGTACATGGGGTCGGCGGCGAACGGGTTCAACGAGGTCCTGCAGCATCTCGAGCGGGGCGGCAAGTAGTGCCCGAAATCGAAACAATTGCAGTGATTGGCGCCGGCACGATGGGGCGGGGAATTGCCCACGCGGCGGCCCTCGGCGGGTATCGCACGATCCTGGAAGATATCCTGCCGAATGCGCTGCGGCGAGCCGAGTCGGAGATCCGCGCCAACCTGGATAAGGCCGTCGAGATCGGCAAGGTCTCGGCGAGCGATGCGAACGCGGCATTCGCACGGCTGGAATACGCGGGTTCGGTGGACGAGGCTGCGCGGCAGGCGGACCTGGTGATCGAAGCGGTCCCGGAGGAACTGGAGTCGAAGATTGAGATCTTCACGCTGCTCGACAAGATTTGCCGTCCGACGACAGTGCTAGCATCGAATACGAGTTCTTTAAGTCTGACGGAGATTGCCAGCGTCACCTATCGCGCACCGAAGATCGTCGGCATGCATTTCTTCAATCCCGTTCACAAGATGAAGTTGCTGGAAATTGTGCGTGGGCTGGAGACCGACGAGGATACGCTCGCGACGGCTGTGGAAGTTGGGCGAAGGATGGGGAAAGAGGTTGTGGTGATTAGAGAGTCGCCGGGGTTCGTGACCAGCCGGATCAACGCGATGATCGGCAACGAAGCCTTTTACATGCTGCAGGAGGGCATAGCCACGGCTGAGGATATCGATAAGGCGCTCAAGCTGGGATTGAATCATCCGATGGGACCCTTTGAGTTGGTGGACCTGGTGGGGCTGGATACGCGGCTGCACATCCTGGAGTACCTCCATAAGTCACTCGGTGAGAAATTCCGTCCCGCGCCTCTGCTGGTGCAATACGTGAAGGCGGGACGCTTGGGGCGGAAGTCGGGACGAGGAGTGTTTGAGTATCCGGAGGTAGAGGCGGAAAAGACGGCGGTCTGAAGGTCCCGTCCACTAAAAAGAGAAAGGCAAAGATGTCTAACGCAGAGAAGGGACCCGGAGGGTGCAAATCCCGAGTACCGATTTGCGAGAAAAGCCTTTAACCGCAAAGATCGCAAAGAACTACGGCAAAGAACGCAAAGAAAAGCAAAAAGGCACGGCCTCCCGGGAATGAGAGGCCGCTTTCATTCTCTGCAAGTACGTAATCCGAGTGGCTTAAGCCACCGCGTCTGACGGGCTACTTGTTGATGTCGTCTTTGCTCTCGAGCCGCTTGATGTAGGCTTCGATCACAGGCTTCACTCCGTCTGGCGCACTGACTTCGGCAACCTTCATCTCTTTCACTGCGCTGTCGAAATCACCTTTCGACGAATAAACACGGGCCATGCCGGAGTGCGTAAACCACAGATCCGGATGGTCTTTGGCATTCTTCGTCCAGACGGCAAACGCTTCCTGATCTTTCTTCTCGCCCTTCAATTGGAAAGCGTACTGGTGAAGCTGTTGGGGCGAGGCGAGGGCGAGCGCCTTGTCATGGGCGGCTTTGGCTTCGTCCTTCTTGCCCATGGCATCCAGGACCTGCGACTTGGTCATGTTGTTTTCGTAGCGGTCTTCGACCTGGATGGAGCGCGCTTCGTATTGCAGAGCCTCGTCGAGATTGACCTTGTGAGCGAGCAGGAAGGTGGCGCCGTCGTCCCATGCGTCCCACGTGTACTGGGTAAGGCCGCGCATCTGCTTCTGCAGGCTAGCGTCGACGATGCTGTTGACGTCGACCGTGACCTTGAATGGAATTGCGACCTTTTCCCAGCGCATCGTGATGACCGCCGAATTCTCGGTGGGCTGGTCGATATCATAGGCGAGCGCTTCCTGGAGTTCAGCGGTCTGCGGTTTCACGGTGATGCGAAGGGCGTCTTCGGATTCTTTATAGGTGAAGCTGCCCCATGCGGTGTTGGCTTTCGAGAAGATGACGATCCACTGATCCTGGTTCGGGATCATGTGCAGGCCGTAGGTGCCTTTGTCGATGGCCTGGCCTTCGACGCTGACAGGATCGGTGAACGTGATGGTGGTGTTCTCATTGGCGCCAGCACGCCAGACCTGTCCGTAGGGAACAACCTTTCCCCAGATGGTGCGTCCTTTGACGAGCGGACGATGGTAGTTAATGGTGATGTCGGTAATGCCGACGCGCTGCGCGACGGAAGCGCGCTGGCTGTCGCGCGGCAGATTCAGCTGAGTAGACTGCGCGTAACAGTTGGCTGCTGCGAGCAGAGCGGCACAGCAGAACACAAGCGTGAAACGAAATTTGGGCACGGGACCCTCCTGGGCGTAATGTGCACTGCAGAAACTCGGCGTTGTGATCCTCGAGTGTGAGAGCGTTACGGGAACCTTAGACTTGACCGGCGGCTGGAAGGTGAGCGGGGGAAACTGACTGGACCGCACAAAAAAAATTACTCACAATTTGTGTCTAGTGTGGATGATTGTCAATAAGTTGCGGGCAGACCACTCTTCTGGGTCCTGGTTGATCACCGTGGCAAGCTAACCATTTCGGCCCGGGCGCAGTCTAACTGCCTAGAAAATCTTTGAGATCGCGGAACTTCCGGAGGTGCGGCAGCGTATCTCAAGCAGATGGCACGGGCGGGATATGAGACCCCCCGCCTGAGCTTGAACCCAGGCCCCCCTGCCGCTGCCCAGTGGCGAGGGGGCGTACCCTTATGCAGATGCTTCTCGACATCATCCGGCAATCGATGGCGACCTTGTGGGCGCACAAGCTGAGGTCGTTTCTCACGATGTTCGGGATTGCGTGGGGCGTCGGGTCACTGCTGTTGCTGGTCGGGTTGGGCGAAGGATTTCGCAGCGGACAGGCGAAGCAGCTCGCAACGCTGGGTCAAGACATCATGTTTGTGTTCCCTGGCCGCATTCCCGCAGTCGAGGGCAGTCTTCAGTCGGGTCAGACCTACCACTTCACATACGATGACTATGTCGCGCTCAAGAGAGACGCGAGGACATTGAAGACCGTTTCGGCGGTGATCAACCGGGAAGACATCCGGGCGGTCAGCGAATATGGGTCGACGAACGGGCAGGTGTTTGGCATCGCGCCCGAGTACAACCAGATCCGCACGGTGCCGGTGGGAACGGGCCGGTGGTTCAATGATCAGGACAACAGCGAGCATCGACGCGTCGCAGTCGTTGGTTGGGAGCTTCTGAAGAACGTATTTCCCGGGCGTCCGGCGGTGGGCGCAAGCATGCTACTTAACGGCGTGCGCTTTGACATTATCGGAGTGCTGGCGAAGGTGGGACAGGACGGAAACAACGGGACGAACGGACGAATCTTCGTGCCGATCGAAACCATGCGCGAGTTGTTCCCTTTGAAAGGCGACAACGTGGAGAACGCCGTCTCGTTTATCAACTACCGCCCGCTGAATAAAGCCGAGCATCTCGCATCGAAGGCAGAGGTGCACGAGATCATTGCAAAACGGCACAACTTCGATCCGAAGCTCGAAGATGCTTTTGAAGATTGGGACACGATCGAGAACTCGCAGAAAGTCGATCAGATTTTCAATGCGATGGATTACTTTCTGGGTGTCGTGGGACTGGTGACGCTTGGCCTGGGAGCGATCGGGATTGTGAACATCATGCTGGTGTCGGTGGCCGAGCGGACGCGGGAGATCGGGTTGAGGAAGGCGCTGGGCGCGACGCATCGCAGCATCATGACGCAGTTTTTTGTCGAGGGCGCGTTTCTGACGGCATTCAGCGGCGGGATCGGACTAGCGATAACCATCGGATTCGTGACCATATTGGCGATGCTGCCTGCGCCAGAAGGATTTGATACGCCGCGGATCGTTCCATTGTCGGCGGTGGCGGCGATCGGGTCGCTGGCGATTGCGGGGATCAGTGCCGGATTGTATCCGGCGCGGAAGGCTGCGCTTCTGCCTCCAGTGGAAGCGTTGCGGCAGGAATAGTGCAGGCGCAGATATGATCGGCAACCTCTTTCGCCAAGCTTACGAAGCGTTGCGGCACAACCGGCGCCGCAGCGTCCTCACCATGCTCGGCATGGCGTGGGGGATCGCTACCGTGGTCTTGCTCCTGGCGTATGGCGCGGGATTCGAGAGCGGATTGTGGTCGGCGTTCCGGTCGTTCGGAACGAATCTGATTTTCATCTTCCCCGGGCGCACGTCGATGCAAGCGGGCGGCACCAAGGCGGGGAGCGAAGTCCGCCTGACTATGAAAGATGTGGAGCACATTCAGGCGGAGGTGCCGCTGCTGAAGCGCATGTCTCCCGAAGTGTTCAAGCAATGCACCGTGGCCTACGGCACGCGCAGCGGCAATTATCCGGTGAGCGGCGTCTATGCGAATTATCCGCGGATGCGTCGAATGATATTTTCTGACGGCAGCGCGTTCAGCGAGGCTGATGACTTCACGCACACGCGGGTCGCGTTCATCGGCGCCGATATCAAGCAGAAACTTTTCTCGGGGCAAAATGCGATCGGCGAGAGCATCCGCGTGGATGGGATTTCGTACCAGGTCGTCGGAGTGTTGAAGCATGTGATCAACAACAGCGACGAGAATCTGAATGGGCACGTGTACGTGCCGTTCAGCGGCATTAGCGACCTGAAGAACAACTACTACCTGGCTTCAGTGGTGATGGAGTACGAGGGCAACCACGACAAAGTGGTAAAAGCTCTACGCGATTCGCTGGCGTTCCACCACAACTACGATCCCAAGGACAAGCGGGCGGTTTTCGTGTTCGACGTGTTCGCGGACTTGTTGGACCTGCGCGTGATCACGACCGGAATCAAGATCCTGCTGGGGTTCATTGGGCTGTTGACGCTGGGCATCGGCGGCGTTGGCCTGATGAACATCATGCTGGTGTCGGTGACGCAGCGGACGCGCGAAATTGGCGTGGAGAAGGCGCTGGGTGCAAGGAAATGGCACATCCTGTTCCAATTCCTGTCGGAGGCGCTGGTCATCACGTTTCTTGGCGGCCTGGCCGGAGTGGCGTTCGCGTATCTGGTCTCGTGGTCGGTAGGCTCACTTACCCTCTGGAGCGCGTTTGAGACGAATGCCAGCGAGGGCGACATTCACCTAACGATCCAGGCGGGAACGCTGATCGTCTCGACGATCATTTTGAGTTTCGTTGGGGTAGTGAGCGGAATGCTACCCGCGATCAAAGCGGCGAGACTGGATCCGATCGAGGCACTAAGGTACGAGTGAGAATCGGTTGTCGGTGTTCGGTCTTCGGCGTTTGGGTTCGCGAAAATTCGCCCAAGTATGGTTCGACGTTTACTTCCGAACACCGAAACCCGAACACCCGCCGTTCCTAGTCCCTCAGCAACTGTCTCGCGATCACTAGCCTTTGGATCTCACTAGTTCCCTCGCCGATCGTGCAGAGCTTCACGTCGCGATAAAACTTCTCCGCTGGATAGTCCTTGATGAAGCCGTAGCCGCCGTGAATCTGGACGCCCTCGTTAGCGCAGCGGACCGCGACTTCGCTCGCGTAGAGCTTGGCCATGGACGATTCGAGTGTGGTTTTCATACCTGCGTCTTTCATGGCGGCCGCGCGGAGCGTAAGGAGCTTGGCAGCCTCGATTTCGGTCGCCATGTCGGCTAGTTTCCATTGAATGGCCTGGAAATCGCTGATCGGCTTGCCAAACTGCTTGCGCTCCTTCGAGTACTTGAGCGCGGCTTCGTATGCGCCTTCGGCCATACCCAGGGAAAGTGCGGCGATCGAGATACGGCCGCCGTCGAGAATGCGCATGGCGTCGATGAAGCCGTTGCCCTCATGACCAAGCAAGTTTTCCCACGGGACGAAGCAATCTTCGAAGATGAGTTCAGCCGTGTCGCTGGCACGCAGGCCGAGCTTATTTTCCTTTTTGCCAGGACGAAAGCCCTTCGTGTCGTGTTCGACGATGAACGCCGAGAGGCCGTGGGTGTGAGCGGCTCGATCGGTGACTGCGACCACGACCAGCACGTCGGCGTAGTGGCCGTTGGTGCAGAACGTTTTCGTGCCGTTGAGGATCCACCCGCCCTTGGTCTTGGAGGCGGTCATGCGCGCGCTACCGGCGTCGGACCCGGAGGACGGCTCAGTGAGCCCCCAAGCGCCGATGAACTCTCCGGTGGCGAGCTTCGGAATGTATTTCTTTTTCTGGGCTTCGTTGCCTGCGAGAAAGATGTGGTTCGAACACAGCGAAGTGTGCGCGGCAACGATGATGCCCACGGATCCATCGACACGAGACAGTTCCTCAATCGCGGTGACGTATTCAACGTAGCCCATTCCGGCGCCGCCCAGTTCGGGCGGAAAAATCGTTCCCAATAGTCCGAGCTTGCCGAGTTCTTTGATGGTGGCGAGCGGGAACTCGCCGCACTCGTCCCACTTCATGACGTTGGGCAGGATTTCGCGCTCGGCGAACTCGCGCACACTCTTCTTGAGGTGAAGCTGTTCTTCGTTGAGCTGGAAATCCAAGTGACCTCCCGGTGACTGCCGTTGATGTGAGTCAGCGCGCTTTGCGTCCCGAAATCCGCTGAGAATTTGATTAAAGCACGACGTTAGCGACAGGCAAAGTTACGTCAGAAGAGAAATAGCGATATCGCTGAGAGGCGCATGAATAGTGCTTCGAACGACGATTTGAGCGCTGGCCCCTACCGACCGAACGGTTTGAAGAAAACGGCTCGCTTCGGCACGTTTCTGAGCTTTGTGTGCTGCGCTCGCTGGCGGCACGTGGAGGCAGAACTACTCGCGAGCAGGAACGATCGCGTCAGACAGGAAGCGCTCGAACACCTCGTTCGACAAGAGGCGCCCGCGGGAAGTCAGGCGAATCCGATCGATGTGTCTGTCGATCAAACCGGCAGACTCGAGTTCAGCGATTGTCGAACCTGCGGCATTCACCGAGGGCGCTCCGAATCGCTGGCGAACCTCTTCCAAATCGATTCCATCATTCAGTCGGAGGGACAGAAAGAAATTCTCCTCCAGCGCCTCCTGCCGCGAAACTTCCGTGCGCGTCAGCGGTGCATTTGCCACGTATTGCTCGAGGGAATCCGGGGTCGAGAAGCGAACGGCTTCGTACTGCTCATTTGCCGATCGAAGCATCGAATGCGCGTCGACTCCGAAGCCGAGGTAGGGTTGGCGCGTCCAATATTTCAGGTTGTGGCGCGACTGCGATCCGTCGCGCGCGAAGTTGGACATCTCATATTGCGCAATTCCGGCCGCGTTAAGGTGTTCGCAGGCGCTCTCGTAAAACTCCGCCGTGAGTTCTTCATCGGGAACGAAGTGAGCGTGGTAACGCGTGCCACCCGCGATCAGTTCGCGGCCAAGGCGCGAGTCATCATCGATCTCCAGCATGTAGACGCTCACGTGGGGGACGCCCAGATCGATGGCTGACTCGACCGAATCGTGCCAACTGTCGGCATTTTGGTGAGGCAGTCCGGCGATGAGGTCGATACTGATATTCTCGATGCCGGCCTGACGCAGGTGCGCGACATCGTCGAGCACCGTTGCTCGCTTGTGCAGACGTCCCACAGAAGCGGCTTCCTGATCGGCAAACGACTGCACTCCAAGGCTGACGCGGTTCACGCCGCAGTGCACGAGCGTCTCGAGAAGGTTGGGAGTCAGCGTGCCCGGTGCACACTCAACGGTGATTTCGGCCCCGGGCAAGATACGAAAATTTTGCTTTACGGTGACAAACAGTCGTTCGAGTTGCTGCGAATCTAATACTGTGGGTGTGCCGCCGCCCAGATAGATCGAATCGGCGTCAGGTTCCAGCAGTCCGCACATGTATGTGGCGACCTGTGGCGTACTATGGATGTCCGCGCAGACGCGATCGACGTAGCGCTCGAAGACAGCGCGGGAGAAAACGTCGGAGGCGAAGTTGCAGAACGTGCACTTCGTGCGGCAAAACGGAACCGAGATGTAGAGGCCGAGAGGCATCCTGCTTGATTATCCCATTCGAGGTCCTTTCCATTCCTGAGTTTTGCAACGAAATCCGAAGGCGGCACATCTGAGTATGGCTCGCATGCTCCCCAGCGTCGTCATTACTGGCATGGGTGTGGTCAGCCCCAACGGAATCGGAAAAGAGGCGTTCACTCGCGCCATCCTGTCCGGCAAATCGGGTGTGAAAAGAATTGCGCGCTTCGATCCCTGCTGCCTGCCGGTCAAAATTGCGGGGGAAATCCCCGACTTCGACGAGTTGGCCTGGGTCGATGCTCGCGAGCGCAAACACGTGTCGCGCGTTGTGCCGCTGGCTCTGGCGGCTTCGACGGAAGCCTTGCAGGACGCGGGACTCGATCCAGCAAAAATGTCGCTCGAGGAACAGCGAGAGATTGGTGTGATCCTCGGCTCGGGTGGCGGCGCCCAGGAGTTCTCCGAAGAGCAGTACCGGCTGTGGCATTCAGGGCACGTCAAGCAGGTCAGCCTCTTCTGCATTCCCAGCGGGACAATGGGTACGATCTCGAGCGAAGTGTCGATGCGTTTCGGCTTTCGGGGATACAGTCACGTGGTCACCGCCGGATGTACGTCTTCCAGCGATGCTTTGGGCTACGCCTACCAGCACATCCAGGCGGGCGTGCAACTGATGTTCCTGGTTGGTGGAGTCGATGCTCCAATTACGCCCGGGATCATCAAAGGATACTCACTGATGCGCGCGCTAACGCAATCGTGGAATGAGCAGCCAGAGCGTGCGTCACGGCCGTTCTCGGCGGATCGCGATGGGTTCGTGCTGGCCGAGGGATCGTGGATGTTCGTGCTGGAGAATTACGATCATGCGCGGGCACGCGGAGCGCGAATCTGGGCCGAATTGGCGGGATATGCGTCGACGTGCGAGGCGTTTCATCGGGTGCGCATGAGCGATTCGCCAGAGGAACCGGCGCGGGCGATCACGCTGGCGTTGGAGGAGGCGAACCTCGCACCGGGCGAAATCGATTATGTGAACCTGCACGGCACGTCGACCGAGATGAACGATCGGGTGGAAACGCATGCGCTCAAACTGGCTCTTGGAGAGGAAGCAAAACGCATTCCGATGTCGGCGTTGAAATCGCAGATCGGCCACGCACAGGGGGCGTGCGGCGCAGCGGGCCTGGCGGCCACATTGATTGCCATGCACGAAGGGCAGATTCCTCCGACGATCAATCTCGATCAGCCCGATCCGCAGTGCGACCTGGACTATGTTCCAGATGCAGAACGAAAGGCAGAAATCGAGAATGCAATCTGCAATTGTGTTGGCTTCGGATCAAAAAATTCGGCGCTAATTCTGCGGAAAATGTCGCCCGACGACGTGCGAAGCGAGGCGTGACCTGGACGAGTGCTCCCTCCTAAAATAGAGTTATTGTGAAAATTTCCTGCTGCGTCTGGGCCTTTTGTGTCGCCGCGATTCTTCGCGCTGCTGCCCAGGATGCGCCCCCTCCCGGTCCCGCTTATCTCCTCCGCCTCGAGCGTCTACGTGGCCTCGACGATGCCTGCATCCTGGTGCGAAGCGACGGGCCTTATCATCTGGAGAAGGCCGCCGGCGATAATGTTGATGTCTACGAAGGTGATCTACCGGCGGACACTCTGCAGCAGCTCGAGCGCTGGGTCAGCACAGACGAACTCTTTCAGCTGACGCAGGACAAGATCGTCGCTCCGATTTTCAGTCAGGGCAAGGATGAGCTGGTTCTGGCGGTGAATCGTCCTGGCTACTGGCAGAACCTTACTTTCCCGGCTCCGCCGACGTGGCAGCCATATCAGAAAAGCGTTGCGCCCTTGTCTCAGTGGTTTGACGAGGTGCTCAACGCAAAGCATCGCCAGAAACGGCGCGAGGAAGAGGCGCGCAACAACTGCATTCCGCCGCGAGAAATCAAGTTGGCAACTCGTCCGGCAGCACCCAAGGGGATCGCGATTCCCGATTTTGTGTTCGTGATCCGCGATATGCAGGTGCAGAACGACGCGGCCACGAAGACGTGCTCCATCGTCTACCCGGACGGCCGCTATCACCGGGAGGTGAAGGCACAGAAGATGGATAGCAACAACGTCACGACGGCCGTGTACGAGGGGCATGAAGCGCCAGACGATCTTCGCGATCTGAAGTCGATTTTGGCCACTCCCGATCTCTTGGCGCCCAGGGGACAAACCCTGCCCAGCGGGGGAATGATGATGGAAGGCGAGATCGTTACGCTGATCCTTCCGGAAAACCGCAAGCTTAGGACGATTTTGTTCTGGAAATACGTACCCGCAGGGTTGATGGGGGCGCGTCGTTTTGACGAGAGCGGAATGAAGGAGCTGGATCCCTTGGCGCAGTGGGTAAAGGCCAAGATTGACGCCCGGAGTGATGCACCCGTGGCCAATGGGTCATTGAACGACTGTGTTCCCGTCCGCCCGCCGGAGTGACGAGATCACTGATATTTAGGGCGGACCTTTGTCATAATGAAGGCACCCGACCTATGTCACGCATGATCGATTTGGTGCGCGCCTCCGCCGTGCCGGCCAACCTGATGCAAGCCGCGGCGCGAGGCGCCTTGTCCGTGCCCGCCGATGAGATGATCGAAATCCTGGTGCATCTCGCCAATCACAACAAGGTCTTTGGACAACTCGCCCGCATGACACTCGCGGGATGGGACGAGAAAGCAAGCCTGGTGGTGGCCGCGAACCCCAAGACACCGCAAGAAGTCCTGGAGTATTGGGCTGCGCCGGAGAACTTGCGGCCGAAACTACTTCGCGCCTTACTGGAAAATCCGGCGCTTTCAAAGACGAAGCTCGCGGAGATGGCCGCTACAGGATCGCGTGACGTTGTGGTGGCGATGCGCCAGAGCCCACGCGTGCAAACACTTCCTGAGATTATCCAGGCTCTGGCTTCGAATCCGAACGCAACGCAAGCCGAGTCGGACGCCTTGAGCGCCCAAGTGGCAATCCTCGAGGAATCGTCGGCGGCGGGCGGTGTCGCTGCGGACGAATCAGCCGCAACACACGAAGAAGCGGGCGGAGCAAGCGATCAGGAGATCGAAGCCTACCTCGCGGAGCACGCCAAAGAGCTGGCACAGGAGGGAGAGAAGCCATTCCAGCCGCTGGGGGGGATTTACGAGCTGGAACAGTCGGGCTCTGAAACCAGCGACGCTGTCGTCGAGGCAAAGTCTGAAGAGGTCAGCGCGACGGCGGTGGCGACGCCTGATGCAACTGCGTCCGCGGTCGCTCCTGCAAAGACGGCCTCGGTTGCTGCTGCGAAGCCCGCGATGAAGAAGGTGAAGGTGCCCGGTTCGGAAGAACGCGGCAGTTCGTTGCAAAAGATCTCCAAGCTCGACGTGAAGGGACGTATCCAGCTTGCCATGAAGGGAAATAAGGAAGAGCGATCCATCCTCATACGCGATGGCACCAAGCTGGTGGCGCTCGCAGTTCTGGAATCGGGCAAAATCACAGACGGCGAAGTGGAGAAGTTTGCCGGCCAGAAGAATGTCCTGGAAGCGGTGCTGCGCGCGATCCCGATGAAGCGCCGTTTTGCGAAAAACTACAACGTGATTCGGAACCTGGTGGCGAATCCACGAACCCCGATTGATGTTTCTCTCGGGCTCATGAAGCACATACTCGTGGCAGATTTGCGGAACATGTGCTCGAACAAAGAAATCTCGGAAACCATACGCAAGCTGGCGCTGAAGATGTTTAAACAGAAAACGGATACTTCCAGGAGATCCTGATCGCGGTGATCTCAATCAGTGAAGCGCAGCCCTGAAGTCTGCGTGTAAGCAAGGTCCCAGGGGAGAATATATTTATGGCCTCATCGGTCAAGTCGGACCCGATCCATCAGGTCCTCCAGCAAGCCAAAACCATTGCGGTGGTCGGGCTTTCCGACAATCCTCTACGACCCAGCCACGGTGTGGCAGCGTATCTCCAGAGCCAGGGCTACCGAATCATTCCGGTGAACCCACAGATTCGCGAGGCACTGGGGGAGAAGGCGTACGCGTCGCTGGTAGACGTCCCCGAAAAGATCGACATCGTCGACATTTTTCGACGTCCGGAGTTCGTAGAGGAAGTAGTCGACCAGGCGATCCAGCTAAAGATACCGGCCGTGTGGATGCAGGAAGAGGTCATTCACGAGAAGGCAGCAGAAAAAGCTCGGAAGGCAGGAATTTTCGTGGTGATGGACCGTTGCATGCTGCTAGAACATCGGGCGCGGTTCGCCTGAGGGCGACACTTCTGTTGAATCAGAACTCTGTGCAGGGCCCGGAGTTTGATCTCACCAGGATGACCGTGGCGTCGTCCTGTAGTCCGCCGTCATTCACAAAAGTGCGGACACTGTGCAGTAGGCTTTCTTTCGAGGCATCGCTCGAAGCCAGGTGTTCCGCCAAGCGCGCGCTCCCATATTCTTCATCGTCGGCGTTCGCGGCCTCGGTAATCCCATCGCTGTAAAGCACGAATCGCTCGCAATCTTTCAACTGGAGCGTAGTCTCCGAGTAGGCGCCTCGGCGAATCCCGAGGGGCAGTCCCATCTCGGACTGCAGAAACGCTGTTCTCGACGGTCCGAGAACAACGGGCGGCAGGTGGCCGGCGTTTGCAAAGGTGATCGTCCGCTGGCTCGGATCGAGGACCGCGTACACCATGGTGACGAAGCGCCCCGAGGGAAAGTCATCGACGAGCAGTTGATTGAGCTTGGTCAGCACCTCGGACGGGCTGCAGGAATTCTCGGCGAGAGAACGGGTCATTGCCCTGGTCGCGGACATCAACAAAGCCGCCGCCATCCCCTTGCCGGAAACATCCGCGAGCACAAGCCCCCAGCGTCCGTCGCGCAGATCGATGAAGTCGTACCAGTCGCCGCCGACGGCACCAACAGGAACGGAGAGGCCGGAAACTTCGAAGCCCGGAATGAATGGAGAGCTCTTGGGCAGCAATGCTTGCTGAATGGCGCGCGCTTCCTGCGCTTCGCGGCTCATCTTTTCGCGTTCGCTGCGCTCATGCTGGAAGCGCAGCGCGTTCTGGACGGCGACCGCCACATGACTGCAGAGACCCTGAAAGAGCCGCAGTTGGTTGGGACTGAAAGCGTTTTCCTCGCTGTGCGAAACCGTGAAGACACCGACCAGATCCCCGTCGACGTGCAAAGGAATCGCGACCTCAGAGAGAGTGTTTTTCTCGCATGCGAGGTAATACGCATCCTTGCGAACATCCGGGGCGTAACGCATCTGGCCTGTCGACGCGACATATCCGACCAGCCCTTCCTTCCCGACCTTCAACCGGTGGCCCTTTTCATGAACGGTGCAGCCCCTCTCGCCTGCCAGCACCAGTTCGCAGCGCTCCGCATCGTGCAGGTAGACATTGATCTCGACGCAGCCGAACGCACAGGCGATGTCGTTCACGATCTTGTCGATCAATTCGTCGAGGTCGAGGATGGAGTTGATCTTCTGGGCAGCCTTCTGAAGTTTGAGAAGGTCCTGGAAGTGGGCCTCGGAGAGGACAGGCACACCATCCGGGATGATTCCGATCATTTCTGAACTGGTTGCCATGGAGCCGATCTCCTCGATACCTGAACCAACGCCGGTGTCTGCGGTGGGACGTAAACCTAAATGATAGATGCTGATAGGAGGGATTACGACTCTTTTTCGCGACCAATTTTGGAGGCTCGAGGCGTGGGACTGCCGCGTTCGCCCGAGCTCGTGCGGAGTCGCTTGATTTCCTCCATCCGTTCGCGAATTCTTCGCTCCACGCCTTCGTTGGTGGGGGCATAGTACTCGCGCTCTCGCAGGTTATCGGGCAGGCACTGCATGTTGGCGACCTTACTTTCAAGATCGTGCGCGTACTGGTACCCGCGGGCGTAGCCGAGGCCCTTCATCAGCTGAGTGGGGGCGTTGCGCAGGTGAAGGGGCACGGGCTCCGCGGCGGTTCGTTCGACATCCTGCTGGACGGTCGAATACGCGATGTACAACGCATTCGATTTGGGCGCGACCGCCAGATAGACCACCGCCTGCGCCAGGGCGAGATTGCCCTCAGGCATTCCAATGAAGTCGACCGCATCGCGTGCGGCCATGCACAGCGAGAGCGCATTGGGATCGGCGAGGCCAATGTCCTCGACGGCCATGCGCACAACGCGACGCGCGATGTAGAGCGGATCTTCGCCTGCCTCGAGCATTCTTCCAAGCCAATAGAGAGCGGCATCGGGGTCGCTATTGCGGACCGATTTATGCAGGGCGGAGATCAGGTTGTAGTGTTCTTCGCCCGTCTTGTCATAGAGCAGAACGCGCCTCTGCAACGCGTCATGCACGATTTCGTCGGTGATCTCGGCGCCGGTGGATTTTCCCGAAATTTGCTTCGCGAGTGACGCCGCGACTTCGAGCACGTTGTAGGCGCTGCGCGCATCGCCGCTGGAATAGCTGGCAATTTTTTTCAGGACGTCTTCGGAAGCCTGCAGATGCATCGTCCCGAGGCCACGTTCTTCGTCGGCCAGCGCTCTTTGCAGCAGCAGGACGATCTGGTCCTCGGTTAGCGGTTTCAGGACGTATACCCGGGTTCGCGAAAGCAGGGCGGAGTTGATCTCGAACGAAGGGTTTTCGGTAGTGGCGCCGATGAGACGGATGTTTCCTTTCTCGACGTGCGGCAGGAACGCGTCCTGCTGCGCCTTGTTGAAGCGATGAATCTCGTCGATGAAAACGATAGTGCGCGTGCCGTACTGCTTGGCGCGCTCGGCATCGGCCATGACCTGTTTGATTTCCTTGATCCCGGCGAGCACAGCCGAGAACTCGATAAATTCGGCCTTCGTCATGCGGGCGATGATCTTGGCCAGCGTCGTTTTGCCGGTGCCAGGAGGTCCCCAAAAGATGATGGAGCCGGCGTCGTCGCGCTCGATCTGCGTGCGCAGCGGTTTGCCCGGACCGACAAGATGCTCCTGCCCGAGGTACTCATCGAGCGTCCGGGGCCGCATGCGGTCCGCGAGCGGACGAGTGCCGTCTGACGATTCCCCCGGGTTCGGGATGGCCTGAAAAAGACTCATGATTCAGCCGTCAGCATTCCTCTTTGCCGCGCCATCTCGTAGAGCACGATGCTTGCGGCCACGCCCGCGTTAAGCGATTCCACTTGCGGTGCGTGTGGGATAGCCACGATCTCGTCAACTTTCGCCAGCAGATCCCGCGGAACACCCGCACCTTCTCCGCCGATCACCACCGCGACCGGCGCGGCCAGATTTGCGCTCGGCAGCGACGTCCCTTTGTGTGAGGAAGTGGCGACCAACCGAACGCCTCGCTCGCGCAGCTTTACAAGCACGTCGGCCATTTTGATGCGAACCACGGGCAGGCGGAACAACGATCCGGCCGAGCCTCGGACGACTTTGGAATTGAAAGGGCTGACCGTGCCTTCCCCGAGCAGCAGCCCCGCCGCTCCAAAGGCCTCGGCCGAACGCAATACGGTACCGAGATTGCCCGGGTCTTGTAGACCCGCAATTACAACCGCCGGCCCCGTGTTCAGCCTCTCAAATACATCATCGAGAGAATACCGGCGATACCGGGCAAGCGCCGCCACCCCCTGGGGAGCATCGGTCGGCACTACTGAAGAAAACAGCTTATCCGGCAGAAGTACGGTCTCGACATGGGCACCAATCTGCGGGATGAGGCGCTCGACGTGGCCTTCCGCCGATTCGCGGAAGAATACCGCCCGAAAGCGCAAGCCACTGCGAATCGCTTCTTCGACAATCCGCAAGCCTTCAAGGGCACAATCTCCCTCCTCGGTGAGTTCCCCGGTTGTAAACGCCCGGCGCAGCTCCTTGACCAGCGCGTTATGGCGTCCTTCCACGCGGCGAAGGCGCTCGTGTGCAGGATTTGCGGCGTGGGCGGAAGGCGGGTGTTTCTGCATGCTCGGAGGGTCCGATGACCGCATCATACGCTGTTTCTTCGGCTTGCAGCGGAGCGCCGTGTTATGGTAGTTTTCGCCGTTTTCAATCGGGAAATCTGGAAGGAACTGCTGTGCACGCGGAAATCATCAAGATCAACCACGAGAGTCCAGAAGCATCGTTGGTGAAGTACGCCGCTGAGCAGATCAAGTCGGGACAAGTCCTGGGCATGCCGACGGACACGTTCTACGGGCTGGCCGCCGACCCGCTAAACCTGCGCGCGGTAGAACGCGTGTACGAGATCAAATCGCGCTCCCGGCATAAGCCCCTCTCGCTATTGATCGAGAGCGTCGATCAGGCGGAGGAACTGGCCCGGCCGCTGCCCGAGGAGTTCTACAAGCTTGCGCGCCGCTTTTGGCCCGGCCCGCTAACGATCATCGTGCGGGCCGCTTCGCGTCTGCCGCTGAAAGTCACTGCCAACACCGGCAACGTCGCCCTGCGCGTGCCCTCGGCCGCAATTCCACTGGCGGTCATCCAGGCCGCCGGCATTCCGATCACAGCCACGTCAGCGAACCTGAGCGGCGCAAACGAATGCACCACGGCGGAGCAGGTCCGCGACCAGCTGCAGGATCGCATCTCGATTATCGTGGACGGAGGCGCCTCACCCCGCGAAGTTGCCTCCACTATCGTCGATCTCAGCGACCAGGAAGCGCGCTGGCGGGTGCTCCGTGAAGGCGCCATTCCCGCCCAGGAGATTTCCACCTTTTTCGCCCAGGGATGATGACTGTGATCGCGAGCTCCGCTCCGCGACGCCGCTGGTTTGTGGGGCTGCTGGCGGCGGTCCCGCTGGCAGTTTTCCTGTTTCTTCTCGTTACGTGTTGGCGAGTGGTTCACGAAGCCGGTAAACAGGAACTCCATGCGGCGGACGCAATCGTGGTTTTCGGAGCCGCTGAGTACTCTGGTCACCCCTCCCCGGTTCTGCGCGCGCGTCTCGATCATGCCCTCGATCTGTTCGAGCAACACCTGGCTCCGGTCGTGATAACCACCGGAGGAGCCGCCGCCGACCCTAGCTTCAGTGAAGGGGGCGTTGGCCGCGACTATCTCATGCACCGCGGAATCCCCGAACGCAACATTATCGCTGAGACGCAAGGGTCCGATACGGCGCAATCGGCCGAGCGCATCGCTGTCATCATGCGTACGAACAAAATGCGGAGCTGTCTTGCGGTCAGCGACGAATATCACGTTTTCCGGATCAAAAAACTTCTGCAGCACGAAGGGATGACCGTATATGTCGCGCCGCGCTCCGGATCGCGTCCCCACGGTGTTATGCAGAGAATGATCGCGGTCCTGCGCGAAGCGGTGAGTTATCTCGTGTGGAAGGTAGGGGGATAACCTTTCGAAGGTTGCAAGGTTTCAACGTTTCAAGGTTCCACAGAAACATCTGAGGCGACCTGGACAGGATTCAGTTAAGAAGCCTGGTTTGTAGTCTTCCGATTTCGGCGCGCGGAGCAGTTCATGCGAAAGATCATTTATTGCGTGGGTACTAGTTTAGACGGGTATATCGCACGGCGGGACGGGTCGCTGGATTTTCTGCACTTGAGGCCTTCGAATTACACGATGGGGCCTTTCTTCAAGACCATCGATTTGGGACTAATGGGGCGGAAGACGTACGAGGCCGGTGTACGCATGAGTGGAGGGAAGTTTGAGAGTTACGGCCTCCGCTGCTACATCTTCTCCCGATCGTTGCCGGAGGGGGAACGCGACGGGGCTGTTTTTGTGCGCGAAGAGCCCAAGAGATTGGTTGAAGAGTTGCGCAAGAAGAAGGGCAAGCATATTTGGTTGATCGGCGGTGGGGAATTGATGCGGGAGTTCTTGAAGGAAGATTTGGTGGATGAGCTCTACTTGGCAATCGTGCCGGTGTTGGTTGGCGAAGGGATTCCGTTGTTCGCAGCGGGTTTTCCGCAGCGGGAATTCACGTTGACGGAGAGCAAAACATATTCGGGCGGCCTCATTGCGCTGAAGTATGAGCGGTTGCGCGGTAAGGCTGCGGCCAAGGTCAAGAGGGCAAGCAAGCGTAAGCGCAAGCGCTAAGAATGTGCTGGTCTTCGCGCGGGGACAGCGGTTATCGAAAACCGGCAAGTGAGAACTGAGAACCACTCCCCTACCAGCCCATCCGTTCCCTTAACGAAGTAACGTGCGCGACGTGGTGGCGTCCGTGCCACGCGTACAGTGCGAGAGTCTTTTCGAGGCTCAGCAAGCCCATCTCGGGATGACGCAAATTCCGCTTCCACTCCTCCGGCTTGATTCCGCGGAGCGCCAACATCCAGCGCTGGTGCAACGACTCCAGCAGCGTAAGAGATAGCTCGATTGGCGCCGACTTTGCTTCCGGCAACTCCGCCCATAAGTTCTCCATGTAGGGGCGAATCGTCGGTTCGTCTTCAGTCAACGCGAGCTTGAATCGCACATACGAATTCATGTGACTGTCCGGGACGTGGTGCACCACCTGGCGCACCGTCCATCCGGCATCGCGATACGGCGTGTCGAGTTGCTGATCGTTAAGGCCGCTGACGGCTGCGCGCAGCCGCGCTGGAGTCTGCTCAATGTCATCGAGACATCGGGCCTTCTGCTGCTCAGTCATGTTGCCTTCAAACGAAAATTTTCCGAGGGGATACCGCGGATCGTTCGTCATGCTTCACCCTCCGAGAGCATTAGACCGCATTCCGCTCTGAAAGACGCGCAAAAAAAAAGGGAAGGCGCACAGCCTTCCTTCATAGACAAAATGTAAGACGACAGAATGTGTGACGCTATATCACTGTCACCGAGACATTCGTGGTGTGTGAGGTCGATCCACTCGTGCCGGTCACGATCACCGTGTAGCTGCCGGTTGGCGTTTTCGACCCACCGCCCCCGCCGTTGGAACCGCCGCCACTGCAACCGACGGCTGCGAGCAAGAATGCCAGCGTGAACAGAGTCAACGCGACAGCCAGGCTGCGCCGACGGTTGCGGATCCCCAGCACGAACACGCCAGCAAAAACAGCGCTGGCTCCGCCGAAGAGTGGGCCCAGCGGAGCATCCTGACGATGCAGTCCGGCCGTGGAGTTGGTTTTGATCGTCAGTGTGGAGGTGCCAGTAGCCGTGCCGCTACTGAGAGCGATCGAACTGGAACTGAGTGAGCAGGTGATGAACACCGATGTAGGCGGCGTGCACGCCAGCGTGACTGTGCCGCTAAAGCCGTTCCGGGCGTCCACGGTGATGGTGGAGGAGCCCGTCCCTCCCGGAGCCGAGATGCTCGAGACGGTTCCGAACATCGAGTAGTCCGCAGTCGCGGGATTTCCGCTGCTCCACGCCCCTGCCAGGACATTTGCGTCGATTGTTCCGAGTCCGGTTACCTGGTCGTATCCCGTTCCGGCGCTAAATCCATACTGCGCTGTGCCAGTGGTCGGGCAATTTGTGGTTCCTGCGCCGCAAGGCACAATGTTGTTGCCGCTGGTGATGTCGTGAAACGCCGTGGGTGTACTGGCTGCGACTGCGTAGAGCGTGGGGTTGATGTTCCCCTGCTTCGATCCAATCTTTTGGTTCAAGATAGCGACGATCCCAGCAAAAGATGGGGCCCCAAACGATGTTCCTCCGGCAACGTTGAGATTGCTGTTCGAGTCGCGGAAACCGGTGACGCACGGCCCCACCTGGGCGGTTGGGTTGGTGGCACACAGCAGGTACCCATCATGATTAGGAGAAGCCGCTAGTGCGACGTCGGGCACGTCTCGTGCGCCGTCCGCGGGAACTCCGGTTCCCGTTTGCCAATCCGGTTTCGAAAAGACGACGCTAGCCCCGCCACCGGATGCGCTCAACGAACTCGCCGCGACGGTATCGTTCCAGGCAACCTCCGGAATGTAGGAGAGCGCAGATGCGCCACTCGTCGCGCTACATGAGCTGGCCCAGTACTGGGTGGCAGGCGCGCAGCCGGAGGCTGGAGTCACGGACGAGTCTCCATTGAATTCGGTTCCACCAACTCCCGTCACATAAGGAAGGGCCGCCGGAATGTCGACCGCCACCCCGCCCTGGGCCGGAAGCGTGGGCGAGGTGTCGCAGTCGGCCGCTCCGAAGTCTCCGGAAGCAGCGGTGATCGTCTGTCCCTGGGCATTGGCTTGCTGCGCCCAACCTTGAACTGTCGCGATGCTGGTGGCGCCAAGCGCCTGCTCGCAGTTCCCGTAGCTGATGCTGATGACGGGAGCCAGATTTTGATCAATGGCATATTGCAATGAATCGAAAACGCTGAAGTTGGTATTGTTACCAACGAATACAAAATTCTGGTTCGCGCCCTTGGCAACGCCTTCAGACCATTCGACGTCGAGGCTCGCTTCACCGATGTCACTTGTAGACATCGCTGCCGTTCCGGAACTCGGGACCAGCGTCTGCTTGAAATTTGCTGCCGTAATCACAGGAAGCCCAGCGGCTGCGCGAAATGCCACGATGTCGGTCGGAGCACCGGGGGGAGAGATTCCACCAGTCGCCGTGGAGAACAAGGCTGTCTGCCCCATCACGGCGATGGTCTGACCTGTTCCGTCAAGTCCAGCGGGGAGATCATAGATCTTTGTGAAATCGCCGGGAATCAAGAAATGGATTCCGCTGAGACTCGACGTGAAGTGCGGATTGAGTTGATCCGCCGGTACGCCATGACTCTTCACCCGCGCTTTCGGGCGGAAGTCATCCATGTTGTGGAAGCCGAGCACGACGTCGCCAAGCGTCGCCGGCACCGATAATTCTGTTGCATTCGCGAAGTGCGGCTGGCCCTTCAATTGGTACTGATGCAGTTCCGTCCGGAATACTGTCTCGATCCTCGAAACCGGGCCGCTGAACCAGACCTGTGTGCGGCTGTTCGCGACCCGCTCCACCTTGAAGCCTTGCGACTGTAGCCAGCTACTGACCGTCGCGATGTCGGTCGGGCTCATGCCGAACCGATCCGCGAATTGTTGCGGCGTAAGCCACTTGTGGTAATTAGGCGACGACGGGTCCTGGAGTTCGGCAAGCAATTTCTCAAGATCCGCTTCTTGCGCGGCCGTCTTCTTGAAGACCATGGAAATCGTTAACGGGGTGCCGCCGTCCATGCGACCTTGGTCCGTGGCCGCCTGGAGAAGTGGCTTTACGTTGCCGCGTAGGACGACGGTTTCACGGTCGTCGATCGCCTGCGAAATGCGGCTGATTGGCTTGGCTTGCGGGAAGGCTGATAGAGATACACCCACCGTCAGAAAAAACGCTACTGGCTTCCAAATAGGATGCACCGGCACACTCCGATCAGATTTTGCCTACACAGACAAAGAGAGAGGGAAAGTTATTCAAAAATGGATTCCAATTGTAAGTTGAAGGATGCCTCGCCAGGCCAAACTACTCGGCGTTTGGTTCAGCTTCAGGAATTCTAGCCCCCACGGTGATGGTGGGGAAATGTCCGGAAGGGCAACGCCGGAGACGTTACCGGGTCAGTGCCAGGATTCGTACCGGCCCGTCGACTTCGCCTTCCAGCTTCATCGGCGCGACCACGACTACGGAACCGGCGTCGGGCACGCGCTCAAGGTTGGCGACGTTTTCGAGGTGGTAAACGCTGTGGGCCAGCGTGTACTCGTGCACGGCGAAGGTCTTCGCGGAGCCCCGATCTACGCTCAACGTATCGATTCCAAGCGCCAGAACGGCCCGCCCCTCGACCAGGAATCGGGCAGCGTCACGTGAATACCCGGGATAGTGCATGACCCCGTTCTTGTCGGTGTTGCGATAGTCCTTGCTCGAGTTCCATCGCCCGCTCCAGCCTGTACGGGCCAGAACAACGGCACCGGCGGGTATGTCCCCGTGAATCTCTTCCCATCGCGCGATGTCGGCAACAGAAACTTCGTAGTCGGCGTTGGCTCGAGCCTGCTCGGTTACGTCGAGAACAACCAGAGGGGCAATCAGGCGCTCCGGAGGAATCTGGTCGACAGTCCACATGCCCCGCACCAGATGCGCTGGCGCATCGATGCTCGTGTTGCTGCTGGCAGAGGCCGAGACGCGGCGCGGCGCGTCCTTCTGCAGAAGGGTGGCATTGCGCGCTGGGCCAGTGAACGCCTTCGCAGGAAGGCCGTTCGCTTTCCCGTTCGAAGTGTGCGTCAGGTCAACCACACCGGTGAACCCACTGGCCTGGGTCAACCCTTCACGATGCTGGGCGAACAAGAACAGGGCCAGCGCTAACACGTATCCGATCACAAGAGTCTTAATCTTCATCTCTGCCTACAGAAAACAACCTGAAACGGTTCATTCCGGCCGACGGCGAGGGCATTCTCGAGGGGGGACGATGAAAGCCAACAGCTTTTATCGGCACGCTAACTGCCAAAGAAGTACTGACAATTGTCGCAGGGGGTAACCAGTACCTCAAGGTACCGACGGACATGACCGCGCGAGTCCTGGCCAGGTCCAGGTATTGGGGAACTTGGAGTTTGGGGGTAGTCGTCTAAGAGAAGGCTCTGGCCAGGCAGGCCCCAATCACTGAGGCGATGACAGTTCCGGCAAGGTTGACCTGATCGTTGTTGAGCCAGCGGCGCCGTTCAAGCCACGCTCCGAGGACGCTGTCGGCGAGCATCCCGACCACGCCCGCAGTCGTCGCGATCCAGAGCCAACGGGCTGGCGTCAACCTACTCACTACGCATACGAGACCAATCAGGATGGCCGCGCCAATTCCGAATAGTGTTCCGGCGACCGATATGCCGCCATCGGTTCCCGCCGGCACGGACTCGAACGTCGTGATCAAGCGCGCGGTCTTGCTGAAAGCCTGGCCGCATTCGCTGGAGACTGTGTCGGCCGCGGCTTCCGCAAGAGCCGCAGCCATCGCTAATCCCCAAAGAGGCTCGCCGCGCGTTGCGTACATGACAGCACATATCGCGGCCACGCTCAGGTTCGCGAGTACCTGCTCAGCGGTTCGTCCTTCACGCCCTTCGGCAGTGCCGAGCCGTTGCTTGCGCTGCCGCCCCAAACGGGTTGCAATCCAGGTCACTGCAAACAGTGAAAACAAGGCCAGAAAACCTGGGGGCCCCACGCAAGTCAGCAGCAGGAAACAGATGACTCCTCCGGCGACTGCACCTGAATTGCTGACGCCTCGAACTCGTCGGCCCAACCAAGCGAAGGACAAGGTGACAGCGGCGGCGGTTGCCAGACGCAGGGGTGTAGAAGCCCACCAGACTGGCGCGTATTCTGCTAAGTGTAACGTCATCATGTGCTTACGCGGACTTCGCCAATTGACCGCCACTTCGGATCCCGCAGAATCTTGTCAGTAAACACCAGCCATGGGGTCGCCAGTTTCGAAGACCCACTGCATCGTGCTTTTTCTTTCGATTACCTCGCCTATGTTCATGCATCAAAACGGTGATTGTAGGCTACACTTTCGTCGCTGGGCGCGGCTCTGGCGCCTTTCTCACGTTCGGGGTGAACTATGGCGGCCTCCGTTTGGTCGGGGTATCTGACGTTTGGCTTGATTTCAATGCCCGTGCGCCTGTTTTCCGGCGCACGCAGCAACGGCATCTCCTTCAACATGTTGCACCGTCCTGATCTGCAGCGGGTCAAGCAGCAATATATCTGCCCCGCGGAGAACAAGGTCGTGGAGCGCAGCGAGATCGTCAAGGGCTACGAATTCCGCAAGGACGAGTACATCGTCATCGAGCCCGAAGAGATCAAGAAGATCGAGCCCCAGACGGCAAAGACGATGGAGATCCTCGAGTTCGTCAAGAGCAACGACGTCGATCCCGTCTATTTCGAGTCCTCGTATTACATGGTGCCCGAGGAAGCAGGGCGCCGGCCGTATGCCTTGCTCACGAAGGCACTGGAAGAGAGCGAGTACGTGGCCATTGCCAAACTGACGATGCACAACCGCGAGTACACCGTTTTCCTCCGTCCGCACGAGGGCGGCATGATGCTGCACACGATGTACTACGCCGAAGAGGTCCGCCAGGTGGAAGGATTCGGCGCGCCCGAGGTCGAGTTAAAGGACGCGGAAGTGAAGGTCGCCCACCAGCTCATCGAAGCGCTGGCAACCGATTGGGATCCCGAGAAATATCACGACACTTTTCAGGACAATCTCAAGAAGTTGATCGAGACCAAGCTTGAAGGCGGCAAGGTGGTCGAGATCGACAGGCCCAAGAAGCTTGCCCCCGTTGTCGATCTGATGGCGGCTTTGAAGCAGAGCCTCGCGGAGATGGAAGGCAAGAAGAAACCGGCTGCGACCACGAAGGAAGCTCCCGAAGCGGCGGCCGCCGGCGGGAAATCGCGGCGCGGGCGTTAGCTCGTCACCGCCGGCTACGTGCGGAAATTTGGGTTCGGACGACGGCCACGTCGTCCGGGCTGGTCGTTCGGCGTCCCAAATCGTCGCTCTAAATTCTTACAATTCCGTCGACTGCCGCAAGGCAACCCGAATTCCTCTTTTACTCACTAAATCCATTTGGGTTTGCCAACGACCAACGACCAAACTGGCAATTGAGAACCGGAATCTGAGCACCAGGGGAACTGACAACCGTAGTGTTTCCCAATTACAATACTCAATTCTCCGGAGATCCTAAAGACTTCATGAGCTTACACCGATGTGTGCCGCCAGCTTGGGTGCGTAACGGCAAGATCGCGGCGCTCCTTCTTAGCTTTCAGATCTGCGTTGGCTGTGGGGATGTATACCGTCCCACGATCATCCCCAATCCGGTTCCGATCCCGCCGCCTTCGAACTTTCATACTGCATTTGTCGTCAATCAAAACGGAACGATTTATCCCGGCACCGGTATGCAAGTGGATGTCTCGGGCGACGCCGAAGCGGGGATTGCCAAGGTCGCGATGAACCCAGTGCATGCGACCGTGCTCGGGACCAGCGTGTGGACGGCCAACAACGGCTCCGACTCGGTGTCCGTCTTCGCCGAGGCTTCAGGGACCACCGGGAGCATCGGCTCGTCCACCAACATCAACCTGATCAAAGGTTCCTCACCAGTTTTTGTCGCCAGCACGGATACGTCCACGATGTACGTGGCGAATTCCGGCAAACTAGCCGATCCGAACACTGGAACGCCCTATTACGCCGTGGACGCGATTCTGAATGCGACCGTCCCGTCCACTGCGGTGATCGCCGAGATTCGCTTACCGGACTGCCCCCTGGCCACGCCGCCCCCGCCGCTGACCCCGTGGGCCCTCGCAGAAACTCCCGACAAGAAGAAGCTGTACGTCGTGAACAAAGACTGCAACAACGTCACGGTCATCAACACTGTCGATAAGACCATCAACACGACGCTCTCCACCGGCGCCTCGCCGAGATGGGCGGTCGCTCGAAGCGACAGCACGCGAGTCTACGTTTTGGCGAATGATGGAACACTGACAACGATCGACACAACGCAAGCCGTCGATCAAGTGGTGTCGTCGATCCCGGTGGGGGCCGGCCCCGATTCGTTTTATTACGACAGCCATCTCAACCGGCTGTATATTCCGAATCCGACCAACAGCACCGTCAGCATCTATGACGTGACTGCGGATCCGCCGAGCCTCATTGCGACGATCAACCTGACCCAGCCGCCAGCCTCTGGGGGAAGCCCACCCTGCCCCGCGACCGGTTGCTTCCCACTCTCTGTCGCTCCGCTTCCAGACGGAAGCCGCGCCTACGTTGCCAGCTTTTATATCGACACCACTTCGGCCAATTGCATCCAGACACCCTGCGTGCAGGCGCAACTCACAGCGATCAATACGCTGAATAACCAGGTGATGGCGGTCATTACGATTCCCGAAGCCAGCGTTTCGAGCGTGGGCAACTGTGCTGCTTTGCGCTTTCGAATTTCCGCGGCCGCGTCTGCCGACAGTACGCGAGTTTATTTAGCCAGCTGCGACGCAGGTGGAGTCGCCAGCGTCCACACTTCCGACAATAGCTACGTCGTTACGCTGAACGCGCCGGTAAGCGGGTATTCGCCGCCGGCAGTCAATATCACGTCGGCTACGCAAAGCGGTTCCAGCACGACGTACACCTACACGATGATTTCGGGAGTTCCGGTGTTTCTCGGAATGCCCATTTCGATTACAGGAATCGCCAACCCGGGCGATACTGCTCTCAATCCGGACAATGGAACGTTCACGATCATAGGGCTGAGCGCCGGGACGTTTACCGTGACCAATCCAAAGGGAGTTTCCACGACCGCTGCGCAAACGGCGGTCGGCCTGGGCCAGCCTCCGCCGCAGAATCCGGCGTTCATGGTGGCCGGACCGTAGTCGCTCGCACCGGGCTTTAGGCTCTCGGCTCTAGGTTCGGAGACTTCACGTATCGCGATCTCCTATCGGCGACCGTTGGTTCTGCCCAACCGGACTGGTGTGCGGCTTCCCATGTGACTTGGCGTGAAGAAAGATTGAACGTAGAAAGAAGCGGCTTGAAAGGGCAGGAACTGTACACACCGCTGACTGCGGAGGACTATAGCTTGACGCCTAAAGCCGAGAGCCTAAAGCCGAGAGCCTAAGAATTCCCGGCCGCCGCGGCGCGATCGGCTTGCCGCCGCCGGTTATAGCGCATGGCGATGTTCATGAATACGCTGCCAATGGGTGTGTCGAAGCACATGACGAGCGCTTCGGTGTCTTCGCTGCTCTTGATGCCTTCTTCGGAGGTGTGCATCACTGGGGGATGAACGCGAAAGTGAAATCCCTGATCGTTGAGTGCGGTGATCGCATTGCCGATGATCTGATTCGCCAGTTCGCAGGCTGTCTCCCGGACGAGGCTGTCGGATTCCGGAAGCTCCGCCCCAGCCATTTTGCTTGCGACGCGAACGGCGGTTTCCGGGTCGAGATCGATGATGATGCGCCCTTCGATATCTCCGGTTACCCACACCATTGCAGCCACGCCCTTGCGGCGGTAGGCCTCTTCTTCCATGCTGAGGCTGCCGATGGCAGTCTTGCATTGCAGGCCCTGCGCCAACACTGCGTCCGCCGAGTTGATGAACGGCTGGATCAACTCCATCTTCATGAGAATCAGGCCCCCGCGCCTGCGGCGCTCGTCACCGCAGCATCGTCCCCTAAAACATACTTGATCACTTCGTAAAGCACTTCCGGCTTCACCGGTTTCTGCACGAAATGACGCGCACCCCGTTGCAATGCGGCCACAATGTTTTCCTGATAGCCGACCGACGACACCATCACGATGCGCGCATCCGGATGTGACTGCACGATCCGCTCTGCTGCTTCGATCCCTTCCATCTGCGGCATGGTGATATCCATCAGCACGATGTCCGGATGCGTGCGGTCATATTCGGTGATGGCGGTCAAGCCATCGCCCGCTTCGCCGGCCAGATGCCCGCCGAACGACTCGATCATGCGGGCCAGGTTCTTGCGCGCAAAGACGGAGTCATCGACGATCAAATAGCGGATCGGCTGCCCGTCCTTACTGCGTTTTACTGGCGTAAACTGCTCCATAACGACCTCCTGTACCTACTTGCCTATCACACGGCGTTTCCGCCGGCTAGATAACCCTAGTTTTGCCCGGCACCAGCGGATTTTCCGCTGACGCCGTTCCCAAAATTGTCGCCTTTACCCGTTTCCGGCGCGCACTGCGCGACCAGTGTGCTGGCCATCGCGTCCAAGCCAACGACCCGGACGGCATACCCCCGGTCGATGGCCGCCTTAGGCATGCCATACACCACACAAGACTCCTCGCTCTGGGCGATGGTCATGCCCCCAGCCGCTTTGACCGTTCCGAGACCCTCGGCGCCGTCGTCGCCCATGCCCGTCATAATGACCGCCACCGTTTGTGGACCGAATTCCTCGGCGGCGCTGCGAAACAGCACGTCCGCCGAAGGCCGATGTCCGCGAATCCGCGGCTCGTCGCTCAGCAGCGCGACATTTCCGAGAGGCAGCCGCTTGACCTTCAGGTGGCGGCTGCCCGGGCAGATCAAAACTCGGCCCGGCATTAGCAAGTCACCGGATTGCGCTTCCTTCACGCGCAGCGCGCAGGTTTCGTCCAGCCGGCGCGCAAACATCTCCGTGAAGTTTTCCGGCATGTGCTGCACGACCAGAATCGTCCCCGGAAAATCCGCCGGCAGCTGGGAGAACACGTATTGCAGGGCGTGCGGCCCGCCGGTGGATACTCCGATCGTGACAATCTTCGTGGGCGCCTTGGTAGAACTGGCCGGAGCCTTTCCGTATTGCAGGCTGCTTGCCAGCGGCTTCACCGGCACTGTCTTGCTGCTTGCGGCAGCCTTAATTTTCGCGATCAGTTCGGCCGCAATCTCGCTCATCCGCGTCGAAACGTCCCGCGGTTTGGCGACAAAATCAAAGGCGCCGAGCCCTAAAGCCTTCAACGTGATCGTCGCGCCTTCGGTGCTATGCGAACTCACCACGATCACCGGGACCGGATACAACTTGCGCATGGTCTGCTTGAGCATGTCGATGCCGTTCATGCCCGGCATCTCGAGGTCTAGCGTGACCACCTGCGGCTTCAGTTCCTCGATCTTCTTCAGGCCGAAACTTCCATCCATCGCGGTGCCCACCACCTCGATCGAGTTGTCTCTCTCGAGGATCTGCGGGATCAGTTTCCGCATCAGGGCCGAATCATCCACGACCAGGACTCGCACTTTAGAACTCATGCGTGTCCTCCCGTCGCCAGCCGGGCCCGGTCGGCGTGCGATAGCAAGAGCCCCGAGTTGACCGCTCCCGGTGTTTCGGGACGTGCACGCGAGAAATGCTCCACCACTGCCGACAGATTAAGAATGAGTACAACCCGTCCATCCCCCAGGATCGATGCCCCGCTTACCAGATCAGTCGAGACGGCATGGTCGTCCAATGCCTTGATGACCAACTCTTCCTCACCTTCCAGCCCATCCACAATGAGCCCGAATTTCCTCTCTCCCACGCTGATGACCAGCACAAAGAGCTTGCTTGCGGCGCGATCCGCCACATCCGCGGGCGGCCGGCCGAGCCGCACCAGCGGCAGGACCTGATTGCGAAGCTGGAGAACTTCGTAGTGGTCCACCTGATGGACTTCCGACGCGCGCGTGCGCGCAATCTCCACCACCGAGTTCAGCGGGATCGCATACAGGCGCTGCTCCACCTTGAACAACAAGGCCTTGATGATGGCTAGCGTGAGTGGCAGCTTCAGGCGAAACGTCGTGCCTTGCCCGGGATGCGTCTCGATGTGTACGGTCCCCTTGAGACGATGCAGAATGCTCTGCACAACATCCATGCCGACGCCTCGCCCGGAAACCTCGGTGACCTGTTCGGCTGTGCTGAAGCCAGGGCGAAGGATATATTCCAGGGCCTCCGCATCAGTCAGCCGGGCTGCTTCCTCCGCCGTCGCGAATCCGAGTTCGATGGCTTTCGCACGGATGCGGGCGGCATCCATGCCGCGGCCGTCGTCGCTGACTTCGACGACTACCTGATTGCCCTGGTGATACGCGCCCAAGCGGACCGTGCCCTTGGCCGGTTTTCCTGACTTCTGCCTTTCGTCTGCGGGTTCCAGACCGTGGCTGATCGCATTGCGGACAAGATGGGTGAGCGGCTCGGCAATCGCGTCGAGGATGCTCTTGTCGAGATCCGTATCCTGACCGCTGAGGACAAGTTCGACATCGCGGTCGCACTGGCGGGCCACATCGCGCACCATGCGCGGGAAGCGCCGAAAGAGCTGTTCCACCGGCACCATGCGGATCTTCATCACCGAGCGCTGCAGATCATTGAGCACGCGCGCCTGAAAGGCCATGGCATCGGAAAATTTGCCGCGCAACGCTTCCTTGGGGAAAATCCTGCCAAACTCGTTGAGCGCTTGCTGCAGCATCGACTTCCCGATGATCAGCTCACCCACCAGGTTGAGCACACTGTCGATGCGCTCCGCGTCGACGCGCAAGATGTTCTCCGCCAATGTCGTGTGCGACTGAGTCGCAGTCTCGGGAGCAGTTTCCTCCGCAACGGAAACTTCTGCCGGTTCCTCGCTCACAACAACCGGCGAGTCGCTGACAGGAGCCACTGGTTCTGAAGCGGACGCGCGCTTGACCGTCTTCTTGGGAGCGGTCGCCACCTCACCCGGCAACAGATCCGTCTTGGCATTCGCGACGATGGTTGGAATCTGGCACTTCGAGGTAACGTCGGCGGCCGACTTGTCCGTCGCAACCAGAAATTCAACCTGCTTGGTGGCGGCGGGTAAGCCCGCTTCGGGGCGGGTTGCCAGGATCTCTCCAATGGCTGCCAGTGCGTTCTGCACCAGCTGGCGTCCCGCAATCGGCATCGCGCAATGCGGATCGATCTGCGCCAGTACGTGGTAGACGAAATTTCCGCTTTCCTGCGCCTTCTGCACCGCGAGCTTTTCGTATTCGGTCCAACCGAGAGTTTTGGCGGTGACGGCCGCTTTCTTCCGGCCCTTTTTGACGACCGGATCCTCCGTGAGCTTCTTCACCATCTTGCGAAGCGGATCACGGGAAGGCAGTTTCGATCGCTTGCGGTACGCCGCCAGCATCGCCGAGAACAGGTCGGCGGCGGTGAATGCGACTTCGGCGAGTGTGGTATGCCCGGCTGCCGACTCCAGCGCGAGCGCGTCTTCGAGTTCGTGGGCGACCTCGCTCAGTTCGCGATAGCCGCAAGCCGCTGCGTCGCCCTTGAGCGTGTGCACAGTGCGCCGGATGCTACGGACGATTTCGTTGTCGCCCGGCTTCTTCTCGAGCTTCAGCGCTTCGTCGTTCAGGGCCTGGAGCAATTCCTGCGCGCTCTCGAAAAACAGCTCGCGGAGTTCGGCCATGCGCTCGTCGGACTGGCTCACGACCTCACCTCAATGCGCTGGTATGCAGTTCCGCTGTTGCGGTGCACCATCTGGAATTTTTCGGTTAGCCCGAGCAGGCTTTCGGCGTGGCCCACGAACAGATATCCGTCGGAATTCAGGCAGCGATAGAACTTGTTGATTAGCCGCTTTTGCTCGGCTTCGTCGAAGTACATCATCACGTTGCGGCAGAAGATCACATCATTCCGCTGCGGCAGATACTCGGTTTTCAGGTTATGGAAGTCGAAGTGAACAACTTCCTTCAGTGCCTTTTTGACCGCGTAGCGGTCGCCGATCTTGTCGAAATACCGGAGGCGATAGCTGTAATCGACCGACGCCATCTGGTTTTCGCTGTAGGTGCCTTCCTGCCCGGCGCGTAACACCGAGTAACTGATGTCGCTGGCCAGGATTTCCACTTTCCATGGGTGCGGGATCAGCGGCTTCGGTGATGGAGAGTCCACCGGCAGGGGATTGCGCATGTAGTAGTAGGCGAGAGCGTCGGCCACCTGCATCGCCATCGTGTACGCCTCCTGGCCGGTGGAGCATCCCGCGCTCCAGAAGCGTAGCGAAAAATCCCTCCGCTCCTGCTTGCGATGCAACAGATCCTCGAGAACGTACTTGTGAAACAGGTCGAGCTGCGCGCGATTGCGGAAGAAGCTGGTCTCGTTGACGGTCAGGTTCTCGAGCAGCTGGGCCAGTTCGCCCTTGCCTTCGTCGCTAATGAGAAGCCGGTAGTAGCTGTAGAAGGAGTCAACACGGCATTCCTTCAGGCGGCGCAGGAGCCGGTCCTGAAGAAAGTGCGTGCGCCGCTCGTCGAAATGCATGCCGCATTCCTGGTAGATGAGCGCCTGCAACAGTTTCAGTTCCGCTTCCGTCAGCGCGGGTGCTGGTGCAGCTCCTGATGTGCCCATATCGTTTTCGCTAAAGCCGTGCTAACGCGCGACGGCGCCGCGAGCCTCCGCTTTGGGAGGCTGTGCCTTGGTCTCGGTCGGCGTCTTCGGTGCGCTGAATTCCAGCAACTTGCTCATGTCGAGCAGCATGATGAGCCGCCCCTTGTACTTGCCGAGGCCGGTGACGCAGTTCAATCCGCCCTCCTGCAGTACGGCAGGGGGCGGTTCGACGTCGGTCGAGGCAATCTTCAGGACCTCGGACGCCGAGTCCACGATCAGGCCCGACAGCCGACCGTTGAACTCCACCACCAGGATCCGGTTACGCCGGTTTGCCGTGGCCTCTTTCGCACCGAAGCGCTTGCGCAGGTCCATCACCGAGACGATCTTGCCGCGCAGGTTAATCACCCCTTCCATGTACTCCGGCGCGTCCGGCACGGCCGTGATCTCCGGCACGCGCACGATTTCGTGCAGCGACGTGATCGGCACGCCGTATGTTTCGCGGCCGACCTGAAACCCGACGATCTGCAGTTCGCGGCTCATCCTTCGTTTCCCTGGCTTACACCTGTGCCCCGGCAGCGGCCCGCCGGACGCCCGTCGAACGGCCATCATGTCCGTGCCGCTCCACGTCTCCGGTCTTGCCGGCCACGCGCTCAAGCGCATCCAGCAATTCGCGCGACATCTTCGACATCTGCTCCGCCGAAGCCGCCAGCTCGGTCGATCCCGAGGTGCTCTGCTGGACCAGTTCGCGCATGCGCTCCATCGCCTTCACGACGGCCTGCGCTCCGGAAGCCTGTTCTTCAACGGCCGAATTGATTTCGTGCGTGATTTCGTTCAGACGGGTAGTCGCGCGAGCGATCTGCGAAGATCCATGCGACTGCTCATTGGTGGCCGCGCCGATCTCTTGCGCAAACTTGTAGACTTCCGTGACCACGTTCGAAATCTTGCGCAGCGCGCCATTCAGTTCGGAACCGAGTTCCAGGCCTTCATTGACGATGGTCGTGCTTTCGTCCATGTTCTCGACGGCCTTGCGGGCTTCCTTCTGAATGCTCTGGATGAGTTCGGAAATTTCCTTGGTCGATTGCGCCGACTTCTCGGCCAGCTTGCGAACTTCGTCCGCCACCACCGCGAACCCTAATCCATGCTCGCCCGCACGCGCCGCCTCAATGGCTGCGTTGAGCGCCAGGAGGTTCGTCTGCTCAGCCAGATCGTCGATGACCTCAATGATCTTGCCGATATCATCGGCACGTGTGCCCAGGGCGTCGATGATGGCGCCCGACGACTTGATGGTGTTGTTGATCTTGGTCAGGCCTTCGGTGGCCTTGTCCATGGTTGTGATGCCGCTATGGACTTCTTCGCGTGAACGGTTTGAGATATCGAGCAGCACCTTCGCCGTATCGGCGACCCGTTGAATCGAAGCCACCATCTGATCAATCGAGGCCGAGGTCTCGCTGACGCTCGACGCCTGCGTCTGAGTGCTCTTCACCATGTTCTGCACGTTGACGCTCATCTCGTGCATCGTGCTGGTGACTTCGTCGATCGCCGAGGAGCCCTGCAGGCTGATTTTGGCCGACTCGTCCGACGCGCCGGCGACCTGGCTGGAAGCGCTTGCTACCTGTGACGCAAGATCTCTCACGCTGCGCACCAGTAGCCGCAAGCTTTGCACCATCTGCTGGAAGGCGTGGCCCAGCGTGTCCTGCTTGGAACGAGGCTGCACGTCGACCATCAGGTCGCCGTTGGCGATGGCCTCCGACACGGCCGCCATTTCCTTCAGGTAAGTGACCATGTTCGCGAACGTCCGAGCCAGTTCGCCGATCTCATCGTTTCGTTGCGTGTCGATTTCGATGTTGTGGTCGAGATCACCCGTGTTGCCAATCTTGTGGGCGACTGTCATCAGGTTGGAGAGGGGATCTGTAATGGACCTCGCCGTGTAAAACGCAACGAACCCGCCCACGAAAATCGCCAAGGCGGTAAAAGTCGCCGACATCCAGATCGTTCCCTGTTCTGCTTTTCCGTCAGAATCGCGGCGCTCGTCGACGAGCTTATTGTTTTCCTTGGAGGCGACGTCCAAGTATTCCGTGGAGTTCTTCACCCACGACGAGGCATCCTTCTGGAGATAGAAAATCTGCAGTTCGGCGACGGTGGCATTCCCGCTATCCACGTCTTTCCGCTTGTCCACAAGGGGCTGGGCGAATTCCTTGGCCCAATTCTGTTCCAGTTGCTGCACTTTCTCGAGCGCGCTCTTCTGCTGGTCGGAGTTGGCCAGGGCAGTCGTCTTCTCCAACTTGTCGCTGAGCAGGCGGATACCCTCATTCATGTGGTCCACTTCCCGGGTATCGCCGCTGAGCAGGTAATTGCTCAGATAGAGACGGTTCTGCATCATCTGGAACTTCACGGCGTCGGTGGCGTCGGCCAAATCCAGGGAGGCCTTCTCGGCCTTCTTGGCCTCGTGCTCCCGGTTCACCGCTCGGTAGTTCACCAGGAACAACACCAGGACCAGTAATAGAACGATCCCGAAACTGCCATACAATTTTTTGCCCAGCGTCATCGCTGTTCCTCCATCACCAGATCCCCCGGCTCACTCGGGCTCGGGGAGATCTCTCCCGCGACTCCCTACTGGGTCGCTACGTTCGGATCGAACTTGAACTCCACAATTCCGGTCGTTTCCTCACCGGCGGGCTCGAATTTCCACTTCTTGATCGCGTCCGTCGCGGCATTCACCAGCAGGGGATGGCCGCCCACGATCTTGGCGGACTTTACGGTTCCGTTCTGTGCGACCACCACTTGAACCTTGACCACGCCCGAAATACTCATCCTCCGCGCCAACTCCGGATAAACAGGCGCCACCTTCGTCTTGACTTTGCGGGTGAGTTCATCCTGTTGCGCGCGCCCAGGCAAAGGCAGAAGAACCACAACTCCGATGAGAGCCAGCGCTGTGGCCCCCGCAAACCAACGCTGAATTGCTCCTCGAGACACAATCCCTCCAGTAACCCAAAAAATCCTACCCCGAGAGGAGCAACGCCCGTGCCAGCTAAATCGTTGGGAACATTACTTTGGTGACTGCGGATAAGTGATTGTGACGAAAGATCATCGACCGTTCGCGGCCGGCAGAAGACCCACCTCGACGCATTAGGAACGTCTCAGCGGGGCGGTCCCAACCCACTAGGATTCTCAACGTGAGACCGTCCTGTCCTGCTTTTTCGGGATTTCTTACTTCGACACCTGAGGGCCTTATTAACTTGACTCAAAATGAGATTGCAGGATACTTTCCCCTTATATTCAAATAACTTGTAAGCCGTACCGGAGTGCGCGGAGCCTTTCCAAAAACCATGCAGGCGGGAGACATCACGCTGGTCGAAGGGCCCAATCCACGCTCTGATGAAGCCTTCCAGAAATTATTGTTGCGCTTTTCCGCCGCGGCCGCCCAGGGAATTGATGCGGCGGCGTTGATCCGTCTCTTCTGTCGCGAGACGCGCGAATTCTTCCAGGTGAGTGGCGTCTATTTCTGGCAACGTCTCTCCCCTGACGAGATGATTGGCGCCGAGGCCGACGGCTTGCTGGCCGACCGCTTTCGCGGGCTTCACCTACGCATGGCCGACAGCGCGGTTTCGGGCGAATCCGCGCGTAAACGGCGAACAATCTTTGTAAATTTTCTGGATTGCGACCGCTATCCCCGGGCCGCCGAGTTTCGCGCCCGCTCGATCATGGCCGCCCCGCTTGTCGTCTCAAACGATGTGCTCGGCGCGGTGTCGTTCCTGCACGATTCCGATCCCGGCTTCTTCAATGATGACCTGGCTGCCAAAGCGACCATTCTCGCCGGCCAGCTTGGCAGCTTGATTGAGACTCGCCGGCTCACCGAGGCCTCTCGTGAAGACCATCGCCGTGCGGAAATTCTGGCGGAGGTGGCCCACGCGCTCCATGGCAATCCCGACGTCGCCGCCGTCGTCGAGGCCCTGGCCGATCGCATTCGCGTGCTTTTGCGCGCGCGACTGGTCTGTGTTTTCATGCGCCAGGACGGTCCGTTCGAATTGCAGGGCGTCGCGGCTGAGAGTCCCCAGACCATTACCACCGCCCGCGCCCGCCACGATCGCACGACTTTGCGTTTCGCTGCCGATGTCGCCGCAAAGGCAGTGGTCGCCTCCGAGCCGATCACGATTACCATCGATCCGGCTTCGCATGCGCTGGGAGATCTCGTACCCGCGGGCATGCTCCTGGCTGCGCCTTTTCGCACCGCGCGCACCCAGGGGGCGATCCTCGTTTACCCACGTCAGGATGGGATTTTCACCACGGATGAGCGTTCCCTCGTCTCCGCGATTGCAGGTTTCGGTGCTGTCGCCGTTGCTAACGCCGAGTTGTACACCACAGCCCGCGGCCATGCCCACGAGTTGCACCAGTTGCTCGAGATTTCGTCGGAGCTCAGCTCGATCGGGAAGCTCGATAGGTTCCTGGAAGCCTTCGTCGTGCGTGCCGCCGACTTCCTCGGTTTCGGCAGGTGCTTCATTGGTCTCCTCGAAGACGGGGTTTTCCGGGTCCGCCTGGGGGCGGAGAATGGCGCGGCTCGCCACGTCGACCTGGTTTTTCCCGAGGGTCCGGCGACCCGGACACTCCTCGCCAAAGAGGTTTTCTGGACGGATAATGCGAGCCAGATTCCCGGCGCCAATCACGACGCGATCGCCAAGTTCAACATCAAGCAGTTGCTCGCCGTTCCCCTTCTTGGCGCCGACGGCAATGTGATGGGCATGTTTGCCGTGCTCGATCGCCTGGGACAGTCCGGTATCGCGCAAGAAGACATCCGGCGCGCCCGGGCTCTGGCAGGTCAGGTAGCGGTTGCGCTCGAAGTAATGCGCAATCTGCATCGCTCCGAGGAGCACCGCAAGCGCGCCGAAGCGCTGATGGGTCTCGCTTTGGAATTAGGCAGCGTTGTCCATCTTCCCGACTTCAACCATCGCTTCGTGAATCGTGCCACCGATCTGGTCGGCGCACAATCCGCCGCCCTGGCCCTGTTTCAGGATTCCGTCCTGGAAACCGCGGTGCTTCACGATCCATCTCATCCATCGCTCCCCGATCGCAGCCTCGAAAGGCGCCTGAGCCACGCCCTCACCGAGGCGCTCGCCCAGCACGAGGAGCGAAGTTACAGCGGTCCGGCCGCCGACGTCCTTGGCTCTGCTCTCGCCAACGCGCTGGGCTGGAAAGACTGCACGCTGCTCCGCCTGAAGGGCTCGGCGAACGAATCCGTCGGCATCCTCTGTCTCGCCAACCGTGGCAAGCGCTCTACGAGCTACGACGAGCAACTGCTGCACGCGATCGCCAGCCATGCATCCGTGGCGCTGGAAAATGCGCGTCTTTTCTCGCGCATGGACAAGGCCAATCGCCACTGGATGGAGATCTTCGACGCGATCACCGACTTCATCGTCGTGCACGACGAAACCCACAATGTCCTGCGCGTCAACCGTTCGCTCGCCGAGTTCATCGGCGTTCCGCCGTCAGAATTGGTCGGCGTGAACATGCGCGCCCTGGCGGCTCTGGCTACGGAATCCCCGGTGCACGCTTGCCCCTTCTGTCGCGCGTCCACCGATGCATCGGACGAATACGTGCACCACGTCCTCGAGCGCATGTATCTGGTATCGACTTCGCGAATTCACGGCGCCAACGGCGAGCGCCAGCACACCATCCACGTGCTAAAGGACATCACCGACCGCCGCGAGGCCGAGCGTCGCTATCGCGAACTGTTCGACAACATCCAGGAGGGCCTCTTCTTTGCCGTTCCCTCCGGGCGCTTCATCGAAGTCAACGATGCGCTGGTTCGGATGCTGGGTTACAACGATCGCGACGATCTGCTGAAGGTCGACATTTCCAAGCAGCTTTACTACTCACCCGACCGTCTGCAATATCTCAACGACGTCATGCAGCGGCAGGGCGTCCTGCGGAACCACGAAGAAGTGCTTCGCCGCAAGGATGGCGCGGCTATCCATGTCCTGATCAATGCTTTTGCTGTGCCCGATGCACATGGCCAGGTGTTGCAGTATCGAGGCCTGATGCTCGACATCACCGGCCTCAAGACCTACCAATCCGAATTGCAGCGCGCCCGCGACTTCTCGGAAAAGATCCTGAACAATACGCAGAGTCTGATCCTGGTAGTCGACACCGCCGGTCTGATCAGCTACGCCAACCGCCGATGGTACGACGCCGGATACGAGCAGGGGCAGCTTGTCGGTTGCCCGCTCGCCGACTTGGTTTCTCCCATCCGCCGTCCCGTCCTGGCGGACGCAATGAATTCAACCCTTTCCGGCCACCAGGTCGACAACCTCGATCTCCCCGTCCTGCGTGGCGACGGCCGCGTTGGGCAGTTCTCCGTCAACCTGAGCCCGATGCGCGACGAGCAGGGAGCGGTCACCAGCATCGTGGTTGTGCTGACGGACATCACCGACTCCGCGATGCTTCAGTCGAAGCTCATCCATGCGGAGAAGATGGCGGCGGTCGGGCAACTGGTTTCTGGTGTCGCTCACGAAGTCAACAATCCTCTGACCGCCATCCTCGGCTTCGCCGATCTGCTGATGGAGAATCCGGATATGCCCGAGGCCGCCCGCAAGGACCTGCGTGTCATTTTGCAGGAGGCGCAGCGCACCAAGCAGATCGTGCAAAACCTGCTCAGTTTTGCGCGGCAGATGCCGCCGCAGCGCAAGCCCGTGCAACTCAATGGCATTCTTCGCCGTACCGTTCAGCTGCGCGCCTATGACTTCAACAGCCACGGCGTCGAGATCGTCGAACACCTCGATGAGAGCCTGCCCCATGTGGTTGGAGATTCCCATCAACTGCAGCAGGTCTTCCTCAATATCATGAACAATGCCTACGATGCCGTTCGGGAGACTGGCCGCCCCGCGCGCATCGAGATCATGACCGCCAGCCTCGGCACCTACGTCGAGGTCTCCTTCCGCGACAACGGCCACGGCATCTCCCACCCCGACCGTATCTTCGATCCTTTCTTCACCACCAAGGAAGTCGGGAAGGGAACGGGCCTTGGCCTGAGTATCTGCTACGGCATCGTCCGCGAGCATGGCGGTGAAATTCTCTGTCATAACAATGTCGGCGCAGACGGCGCAACGTTCATCGTGCGCTTGCCCGCCGTTTCTGAGTCGGCCTCTCTCGGCATGGCCGCAGGAGTCGTCCAACGATGAGTCTCCCTGCCGTCAATCCCGCCCCCTTACCCATTTTGCTGATTGAAGATGAGCCCGCTGTCATGGCCTACGTGAGTGCCACGCTCGAACGCAGCGGCTATCAGGTGGTGTGCGCCAACTCCGGCGCCGCCGGCCTGCAACTACTGGAGACCGGGAATTTTCTGGGAGTGGTCTCCGACATGGTGACGCCCGGCGGCGTTAACGGCGCCGACGTCCACGCCTGGATCGCGGCCAACCGCCCCGCCCTCGCCACTCGCCTCGTGTTCATTACCGGCGACATCGCGAACGAAAAAACCGTCGAGACGCTCCGCCAGACCGGCGCTCCCTGCGTGGAGAAGCCCTTCCGCGTGCAGCAATTCATTTCTGTTGTCGAAAAAACCATGGGGAAAGCGCTGTGAGTGAAGATCTTCGTATCCGCCTCCTGATCGTCGACGATGAGCAGAGCATCCGCCGCCTGTGCATGACGGTCGGCGAAGCTCTAGGGTTCGTGTGCCTTGAAGCTGCCAGCGGCGAGTCGGCCCTAGCCGTCCTCGAGGAACAACCTGCGCATATGGTTTTGACCGACATGGTGATGCCCCGCATGTCGGGCCTCGAATTCCTGGAAAAAGTGAAGAAGATGTTGCCGCGCACCGAAGTCGCCGTCATGACCGGCCACGGTTCCATCGAAACCGCGGTCCAGGCCATGAAACTCGGCGCCTACGACTACATCTCCAAACCTTTCTCCCCGCTGGAAGAGCTGCGCCTGTTTCTACGGCGTATGGCGGAAAAAGTCCGCCTCGTCGAAGAAAACCAGTTCTTGCGCGACCGCATGGATACCGAGACGCAGCTGCACGGCATCGTCGGGTCTTCCGCGAAAATTCAAGATGTCCTGCGTATGGTCTCGCGACTCAAAGACACGCGTACTCCCGTCCTCATCACGGGCGAAAGTGGAACCGGCAAGGAACTCGTGGCCCGAGCCATTCATTTCCGCGGCGCGTTTGCCAATCGTCCTTTCGTCGCCGTGGATTGCGGATCGCTCGTTCCCACGCTGATCGAAAGCGAACTCTTTGGATACGAAAAGGGCGCGTTCACTGGCGCTCTGAAAGCGCGCACGGGCTTATTCCAGTCCGCCGACGGCGGCACAATCTTTCTCGACGAAATCGGCGAACTTCCCCTCGAAATGCAGGCCAAGCTTTTGCGAGTGTTGCAGGAAAAAGAGGCGCGCCCTGTGGGCAGCAATCAGCCCGTCAAGGTCGACGTGCGCGTGATCGCCGCTACCAATCGCGACCTGGAGAAAGAGTACCGCACGGGCACCTTCCGCAAAGACCTCTACTTCCGTCTCAACGTCGTCACTCTGCACGTTCCGCCGCTCCGCGAGCGGCGTTCCGACATCCCGATGCTCGCCCACTGGTTTCTTGACCGTTGTGCGCCCGGCCGCTCTGTCCAGGTCACCAATGCAGCGATGAAGTCCCTGCTGCAATATGACTGGCCGGGAAACGTACGCGAACTCGAGAACTGCGTCGAGCGTGCTTTGGCTCTCGGGAATCAGCAAAAAATCGATGTGGATGACCTTCCCCCGGCCATCGCGTCGACGGCGCCCGGATCCGAACAGGCGGCTCCGTTGCAATCTGCCCAGGCATACTCCACGACGGACCTCGAAGACATCGAGCGCACCACGATCGAGCGCGTCTTCCAGCAGGTGAAGGGCGATAAAGCCCTCGCCGGCAAGATGCTGGGCATCAGCCGCGCGACTCTCTACCGCAAACTCAAGCGCTACAACATCGGCGGACGCGCTCTCTCAGCCTCCAGCCAGGCATTGCAGTAGCGGTCCGCGGCACGGAGCCGTCCTTCGATTTTCGCGGAGGTATCTGCAGCCACATCACCACCGGAGTATCAGGGTACTCCAGCAAGGCCTTACTGCGACTTTGTCACGGCGTGCCCGTGGGTGGGGATGTTTTCGCAAATCCTCATTTGCGAGTAGAATTGCGCCCGCTTCAACGAGGAGGACCGGTATGGCGCACGGATTTATCTGGTGGATCGTCGTGGGACTCATCGCAGGTTGGGCGGCAGGCCGGATCATGAAGGGCGGTGGGTACGGCATGTTTGCCGACATCATCCTTGGAATCTTGGGAGGCGTCGTCGGCGGATGGATCATTAGCCTCCTTGGTTTTGGTGCGGGTGGCATGATCTGGAGCATCCTGGTTGCGATCCTTGGAGCGGTGATTTTGATCTGGATCACCAGGCTCATCAAAAAGGAAGTTTGAAGCAAAAACCAAGCAATCGGACGGACGCGGGACTCACTCGTCTCGGTTAGCGACCTGTTGGCGATGTGTGTCTTGTCTCTGACCGGAATGAGTCGCATCGCGAGCGTTGCCACCGACCCGCTCTCCCCGAGGCGAGAAGACGTTAACGACCACACAGCTGGAGTGGCCCTCGTCCTCGCCCCTCGAGGAAACTCGCCCTGAAACCTGAATTCCCGAAGTCGACCTCGTCTACCAAACGTCCTTCCACTCGGCCATCTCAGGCCAGCGACCTCGCATCCTAAATCGCGGGCCATAGATGTCGTTGTGTCCGGAGGAGCATCCCCATGTTCTGGGCACGTTTGCGTCGTTGCCTTCTGATCAGCCTGGTTCTTCTCTGTTCCAACGGATCGTTTGTGTTTGCTGGATGCGCACAATCACAAACGGCGAATCCTGCAGACGCGCCGACTCCCGGCCAACCCGCACGGGCTGATCCTTTACAGCGACCGATTCCGCAAAAAAAGCAACATGACGCGCAAAAGCTGCTGAAAACCGGGCAGGAGACTCCCTACAGGAAGTGGTTGGAACAGGACGTCCCCTACATCATCACGCCTGCGGAAGCTGCCGCATTCAAGCAACTCTCCAACGATGAAGAGCGCGACCAGTTCATCGAAGCCTTCTGGCAACGTCGCGATCCCACTCCTGACACCCCCGAGAACGAGTACAGGGAAGAGCATTACCGGCGCATCACCTATGCCAACGAACACTTCGGGGCCGGTGTTCCGGGGTGGAAAACGGATCGCGGCCGCATCTACATCATTCACGGCGCGCCCGACGAAATCGAGTCCTATCCTTCCGGAGGCACGTATGACCGGACGCCGCAGGAAGGCGGTGGCTCGACTTCCACATTTCCCTTCGAGCGCTGGCGATATCGTTACGTGGAAGACATCGGTCAGGAAATCGTCGTCGAGTTCGTCGACACCTGCATGTGCGGCGACTACCACATGACCATGGACGCAAACGAAAAAGACGCACTGGCCCACACGCCCATGGGCCGCCCGCTGCAGGGCGTGCCATTCATGAATGGCTATCAGCAATTCGAGAATATGGAGCGCTTTATCGGAATGAGCCGTGCGCCGAAGATTCGCTTCAGAGATCTCTATGAAGTGGTTTCCCACACGGTGAACGTGAACATGGTGCCCTTCGAAGTAGCCGTTGATTTCGTGCGAGTTACCGCAGACACGGTTCTTGTTCCCATCGCGATTCAAGTCAAGAATCGCGACATCACATTCGCCAACAACAACGGTGTGGAACGAGGAACGCTCAACGTTTTCGGACGCGTCACGACGCTTACGGGACGCGTGGTGCAAACCTTTGAAGACAGCGTCCAAGTCGACATCCCCCACGACCTGCTGTCGAAGCTTGCGGATAACCCTTCCGTTTACGGCAAGTCGCTCCCGCTTGTGCCGGGTCACTATCGCCTCGATATCGCGCTCAAGGACGTCAACGGAGATCGCGCGGGTACCTGGTATCACTCCATCATCGTTCCCCAATATCGCGATGACCAGTTGTCCGCTTCTTCACTCATCGTTGCCGATCGCATGGAACGGGTGGCCACCAGCGACATCGGCAACGGCACCTTCGTCATCGGCGATACCATCGTGCGTCCCCGCGTTCCCAGTGCCGAAGGACAGCCACCTCGGTTCAGACAAGATCAGAAGATCTCTTTCTGGATGCAGGTTTACAACCTCAACACAGATCCCAAAACAAATTGGCCTGCGGCCACCGTCTCCTGCGACGTACTGAGTCAAGCCGGCGGACTGCCCGTCATCCACACCGAACAGTCCTCGAGCGATCTCGGAATGATCGGCGACCAGACGACCCTCCGTAAGACTCTTCCCGCAGGAGACCTCAAACCAGGCGCCTACACGCTACGCATGCGAATCACCGATAAACGCTCCGGGCAAACCATCGAGCCCGCCGAAAAGTTTGTCGTCGAATAGCGCCATGGAACTAACGTGCGTTCTCTCCCGTCGGCTCGCCTCTATCGTGAGACAGTGTTTCATTCTGAGACAGAATTTCCGGGACTGGGTCACGGTCTCTGAACGCTGAGAACCCTCTTCGATTGTTTGCAATCGTTTACAGCATGGCACTTTAGTGTTTTTTTTTGGCGTCCCACCTGCACATCTCACCGACGTAAACGCGGACCCGACGGCTCCCCATCAACGCTCTTTCTAACCGGAAAGAGGGGAGCCCTTGCCGCCTTTCGTTCTGTCGGAGATTGTTCCGAAAGGAATGGCCTCCACTGGATTTGGAAACCATGACCCCTGCTGACCTGAATCATTTGGCCGCGGAATGGAACGCGGCTCGCATTCTTTACCCCACGTATTCCGCTTTAGCCCGCGAGTTCGTCATTGACTTGACTCCGTGCAACGACCTGGAAGCGGGCATCGAGCAGCCTCCGCGCGAGTCGGTCGAACAAGCGGGCCAGTGGCTCAACGAGATGGACGAGCGCATCCAGATTCATCAGTTGCGCCAGTTCCTGCAAACCACCACTCTGGTCACGCCTCAGCTCTTGCAAACACTTCTCCTGCATCATCTTCACAAGGACGAGAAGTCGCCGTCCGATCGCGACAAGATCGATTTCCTGCTGGTGCAACTGTTCTCGCTGGCTGCTCCGTCGCGCCTGGAAGACGGCGCTGTGACCATGGAATACGTCGCGAAAACGCTCGAGCCCGCGCTGGGCCCTGTGGACCGTACAATTCCAGTCTGGCTCAGCCCACTCGAGAATGTTCTGCAGTCTGCCCACAAGGCCCGCACCCTGAACGAGCTTCTGCACGGCGGCATCCTCGAACAGGGCCGCAAGATCAAGGTGCAAAGCGGCGAGAACTACTTCCAGCCCGTCGCTATGGTTGCGTTCGCCCGGTTCAGTTTCCTGATGCGGCGGTTCTTCTTCCGCCTGATGCATCAGGACCTGAACGCGATCTTCGACGGTTTGCGTGAGTTGGAGCAGAAAGGCGTGACCCATATCGATTGCCGTCGCGCACAGTTCTCCGCCGAGGAGCCCGTGCTGCGTCTCCGCATGATCTGCCAGTCGTGGAAAGTAATGTTTCAGGCAGAGTACTCGTCGGGCCAGCCGTTGCGCATGCTGGTGGACCTGAGGGCTGCCATTGACGACGCACTTGGCCGCAGGCCCGCGGTAAGCGCGACCCCAAAGCCTGCCGCCGCGAGCATAAAACCGGCAGCTCCAACGAAGGCCATTCCGCAAGCCGCTCCGGCTCCGAAGCCAGCTGCTGCACCCAAGGCTATGGCGGCCAAGGCGGCAGCGCCATCCTCCGCGCCGAAATTTAACGTCGCGAAAGAAGAAACCCCGGAATTCGAAATCTCGGTCGGGAACCAGGAGTGGAATCCCGACTCCGGAAATTAACGGGAGCCGGCACTGAACCCGGAGAGCAAATTCGTGGACGCCCGCTCGGTACTGATCTTTTCCGACGACGCCGAATTCCCGCGCCAGATCTCCGCTCGCTGGCAGACCGAGCGCATGGTTCCCAACTTCATCGTGCGGGGGAGCGATTTCGCCAAAGATCTGGACCGTAAGTTGTTCGACTTGGCCATCGTCGGACCAAGCAGTCCGGCCGAACTGAAGCGGGTGCTGCGCACACTCGACCCCGGCCGCAAGCCTGTCATCCTGGTTTCAGCCCGGAACGCTCAAACCCTTCGTGCCGACTTTCCGCGTCTGCTGTGCGTGCACGAGCACGAGGGTTGGCCCGATAGCGTCGTCTTGCTCGCGTCCGAGGTTTTACGCCGGGTTGAGGCCACCGAGCGCGCCGAAAGGGCCGAGCTGGT
This sequence comes from uncultured Acidobacteriota bacterium, assembly GCA_963718505.1. Lineage (GTDB taxonomy): Bacteria > Acidobacteriota > Terriglobia > Terriglobales > Acidobacteriaceae > Gp1-AA133. The sequence continues at coordinate 155,238 of CAVQZP010000032.1, read as the reverse complement.
CAACGCGCACTTGAAGTGTCACGCGACGCTGGGCCAGTACGTCCTCGACATGCGCCACAACATGAACAACGCCCTGACCTCCGTGCTTGGCAACTCTGAGTTGCTTTTGCTGGAGCCGTGCGCATTTTCGGCCGGTGTCCGCGCCCAGCTGGATACGATTCGTCACATGGCATTGCGTCTGCACGAGGTCCTGCAACGGTTTTCATCTCTGGAAAAAGAATTGCGGTTTGTCGAGAAGCAGGCGGAAAAAGAACACGGCAGAGAGCTCTCGGCGGCGGCTGGGCAGTAGTCACGGCGAAAAGTACTGAGTCATGCAAGCGTTGTTTTCGAATGTCAGTGCACGCGAAGTCTGCAAGCCGAAGAGCGGAACGGAACGAGTGGGCCGGCACCCACGATATCGATGAGCACCGGATTCAATTACGGAGACGCCAACGGGGCGCCCAAGCCTCCCGCGAGACTCGTGTTGGATCATGAGCTTTCTGAGCTGCGTCTCATCCTTGAGCGCCAGGGTGGCATACTTCTGGACTCTCCTCAAGACGTTCTCATTTCCCGTGTCAACGAATATCTCGCGAAGCGCAGGCTGAAGTCCGTCGCCGATCTGATCGGCCGTCTGCAGGTTTCGGACACGGAATGCGAGAACCTCCTGGCGCACCTGGTGGACGGGGAAACCGGCTTCTTCCGCCATCCCGACGCATTTTCAGCATTCCAGGGCACCGTTCTTCCCGAACTGCATCTTCGGAAGGCGATCGACGCGCCCCAGAGCCTGCGCATCTGGAGCGCGGGCTGCGCGACCGGCGAAGAGGCGTACTCAATCGGCCTTTCCGTTTGCGAGTCTATGAAGGGTAATGGCGTGGGCTGGAGCATACATATCCTCGCCAGCGACATTCGTCAGGACGCGCTCACCTTCGCTGAACGCGGACTCTATTCGCATTCTGCGCTGGCCTCCGTTCCGCGCAGCCTGGTGCAGAACTATTTCGCGAAAGTCGGACAGCACGGTCTCGCCAAGCCCCGCCTCCGCAACCTGATCACCTTCACGCAGATGAACTTGGCGCGCCCCGCGTATCTCGGGCGCTTCGACTGCATCTTCTGCATGGACGTTCTGCCCCACTTCTCGAGTTCGCAGCGCTTCGCGCTCACCCAGCGGCTGCACTTGTACCTCGAACCGGGCGGCTACTTGCTTCTCGGCGACGGCGAGAGACTGCACACCGCCGACGTGAACTTCCAAGCAGAAACTCACGGAAGCTTCACGCTTTACCGCAAACCGCGCGCCGTCGCGGCCAGAACCGGCCGTTAAACCTCTGCGCAGATTTCGAAAGTTTCAAGCTTAGGTTCTCCTCGTTACTCGGTACTCGCAACTCGCAACTCAGCTTCGTTACACTCGACCTATCGCCACATGAATCGTAACCACCTCGGCTTCACACCCAAGGAACTGCGCAAACTGCGTAGTCTCAAGAATCCGTACGGCATTCAGAAGTTGCTGGACGCCATGCCCTACCATCTCGCCGACACGGCCTGGTCGCCGCGGCGTGTGCTCGCGGAAAATACTTCGCACTGCCTGGAAGGGGCGATCTTCGCCGCAGCCGCCTTGCGCGCCAACGGCTATCCACCGCTGATCGTTGATCTCGAAGCGGAGCATGACACCGACCATGTCCTCGCCGTGTACCGGGTCGATGGTCTTTGGGGAGCGGTCGCAAAATCAAACTACACCGGATGCCGCTACCGCGAACCCGTCTATCGTTCGCTGCGCGAGTTGGCGCTCAGCTACTTCAATATCTATTTCAACCTGCGGCGCGAGCGGACTTTGCGCCGCTTCTCTCAGCCGGTGAACCTGGCGCGCTTCGATCGTCTTGACTGGATGACCACCGAGAAGCCCATATGGTTCATCGTTTACTACCTGCTCGACATCCCGCACACGGCACTCTTCCCCCGGCACGTCGCGAAGCGCCTCCATCGCATCGATGAGCGTACCTACCAGGCCGAAATTTTGGGAAAGGCCTACAAAGACAATCGCTGACGGCAGTGGCTGGTAACTAGATGCCAGTAATCACTCGTGCGAACGATCCCTGACACCCAAGACCTGAGACCCAAGACATGAGACCCAAGACATGAGACCCAAGACATGAGACCCAAGACCTGCCTTCATGCCACCGCGTAGCGCTTGAACTCCACAGACCTGTGGTCCTGGCCAAGCAAAAGTACCAGCATGGCGAGTAGGGCTTCCGGGTTTACCGAACGCTCAACCGTTTGAGGTTCGGTCTCGCCGCAGAGGGTTACGGCGCGGGATGTGCCCTCGTGCACTAGGATCGGTAGTTCGGGTTGTGCCTGCGAGAGGCAGGCCCAGATATCTGGCCGCCGTGACGAGGATGCCTTGTCCATCACCAGCGCATCAAAGCGTAGTGCCGACGCAAGACACATCGCGTCGCTCGCGCCGCGAGCGGTCCAGGTTTCGAACCCTGCCTTGCCAAGTGTTCGGATCAGGCCCTGTAAACGGAGAGTTGAACTGTCGATACACAGAATGCGGGCGGTCTGGCTAGACATACGACACTCCTCCGCCCCGTTGGGGAACGGCTTATCCTCGGGGAAAGCCTAATCCAATTCTATTGTCGAGAAGTTAAAGAGTTGTAAAGAGTTGTAATTTTTTGTGCTCGTGCAAAAGAGGTCTGACCGTTTGACCATTGCGAAATTAAACATTCATCGAATCTTGAAGACTTACTAAGACGAGAGGTCGTCCGAATACGGTGGGTATAGTAATAACAAGGGCGAACTTGTTTGAGCTGGCGGAACATTTTTCGGGAACCTGGGTTTTTCTGGCACGTATGTAAGAGGGTGAGGATGAGATATCGCTACGCGTGTGCGCCAATCTGCCTGTTGGCTGCGTCTTTAGCGTTTGGACAAACCGATCCCCCGGCGCCGTCGCCTCCCGGCGAACCTGTCGCGACTCGTGTGGATGAAAGTCCGAGGGAGTCCGGGGCCAAGCTCGGCCCGCCACCTACGACGCTTTCCGCCGACCAAATTAAGGAACTCATCCGGCAAGCCGCCGCCGACCAGGTCATCGCGTACATCGACCAGGGCGGCCTCACGTTGCCCGACCGCGACTACTACATCAAGGACGATCCCAAGCAGGTCGAAATGCGCAAGAACCTGACCGAGTACATCACTCAGGTTTTCACGCTGGCAGGGAAGTCGGCCGATCAGGCCGCCGAATCCGCGAAAACGGTGTTGCGCATTGAGACGGCGCTGGCGAAGGCCGAGATGGATCGCACGCTCCGCCGCGATCCCAAGAACCGCGATCACAAGATGAAAACCGACGAAGCTACCGCGCTAGCGCCAAACTTTTACCTCACGCGCTACTTCAAGGACGTGAACGCCCCGGCGTTTTCCGATCTCAACGTGGCGAATCCCGATTTCTTCAAGCAGGTGAATGGCGTCATTGAAGGCGAGTCCCTGGATTCGCTGAAAACCTATGCGACCTGGCACGTACTGCACGCGGCGGCTCCCTGGCTTTCGAAACCGTTTGTCGATGCCAATTTCAAGTTAACGCAAGCTCTCACTGGGCAGGGCGAAATCCAGGCTCGCCGGAAGCGTTGCATCGATGCAACCGATGGCGCGCTGGGTGAGGCGCTAGGCGCGAAGTACGTGGACGTGACCTTCGGCCCCGACGGCAAGGCGCGGATGCTGAAGATGGTCGACGCGCTTGAGGTCTCACTCGATCAGGACATCAAAGAGCTTTCTTGGATGTCGGACACAACCAAGAAGCAGGCGAAGGTCAAGCTGCAGGCGATTCGAAACAAGATCGGCTATCCGGACGTCTGGCGCGATTACAGTTCTCTCACCATCGAGCGCGGCGATCTCATGGGCAATTTCCTACGCGCCAACGAATTCGAATCCGAGCGCCAAATTGCCAAAATAGGCAAGCCGCTCGATCGCAAAGAGTGGGGAATGACCCCGCCGACCGTGAATGCCTATTACAGTGGATCGCGGAACGAAATCGTGTTCCCAGCAGGAATCCTGCAGCCCCCGTTTTTCGACAAATCGATGGACGATGCCGTGAACGTGGGTGGAATCGGAGTGGTCATCGGACACGAACTGACCCACGGGTTCGACGATCAGGGACGTAAGTTTGATCCGCAAGGCAATTTGCGCGACTGGTGGACCGAACAAGACGGAAAAGAATTCGAGAAGCGCGCAGGATGCGTCGCCGACGAGTACGGCAACTTCGTTGCCGTCGACGACCAGAAACTGAATGGCAAACTGACGCTCGGCGAAAACACCGCCGACAATGGCGGCGCTCGCATCGCTCTGGCGGCGCTGGAACAGATGATCTCAGCCGACACCACCGGAAAAGCACGAGAGAAGATCGACGGCTACACTCCCGAGCAGCGATTCTTCTTGGGTTTCGGGCGGGTGTGGTGCGAGAAGCGGCGCCCGGAGTTCTCACGCATGCTGGTGAAAGTGGATCCGCACTCGCCGGGAAAGTACCGCATCAACGGTGTGGTGCAGAACATGCCCGAGTTCCAAAAGGCCTGGGGATGCAAAGCTGGACAGCCCATGGTCGCCGAGAACTCGTGCCACGTGTGGTGACTAGGCTACGAGCTTCGAGCTAGGAGCGACGAGCAAACAGAGCTGAGCGATGTCGGGACATCTCAAGCTTTGGCTCTGTCGTTGAACCCTTTCCGGCGTTGTTCGCTGTAGCGGCTGAGTGCGTCGGTGATGATCGGGAACGCCTCAGCTGCCGGCCGGATCTCGTCCACCTTCACCGCTTTTCCTTCGAGCTGCTTGTAGTCCTGGAAAAACCTGCGCAGCATCAGCAGGCGGTGCGACGGCATCTCGATCGCCTCGTGGTAGCTATTGAACTCGGGATCCTCGGTAGCAATCGCGATAATCTTGTGGTCCTGCTTGCCGGCGTCGATCATGGTCATCAGACCGATCGCTCGCGCGTGAATGATGGTGAGAGGAACCACCGCCTCCTGGCACAGCACCAGCACATCGAGCGGGTCGTCGTCTTCCGCGAGAGTCTGCGGAATGAATCCATAGTTGGCTGGGTAGTAGACGGCCGAATACAGCACGCGATCCAGCTTGATCAGGCCGCTCGCCTTGTCGAGTTCGTACTTCACGCTGGAGCCGAACGGAATTTCAATCACGGTGCTGAACTCGTTGGGAAGCTTGTCGCCGGGAGTCACGTCATGCCAGGGATGGATCATAAAAAGGACATCACCTTCATCGATTCGAGAGTCGCTCGATTTTAGCAAGCCGCCCTCGCTGCCGGTTCGCCGAGCCGAATCTTCGGCAGACGCATCTAACAAAAACCTATGGCACGCGTTTTCATTACCGGATCATCCGACGGGCTTGGCCGGATGGCTGCCCAGCTTTTGATCGAGCAGCGCCATTCCGTCGTCTTGCATGCACGCAACGAACAGAGAGGCCATGAAGCGATGTCGGCCGTGCCCGGAGCCGACACGGTTGTCGTGGGCGACCTGTCGAGCATCCGCGAGTCCCGCAAAGTCGCCGACCAGGTGAACGCGCTGGGATCATTCGACGCCGTCATCCACAACGCCGGCGTGGGCTATCGCGAACCGCGGCGCGTTGCGACTGAAGATGGCCTGCCCACAGTGTTTGCGGTGAACACGCTGGCTCCTTACATTTTGACGGCGCTGATTCATCGTCCGAAGCGACTTGTCTACGTGAGTTCCGGTCTTCATCAAACCGGCGACACGAGCCTGAAGGACCTCGCTTGGGAGCAGCGCAAGTGGCAACCGCAGCAGGCCTACTCCGACACCAAACTCCACGACGTTCTTCTGGCATTTGCGGTCGCGCGACAGTGGCCTGACGTGTTCTCGAACGCGCTCGAACCCGGTTGGGTCGCCACAAAAATGGGCGGCCCAGCGGCGAGTGACAATCTGGACGAAGGACACCGCACGCAAGTATGGCTCGCGGTCAGCGACGATCCGAAGACCAAGGTTACGGGCGAGTACTTCTATCACCTCGAGCGGCGGAAGCCCCTGCCCGCCACCCGCGACATCGAGAAGCAGGAGACGTTGCTCGAGGCGTGCCGGCAATTCTCGGGGATTGCGCTGCCGATAAATTGAACCGCGCTGTCGTCACGCTCCGATCCGCTCAGTAAGCCGATGCGGCTTTGCGGATCAATAACTTGCGGGACCCCGGCCCTCACCCGGATGCCCACTTGCGTCTTGACCCCCATCCCGGTGGCGCGTAGAGTGAGCTAAGGTTGGGGTGAATTCCATGTCGAGCGAGACCAGCAAATATCTGAAATTTGGCGGAGCCACAGTAGTGATCCTGCTGATGCTCGGCTATCTCGCCTACACGGGCGTGCAGGAAAGCAAAAGCTACTACGTCACCATCAAAGAGCTACACGGAATGGGTGACGGTGCTTATAGCAAACGCCTTCGCGTGGCCGGCAACGTACAGCCGGGCTCGATCAAGCGCAGCGGCACGCATGTGGAATTCATCCTTGTCGAACAGAACCTCAGCCTCCCGGTGAGCTACGCTGGAACGGAGCCGCCTCCCGACACCTTCAAGGACAACTCTCAGGCTCTCGCGGAAGGCAGCTTCGGCAAGGATGGTGTGTTTCACGCCAAGGCGCTTCAGGCGAAATGTGCTTCGAAGTACGCACCGGCACCGGGTGCGCAGCCGGGTACAGCCCAGCCGGGTTCCGAGCCGTCGAAGAACATGACGAGCACCCAGGACTCGAAAGTTGGTGTCACGCTGTAGTGCAGCCCCCATTCGACTGTGAACGAACCTAACACGGTGCGCGCCGCAGCCGATCCGGTCATCACCGTCACCAATCTCATCAAGCAGTTCGGACGCTTCGCCGCACTTCGCGGTGTGGACGCTTCGCTTGACGGGGGCCGCTTCTACGCAATCCTCGGCGACAACGGGGCCGGGAAGACCACGATGCTGCGCATCCTCGCCGGGTTAGTGCGTCCCACGCGCGGCACCGTCTCCATCCTCGGTCATACCAAACCTCGGGAAGCGTGTCGCGAATTCGGATATATGGCGCACCCATCATTGCTCTATGACGAGATGAGCGGCATGGAGAACCTGCGCTACTTCGCTGAGCTCTACGGGATCAAGGACGACTCCCGATGTTCGGCAAGCATTGCAGCGGTGGGACTCGATCCGGCGCTTGAGCGTCCGGTCGGTCAGTATTCCCAGGGCATGCGGCAGAGAATGTCGCTCGCGCGAGCCCTACTTCACGACCCCAAAATTCTGATGCTCGACGAGCCTTTCTCAAACGTCGACATTCACTCCGCGCGCGAGATGGTGAAACTGCTCGCCGGGATGCGCGATACCGGCAAGACCATCCTCGTCGTGACGCACCAGGCATCGCTCCTTGATAGCGCAGCAGACGAATTCGTCTGGATGCAACTGGGACAGATCATCAATCGCACGCCCGATCGAGCCTTCATGGAGACTGCATGAGCGCGCCTGCGCCCTCCGGCATTACGCTGGCCACGCTCACGAAAGATATACGCCTCGAGTGGCGGTCGAAAGACGCGCTGAACTCCATGCTGTTTTTCGCGTTGCTGGTTGTCGTCGTGTTCAGCTTTTCGTTCGACCCCAACGCTGAAGAATCGCGGGTGATCGCGGGCGGGCTCGTATGGGTAGCGTTTCTCTTCGCCGCCGTGGTCGCGCTCAATCAGACCTGGGCTCGCGAGCTGCGCAATCAGGTGCTCGACGCGTATCGAGTGTCGCCGGCTCCCGCAAACTCTCTTTTCCTGGCCAAGGCGATCGGCAATTTTATCTTCGTGGTCGTCCTTGAAGCGCTGATGACCCCCCTGTTCATCATGTTCTACAAACTGCGCGCCCTGGGCCCGGCCTGGCAATTGATCCCCGTCGCGGCGTTCGGCACCTGGGCGATCGTGGTGAATGGCACGTTCTTTGCGGCCATGTCGCTGCGCACCCGCAGTCGCGAGATCATGTTGCCCCTTCTACTGTTTCCGATCACAATTCCCGCGCTACTATCCATGGTAGAAGCAACAACCACGATCCTGGTGGGTGACCCGACAACTTCCGCCAAGTTCTGGATCGTCTTGCTCGCTACCTACGACGTGGTGTTTACTACTGGCTGTCTGGCTTTATTCGAGACGGTGTTGCACGCGGAATGAAAAAAGCCTTCCCCATCCTCGGATTGTTGACCGCGGCGTTTCTGAGCTACGCCCTCTACCAGGCGCTGGTCGTCGCCCCACAAGAACAAACCATGGGCGATGTGCAGCGCATCTTTTACTATCACGTGCCTTCCGCGTGGACCGCGTTTCTCCTGTTCGCCATCAACTTCCTGGCGTCGGTCTTGTATCTCGTACGACGCAACCCCCGCACCGACAAAGTTGCGAGCGGTGTCGTGATTGCTCTCGCGCTACTCACCTGCGTCGGAGCCTACGTTTTCAAAAGTTATCTTCCAAAGGATGTCTATCCATCTTCGGTCGTGACGACCGGGATCGTTATCGCCGGCATCTATTTTCTGATCCGAAAATATTTTTCAGAGCAGGGAACCGACATCCTTGCCTTGACTACCGCAGAGGTCGGCGTTGTGTTCTGCACCGTGGTTCTGGTCACTGGTCCGCTTTGGGCCCGCCCAGTGTGGGGAATCTGGTGGACGTGGGACATCCGTCTGACCTCGACTCTGGTGCTGTGGTTGATCTATGTCAGCTATCTGGTCCTGCGGCGCTTTTCTTCCAGCGGCGAAACGCCGGTGCTGGCTGCGGCGTTGGCCGTATTCGGCGCGCTCGATGTGCCCCTAGTCTACTTCTCCATCTGGTTTTTCCGCACGCAGCATCCACAACCTGTGATTGGCGGCGGCGGCTCCATCGATCCCCGCATGCTGCGCGTCCTGTTGATCAACTGGATGGCTTTTCTGTGTTTCGCGGTCCTGGTGTGCTGGTCACGCTATCGGTTGGAGAGGATGCAGCGCGACGTGGAAGAGACCCAGGCGCTGGAAGCTCTGCTCGAACCCGGAGGTCGAGTCCGATGACTTATTTATATGTTGCCTACGCAGCCACCTGGCTGATTCATGTGGCGTACCTGTCGACGGTGGCACGTCGCTACTCGCGCTTAAAGAAAGAAATGGAGCAGTTGGGGAAGAAGTAGAGACCTCTCTCGAGCCTATATTCCCCTACGGCGCTGACACCCATCATTCCCATCCGAATTACGATTCGCTCGCGTTCCACTGCCCTCGAAGGGCGCCAAGGAATGCCGACGAACTCGTCGCCCGCAGGAACTCATACTCTTCGATCGCGGCCGCGATTCCGATACGCGCCGATGGCAACGGCGACTCTACGCGGATGACCCGGCCCGTAAACCGGACTCGTACCGGGTCGGTCAAAGTAACATGCGGTGGAAATGTCAGCGTAACTTCAATCCGCGACCCGTGCGCCAGGTCCCGGTCCAGGTAAAAGAAGACTCCCCGCGCGCTGACATTCTGGGTTTCGGTATGGAACTCTCCTGCGCCGTCGCCTGACATCCGTATCGTGGCCGGCAGGCGCATGTCGAAGCGCCGCATGGAGCGCCGGTCGGAGCTGTCCTGAAGCATGTCCCGTTCTCTTTCCAAGAGCATTCCGATCCCCAGGTTTCGGTTCGGCGACAACTTGGATTCCGAAAGCCTGTTGGGGGCCGAGGCTCTCCAGAAGCACAGAGTTTCGTCTGAATTCTGAGGCCAAGATTTACTTGTTTATCAATTGTTTGCAACAGCAAAACGCGGCGGGAACTGACTCGGTTAATGCCGCGCGCTACAAACTCGCGCCGTCATTCCGCCATTTGGGGGAGACCATCGATCCGCAGACAATGCTTTGCGGGACACAACGACCGAGCAATCCCGCTTCCAATTCGTCTCTGGTGAAAATTTCACGCGAACGCGGTGAACATAGGCGTTTCGACTTTTCGTGTGCGTGAATGGGAACGGTCGCAGTGCAATCCCTTTCTTGTTCTCGGGAATTTCGTTCCTGTTTTCGTTCGCAGGTATCGACTTTTGTCTGCCAGGCGGCATCTTTTCCAACTCCTTCGTGCATCTCACTCGGCTTGAGCGGGCAGGGAAGCGGCCGATCGCTTGACACTGCTATCCGCCAGATGTTTAAGTAGTTACTTATTTTTTCATTGGAATTGGAGACTCGCTGGCTGCCTCGTACACCCGAGGCGGTGTGGAATTGTGTGTGTCGCTCTTCATTCCTCTCCACCTGATTTGAATATTCGGAGGCACTCGTGAGATTGAATCGTCGTGGGTTGGCTACAGGTCTGCTACGGACGCGCGTCATGCTGGCAGGCTTGCTGCTGCTGACGGTTGGAGCGGGAATGCTGGTTCTCAGTCCCCGCACGACAAGCTCCGGTACGGCCTCCAACAGCGCGACCGTTCCCTTGGTCTCCCCGACACCCGCCATCGCCATTCCGACGCCTGCTCTTTCCTATGCCAGCATCCCGATGATCTTCGAGTCCAACCAGGGGCAGACCGACGCACAGGTTCGATTCATGGCTCGCGGCCACGGGTATGGCCTGTTTCTCACCGATGAAGACGCGGTACTCGTTCTCCGCCGTGCGGGAGTCAAAGAGCACGCGCTGGACGGTCAAACATCGGTGATCCGTATGGGTTTGTCGGGAGCGACCGCCCACACAAAGGTGGAAGGATCCGAATTGCTGCCGGGACGAAGCAACTATCTGATCGGCAAAGATTCTGCGAAGTGGAATCGCGACGTCCCCCAGTATGCCCGCGTCCGTTATCCGCAGGTCTATCCCGGTATCGATCTCGTTTACTACGGAAACCAGGGCCGCTTGGAATATGACTTTGAAGTAGCCCCCGGAGCCGATCCCGGAAACATTCGATTGCACTTCGGAGGCAGCCATCGTCTGCGTCTGGAAAACGGCGATCTCGTACTTGAAACTCGCGAAGGCGCCGCGCGTCTGTATGCCCCACACATCTACCAGCGCAGGGACAATGCAGAAGCCACGGTCGATGGCCGCTTCGTGCTCCTCGCGAAAAACGAGGTTGGATTCGAAGTCGGTGACTATGATCGCGGCCAGCCGCTTGTCATCGATCCTGTCCTCAGCTACTCGAGCTATTTTGGCGGCACCGGGACCGAGGCCGCCCCATCGATTACCACCGATGCGGGCTTCAACATCTATGTGACCGGTTCCACCACGTCCACCGATCTTCCGATCGCGGGAACTCCATTCCAGGGAACCCTGCATTCGGGTGCAACCGCGAATGTCTTCGTTTCGAAGCTCGATCCTACGGGTACCACGCTCGTCTGGTCGACGTATCTGGGCGGCAGCGGGACCGACGCGAGCGTCGGCATTGCCGTGGACGCGGCCGGCGATGCCTACGTTGCCGGTACAACCACGTCACCAGACTTTCCCACCTCGACCAGCGGGTTTCAAACGGCTCCGAAGGCCGCGGGCACGCACGGGTTCGTCAGCGAATTGGATCCGAATGGCTCGGTCTTGAAGTACTCCACGTATCTCTCGGGAAGCTTGACCGACACGATGGCCGGCATGACACTCGACAACAAGGGCTTCGTTTACGTGATTGGCATCACGCATTCTACGGACTTCCCGACCGTGCCTAGCCCCGTGCCGGCGCCGCTTCCCTCGACGATGCCAGCTGGTGCGAGTCAGGCATTCTTCGTCAGCAAACTCAATCCTGCGACGTCGGGCACGGATAGCTTGATTTTTTCGAGTTACTTCGGTGGAGGAACGCCGAATAATGGAATTATGGCGGGCGGTGGTATCGCCGTTGACAACAATAACACCACTGCCGGATCGAACATTTACATCACCGGCGGAACGAATTTCCTGAACACGACCCAGAACCCCAACACGGACTTCCCGATCAAGAATGCCATTGTCTTTACACAAGGCTCTGGGTTGGCTCCTGGCGGAGACTGCCTCGACAGTCCTGGTGTTTCGGCTTGCCCGGTCACAGGGCTACCGACCACGAATGGCGTTGTCAACTTGGACGCGTTCGTCGCGAAAATCTCGCCCGTAGGCACGACCGGAGCGCAGTTGCTGTACTCCACATATGTTGGTGGCGCTGGCAATGATATTGGAAATGGCATTGCCGTCGATGCCTCTGGCAACGCGTACATCACCGGTTCGACGACATCGCCCACCGCAACTTTCTTTCCGCCGCTCTCCGCCGCACCCGCCGCCTACCAGCCTTGCCTTAATAGCCCCACCGGCGCGAGCGGCAGCTGCCCGAACTCGAATACAACGAGTACCGACGCCTTTGTCGCGAAGATCAACAATCCCGTCACCGGAACGGGCTCGACCAATTCGAATGTCGAGCTTGTTTATTGGTCGTACCTGGGCGGCACCAACAACGATGTCGGGAACGCAATCGCGGTCGACGGGATTCAAGGCGCGCGTGTTGTTGGAACCACTTTTTCTTCGGATCTGAAGACGCAAAACGCGATTCAGGCCAGCCTGAAAGGAAGCCAGGACGCATTTGCTGCCCGACTCGATACGCTGGGCACCACCGGGTCTGCAACTGCAAGCCAGTTCGTCACCTACCTGGGAGGCAGCGGCGCTGATGGTGCCACCAGCGTGGCTCTCGATACCAACACGAACACCTACATCACCGGCACGACCACGTCACCGGACTTCCCGTTGGCTTCGGGTGTTACGCCCTACCAGGGGGCCTTGAAGGGACCGCAGGACGCCTTCATCGCGAAGCTGGGAGCGGCGCTCAACTTCACATTGATGCCGCCCACTCCTCCATCGTCAGTCAATGCCGGAAACCAAGTCAGCTTTAACTACACGGTTCAGAACACAGGTGACACCACGGCAGGAGTCGGTTTCCTCGACAATCTGGGTAGCGGCAGCGGGAGCGCACCCTCGACATTTGTTTCCGCCTCGGCCTCGGGTGGAAGCTGTCCAACGACTGCGACCAATGGAACGATCCTCTGCAACCTCGGAATCATCAACGGCGGAGCCTCTTCCACGGTTACCATCAATATCACGCCCACCGGCGCCGGAACTCTTATCAACAGCGGCCAGCTCATTGTTGCCGGCAGCGGATTTTCCAAGACCGTAAGCTCTCAGCCGGTCACCGTGAATTCGTATACGCTGTCGGCTCTTCCCGTTACGCCGATCGTCGTTGCCGGACAGCCCGCCTCGTATCAGGTCACGGTCACACCGAACAAGACGTACACGGCAAATGTCTCTCTTTCGTGTACTTCCGGCTTGCCTGGCGGGACACCGGCTCCGGCTTGCACATTTTCTACTACGCCGATCACGGTGGCCGGGTCCAGCCCCTCTACGGTCACGCTTACCATCAGCACGACTGCGCGGACGACAACGACCGTCGAGTCCCGGCCGCCCGTCGGACCGTTTTACGCGGTGTTTCTACCGCTGGCTGGGATGGCATTCGTCGGAATCGGGCTCAAGCGTCCCCGCGGGAAAGGCGCAATCCTCGGCGGACTTCTCTTCCTGGTCCTGATGACGCTCCTGCTACTTCAACCCGCTTGCAGCGGCAGCAGTTCCACGACGACTACGACTGGAACTCCAGCCGGCACTTACACCGTGGTGATCACCGCCACGTCGGGCACCTTCTCGCAGACGACGCCAATTACGTTGACCGTTCAGTAGCTCCGCATTCTGTAACCTCATGAAGGCCGGGCGATTTCAGCCCGGCTTTCGTTTCCAGCGAAAAATCGCAGAGTGAGGCGGGCCACGGTCGCATTGGTTGGTGCCTTTGCAGATCTTGGTTTATACTGCGTGTCCCAACCGACCGGTCGGTCTTTAGCGAGCTTCCACCCGCTCGAGGCTGACACACCAACTCGGAGAACCGCCATTCGCACATCCCTGTCACATCTGTTCCCGATTTTTTGGCGACGGCTTTGGCTGCCGATCCTGGTATTTGCCGGCTTCAACGTGCTGTGCGTGGTCGTCTACCAGCGTCTGGAGGGCTTGCGTTGGCAGGATGCGTTCTTCTGGATCACGCACCCGCATTCGTTGGAATACAAACAGATTCACGACGTCACGAAGTTTTTCGCGGTGTTCGTCTACTTCTGCGTGTTCGCATTTCAGATCTGGATCGCCGAACGCGTGCTGGTGACAATTTTCCGCCGGCAGGGTATGGAGGCCTGGAAATCAATGATCAACGATGTCGGCATTGAGCAGGTGAACGATCATTTCATCGTCTGCGGTTACGGGCAAGTGGGCCGGACTGTTGTCGATCAACTCAAGCGGCTCGAAATCCCGTTTGTGTTAATCGAAACGAATGACGGCCTGTATCGCGAATTGCTCAAAGAGGGAGTGCTGGTGATCCAGGGCGATGCGAAACGGCACGACGTTCTGTTGACCGCGGGCATTCATCGCGCCCGGGGAATCTGCATCGTGATCGATAATGATGCAGACAATCTATACATTACGGTCACCGCCCGCTCCATGAATACAAACCTGAAGATCATCACGCGCGCCGGGCAGCAGCGCTATGCGCAGGCGATTCGCAGTTCGGGCGCGGACGAAGACATCATCCCCGAGTATGAGGGAGGCCTGATGACCGGACGCATGATCGAGCGTTACTATCCGTCGCACAGCAAGCTAGCCTAGAGTTGCTTTACTCAGTTGAGATGTCGCGGGCGAAATGGTATTGTGACGCGACGAAAAATCCTGAAATCATGTGCTCCTTCAAGTTCGGGCACAGAGCCGCCGGTGAATAATGTAGTGCTGGCGAGAAACTGCGCGGGGGGAGTCCGCGCCACTGAGTTCCCCTGTTGCTGCTGTCAGGCCCAGCCGTTTAGCTGTCTGGTTCTCTCCATATCCGCCGTGCCGGGGAGCAGCGGGCTTCCCGGCGCGTTGCGGATCAGATAGTGCGGCTGGGCTTTTCCACTCTTTCCAGATTTCTCGAAATCTTCGCAACTCGATCCCGCCGCAGACTTTATCCGATGCGCTGCGGAATCGGGTTCAGCAATCGCCAGAAGACGCCAAAAGGTCTGGTACATTAACATCTCACTCCTATGAGCATCACCGCCGGTGGACCCCGTTCGATGCTTGCGATCCGGAAGGAATCCGTGTCATCCGATGTGACCGTTCTGCACCTGACCGGTCGCATCGCCATGGGCCGTCCGTGCCAAGACATCGAAGCGCAGGTAGACGAACTGATTCGCGAGAACAAGCCGAAGTTGGTGATCGATCTTTCCGAGGTGCAGCGCGTTGACAGTACCGGATTCGGCACGATCGTCCTGTGTGCGTCCAAGTTGAAGAAAGCCGGCGGCGGGCTGCATGTTTCCTGCGCAAAGGGGATCGTCGAGCAAATCGCGCACACCTCCAACATTCCCAGGGTCGTGCCGTTCCATCCATCGCTCGAAGAAGCGATTGCAGGACTGACGAGTTAGCCCTTCCTGCTTTTTCAAATTCCGGGTACAGCGTTCTCTGTATTGCCGATCCACAGGACATCGCAATAGGGTGGTTGCAGACGAAGTGGCGCAGGCCCCGCGCCAGGGGAAAATGATTGAACGGGATTCTCCTGACGCGGGGTCTTTATTCTGCCCAAAAGTCGCTACAACTGTCTTACTTCGCGGTTGCAGGAGGCATAATTTGAGCGAACGACGCAGAGGGTCTTACTTTTCCGCGAAAGTGATGTCAGCAGCGGTTTTGGCGGGCGCTTTGTTCCTGAGCGCGGTTCCACAAATCCATGCGGACGACGATCATGGCAAATGCCAGCGTCGCGTCGAAAAGGCCGAGTCACGATTGGATGAGGCGGTCCGGCACCACGGTGAGCGCAGCCCCGAGGCGGAGAGCCGCCGCCGCGACCTGAATGTCGAGCGGGAACGCTGTTGGAAGGAGTATCACGGCTACTGGAGCGGAGCCGATCATCGTTGGCACAGCGAGCGCGATTGGGATCACGACGATCGCGACCATCACGACGAGCACTGATCGGGAAGACTTCAATGAAAAAGCCCACCCAGGCCGGGTGGGCTTTCTTTCATAGAAGCAAGAACTAACCTTTGGGCCCGTCCATTGCAGTCGATTCCTGCCGTACGATCTTCGACTTCATTTCCTTGCCGTCGAGACGCTGCACGACAAGCTTTTTGCCCTCGATTCGAACCTTAATCTGGTCCCCTGGATTGAAGTCGGTAATTTTGAAATGCTGATCCTCGCGAAAAATCGCCGTGTAGTTCGTTCCATCAAGCAAGACCGTAAGCTCGCAGCGCAGATATTCGCTTGGAATCGACGCTGTGGCCCCGCCACCCCCTTGCGCCACCGCCGGATGGTTTGCAACCGCCGTTTCCGCGAGCGCGCTGGCGTCGTGAATCTCGACGACTTTACCGAGCCTGAAGTCAGCCGCCGCAGCTGACGTCGCAAGCAGAACGAGGACGGCAAGGAGCCCTTTCATGAACGATACTCTCCGTTTGCAGTGACCTCGCCTGCCCTGTCGACGATACCAATCCTGTTGCTCGGGCGGACAAGGCGAGACCGGAACGGTCGCAACGCTAGCATGAACTCGCTCCGGGGCGCGTTCATTTTACATTTCTTTACGTCGATGCCATGATTCCAAAATTCGAACAGATTGCAGTCCCACCGATCGACAGAACGGCGTGCGCCCGCGCGAAACGCAAAAGTCGGGGTTCTCGAATTCGGTGCCTTGCGCATTGATCTGCGCGGCGCCTAGCTCACGCGTAAATGGAAACTTCAACTATCTCTTGGCGCGCGAGTTCCAGCTCTTGCGCTATTCGATTGAGCACCGCGACGTGACCCTTTCTCGGGACGAGATTCTCAAGGAAGTGTGGAACTATGACGCCAAAACCTTCACACGCACCGTGGATGTACACATCGCAAGTCTGCGGCAAGAAGCTCGAGGAGGATCCCAAACATCCTCGCTGAATTCTGACCGTATCGTTTCGCAAGCTAAGCTCTCCGCCAACAACCCCGACGCAACTCTCCAGTAGTCCTTTCGTTTACACGTGCTTTACACAGGATTTACAAGGATTTACCGCACTCGGCGGGCAACAGGCGTCTAATAGAAAGTGCCTTTCCCCAGTGCTCTCGGTCACGGTCGACCGCAAGAACCGGTTCGTTGCACGTTCTTAGCGGAGACGGGAGCCACCACGATGCAAGTTCGTCATTCCCGCACTACGAGTAAGAGCAAACAGATTGGTTCTCGCAACAAGTTCTCTCCTGCGTCGCTCGCGGTGCAGCGACGCGTCGGCGGCAGCGATCAACAAAGTCTGGTCGCTGCCGCGCGGGTCCGTTTGTCTCGCAGCGATGTTGCCGTCGTCCCGCGTCAACCGAGGCGATCGGATTTCAGAACTGAAACGAAGATCTTGCAGCAAGACATTTGCCGTCTCATCGAGAATGAAGCCCTGCGCATTACGAAGCAGCAGACCTTTCTGAACAGCGGGGCGACCCAGGTGGGAGAAGAATCCAGCGCCTTGCAGGTTCTGGCTGTTGCGTTTTCCAGCCCTCAGTCAACGCTGGAATATTTGGGGCGCCATCGCCAGATCAATGAGGCAGAGTGCCAATTCCTGACGCATACCATTCAGGCCGTCAGTTTCGTGCTTGGGATGGACCCGGCAATTTCGCGGAGTTTCGCGCGCGTGCGGCGCCGCGCGAAACAGGTGGCTGGAATCCTCGCGAATGCCATTGGTCAATCTTGCCCGGCACCCGAAGCTACGCGATTGCTGATAAGCCCGTTCTTGGCCGTGTGAACCAATTTCGCTACGCGGTAATCAATTGCTCCAGGCCTACCCGATTCGCCACCACGAGCGTGGCGCCTTCCTGCTGAATCAGTCTTTGCTTCTTGAACCCGGCGAACAGCCGCGTAACTGTTTCGCGTGACGTGCCGATCATCTGTCCGATTTCTTCGTGAGTGAGAACCATCTTCATGCGCCCTGGCGTTCTCGAGTCAGCGTGGTCGTCGAGCCAGCCTACCAACAGGTGCGCCAACTTCTCCCCGGCAGAACCGGAGAGCATGAGCGTGCGGATTTCTCTGCACGTTGCGTTGTAATCATGGCTCAGATGCTGCGTTACCCATAGGGCGAATTCGCTGTGCGAACGCATCAGGCGCATCACGTCGCTTTGACGGATGAATGTGATCTCGCAGGGTTCTTGCGCTTCCGCCGTCGCTTCGTATTCGCGACTGCCGATGGTGCTGGCAACACCGAGAGAATCTCCGGCTTGCACGATTCGCAGAATCAGCGTCCGTCCGTCGCTTGCGCACACCGACAACTTCACGCGCCCGCGCTGCACGATGTACATGCCGCGGGCCGCCTGGCCTTCCGTAAAAAGCACGGTGCCGGTGGGATAGTTGTTCGTGAGGGAGACCATCTCGAGGGAATGCATGACGGCAGGAGGCAGATCGCCAAACGCCGTGTGCGCGGTCATAGCGCTCTGGGGAGGTCTCATCGGTTGAGTGGCCATATCGTCTCCTTGGTTACGCCAGATACAAAGGCATCTCGCGCGCCATTCCTAGGGACATTGGCCGAGGAATCGAGGGGACCGGAGAAACGTAACAAAATGAATTACTTACGTATGCCACTCCGATTGGATCCGCCTACGGGTGCGCGACAGAGGCTGGCTAGAATTGGGTGTTTTGGCACAGTTCTGTGTGATCTCAATCACCTTGATTAGTGACATTGGTCATCCGTCGCGCACCTTGTTCAGGAACCAGAACGTTGCTCGAGGGCCTGGTGGAGGGTCTGGAGGAGTCCGGCGCGAGTAAAGGGCTTCTCCAGCAGAGGAATGCCCCGTGCGGCGATATCTTCTCGCCCAATCAGTTCCCCCGTGTAGCCCGACATGTAGACCGTCTTCATGTTGGGACGCGACCCGTTCAGTCGCGAGACCAATTCCGGACCGCTCAATCCGCGCATAACCACATCCGTCAAGAGCAAGTCGATGTGCCCGGAATGAGACCGCGCGATCGCCAGCGCGTCCTGACCGTCTTTCGCTTCAAGAATTCGGTATCCATGTTCTTCAAGAAGCTGCCGCGTGAGCTGGCGCATCAACTCGTCATCCTCGACCAGCAGGACTGTGACGCCCTCGCGTCGTGGTGTGAGGACTTCTTCTTCCATCTTTGTCTCCGCCCCAAGCTTGTGTTCCGCACTTGGCAGATAAATCTTGAAGGTGGTTCCCCGTCGAGGCTCGCTATAGACCCAGATATGACCGCCCGCCTGCTGAACGATTCCATAGACCATCGCCAGCCCAAGGCCCGTGCCTTTGCCGACCTCTTTCGTGGTGAAGAATGGTTCGAAGATCCTCGACACCGTGGCGGGGTCCATTCCAACGCCGGTGTCGCTGACCGCCAACATCACGTAGCTTCCAGCGGCCAGCGGCTTGTGCATCTGGCTGAAGATCTCGTCGGTTTTCACCTGCGACGTTTCGAGCATGAACTTGCCTCCATTCGGCATAGCGTCGCGAGCGTTTACCGCGAGGTTCAGCACGACCTGATCGAGCTGTCCGGGATCGGCTTCCACGATGGCCGCTTCGCTACGCGGCGAGATCACGATCTCAACGTCTTCTCCCATCAATGGACGCAGCAACTTGCTTACGTCCTTCAAACGATCGTTCAGGTCGAGAACTTGCGGTTGAACCACGTTCTTGCGGCTGAAAGCGAGCAGTTGCCGTGTCAACGAGGCGCCGCGATCCACGGCTTTCCGCATGTTCGTCACGCACTGCCCAATGTCGGACTTTGAATCGATTCGAGCGCGCAACAACTCCGTGCAGGCCGTAATAATGCCAAGGATATTGTTGAAATCGTGGGCCATGCCTCCCGCAAGCCGCCCGATCGCCTCCATTTTCTGCGCCTGCCGAAGATGTTCTTCGGCGCGTTTTTGTGCAGTAATGTCACGGGCAATTGCAGAAGCTCCTATCACGCGCCCCCCCGCCTCGCGGATCGGCGATACAGAGATCGAGACGTCGAGCCGTCGGCCATCTTTCGCGACCCGGACGGAGTCGAAGTGCTCGACACTCTCGCCGCGCCGAATCTTTTCCAGGATCTCTGGAATCTCATCGGGCCGATTGCGCGGAGCCAGCAGGGAAATGTTCTTTCCGATCATCTCCTCGGCGGTGTATCCATAAATTCGCTCTGCCCCTCGATTCCATGCGGTGATGCGTCCGTCGAGGTCTTTGCCGATAATTGCGTCATCGGAGGAATCAACGATCGAAGCGAGTTGGCCACGGTATTCGCCGATCTGCTGTGATGTCCTTCGCGAAAGCTCCGTGTGTGCCTGTCTCAGTTCTTCTTCGATTCGCTTGCGGTCGCTGATGTCGCGAATGGCGCTCAGGACCAGCTGCTGGTCACCTGCGGAAACTGGGCTGAGGCTGATTTCAACGGGGAACTCGGACCCATCTTTGCGCCGTCCATAGAGATCCAGTCCCGCGCCCATGCGCCGGATCTTCGGGTTATGCACGAAGTCTTCGCGGTGCCCCTGGTGGGGCCGGCGGTAACGTTCGGGAACGAGAATCTCGATTTTTTGCCCCAACAACTCTTCTCGACGGTAGCCGAACAGGTCTTCTGCCTGAGAGTTGATCTGGGCGATCGTTCCATCGCGCTCTACTGCAACCAGCGCGTCGGGGAACGCTTCTACGAATTCTCCAGAAAGAAAAATCTTGGCCATTGGCTCGTCCGCAGGGAGATGCAACCTACACCACGGCGCGAAGGTTTGGCCGTAAGGATAAACGTTTGGGACTGTTTAAAAGCGATTAAATTTGTTGGGGTTGAACGCCCATTGCGGCAAACGGGCGAAACGCATGCCGACTAATCGTCACACACGACGACAGACATCGTCCGCGACAGTTTGCACTAAACCGCGCCCGAGTGTTCTAAGCCCCGGCCGAGAGTTTGTGATGGCTGCGCACTTCCGCAATGCCGTACTGACGGATCTTGTAAAGCAGAGCCTTATAACTGATCTTCAGCAGCGCGGCCGCCTGCTTCCGATTCCAGTTGGTCTGCTCGAGTGCCTGCGTGATGGCAGCGGCCTCGGCTTCATCCTTCGCGCTGCGGGCCAGCGATTTCAAGCCGCCGCCCCCGCCTTCGCTTGCGCCGGACTTTGTGCCGGGTTCAGTGCCCGGGCCGCCATTCAGATCATTCTTCGGATTCAACTCCGCGATGGCCAGCGTCTCGTCGCCCAGGATGAGGTAACGCTTGACGAAGTTGCTAACCTCGCGCAGGTTGCCAGGCCAGGTGTACTCGAGGCAGGCATTCATCATCGTCGGCGACAGCGGCAGGGGAGCCCGCGCGTAGCGTTCCGACATTCGCGACATGAAGTGTTTCAGCAGGATTGGAATTTCTTCTTTGCGTTCGCGCAGCGGAGGCAGGCTGAGCGTGAACGCATTCAACCTGTAGTACAAGTCTTCGCGCAAGCGCTTGGTGGCCAGTGCTTCGGGAATATTGATATTGGTGGCGGCCAGAATGCGCACGTCCACCTTGATGACGCTGCGGCTGCCAAGCCGCGAGAACTGCTGGTCCTGCAGAACATGCAGAAGCTTCGCTTGCAGGATCGGCGGCATTTCTCCAATTTCGTCGAGCAGGATCGTCCCCTTGTTGCACAACTCGAACTTGCCTGGTTTCGGGTGGGTCGCGCCCGTGAACGCGCCGGCTTCATACCCGAATAATTCGCTCTCGAGCAGATCGGCCGGCACCGCCGCGCAGTTTACCTTGAGGAACGTGCGGTGCGCGCGCGGTGAGAGTTTATGCACCAGGCGCGCAAGCACTTCCTTGCCTGTCCCACTCTCTCCTAACAGCAACACGGGAATGTCGACGTTGGCGACCAGTGCCGCCTGCGACCGGATCTTTTTCATCGCAGGACTGGCGGCTACGAAGAATACATCGTCGCAAAGCTCTTCAACTTCTCCAGCGTACGCCTGATTCTTGCCCATGCACTGGTCAACGACAGCATCCAGTTCGGCCTTCTGAAACGGCTTGGTCAGGTAGTCCTGCGCGCCCAGGCGCATTGCCTGGACGACTTTGCGGGTATCGTTCACGCACGAGAGCATCACAACTTTTACACCCGGCCGCATCTGGCGGAGCTGTTCCAGTGTTTCGAGCCCATCAATTCCCGGCATCAACACGTCCAGCAAGACCAGATCCGGCGCCAGACCTTTTTCAATCCTCTGCAGGGCCTCTTCGCCTGTGGACGCAGTCTCGACCTTGTAGTTATCTACTTCGAGCAGGGTTCGGATGTACCGCAGCATTCCCGGTTCATCGTCGACCAACAGGATATTGCCCGCTTCACTCATTCAGTTTTTCCCTTTTGCCGAGCATTGGAGGAGGGGTTCAACGGCACTAAGAATGAAAATTTGCACCCATTTCCGGGTTCACTTTCGACCCAGACTTTCCCACCCATGCCATTCACGAGTCGCCGCGCGATGGCCAGCCCCAGACCCATACCGTCCGATTTGTTCTCGGTGCCGGGCAGGCGAAAGAAATCGTCGAACACCTCGAGATGATATTCAGGTGGAATCCCAGGACCGGTATCGGAAACGCTTACCTTCACGGCGTTCGGCACCGACAGAGCTTGGCGACGCCTCTCTTTCTCCACCCCAGGCTTCGTTGCTGATCGCCGTTCCCACATATACGGTTCGGCATGCAGCCAAACGGTGCCGCCCGAAGGCGTGAACTTGGATGCATTTTCCAGCAGGTTCGAAATCACCCTTTGGATTTTGGGAGAGTCGAACGCAAACATCGGCAATTTCTCGTTTGCCAGAAAGTACAACGCCAGACCGCGCTCCTGGAAACGCGGCGACCATAGGCGGCACACTTCCGCGAGCGTTGCATTCATGTCCCCGGGTTCGTACTGCATGCGCAGTTCACCGGTTTCCAACACGGTGTACGACAAAAAGTCCTGAATGAAGTTCTGTAGCCGTTGGCCACTGGAGCGCATGTCGCCGATTACGTCCCGCTGCCGCTCATTCAGAGGGCCGAGTTTCTCGCTTTGCAGAAGTTCGATGTAACCGTTCAGGATCGCGAGCGGTGTCTTCAAATCATGCGCTGCCGAGGCTAAGGCGTTGGTGGTACGCTGAAATCGCTCGCAGAGCTGGTTATAGTCCTGTTCCAGGTCCCGACCCGGCGAACTCGTCACCGTTGCCGGTTCAACCTGCTGCGCGTGCACTTGTGCTCCCGCTGCCTTCCCGATCGCTGGGAGACACGTATTGTCTGAATTAACTCCCATAGTGGGACACACTCATGGCTTGACAAACGGGGAGGGGACAAAAATTTCAAAAACGGCTTAGAAGAACGTGCGTGAGAAAAATCGTAGGATAGGGAACCTCCAATGTCAATGAAAATGAACCCGAATTGCCACACTAGGGTAAATCATTGCACTTTTAAACAAGTTCCCGTGGGCTCGCGTTCTTCACGGCGAAAAGACTCTGAAACCCCGTCAATTCCGTCAGATTCCGTGCGGGGAGCGTTGTTTCCGGCGATAATCCCGCGGAGAAGGGCCATTCGCCCCCACAGGGCCAAACGGGTTGTTCGTTTGGCCCATTAGATGCCAGCAAACCTGTGCAAAACCTAATTGTTAGGGGACCTCTTGATTCGGCGCAAACCCGAAAAGGAACGTCGGAAGTGGACACGGTTGCCCCTGGCAATCCCCGTTTTCGTACGTAGCCGCGATGAGAAAGGAAAGGAGTTTCTCGAGTTCGCCACCGCCCTCAATGTGAGTGCCGGCGGCGCTCTGGTAGCGGTCCGCCGCTCTTTGCCGCCAACTGCGCAGGTTTTGCTTGAGATTCCCAGCGCGCCCTTAGCTGCCACGGCCGCCCTGCCGAAGGCGGCTCGCACGCTGCGCGCGCGCACTCTGCGCATCTCTCACGCGGAGGGCTATCATCTCCTGGGACTGAAGTTCTCGCGTCCCCTTCTCAACGGCACGAGCAAGTTCCTGACGGTGCGAAGGAAACTTGCTTCTGCGATGTGAAAAACTTTTCCCACCCGTAAGGTAACTTGTCTTCGGTGCCCTGCCCTCGCCCAGACGGCCGCCATCAGGCCCGTTCCCTCCATTAAACCATGTATCCTCAGTCACATAGGGGATAAGTCTACGAGCCGGCCTGGTTGGTCTCAGGTTTGGCGTGCAGGGTGCACTTATCAGGGTGCTGGCGGGTTTTGACCAGCGCTAAAATACATGACAACGACAAATTCTGTCAGTTCTCTGGTGCAAGCGATTGGTGAGATTCCTCCTGAGTCGATCATTTTCGGGCACTCCGAGGCCATGCAGGCCCTCCGCGCGCGCATGGACAAAGTCGCGGCGGCCAATGTGCCAGTGCTGATCCAAGGCGAGAGCGGCACAGGTAAAGACATCATTGCGCGCATGATCCACACCCGGTCGCCATGGAAAATCGGGCCGTACGTGAAGGTGAATTGTCCGGCGATCCCTGGCACCCTTCTGGAGAGCGAACTGTTTGGCTACGAAAAGGGCGCATTTACCGGCGCTTACGGCTCCAAGCCCGGCCGCGTCGAGTTGGCTCACCGCGGCACCCTGTTCCTCGACGAAATCTCCGAACTGGATTTGGCCCTACAGTCCAAACTCCTTCAGTTACTTCAGGATGGCCAGTTCTGTCGGATCGGTGCCCAGGAAGACAAAAAAGTCGAAGTACGTGTTGTCTGCGCCACCAACCGGCGGCTCGAGCACGAGATTGAAAACGGCACGTTCCGCCAGGATTTGTTCTACCGTATCAACGTAGTAAACCTTGCACTGCCTCCGTTGCGCGAACGGCGCGCCGACATCGAAGACCTCGCTCACTATTTCCTGGACCATTACAACCGCAAGTACAACTGCCGCGCGAAAGCGCTGTCGGTCGAACTGATGGCGGTGTTGCAGAAGTATCACTGGCCCGGCAACATCCGCGAGCTTGAGAACCTGATGAAGCGGTACGTGATTCTGGGTTCCGAGGAAGTGATTTCCAGCGATCTGGTCACACGGGAACAGGAGTATTTCAATCCCGAGATCAACGTGGATGGTCCGATCTCTCTCAAGAAATTGACCCGCCAGGCCACTCGCGAGCTTGAGCGCAAGATCATTCTCAAGGTCCTGCAGGCGCATCACTGGAATCGCAAGCAGGCCGCGCGTGCTTTGAGCATCAGCTACCGTGCGTTGCTCTACAAGATCCGTGATGCTGGCCTACCCTCGAACCGGACGGTCCGCCGCAACGAAAGCGGAGTAGGGTCCGGACTCGCAGCGGACTAGAAAGAAGCACTTCAGCGATTCTCAACGGCGGTGCTGAAAAGCACCGCCGTTTTTGCGTTTTCGTGGCAAAATGCCGCGCCCGGGAGAAGAGAACCCGAAGAGAAGTGATGTACATGCGCACAGGTTTGCAGTTTTGCCAAGAAAAACGTAACGTTACCTAGCCTAACCCTATGATAAGATGCGTGTTGTTTTCCAACGCTTTTGGTACTGAGTGTGCTCTATCTTGGACGCGGGCGTCTGCGTCTTCACCCCGAGATGCAGAACCTGAAGGTCTCTTCCCCCGAGGCCGAATGAGATTCGGAACCCTTCTAGGAGGCGGTAGATTTTATGGTTAAGAAAATAATGTTGCTGGCTGTTCTGGCACTGGCCCTGCCACTCGCAGCCTTTGCAAGCAGCAGTATCGATACGACGAACGTGGGGGGCACGCTCACAGGAAGCGCGAGCGGTCTTTCTCTGAGCAATTCGACACTGACTCAGGTCAGCGGGCTATTTGGGAACAGCGGGCTGATCCAAGGATCCGATCTCGGAACCGTCAGCTTCACGACCGGAGCCCTCACCAGCGGTTCGTTGACTGGTGGTAATGCGACATTTGCAACGGGCGGCACGTTTACGATCACAGGAAACGGCGTCAACGGCGTTCCCAATGGCGTGATCTTCTCGGGCACCTTCTCGGGACCGGTTACAGTGGTTGAAAACGGGGCAGGAAGCAGCTTCAGTTACACAATCACGGGTGCGCTCTCAGGCACACTCTATACCGGCTTCAAGACCGTCGCAGCAACCTCGCAGATCACCGTCTTCACCCACAAAGGACCCTTGGTCAACGGTGGGTCGGTGACGATCTCGAGCGGCGACACCACCATCGTCGTTCCCGAGCCGGGCACCCTGAGCCTGTTCGGAACTGGCTTGATCGGTCTGGCGGGTCTGGTACGGCGCAAGCTGAACCTGATCTAACGACCGACCGTAAGATTGAAAACCCGCCGTTTCGATACGGCGGGTTTTCTCTTTTCCGACGAAATCATCGTAGCTGCCTTGTAGCGCAGGGAGTCAAAATGACGGGAGATCGGATCTGTCCAGAGGCGCGTAGAAGGCCGCGAGACTCCTCACAGAGAGTTGATCTGGGTAAGTGACGGCCAAACCGGGGAAGGGAGATCGAGGGCTCTTTGAGGGTTGACCCCTCGTTGTAACACTCCTAGACTTGCGGCATGACCTCTCCAGCCATCCGTTTTCAGCCGCACGAAACGAAGCTTCAGGAAAGGCGTAACGAAGAGACCTCGGAAGGACGCCGACTGCAGCGACTCAAAGTGAAATTGGAGGAGCTTCGCAAACCAGAACTCGCGCGGGCGAGTTAGCGGATCTTCAAGACTGCCAAGTCGTCTGGCATGGCGTTACCGCCGGCGAGCGACAACCAGCCCGCGTTCAGCTAAGACATCTGCTCAACCGTGAATCTGGCGAATTCGCCAGCGACGACTACCAGAAGCATCGTTGAGGGATGGTGTGGGGATTCTCAGCGCCCAACGATTCTCGGCACAACACTTACATCGCGTGGATGAGGATCGAAGCAGATTTACGTCTCTAACGACTCAATCGCAGTTTCTCTCGACGGCATTGTCTGATCGTGAACATACTCGCTAGAAGAAACCCTAAAGCGGCGCCCAAAAAACCTAAAGTCGCAATCTGTCCCAGTGAGGCGAACTGCCTGCCACCGGACAGCAAAACTCCTTCATAGGCTAAAGCCGGAACCCACAGAAGCAGGCGTAGTCGGAAATCCATCAGACCTCCTCGGCTTGTTAACTGTACTGCCCGAGTGCTTGCAGATCAAGTGTCAACGCCTTCGTTTGTTGTTCTCCTGCACATGGCGTTGCCAGTCGTGGGCGCACTCTCCATGAGGCACGCATCGTTTCGGAATTGCCCGACGATTCGTTCAGGATGCAAAATTGAATGTTGACGCACTGTTTCAAAACGCTCCTTTAACAGAAGGACCATAAATCGAGATTTCCTGCGTGTGAGCACAATTCTAATGGACGCTCGCGTACGGGTAGTCCGATCAAGAACAATGGTGAATTATGAGCAGACTGTCTGAGAAAGTGGCAATAGTGACGGGTGCCTCCAAAGGCATAGGTGCTGGGATTGCGTCGGCCCTCGGAGCGGAAGGCGCACGCGTAGCCGTGAACTATTCCTCCGACCGGGAAGGAGCCGAACGCGTGGCTCAGGCGATCGTCGACAGCGGGGGCAAAGCGATCGCGGTCGGGGCCGACGTGTCCAAAGCCGCAGACGTCGCGCGGCTCTTCAAAGACGTCGATTCAGCCTTCGGAAGACTGGATGTTTTGGTCAACAACGCCGGGGTATTCCGCTTCGGTGCCATCGCGGAGATCACCGAAGAGAGCTTTCGCCTCCACTACAACGTCAACGTTCTCGGGGCGATTCTCACCGTGCAGGAGGCTATCAAGCGGTTCGGGTCCGACGGAGGGAGCATCATCAACCTCAGCTCCATCGTAGGCTCACATCCGGTGGCGGGAGCCCTGCTCTACGCTTCCACGAAAGGTGCCATCGAAACGCTGACAAAGGGATTGGCGCTCGAACTTGCACCGCGCAAGGTCCGCGTCAACGCCATCGCTCCGGGTCATACAGAAACCGAAGGCAATGTATCCGCAGGAACCTTTGCGGGGGGTGCCGGCACCGTTCTGGCTGGGAAGACGCCGCTCGGCCGGCTCGGTCGCGTCACTGATATCGCCCCGCTGGCGGTGTTCCTGGCATCAGACGAATCAGCCTGGATCACGGGAGAGGTCATCCGCGCCGCCGGTGGTCTGGTCGTCGCCACCTGATGGCAAGGTGCTGGCCTGGCAATAACAATGCTGCAACACAGAAAGGAGAATACGATGCAAGTTCACAGTGACTACTTCAATGCTTATCACAATCTAAAGCTGACACGAGATGACAAAGGCGTGCTGGTTGCTGAAGTCCACACCAACGGCGGTCCGTGCATTATGACCGCGCAATCTCACACAGAATTTGTCGATGGGTTCTACCGGATTTCGCAAGACCGAGCGAACAAGATCGTAATCCTTACGGGGGCCGGTGGGGAGTTCATTACGGATGTCGATTGGTCCTCCTTCGGCAACGCTGCCGATCCCGGCGTCTGGAGCCAGGTTCACGATGAAGGTGTTCAGGCTTTGGAAAACATAGCCAACATACGCGTCCCAGTCATCGCGGCAATCGAGGGACGTGCCCATGTGCATTCAGACTACGCGCTGCTTGCCAGTGTAATTGTGGCGGCAGATGGCGCGACTTTCGAGGATGTGGCCCACTTCTCCCAGGGCGTTGCGCCCGGCGACGGAATTTTCACCACCTGGAGTTATCGCGCGGGAGCAGGACGAGCGGAGGCGTTCCTGCTCAACCCACAGCCGCTCACTGCCCGTACCGCCTATGAATGGGGAGTCGTAGCGGAAGTTGTGCCAAATGGCCAGGCACTCAGTCGGGCACGGGAATTGGCCAAACTGTACTTGAAAGCTCCGGAAGTGACGCGCCGCAACACGCGCGTACATTTCATTCAACCGTTGAAAGAGCGTATTGTCCGAGAAGTTGGTTATGGACTGTCGCTTGAAGGAGCCTCGGCTGCCGACCTTGTGAAATCAAAGCAAGCGAAGACTGAGCCAGTTGCTCAGAAAGGAAAAGTCGCATGAAGAGCACTGAGTCCTCTCCATCCGCCCAAGCTCTGAAGAAGTCGCAGCCGGAAGAATTTGATCTGGTGATTCTAGGTGGCGGCACCGGCTCAACCGTTGCTGCATGGACATTCGCCGCCGAGGGCAAAAGTGTCATTGTCGTCGATCGCAAATATATTGGCGGCTCATGCCCGAACATAGCGTGCCTGCCTAGCAAGAACGTCATCCACAGCGCGAAGGTAGCGTCGTACTTTCGCCGAAGCAAGGAATTTGGCATCACGCTCGACGGTTTTACCATTGATATGTCGGGCGTCCGAGACCATAAGCGCAACATGGTGACCGGTTTGAACGAGATGTATCTGGAGAACTACAGGAAGACCGGAGCGGAGTTCATGTTGGGAACTGGACGATTCGTCGCTCCAAGAACAGTGGAGGTCACTCTGCCCAACGGGACCACCCGTCAGTTACGCGGTGAGAACGTGATCGTCAGTACCGGGACGCATGCGGCCTTGGAAGCAATTCCGGGTCTTGTGGAAGCGCAACCACTCACGCATGTTGAGGCGCTCGAGCTGGACGAAGTTCCTGAACATTTCCTTGTGATGGGCGGCGGCTACGTCGGAGTAGAGCTTTCCCAGGCGATGCGGCGATTCGGCAGCAAAGTGACCGTCATCGACCGCAACGAACGATTGATGTCTCGAGAGGACAAAGACGTGTGTGAGGCTCTTGGCAATCTGCTCGCGGATGAGGGCATCGAGATTGTTCTGAACGCGCGTATCAAACGAGTATCGGGGAAATCGGGAGACTCAGTGTCTATTGTGCTTGACCAGGATGGAGCCGAGAAGTCGATTACGGGCAGTCACCTGCTGGTCGCAACGGGACGCACTCCGAATACCAAAGGCCTGGGACTCGAGTTGGCGGGTGTCGAATTGAACGACCGTGGATTCATCAAGGTTAACGAGCGGCTGCAGACGACAGCACCGGGAGTATTGGCGATCGGAGAAGTAGCAGGTAGCCCGCAATTCACGCACATCAGCGCGGACGATTTTCGAGTAGTCCATGCAAATCTCACCGGAGGAAATCGAGTGACCACCGGCCGACAGGTTCCGTATTGTCTGTTTACTGATCCTGAGCTTGCTCGTA
Source organism: uncultured Acidobacteriota bacterium (assembly GCA_963718505.1). Taxonomy (GTDB): domain Bacteria; phylum Acidobacteriota; class Terriglobia; order Terriglobales; family Acidobacteriaceae; genus Gp1-AA133. The sequence continues at coordinate 125,318 of CAVQZP010000032.1, read as the reverse complement.
TTGGCCTAAGCGAGATGGAAGCTAGGGCGCAGGGAATCCCATATCGCTTGTTCAAAGTGCCCATGGAAGCAAATCTGCGCGCGCGAACGCTTGCGGAAACTCGCGGCTTTATGAAGGCGTTGGTCGACGCTGATAGCGATCGGATCCTTGGCTTTACGGTTTTCGGTGTCGGCGCTGGAGAGATCATGGGCGCCGTCCAGATTGCCATGATCGCAGGAGCGCCCTACACCGCGTTGCGCGATGCCGTCCTAACTCACCCTACATTGGTGGAGGGTCTGATTCCACTGTTCTCATCCGTGGCGGAGTTGCACGGCGTCGCTGAAGTGCCTGCGAGGTCCGCGGCATGATGCCCGTATGAAGAAATCGCGCTCGCAACCAGGCAAAATCGGGTCTCGGGGTTCGCAATTCTGGGCATCCCCTCTGATTACGGTAAGAACTGTATTGCAGTGGAAAGGCGCGTCGGGAATTAATTACAGTTCATCGCGCTCGAGGGGGCTACTCTCCATACCTCGCTTGGGGTTTCCACGGAACGCTTTCAAGAATCTTACGGTTTAGGGAATCGACGCGATGTCTCATCTTTAGTGAGCGCACCATGGCGCTTCTTGAGGATCAAGCCGCGCGGACTGCAGCGAGTCCTCCGAAGCCGCCACCGACAACGAGCACACGAGGCAACATCGCAATATCAACCGCACCACGAAGTCGAACACGAGTCACTCTCGACCACACGAATTCATACGATCGTCCCACTAACGAACGCTGCCACAAAGTATCCGGAATCAAAGAGGCTGTTGCCCAGGGAGCCAGCCGCCAACGCACCTAGAGTAACCAACCACGAACAGGATCGACAGTAGTGCGTACACCACCTCACGGACAGAAATGAGAGCAGCACGATTCCATAGCTTTGTGGGGACTGAAAATCATCCGCACCGAAGACGTACCTCAATGGCTTGGAAACACCTTGGTCAAAAATGAAGGAGAGAATTATGAAAATCGTAGTGATCGGCGGTACTGGACTCATCGGATCAAAGCTTGTCAACAAGCTTCGTGAGCAGGGGCACGAGGCGGTAGCGGCAGCACCCAACACAGGCGTGAACACCGTTACGGGCGAAGGACTGGCCGAAGTTCTGAAAGGTGCCTCGGTCGTCGTTGACGTATCAAATTCTCCTTCCTGGGAGGACGCAGCGGTGCTGAAGTTCTTTGAGACATCAACTCGCAACCTTCTCACCCTTGAAGCGGCCGCAGGTGTACGGCATCACGTTGCGTTATCGGTGGTGGGAACCGATCGGCTGTCCGAAAGCGGTTACTTCCGTGCCAAGATTGCTCAAGAGAAGCTGATCAAAGATTCTTCAATCCCCTACTCCATCGTGCATGCGACGCAGTTCTTCGAGTTCCTGAAGGGCCTTGCCGACATTTCCGTCGTCGACGGCAAGGTGCATTTGCCACCTGTGCTTTTTCAGCCGATGGCTGCCGACGATGTGGCGACTGCCGTAGGCAGGATTGCAGTGGGCCCGCCCGTAAATGGCATCGTCGAAATTGGAGGCCCGGAACAGTTTCGCGTCGATGAACTCGTCCGGCGGCGCTTGGCCTCGCTCCAAGATCCCCGCGAAGTCATCGCCGATCCAAACGCTCGTTACGCTGGTGCGAAATTGAGCGAGAAAACACTGCTCCCGGGCAATAACGCACGGCTAGGCGAGACGACTTTCGAAACGTGGCTCACTCAGCCTGCAGCACAAATTTCGGGTGCGCATCCTCAACCCACAGGCGTCGCAGCGGTGACAAAGGAGAAAGAGAGTCGTAAAAAAGCTAGCTGATATCGCCACGGCGAACACCACTGGTGAGCGGGGTATGATGAACTACGCCGGCGGTCGCTTCTTGCGTCCTCAACACTCGCTGTCAGCAACGTAAGGGGAAGGAGGAACTCTACATTAGTACCGGGAAACGCGCTTGGGTCGACTGATCTCTGCGTCAACGGAACCAAAGTGAGTCGTTCCAATATCAGACAGCATCCATAGTTCGGTCGAAGATTCGCCTCTCACCGATCGGTTCGATTTATGGCGGAAACAGCTCAACCGGAAACAGCCCCACTCTCACCGTGGCTGCAGGAGGAGAGAGCGAGTAATGGGGATGTTGCGCTCACGTCAGCTCCCTGGCAGCCGAAATTCAACCCCTGGCTAATTGCTGTCACAGTCGCCCTGGCTGCGTTTATGGAGGTGCTCGACACGAGCATCGCCAACGTAGCGTTGCCGTACATGGCAGGCAGCTTGGGCGCCAGCAACGACCAAAGCACGTGGGTGCTGACTTCCTACCTGGTCTCGAACGCGATTGTGCTGCCCATTAGCGGATGGTTGGCGAGCGTTCTCGGTCGCAAGCGATTCTTCATGACTTGCCTGGTGATTTTTACCATAAGCTCGCTGCTGTGCGGAATCGCGCCGAGCCTCGGGGCTATCATTTTTTTTCGTATCTTGCAGGGTGCCGGCGGCGGCGGCCTCCAACCGATGGCGCAAGCGATCCTCGCCGACGTAATTCCTCCTCACCAACGCGGCCTGGCGTTTGCGCTCTATGGAGTGACGGCGATCATCGCACCGACAATCGGCCCGACTCTCGGCGGCTGGATCACGGACAATTATTCATGGCGCTGGATCTTCTTCATCAATCTGCCGGTGGGCATCTTCACCTTGCTGCTCGTGTCCCGCTTGGTCGAGGACCCTCCCTGGTTGAAACGCGCGCGCGGAGGAATTAAGTTCGATTACATCGGGTTCGGCCTGCTCGCGATCGGCATCGGCGCGTTGCAAGTCATGCTCGACAAAGGTCAGGAGGACGACTGGTTCGGATCGCATTTCATCCTGATCCTGGCCATCCTCGCGGTTGTGGGACTGGTTTCGTGCGTGCTGTGGGAATGGTTCCAGGAGCGCCCTATCATCGACATACGGCTCTTCAAAAATCTGAACTTTCTCAGTGCGAACGGCATGATGTTCGTCCTGGGCATCTTGCTGTTTTCGAGCCTGGTTATGATGCCTTTGTACCTGCAGTCGCTGATGGGGTATACGGCGGAATCGGCCGGCCTGGTGCTCTCTGGAGGTGGCCTTCTGCTGCTGTTCCTGATGCCGGTCGTCGGAATACTCTCGTCGCGGGTGGAGGCCCGATACATAGTTGCATTCGGCTGGCTGACTCTTGCGATTGGGATGTATATTTCCAGCCGGCAACTCGACCTCGACATCAGTTTTGCAAGCGCCAGCACGTTGCGGATGATCCAGGTTTTTGGCCTCGGGTTTCTGTTCGTGCCGATCAATCTGGTTTCCTACGTTGGCATGCCGCTGGAGAAGAGCGGCAGCGTCGCTGGATTGGTCAACTTCATGCGAAACATTGGCAGCAGCGTGGGAACTTCGATGGTGACGACGCTGATCGCGCGTCGAGCCCAGGTCCATCAGGTGTACCTCGGCGCGCACGTCTCGCCTGGGGGGCTCGGAGTGGACGGAGCAGCTACGGGCTTGGCAGCGCGTCTGGCCGCCTCTGGAGTGCAGGCCGAGCGCGCCGTACAGGTAGCTTACGGCTTGCTTTATCAAAATCTGGTACGCCAGGCAACGGTCTTGGCCTATGTTGACACCTTTCTCATTCTCGCCGCGACGTCGGCGGTTATGTTCGTGCTTTCCTTTGTGTTAGCGAAGAACAAGCCGGGCGGTGCCCGTGTGGTGATGGAATAGCGAAGAATATCGCACGATCGGAGAGTTATGGTTACAGCCGAATTCGCCGGGTCAGACGCATCACTGAAGGATAGTTTGTGATCCGGGTGATCACGATCGATCGGGAGTACGGTGCCGGCGGTGCTGAAATCGCGAGTGCACTGGCGCGGCACCTCGGGTGGAATCTGTGGGATCAACTCTTGACCAACGAAATCGCCCGGCTGATGGAGTGCGATTGCCGGGCCGTCGAGGAGCACGAGGAGAAGCGCGATTCGTTATATTATCGGCTACTCAAAGGGTTTTTGCGAGGCAGCTATGAAGGCAGCGTTCAGGCCCCGCACGCGAAGATCATCGATACCGAGTGCATCCGCGAAGTAGCCGAGCGGGTGGTAAAGATCGCCGCTGAAGCGGGGAACTGCGTTATTGTGGGGCGTGGCTCGGCTTACTACCTGCAGAATCGAAGCGATGCCTTCCACGTTTTCGTCTACGCACCATTCGAAGAAAAGGTCCTGCGACTCCAGGCGGGAGGCAGGAGCCAGAAGGAAGCGGTGCAGCTTGCGGAAACGGTTGACCGGGATCGCGCCGCCTTCATCATGCAGTACTTTGGGGTCGAGTGGCCGGATCGCCACCGCTTTCACTTGATGGCTAATTCCACGATCGGGGAAGAAGCGGTTGTCGAAACTATACTGAACAGCATCGCTGCCTTCGATAAACGATCGACGCAGTACGCATCCCCAGGCCCTCAGTCCTTTACTAAAACCCTATAAATACGATAGACTTTATCGTGTTATGGAGGTCTCTCGAATGACGGGGATCACGCAGACAGTCGCAGGCCGGATTTACTCGGTCGTTCTGGCGCCGGTCACGGCCTATGTAGTTATGCAGGTCGCCGATGTATTCCTGGAAGCTTTCGTTCCGCGGAGAGAAGCGGAAACCCTGCGTGTTGGGCACGAGGTGATCGCCTCGCCTACGCGGGACGGAGTAAAGTTCTCCGCCCCATCGACTTTCGCCCGCTGCTGCCGCAGGAGAACGGCACGGCCTCCTGAACCTCCTGGACCGTTGCTTCTGCGGCAGTTTTTTGTTGAGGTGCTGAAGAATGAAATGACCATCACCCTCAAGCAGGGATCGCGATTCGTGCACCGCGCGTGATCCCTGGGCTTCGGCCCCTGTGTAATCTCAGTCTTTACGAGCTTCCACCTCGAAGGGCAGTTCCTCATTCAAGGTGCAGATTGGATCGTGTTCCGGATGAGTGCGCTCGAGCAGGAGCAAGACGTGGTGCTCCAGCGCGATCAGACTTGTGTTTTCTTGGTAGAAAACGAACAGCGACCGCGGGCACTCGTCTTTGGGGCAGGCATAGACAGTCACACGCCTTCGTTCCGCCAGGAGACGCTCGATCAGCTGGTTGTAGGGCTTTCCTTCTGCCACATCATCGCGAATCGCGACGGCCATTTTCCATCGTACCGAAATCCGGTTTTGCGGGACACGTACGCGCTCGAGAAGATGCAACCACCCCGCAAGACGGATGGAAGAGGAGTAGCCGGTTCTGGCCGGCTACCCCGAACGGCGCTTAGCTATGGATCTGCGAGAGTGCCTTGCGCACGCCGTCTGCATCGTTGTAGTTCGGGTTGAGCTTCAGTACCTGCTGGAGGTGTTCTTTTGCGAGTGTCGGTTGATCGGAAGCTTGATAGGCCAGCCCAAGGTGGTAATGGAAGGTGGGATCGTTCGGACTCTTCTTCACAGCTTCCTTGAACAGGTCAATCGCCGTCGGGAAGAGGCCCTTCTTGTAATAGGCCCAGCCAAGCGTATCGGCAGCATTTGCATTGTCGGGCATCTGACGACGCGCCGTCTGCGCCATCGAAAGCGCCACATCCACGTTGCCGCCCTGCTGCAGCATCACGTACGCAAGATTGTTGGATGCGAGGGGATTGTCCGATTGGATCGCCAGAGCCTTCTGGTACATCCCCTTCGCAGAATCCCAGTCCTGCTTGGATTCGAAGAGTTCTCCCAGCAGGATGTAGAACGAAATCTGGCCCGGGTTGTCTTTTAACGATTGCTGGTAAGTGGCAATCGCCTGATCCGTCGATCCCTCGGCCACGTAAACTTCGCCGAGTTTCAGCAGGGCATCGCCGTTCTTTTTGTCGAGATCGGTTGCCTTGCGCAGCGCCGTTTCTGCGTTCTTGTAATCTTTCTTCCCATTGAAATAAGCCGTTCCGAGAAGATCGTAAAAGGCGCTGCTGTCCGGTACCTTGGCGATCTGCGCATTCGCCGCGGCGATTGCCTTGTCCGGATCTTTCTGCACGATATAGATCGTCATCAATCCATTAAGCGCGTCGGAGTTGGCGGGCGCGATCTCCAATGCCTTGCGATAGGCCTTTTCCGCCTCCGCGTATTGCTTTTGGATCTGGCGCAGATTGCCCAACTGAATGTAGCCTACGGGGCTTTGCGGTGCCACTTCGATTGTCTTGTTGATGTCCTGCTCGGCGCGGGAATATTGCTTCAGGTTGATATCGGCTACGGAGCGGAAGCCGTAACCCTCGGGTGACGTCGGTGCAAGCTGAACGATCGTGCTCGCGATCTGGTTCAGCGCGTTCCAGTCGCTTTTGCGGATAGAGACAGCTGCCAGCGCACGCTGGGCCTCGGTCAAGTCCGGCTTCAGTCGAATTGCCTCCCGCCACTCCGACTCGGCTTGGGTCAGATTCCCTTGCTCGTCATAAGCGATGCCCAGGTGGTAGTGCGCCACTCCGTTGTCGGGGTCGCTCTTGATCGCTGACTGCAGCGAAGAAATCGCCTCCTGAGCATGGCCTTCGCGAATGTCGATCTGCCCACGGTAAATCAGGGCTTCGTTGTCGTGTGGGTTCGCCTTCAGGATTTCGTCGTTCAGTTTCTTGGCTTCATCCGTGCGATTCTTGAGGATCAGCAGCTGGATGTAGTTCTTTTTTCCCTGCAAATCTTTGGGATGCTCCTTGAAGATCGAGGAGTATTCGTCGACGGCTTTGTCGAGGTCGCCGGTCGCGAAATAGAAGTCTCCGAGCATCCGGTATCCGATCGGGTTATCCGCCAGGTCCTTCTTGGTCTGTTCTAGCAACGCCACCGCGTCCGGCTTCTTGCCCTCAGCCATATACAGGCGCGCCAGCGAAGAGCGCGGATCCGGATCCTTGGGATCGACCGTCATCGCGTGCTTAAACTGCTCCTCGGCTTCCGGGAGTCTTCCACGAGACTGAAAGAAGCCTCCGAGAGCGAGCTGGGCCGCCATCGACTTCGGATCCAGAGAGATCGCCTTTTTCAAATTGGCTTCGGCCCCATCGAACTGTTGGGCCTGCATCTGCATGATGGCGTAATTCAGGTACGCGTCCGCCTTGTTCGGATCGAGCGCAATCGCCTTCTGCATCTCCTGCATGCCGGCGGCGACGTCGCCCTGGCGAGTTTTGAAATTCGCCAGCGCCATATGCACGGCCGCGTTGTTCGGTTCGCGCGCCAGCAGCAAATCGAGATGTTCCTGTGCTTCCTTGAAGTACTTGGCAGCAATCAACAGATTCGTCAGATCCAGGCGCGCGTCGTAGTTATCTGGATCGAGTTCCAGCGTGCGGGTGAACTCCTGGTAGGCTCGCGACGGTTCGCCGATGCGCAGGTACGCGAGGGCGAGATGATAATGCGCTTTGGCGAAACGAGGATCGACCTGAATCGCGTTGCTGTATTGAATGGCAGCTTCGTGGTACTTGGCCTTCTCGTAGTACCGCTCGCCACTTTCGAAGTACTTCTGCTTGCGCACGTTGGGATCGCGCGAACAACCGGTCATCAGGCCGGCGAGCATGGCCAACATGAAAAAGAGGCGGATTGAGGTGGAACGCATCATGACCAGGTCTCCCAAAATGCGCGTCTCGAGCGCGCCGAGTCTGCGAATACCGAGATGAAGGAATGATTCCATATTTGTCCCATCGGCGCGGGACACGTCCAGCAAAATCGTAAATCGTTGTGGTTCATTGAGGTATGTACTGATTGAGCAACGGCACAACTTCCCCGGCAAAGGGCCTCAGGCGGTTCATCGCCGCATCCACCGATTCGCCCGGAACCATGTGGGTTGTCAGGCGGACGAGCGAGCCGTCACTGCGGTTCATGCGAATCGAATCCGTCACCAGATACACCTTCGCCCAGTACTCGCTGGCGACGGCCCGGTTGTGTGCCAGGTACCAGTAGAGAACCAGTTGCCGCTCTCCGCCCTTCGCGATGATGTAGCGGTTGACGAGGAACGGCGCCCTGCCCGGAAGCGGGAGGTCGATTTGACTCGATTCGATGGGCGTCCACCCCGCGCCCGGCAGACAATTTTTCGGCGAGTGGATGGTGTCTCCGGCGCGCTGCGACGGAAAATAGGCGACAAAAATGTCAGCATAGGGCTGCCGCCCGTCCGCGTTGCGATAAACGCGCAACAGGAAGTCACCCGGCCCGAGAACATTCAGCACATCCTCTGGAATCTCGACGTCCGTCCCCGACCATGGCCCTAGTTGTTTCGGAAACGACGCCAGCGGGAGCCGCGGCGGAAAGACTTCCTTCCGGCTGCGTGCTTGCAGAAACAACGCCGTCGAAGCCAGCAACACCAGAGCCGCAAAAACTCGTCCGTAGCCGCGCATCAGCGGGAGCCCTCCGGCGGCCACAACCGCTGCATGGTCCGATGCAGCAACAACAGCAGCGACAGTGACACCACAAAAATAAGCCAGCCCGAGAATGCGTGAAAGAATCCTTCGGCTTTCTCCGGATCCCAGTACTGCACCAGCAGCCCCGTTCCAATGATCCGCAGGCTATTCGCGATCACGGCAATCGGAATCGATGCGACCGCCAGCAACACGCGCGCCCAAAGCCGAGTCTCCATCAGATAGCCATAAATCACTGCAAGCGTCGTCAGCGACATCAGCGACCGAATGCCGCTGCACGCTTCGGCAACCTCGAGCGCCATCACGGGAAGCTGAATCACATTGCCTTCCCGCAGAACCGGCACGCCCATCAGAGGCAAAGTGACCGCTGCCGCTTTTGACGCCAACAACTGCAGGGGAAACGTAATCTGATTGAAGAGGATGTTCGGAATCGGAATCATCAGCAGCAGAAAGAGCCACGGGAATGCTGTTGCCCGCAGATGATTCCAGCCGTACATCAGGACCACCAGCCCGGCAATCGCGATCAGAAACGAGACCCTCGACAAAAACAGCTCCGCCCCCAGTACTCCCGCCGTCAGCACAAATGCCCCGAACGCCAGAATCGGCAATCCCGACCACGACGGCCGAAGAGGAAGCGCCCGCAGACGACCCCTTTCCTGCCAGAGCACATACAGCGAAAATGCCGGGACAAAAAATCCGTGCGAGTAGTTGGGGTCGTGGACCCACTGGCCGATCAGGTGGCTGAGAACGGGCGCGTACAGCCACACCAAGGCCAGGACCAAAACCACGATCTGCCACATAGGGATGCGATCAGAAGACGATGGCTTTGAGGCGAACGGCAAGGGCGCGGCTTGTACGGCTTGGCTCAAACTCTTGTACGGCCCTATTAACGCATGAATTCGGTTGGGAGGCGTCCTTGCCCAAGCATAAGCGAAGTACTAAACGCCTGCAATCGCCCACTAAAACCGATTATGGTGACTTTGGTCATGCTTTGGTGCAAACTTTCCCCATTAAACCCTTACTCGGGCGAAGGCCAGAAGTGGAAAAAATGTAGCCACGTCAGTACCCAGACCTCGCCGGACACCCGGACCATGACGTCTCTGTTCAGAGCACTCATTCCTGTTTTGTGTCAATAAGTTGAAAGCATCTGCCCTGCATAGCCAAGAAGTAATGTCCTTTGGTTACCACAGAATGGGTAAAAACTTTCCCTTTTTCCTGACATGTACTAGGCTATGCAGGCGTCTTGGAGACGAGGCAGAGCTTGATCTCGCGCCGTTTAAGTTATTGAGGCTAAAAGATATACAAGGATCTCGCGAGCGGCCGGTGTCCTCAGCCGGTTGGCAGCAGCCGTGCTTCACGGATGGCGGCTAAAACATCCGACTCATTGGTGTCATTCCCCCGGCGAGAAAACAGCGTTTATATGTCCAAAGAATCCTCGGAATTGCCAGTGACAAGCACCATCCAAGGTGCGGCAGAGGCCGGCTACTTAGAAGGACTCGGTCAAAGCATGCGCGCCTTGGAGGAGGTGATCCGGGAACTCGCCAAAGGCGAAGTTCCGGTGCTGATTCTGGCCGAGCCCGGTGCCGGGAAGAAGGCGACGGCGGAGAGAATCCACCGTTGGTCAGCGCACAAAGAGGAGCTTTTTCAGGTGGCTCCCTGCGCGAGTATCACCGGGGAACTGCTGCAAGTGAATGGCGGGAATGGGCTTTTCGCCAACGGGACGCTGTATCTGGCGGAACTTGCAGATCTCAGCCTCGAATGCCAGGGAGTACTGCTCGCCCAGTTGCCATCGATGGAGGGCAACGGGCACTCGAAAACGAATGGCGCGCGCTTGATCTGCGGCAGCAGCCGCGATCTGGAGGCGGAGATGAAAGCGAAGCGGCTCCGTGAGGATCTTTACTACCGGATCAGCGGAGTCTGTTTGAGACTGCCTCCTCTGCGCCAGAGGAAAGAGGATATTCCGTACCTGATGGGCTTTTTCCTGGCCAAGTATGCGCGCGATTTCCGGCGGCCGGTTCCGCAGTTGAGCCAGCAGACGCAACGGCTCTTTCAGGACTACTCATGGCCGGGAAACATCCGCGAACTCGAGGATGCAGCTAAGGCGATCGTCGCACTCGGGGACGAATCGGTCGCGATGGGCGGTCTCCGGTCGCTTCTGATGAGCTCGGAACACGGCAGCAATGGAGAACGGATCTCGCTGAAGCAGGCATCTCGAGCCGCATCGCGCGAAGCCGAGAAGGAACTCATCTTGAAAGTGCTGAACCGCACACGGTGGAATCGTCGGCGGGCAGCGCAGGAGTTGCAGATCAGTTACAAGGCCCTGCTCTACAAATTGAAACAGATCGGATACCGGGACTACGGAACGTCGTAAATGGTTCCAGGAGAGGATATGAAGAGGCATATGAAGCTTGGGGTTTTCCTACTGGTAGGGGTGCTCGCGTCCATGGCCGCGGCACAGGCAAACGCCAAAGCCAACGATGAGGCGAAGCCGGCGCCCGCCGACAAAGCACAAGCGGATCCGGTATCGGTGGCACCGGCGGATTACAAAATTGGACCCGACGACGTGCTGCATGTCTCCGTGTGGAAAGAGCCAGACCTGACGGAGCCCGCGTTGCCGGTGCGGCCGGACGGAAAGATTTCTCTGCCGTTGCTGAACGACGTCGTGGCAGCTGGTCTCACGCCTTCGCAGCTGGCCGATTCGATCAGCACCAAGCTGAAGAAATATCTTGCCGATCCGCGCGTGACAGTCATCGTCACTGCGATGAACAGCCAGAGGATCTATGTGCTGGGTGAGGTTACCCACACCGGAACCATGGCCCTGCAGCCAAACATGACCGTGCTGCAGGCGCTGGCCAGTGCGGGATTCACGCAATTTGCTAATACGAAGGGAATTTATCTGCTGCGGACCGAGAACGGGAAGCAACAAAAGATTCCAGTGAACTACAGGGCCTTGTTGAAGGGAGCATCGATCGATCAGAACCTCGTTTTAAGGCCTGGAGACACCATTGTTGTCCCGTAAGGAACAAATGATGCTGATACGCCAAATCATCTGCGCGCTGGTCTTGTTGACGTTCGTGGGTGCGGCTTCTGCGCAGGACACCAGCAGCCAGGACTCCTCGAGCCAGCAGTCGACGCCTCCGCCCGCCGCCTTCGGTCAAGAAGGTCCGCCGGTGGTCGTCAACGACAATCCGCCGATCTCGGGGTTGGATCAGCCTTCTCTCGAGCCCTCGATCCAGCCGCGCAGCATGCTGCTCGGCGGCGTGGAAGGCAGTGAATCGGGCGACACCAACATTGGCAGCGACGCGCGTCCAGCGATTCACTCCGTCACACGTGGGCTCGCTGGCCTGACCATGCAGCGCCTCTGGAGCCGTTACCAGCTCGCCGCCGCATATGTGGGTGGTGCCGGATTCTACAACGTGTCCGGTATCGGAATCATGCAGATCCACGAATTGCAGGCACAACAGAGTGTTCTCTGGAAGACCGGGCAATTCAACGTCCGCAATTCCTTCAGCTATCTGCCGGAAGGTTCGTTTGGATACGGGTCCTATGGCGGAGCCGGCGGATTCCAGCTGGGTTTGGGCGGTATCGGCGAAGGCATGGGAATGATCGGAAGCGGCTTCGGCGGACATTACGGTGCTCTCGGTTCCGATCAGTTCGGTTCTCTAGGACAGAGCCCGCATATTACCAACGTGACCGTAGCCGACGTTGTCGAGAACCTGACTCCGCGTTCGTCGGTGACGGCGGCCGCTTCCTACGGGCTGCTGCACTTTACCGACAACAACGCGCTGAACCTGATCGGTAGCCGGCAACTCGGCGGGCAAGTTGGATACGACTATGCTCTGGGCCCGAAAGACCAGATCGCCGTATCGGCTGGCTACATGGCGTTCCATTTCCCCGGCATCGTGGGAGCGGACAACATCAATTCTGACATCGTGCAGCTGCTCTACGGACATCGCGTCTCTGGCCGCATGGACCTTGTCGTCGGCGCCGGTCCGCAGTGGACACAGATTCACGATCCAATCAGCGGAACCACCAACAGGTTGACCGCGACCGGCCGCTTCACGCTGGGCTATCGACTCCGCAAGGCGAGCCTGTCGGCCAGCTACGAGCGCTTTGACACCAGCGGTTCGGGCTTCTTCGCCGGAGGGCAAAGCGACGTCGCGACTTTTGGTGCGACGAGACCGCTGGGACGGAAGTACAACGTTATGGCCAACGTGGGTTTTGCCCGCACACGGCGCCTGCAAAATGTGCTGGTCGGCGTCAACGCCAATTCTTTCGATTACGGTTTTGCGGGGTTCGCATTGCGCCGGCAATTCAACTACAACTGGGGCGCTTTCCTGGCCTACCAGTGGAATGACCAGATCCTGGACTCCTCCTTCTGCACGGCGGGTATTCCGTGCAACCGGATCGCGGTGCGGCACGTTTTGACGATCGGTGTGGATTGGCACTTCCACCCAATCCGGCTTGACTGATTTCGCGGCTGCGCGGGCAGCAGCCAGAACGGAAATAAGAGGATGATTGATAATCGCGACTTAACCATTGACGACTATCTTGCGATGTTGCGCCGCCGGGTCAAGCTGATCCTGATCCCGACTCTTTTGGCGCCGATCGTTGGCTTTCTGATTTCCTGGGCCGTGCCCGCCAAGTACACCTCGCAGTCTCTGGTGTTGGTCGAGGCGCAGCAGGTTCCGACAACCGTCGTGCAGCCGGTTGTTCCGGAAGACTTGGCGCAGCGCATTGCCACAATGCAGCAGCAGGTGCTGGGACGCAACCGGCTGCAGCCCATGGTCGACCGCCTTGGACTGTTGCGGGGCGGAAAGAACCTCGACGAGGTGATCGATGACATCCGCGCCGGGGTTCAGGTCGAACCGGTCTACACCGATCTGAGCCAGATCGCTAACTCAGACGGCTCCAAGAAAAAGCCTGGGCAGGCCACGAGCGTGCCCGGCTTCACCGTGAGCTACACCGGTCCGAACGCGAAGGAAGCCCAGAGCATCTGTAACGAAATCACCTCGATGCTGCTTACGGAAAACCAGAGCTCGCGTGAGCGTGCGGCGCAAAGCACGACGGACTTCATCAGCCGCCAGCTGGAAGAAGCCAAGCGCGAACTCGACGACCAGGACGCGAAGCTGGCCGCCTTCAAGCGCCAGTACGTCGGTCAGTTGCCCGGCGACGAAGATAACAACCTCAAAGTTCTGGGAACCCTGAACGCGCAGCTGGATGCGAATACGCAGACCATCAACCGCGCCCAGCAGGACAAGGCTTATACCGAGTCGTTGTTGGCCCAGCAGGTGGCGGCGTGGAAGTCCTCGCAGGGATCGACCAATCCGCAGAGCCTCCAGCAGCAGCTCACCCAGTTGCAGGCCAATCTGCTTGAGCTGCAGGCGAAATACACCGACGACCATCCGGACGTTGTCAAGGCGAAGGCCGACATTGCCGAGCTAAAGAAGCGTCTGGCCGAGGTGAACGAGGCTGCGGCGACGAGTTCGGACACCAGCACCGAGAAGTCCAGCGTGGCCGAGCCGGCCGAGATCCGCCAGTTGCGCCTCCAGGTGCATCAATACTCCGACATGCTGGCGCAGGCGACTCGCGAGCAGAAACGTATCGCCGACCAGACGAAACTCTATCAGAGCCGCGTTGCTATCAGTCCCGACGTGGAAGAGAAGTACAAACTGCTGACTCGCGATTACGACACGGCGCAGAAGTTCTACGCGGATCTTCTAGCGAAGAAGAGCACCTCGGAGATGGCGACCGACATGGAGCGCCGTCAGCAGGGCGAACAAATGCGCTTGCTGAACCCGGCCAACCAGCCCGACTCGCCCAGCTTCCCGAATCGCTGGCTGTTTGCCGGAGGCGGTCTCGGTGCTGGCCTTGTCTTCGGTCTGGTCCTCGCCCTCTGGCTTGAGCTGCGCGACAAATCGATCCGCAACGAAGCCGATGTCGAAGCCAGCCTGCAGATGCCTGTGCTCGTTTCCTTGCCATGGATAACTGCCGAGGAAGCGAAAAACAGCAACGGTAACGGAACGTTCTGGAACAAAGACAAATCGGCCGAATCCACAAAGGAGAAAGTCGAAGTCTAGGCGACGGCTATGTATAAAGAGTTTTTTGGCCTACGCGCGAACCCGTTCAACGTCAACCCGGACCCGCGTTATCTCTTTCTCACGCGGCATACGGAGGAGGCGCTGGCGTGCCTGACTTATGGCATCCAGAGCCGCAAGGGGTTCGTCCTGCTGACCGGCGAAGTGGGCACGGGCAAAACTACGCTCATCAATAAGCTACTCGAGTGGCTTCGCCTGCAGCAGGTTGCGACTGCGTTCATTTTCAACTCCCGGATGAACGTGCCGCAGTTTCTCGATTACATGATGGCCGATTTCGGCATCCCTGTGGACTCGAAGTCGAAGAGCCAGATCCTGCAGCGCCTATACAACTGGCTGCTCGACCGCTACCGCGCGGGTGAGACGGCCGTTCTGATCGTCGACGAAGCGCAAAACCTCACCGACGAAGTTCTCGAAGAGATCCGGATGCTCACCAATCTGGAGACTTTCACCGAGAAGCTGCTGCAGATCGTTCTTGTCGGTCAGCCGGAACTGGAGACGAAGCTGAAACAGCCCCAGTTGCGCCAGCTCCGCCAGAGACTGACCCTGCGCGCCAAGACCCATCCGCTGACGATGGAAGAGACCAAGGCATACGTCTTACAGCGTCTGCGCATCGCAGGCTCGGACGGACGGCAGATTTTCGATCCGGACGCGTTGGTTTCCATTCATAAATACTCGCTGGGTATCCCGCGCGTCGTGAACCTGCTGTGCGAACACTGCCTGGTTAGCGCGTTCGTGGACCAGAAACCGACGATCACCGCGCAAGTGGTGGACGCCGTCGCGGGCGATTTCGACTTGAGCGACAACACCGCTTCAGGGGCGATGACTGCGCCGCCCGTCACCGCTTCCACAAACGGCGAAAAGTTTGATTTGGTCGAAGCATTACGCACACTGGCGACGTTGGCCGATCGCCTCCGTCAGTCAGAACAAGACCTCCCCAAGGAGAGGAAATCATGAGTCGTATTCACGAAGCACTCAAGCGAGCTGAACAGGAAAGGGCCGCTTCTCAGGGAGGACACGCCGAGAACGCATCCGTGTTGGATGCGCCCGTCCTCGATTCCATGCCGGAGATGACGGGCGGAAACGGGAGCGCCGCGACGGCTGTGGCGCCCGCCAGCGTCGCGACATCGGCCATGCCGTCGTTTACAAACCCTTTCACCTTCGACACGCTTGTCGCTCGTTGCACCCAGACCCAGTGGCATCCTGATCCAAAGACGATGCTCTTCTTCGGGCAAGACGAGAACGTGCGCGGCACCGAGCAATTCCGCACGCTGCGTTCGCGCCTTTACCAGATGCGCGAAAAAATGTCGCTCAAGAAAATCCTCGTGACCAGCGCTCTGCCGAAAGAAGGCAAGTCTTTCGTAGCGGCGAACCTGTCCCAGGTGCTCGTGAAACAGCATGGACGGCGCGTTCTGCTCGTCGATGCCGACCTGCGCGTCCCCAGCCTCCATTCGGTGCTGGGTACAGCATCGGTACCGGGCCTCGGTGATTACCTCAGCGGCAGCACAGACGAGTTCGGGATCATGCAGCGCGGCCCATTGGAGAACCTGTTCTTTATTCCCGGCGGACGCAGCACCCTGCAACCGGCCGAACTCATCGGCAACGGCCGTTTCAAGATGCTGATGCAGAGGGTCGAGCCTTTGTTTGACTGGATCATCGTCGACTCGCCGCCCGCGGTGCCCGTTTCCGACGGCAGCCAGTTGGCGAATTTCTGCGACGGTGTCCTTATGGTGGTGCGTTCGAATTCGACCCCCTACGACAGCGCGCAGAAGGCACGTCAGGAGTTTCACGGCAAGACGCTGGTGGGCGTCGTGCTCAACGGAATCAGCAAGAGCGATACGTACGCTCGCTACTACTACGACGTTTACGAAAAAACCGCGCGGTAGAAGCAGGAAGAATCGCGCCTTCATGTGCGAAGGAACAGCACGTTAAGGCATGAGACCGAGAACGCGTCGATTCATGAAATTGAAAGCAGCGCGCCGAAGCACGAAATTGAAAGCTGCGAGTTAGAGGCCAGGCCCCGTGATCCGTCTTTTCAACGTTTACTACCCGATCCGCACTTTGGTGCTGTTGGTGGTGGAGACGGTGGTGGTGTTCACATCATTCCTGGTGGGGATGCTGCTCGCATTTCCGGACGAGAGCTACATCGTGCTGAACTATCAGTACGGATATCTCAAGATCCTGGTGGCCACGGTTGTGGTCCTGACTTGCTCGCACTGGTTTGACCTTTACGACTCCTCCCGCTTCGACGCCAAAGGCGAACTTTATTTCAGGCTGTTCCTTGTTCCAGGGATATTGGCGCTTTGCCTGGGGGCAATTGGGTATTTCTTCCCGAACCTACTGCCTGGGAACAATGCTTCGTTGAACGGGCTGGTGATCCTGACCTTTGGGCTGTTCGGGTGGCGCACGGCGTACGGATGGCTCGTGCAGCGACCCTACATGCAGGAAAAGGTCTACGTTCTTGGCACGGGCCAGCGTGCGCAACGGCTGGTGCAAGGCCTCCGCCAGCGTAAAGACCTGGGTGTCGATGTCATTGGCTGGAGCGGCAACGTGGAGGGCGCGCTCACGCGCGAAGCCACAGCGGCTCACCTGATGGAGTTAGCGGACCAGCATCGCGTGCATCGCGTCATTGTCGCGATGCCGGATCGCCGGGGAACAATTCCCGTGCACGAGTTGCTGCAGCTGCGCCTGAACGGAGTGCGCATCGAAGAAGCAACATCGTGGCTGGAGAAGATCTCGGGCCGCATTGAAGTGGAGAACCTTTATCCGAGCTGGCTGATCTTCGCGGACGGTTTCCGTTTCAGCACGAGCTTCAACCTGATGCGCCGCATGCTCTCGACCCTGATGGCGCTGATGCTCTTGCTGGTCACCTTGCCGTTCCTTCCCTTCGTGATTCTGGCGATCAAGTTGGATTCGAAGGGGCCGGTTCTTTACAAGCAGAAGCGAGTCGGCCGTGCCGGGCATACCTTCCACTGCTTCAAGTTTCGCACTATGCGGCAGGACGCCGAGGCCGACACAGGGCCTACCTGGGCTGGCGATGACGATCCGCGTATCACGCGCATTGGGAAGTTCCTGCGCTCGTCTCGTATTGATGAGATTCCGCAATTGTGGTGTGTCTTCAAAGGTGACATGGCGTTCGTGGGGCCGCGCCCGGAGCGCCCGGAATTCGTCGAGTGGCTGTCGAAAGAGATCCCTTACTACGGGGTGCGACATGCGGTGCGGCCGGGCATCACTGGCTGGGCGCAGATTCGATACAAGTACGGCAACACGGTGGATGACGCGAAAGAGAAGCTGCAGTACGACCTCTTTTACATCAAGAACGCGTCTTTGGGACTGGATGTGCTGATCATGTTCCAGACCATCAAGATTGTTTTGTTGGGCCGGGGTGCCCAATGAAGTGGTTGTTTTGGGGGTCGGTCGCGCTGATTGCGTACACCTATGCAGGATATCCGTTGTGGTTATGGCTACGCGGAGCGCTTCGCCCCTGGCCGGTTCGGCGGGGTAAAAGCGATTCCTTCGTATCAATCGTAATGGTGGTGCGAAACGAAGGAAGAGTTCTCGCAGGAAAAATCGACAACGTCCTCGATCTCGACTATCCACCGGAACGGTTGCAGGTCGTGGTGGTCTCGGATGGATCAACCGACAACACGGAAAACATCCTGCACGAATATGCGCAAGATACGAGAGTGCAAGTCCTACTGAACGAGCTGCCGAAAGGAAAGGCGTCAGGCTTGAACGACGCGATGGAGAGAGCGCAGGGAGAGATCGTGATTTTCACAGATGCTCGTCAAAAGCTCGAGCAAGGTTCCCTGCGAGCGTTGCTTGCCGACTTCGCCGATCCCCTGGTGGGTTGTGTGAGCGGAGAATTGATGCTGGGCGATCCCGGCCAAGGTGAGGCAGGCCGCGGGATGGGGGCTTACTGGCGGCTTGAGAAGAGAATTCGCGAACTGGAGTCTTGCTCGGGATCGGTCGTCGGGGCGACGGGCGCATTTTACGGAGTGCGACGCGATTTGCTCGAGCCCATTCCGCGCGAGACGCTGCTCGATGATGTGTTGATTCCGATGCAGATAGTTCGTTCGGGAAAGAGAGTGGTATTTGAGCCGGAGGCTCGCGCATGGGATGTCGCAGATCAAGGGGGCGAAAGGGAATTTGCCCGGAAAGTGCGGACTTTGAGCGGCAACTATCAACTGCTGCAACTTGCCCCATGGCTCCTTGGCCGAGATAACCCGATTCGCTTCGAGTTTGTCAGTCACAAGCTTCTAAGGCTATTGGTGCCCTTCGGTCTTTTGTTTTGTCTCTGCGGTTCGGTGTTCCTGCCAGGCCCGTTCTTTCGAATCGTCCTTGCCGCGCAGGTGATCTTCTACGCTCTGAGTCTTGTAGGTATGGCGGGGATCAAGAGCGGCGTGTTTTACCGCCTGGGCGACGCCGCCTACACATTTGTACTTCTGAATACGGCCGCATTGGTTGCCTTCGCCAACTTCGTCAGCGGGAGAAAAGCTGCATGGACACGATAATGCACCGAGCGCTGGCGACCAGGCCCTCCGAATATGAAACCTTCGCTTCGAAATTTGAAGTGGTTGCGACGCGAGAGGTCTCTTCCGATTTTCAACGATCATGGATCGTGCCCATCGTTTTGATTGCGGTAATTGCCTTCGTGATTCTCCATGGCGTGCGCAGGGGCGAGTTCGACTACAACGTAGACGAAGCGCAACATGCTGTTACGGGGCAGTTTATGGCGGATGCCATGCGGGATTTACCGCTGCGCCATCCTGTCCAATATGCCTACAACTATTATGCGCAGTATCCGGCTGTGTCGATTGTCCATTGGCCACCGCTTTTTTATGTGTTTGAGGGAATCAGCTTTCTGATCGCAGGCTCGTCCGTCGTTTCAGCGCGTCTGACGGTGCTGCTCTTCGCAGCCGTGTTGCTATACAACTGGTTTCGGCTTGTGGAACGGTGGCAAGGCCCGTTTACAGCAGCTGTCAGCACAGCAATTCTGGGACTGTTGCCATCGATGTTGCTGTTTGAGAAGACCGTGATGCTGGAGATTCCGTCTCTCACCTTAGCGGTCCTCTCGATCCGGTATTGGATCGAATATCTCGATCTTGGTCAAAAACGTTCCCTCTATGCCTTTGGTCTCTGGATGAGTGCGGCACTCCTATGTAAGCAGACCAACGTGTTTGTTCTATTGTTCTGTTTGCTGACGCTCACCGCAACCGGTGCGTGGGAACGGATGTGGAACAAGGATGTTTTGATTGTGGCGGGCATTGGATGCGCACTGGTCGTTCCTTCTTATACTGTGATGCTCATATCGCAGGGGCATGCGGTGGCTCACGACCTGGGCTCCCACCAAGTCAGCGGCCTGCAGAGGTTCACCCTCTATTTACGTGTCTTGCCTCACGTTTTCACGCGGACAATGCTTGCAATTAGCGTGTTGGGCATGATCTCCGCTTACCGGTGGAACACCGGACGACAGATCATCTTGATGCTGAGTTGGATAGTTGCGGGATACGCGACGTTTACTTTTTTTGGCCAGAAGGAAGCGCGGTTTGCCATCTATTGGTTCCCGCCACTGGCATATTTCGCTGCTGGTTTACTGACACAGTATTTTCAGATCCCCAAAGTGCGCTACGCAATGCGATGGGCGGCAGTCGGGCTAGTGTGTTTGCTCACCGTCAGAGGTTGGAGCTACGAACGACCCTACATTTCGGGGTATAAGAACGCGGCCTCAAGTCTGGTAGATGGGTACAAGTCCGGAATCGTCCTGTTTGACGGAAAGGTGCCGGGAAACTTCGTCTTCTATATGCGGGCGCTGGATTCCAACCGGCAGTTTTTGGTGCTGCGCAAGTCCCTATACGTGGACGATATTCGCAGGAGTGAGACCAGCGAAGAACTGGTGCACAGCCGTGAAGACATTCTGAATCTGATGAAGAATATGGGTGTCCGCTTCGTGGTTGTGTCCGACCGTCAAACAGAGTGGAACTCGCAGCGAATTTTGCGGGAATGCCTGCAAAGCAGCCAATTTCAGTTGCTGGGGCGTTTCCCAATCGAGAGCAATGAGCGCGACTGGGTCGGATATAACCTTTTGCTGTACGAAAACAAGAGCTGGTCCGTCCCTACCAGCAAGTGGCTGACCATACGAATGCTGACACTACCGCACGACATTGTGGTCCCGCTGGATCGATTCGATTTTGTGCGCAACAGGGTCCAATCAACCGGTACGGTGGGAAGATGAATCAAACGACGCCAGCGGCTTTTCAATTTCCAACCGTCACGATGTTGCGGCACAAACGCACAACGCTCGCGTACCGCACTCTCGTCGTATTTTCGGCCTTTTATTTCCTAAGGCCTGAGGATTTCATTCCTGGACTTGCGATTATTCCAATTGGAAAGGTCTTAGGGGGCATCGCGCTGGCAGCACTGATCTTTGCAGTGAAGCCGAAGGATCGAGGCAAGCTGCCCCCGGAATGCAAGGTTCTTCTTGTATTGCTTGCGCAACTGATCCTGACGATTCCATTCGCCTCTTGGCGAGGCGGCGCGTTCGACACGGTCATCAATAAGTTCTCCAAGGGGCCAATCGTCGCTTTGCTCATTGCGATGGTGGTCACTCAAGTATTTCAGCTGCGCAAGCTCCTCTACATCCAAGCCGCAACAGTGGCATTGATCACCGTGGCATCCGTCGTTGCGCGGCACATGCAAGACGGACGGTTGATGGGGATTCAGAAGGGCATTCTCGAGAACCCCAATGATCTCGCCATCAACATCGCGATCAACATCCCGCTGTGTTTGGCATTTCTCTTTGCGGCGCGGGGCGGAATGCGCAAAATCGTTTGGACAGTGGGGCTGGTATGCATGTTCTATGCCGTGGTAGCGACGTATTCTCGTAGCGGCATGGTGGCAACTTTTATCACTTCGCTGATCTGCCTTTGGGAATTTGGTGTGAAAGGGAAGCGCACTGTCTTTTTGATGAGTACCGGTCTGATCGGAATAATGGCCTTGGGCATCATGTTGTTCACGCCTCGGTACTTTGTCCGCATTGAAAGCCTGGTGCGCGGGAACATTCAGGGTTCGGATGATCGCGGCTCTCTCGAGGCTCGCTCTGAACTATTGAAGGAAAGTTTATGGCTCACGGTGCATCACCCGATATTTGGCATTGGGCCCGGAAACTTTCCGGCCGTTACCGGAGAGTGGCGCGTGGCGCACAACACTTATACGGAGTTGAGCGCTGAGGGCGGACTGCCGGCATTGATCCTATTCGTCACGCTGCTGGTTATGTCTCTGCGCAAGATCCGCAGTGTGCGAACGCTGCCCGGCTACGCGAGAGACGGCAGTATCCGGCTTTGGACGAGCGCCCTGTGGGCAGCGATGGCAGCTTACATCGCAGGCGCCGCTTTCGCGTCGACCGAGTACAACCTGTTTCCGTACTTCATGGTGGGGTACATCTGCGCGTTGTATGAGATCGCCAAACGCCCGGACGAAGCAACAGACAATGGGATGAACGCAACCAAGAACGGAGGGCAGAAAGAGCTTGGTTATGGTGGAAACCGAGAACGCGAACTTGCCTGGAGTCGCTGAAGAAGTCTTGGCAATCCTGCGCTGTCTGGATTGCCGCAGCCCACTGCATCAGCAGGCCGATGGATTGGCGTGCCCCGAGTGCGGGCGCCAGTATCCCATGCTCAATGGCGTGATCCGCTTCGTGGGAGCGCAGGAATACGCCGGCAGCTTTGGTTTTCAGTGGAAGCTTTACTCCCAGACACAACTCGATGACGCTGTTAGCCAAAGATCGGAGCGGGCCTTCCGCCGCCGGACTGGCTTCACTCCCGACGATCTGAGGGGCAAACTCGTCCTCGACGTTGGTTGCGGCATGGGACGCTTCGCGGAGATCGCGACCCGGTGGGGCGCGCACGTGGTGGGGATCGACTTGAGCCTTGCCTCTGAAGTCGCTGCCAAGAATCTCGCCGACCGTACGGCCACCATTTTTCAGGCGGACGTGTTCAAACTTCCTTTCGCGCCCGAGAGCTTCGATTACATCTACAGCATCGGGGTCTTGCATCACACGCCCGATTGCGAGCGTGCGTTCAAGGCGTTGCCGCGGCTGCTCAAGCCCGGCGGGAAGATCGCGGTCTGGCTCTACAGCGCTTACAACCCGTGGTACCGGATGAGCGACGTGTACCGCAAGGCAACACGCCGGATGAGGCCTGAGACCCTGCACAAATTCTGTCGGGTTGTGGTCCCTTTGTATGGAATTCACAAAGTGCTCAAGAAGATTCCTGTACTCGGCACCACAGCGAGCAGCGCCCTGGCCTGGGCAATCCCCATGTCGCACAACCAGAATGCGACGTGGAGGGTTCTCGACACGTTCGACTGGTACTCACCCTGGTATCAATCGAAGCATACGTACGAAGAGGTATTTCGCTGGTTTGAAGACTGCGGGTTGGAAAATCTGAAGGTGATCGAACAACCCATTGCCGTGCAGGGAACGCGGCCGCGGGTCGAGAATCATGAATCCGCGAGTGTCGTCGGTGCAGAGGTGACTCGGTGTGCGGAATAGCCGGTCTGGTCGGGCGCCGAGACGAAACGGTTGAAGCGTCTGACGTCCATCGCATGTGCCAGACCATCGTGCATCGGGGGCCCGATGATGAAGGAATTTATGCCGATGGCCCATTCGGGCTCGGCATGCGCCGGTTGAGCATCATCGATCTCTCGGGCGGCCATCAGCCCATCCACAACGAAGACAAAAGCATCTGGATCGTCTTCAACGGCGAAATCTACAACTTTCCCGAGCTGCGCCGCGATCTCGAAAATCGCGGGCACAAGTTCTATACCCACAGCGATACGGAGGTGATCGTCCATCTCTATGAGGAGATGGGGGCCGACTGCGTAAAGAAGTTGCGCGGCATGTTTGCGATCGCCCTCTATGACAAGCGCAAGCGATCGCTGCTGCTCGCGCGGGACCGCCTGGGCAAGAAACCGTTGCACTATGCGTTGCACGGCGGCCGGCTATTCTTCGGGTCGGAAATTAAGACAATTCTCGCGGTCGCGCCGGAGTTGGCTGATATCGATCATGAAGGTCTTCTGCAATATTTCTACTTCGGGTACATTCCCGACCCTCACACCGCATTTCGCCAGATTCGCAAACTGCCTTCCGGCTGCCTGATGGAGTACTGCGACGGGCAAGTCAATATCCGGCAATATTGGGATGTCCCTGCTTACGGAACACATCCGCCCATCTCGGAAGAGGAATGCCTCGAGGAACTCGAGCGGCGCTTGGAAGAAGCGGTCCGTATCCGGCTGATCAGTGACGTTCCCTTGGGAGCTCTTCTCAGTGGCGGAGTGGATTCGTCGATCATCGTAGCGTTGATGGCGCGCGTGAGTTCGGGACCAGTGAAGACGTTCTCGATCGGATTTCGCGCCGAGCAGTTCAATGAGGCCGAATACGCTCGGCTGGTTGCACAACGCTTTGGGACCGAGCATCACGAGCTTGTCGTGGATCCGAGCCTGGAGGAGACGCTGACGTTTCTTTCGAAGATGCTGGAGGAGCCGTTTGGCGACTCGTCAATGCTGCCGACATATTACGTGTCGCGCATGGCCCGCGAGAACGTTACGGTCGCGCTCTCTGGCGACGGAGGCGATGAACTGTTTGCCGGCTACGACCGCTACCTCGTCGCGATGGAGCGGCAAAAGTTTGATCGCGTTCCACAGTGGTTAGGCCAGTTATATCGGGAACAAGTGCACGGCCGGCTGCCCGCCGGAGTGTATGGAAAAAATCTCGCGTGGAACGCGTCGTTGAACGCGCGCGACCGATATCTCGATTCGGTTGCCTTCCTCCCGGCACTCGATCGCGAAAGCTCCCTCTTCGCGCCAGAGTATGTGGAGAGTGGGAGGAAATTGCCGAATCCATTGGGACAGTGGCGCAAATATTACGATGAGGCACCGGCGAGCGATGTCCTGAGCAAGTTGATGTATCTGGATATCAAAACCTATCTCACGGCGGACATTCTCGCGAAGGTCGACCGCATGAGCATGGCCACCTCGCTTGAAGTGCGCGTGCCAATGCTTGACCACGAGTTCGTGGAATGGGTCGTGGGGTTGCCGGTCGATTGGAAATTCCGCACGGGGACCAGGAAATATATTTTGAAGAAATTGGCGGAGCGGCTGGGAATTCCGAAGGAGTTGCTGCATCGTCGCAAGCAAGGCTTTCAGTTGCCGCTGGTGGATTGGATGCGCAGCGAGATGAAAGACCAGTATCTGCGCGTCCTTCTGGAGCCGCGAACGCTGCAACGCGGATATTTCAGGCCCGAGGCTGTGCGTCGGCTCGTGCAAGAACACTTATGCGGGCGCAGAAACCGCTCCGGTATGTTGTGGCGCATGCTGGTGCTGGAGCTGTGGCACAGGAATTTTATAGAGTCTGGGCTGGCGAAGGGATCGGGCAACTCGGAGCCGTATTCCGTGAATAGCGCCTCAGCGCCGAATGCGGGACCACTCCGAAAGCCCGTAACGACCCACTAGGCACTGTTCACGACGACTGAACTTTTAGTCGAAAAGCTCTAGCAATCGACGATGACGAAACCAGCCAAGATCCTGCAAATTGGAAACTACCCACCGCCAATGTGCGGATGGGCGATCCAGTTGAAGCTGGTTACCGAAGAACTGCGGCGCCGCGGGCACGTGTGCGAAGTTCTCAAAATCAATGAGGGCCGGCAGGTCAAGAGCTCCGAGTACGTGGACGTGCAGGGCGGGTTCGACTACCTAAAGAAGATCTGGAAATTCGCGTTGCAGGATTATCGGCTGAATATCCATGTCAACGGCATGTCGAAGAAGGGATATGCGCTGGCGCTGGCTGCGGTTCTCACAGGCCGGGTTGTCGGGCGATCAGCGCTCGTCACCTTTCACGGAGGGCTGTCGCAGGACTTCTTTCCGCGGCACGACCGTAGCGCGGCGCATTGGGCGTTCTACCTGCTGTTCTTGCTGGCGGGGCGAATCGCATGTGACAGTCAGCCGATCCGCGAGGAGATCATCAAATACGATGTCTCGCCCGAAAAAATTCAGTCGATCGCGACGTTTTCGCCACAGTACCTCGAATTTACTCCCGCACCGCTGCCGGACGAAGTTGAGACTTTTCTGCGAAATCATTCCCACGTGTTCTTGTCGTATGTTTCCTTTCGGCCTGAGTATCGGCTGGAAGTTTTGCGAGAGGGCATGAAACGCTTTCGCGAAAAGCAGCCGGGAACGGGGTACATCTGGTTGGGTTTTCCGGACAAGGAGCTTCCGGCCGCACAGAAATTCGTAGCCGAATGGCCTGCGGGCGAGAGGAATAGCCTGTTATTGCTGGGCAACTTGGATCATGATCAATTTCTGACCCTACTCAGCCGGTGCACGCTCTACTTGCGGACACCCGCGTGCGACGGAGTGGCCGCGTCGGTGCTGGAATCGCTGGCGCTACGAGTACCGGTTGTGGCGAGCGAGAACGGCCGCCGTCCGGCTGGGGTCGTGATGTATGCGGACACGGACGCCAGCGACATGGTTGAGAAGCTGGTCGATGTGACGAGACGTCTGGATGAAATCAAGTCATCCCTGCATGTGGAAGCGGATGACGACAACGTGGGGCTAATGGCGAGCTGGCTGGTTGGAGAGTCCCACGTGCCCGCTGCCAAATCTGCCGTCGCGATAGGATAGAGGCTGAGTCTCATCCTCGGGGCTCGATGGAGGTTGGTCTTGCAGCGTTTCAGCTTGCCGCTGTTTTTCCTGTGCTATGCAATCCTGTTTCAGCCGAGTGCCGGACGAGCGCAGAGAGAGCCGTCGAGCGGACAGTTTGATGGTCCGGCGGAGTTACCCCGCGTTTACGTGAAGAGCGCTCTTGCAGACACGCCCGCGCCAGGCAAGTCGATTCTTGTGAAGACGAGCGCGGAACTCACCTCGGCGCTCGACAAGGCCGTTTGCGGTGACACAATCCAGTTGCAAGCCGGCGCGACCTTTGTCGGAAGCTTCAAGATTCCTGCAAAGAGCTGCGACGACCAGCATTGGATCATTTTGCGGACTAGCGTGGCAGACCAGGACCTGCCAGCGGAGGGAGTGCGCATCACGCCGTGTTATGCCGGAGTAGCGTCTTTGCCGGGACGGCCGGAGTATGCGTGTCCGGCGCCCAAGAATGTCATGGCGAAAGTTGTCTTCAATGACCATGGCAGTGGTCCGTTTACGTTCCTCCCAGGGGCGAATCACTACCGGCTTGTCGGATTGGAAATCACGCGGGATGCGCCGGGTGCCGTGACCTATAACCTTGTCTCGATCCCGGAAAAGGCGACGATCGATCACATCGTGTGGGACCGCGTGTGGATGCATGGCACCGCGCAGGACGAGACGACGCGCGGTATCGCACTCGGCGGCAGCCGGTATCTCGCGGTGGTAGATTCGTACTTCAGCGATTTTCACTGCGTAGCGGTGACCGGGGCGTGCGGCGATTCGCAGGCAATTGCCGGTGGCATCGGAAGCGAGCCCATGGGGCCGTACAAGATCGTCAATAATTTTCTGGAGGCATCGGGCGAGAACATTATTTTAGGAGGCGGTCCCGCCGACTACGTTCCCTCCGACATCGAGATCCGGCACAACCACATGTTCAAGCCGCTGAACTGGGCGCCGGGCAGTGAAGGATTCGTGGGCGGGAAATCCGGAAGGCCGTTCATCGTGAAAAACTTGTTTGAGTTGAAGAACGGACAGCGGGTCTTGTTCGAAGGGAACATCCTCGAAAATGTCTGGGGCGGGTTCACGCAGGCCGGTTTCGGCATTCTCCTGACTCCGAAGAATCCGGGCACGTGCAACGTATGCACGGTGCGCGATATCACGATCCGCTTTTCGCGTATTACGCACGCAGGCGCCGCGATGCAGATCGCCAACGGACTGTCTGATCCGGGATTTGCGGCACGCGAGGGCAGCCACTATTCCATTCACGATCTGATTTTCGATGACATGGCGTACAAGAATTGTCCGGGCTGCAACAGAGATTTATTCCAGATCGGGTCAGCCCCGCAAGCGCCCCAGACATTCTGGATCCATGATGTGAGTATCCGGCATGTGACGGTTGCCACCGATCGCGCACGCGCGGCCTGGGTGATCGCGGGTCCGGTCGGACAGCAAAACATGGTCTTTCAGGACAACATCGTCGACAGTGGAACAAGCGGGTTCATCAATGCCGGCGGGGGCGCGACCCAATGCTATTTTCAGCAGGAAGTGATGAAGGGAATTCTGGATCGATGCTGGGCGTCGTATAAGTTCGATCACAACGTGATTATGAACGCTCATCCGGCGCACCGCTGGCCTAGCGACAACTGGCCAACCGGGGGTAACGGGCAGGTCGGTTTCGTAAGCTGGAACGGCGGCGTCGATGGCGACTACCATCTCTCCGCGAAGAGTCGGTTCAAGAAGAAGGCGTCCGACGGTAAGGATCCTGGAGCCGACATTGATGCGATCAACCAGGCAACGAAGGGAGCCGCCTGAGGCCCTGCCCTAGGCTTTCGATGTTTCCAGGCGGAAGAAAATGCGGTGTGCCAGCCAGTTGATCGGCGTGTGATACGCGAGCTTTTCGACCAGCATGGATGAGTCGGGTGACCTGTAAAGCCATCGCCAGACGACGGGAAAGACCGCGCCGTAGATGTGTGTGATTCGGCAGCCCGATCCAATCACTTGCCGGATTTCCCACGGAAGTGAACCTTGCTCGCGGCCTGTCCAGCGTTTGAATAGTCCGAGTCCCAGGCCATGAATGGCGTTATCGAATTCCAGCACCACGACGCCGCCGGGGCGAACCACGCGCTTCATCTCGGCGATCATGTCAGTTTGCGTCTGCAGGCTGAACAGGTGGAGGAAATTTAGGGATGTCACGACGTCGAAATATCCGCGCGGAAACGGAAGGCTCTGGGCGTAGGAGCGGACGAGCCCGACGCCTGACCGGCCTCTGATTTTCTCGGCAGCGGTCAGCAGCATGTCCTGAGAAGCATCGGCTCCCACGGTCAGCTTTGCAGCCTCTACGAAGTCGGCAACGCCGCGGCCCGTTCCGCATCCGACGTCAAGGATGCGTTTACCTTCCAGGGGACCGATCAACTCGTGGTAGGCGTTACTGGTGACTTTTTTCTTGTATTCATTGGCCGGACCCGCGTAACGCTTTTCGTCGTAATTGCTGACGTTGCGATAGTCGCCCTTTTCGATGTCATAATCCACTACTTCAAAATCTGTTTTCATCTGCTGATCAGGCCCGTAAGTGCATCCCGGAGGACGCTGGATAGAAGCTCCACGGTCGTTTCTGTGGACTCGGATGTCTGCGCATTGTTTGAATCCACGGTTATTCTCAAGATCGCACGGAGAACATAGAGCCGGAAAACGCTCAGGTCGAGTTGTGTCCGGTAGCCATCACAAAACTCACCGATGACGCTCTCGATCGTTTTTTCGTGGTAAAGAGGTTTACGCGACAAGATCAGCAAGTAGCCGACAAAGTGGGCCAGATCCAGGTAGACCGGCGCCGAGCGAGTGGCGCTGGCGAAGTCAATGACGCCGGGCTCCCCCTCTTCTAGCAAGATGTTTTGGGGCAGGAAGTCCCCATGTGTGACTGCCGCGGGCATTGGACTCCCGGATGTGTTCGCGCTCTGTCGGAGTGCTTCGTCCCGGACTTTGTTCAAAGCGGAGCTTTGAAGCCCCTGCAATGCACACTTCGCGATTAAGGAGTCGAGCTCTTCCGAAAAACGAAAATTGTCGAAAGCCTGATCGCTCACGGCGGTCGCGTTATGGAATGCCCTAAGCCAATCCCCGATGCGATGGGCGTGGCGGTCCAGAGCCCTTGCGCCAACAATATTGAACGGCGCCGTAACAACATTGGCGTATTGCCGAAGCAAGCGATCGAATGGAACGCCGGGAACGAAGGTGAAGACAATGGTTCCCTCATTCTCGAGCAGCAGCAGTGGACGAGGGATGCTGCGGGAGAGCACTTCTCCCAGGGCGCTTTCCAGCTCGCCAAGGATTTTAAATTCGTTTTGAATGGATTTTTTCGCAGGCACGCCGTTCACCAGGACGTGTTTCACGGCAACGACGGAACCGCCCTGTGGGCCGCGCACGTGGAACGTTGCGACCTCCGCGTGGCGGCTGGTGATCCGATTAATTAAAGTGGCGGAGCTCAGCAAGTCGAATACTTGGAGCTTGCCGGGCTCCTGAAGCTGTGTGTCCATGGTTTCGGTGGTTTCGCCATGGGCTACCCGTGATCAGACCTGGACGGGAAACCACTAGCGAATGCGTTTCAACAGACCTTTTTGGGAGGTTAGCATCTAGTAACGTGCGCGTACAGATGAAAAGAAAATACCCGCAACACCAGCGTAACTGGCATTGCGGGTTTCCGTGCTCGAATTTTTTAACAGCTAGCGCACGCCCGCGACAGCAGCATTGACAGCGGTAATGTCGGCGCCGGGATCCTTGCCATCAGCGGCCTTGCCCTTGTACGGGCTGTTCGCCGCCAATTGATAATTGCCGCCCACCCCCCCGTTGAAGTTGGTGAAGCCAACGGCTGCATTGCTGGCCATCGGGTAATTTCCTGCCGGCCAGGTAATGTTGCGAGGTGTGAGAATGATGACGTTTTCAGTGAAGCTGTAGTTCGACCAACAGCTGTCGAGAACCCCTGCAATTAGCGCCTTTCCGAAATAGCACTGAACCGCTCCTCCGCCGGCGTTGCTGTTTGAGCCGGCTCCACTGTCGATAATGTTGTTCGAGAACTCGAAGTTCTTTTGACCAAGTGGACCAGCGATGGTCCAACCTGCCCGTGCGCGATCGGAGGCTACGGTGACGTGACTGATACTCACATCGTGTAACCAGAACGTTTGCGGTGCGCGATAATCCGAGGTGATCTGGAACATTACACCATTGCAACTGGGGCAGCCGGGATAGAACATGTCGTCGAAGACGTCGTCATGGATGGAATAATGGCTGCCCTCTTCGGCGGCGAAACCGGTATCGGACAAGCCGTTTCCGATCTGCATGGCAGCTCCCGCATGCGAGAACGTGCTATAGCGAATGGTTATGTCGCGGATCTTGCAGACCGAGCAGTTCCCCGGATTTTTCGGAGTGAGAAGTAGCGCGAAGCCGACCTGGGTGAATCCTCCCCAGGAACCCTCAAAGACATTGCCCTCAATGAGCACGCGCTCTGCATTTTTCAATTCGAACAAATTCTTGACAATAAATGGATGGCCATCGCGTCCACCGACGAAATTCGATGCGCCCTTCATCCAGGATAGCGGCTTGAAGAAAAAGTTACGACGCACCTCGATGTCGGCAGGGGTGACGGTTGCTTCACCGCCGCCAAAGATGATGTTTTCGCCAGCCGCTTCGAGATAGTTGTTCACGATTCGGAAGGATCCCTGGGCCGAATCGCCCAAGCCACCGGCAATTGCCTGCGAGTCCCCGCAAGCACCGCTTATGGCAACGCAGTGGAAGTCGCTGAAGAACGAATCGACGATGGCGACGTTCGTAATGCCGGAGAGCATCACGCCGCGGGTGGTCTCATCCTGAGCTGTTCCGTGAATCCACATACGGTCGAAAACAATGTGGTCGACGGCGCCACCCTTCTCGGTTCCGACCAAATCGTAGACAATGGCTTTCGGCAGACTACGGGTGATCTCAATTCCGACGAATCGATAGTGGTTCGCGCCGGTGCCGAGAACGATAGGACCGCTGCCCGCCTGGTTGAAGGCGATCTTAGCCATGACGTTCTTCGTGGAAGCGCACGAGAACGCCGGCCGCGCCGGTAGAGAACCGACCCCAGCATAGCACGGTGTCAGACGCGTTCCTTCGGGTGGAAGCGCGCTGTCGGGCGCGCTCGTGCGGACGACAATCCAGTGCTTGTCATCGCAAGCTTTCGCAGGAAAAACGAAGGATCCGCTGAAAGTGGTTCCCGCGGTGAGCGAGATTGTGTCTCCACAATTGGCAGAATTCAAAGCAGACTGCAACGCCGCTGGCGTGCTCACGAAGTGAACAGTTCCGGGCGCGGGGGTATCGGCCAGCGAGCTGCTTACGTACGCGCGGGGCAACTCTGCCGGGCCGTCAAAGTTGCCGGTAGTTGCCGTGGAAACGCTGAGCGTGAGTTTATGAGAGGCCGTGTGGCCGGTTGCATCCGTGACTGAAGCTGTGATCGCGAACGCTCCTGACTGGCTGGTGATGCCGCTGATCGCTCCCTGGCTTGCGTTGAAGGCGAATCCGGACGGCAACGAGCCCGACAGTTTCCACGAGTAGGGAGTGGTGCCACCGGACGCCGACAGGCCCGCTGTGTAAGGTGTGCCCTCAGTTGCCTCGGGCAAGGCCGTGCTGGTTAGAGCTAAAGCCGCTGCGCTTGTGGGGGTGGTGGGAGGAGGGGCGGCCTTGTCAACGTTGGCCACTGCGCTAGCCGTCTTGGTGGGATCGGCAACGCTCGTAGCAGTCAGGTGGAATGTGGTCGAGGTGTTTACCTTCGGAGCCGTGAACATTCCGGAAGAGGTGATGGTGCCGCCGGAGGCTGTCCAGGTCACGGCCGGTGTGCCGGCATTGGAAACTAAGGCGGTGAACTGATGTCTGCCGCCGGATGTAATCGTTACGGCGCTGGGTGAAACTTCAACGGAAACGGGTTTCGGCGCAGGGTGCTGCACCATCATCGCGAACGTCTTCGCGCCTTCTGCAGCCGCATTTTTATCCGTGACCGCGATCCTGAAGGTAAAACTTCCAGCCGCTTTCGGCATACCAAAGACAGCGCCGGTGCTGCTGTTCAGGCTCAATCCTGGTGGGAGCGAGCCACTCCGCGTTTGAAAAGTGTACGGAGCGATGCCGCCGTTTACGCTGATCACCGCGTTATATGAGTTGCCAACAGTTGCAGTCGGAAAGATCGCCGACATGGCGATCGGTTCTGTGGCGATGGAAGGCGCGCCAGACGCGTTGAGCGTTGAGCAGGCCGTCGTGGCCAGAACGAGTGAGAGAATAATGATTACCGTGAGAAAAACTGTCGAAGAATATCGATTTTGAAGGAAGTTGGAGCGAACGCTGGATCGGGGGCTAACCAGGTTAAACATCACACCGTCCTCGAAACGGATTTTGGGGGACTTCAACGTTGCGAGTCCTGTGGAGGACTTTAAACTGCTGACAGCGTGACTACATAGATAACTGGAGGGCATTGGACCGTCGAGACACAGAAGTACATCTTTCGATTACCGTGTTGAGAGCGGCGAGTGTGTTGAGTAATCGAAGTAATCGAATCGAGCGGCAGTGAAACTTACTCCATGCGCTCTGACTTATCGTTGGGTGCTTTTTTTCGAAGGATTTGCGAGCGGAGGAGATCGTAGGCGCGGTTGCCGAGGAGATGCTTTACGGCACTTCTTCCGGAATCGCGGAGTCGAAGTTTCCAAAGGCCATGACCTTTGGTTTTCTCTTCGAAAGTAGTGAGGGTGGTTCCGCGCATGATGGCAACGCGGCCAAGAGCAAATGGGTTGGAGCGCGGAGAATTCGCGGCAACGCGACTAGTGGTCACTGACCGATAACCGCTTTGCCGGGCAGTTTCGGCGACGCGGGGATTCCATCGGCCGCCGGGGCAGGAAAAATGCCGGACGGGGCGGCCGGTGATCTGCTCCAGCTCCTGTTTAGAGCTGGCGAGTTCGTGATGGATCTGCTCTTGGGAGAGATCGGAGAGATAGGCATGAGTCATCGAGTGCGAGCCAACTTCCAGGCCGAGTTCGCTGAGTTGGCGGAGTTGGGTACGCGAGAGGTAGCCGCGGGTATCCAGGAAACCCACTGTCACATAGAAGGTTGCGTTGAAGCCAAACTCACGGATCACGGGAGCGGCGCAGATCAGATCGGTTTCGCAACCGTCGTCGAATGTGATGACAACGGCTCTGCGGTCCGGATTGTCGAGCGCCGTCGTGACGTTCATCCCGCCGAGGCCAGAGTCTTTGAGAAACTGCATCTGCGCGCGAAAATCCGAGGCAGTCACGATGTAGCGAATGTAGCCCGGGTCATCCTGACAGAGGGGGCGGCCGGGCAGTTCGAGTTCGTGGTACATCAGATAAACCTGCCGGGGGACGCCGCTCATAAGTTCACCGGACCGTCGCCGTCCCCCCGCATGAAATAGATGTTTGGGCGGTTCGTGTCTAAGGGCGCAAGTTTTTCGGCAAGCGCCTTCGAAGCGGCAAAGATGAAATTCGACGGACCTTCGAAGTATCCGTTGGATAGAAATGCCTTGCCCCACGCGGTGTTGGAGTGATTGGCGATCACCAGGTCAACGTTGCGTTCTTCGAGAATTTGCGTGGCGGCCTGGATGACTTGGGCGGCATGCTCAGGAGCAGCGAAACAGTCAGCAATGGTACCCACACGCAAGTTGCCGAAGTACTTGTTGGCGCGCATCTGTGTGTCGAGTAGTACCGCCCAACCGACAGTTTCGCCTTCGCGTGTAATTCTCAGGCAAATGAAATCCTTACCGGGCGGATAGAGGACGTTCAAGGCAGCGCTGCTGCGGTCGGCAATCAGAGGATAGCGAGACGCGTTGTACTGCCAAAGTTCGTCCGCCCATGGGCCGAAAGTGCGGACGACCTCGGTTCGGATGCTCCGATCGCCTCTTGAGGTGCGGAGCGATTGGGCGGTTTTAATCGCGAGATATCCTGCGCCAGAGTAAGCAGCAAGATTCGCCAGCGTGCGGCGTCCAGAGGATTGACGGAGTGGCGCAATCTGGCGCAGAAATTGCGCGGGGTGATTGATGCGAAAATAAAAGGGAACTGCGCTGAGCGACCACCCCATCGCCTTCAGCATAGTGGGTAGTGGACGGTTGAATGCGCCCATCCCGAGCGCAAAGAGCACGGGCTGCATCTTCACGGCGCTGCGCAGCATGAGTACTCCCACGCCGGCATAGACCTTGTTTACGATTCCTTCGGAGACCGGGAGATGGTAATAGACGACCGGCTCGGTCGCGCCAGAAAGCGAAAAATCCTGGTGCTTGAGGATGAAGGCGCCTCGAACGGTGTCGCCTTCGAGCGCGACGTAAAACTGCTGATAGAGGCGGAGGCCGTCGAGCGGGGGAAGCCAATACGGGATGTGCGATTCGGGGAAATGAAATTCAGGGGCGACGCCACCAGCTCCTAGGCGCTGATTGAAGGCCTTCACCGCCACGATCCGATCTTCGGTGTAGGGCTGGATGGCGATGGCCATGGCTGGCGTGGCTAGGCGACCTTGCTGCCGAGAATGTCGAGGATGTGCTGGATGTCTTTCATCTGGTCGATTTCTTCGGGCTCGAATTGAAGATTGAACTCCTGCTCTAATGCGAGAACAAGGTTGAGGTGGTGGACCGAGTCCCAGGTCTCGATGCTCTCGGGAGAAGAATCAGCGGAGATTTTTGCTGGTGTAACTTCGAGGACATCGGCGGCGATGTTGCGGACCCGGTCGAAAAGCGGTGCGGACATGCGTTATTTGTCTCCGTTCAGAACGTGCAGGCGGATCCACTCGGGAGCCGGGAGTGAGTCGGGAGTGAGGTTCAATGTCCAGAGCGTACCATCCCCGTTCCGGTGTGCGAGAGTGAAGCCGTGTTCCGAGTAAAAATTGCGGGCGGGAGCGTTTTTCTTGGTCGGCAGAAACCAGCCCTGCAGTTGGTGGGCGCCCTTGCTGCGTGCCTGGCCCACAAGAAACGACAAGAACGCAGTTTCGACTGTCCGGCCGATGACGCGGCAGCTGAGGAGAAACGTGTCGATTTCAGCGGTGTCGCCCTGCTGCTGCGTGATGGCGACGCCGACGAGGCCGTTGTCGCCGAAGCGGTCACGCACGCGGATGGAGTAACAATCCCAGCCGGGCTTGGCCACAAGCTCTGAGATCTGCTGTTCGGTGTAGCGTCGGGTCGTGAGATTGAACTGATTTGTCTTGTTTGTGAGCTGGGCGATGCGGGCGAGGGTCGCCTTCGTGAGTGGGAAAATCTCGGCTTCCTGCTGGAGTGAACGGTAGAAGTCCTCGCGGGAGGTGATGTTTTGTTCCAGTTGCTCCCGTTCACGCTGTGCCTGGTACATGGCTCCGCGCCGTTGGTCTTCGGCGGACAGAGTCAATCGTTCGAAGACCGGACAATCGCGAATGATTCGCGCGAATTCCATCGCGTCTGATGGCAGATCCAGGACGAAAACTTCGGGAAGCGCGCTGCGGACCTGCTGCCGCTCGATGGGATTGTCGTCGAGGAAAGCGAGCGCATCGACGCCGATGTTCAGTTCTTGTGCGATCTCGCGGAGGTTCTGGGATTTATCGCCCCAATTGATACGCACGGCCGCGAACTGCTCCGGCTTCAGGATCATGCCCGGATGTTTGTGGATGGCTTCGAGCGCGTCTTCCTGATTGTTCTTGCTGCAGATGGCCAGCAGGATGCCTCGCCGGGAGAGATCGATCAGCGCGCGCTGGACAGCCTGAAATGCGGCGCCGGGGTATTCGGTGCTGAGCTTGATACCGGTCAGGCCATCTTCACCGATGACTCCGCCCCAGAGAGTGTTGTCCAAATCGACGACCAGCGCTTTTGAGATTTTGCCGGTCAGGGGGTGGAGGAAACGCATCCACTCCCGAACCATGTGATTCAGATGGATCGTCGCAATTGGCAGGCGGACGGTGAGCCACTTCCGCTCATCGTGCCAGGTTGCACGTCCATGACGGGCAACGATCGCGTCGTAGTCGAGAATATGGACGCCAGTGTTCTCGGATGCGGCCTGCTGGAGGTTGCGATTGATCTCTGCAATTGCGACGCTCTGGCCATTCGCGCTTTGCCCGTCGAGCAATCCGCCCGATGGAGTGTCAGGCGCTTCGAGGTTGTGAACGATGAGATGTGCCTGGCTTTTGTTCCGAAAAACACGAATCCAATTGCGAAATTCACCGGAAACGCGGGTGACAGCGCTCTGGACCTGGTCGGCGGTTAATCCGGTGAAATCATTCCAAAGTTCGGGAGCGACGTCACGGGTCTGGACAGCAAGAATCACGGCATCCCCTGCAAATCCGTAGAGGGGGCTGCCCGCGTCCATGATGGCCTGAACGTGTGCGTTGAAATCGGAGACATGTACCACAAGGTCGAGTCCCGCGCAGAAAGCCGCGGCCCGGAGCAGAGGCACCATCGGCTCGACCGTGAACGAACGAAGGATCGCAAGGCGGTAAGGCTGCAGCTTGAGAGCTGGCCGCAGCTGTTCGAAGCGCGGCACCACAAAGCCGGCAGCCGACGGGTTCGCCTCGTGCGCCCACAAGTCGGCGAGGGCGCGGGCGGCAGCCGGTGCGTCGTGTGCCGCGATCAGGCGATCGATTTCCTGGCGTGCTTCGGTGCTATTCACAGGTTCGAGATTGCTGGTGAGAGTTTCTAGCGCTCAAGATATTCCACCAGTAACTTCTGCCGCGTATAAACCCAGGCGATCCGGCGTCCCCCAAAGGCCACTGCAGGCAGAGGATCTTTGACCACCAGGCACCCCGCGGCGCGGCTCTGAGGAAGCTGCACATCCAACGAATCCACTTCGTAGCAGATGTGATGTAGTCCACCGCCCTTGGCGACAACCTTATGCAGTGGAGAATTGTCGCTGGCGGGTTCGACGAGTTCGACAGCCGGCGTTTCAGGACCGCCGCAGCGCATAAACGTAACGCGCGCCTCTTGCAGCGGATCATGAATGATGACGCCATCCCATTCCGTACCGAGCGACCGGGCGAAGTCCTGGCCGACCTCGGTTATCGATCTGACGACGTAGCCAACGTGGTGAAAACTCGCCGGGCGCACTACCGCTCGATTATCAAAAGCGGTTTGGGACGAGGGTTTCAGCATGTCTCAGGCTCTGACTCCGGCGGTTTGTTCACGGGCTGCATTGATTCCTGATGCGGCGTCGATTGTTCTCTGAAGGACTGCCACGAAGTATTGGGCGATCACCGACCAGTCATATTTCCGGGCCGTGGCTGCTGCTGCGGCCTCATAGCGCTGACGCACGTTTTCGTCTTGTAGGAGAGTGACGATGGCATCGGCGAAGCTCGCCGGCGTGTCTTCAAGCAGGATGTCGCGGCCGTGTTCGACGTCGAGGCCTTCGGCCCCGATGGTTGTTGAAACCGTGGCTTTGCCCATTGCCATGCCTTCGTAGATCTTGATGCGGGTTCCCCCGCCAATCCGAAGGGGTACGACGAATACAACGGCTTCGCGTAAGTGGTCGACGATGGATGGCACCGTCCCTGTGACCTCAACGGATTCGGACGCCAGTTTCTTAACGCGCGGATGGGGATCGCGGCCGACGATCCGGAAGTGCGCTTGCGGAATTTTCGCGAGAACCAGCGGCCAGACTTCCTTGCAGAAGAACTCCACCCCGTCGATGTTGGGCTCCCAATCCATGGAGCCCGTAAAGATCACAATCGGCCCCTCCGGACGAGCGGCTGGATCGTAGCGATATTTGCTGAGATCGACACCGGTAGGAACGACGCTGATGTGGGAAGGGTCGACCATGCTGCTCATGGCCTGACGGTCGGCCTCCGAGACGGCGATCACGTGGTGAAAGCGGCGCGTCTGCTGCGGTTCAAACCGACGCATCTTCGCATATTCGATTTTCGATACGAGACGATCGAACGTCTTCACTTCCATTTCAGCCTTGCGCTTCCAAAGAACCGTTTCGACATTGTGCTGGAAGAGCGCGGTCGGTGTGGCCAGGTTTTCAGGGAAATTCAAGGTGCTTGAAAGAAAATCGCACACCGCGACGTCGAAACGGCGTGCGCGAATCCACTCGCTCAAAACCTGCTGTACCTGCGGCGCGGTGAACTTGCTCACCGCATAAGGCGCGCGCCACATGAGCCGACGCAAGTAGTCGAGATAGCGTTCGGCGGCGGTGGTGTCGGGCGCGGCCGTATAAATCGAAAACGTGCCCGGCAGATGCGTGAGGATCTCGCGCTCGTAGCTTTCGTCGCGTTGCCCGCCGTAGTAAGAGAGATAGGTCAGTTCATGGGCCGCGGCCAGCTTGCGCAGGATGTTATACGTGCGCAGTTTCCCGCCGGTGTCGAGCGGAAGCAGCTTGCCAGGCTTGACCCAGAGAATCTTCATCGTTGTCTACCAGCAGATCCCGTGATACGAGCCGTTGTTGGAAACGCGACGAGATTTCTCCAGATTCACGAGGTCAATCACGATCTGCCCCATGCGAATGTGGTTGGCCAGCGTGTTGCGGTCGATGCCGCGTGTGCCGATGATGACCACTTCCGCATCCGCAAGTGCCGTTGCTAGGTCCTTACAGAGTAGCGATCCGATGTGCGGGATAACCTCCTCGATGTACTGGCGGTTCGAACCAATGAGATGACCGAGTGAGACGTTGTCGTCCCAGATCTTCAGGTCGCGGCCTTCGCCAAGCAGACGCTTGGCGAGCTGCACTTGCGGGCTCTCGCGGAGATCGTCGGTGGCGGCCTTAAAGCTCAACCCGAGCAGTGCAATTTTCTTTTTACCGGTAGAGAGCACCATGTCGACGGCGCGTTCTAAATGCTCGTCGTTGCTCGGCATGATGGCCTGAAAAAGCGGCAGATTCAGGTCGAGTTCCTTCGCACGGTAGTTGAGTGCGCGCACGTCTTTGGGCAGGCACGACCCGCCGAACGCGAAGCCCGGCTTCAGATAAGTCGGCGAGATGTTGAGCTTGGTGTCGGCAGTGAAGATCTCAACCACCGATTCGGCGTCCACGCCAAGTTCGCGAGCCAGTGTGCCGACTTCGTTTGCGAACGAAACCTTCACGGCGTGCCAGGCGTTGCAGACGTACTTCGTCATCTCGGCAGACCGAAAGGACGTTTCAAAGATCTTGCCGGGTGCCCATTCGTATATTTCGCGAAGCATGCCGCTATGCGTAGAATCGGCCGCGCCGATGATCGTCATCGCAGGTTCGAGGAAGTCGGCGACTGCTGTTCCCTCACGCATGAACTCAGGGTTGACGCACACACCGAAGTCTTTGCCCATCTTTTTGCCGCTGGCTTGCTCGAGTGCCGGCACAACGATCGTCTCGGCGGTGCCGGGCAGAACCGTACTGCGCAAGACCACCAGATGAAACGCACTTTTCTTTTTGAGGACTCGGCCGATATCGTGACAGACCGGTTCGATGTGGCCCAGGTCCAGTTTGCCATTTCGCAGGCTGGGTGTTCCGACGCAAAGAAACGAGATGTCGGAGTTCAGCACCGCTGCTTCGGAACTCGAGGTGGCATTCAGGCGCTTCGCGGCGTGTGCTTCGGAAATCATACCCTCAACGCGTGGTTCAACAATCGGACTGCGTCCCGCAGACATGGCTTCGACCTTGCCTGAACTGAGGTCGACTCCGATGACATTGTGTTCCATGTGGGCAAAGCAGGCCGCCGTGACGGTGCCTACGTAGCCAAGTCCGAAGACGCTAATCGCGCGATTCATTCCGTCTCGCTATTCCTTTCGGCGGAGCAGTTTCGACCAGCTTTCGATGGATTTTTGGTCGCTGGCGGATGGGGCAAGTTGAATGCCGAAGGCTGAAAAATGCCGTTTTCACAATCGTGTAACTCTTTGTCTCCCAGCTACGTACATCGACGCTGGAGCCATAGCCGCAGGTCCGGCCAGATTGGCTACACTTATGAAAACTTTTGCCCTCTTTTCCCCCAGTTCCCGTCCAAGCTGTGG
Organism: uncultured Acidobacteriota bacterium; assembly: GCA_963718505.1. Taxonomy (GTDB): domain Bacteria; phylum Acidobacteriota; class Terriglobia; order Terriglobales; family Acidobacteriaceae; genus Gp1-AA133. The sequence continues at coordinate 85,279 of CAVQZP010000032.1, read as the reverse complement.
AAACTATAGATACCATTTAACACTTGGCGGAGCCGCTTTGGAAGGGATCGTGCTTACTCTTTGGTAACTAAGTCATTGCCTTATCAACAGGATGAGCCCGGTAAAATGGAAGCATGGGTTCGACGTTCGCGGGAGAGGAGGCTGGGGGAGGAATGTCGAATGCGCCGGCTAGGATCGCGGGCAGGCGCAAAGTCTTCTATCTCCTCGATTCGCTGAACATCGGAGGCACAGAAACGCAGGCGGTTGAACTTGCGCTGCGGATGCCCGTTTCCGAGTACGAAATCACGCTGGGGTGTCTGACTGCAAAAGGGCCGCTTCTGGAAAAGCTGCAAGGCTCAGCAGTACGCGTAGACGAATTCCATCCAAAGGGCGGGCTGGATTCGCCTACGGGATTCTATGAAATGTTGCGCCTGGCGGCCTATTTGCGTCGGGAACGATTCGATGTGATGCACGCCCATGATTTGTGGTCGAACCTGATGGGCGTTCCGGCAGCGCGATTGGCGCGACTGCCTGCGATCATTTCGAGCCAGCGGGATCTTTCGCATTTCGATTGGTATCGCGGCACCAAAGGCAAGATGCTACGTTGGATTCAGAGAATGTCGAACGTGCTGCTGGCGAACGCAACTCCCATCCGTGATGCTTTGATTGCGGAGGACGGGTTCCCGCCGACAAAGCTGGTGGTGATCCACAATGGAGTGGATACCGGCAGGTTTCAGGCGGGAAAGCGAGATCGCGCGCGTTTCGTTCCGGGCTCCGGTGCGGGCAAGTTGGTGGTGCTCGTGGGGAACATGCACTCCGATGTAAAGGGACATCCGTGGCTGATTGAAGCCGCGCCGGCCGTGATGAAAGAATTTCCGGATACGCGCTTTGTGCTCGCTGGGGACGGTAAAGCGCGTCCGGAGTTTGAGAGGCAAGTCCGCGAGCGTGGATTAGCCGAGAGCTTCGTGTTTCTTGGTGCCCGGGGCGACATCCCGGATATCTTGGCGAGTTGTGATATCGGGGTGCTTCCATCGAAGGCCGAAGGGTTATCGAACGCTGTGCTCGAATACATGGCAGCCGGATTGCCGACGATTGTGAGCCGCGTGGGCGGGAACCCGGAGTTGGTTGAGGACGGCGTGACCGGGCTCCTAGTTCCCCCGCAGAACAGCCAGGCGCTGGAAGTTGCGTTGTTGCGGGTGCTGCGAGATGAGGAATTCGCGCGGAGGATGGCCGATGCGGGGTGCCGGATGGCGACGCAGGACTACAGCTTCGAACGGCTGGTGCGCGAAGTCGACGCGCTGTACACCGATCTGCTGGTGGAGGCGAAAAGAAACTAGAAAATGAAATCGCAGTCACAATGGGCGCGGCGAATGGCGCGGCTGCGGTCGATGTCGGCCGCAGAAATTGCCGATCGCGTACGTCAGGCGGCGATGGCGGGCGCTGATGCCTGGCGGCTTAGCCGTGGACATGACTTTGCAGCGGCGGTGACATCGGAGAGTCTGGGTGCTTGTGGAGATTTCTTCTTTGGCGCTGCACAGTTTCCGTCACTGCTTGGCTTGCTGAACCAACGATTTCCCTCGATTTCTCGTGAAATCGTCCTGCGCGCTGAGCAGGTTCTGTCGCATCGCTTCGATCTGCTGGGCTACGAGAATCTGGACTTCGGCGCGGACATCGACTGGCATCTGGATGCCGTGCACGGCAAGCGAGCCCCGCTGAAACCTTGGTGCAAGGTGAAGTACCTGGATTTCGAAGAAGTCGGGGATTTAAAGATTACGTGGGAATTGAATCGGCATCAGGATTTGGTCACGCTGGCGAAAGCGTATCGGTTAACAGGGGATGTGAGGTTCGGGAACGAAGTTGTCGTGCAGTGGAAACGTTGGCACGCTGAAAATCCGTATCTACTTGGCGTTAATTGGGCGAGCAGCCTGGAAGTGGCGTTTCGCGCCCTAGCCTGGATGTGGATCTACTTTCTGCTGGCGGACAGTCCGCTGATGACGTCGGAGCTTTCGCGGGAGTTTGCGCGAGCCCTGTTCGTGAGCGGGCGTCACATCGAAACCTATGTTTCCACCTATTTCTCCCCGAATACCCATCTGTTAGGAGAGGCGGTAGCGCTGTTTGCGATTGGCGCCGTGTTCCCCGGTCTCCCAAAGGCGGAGCGCTGGAGGTCTCGCGGGTGGGAGATCGTGCTGAAATCCGCAAGGAACCAGGTGCGTCCGGATGGGTTTTACTTCGAGCAATCGACGTATTACCACGTCTATGCGCTCGATATGTTCCTGCACGCGCGCATTCTGGCGGAGAAGAATGAAATCCCGATCCCGGCAGAGTTTGACCAGGTACTGTCGAAAATGCTCGACGTTCTCTGTCTCCTGTGCCGCGCTGGCCTTCCGCCGATGATCGGTGATGACGATGGCGGGAGGCTTTTCGATGGCCGCCGCAATCGCGCTGAACACCTGTTCGACCCACTATGTACGGGAGCAGTCTTGTTCCAGCGCGGAGATTTCAAGTTCTTCGTCGGCGGAATGCGGGAGGAGACGCTCTGGCTGCTGGGACCCAAAGGCCTTGACGAGTTCGAGACGCTGAAGACGTGCGATCCAAACACCGAATCGGTAGGCTTGCAGGATAGCGGCTTATACCTGATGGCGGACGTGGAGACAGGCCAGCAACTTTTTGTCGATGCCGGGCCGCATGGTCCTGGTCATGGGCACGCCGATGCGCTCAGTATTCAATTAATTCGGAATGGCAGAGTCTTCCTGATGGATCCGGGCACCTACGAGTACGTGGGAGATGGCGACGAGCGCTTGCTTTACCGGGGCACGTCGGCGCACAACACCATGCTCGTGGACGGGCTCGATCAAGCCGAGAGCAAGGGGCCCTTCGGTTGGGACCGCGTGCCATCGGTGAAGGTGGACCAGTGGGTAACGGGAGGCTCGTTCAATCTACTCGATGCGAGTCATGATGGCTACGGGAGGTTGACGGAGCCGGTGACGCATCGCCGCACTGTTTTTCATCGAAAGGGCCAGTTTTGGCTGGTCAGGGATGTGGCAACCGGACTGGGCAGCCATAATCTTGAGCTGCTTTGGCATCTAGGTCCCGGGCTGGCTCCCGAATCGACCAAGGACAATTTATTTTCTGAGGGGCAGGATACGCTCGCATTTATCACAGCAGAAGGGCATGGATGGGCGCAGAGCGCACATCGGGGGAATTGGTCTCCAGTCTACGGGCGGCAGGAAAAAGCGATGGTCTTGTCGTTTGCCCACACGGGTGCGTTGCCGCTGGAATTTATGACGATTCTTCTGCCAGATGCCAGTCTGAGGTCAGGGCTGGGTCGGCTTGAGCGCATGGCGGATCAGGCGGGGGTTCGTGGATACCGCTATGAGCGCGAAAAACAGGAACACCGATTCTTTTTTGCAGATGTCTCGGGCGCCTGGTCTCTGGGTAACTGGACCAGCGACGCACGCTTCCTGTACTGGTCGTGCGACAGAGAGCGAGACGTGAAGCTGTTGGTTATCTGCGAGGGTACGTATGCTGAGGTGAATGGTGTGAAGGTGCTCGCGAGTGAACAGGCTGTCGATTATGCTGAAGTCACGAGTTCCGATGGCCATATCGACGTGAAGTCGTCGAATCCCGAGCGTGTGTCGGTGCCAGGTTCTTTGGACCGGATCGAGATGGAATTGGCGATGTCAGGAGTGAAGCCAGAGCCCGGCGTTTAGTTATGTGTGGAATCTGTGGGATTTTCTATACCGACCGAACGCGTCGCGTGGAGCGAGGACCTCTGGCCGCGATGAATGACCGCATCGTGCATCGCGGGCCGGATGACGATGGTTTCTTTCTTGATGGCAACGTCGGCCTGGCGATGCGGCGGTTGAGCATCATCGATGTTAAAACCGGGCATCAACCGATCGCCAACGAAGACGAAAATCTCTGGATCGTCTACAACGGCGAACTGTACAACCACCAGGAACTCCGAAAAGACCTCGAAAGCCGCGGGCACCGGTACCGCACCAAGAGCGACACAGAAACGATCGTTCACCTTTACGAGGAGTATGGTCAGGACTGCGTCAAATACCTGCGAGGGATGTTTGCGTTCGCGATCTGGGACCGTCGGCGCCGGAACCTGTTCATTGCGCGGGACCGGCTAGGGATTAAGCCCCTTTACTACCATTTCGACGGCCAGACACTACTCTTTGGGTCAGAGATCAAAACGATTCTGGCTTTCCCGGGCGTACGAGCAGAGTTCAACCGCGCGACGCTCGCCGAATATCTGGCTTTCGGATATATCCCAGAGCCAGAGACCATGTACGTGGGAATCAACAAACTCCTGCCGGGACACGTGATGGAGATCAGTGAAGGTGGCTCACCCCAAATCTCCCCGTACTGGGATCTGCAGGTAAAGGCAGATTCGCTGGCGCGACCGCGATCGTATTACGTTGAGCGCTATCGCGACCTTCTGGAAAATTGCGTCTCGAGTCACCTGATGAGCGACGTCCCGCTGGGTGTTTTCCTGAGCGGCGGGCTCGATTCCAGTGCGGTTGCCGCGCTGACGACAAAGATTCGCAAGGAGCCGATTGAAACCTTCGCGGTGGGGTATGGCGAGGAGAAATTCAGCGAGCTTCCGTTTGCCCGACAGGTGGCACAGCACATCGGCTCGAAGCACCATGAAGTTCGGCTGAGCCGGGACGAATTTTTTGAGGCGCTGCCGCGCCTGATCTGGCACGAAGACGAACCCATCGTATGGCCGTCGAGCGTGTCCCTGTATTTTGTCGCGCGGCTGGCGCGTGAACGGGTGACGGTGGTTCTTACCGGCGAAGGTAGCGATGAGACGCTCGCGGGCTACACACGCTACGCTTGGACTCTGCTAAACGCCAGGATGGATCGTGTTTACCGAACGCTCGGTCCGAGGTTTGTGAGGGATATTGTTCGAAAGGGAATTCAGGCTGGACCTCTGTCCGCATCCTTGTATCGCAAACTGGAGCATACGTTCCTGGTGCGGGATGGCGCTTCGTGGCCGTCGTTTTACTTCGACAATTTCTATTCCGCATTTTCCGCCGCAGAACAGGCGGAATTGCTGACTGACGATGCCCGCCAACGTGGAGGCGACGCATACGCTGGTTCCCTGCAACACTGGAACGCGTCGTCCGGCGACTTGCTGCACCGGCTTTTGTACACGGATATCAAAACCTACCTGGTTGAGCTTTTGATGAAGCAGGATCAGATGAGCATGGCGGCGTCGATCGAAAGCCGGGTGCCCTTCCTTGATCACGAATTGGTGGAGTTCACAGCTAGTATTCCCGCGCAGTACGACACAAAGGGACTTGCGGGCAAGTTCATTTTGAAATCTGCGGTCGAGGACGTCCTACCTCGCGATATTGTGTATCGTCAAAAAATGGGGTTCCCGACGCCATGGGCGTTTTGGCTCGCGGGTCCGCAGCTCGACGATCTTGAGCGGCTGCTGCTGGAACCGCGTACGCGCGAGCGCCGATATTTCAAAAGCGATGTCGTCCAACGGTTGTTCGCCGAACACCGCGCTGGGCGTCGGGACCACGGAAACCGGATCTGGCGCCTGCTGAACTTGGAACTTTGGGAGAGAGTTTGTTTGGAAGGCGAACCGCTCGCTGAAACCGTGCCGACGCAGAGCGCGGTTGCCTCGCGGTAGAAATGCCGGGGAGCAAGCCTGAAGCGGTCGTTCATTGCTTTCGATGCTTAGAGAAATCAAGCTGGCCACGCTGCGCCTTTTGAAAAGCGGCGGAATCTTTGACCTGGTAGCGAACAGCCGTTGGCGGCAGCAACGGCTTCTTATCCTTTGCTATCACGGAATCTCACTTGACGACGAACACCTGTGGCGGCCCGGCCTCTACATGGAACCTGCCGTTCTCGAGCAGCGGCTTGAGACTCTCAAGCGCGGAAACTACGCCGTGCTGCCTCTGGGAGAATCCCTGGAGCGACTGCGCGCGGGTACACTTCCACCGCGCAGCGTTGCCATTACCTTCGACGACGGCACCTACGATTTTTACAAACAAGCTTTCCCTCGCCTGAAGAGTTACACGTTTCCGGTCACGGTCTATCAAACCACGTACTACACCGACTTCCAGAGGCCCGTGTTCAACCTGATCACGTCGTACATGATGTGGAAGCGGCGCGGAGAGAGCGTGGCGGATGGCAGAGACATTGGCCTGCCCGGACCGATCGATTTGCGGACGGAAGCGTCGCGCCATCAGATTGTGCTCGGTCTTCTCAATATTGCGGATCGCGAGAAAATGTCGGGGCCGCAAAGAGACGAGCTTTCCGCGCGCTTGGCGAAGCTCCTAGGCATCGATTATGAGGCGCTGGTCGCGACGCGAATGTTGCAGTTGATGAATGCGCAGGAGTTGCGCGAAGTCGCGGCGTCGGGCGTCGATGTGCAGTTGCACACGCATCGCCACCGGACCCCGGAAGATGAGACGCTTTTTCGGCGCGAGATTCAGGACAATCGGGCAAGAATCCTGGCGCTCGCTTCCAACTCCGCACGGCACTTCTGCTATCCGAGCGGCGTCTACCGCTCCAAATTTCTTCCGTGGCTCACGCAAGAACAGGTGGTTTCGGCAACTACTTGCGATGCGGGCCTGGCAACCCAAAGCAGCCAGATGCTGTTGATTCCCCGGTTCGTTGATACTCAGAAAAAAACCGCCACCGACTTCGAAAGCTGGTTGTCTGGCGTGGGGGACTTGCTGGCGGTGCGTCGAGTGGCCACTCAGAACTACGTGCCAGTAGAAACCTAGCCCTTTGGGCCGCCTTTGATCGTCACTTCGATGCGATCTGGATATCGGACGCAAGCAACGCGAGAAGATCCTCGCGCAAATTCGGCCCACCGGTGATCAAGCCCGAGAGCAGAGGATTTCTGTTATTCGCGCGCAACGGATTGTTATCGAGAGTCGTCACGAAACCGCCTCCGCTGAGGACGAGGGCAGCACCGGCGGCGACATCCCATTCGTTTTTCGGCGTCAAGGTGAAGGTGATGTCGGCCAGACCTGCCGAAACCCTAGCCAATTTGTAGGCAACCGATCCCATGGCGACGATATGCAAGGGCCCCTTTTCAAATTTTTTCCATTCACCGCGCTTGACCTCGCTGCGACTGGCAAGCGCCGAGGCGCCTTGGAGATCCTTCCGCTGGCTGGTGCGAGCGGGCCGGCCGTTGTAAAGAACGCCCGAATCGACCGCTCCAACAAAAGTTTCGTTCGTCACTGGATTAAGAATTCCCCCTGCGACGGGAGATCCGTTCTTCACGTATCCGATCGAAGCACAGAATTCCGGAATGCCCTTCACGAACTCACGCGTGCCGTCGAGCGGGTCCACGACCCAGACACTTTCTTTGTCGAGGCGGGAGAGATCGTCGACACTCTCCTCCGATAACCAACCCTCGCCATCGTGGAGCAGATTCTGACGCAAGATAGCGTCGATCGCGCGGTCGGCTTCCGTAACCGGATCGTGACCGGCCTTGAACTCGGCGTCGATCGCCCCAGGGGTGAACCGGCCGAAAACTTCGGCTGCGGCATGAAGGGCAGCTTCGATTCGCGTCAGGATATCGGCGTACGCAGATGTCATGGAAAAGTGTGAGCTCGATTCAAGCAAAAATCATCCGTGCGCCCGTGACGAACAGGATGAAGCACAGGATGCGACGAAGCCAGAGAACCGGAACTCTCGTGCTCAGATACGAGCCGAGGAGTCCGCCGGGAATCGATCCGATCAGCAGAGAGCCGACCAATCCGGGATCGACGTTGCCCAACTTGAAATGCAGGAAGCCCGTTACGCCCGTCAGGACGACAGCGTGAACGATGTCGGTGCCTACGTTGACCTTGGGCGGGTAGCTGTAGAAGAGCAGCAACATCATCATGATGATGCTGCCGGACCCGACTGACGTCATCCCGACCAGAAAGCCCGAGCAAAGACCGATGATGGTCATGCCGGCAAAAGACTTCATGGTCGGGGGACGATTGACCATGCGCTCTTCAATTCGTGTCTGGAACATCAGCAGCATCGGAATGCATACGAGGAGAATGCCGATGGCCAGCTTGATGACGTCGTTTACTCCGGCTCCGTAGAGGCGGCGAAGGTGAGTCAGGTAAAAGACTCCCGCCGCAGATCCGGGCACGCTGCCGACGGCCAGGGCCAGCACCACCTTGCGTCGGACGGTGCCTTTTCTCAGGTGGACGAGGCTGGCGGGGATTTTTGTGAAGAAGTTGAACAGCGCGTCAGAGCCTACGGCTATGATGGCGGGCACTCTCAGGCCGAAGATCAGGATCGGCAGCAGCAGGACGCCGCCGCCCAGACCGGTCAAGCCGATGAGGGTGCCGACGAAGAAGCCGACGAGAATTTTGGCAGCAACGAGATCCATCGTCTTGTACAGGGCTCGGTCGTCCTGAGAGAACCGCTCTCTCAGGCCGGCGACCCATTCGCGCCGATATACCCCTGGCGTTCGAGGTGCAGGATGATCTCCTGTGCGGATTCTTCCGGGGATAATTCAGCCGTGTTGATGACGACTTCAGCCTCTTGGGGAGCCTCGTACGGATCTGAGATCCCGGTGAACTCTTTCACGATTCCTGCGCGCGCTTTGGCGTAGAGCCCCTTGCGATCGCGCTGCTCGCAGGTTTCGAGGGGCGTGGCGACATGCACAAGAACGAAACCACCCACCGGCTCGATCATCTCTCGTACCTGCTTGCGCACCGCCTCATATGGAGCGATTGGAGCGCAAATCGCGATTCCGCCGTTCTTGGTGATTTCCGAAGCGACATATCCGATGCGGCGGATGTTGATGTCCCGGTGCTCCTTGGAGAATCCGAGCTCCGACGAGAGATGTTTCCGAACCAGATCTCCGTCAAGGATGGTTACCGGGCGCCCACCCATCTCAAGGAACTTGGTGAGGAGCACGTTCGCGATGGTGGATTTTCCGGAGCCCGACAGTCCGGTGAAGAAAATGGTGACGCCTTGTTTGTGGCGCGGCGGATAGCTGCGGCGCAACTCCCCCACGACCTCGGGGTAAGTAAACCAGCTGGGAATATCGCGTCCGCCATTCAAACGTTCGCGTAACTCAGTCCCGGAAATATTGAGAACGCGCGAACCGTTGGGAACCTCGTTGTCAGGAACGTATTTGTCGTGGTTCTCGAGGTACACCATCATGTTGAACGGCACCATCGTCATGCCGATGTCAGCCTCGTGCTTTTTGAAGAGTTGCTGAGCGTCGTAGGGGCCATAGAAGGGCTTGCCGTCAGTGTCCTTGCCGGGGCCGGCGTGATCGCGTCCGACAATGAAATGGGTGCAGCCATGATTTTTGCGGATGAGTCCGTGCCAGATCGCCTCGCGCGGTCCGCCCATACGCATCGCGAGCGGCAAAAGCGACAGCTTTACTGTTCCGTGCGGATACTTCGGGAGCAACAATTCATAGCAACGGACGCGCGTAAAGTAATCCACATCGCCGGGCTTGGTCATGCCGACGGAAGGATGGATAAGCAAATTCGCCTCGACCTGCTTTGCAGCCCGGAAGGTCAATTCCTGATGCGCCCGGTGCATTGGGTTGCGGGTTTGAAAGGCGACAACACGCCGCCAGCCGAGCCGAGCAAACTCCGCGCGCAATTCTGCGGGTGTAAGGCGCAGCGAGCGGAAGTCATAATGCGCGGGCTGTTGGAGACCCTCCAACTTGCCCCCGACATACCACGGATTGGCCTTGTTGATGGCGTAGTCGGATCCTGGATGCGCTTTGCTGGTCGAACCAAACACACTTTTTGCTTCGGCGGACCGGTCGGGCTGCCACACATCCTCAACACTCAGTACGGCAAGCATCACGCCTTCGGGATCCCGTAACGCGACCTTACTGCTGCCGGGTGTCAGTTTCTTCGCAAACTCCTCGGTCACGTCGAGCGTAATCGGCATCGGCCACAGCACTCCGCTCGCGAGCCGCATGTTGTGACAAACGCCTTCGTAATCGGCGCGATTCATGAATCCGCGCAACGGAGAGAAGCCGCCGCACAGGAGCAATTCGACATCGCAAACTTGGCGTCCGGTGAGGTCCCAGGATGGCCATTCTTTCGAGTGGGCCTTGAGTTCGGCGGCACGGGCCGGTTGTGCTATGAGGTTGACTAGGTCCCCGCCGTGCGGGGCAATAAGATGGCTGGTCGAAGTCAAATCCGTGAACCTCCTGGGTCATGCAACGCTCAAAAATGCGTGATGAGATCGTCGGAAATGCGTTTCCAGACGTTCGCTAATGGTTGCGGGTCACCGTCACCCGATTCTGATTCCCCACACTCGGATCCCGGTGTTTTTGGTGGATAGTCGCTTCCTCTAAGAGCAATTGACGGGCCTGAAGGCTCTCCGCGCCCACCCCAAATTGTTGATTTAAATGCGGTTATAAAATTATCCCATAATGACGATCAACTTAGAAGTCTAAACGTGAAAGCAGTTGCACACAAGCGACGCACCATGTTTCCGTCGCGGGCTGAAGTTGCAGTAGAAATCTTCTGACGAAGCCGGCCACTTCGAAAGGTTACGATGGTTTTTCACGGGTGACCGTTGTGCTTGAACGATGTCGTTTAGACTGGTTTAGATTGCGGCGTAGCAGGCTTGGGCGGCGTGGCATTTCCGGCTCCCGTGTGCTTCTCGGGGATCATGATTAAAGGCGTGGTGAAGAAGGCGTTGATTGGTAGTGGGGCCCTGCGATGGCTTGCTCATCGCCGAGGGAAGTCGGCCGCGATTCTGATGTATCACTCGGTATTGGAGGAGCCGTCGCGCGTAACCGATTCGCTGGGCGGCATTGTACTTTCGACCCGAACGTTTCAGAGCCAGATCGAGATGCTGGCGCGCGACTTTCGTCCGATCGATCTTGAGCAGGCTGGACGATTCGTTACCGAGGAAGGTGAGCTGCCAGAACGCGCCGTCGTGATTACATTCGACGACGGTTATACAGACAACTACGAAATTGCGATGCCGATTCTCAATCGGGTCGGAGTGCCGGCGACATTTTACGTCACCGTAGATTGTATCGAGCGGAGAACGCTTCCGTGGCCTAGCCGGCTCCGCTTCGCCTTCCGCACGACGCAGAAAAAGAGCTGGGTCGACAGCACGGGCAAATCGTGGAACCTATCGTCGGCCGAAGACCGCGAGAAGGCGTATCTCAGCGCATGTGATCAGGTCTGCCAGATGGCCGGGGTTACGCTTGAAGCCGAGGTGGCTCGCGCTGAAAGGGAACTGCAAGCGAAGCTTCCCGACAGCACCGCTCAATTCATGATGACCTGGGACCAGGTGAAAGGGCTCGAACAGAAAGGACACATTGTTGGATCCCACACCATGACGCATCCGAATATGGCCTTCCTGAAGCTGGATGATCTGCGCCGCGAGTTGACGGTATCGAAGCAGACCATGGAGAGTCATTTGGGCGCTCCGGTCCGGCACTTTTCCTACCCATGCCCGGCGTTGTTTCCCAACTGGACGCAACAGACCACGGAAGAAAGCAAACGCGCCGGATATCAGACGGCAGTTACAACCAACGACGGGGTGGTGCGGAAGCGAGATAATCCCCTGGAACTGAAGCGAGTACGGCCGACCCGGACGGTTGCCGGACTGCGATGGAATCTGGAAAGGGCTTTTGCCGGATCTGCCTGAAGGCTTCCCACCACTCGGAGCGATTCCGTTTTGGCAAGGATTCTGATTCTTGACGGACATAGTGCGGCCGCCTTGGCTTTTACGCGCTCGGCGGGGCGGGCCGGACACTGGGTGGCAGTCGGCGCAAACGCCGGCCTGTTCGCAGCAGCAAAGCTCTCGCGCTACTGCAATCTTAGGTTCGACTACCCCGTGTCTACCGACAATGCACACGCGTTCGTGGAAGCGGTGGTGAATTTCGTTCACCAAAACAACGTAGATCTGGTGGTTCCGATCACGGATTGGACATTGCAGCCGATTTCGGAGTTGCGGGATGCGTTCGAGGGAGCCTGCAGAGTAGCGTTGCCTCCGCGCGAGGCAGTCGATGCCGCCGCAGACAAATACGCAACCGTCGAGCTTGCACAGAGTCTTGGCATCAATGTCCCGCCTACGTGGCTCATCAAGGAGCCGGCTGATCTGCAGGCGGTTCCCGCTCTAGATTTCCCGGTGGTGGTGAAGGACCGCTTCTCTGTTCGCAGGATTGGCGATCGAACGGTTTTTGGCTCGGTCTCGTATGCCTTCGGAAAAGATGAACTCGAGCGCAAGACGAACGCCCGGTTGGAAGCCGCCGGGGAAGTCCTGATTCAGAAATTCGTTGGTGGCGAGGGAGTCGGGTTCGCTTGTTTTGTTTCCCGAGAGGGCGTTACCTTGCCTTTTGCCTGGAAGAGAATTCGAGAGGTCGATCCGAGAGGATCGGCCAGCAGCTGCCGGAAAGCGATTGGTCTCGACGACCAACTCACTTCTTCGAGCGAGCGTCTCGTCCAGAAGATCGGATTTCAGGGAATCGCCATGGTGGAGTACAAGCAGTCTGCTCGTGGCGAGTTTGTGCTGATGGAGATTAACGGGCGTCCATGGGGATCGATCGCACTACCGATAGCCAGCGGGATTGACTATCCGCGCTACCTCATCGATTGGTGCTTGAACGGCAAGGTTCCTGCGAACAACCTTCATTATCGGCGAGGGACGGTGTGCCGCCGCATGGTTTCCGAGCTTGGCCACCTGAGCAATCTTCGGAGAGGCCGGCCCACGAACTGGCCCGGTCCGTATCCGAGTTTTTGGAGCAGTCTGGTGAAGATCGCGGTCCCGTGGTACCCGGGGATGCACTACGACGATCTCTGGCTCTCGGATCCGCGGCCTTGGATCGCTGAAACCAGGAACTGGTTTCGGGTTCGCCTCAAGTGAACTACTTCAGACCCACTGCCTTGTAGACCACGGTTGGCTCGGGCGGGTACGAAGGCGTCGACAATTCGTATCCCAGGCTCTGCATGAGTGGTCCCCATGCCAATTCGATTGCGGCCACCGCAGACGGAGAGAGCACCGATCTCCACCCACCGGATTTCGCGGTTCGCACGAAAGGCCTGTCCGCTCGCGTGGCTCGCGTCAGGACCCACTTCTTACCCTGCTCTTTTTCCAGTTTGCGCATCCGCTCGGGTGAACTGAGTTGGACGGCGCGCTGCAGCTTTTCCAGGCTGCTGTCGATTTGAGGGAACGAACAGTGCTCGAGAAACACGGTTAACCGGAGTAACTCTTGTTCAGGGTCAGCCTTCATATCCTCGTAGCGTAGCAGAATGAATTCCGGATAGTCTTGCCGGAGCAAGGTCCAACTCTGAACGTGCTCGGCCCAGCTTCCCCACCGGCTATCAAACTCGGCCGCAATGAAACGAGGGATGAACTCGTCCATCAGGCAGTCATCCGCAATATTTCCGGCTTTCACATTGTGATGATAAAAGGACACGGCGACATCCCGCGGATCTCTTACGATGTAGATCACCTTTGGATAATGTGCCTGAAAGCATTCGTGACTCTTCAAAATGCGAGGACGAGCCAGAGCTCGCATCCGATGATCGGAGTTGAAGTAAATTTCGGGGATCCGGCTCTCAATGTTCAGGAAAGTGACGGGCTCATCCTGGTAGATCAGGTTTCCGATGAGAAAACGAGCCCAAGTATTTCCAGAACGAGGATAAGAGGTGAGGAAAATGTCGTCAGGGAAAACCGTGAGGTTGCGCCCCGCCATTTGATGGCCCGTTACGACTCGTGCGATCTTGCTGAGGCCTCGACTGATCTTCGCAAGACGATGTAGGTCCATAAGTCAACGAAACCTTAGACACCAGCTTCAGCCGACCCACACTCCACCGAGAATGCCTCTACCGTGCAATACCCGATTCCAAAGCAATCTGCTGACGTTCAGCTGCAACCAAGGCTACTGTCAAATCTTCCACACATTTTTGCAAGATGCCATAACACTGTTGGGTAGCAGGGAGGTTACCAAAGTAAGGGTCCGAAATCTCACGGCAGTACTGACCTCCAGTTGCGTACGCGCTTAGCATCAGAATCTTGTCCCTGGACTCCGGGTACTGCGCGAGCAATTCCGCTTTGTTCTGGAAATCCATAGCAAAAATCGCGTCCGCAGCCGAAACCATTTCGGCCGTTAACAGTCGAGCTCGATGGGCCTGTAGAGATAACCCGAGTTCCGCACTGGCTGCGAGCGCCCACGGGTGCGCGGGGGTTCCGGGAACCGCATGAAGGCCGGCGGATGCAATCTGGATCCTCGGCAAAGCGGCGCTCGCAACGGATCGGCGGAACATCACTTCGGCCATGGGGCTACGCATCAGGTTCCCGAAGCAGACAAAAAGAAAGCTGTGCGCGCCAGGTTTTGCCAGGGTGGCATTCCCGGAGCGTAGCCCAATCCAATCCAAAAGGCGCAATCGCGCGTAAATCGGGCCAGCGGCCGGCCCGAGCCGAAGAACCGTCCCTCGCTCCCTCAGCACGGCTGGCGGCACCAGTTTGCGTAGAGTTTCCTTTACCGCCGGATTGTTCGGAGCATCCGCCATTGCGTTATCCCGCGGTCGAACTAGCGCTCCTCCTGATAGCTTTCGATCAGGGCCACAGCTATCTCGTTCTGCGTGGATGCGGGCAAGCTCTTGTCGACGTGCCAAATCCGGTTGGACCAGAGCGCCCACAGCACACCCGCGCCATAGGGCAGCAGGGCGAGTCCCACTCCTAGCCCCAACTGGAGGTACGTATGAGGGATGAACCAGCGGCGCAAAAGGAGCAGAGCCAGGACGAAAGGAGTGACTAATGCGACGGGCAGCTTGTAAGCCTCCCAAACAAACGTGCGGATTCGAATTCCGAGCAGGCGGCACAGATGTCGAGGCATGAAAAAAAGACTCGTGCAAAGCAGCGGAATGGCCGTTCCAGCCGCATCCCCAACGATTCCAAAAGGTCCGATCAACACGATGCTTAAGATCAGGTTCGCAATGCTCTCCATCAACGTCACCCATGCCATGGCCTGATGACGAGCCATGCCGTAGAGGATTCGCACGGATGCGGCCTGGGCCAGAGAGGTCGTGATCGGGATGACCAACATCAGAAGAACCGGGTAGCTCTCGGAGATGTAACGCGCGCCGACCCAGGCTTCGATGACAGATTTTCCGAGAATGATCAGCACTGCCGAAATCGGGAAAATGATCAGGGCGCAAGCCCGATTGCCAGCGATCAGTATCTTGCGAAGATGCTCTTTGTCTCCGCGCGCGTCAGATTGACCCGACATCGGAACGAAAATCTGCGCCAGACTGCTGACCACTTCTGCCGCGTAATCGAGCAGGCGATCCCCAATCGAAAAATAGGTGATCGCGGTGACTGAGAGGAACGTGCCGATCACGATCTCATCGGTCTTGAACCGCAATTTGTACGCGATCATCAGGACGAAGCTGATAGCGCTGTAGTTGGCGATCTCGCGGAACGCGCTGCGGTCTACGTACTTCCACCCGAATCTGATCGGCAGGATGGCAAGAACGATGATTGCGCGGACAATCGATCCGATGATCGGAAGGATGACAGTAATCAAAGCCACCATGATCAATCCGAAACCGTGCGTCAGCGCCACCACGATAAGCCCGGCGCGCAGCAACGTGGAGACCAGGTTGGTCACGTTGACCCAGTAGAAGCGCTGCAGGCCTTCGAGAATTCCGCCGAAGACGCCGGTGGGGAAGCCCACCGCGACGGAAGCGCCAACGATCAGGAACAGCCAACGAGCAGTGGTGAGGAAGTCGGATGGAATCCGGAAGAGATGATCGACATAGAGCGTGCAAAGCAGTGTGACCGCCATCGCCAGCGTTCCAATGGCGGTATAGGTTGCAAGGCTCGTGTTGATTAGTCTCGCGAGTCCGGCGACGTCATTCGTGGTGGTGTAGGTGGAAACATAGCGGATTATTGACGAACGGATGCCCAGATCAAACAAACCATAGTAGCCAGTAACGGAGAAGATCAGGACCCAGATGCCAAACGCAGTGTCGCCCAAGCGGTGAAGAATAAAAGGCGAGAGAAAAATCCCGACCAGGATATTGACCCCGAGGCTGAACCAGCTCGAGCCGACATTCTTCAAGACCTCGATTCGCCGAGTGTTCACAGCGTCCCCAGTGTCGAAGGCCGTGTCCACAGACGATCCGGCAGGCATACCGCGTGAATCTCAAGCCGTGCGGCTAGTTTCACAAACGCGGCGAGGGATGGGCGAAACACGGGCATAGTGGTTATCGTGCGGCTTGGGGGACGTCAACTGTGACGAGTTCGTATCCCAGCGTTGTCATGAGTTCTCCCCATGCAGACTCGATTTGATGCACGCACGATTCCGGTAGAGAGGTCTTCCAGCCTCCAGATTTCGCGACTCGCACGAAGGGAATGTCTTTACGCCGATTTTTCGTAGCCACCCACTTGTCTTCCTCGAGTTTTTCAAGTTGGCGCATGCGATCTGCGGAACTGCGTTCGATCGCCAATTGAATCCGCTCAGGATCCGGCGGGATATTGAAAAAAGCGGCAATGCGCCCGAGTTCTTTCGCGGTATCGCTCATGATGTCTTCATAACGAAGCAGGAGAAGGCTGTCGCGCTTCCCTCTCGTGTAAATCCAGCTGGCAACGTTTTCTTTCCAGCTGCCCCAGTCCGCGGAAATCAGCTTGCCCGCCACGAAATCGTCCACATAACGGTCCAGCGGATAGTCGTCGGGAATTTGCATGTATTTCCGTTGAAAGTCGTAGTACGAGAGCGCCACGTCTCGAGGATCGCGAACGATGTAGATCAGCCTCGGATAGCGGTGATCAAAGTACTGATGAGTTTTGATAATGCGCGGCCGCGGCGTGGCCTTCAGTGCGCGGTTCGATTGCGAGGAAGTGTCCGGAATCAGCTTCTCGATATTTGTAAAGCTCACGTTCATGTCGGGGTGCAAGAGGTTGGCAATGAGAAAGCGCGTCCAGGTATTGCCGGACCGCGGGTAGGAGACCACGAAGGTGTCGTCGGGATACACCTTGAAATTACGTTCGGCCCTGTCAGTGCCCAGGAAATAGCCAAGCACTGTTTTGATTCCGTAGATCATGGATTCAGTTGCTCCATACCGCGTAGCGTCGACCACTACATAGCGTTTGCAGCGATCTGTCCATCTTCCCGTTGCTCGGGGATAGATGCGGTTTTTTCGAAGTGCGCAAGGTCAAGAGCCCCAGTCTCCGCCATCCTTCTTACGGACTCGGCCCGCTTCTGTTGGGAGATTCTACGCAAATGACGACGATATAACTTCTGGACAAGACTGGGAAAAAACCGAAGTCCAATCACCACTGTTGCAAGCTTCCAGTTCGACGCCGTTCGAGCCGCGTGCTCCGCCGCCCGGCGCGCATCCGCGTAGCGGCCGGACAGGAGCGGCTCTTTCACGTTCTCCAGCTCAATTTCTTGCTCGATTTCCGATAGTTTGCGTCGAACGGTCTCTCGCTGGCTCTCGGTAAGATCCGGTAGTTTTTCTGCCTTGGAGTAGACCTCCGCCCGAGCGCGCTTCATCAGGATCGGATTCGCGGCCAACCCGTTGGCCAGGCGATGGTAGATCTGAATTTTGCGCGTGAAGGTCATGCGGACTCCTTGATGCGCCATCCGCAACCAAAGGTCGAAGTCTTCGCAGCGGCGAAGCCCTTCGTCGAACAGGTCCGCCTCCAGCAGCGACCGCCGCAATGCGACTGTGCTGGATGTACTCACCGTGGAATCCTCGCGAAGCAGCGAGTCGAATGTTACGGGCTCACGCTGTGGTGTGCGATCGAACGCCGTGGAAACCGGCATCTCGTCTTCGACATGAATCCCGTTTGCGTACGTCAGACCAAGGGACGGATCGTTCTGTAAGGCCGAGACTTGGTTTTGGAGGTGTTCTGAAAACCAGAGGTCATCACTGTCGAGGAAGGCAATATATTTACCGTGCGCTTCGCGAATTCCCGTATTCCGCGCAGAACTTGGACCGCGATTCGCCTGCTTGATATAGCGAATTCGTGTGCCAAACGGCTGTAACGCAAGCTCCAGTTGCGGCGTATCGGGCGAGCCGTCGTTTACCACCAGAATCTCAAAGTCCCGGAAAGTCTGCGCCAGAACGGAGTTCAGTGTCGCCGGAATGTACTTCGCCGAATTGTAGGCTGGGATCACGACGCTGACGAGAGGATTTCCCGGGGTGGCGCCTTCGAAGTTTGGGATCGAAACGTCGGAGGAACTCATTTAGGCTTTGACCGCTGAAAATCCGGCAAAAACCGACAGTCGGTCATTGCTCGGTCTCTCTGATACTACGTCAGCCTGGCACTGCTGGCAGTTGTTTTGGCACACAATCGAGTGCAACCTAGATACCTTCGCGGCCAGTCCGCCACAGGTCGATCTTGCTGAAAAGAAAGACATCCCCTGGCCTTGGTGAAGCGGTCTCGGTGGCTTCGGCGGGCGAATGTGCAAGAACTTGCGGGACGCTAAAAGGACTCAAGCCCAAAAGGATGCGTTGCGCAGGATTGACGCCTCGACCAATGGCACGACCGGAGAAATGGACAAATATTGAATTCCCAATTTTTTCGGAAAAAATACATGCACCGGAAAGATTTCGCGATCAGGAGATCGCAGTAGCGACAAACTATCTTATTCATGCAGAAGCGTGAATCGTAGGATTGCCAACGGAACACGAATTGCACCATGT
This sequence comes from uncultured Acidobacteriota bacterium, assembly GCA_963718505.1. GTDB lineage: Bacteria > Acidobacteriota > Terriglobia > Terriglobales > Acidobacteriaceae > Gp1-AA133. The sequence continues at coordinate 66,665 of CAVQZP010000032.1, read as the reverse complement.
GGGTTACATCTTGGCGCTAGCGGGTTGGATCGACCCGCCGTGCCGCATGTAATTGATTCCTCCCGGAGGGAGTGGATCGGCAGTTTTGTCCTAATGTATTCCCCTTAGCTCAAGTCTCAGGTCCTTAGCGGACCGCATCTAGTTCGTATTCTGATTTTCGCCCTCTCTTCACTGTCCGGACGTTCTCCAGTAGTAAACGTATCCAGTTTGGTACTGTCTTCAGACCGCCGGGCCGACCACATCAGGTCGATTTTCGCGTGCTTTTACAGGCGCTTCCGGCAACGTGTCTCGACTCCCACGCGAAACGCGCGCGTGAGGCGGGGTTCGAACCGTCAGGCGGTCGTGGTGGCGGCCGAGTTGTGGAAAACCGGAGCAAAAAATCACAGTAAGAAAATGCACAGAATTGGCAAGGTGAGTGCTATGAGAAACAGTAACAAAGCTCGTTTTCAATCAATTGCAATCACGGCTTTGATCCGCCAGGCCTTTTTTTGGTGTGCCCTTCGGATCAGGTGCGATCGCTTCACAGGCACATTTTGAGGGGGGTAGGAATGAGCGAAAAACCCGTACGTTTGGGGCAGCGTGAACAACAAATCGTCGAATTGCTTCTGCAAGGTTGCGATAACGATGAGATCGCTCGACAACTCAACATGGCACGCCGGACAGTGAAGGCGCACTTCAATCGGCTGTTTTTGCGATTTGGGATCACGAGCGGCATCAAGCGGGTCAAACTCGCAACACTCTTGTACCGGAGGCAGTTATGTTTGGAGAAGGACGTTACGGAAAGCGCGTACCCAGCGAACGAGAGAGCAGAGTTATCGAACTTGTTGCCCAAGGACTCAAGAATAAAGAAGTTGCCGACGAAATCGGAACAACTGAGCACGTCGTCAAGAATTATCTCCGAGTCATCTACGACAAACTCGGACTCTGGAATCGAGTCGAGCTTGCCCTCTGGTACGAAGCACGGAGATTCGAACAAGCAGCCCGAGCTTGAACCTCTTGAGGCCTGGGAGCACAGCATCCTAGGCCTCCATCAGACCACCTCGTCCGGAACCCACCACTAAATTGACTTGCCGGGGAGTTGACGCTACGGCCGAGACTCCTACGGACATCCCGTTTGTTGAAGCTCGCGGAGCTTGTTTGCGGCTGCTGCAATATTTTTCCTGGCTGCCGCCCGGAGCAAAAGTTGCGCCTGAGCACAGCTCTTGGGGACGCCGTCGCCGGCCAGGTAGAGATCGGAAAGAAGGAGGATCGCCGTCGGGTTCTCCTTGCTGACCGCCTTCCACAAGTAGCGCGCCGCTTCCGAACTGTTACGCGACCCGTATTTTCCAGTAAGGTAGCCTTCGGCTTGCGCTAACTCCTCCGCACCAGCAGACGCAGGAGTTTCGTCCTCGGACTGCACCGTGCTCGCATTACGCACAGGAGCGGGTTCAGTATTTGGCACCGCGGGCGGTGGGCCTGCAGGAGGTGGGTTATTGGCGCGCGGATTCTGCTCGTTTTGCGCAGTCTCGCGGGGAGGCGTCTGGGTTGACGGCTTTGAAGCCGCTTCGTTCGCTGGTGCGGCCTCATTCGCTGCGGCCGGCTCGGTGGCGGGTTGCGTCGCGGCTGGCTCCGATGCACGACTTTCAGGTGGTTGGTTCACCGCTGCAGGATGGGCAGTGCCGGCGGAGTTGGCAGCGGCTGGATGGCTCTTCTGTGGTGTCCACTGCGCGTAAAACAACACGCCGAGAAGCATCAGGCCCAAAGCTGTTACCAGGTACTTCGTGGCCGACGAGCGTTGCGAACCCTCATCCAGATCGGAATCGTAATTCTTCTCCTGGAGCCACTGGACCTCCGGTCCAGAATGGGGATCCGTCTCCTTGCTTGTTGGTGCCGTCGCAAACAGCGACAGTGATCCAAAGGACGGAACTGGGTCCGGGGTTGATGCCGGCAACGGAGAGATTTCTTGCGTCTGGCGAAAAGGATCCGAACTACTTTGCGCCGAACTGTCGATCGGAGGATCGGAGAAGACCAGCCGTGATCCGCACATACCGCAGAATCTCTGTTGCGGCGCATTCTGGTGGCCGCACTCGGCACACGTCAGTACAGGATTGAGTTGGTCCCCCTCTAGTGAATGCAACCACGGCGGGCTCCCACCAGGATCTGACTGTGCCGTTCCGTTCGAACCCGCCTCCGCCTCCAATTCGTGGAGGAGTTCCAAAACAGCCTCCTCCCGCTTCTCCGGAGGGCTCGTGAAATACGCCTGTGCCCAGCGCCCGAGATTGTTTCCTAAAGTCGGGTTCAGGAGCGGATTCAGTTCTGGATTAGGCAATTTGGGCGCCTGTTGGAGGGGTTTTGGTTGTGATTGAGGCACGCTAGTGCTTCTCCCAAGACATCGCTGGGAACAATTCCACTACCGAGCGCCCCAGTTGTCAAATTTAGGCTAAGTGGAATTCTGTAGGTGCCCACAAGCGAATGAATTCAGGGCAGCTATCAATCGCAGACCTTGCGGGAGGCGGGCTCAAATTGATCGAGCTGCGCGTCATGCTGGCTGGCGATCTTACCTTGAGGGGTCTTGCCATAAAGGTCCGAGCCGGGACAGTAATACAAGGCCGTGTGCACATCGATCCACACGGGAACGTTGGGATTCCCCGAATAAGAAGGGGCTGGGGGTGGATCCGCCAATCCCAATCCAATCAGGACTTGATCAAAAAACGAAACCTTGGGTGCCGGAGGAGCTTGCCTCTTCTTGGGCTTTACGGGCGTCGCTGCTGCCTGGGTTCCTTGTGGCGAACCTGAGTCGGCCGACGTTGTAGGACTGTTCGACGAGACCGCCCAAAGGATTGTGATCAAGAACAAGAACGCAGCAGCGCCCAAGGCCAAGTCGCCGGGATGCTTCTTGATGAATCCCCTGTGCTTTTGCCAGAAGGCTCCGAGCTGCGTTGTGGGAGGAGAAACCGCGATCGAATGCAACATGTTCGGATCTTCCGGCGCTTTCGCAACAGTGAGCGCCTCATCAACCAGAGGCTCAGCGCCGGCTCTCGTCTCAGCACGTGCTTGTTCCGATTTTGATAGAAAGGTGTCTTGATTTGCCGGTTCAGATACCGCGGCCGCCAGATCCGGAATGGCAGTCACGGGAGCTTGGTGAACCTCGGACCCCGCTAGCGATGTTGCTTGGGACGACACTGCCGGCTTTGCCACCTCAGATTCTGGCAAGGGCAGAATGACAGATTCGTATTTCGGTTCCGGCTTGATTACCGAGTCGGCGCTCGTTGAGGGCTTTATAACCGATTCGTTCTTCGGCAACGGCTTAATGACGGATTCGTACGGCTGCGATTCCGCGGAAGCAATTTGCCCACTCACTTTCTTCAGGTTCCAGAGCGTCGCCCATTTGCTCTGCAGGTCGTTGTGAGCGACGCTCGATCGCGACGTTCCGCATGCACCGCAGAAAACCTCTCCCGGCGCAAGTTCGTTCCCACAATGTTTGCAAGTGTGATCTTCCGGCCCTTCTGGCGTGGCATCGTAGCCGCGAGTGGCTGAGGAATCTTCTGGGGCTTGAGGCCGCTCCTCGGTGGTTGCAAGGCGAGCCAATTGTGGCTTAATCCTCTCGAGAACCTCGAGCATCGAGGCGCGTTCGGCAGCAACACCCTTTCGCCATTCTTTTTGTGCGTCGTGCGTAAGCGCTTCTGTCACCAAACCTGCCATGAGCTGGCAGGTGCGAACATCGTGTTCCTGAAATGCGCTGGGCTTTGCGAAGACGAGTTCCAACGCCCCGGCAGTTTTGCCATCATGAAAAATTGGAACGGCAATCAGCGACTGCACTCCCATCCGCCGGGCGACTTCCGGATTCACCCGGAAGTCGTTACTCGCGTCCGCGCAGCGCAGCAGCGCATCGTGCAGGAGCGTGGACGCGGATAGCGACGCCTCGGCGCGGAACACATTGCCCGTTTGCGAGGCGAGGGAGCCGCTACAGGCGCGATAACTCACATTCCCCTGATCAATGAGGCTGATCGCGGCGCCTTGTGCTCCGGTAATCTTTCGAATGCGATCGACGATTAGGGTCATGGCGCCCGCGAGGTCAAGATTGTTGGCGTGAATCTGGTGCTGCGCATCCACGATCTGCGCAAGGGCAGCCGTGGTGTCGGAATCGACTGTAGGGGTCTCTTTCATGTCGGCAGCCGAGGTTCCGGTACGCACGCGCTCGTTATGTTCTTGCAGCGTATAGGCCGCCGCGAGCAACTTCTGAAACGTTGCCTCGTCGAGAACAGGTCCGCTGCTATCGCTGGTCGGTGGGCTCATCAAGTCCGCAGGGTCTCACTCCGCAAAAGTGGAGGAGTCATTTGGCCTATTGTAGTGCAATTTCTGCGCCAAATAGAGTGCATTACGTTCAGCCTAAGGCACCGCGAGCCCAGTTTTTCTGGCTGTTTACGTCCGCGCCTGTGCGCAAGCCCGCAAAGTACAGTTTTTTGCGGGGAAGTCAGCCCCAGGAAGCAAGGCGGCGATACAAGTATCAGGCATGCGCCACAGGCGCCGGAACCTCCGACCTGATGGGTTCCCGACTGAGGTAAGAATGCACCGCCGGGGTGATGATCAAAGAAAGCACCATCGAGATCAGAATTCCACCGATCACAGCAATGGCCAGAGGCTGCAACATCTGCGAACCGGCTCCGATGGCGAACGCCAGGGGCAGCATCCCCGCGATGGTCGCGAGGGCGGTCATCACGATCGGGCGCAGCCGGCGCCGGCTTGCCTGGAGCATGGCGTCTTCGGCCGACATACCCAGCCGCCGAAACTTCTGATCAGCATCAAGCAACAGGATGCCGTTTTTCGCCACGATCCCCACCACCATAATCATGCCCATGAAGGAAGAGATATTGAACGTGGTCCGCGTGATCATCAGGGCGATGAAGACGCCCGAGGTCGACAACAGCGCGGATGCCAAGATGGAGAGTGGTGCCGCAAAGGAGCCGAATTCGAAGAGCAGCACGATGAAGACGAGCACGATAGCCAGGCCCAGCGCAAACGTAAAGTCATGAAAATTCTGCTGCTGCTCTTTGTAAGTACCTCCGTACTCGAGACGAATACCAGCCGGGAGATGCAGAGCTGCGACAGCCCTTTGCACTCGATCGATGGCAGTGCCGAGATGGACCCCTTCAGTGCGGCCAGTGATGGAAACGTTGCGCTGCAGATTCTCACGGCGAATTTCGGTCTGGGGTGGCAGTTCGGTGACTTTCGCCAACGCACCGAGAGTTGCGGTATGGCCGGACGCGCTCGTAAGAAGTGTGTTCGAAATCGCTTCCAGCGACATTCGTCTTTCTGCGGGAAAGCGCACGCGAACCGTGTACGCGCGATCGTTCGCCACAACCGGCGTTGCGGCTGGTTCGCCTTCGACGATCGCGGCAGCATCGGTCGCAACTTCCTCGGGCGTGAAGCCGGCGCGAGCTGCAACCGCGGGGTCGACCTGGAAATTCACGGCGGGGCTGCTGACAGTGTTTTCGAGACCGTCGAGGACGTCAACGACCCCTTCGGCACCTTTTCCGGTTTTTTCGTTGAAGCGGATCGCGTCGGCGACCTTGGGCGCCCACGTTTCGAGCAGCGCAGGATTCTGTGAGAACAACTTCACGGTGACGGGTTCCGGCTCGCCAGTGAGATCGCCGATCATGTCCTGCAGAACCTGTACGAACTCGACCCGGACTGCGGGTTGCCGCGCGACGACCTGGGAGCGGATATCCTCAATCACCTCTTCAATGGAGCGTTTGCGATCTTGCTTGAGTTTTACGAGAATGTCGCCGCGGTTGGCTTCGGTAACGGCGGCTAGCCCGAGCTCTGCGCCGGTGCGGCGCGAAGTGCTTTCCACTTCGGGAGTCGCGTTGATGATGCGCTCCATGTCGAGGACCATGCGGTTGGTCTCGGAAAGTGAAGCACCAGCCGGGGTCCAGTAGTCGAGCGTGAAACCGCCTTCGTCCATTTCTGGCATCAGGTCGGTATCGGCGAAGTAGAAGCAGATACAGGATACGACGATGAGACCAACGGCTCCGCCAGCCAGCCACAATTTGTTTTCCATCCCTCGGCGCAGCCATCGTTGATGGAAATCAATGATGCGGCGAAATCGCGGTCCAATCGACGCTTCTTCGGCTTCCATCAGACGCGCGAATGATTCTTCGCGTTCCTCAATTTCATCGCGTTCGTCGCCGTGCTTGCGAATGAAATAGCTGCTAAGGGTCGGAGTCCAGGTGAGGGCGAGGGCAAGCGAAGTGAAGAGAGACACACCGAGTGTTAACGCGAGGGCGCGAAAGAAAGTCCCGTAGACTCCCGTGATCACGACCAGAGGGAGAAGTACGACGACCGGCGTGACCGTCGATCCAACGAGCGGAACCGTGATCTCGCCCAGAGCACTGCGAATCGCTTGTAGCCGGCCCTGCCCCGCTTCGCGATGCAGCACGATGTTTTCGACCACCACGATGGCGTCGTCGATCACAAGCCCGACGGCCGCGGCCAGGCCACCCAGAGTCATCAGGTTGAAAGTCTGGCCGAGCAGTTTCAGAAAGATGAAGGTGACCAGAACAGTGACGGGAATGACCAGGCCTGCAACCAACGAGGTCCCCCAATCGTGGAGAAACAAAACCAGAATGATCGACGCCAGCAGGAGGCCGAGCAGAATGGCATCGCGCACGCTCTTGATCGACTCCCCTACAATCACCGATTGGTCATAGAAGGGCTTGATCTCGATTGCCGGAGGCAGCGTTTTGCGGATTTCATTGAGCGTCTGGTGTACTTCGTTCGCGACGTCGAGGGTGTTGCTGTCGGGCTGGCGATTGATATTCAGCAGGACCGCGGGTTTGCCGTTCGCGGTAATGATGCGGTAAACGGGCTTGACTCCGGAAACGACCTGGGCGAGATCACCGACGCGAACGGGGACGCCCGCTGTCGTCGACTTTACAACAACGCTCGCGATCTCGGCGGCTGTGTGCACCTGTCCGCTGACTAACCCGAGGATGAGCTGATGATTGCGTTCGAACAGGCCGGGCGAGTCAATGAGATTGGTGCGCTTAATCGCGTCGAGAATGTCTGTGACCGTGACGCTGGCGGCGAGGAGTCGAGCAGGATCGGGCTCGACATGAAATTCCGGCTCTTGTCCACCCTGGACCAGCACAGTCGAAACCCCATTTAATCGATTCAATCGTGGCTTGATATCGTAGGTCGCAAGCTCCCAGAGTTGAGTTTGTGGAACCGTGTCGGAGGTCAGGCTGTAGCCGATGATGGGGAAACTGGCGAACGTCATCCGGTTGGGAACGATGGTGGCGGTCGCAGGCAACTCCGGCTGCACACGAGCAATTGCGGCGTTCACGTATTGCAGTGTCCTGAACATGTCCACGTCCCAGTTGAAGAAGAGGTTGATTTCGGCAGAACCCCGGCTGGTTGTGGAGCGGACTTCCTCGAGTCCGGGAACGCTGTTGACCGTCTCTTCGATCGGACGTGTGATCGTGACCATCATCTGATCAATGGGCATCACCCCGTTATCGACGGCGATTAGAATGCGCGGGAAATTTGTTGAGGGAAAAACCGAAACTGGAATCGTAAAGGCAAGATAGCCGCCCAGCAGCGCGAGGGTCAGGATCAGGAAAATCACCGACTTCGAATGGCGAGCAAACCAGTAATTGTCCGAACGATTCGCCACGCTATTTATCGTCCTTCTTGTCGTCTTTGTCGTCGGCGCCGGCAGCGGGCTTTTTCTCGTCCGGAGCGACGGCGGCCTCCACGCTGACCTTGGTCTTGTCCGGCAGGGCGTAGGCGCCGGCCGAGATTACCCGATCACCTGCCTTGATGCCGTCGACAATCTGGATCTTGTCGCCTTCACGAACGCCCGTTTTAACCGCTGTCTGATGAGCGCGGTTGTCGGGCCCGATCACCATGACGGTCGTGGTTCCGTTCTGAGCGGTGAGCACGGACTCGGAGGGAATCGCAATCGCGTCTTTCACTGTTTGGGCAATCATGGAAACCTGTACGCTCGTGCCCGGCTTCAGGCGCTGCTTGCGATTTGCCGCTTGTACCCACACCTCGACGGTTGTGCTGTTAGGGTCAAGGGCCGGGCTGATGATTGTGACCTTTCCTTCGACCGGGTCGTTTTCCCCCGGAACAGTCAGCGTTGCCTTGTCGCCAATCTTTAGAAGCGCTGCATCCGGCTGAGGGATGTGAGCCTTGGCTATCACCTGAGATGTATCCATCACGGTGATCAGAGGAGTGCCGGCAGCCGCCATTTCTCCGGGGTAGAGAGGACGGTCGGTAACGAAGCCGTCGATGGGGCTGCGGATTTCTGAGTAGCTGAGCTGGGCCGCCGCTCCCATGAACTTGCCTTTGGCCGACTGAAGCTGGCCCGCCGCGGATCTCAGTTCCTGCTTTTTGCCGATGGCTTGTAAAGCCTCGAAGTGTTTGCTCGCAATTTCGTATTGATTCTTGGCCTGCGTGAGATCCACACCCGACTGATCGAGTTCCTTGCGGGGAAGAGCGCCTTGCTGAAAGAGTTCTTGTCGGCTTGTGTACACCTTCTGCTGCGCGTCCAGTAGTTTCTTCGCAGCTTCGACGTCCAATTGCGCTTTTTGCATTTCCTCGGGCAGACTCGCGCCCGTTGTCGTTTCGTAGGCCGCTTGCGCTTGTTCGAGGTTTCCTTTGTTCTCTTCGCTGGAAGCTGTCAGATCGCGATTTTCAAGCTGCGCGAGAAGTTGATCTTTGTGCACCCTACTTCCCCGATTGACGTAGAACTTGTGAACGGGAGCGCTGATCTTCGGCGTGATGGCCGCCTGCTGAAGTGGAAAAAGCACAGCCTGTGCAGTGATTGTCTCTTTAAGTTCGGTCTTCTCGGCGGTCGCGGCTTGAACTGACACGGTGGGTTCTTTGTCGGCCGGTTCTTTGGAGCACGCCGCGAAACCGAGAAGGGCGAAGGCGATCAGGGGGAGGGCCGCACTTCTTGCGGAGCACTCATGCGTCGCCTGTTTCGCGCGAGTTAGGGGTGAAGTGGAAAAAGGCATCGATCAGAAATTCCCTGTCAGAGTCTGGAGGTTCGCAATCGCCTGGCGATAGCGCCACTGCCCGTCTGCGTAGGCGTTGCGCGATTGTGTAAGAGTATTTTGCGCGTCGACAACCTCCAGAACCGTTGCTTCGCCGGCCTGATAGCGCATTGTGGTCAGCCGCAGGCTTTCCGCCGAAAGCTCCGCCGACTGGTTGAGTGAGTCTAGTTCGGCCTTTGCCGTTTGAGCTTCACCATAAAAGGATTTCAGGTCGCTCAATGCCTTACGCTGCGCATAGCTCAGCTCCACGCGGGCTTGATCACGACGCAGATCAGCCTGTTTCAGCTTGCTCACGTTGGCTCCCCAGTTCCAGATCGGGATCTGAAGGCTGGCGACGATAGAGCTGCCGAGATTGTTTACGGTCTGGCCAAGAACGGGATCGAACTGCCGTGTGGCGAAGTGACTCGAGTCGATTCCGTAGAAATAGTCCACGCTTGCCGACGGCAGAATTCCACCCCAGGCGCTCGTAACCTCGTGTTTAGCAACCTGCAATGAAGCAACTGCAGCTCGTAGTTGGGGGTTCTTTTGCGCTGCCATGTTCTGGACTTCAACGTACTCGGGAAGAGGGACGGGCATCTGCAGGTCATCGACGACGCTGTAGTTTTCGTTGAAGTTCGGAAACAGGAGAACGGCCAGTTCGAGCCGACTCTTTTCCATCTCCAAGCGAGACTCCTCGAGATCGCGTTGTTGCTGCTCGTATTGGATGCGTGCCTTGATTACGTCGGAGTGCGCGACCTCTCCGCCTTTTTCCAATTTCTGGCTGATATCGAGGAACTTTCTTGCTTCTTCGGCCGCTAATTGCTCGGTTCCGTACTTCCGCTGAGCAACGACGAGTCCGTAGTACGACTGAACGACTGTCACGACGAGACCCCGAGCAGCGATGTCTGCACGGGCCTTTGCGAGGGCTTCCGCGGCGGCAGCGCGGCGGTAATCGGCGAAGTCCGAGAGCGAGAGACTCTGATGGACGGTGCCTTGACTGATGTACTCGTGGACTCCGTTGTTGGCGATGTAGGTCGGCGTATTCGAGTGCGTGCCGTTGCCCTGCGTGTAGATCAGGCTGCTGTTGTAGTTGACATTCGGTAACAGGGCTGCGCGTCCTTGCACCCGGTCTTCGCGAGCAATACCGAATTCGGTGAGAGCCGCCCGGAAGTCGGGGCTGTAGCTCTGCGCACGCTGCAACGCATCCTGGAGCGTGATCGTGATGGGCGCCCCATTCGCTGGATCGGTGGGCGCTGCTGTTGGCTGCGGTCCCGACTGCGCGCCGGCAGCCGAAATGAGGCTGGTGACCGCAAGCGACAACCCTAGTACGATTCGCCAGGCTGGCGCTCGAAATGCACGATATCGATTCATACCTATCCCCGCCGTTTTGACGTAACAGAGGATACAAGAAAGAACATTAAGAAAAGCTGAAAGGTGGGACGGCGAGTCTTCCGCGATAAGAACGTCCTAACCTCAGCGATTCCGATTCGGTCCAGATCGGATTCGTTATGAAACCGAATCCGAACTCTTCAACGCAATGAGCCGCCGACCTGCGGGAGCTAAGTTGCGGCGTTCATTGGTGTTTGTCCTAACGAACGGCATGGGCGAAGGTTTGGCGAAACTCGTGCTTCTGAAAAGCCGTTCGTAGCCAATCAGGAGTCGCACTCATGATCGATTTAGATGCCATCAAGATCACGCCCCGCGACGAGGAAGTTCTCCGGTTGCTGGCGCAAGGATGCAGCAACAAGGAAATCGCCGGACACCTCAACGTCAGCCCACGAACCGTCAAACAGCATTTGCGGACTCTGTTCTTGAGAGCCGGAATCACTCAAGGCCGCAAGCGAGTCAAACTGGCAACAGCCATGTTTGCGAAGGAGCAGGTGGAATCATGCAGCCCCGCGATCAGTTAACGCAAAAGGAAATTCAAGTAGCCACGCTGGTTTGGGAAGGTCTGACGAACCGCGACATCGCCAAGGTGATTGGGACAAGTGAACAGGTAGTGAAGAACTATCTGCGCACGACCTTCGACAAGCTGGGAGTTTGGAGCAGATTGGAACTGGCGTTGTACGTCGCCAGCCATGGCGGAGTGAATTGGGTTTCGGAACTGGGCCTCACGGAAAAAGTGTCGGAGAGTCGCGGAGTCGCTGCAAGCTCGGTTGCTTAATTCCGACTCCGAACTCAACTACCGACGCATCCCTGGAAGGCCGTCCAAGAATCGCTTGAGTTCCGTCCGATCTTCGTTCTTCATCTCGAGGAATTGAACGCCAATTCCGGATCCGAGACGTGAACTCACAACTTTGGCGAGGGCCCAGATCTTCTTATCCTGAATCCACAAGGCCAAGCGGATCTGGGTGCCTTCTTTGAAAGGGCTGGGCATCTCGACGAAGCACCCACCGAAGCTGATGTCGGCAACCCGTCCCCAGGCCCGGCTCTCGCCGCTCGCGGGATGCAATTCGACCGACAGATTGCATCGGCTGCGCGGGTGCTCCCTCCGTTCCTTGAGGGCCCGCGCGCGAATCGCGTCCTCCGGAGTGGCCTCAGGAAGCGGAAAATCCCAGATGAACTCGTTCGCCTTCGTGTTCTGAAGGCCGGCGAGATTTTCTTTCTGGCTCCCTGTTTGTCCGACCCAGCGGACTTCGTAGCGGCCTTTGGCTTTCCCGTAGGTCAGGCCAATGATCTCGCCGACCTTGAGCTGGGTTCTGATCTCGATCACCATGGCTCCGCCACGGCTCACGTTGACCGTGAACACATTTTCACTGAAAGCTTTGCCGGCAACATCGGTACCGAAGATTCGGATGGGAACACGAATGTCTTTGCGAGGCTCTCGACGACTTACCATGGGCGATACAGCAGTCCTCTTCGACTGAAATTCAGGAATTCGAGCGCCCAAAACCTGGCTCATCGTAGCGAACAGGGGCCGAACTTCCAAGTAGCGAGGTGCGTTCCTCCGAGTCACGAGGGCAGTCCGAATCCAAAGGAACTTGCTGCAAATTATTGCATTCAGGCCACAACCCGAGCCGAAGCCAAGAGCCTGCCCATGCTTGGAAAAACAAGCATTTTCGCTCCACCCGCTAAGGTAATCCGATTGCATCGCAGAGGCTGCCGTTCATACGGTCTCGCTCCTCCCAGGGCGAGCGACCAGACCCAAGGCGAGGTAGGCATGGCGTACAAAGAGACTTTCTGGATGACTTGTGACTCCACCGAACAGATGCGGGCGGAATACGGTCCGTTTCACACCCGGATGGAGGCTGAAGCGGAAGCCAGAAAGCTTGGATTTGGGTACCTTCTCCGGTATGAGCACCTGATCGGTCCCAACGAGGAGATCGAGGAGGTTCGCTGCATTTTTGTGGAATTGCCGGAGTCTCAGCTCAGCCAGACCTTACCGCGCGTACGCCTCCACACTCGCTGCGCCACCTGCGGGGAATCTGCCACGCATGACGCTTCCTGGCAAGCCGAGGTCTGGGCCGACATTCATGAATTCGAACACTCCCGCCACATGGTCCGGCTGTTCCAGCACACCTTTGGGGACGGCTTAAAGGAAATTGCCGACTGGCGAAGCAACGCGGCCTAGGCGCTTTTCCTCGCTAAAGTAGCGGCAGCGGCCTGGTCCGCCAGCCAAATTAACCGGCCATCTGCCGGGTGGATCAGTCTTGAGGGGTACCTCTCCGCTGGCTGATTACCTTCCAGCACTTCCCGGAGCGCCTCCGACTTATCAGCACCGGCGATCAGAAACATCACAACCTTGGCGCGATTAATCAGCGGAGCGGTGAACGTGATGCGATCCGTCTTCAGTTTCTCCACCCACGTCGATACAACCAGCCGCTCTTTCTCGTGCACTGCCGAGCTTCCCGGAAAAAGAGACGCCGTGTGGCCATCCGGTCCCATCCCGAGAAGAATCAGATCGAACTGCGGAAACGCGCCTTGCGGGGCCTGAAAGAATCGGCGGACCGTTTCTCCGTACTCGGCGGCAACCTGGCGCGCGTCCGGGTTCTCCGCTGGAATGCGAAAGATGTTGGTCTGCGGCACAGGCACTTTAGAGAGTAACGACTCGTAAGCCATCCGGTAGTTACTCTCGGAACTCTCCGGCGGGACGTGCCGCTCGTCGCTCCAGAAGATGAACATCTTGTCCCAGGGCAGCCGGTCACGATAGTTCGCCGCCAGCACGCTAAACAGTCCCCTTGGTGTGGATCCGCCCGACAGAGCGACGGTGAAGCGCCCTTGCGCTTTGATTCCTGCCTCTGCCTGAGACACGAATTCTTTCGCCGCTGCCTGGAACAACGAAGCCGTATCGGGAACTACTCGAACTTCTTTCGTGTCGGCCATCTTGCCTACTTTTTTATGTGTGCAAGCGCGTATCGGGCGGCGCCGAACAGCGCAATTTTGTCGTTGGTGATGATTCTCACTGGGATGGATTCCAGCAGCGGCTGCATCCGACCCTTACTGAGGAAGGCCTGCATGAAAAGGGGACCTGCAAGCTTGGTGGCTAATTTCGGAGCAATGCCACCACCGAGGTACACTCCGCCCGTTGCCATCAGCTTCAGAGCAAGATTTCCCGCCTCGGCCCCGTAGATTGAAATCCAGAGATCAAGCGCATGCTCCGCAAGGGGGCTTTTACCAGTGACCGCCGCGCGCGAAATCGCCGCAGCCGCGTCGCCATGAGCGAACTCTTCGGTCAGCCAGGCAGGTTCCTCTCCACGATGCGTGTCACGAAAAAACTGATACACATTCACCAAACCAGGACCGGAAACAATCCGCTCGTAGCTCACATGGCAGAACCGAGTCGTCAGAAAACGAAGCAATTCGATCTCGAGCTCCGTGCGCGGCGCGAAGTCCGTGTGGCCGCCTTCACAAGCAAAAATGTCATACGACTTCCCATCCCAGTAGAGCCCGGCTTCACCCAATCCGGTGCCGGCAGAGATGACTGCCTGATTGCCCGAGGGTGTTCCCCTCACGCGGTTGAGAGGGACGAGGTCGTTTTCTCCGAGACTCGCGATGCCCCACGCATTCGCCTCCAGATCGTTGATGAGGATTGCGGAAGGCAGCTGTAACTCGGTAGCCAATCGAGAAGCTTCGACCGTCCAGGGAAGGTTGGAAGTTTCGACCTTGCCGTTGCGAACAGGGCCCGCCACGCCGAAGCACGCTACGTCTGGCCGCTGGCTCTGCGACTTCACAAACTGAGTGACGATTTCATCGAGCCCGCTATGCCCGCGGCTGGGGAAGACTCCTTCCGCGGCGACTGTGAGGTGACCATCTTGAGCTTCGAAATACGCCAACCGCGCATTGGTGCCGCCGATGTCGCCGGCCAGAATCATTTTTCGAAATTCCTCCAGCGGCGACCATCGCGCTCCAGCAGTTCATCCGCTTCTTTAGGCCCCCACGATCCTGCGGCGTAATTGGGGAAGTGTCTTGGTGGCAATGCCCTCCACACATCGAGTAACGGGCTTACAACGCACCAACCGGCTTCCACCATGTCGGCTCGCTGGAACAGTGTGGCGTCGCCGATCATGCAATCGTGCAAGAGTCGCTCGTAGCCCGTACTTGGTTGCGAACCGAAGTAGTCGGCATATTCGAAATTCATATCCACCGTACCCAGGCGCATGAGGGCTCCCGGGGCTTTCGCAGCGAAACGTAATGAGATCCCTTCTTCAGGCTGGATATGCAAGACCAACTGATTCGGCATCAGGTTCTCGACGGGTGTGTCGCGGAACAAAACAAACGGCGCCCGGCGGAACTGGATCACGATGTGCGTGTTGCGAACGGCCATCCGTTTTCCGGTTCGCAGGTAGAAGGGAACGTCGGCCCATCGCCAGTTGTCGATGAGCAGCTTCATGGCGACGAAGGTCTCAGTCCGTGAGTCGGGTGGCACGCCCGGTTCAGCGCGATAGGCCGGCACGCGTTTACCCGCGATGACGCCTTCGCCATACTGTCCGCGCACGCTGCGGATCAATACCTCCTCAGCGCTCAAGGGCTGGATTGCATGGAGGATCTTCGATTGCTCGTCGCGAACCGAGTCGGCGCGGAACGATACGGGCGGCTCCATCGCCGTCAGCGTGATGAGCTGCATGATGTGATTGGGCACCATGTCGCGGAGAGCGCCGGCCGTGTCGTAATAGCCGCCACGTTTCTCAACGCCCACTGTCTCCGCCACGGAAATCTGCACATGGTCGATATAGCGTCGATTCCAGATCGGTTCAAAGATGCCGTTCGCAAAGCGCAGAGCCAAAATGTTCTGAACGGTCTCTTTGCCGAGGTAATGGTCAATGCGGTAAATCTGCTTCTCGTCGCACACCTTCAGCAACTGTTGATTCAACGACCGAGCGCTGTCGAGATCATGACCGAACGGCTTTTCGATGATCACCCGCCGCCAATGATTGGTCTGGTCCATCAAGCCATTCTGGGCGAGGCTCTCGACGATGGGGCCGAAGGCGTCCGGCGCGGTGGCAAGGTAATAGAAATAGTTCCCGCGCGTGGAATAGTCCTTGTCGATTTTCTCGAGAAGTTCTTTCAGTTTTGGATAGGTGGCCGGGTCATCGAAGCTCCCCGACAGGTAGTGCATCCGGCGCACAAACCACTCCCAAAGATCAGGATCGACTTCTCCAGTGGCGAACTGCTTCATGTCCTCAGTGACTCTCTTGCGGTAGTCCTCGGTGGACATGGGGCTGCGCGCCAGTCCCACGACTGCGAATTCGCGGGATAGCAGTTGCGCGCGTGCGAGGTTGTACAGGGCGGGAATCAACTTCCGCCGGGTGAGGTCGCCAGAGGCACCGAAGATGACCATCACACACGGATCGCCGACCCTTCCGACAGGCTGGGCGGTCGTTACGGGCAAAGTCTGGGTCTGGACCATAAAACTGCTTCTTCTGCGAATCGTTCGCGAATATGAAGCGGGTTAAGCGGGTTTCTTCGCGGCTTTCGGCTCAACGTGCCCACCGAACTTCTGCCGCATCGCCGAGAGCATTTTTTCGGCGAAGGTGTGTTCCTGCCGTGAACGGAAGCGCACGAACAGAGCTGCCGATAACACGTCGACCGGCACTGCTTCATCGATCGCCGCCTGAATCGTCCATCGCCCTTCGCCCGAGTCCTGAACGAAGCCGCTGTATTCGGCGAGTGTCGGATTTTCCGTCAGTGCCATTGCGGTCAGGTCTAACAGCCAGGAACTGACAACGCTGCCGCGGCGCCAAACCTCCGCGATATCGGGCAAATTGAGATCATAGCGGATCTCTTCCGGCAATTCTTTGCTGGTGGCGTTCTTGAAAATGTCGAAGCCCTCGGCGTAGGCCTGCATGATTCCGTACTCGATGCCGTTGTGAACCATTTTTACGAAATGACCCGAGCCCGAGGGGCCGCAATGGATGTAGCCCTGTTCGGCCGTGCCGCCGAGTTTCTCGAAGCCTGGAGTTCTCGGGATGTCGCCTATTCCTGGGGCGAGGGTCTTGAAGATCGGATCGAGGCGTTGCACTGCTTCGTTCGGGCCGCCGATCATCATGCAATATCCACGATCGAGACCCCACACTCCGCCGCTGGTACCGACATCGACGTAATGAATGCCTTTTTCCGTAAGGCTCTTGGAACGACGGACGTCATCTTTGAAGTAAGAATTTCCCCCGTCGATGATGGTGTCGCCTTTCTCGAGGGACTGGGCCAGCGTTTGTACGGTCTGCTCGGTAGGACTGCCGGCGGGGACCATGATCCAGACAGCACGCGGAGCCTTCAGTTTGCTGACCAGGTCTTGCAGTGACGTTGAGCCGACCGCGCCTTCGCCTGCGAGACCTTTCACAGCATCAGGACTGAGATCCGATACAACGACCTGATGTCCGCCCCGCATGAGCCGGCGCGTCATGTTCGCACCCATGCGACCCAACCCCACCATTCCCATTTGCATGAATTCTCTCCTTCAGGGCGCACTCGCGCCGCCTAATGCGAGGAGAGTTTTCCTCCCTCGCAGTAAACCTGGACCCGTGAATTCAGGGGAACCTACGCCAATGCTTCCTTCACCGCGGCCGCGAGAGCCTTCAGCCCGGATGCGAGATCAGCTCCGAGATGCACCCTCAGCGCGCGCCGGCCGCGCTCCGCGAGCACCTGGAAGTCTCCGCGCGCCTGGGCAGCTTTCACGATGCCGAACGTATATTTCTGGCCGGGCACCGGAAGGTCGTTGGCATCGTCGCAGGTAACCTGCAGGAACACTCCGCTGTTCGGGCCGCCTTTATACGCCTGGCCTGTCGAGTGCAGAAAACGCGGTCCAAAGCCCAGACACGTGGCCACATGCTTCGTGTCGCGTACATTGTGCCGGATTGCCTGCAAGGCGTTTTCGTGCGCCTCATTCATCTCGATATATCCGAGCAATGCGAAGTAGTCGCCCGCGCTTATCCGGCTCAAATGCGCCTTGAGATAACCGGCAAGCGACTTGTTCGTTCCCGCCGCCTTCGCGAGTTCAGCCGCATTCTTTTCGTCGGTGAAGAGCTTGATGCCCTTATCTTCGAGGATCGGTTTCTCAGTCGGCAAAGATCCGGTTTTCTCGTATTGCGACGTGAGATTCCGGGTTGCGATCTTACTGGCCTCCACGTCTGGCTGATTAAACGCGTTGATGCCAATGACCGAACCCGCGACTGCCGTGGCAATCTCCCAACGGAAAAATTCCTGGCCGAGGTCGTAGGTGTCGAACACCGCGATCCGGATGATGGGGTTTCCCGCCTTCTCGAGGGCGTTGATCTTCGCGTCCTGCGCAGCGTCAGGTCCGCTTTCCAGTCGGAGATACGCGAAGACTCTGTCGCTTCCGTAAACATCCGGTCCACCCAACTCTTCCCGATACACAGGAATGATGCCTTTGCCCTGCTTACCCGTTGACTCGGCCAGCAACTGTTCCAACCAGGCTCCGAGGTCGGAAATTCCGGGCGAGGCGACGATGGTTACCTTGTCGCGGCCCGCTTTCGCGGCGCTACCGAGGATCAGGCCGAGGACGACGCCGGGATTCTGCTCCACCGGAACACAGGAAGCACAGGCTTCGACCATTTCTTCCGTTCGGTCAAGGAACTTCTTCACGTCCAGACCCATGACCCCTGCCGGGACCATGCCAAAATTCGAGAGAGCCGAATAACGTCCACCGATACTGGGTAGACCGAAGAAAATGTGACGGAACTTGTCGCTCTCGGCGACTTGTTGCATCTTCGATCCGGGGTCGGTGATCGCGATGAAACGGCTGCCGGCCTTTTCGGCACCAATCGCGTTCTTCACTTGCTCGAAGAAAAATTGCTTGAAAATGTTGGGTTCCAGTGTACTGCCCGACTTGCTCGAGACGATAAATAGCGTCTTCGCTACATCGATCTTCTTTTCGAAGGATCGAATCTGGGCGGGATCGGTCGAATCGAGGACGTGCAGCTCGGGATGGCCATCGATCTTCCCGTAAGTCATCCGCAGCACTTCCGGGCAGAGGCTTGAGCCGCCCATGCCGAGCAAGAGGACGTCCGCGAAGCCGCCAGATTTTGCATCCTCAGCGACCTTCTTCAGGTCATCGACGTGCTCGATCTGTTCTTCGGTAATTCCGAGCCAACCGAGCCAGCTGGCCTCGTCTTCGCCTGTCCATAGCGAAGCGTCCCGCTGCCATAGGCGGCGGACTTTGCCGTTCGCACGCCAATCGTCAACCGCTGTTTTTACGGATGCAGCAAGGTCTGCCGGCAAGGAATATGTCTGGCGGCTCACATGAGGGGCAACCGGACAGCTGCTCGATCTCTCGACGGCGGCCAATAGCTGGTCAAACGCGTCGGCAAAGAGCTTCACGCCATCTTTCGTGAGCTTGTCGGTGACTTCCTTCATGGAGATGCCAGCCTTCGAAAGCGTCTCCATCGTGTTGCGTGCTTCGTCGATTCCCTCAGTCAGGCTGTTCCGCACCTTGCCGTGGTCGCGGAACGCATCGAACGTGGCGGGAGGAATCGTATTGACGGTGTCTTTGCCGATGAGTTCTTCGACATAGAGGACATCGCGATAGTTCGGATTCTTCGTGCTGGTGCTGGCCCAGAGCACTCGCTGGGTCTGTGCACCCTTCTTTGCCAGAGCGTCCCACCGCGGGCCGCTGAAGATCTTCAGATAGCTCTGGTAGGTGAGTTTTCCATTGGCGATCGCGACTTTTCCGAGAATGCTCTTGAGCATCGACTGCTGCGTGGGATCGCTGGTGTTCTTCAACTTCTCGGTAGCGATCGAATCGATCAACGTGTCGATGCGGCTGATGAAGAAACTGGCCACACTGGCCACATGGCTGAGGTCCCCGCCATTCTTGTTGTACTGTTCCAGCCCCGCGATATAGGCCTCGGCGACTTCCTCATAGACCTGCTGCGAGAAGAGGAGCGTCACGTTGATATTGATGCCTTCGCTGATGAGTTGCTTGATCGCCGGCAATCCAGCGGGTGTTCCCGGAACTTTGATCATCACATTCTCGCGATTGACGGTCTTCCACAGACGCCGCGCCTCGGCGATGGTTCCTTCGGTATCGTTCGCGAGATAGGGAGACACTTCGAGACTGACAAAGCCGTCCTTCCGATTGGCGCTGTCATACACCGGGCGCATCAGGTCGGTGGCATCCTGGATGTCGCGAATCGCCAGCATTTCATACCGTGCCTTTGCGTCGAGATCGTGCCTGCCCTTGAGCGAGTTCAGGAAATCGGTGTAATCGGTGCTTCCCGCGATGGCCTTCTCGAAGATCGACGGATTCGAAGTCATGCCGCGCAGGCCGTCTTCGTCGATCAACCGCTTCAACTCGCCGCCCGTAATCAGATTCCGGCGGATGTAGTCGAGCCATACCGACTGCCCATATTTCAAAAGTTCTTTCAGTGGATTAACGGCCTTGGCCGTTTCGAGGGTTCCGACTGGATTCATGACAATCCTCCAATAAAGTGCGACGGTGGCGTCGGGCGCTGAGAACAACGGCGAGTTTCGATTCTTATTCCCGAAACAACTTCATTTTTTCGGACGAAGAAGGATGTTTCAGGCACAACATTACTTCGACTTTGCGATCGCTTTCTTCGCGGCCTCCACGACCGTCTCAGGCACAAAGCCGAATTTCTTCAGGAGGTCCTTCAACGGGGCGGACTCTCCGAACGAGTGCATGCCTACCATCTGGCCTTTCGGGCCAACGTACCGCTCCCAACCCAGAGTTGCGGCCATTTCAACAGAGACGCGGGCCGTGATCGCCGGGGGCAGTACGGAGTCTTTGTACGCCTGATCCTGTTGCTCGAAGATCTCCCACGATGGCATGCTGACTACCCGAGCCTGAATGCCTTCGGCCTTCAATTTTTCGGAAGCCTCTACGCACAGCGACAACTCACTTCCCGTGCCGATCAGGATCACATCCGGCTTTCCGCCCGGGGCATCCGCGAGGACATAGGCTCCCTTGGTGACTCCGGATGCAGACGCATACTTCGTGCGATCAAGCGTAGGCACCGCTTGACGTGACAACACCAGCAGCACCGGACCGTGTTTCGCTTGGACGGCGATCTTCCACGCCTCCACGACTTCGTTCGCATCGCCCGGTCGCAGCACGACGGTGTTCGGCACCGCTCGCAATGACGCCAGTTGCTCGATCGGTTGATGAGTAGGACCATCCTCGCCAAGTCCGATAGAGTCGTGCGTGAACACGTCGATGACCGGAGTCTCCATTAGGGCAGCCAGACGAATGGTCGGCCTCATGTAATCGCTGAAATTGAAAAACGTTCCGCCGAAGGGGAGAAGCCTCGATACGGACATGCCGTTCAGGGCAGATCCCATCGCATGTTCCCGTACTCCGAAGTGGACGTTGCGGCCCTCGTACGATTCCGGGCTGAAATCGCCGGCGCCTTCAAATTTGAGCGTAGTTTTATTCGAGTTGCCCAGATCGGCCGACCCGCCAATCAGCCACCGAACATTTTGCGCAAGAGCGTTCAAGACCTTGCCGCCGCTCTCGCGTGTGGCCATGCCCTTCGCGTCCGCTGGGAACGAAGGAAGGTTCTTGTCCCATCCCGAAGGCAACTCCCGCTTCTGGATCATCTCGAGTTCGGCTGCTTCCTTCGGAAACTGCTTCCCGTACTCGGTGAACTTCCTTTCCCACTGTTCGCGGAGTTCGCGCCCTCGTTTTCCAACGCCATCTCGAAAATGCTCAATCACCCCGTCAGGCACCAGGAACTTTGCATCTTCCGGCCAACCATAAAATTTCTTGGCGAGTCGTGCTTCTTCCTCACCCAGGGGCTCTCCGTGAGCTTCGCTGGTGTCCTGTTTGTGGGGGGCCCCGTAACCTATGTGGCTGTCGACTACGATCAATGTCGGTTTGTCGTTCGTGGAAAGGAAAGTCTTGAATGCTCGCGCGAGCCAGTCGAGATTGTTCGCATCGCTCACCCGGGTTACGTTCCATCCATAGCCCACAAAGCGGGTCATGACATCTTCGCTGAATGACCATGAGGCCGGACCGTCGAGAGTGACCTTATTATTGTCGTAGATCCAGCACAGGTTGGAGAGCTTGAGGTGTCCCGCGAGCGACGCAGCCTCGGCGGCGACGCCTTCCATCAGGTCTCCGTCTCCGCAAATCGTGTAAATGTTGTAGTTGAAGATCTCGAACCCGGGACGATTGTAGGTCGCAGCCAGCCAGCGCTCGGCGATCGCCATTCCCACACTGTTTCCGGCACCCTGACCCAGGGGGCCGGTGGTGGTTTCAACTCCAGTAGTGATGTGGGATTCGGGATGTCCCGGCGTGCGGCTGTCGAGTTGCCGAAATCGTTTGATCTGATCGAGAGAAACCGATAGATCACGCGTTACTTCGCCATCAGGCGTAACGTAGCGTACGCCAGCCAGATAGAGCGTGGCGTACAGAAGCATCGAGGCATGGCCCGCAGAAAGAACGAAACGATCACGATTGGGCCAAAGCGGTCTTTCCGGATCGTAACGAAGGAACTCCTGCCATAGTTCGTACGCTACCGGTGCCAACCCCATCGGCGCTCCGGGATGCCCTGAGTTGGCTTTTTGAACGGCGTCGATCGCCAGGGTACGGATGGTATTGATGCAAAGCGTGTCCAGTTGTTTCCCGGTTACAACTGTCTGCTCGCTGGCCACCATGCTCAATTCCTCCTTGGGTGGAGCGGCAGGTGCCGTCCAGCCTGCTGAATGCGTTCAATATGAAAGTGCGCTAACTAGTTTGATTACGAACGAGTGACGGAGGTTTCAGCTGATGTAAGAGTGTACCAATTTATCGGGAATCTGTGGGCTGAGCCGGGGAAAGGAGGTGTGGGACTAAAACCACCAGTACATCCGGTGAATGATGGAGGCCGAGAGTTCGTCCTCGCACGCTATGGAACATTCTTACTTCTGCAGTTTTTGGAGGTAGCTGTGCTCGCTTTGCTCGGCTTTAGTCGAGGATTCGACGAACTTCAGGAATTGCTTGAGCGATTCCCGCTGGAGACCGGCAACGTCAAAGCGCACGCGGACACCGAAACAAGGGTTGCTCTTAATCACGATCCCGTTGAGGATCAGCCCCTTGACCCAAACTTTGCCGCTCGAAATCCATAGCCCGATCTCGACGTCTGCTCCGCTCTTGACCGGGGTCACGGTCTCCACGTAGCAGCCGCCCATACTCGTATTCGAGAGATTCCCCCAAACAGGCGTCTCCGAGCCGTCCACTTTCAACTCGACTGCGACAAAGCACTTGATCCTTGGATAGCGTCGCCGGTCTTCGCCCCACGAAGGCGTAAAGATGTCAGGCTCGAATGGTGGCGTTGCCGATGGCACAACGGGCGTTGGAGGCGGAATCTGAGCGTCTCGTTGATCAGTCTCGAGGGCGGCGGATTCGGTCGCGGACTGATGTTTGATCTCCCGCATGGCAGTGAGAAGTGCCTCTTCGCGCTTGTCAGGCGGAGCCTCACGATAGGTCTGAAGCAGCTTTCCCAGATTGCCCACCAATTCGGGATCGGTCAACAAGCGCGTCCAGTCAGTGCCTGCATTGGCGGGTACTTTCACATCGCTCATAGCTTGGCTCAAAAACCCGTGATCGATGGGTTCGGCGGTCAGGTCTAGGGTGAATCACAAGTCACTTTCCTACAAGATGACGGAAGTTACGGCTGTAAGGTAACGAGCGGGTTGGTTACCGGACTAGTCAGCCTGCGCCAGGGTGGCACAGAATTCGTCGATCGCCGTCTGCTGTTCCGGCGTCAGTCCAACGAATTCCAGGCCGTGAACAAACCCGTTCTGATAACGCACAATAGCGCGCACAGACAAAACCTCGCTGTTGTTGGGCAACTGAAGCTTCAGCGCGAGGACATCGCCTGGCCGTGCACTGCTGGTGAGAACTGCTCCCATACCCGCGTGCGCGATGTCGCTACATCGTCCTTGCGATTCGAAGTAACCTTGGTCGTCCAGAGCAGTTGCGGTTAAGGGAAAGTCTGCCCGGTACCTGGGATATCGCCGGCGCCAGCCTTTCTGTCGGGTTCTGCGGATCTTTTCCAGTGACGGCGTGGTCATGAAGGGCACTTCTCGACAAACGTTCTAATCGGCAGACTAAAGGCCCAGCGGTTGTGCAAAAAGTATCGAAGGTAATAAAGTTGTCGTTGCTCTTCGGACCCGGTTGGCCCCTGTCCGTCGGGTTCGGTCTCCCGAGGATGAATTCTCGAAGAACGTCACACACCCCTTGCTGGCAACTTAAGGGATTCGATTTACACAGGCTGGCTCAAACCTTTTGCATCGAGCGTGGACGCAAGTGAATCAAGATAAAGGCGTTGAGGGTTGGGTAGGTTTCCGGCAACGTTTTCACGCCGGTCCGTTCGTGGACGCATTCCTTCACCGGATCATGTCTAACAAAGCCTTGCGCTGTTCTTGTCTTTCGCTATTCTGTCTGTTTTCCGGTCTTGGGTCGATATTAGAAGCTCAAACGGCGAGCACGTCCGCAGGGTCCGCCGTGCAGGTAACAATTCCGACTTCGATTTCCGAGGACGGATTTACAGGTGGTGTTCCCACGGGGAAGTTGAGTTCCGAGCCTCTCCAGATCTCCTTTCTCGATGCCATCGACCGGGGCTTGCGTCAGAATCTGGGCCTTCTGCTTTCAAGCGACAGTGCTGTATCCGCTCGTGGCGAAAAGTGGAAAGAACTGAGCAATTTGCTGCCGAACGTCGATGTCAAAAGCCAGGAAAACGTGCAACAAACGAGCTTGGCCGCGCTCGGGTTTCGTCTGCCAGGGTTTCCCCGGGTCATTGGACCGTTTAACTATCTCGATACGCGAGCGTTCCTGACGCAGCAGGTTTTTAACTGGAATTACATCCAGCGCGAGCGGTCGGCGGCACAAAGCCTCAAGGCGGCGGAGTATACATACAAAAACGCCCGGGAACTGGTTGTGCTGGTCGTAGGCAACGCTTATCTGCAGGCTATCGCCAGTGCGGCGCGCGTAGAAACAGCCGAGGCTCAGGTGAAAACGGCGCAGACTCTCTATGATCGGGCAGTCGATCAGCAGAAAGCGGGCGTGAGTCCGGCAATCGACACGCTGCGCTCCCAGGTCGAGTTGCAGAGCCGCAAACAGCAACTGATTTCCGCACGAAACGACTTCGCTAAGCAAAAACTGGTGGTATCGAGGATCATCGGTTTGCCCCTCGGGCAGGAATTCATTCTTACGGACAAAGCCCCCTACGATGCGCTGGTTCCTCCCAGCCTTGAGGAGAGCCTCAGGCGTGCCTTTGCATCGCGTTCCGACTATCAGGCGGCCCTTGCGCAGGAGCGTGCTGCGGAGTTGTCACGGCGCGCGGCAACCGCCGAGTACTACCCCAGCTTCGATGTTGAAGGCGACTTCGGAGATATCGGCGTCAATCCAGCGAGTTCGAACGGTACATTCCACGTTGCAGGAACGGTGACGGTTCCAATTTTTCAGGGCGGGAAGACGCATGCGGATGTCTTACAGGCAGAAGCGAGTTTGCGACAGGCGAAACAACGCCTTGAGGATCTGCGTGCGCAAATCGACAATGATGTGCGAAACGCGTTGCTGGATCTGAATGCGGCGGCCGACCTGGTTGAAGTGGCCCGCAGCTCGATTGATCTTGCGGAGCAAACCCTTACGCAGGCACAAGATCGTTTCTCCGCAGGCGTTGCCGACACCCTTGAGGTCGTGCAGGCCCAGGAGTCCGTAGCTAGCGCACACGAGAATTACATTTCAAGCTTGTATGCACACAATCTCGCCAAGGTGGAACTGGCGCGTTCTGTTGGCAACGCTGAGCAGGGAGTCAAGCTGTACTTGACGAAGGGTAAGTAGACATGGAGACGACAACGAAGACCATGCCGGAAAACGAAACAAGACCGAGCGTCACCGAGCCGCCGCGTGCTCCTCTGCCGGCATCGACTGCTGACTTGCAGGCAAAGCCGTCACGCCGGAGTGATCCGCGTTTCCGGATGTTCCTGATCGCGGGTCTGATCGTTCTGGCGATCGTAGGATTTTTCGTGTGGCGTTACCTCGGCAGCTATGAATCGACCGACGACGCCCAAATCGACGGGCATGTGAACTCCATCAGCGCTCGCGTTTCGGGGCACGTGATCAAGCTCAATGTTCAGGACAATCAGTACGTCGAAGCAGGCACTGTGCTGGTCGAAATTGATCCCACCGACTATCAGGTCGCGGTGCAGCGCGCCCAAGCAGATTATAACGACGCCAAGGCGACAGCGGACGCGGCCGCGGTGGACGTTCCAATCACTTCGGTGAGTACCACCAGCCAGCTTTCTTCCGCTGACGCGGATGTTGTCAACGCGCAGGCCGGAATCAAGGCAGCGCGCCAGCAGTTTGAGGCGGCAAAAGCGAATTTGGCTCAGGCCGAAGCGAATGACGTCAAAGCGCAGAACGACCTCGGGCGGTACAAGCAACTGGTGGACAAGGAGGAGATTTCACAACAGCAATACGATCAGGCGGTGGCGGCATCCAAGGCCAGTGCCGCTGGCGTGCTGGCTGCTCGCGCCCAGGCCGATGCAGCACAGTCCCAGGTTACGCAAGCCGAGGGCAAATTGATTCAAGCGCAAGCCAGTCAGCGCAATGCCGCCACCGGCCCCAAGCAACTCAGCGTGATTCAAGCCCGGGCGCAATCGGCGGAAGCAGCCGCTCTCCGGAAGAAAGCCGATCTCGACCAGGCAATTCTGAACCTGCAGTACACGAAAATCATTGCTCCGGTGACCGGTATCGTCAGCGATCGCACCGTGGAGGTCGGACAGAACGTACAGGCGGGACAGGAACTGATGAAGGTAATCCCGCTTGATGAAAAGGATCTGTGGGTCACCGCCAACTTTAAGGAAACGCAGCTCCGCGATATGAAGGCGGGGCAGAAGGTAACCGTCTGCGTCGATGCGACCGGTAAGTGTTACAAGGGGCACGTCGATAGCGTCGCCGGTGCGAGTGGTGCTCGCTTCAGCTTGTTGCCTCCGGAAAATGCCACCGGCAACTACGTCAAAGTGGTGCAGCGTATCCCGGTCAAGATCGTTTTTGAACCCGGAGAAATCAAAGAGCACGAATTGCGGCCCGGGATGTCGGTGGAACCCAAGGTCTGGGTACGTGAATGAGCGCGGGCGCTATCACGATGAACGAGGCCGACGCCTGGCGGCCTCAGGTTAATCCCTGGATCATCGCGCTCGCCGTGACACTCGCCACTTTCATGGAGGTGCTGGACACCAGCATCGCCAACGTGGCTCTGCCACACATCGCCGGCAGCCTGTCGGCGGGGCAGGACGAAAGCACGTGGGTCCTGACGTCCTACCTGGTTTCTAACGCGATCGTTCTCCCTCTCAGCGGATGGCTTTCGTCGATCATCGGGCGCAAGCGCTTCTACATGAGCTGCGTTTTCGTATTCACTGTCAGCTCATTTTTGTGTGGCTTTGCCCCCAATCTCCCGGCGTTGATCATCTTTCGCATTCTTCAGGGTGCTGGAGGAGGAGGCCTGCAGCCAAGCGAGCAGGCCATTCTTGCCGACACGTTCCCTCCCGCGAAGCGAGGCATGGCTTTTGCTGTTTACGGGATCGCCGTCGTGATGGCGCCGGCGATCGGGCCTACGCTCGGTGGCTGGATTACTGACAATTACAGCTGGCGCTGGATTTTCTTCGTCAACATTCCGGTTGGCATTCTTTCCCTTCTGCTCACCTCGCGTCTGATTCAGGACCCTCCGTACTTGCGGCGCCGGAAATTGAGTGAAACGAAGATCGACTTCGTGGGTCTGGGATTTGTTGCCTTGGGCTTGGGCTGTCTGCAGATCGTGCTCGACAAAGGCCAGCGCGACGATTGGTTCGAATCACACCTCATCACGACCCTCTCAATTGTTGCCGCGTGTTCGTTGATCTTCGTGATCTGGTGGGAGTGGCGTCATAAAGACCCCATCATCGATCTGCACCTGTTCAAGGAACGAACCTTCGCGGTATCGAATCTCCTGATGTTCATGCTGGGATTCGCGCTCCTCGGAAGCACGCTCTTGCTGCCGCTTTTCCTGCAGACGCTTATGGGATATACGGCCGAATTGTCGGGGATGGCGCTTTCTCCTGGCGGCTTCGCGATCATGGTTCTGATGCCATTGGTCGGTTTTCTGCTTTCTAAGTACGACGCGCGCTATCTATTGTTGTTCGGTTTGTCGATGCTCTCATTTTCCTTGTTTCACATGACAAACTTCGACCTGACCATCGACTTCAAGACCGCGGCACTGGCCCGCGTCTTGCAAGCGGTTGGATTGGCATTTCTGTTTGTTCCGATTAACACAGCCGCGTATTCGTTCCTGCCACGAGAGAAAAACAACGCTGCGTCCGGTTTGATGAATCTGGCCCGCAACATCGGGGGCAGCGTCGGGATTTCCTTTGTCACCACGATGCTCGATCGCCGCACGCAGAAGCATTTGAGCGACCTGATGGGTCACCTGACCTCCGCGAATTCCCAGTTCCAGGGCATGGTCCGCGGAGTGGCCCAGTCGCTCGTGGCTCGTGGAACCAGCGCTGCCGACGCACAACAACAGGCTTACGGCGTTGTCCAGAACCTCGTGCAGCGACAGGCGACAATGCTGGCTTATATCGACAACTTCTACATCCTCGGCGCGATAATCCTCGCGATGATTCCTTTTGTGTTCCTGATGAAGAGGACCAAATCCGGCGGCGAAATGGCGGTACACTAGAAGAGGGAGGAGGTTATGTACCGCATCATCGCACTTGAGCGTGAGTACGGCTGTGGCTGTGCCGGCATCGCCTCGCTGCTCGCCGAAAGGCTTGGCTGGAAGCTCTGGGACCAACTGCTGACCGAGGAAATTGCAGCCCAGGGTCATGTAGATTGTGGCACCGTCGAACAACGGTCGGAGAAGGTCGATAGCACATTCTACCGGCTCGCGAAGGTCTTCTGGCGCGGGAGCTACGAGCGTAGTATGCCGACCGCGGAGTCCCAAACCTTCGATGCGGATTGCATGGTGAACATCATGGAGGGCATTACCGCGAGGATCGCGGATGAAGGTAGTGCTGTCGTCGTGGGACGTGGCGCTCCATATTTTCTCCGGGAACGCGCCGACACGTTTCGGGTGTTTCTGTACGCGCCTCAGGCGGAGAAGATCCGTCGACTAGTGGCGAGCGGAACTCATCCGGAGGAAGCCCAAGAGTTGGTCAATACCGTCGACGGGGAACGCATCGCTTTTATCAAGCATTACTTCAACGCCGATTGGCCGACGCGATGCCTCTACCATATGATGATCAATACGAGCATCGGCGACGAGCACGTTGTCAGAATGATTCTTGACACGATTCGGCTTCTCGGCGGGGCCGACACTGTGACCGGCGCGGGCCTACGCGGCGTGGCGCTGAAGTAGGTGCGTTGCAACAGGCTTCGGTAGGACAGGGCAGCGGCGGCCGGGCACACGTTGCACCTCGGCCCAAATTGCCCCAGCGCAGCCGTGCTAGCGCTAGAGTCTCCTCTCCACAGCAATTTCTGATCACCGAAAAATATCTGGACACGCCAAGACTGGAGATAGCGGATGAATTCGTTCCATCTCGGATCGATTGAGGTTGAAGACACGACGGGGACCGGTGCGAATACGAATACGAAAAGGAATGAGAACGAATGGCGCGCCCGGAGAGATTCGAACTCCCGACCTACAGCTCCGGAGGCTGCCGCTCTATCCAGCTGAGCTACGGGCGCGTGCTTTCAGTTTACAACAGACCCTGGCTCACTGCTCTGGCGGTTCCGGGCAGAATGTCGACTGCGGAATCGGAAAATTACCAGCGGTTGCTGCGTTCTCGGCCGCCACGTCCACCGCCGCCACTACTGCGCTCTGGTTTTGGGCGAGCCTCATTGACGTTCAGCGTGCGCCCACCCACCTGCGACCCGTTTAGGGCGGCGATCGCCTTTTCGCCATCCTCCGAACTCGACATCTCCACGAAGCCAAAGCCCCGCGAGCGTCCAGTCTCACGATCAGTCATGATGGATACCCGGTCGACCTGGCCATAGGCCTCGAACAGTTGACGCAGCTCGTCTTCCGATGTGTTGAAATTCAGGTTTCCAACGAAGATGTTCTTCACGCGGGCGCCTCGGGGGATGAGCTATTTGAGTGTGGCGACTTCGGCAGGAAAGCAGGTGGCGACCTGAGCCCTTCCTGGAATCGAGGCCGTAGTGTCGAACAGTCAAATGCGCGGGAAAGTATAGCAGGGAATTGTCAAGACGGCGGTTTGGGCAATCATGGCAGGTGTAAGGTGCCGATTACACGCTTCAACACTTCTGCTGAGCGCCGGAGATCGTCAATTTCGGAAGCATCCATCTGAATGTGGAGGACTTCGGCAACTCCAGTGCAGTTCACAATGGTTGGCAGACTCAGGCAGACGTCGCTGATCCCATAAAAATCCTGCACTAGGCTCGAGACGCAGAGCACTGTATTTTGATTTCGCAGGATTGCCCCGGTCAGCCGCATGATTCCTGCGGCGACCGCATAGTACGTTGCTCCCTTCCGTTGAATGATTTCGTAAGCCGCGTCGCGTGTGTGTCGGAATATCTCCTCCATCGCACGGGAGTCATATTCCACGCCACGAGTGGCGCACAAATCTCGCAGTTTCATGCCTGCAACGTTGGCCAGCGACCAGATCGGGACCTCGCTGTCGCCGTGCTCGCCAACGATGAAGGCATGCATACTCCGGGCGTCGACGCGAAAATATTCACTCAACAAGTAGCGAAAGCGCGAGGTGTCGAGAATCGTCCCCGACCCGATGACACGCTGAGACGGCAGTCCTGACAGCTTGAGCGTCACGTAGGTGAGCACATCGACCGGGTTGGTGGCGATCAGCAGAATTGCGTTCGGATTGTGCTGAACGACTTTGGGCACGATCTCGCGCCAAATCGCGACATTTCTTTCCGTCAACGCCAGGCGATTTTCGCCGGGAGCTTGTACAGCGCCGGCCGCCAGGACGATCACGGAGGCTCCGACGCAATCCGAGAAATCACCAGCCCAGATGTGTGTCGGGTGGGCGAATGGAACGGCGTGGTTCAGGTCCATTGCTTCGCCTACGGCCTTAGCGTGGTTCTTGTCAATGAGAACGATTTCCGAGGCCAGGCCGCTCAGAAGGAGCGCGTACGCGAAGGTGGCTCCAACGTTTCCGACACCGATCACCGCGACCCGCACTGGTGATGTCGATTGGGAAGGTGCAGTCATCACTCGCTGGGTGTTGCAGGCGGACCACTCTCGGGACGAACGCGATTAACAGCTATCCACGCCCCAAAATCCCTGATGATGATAGCCAAGTTGCAGCAAACGATTTTTCGGGTCGTGGCGCTTTCCGCAGTTAGGACACATCAGGAAACGGCCCCATTGAGATCCATGACGATCGTATTGCTCGGAAACGGCAAAGGTAGTGCCGCAACTGCAAGGGACCAAAAACATACGAAACGGGTCGGAGCCGGTTGTTGCCTTCCTGCCAGACTTCCTTTTGGCCACTAAGAGCTCTCCTCAACCATCACTGCGGTTGCACTCTTCTTGCGCTTGTTTGCCTGCAAGATTTTCTTTCGAAGGCGCAGGCTCTTGGGCGTGACTTCCACGAATTCGTCGTCGGCGATGAATTCGATCGCCTGCTCCAGATTCCGTTGGCGGAACGGAACAAGTCGAATCGCTTCGTCGGAGGTCGAAGCCCGCATGTTGGTGAGCTTCTTCTCCCGGACCACGTTCACGTCCAAATCTGTGTCCTTGGCGTTTTCGCCGATGATCATCCCTTCGTAGACATCGACACCCGGACCGACGAACAATTCGCCGCGCTCCTGCAGATTGTAGAGGGCATATGACGTCGTCACGCCGCTGCGATCAGCGACCAGGGCACCGGTGAGGCGGTGGGGGATTTCGCCTTGCCAGGTCGTGTATCCGTCGAACAGGGAATTCATGACGATGGTGCCGCGCGTGTCGGTGAGCAACTGGCTGCGTAATCCGATCAGACCGCGGCTGGGGACGCGGAACTCGATGCGCACCCGGCCGTAGCCATGGTTGTGCATGTTGGCGACTTCGCCCTTGCGCGCGCCGAGTTGCTCCATGACCACGCCAACGAACTCTTCCGGCACGTCGATCGTGAGGTATTCGACCGGTTCCATGAGCTTGCCGTCGATGCGCCTGGTTACAATCTCAGGCTTGCCAACCATCAGTTCGTAGCCTTCGCGACGCATCATTTCGATCAGGATCGAAAGCTGCAATTCGCCGCGCCCGAGAACCTTGAAGGAATCGGTGCTGTCGGTGTCCTCCACGCGCAACGATACATTCGTGAGCAATTCTTTCGCGAGACGCTCGCGCAAGTTGCGGGAAGTGACGTATGTGCCGTCTTTTCCGGAGAAGGGCGAATTGTTCACGGTGAACAGCATCGCGATCGTTGGCTCGTCGATGATGATCGGAGGAAGCGGCGCCGGATTTTCGGCGTTCGTGATCGTTTCACCGATCGTGATTCCTTCCACCCCCGCGACCGCCACAATGTCGCCGAGATCCGTCTCGGTGATGTCTAAGCGCTTGAGGCCAGAAAAGGAAAACAGCTTGGTAATTTTCGTCTTCTGGAATGAGCCGTCGCGCTTGGCGATGCTCACCTCTTCGCCGGTCCACATCTTGCCATTAAAAACGCGCGCGATGGCAAGGCGGCCGAGATAGTCGCTGTAGTCAAGGTTGGCGACCAAGATCTGTAGCGGGCCTTCCAGATCGCCCTGCGGCTCCGGAATTGTCTTCACGATCGCATCGAAGAGCGGTTCGAGATTCTGGCCGCCACCCTTCATGTCGGTGGAGGCTGTGCCCGCCTTCGCGTTGGTGTAAAGGACCGGAAACTCAAGCTGGTCTTCCTTGGCGTCGAGATCAATAAAGAGGTCGTAGATTTCGTTCAAGACCTCCTGCGGACGGGCGTCGGCGCGGTCGATTTTGTTGATGACCACAATCGGCGGAAGCTTGGCCTCCAGCGCCTTGCCGAGCACGTAGCGCGTTTGCGGAAGCGGTCCTTCGCTGGCGTCGACCAGGAGCATTACGCCGTCCACCATCTTCAGGGCCCGTTCGACTTCGCCGCCGAAGTCGCTGTGGCCGGGAGTGTCGACAATGTTGATCTTGACGCCGCCATGGAAGACCGAAGTATTTTTGGCGAGGATGGTGATTCCGCGCTCGCGCTCGAGTTCATTGGAATCCATCACGCGGTCTACATGAGTTTCGTTCGAGCGGAATGTGCCGCTTTGCTGCAAAAGGGCATCGACGAGCGTGGTCTTCCCGTGATCGACATGGGCGATGATAGCGATATTGCGAATACTTAAACTCAAACAGGATCCTTTTTCTCAGAAATAGCAAGAGGTGGGAACAGGTGCTCCCACCTCTACTTTACTATGCAGCGGTGACGGACACACTACGCTGCTTCATTCCTCTCAAATCAGCCGGCGAAAGCTACGGCCTCGGGACGGGAAGGAACCGGTTTACCGGCGAGACGATGTTCGACTTCCTTGGCTACTCGTTTCGCAGCAATGATCGCCTGGGTGGTGCTGGAGATGGGTCCCTCCGAGTCCGTATTTGCGAAGAAGATACGGTCCATTGGCTCGCGAAGCAGCGGCTGCACCTTGGTGAACAGTCCCGGCATGGTCATATACATGGGGTGTCCTCTCCGATACAGGTGCACTTCGACAGGATCGACATTGAAGGCGGGAAGAAGCTTCTGGAAATCTTGCAGCACCTTGCCGGCAACCCTGCGGGCTGTTGGCTCGGTGAGCAGAAGTCGACGGTCTTCTTCGTGGAGCGGGGTATAGCAGCTGAGGATGTTGTACTTCGGACGAAAGCCGGGCTGGTTGCGAATCACCCAGTCAGCCACGATGAAGTCCGTGAATGAATTGCCCGGGCACCAGTTGTCGAATCCCTTGCGGTAGATCTCCTTGTCGAAGATCAGATTCACCAGTGCGTACGGGATGTAGCGCATCTGCTGCATGGCCTCGTCTTGCTTGTCGGGAATACCTTCGACAATTCGGCGCGTGATGAATTTCGGGGTGGCCATGATTACGGCTTTCGCGGCAACTGTCTTTAGATCGGCACCCTGGAGATAGGTAACGTTGACCTCCTCCTTTTCGGTCGAGACCGCGACGATGGTAGCGTCCGTCACCATCCGATCGGCGTATTTCGGCGTCAGGACCTCGGCCAAATGTTTGCTGAGTGCGCCCAGCCCGCCGGGCCAGGTGTAGCGATCGTCTTTGCGGTTCGGTGCCGCGGCCCACTGCAATTGACTGACGACTGCGGCAGCGGGCGAATCGTCCGAGCGCGATCCCCAACTGGATGCGCCGAAGCCGTCCCACCACAGTTGCAGTTCGGGCGGGTATCCCTTCATCAAGTCTGTCGCCGGCACGTTATAGAGCTCGGTTTCGCGTTTTTCGTAGTCGATCGCTAACAGTTCCTTGCGAAACTTCTTGAAGGCGTCGCGAATGGTCGGAGAGTAAGGCAGCTTGTCGATGCCGTCGCCCCATGTGTCGGCGACAAATTCGCCGTTCACAATTGTTGGATCGAAGTTGTCCACGGGAAAAGGTTTCAGTCCGATTTCGTTGGCGAAGTCGACCACCGACTGGTTGTCGGCGAACGCCGAGCCGGTTGCGTAGGCCTGGCCCTGGAACTCCATCAAATACGCGTTACCACCGAAATGAGGTTCTTTCTCAAGCAGGAGGAAGTCGTGCTTTTGCAGCAGGTGAGCCGCTGCCAGGCCGCTTATGCCTCCGCCAACGATTACGATGTCGTGCTTTGCCGAAGCCGGAGGCCGCGTGAAGACCTTGCCGTCGCGAACCTGGTGGCAGACCTTGTTCTCCTCGCCCTCGATGGTGGGTGCGGTGTCGGCGGGGGTGGCGAACAAGGCCATATCCACCGGGCATCCGGAGGCGACTGCTCCCGCGACAACGAACCTGATGAAATCCCTGCGATTTGAGCCCACGACTTAGTCTCCTTGGACTGGGGTTTCGATGAGTTCTGCAGCGATCTCGGGTGAGCCCTCGGCGCGGGCCCTCAACCGGTACCACAGCACGATCACCACTAGCGAAAAGCTGAAGATAATTGTGGAAATGGCGTTGATCTCCGGAGTGATCCCACGGCGCAGGCGTCCCCAGATTTCCAATGGAAGCGTGTTGTCACGGCCGATCAGGAAAAAGCTGACGGCGATCTCATCCATGGAAAGAGTGAAGATGAGAAGTGCGGCGCCAATGATCGGCAGCTTCAGGTTGGGCAGCGTGACTCTCCAGAATGTTTGCCAGTAGTTTGCGCCCAAATCGAGAGACGCTTCCTCCTGCGCGCGGTCGAGTTTCTGCAAACCGGCGAACACTTCGGTCGTCGCGACCGAGATCAAGGCTGTGCCGTGTCCTATCACAATTGTGAGCAGGCTAAGGTTGATCTGTGCTCGGGCAAAGAGCATGAGTAGCGAAAGACCCGTGATGATGCCGGGCAGTATGAGCGGCAGAAGCACAAGGCGACGGAAGACAGCCTTTCCCGGAAAGTGAGCGCGATCGAGAGCGAGAGCAGCGGGAATTCCGAGTCCAAGCGCTATGGCGACGGCGGCTGCCGCCACCACCAGACTGTTGGCCACGGATTCCCAAATGGCACTGTCCGCGAACAGCGTGCGATACCACGCGAGCGTCAGATCGCGAGGAGGGAAGCCGCCTACCCCACTGCCGTTGAATGAATAGACGATGAGCACGACAATCGGCAGATACAAGAAGAAGAACACCGCGACCACGTGCGCGAACAGCCAGGTCGGCCGGGAGTCCTTCCGCATCGTTGTGCTCACGAGAAACTCCATTTCTTCTCCAACCTCTCGGACACAAACAGCAGGCTCACGACCAGCACGAGCATACAAAGCGAAATCGCCGCGCCCAGCGGCCAGTTGTAGGCAGCTCCAAACAAACTGACCACGATGTTGGAGATCATGATGCCGCTGGGGCCTCCGAGCAGCGCCGGAGCGAGAAAGTCGCCGAGGCTGAGCACGAACGCAAACGTTGCTCCGGTCAGGACTCCTGGAATCGACAGCGGGAAGATCACCCGCCAGAACGTTTGCTGCGGAGAAGCGCCGAGGTCCTGTGAGGCTTCTACGAGATTGCGTGGAATGTGCTCCAGCGCGGCATAGATGGGGAGAAACGTAAACGGCGTGTAGATGTGCGTCAGTGTCAGCACGACCGCGAACGGGCTATACAGCAAGAACTCAAGCGGATGCTTGGTGAGGTGCAGGTACTGCAGCAAAGTGTTCAGGACTCCCTCGCTGCCTAGAATCGTCTTCCACGCGTACGCGCGCACGAGGTAGCTCACCCACAGGGGAATGATTACGAGTTGGTAATAGAGATCTTTTCTGGCTCCCGCATAAAAAGAGAGGAAGTACGCTAATGGGTAACCGAGCATTAGCGAGAAAAGGGTTACCCGTGCCGCGATCCACATCGAGCGGAGCAGCGTCTGCCAATACACCGGGACTCTTAAAAGCTCACGATAGTTGTCCAGATTCCAAATGTGGACGATGATCTGCGATTGGGACACGGACCAAAAGCTGTAACAGAACATCAAGAAGTACGGCACTACCAGAAACACCACCACCCAAGTCAGTGGAGGCACGGTAACGAAACTGCGGTATGCACGTGAAAACATGAGCTAGAGCCTCTCGGGAGACTCGCGTACTGGCACGGCGTCACACGTTTGGAACTCCCACTCGAGTTCGTCCTGCAACTCGACCTGGCTGGCAGTTCGCACTGACAAAGTCAGGCCGTCGGCGCTCTCGATTTGGACCAACTCGGTTGCGCCGTGAAAGGCCTTCTGCTTGACCTTGCCGCGAAACACCACGGCATCATCCGAAGACGACTTTAACGTCGCCCTGTGCAGCCGAATGTTTTCCGGCCGGACTGAAAGAAGGGCTGAGCCATCGGACATGTTCGTCTTCCACGACAAGCTGTTGCATCGCAGAATGCCGCTGCGTACCTCTCCATGAAGCAAATTCGTGTGACCGATGAACTGTGCGGTGTACGCGGTTGCCGGTCGATTGTAGATTTCGCGAGGGGCGGCTACCTGCTCGAGTTCACCCATGCGCAACAGAGCGATACGATCAGACATGACCATGGCTTCCTCCTGGTCATGTGTGACGAAAACGAATGAGATGCCAACTTCACGTTGCAGGGACTTCAGTTCCCCCTGCATTTGACGGCGAAGATTTGCGTCTAGAGCGGAGAGAGGTTCGTCGAGAAGCAGCATTTTCGGCTGCTTCACCAATGCTCGTGCTAACGCGACCCGCTGCTGCTGGCCGCCACTGATTCGCGAGGGTTTCGCCTTCGCGTGCGCGGTCATCTTGACCCGGGCCAGGGCTTGCTCGACGCGCGAATCGATGTCGTTTTCCGGCGGTCGCGCAACGCGCAAGCCATAGGCAACATTCTCTTCTACAGTCAAATGAGGAAATAACGCATAGTGCTGAAAGACCGTGTTGACTCGCCGCTTATAGGGTGGAAGCCGGTCAAGGCGTTCTCCGCCCATCCGAAGTTCGCCCGACGTGGCACTCTCAAAACCCGCGATGATCCGCAGTAGAGTCGTTTTACCCGAACCGC
Organism: uncultured Acidobacteriota bacterium; assembly: GCA_963718505.1. Lineage (GTDB taxonomy): Bacteria > Acidobacteriota > Terriglobia > Terriglobales > Acidobacteriaceae > Gp1-AA133. The sequence continues at coordinate 29,639 of CAVQZP010000032.1, read as the reverse complement.
TTTCTCCAAGGATCGTCAGGAATTCGCCTTCTGCTACTTCAAGCGAGATGTCTCGTAACACGACGTTTTTGCCGAATGTTTTCGCGATATTGCGCACGCTGAGCAAGGATGTGATTCCTTGCGCGGTGACCGCGGATTCGGCAGGTCTTGTGGTCGTTCCCATGGTTCGCTTAGCGCCGAGCCAATGCGCCCTTTTCTGCTGACTGCCCTGCTATTGCGCCGCCTTCACTTCATTCCAGATCTCGGTGTACTTCGCGCGCCGTGGGACGTCCTGCCAGAAGTAGATTCGTTTCTGATAAGTGTCGGCACCGTCAAGATGCAAGGCCTGCCGTTGCTCCGCCGTCATCAGTTGCCCGGCCTGTGGATTGGCGGGCACATAGCTGGTCACATCCGCCACGAGCTTTTGGGTCTTGGCCTGCACCATGTACTCGAGAAACTGATAAGCCAACTCCTTGTTTTCACTTGCCGAAGTAATCATCAAGTGATCGATCCACCCCGTCGTATTTTCCTTGGGAATGGTCTCTCCCACAGGAAAGTTGAGCTTCTTTAATTCGACTGTATTGAGTGGCCAACCCATCGCCAGCACGACCTCGTGATTCTGAAAGAGATTGGTCAGTTCGCCTCCTGTGGCCCACATCTTGCGAACATTCGGCTTCAGTTCCAGAAGCTTCTTCTTCACTGCGTCGAGTTGCTGATCGCTCAAGTTGTAGAGTTGGTCAGGATCGGGCTTGTCATATCCGAGAATCTGAGCTGCCATGTAGACGGTCGAGAGTTCGTCCCACACTGAAACCTTTCCGCGATACTTCGGATCCCACAGCACGCTCCAGCTGTCGGGCGGCTGAGCAAACACCGATGTGTCATAGATCAGAGGATTCGGGCCCCACGTGAATGGCACTCCATAGACGTTGCCGTTCACGTGGACCAGCGGCATGCCCGTGAGTTTCGGCGAGAGTTGGCTGTAGCTTGGAATTTTCGAGAGATCGAGCGGTGCAGCCAGCCCGGCCGACGAGATCATCTTTGCGACGTCACTCGAGGGAGAGATGATGTCGTAGTTGCTGGCACTTCCCCCGCGCAGCTTGGAGACCAGTTCGTCGCTGGTACCCATATAGGAAGCTGATACCTTGCACTTGCACTGCTCCTCAAAACCCTTCACGAACGATTGGTCGGCATAGCCCTCCCATACAAGGAGGTTGAGTGCTGGTGCTTTCTTTGTGCAATAGGTGAACCCGAGCAACAGAACGAGCAGCGAGATTACCAGCACGCATCGCTTCATGAATCTGTCTGTCCTCCGCGGCAAGCAAAACTGGCGGTCTCGCCGGAGATTGTTCACGACTGTTCCCGGTCCCCTGCCACCCTCAGAACGTGGGCGGCGTATTTACCCACAGGACCCACGTCTCCGAACGTCCCGGATTCTTCCAGCGATGCGGGGTTGCGCTCTCAAAATAAAAGCTATCGCCAGACTTCAGACGGTATTCCTGACCATCGAGAGCAATCTGCAGTTCTCCCCGCATCACCAGCAAAAACTCTTCGCCCTCGTGCGTGTAAGACTCGCCGCTGCCGGCGTTCGGGGCGATCCGGAACAGGTGCGGTTCCATTACCGTGTTCCCCCACGCAAGCAACTCCATACGCACTCCGGGGCCCGCTTCCAGGACCTTGCGCCCCTTGGGGCGAACCAGGCGGCTGTTCGACTCGGCAGGATCGAAGAAGTCCAAAATGTTGGTCTTGTAGAAGCGCGCCAGCCGGCGAAGCGTGCTGACCGATGCGCTCATCTGCGAGCGCTCGATCGCACTGAGGAAACCGACGGAAATCCCCACAGCCTTAGCCACGCGCGCCAGCGAAAGGCTCTCACGAATGCGCAACTGGCGCAGGCGCGCCCCGATGGCCCCTGATGTGCCATTTGAAGTGGAATGGATCAGACCCTCGCGTTTGAGAAGTTCTACGATGGCCGGGGCGTTCAGGCCGCGGACGCGGCGCAGAAAACGTGCGCGCTTCAGGAGCTTCACGTCGTCCGCGCTGTAAAGCCGGTACTTGCTCTCGGTGCGCTGTGGACGCGTCAAACCGAGGCTTTCCCAGGAGCGGATCACCGACGGGGAAACGCCCACGACTCGGGCCACGTCGCCGATTTTCAAGTAAGGTTTGGCGCCCTCTGGCTTCATGCCTCAGATCTATTTCACTGTCATTTGACTGCTACGCGGGATCGGTATTTTTCGCTTGACAGGCCGCGGGAGCTTCTCTAACCTTGCGCGATTATAGCAAGGTTTGTTTTCAGCGCAAGCTGGTCCGTCAAACAAAAATTGCGAGCACAACTTCCTCTTTTCCCCGGAGGTCTCATGCGGTCGTTCCACCCGACGCGAGTTCTGGCTGCCTTCTTCTATCTTTTTTGTTCCACATTGCTGACTGCCCAAAGTACCGGAGGTCGGATCCTGGGCCGGGTGACCGACCCCAGCGGCGCCGTCGTGAACAACGTGAAAGTTACGCTGATCAACGAAGCCACAGGCACTCAGCGCTCCGTGACCACGAATGAATCGGGGGACTACGTACTGGTCGAGGTGACACCCGGGACGTATTACACCGAGTATGAACTGACAGGATTTAAGAAGAACGTCCGCCATGGCATCACCGTGGACGTGAACCAGGTCGTGACCCTGAACATGGTGTTGCAGCTCGGCGAAGCGAAGGAGATTGTCGACGTCACCTCCGAGGCGCCGCTTGTAGACACGACTACGACGCAGTTGGGCGCGGTCGTGAATAACCGCTCCATCAATGAACTTCCCCTGAACGCAAGAGATACTTACCAGTTCCTGCAACTGCAGCCGGGCGTACAGTCCCAGCTTGGCAGCAGCGGCAGCACCTTTTACGGTAGCGATGCGGCGGGATCAGTGTCAGTGAACGGCGGCCGTGGCCGCGCCAACAACTTCAGCGTGAACGGTGGCGACGCCAACGACACCTTTGTAAACGCCGCGGCGGTGCAGCCCACACCGGACGCGGTCGACGAATTTCGCGTCATCACCAACACCTTCGACGCCGAGTACGGCCGCAACTCGGGCGCAGTCGTGAACGTCATCACCAAGTCGGGGACGAACAGCCTGCACGGTGACGTCTATGAATACTTCCGCAACAAGGTCCTCAACGCGCAGGGTTTCCTGAATACGGTAAAGCCTCAGTTCAATCAGAACCAGTTCGGTGGAACATTGGGTGGTCCGCTCAAAAAAGACCGTACATTCTTTTTCGGATCCTACGAGGGGCGGCGCGTCAGGAAGGGAGATGCCAGTCCGCTGGTGCAGTTGCCGACGCCGGCCGAGGTCGGTGGAGACTTCAGCGCAGGCGGCAACACGTTCGGCGGAGGGATTGCGGTGCCGCCTAACTCAACCACGCCACCATTCTTGGCCCAAGCCTTGGACGGACGCCCGGGATGCGATGCCGCCCTGGGACTGTCGCCGGGCGGCATCGCGGCCCTGCCCGTGGATCCGGCGTCACAAACGATTCCCTGGAGTTCAGTCTTTCCAACAGCGATGATTCCGACTGCGTGCATGGATCCCGTCTCGCGAAGCATGTTGCAGTACCTGCCTGCAGCGAACTTGCCAGGCAGCCAGTTTCAAGGGGTGCCAACGGGATCTGACAATCAAGACCAGTTCACGATTCGTGTCGATCATCGGATTAACGACCGCCAGAGCCTCAGCATTTATTACTACTTCACGGACGAAACCGACCACGCACCCTTTTACGGATTCCAGGCTTCAGGAGCGAACGTGCCTGGCTACGGTACGATCGTCAAACAGCGCTTCCAGCAATGGAATCCATCGCACACCTGGACCATTAATAACTCCCTCGTGAATGAATTTCGAGTGACGTATTTGCGGGAAGGTCAACTGACGTTTCAACACCCCCAGAATACCGGTCTGGTAACTAGCTTCTGCACCGGCGCAGCAGCCACGAATTGCTTCACGGGCGTATCTGACTCAAACAGCGGACCGAACTCGATTCAGGGCCAGCTCGGGACGAATCCGAAATACGGTATTACTCCCGGCTTGCCCGCCGACCGCACGGGGTTGCCCTTCTTGAATGTGGCTGGAGGCTTTAACCTCGGAAACGGTTGGGAAGGCGAATTGCCTCAGGTGGGGAACTCGTTCCAGTTCGCCGATAACCTTAGCTGGGTAAAAGGGAATCACACGGCAAAATTCGGCGCTGACGTTCGACGTTCGCGATTCGACCAGACTCTCTATTACAACGTCAGCGGAAACTTTACATTCGACAGTTCGGGCACGAACGGCGTTCTGTCCACGGACAACTATCCGGGCTACTTCCTTGGCTTGGTGGACACCTATTCGCAGGGATCGGCGCAGCGAGAGAATGTCAGAAACACCGGCCTGTATCTTTTTGCACAGGACAGCTGGAAGCTTAAGCCGAACGTGACCCTGAACTATGGACTGCGCTGGGAGTTGGACACACCTTTAACGGACGTCCTAGGCCACGTGCAGACGTTCCGGCCGGGGCAGAACAGCAAATCGTACCCGTGCACCACTTCCCAGCCTGACTTTCTCGGTAACCCTAGTGCGCTCGCATACTGTCCAACGGGGCTTGTGGTTCCTGGCGATCCGGGTGTGCCGGCCGGGATGACATCTACTTATTACAAAGCTTTTGCTCCGCGCATTGGGCTTTCTTACAGCCCCAATTTCAACAATGGTTTCCTCGGAAAATTGTTTGGGAGCAATGGCAAGACTAGCATCCGTACGGGATGGGGTTTGTTCTACAACCCGATGGAGCAATTGGTCCTCGAACAATTTGGAGCCGAGCCACCGTTTGGAAGCAGCCCAAGTTTCTTCAATACCTTCTTCAATACGCCTTTCATCGGGCAGAGTGGCAGCGTTGCGTCGAACGGTTTCAACGGTATCCTCACGCCGCCCAAGGGACAGGATCCGAATTGGGTGAACTTCGCTCCCATCCTGATGTACGGCGACTTCCAGCCGCACCTGCGCACCCAATACACCGCACAGTACAACCTCAGCCTCCAGCGAGAACTTGCGAAGGACCTGTTGTGGCAGATCAATTATGTCGGATCGCAGGGGCACCGTCTGCTGGCCTCTCACGACATCAACGCGGGCAATCCTCAGACGTGTCTGGACCTTGCAGCTCTTGGCCAGGGTTGTGGTCCCACTGGCGAGGACTCACCTTATCAATTCAATTTGATGACTGGACAAACCTTACATATGCCCAATGGACAGGTGCTCACAGGCACCGCCGCCGGACTTCCGATTTTCCTCGCGGGCACGCGTCCCTACTCTGCTCCAAACTGCGTCACGAGCGGCCCCAATGCCGGAATGAACTGTCCCGCGAACGGCAATCCGATTTTCACCAACATCTTCGCCGAAGACACAATCGCGACGTCAGCCTACAATTCGCTACAGACCATGCTGGAGAAGCGCTTCTCCCATGGCGTGCAATTCCAGGCTGCCTATACGTGGAGCAAGTCACTCGATTGGGCGTCGAGCTTCGAGGAGACGCTGAACCCCTTCAATCCCAAGGCGAGCCGCTCGCTTTCTCTGTTCAACTCTGCCCAGCGCTTCGTGATTAATTACGTTTGGGACCTGCCTATCCCGAAGTACAGCGGGTTCAAAGGCAAGCTGCTCGACGACTGGCAACTCTCGGGTATTACGCAGTTCCAGAGCGGCTTCCCGATCCGGTTGCAAACACAGAATGACAACGAGTTGATCGGCAGCCTGTTCTTCTTCGGTACAGGTGCTCCGCAAATGACTGGATCTGTACCGCAGTTGCAGAATCCCAAAGCGGTCCAAACCATTAACGGAGTTACCGGACGGTACTACCTGACGCCCGGCCAGTTCGCAGATCCCACGCCGGGAACGTTCGCAACGACTCCGCGGTCGATCTGCTGCGGCCCCGGAGAGAATCAGTGGGATATCACATTCTCGAAGAGAATCGCGATCACGGAGGCAAAGTACTTCCAGTTCCGCGGCGATATTTTCAACGCTTTCAATCGAACTGAATTTGTTAATCCAGATGGAAACTTCTCGAACTCAACCTTCGGCCAGGTGTTGCAAGTGCGCGACCCGCGGCTGCTCCAGTTCGCTTTGAAGTTCTATTTCTAAATGAGACAATGAACAAGCAAACCCCAAGTCCCGGGCGGCTTCCCGCCGCCTGGGCACATTAAATCTAATGGCCACCACAACGGCCTGAGCATTCCTGGAGATTCCCGATGTACCCCGAATTGCAGAAGGAGCTCGAAACTTTCGAGCGCCGTACGCCGAAATCCGCCGAAGCCCACAAGCGCAACTTGAAGCGCCTGCCGCTGGGCGTCGCCAGCAACTATCGCGCTTATGATCCTTATCCGATCTTCGTGAAAGAAGGCCAGGGATCGCATTTCCGCGATCTTGATGGCAACGACTACGTAGACCACAACCTTTGTTTCGGCGCGCTGATGGCCGGACACTGCCACCCCGCCGTGATGAAGGCTGTGAACGCACGGCTCTCTACAGGCACGATGTTCGGAATGCCGCACGACATGGAGTGGCAACTCGCCGAAGAGATTTGCAAGCGCTTTCCAGTCGAGATGGTTCGCTTTGGTTCAAGCGGTACCGAAGCGACTATGCATGCAGTACGCCTGGCACGCGCGGCAACCGGTCGCGACAAGATCGTGAAGTTCGAAGGCGGCTACCACGGACTGCACGACTCGGCGCTCGTCAGCGTGAAGCCCCACGCGCCTGACTTCGGTGATGTGAAGAATCCCGTATCAGTTCCCGGTGGGCTGGGGGTTCCGAAAGCGTCAATCGCGAACGTGGTGATCGCTACATTCAATGACCTCGAGACGGTGGAACGCCGATTCAAGGAAAATCCCGGACAGATTGCCGCGATCATTCTCGAGCCGATCCTGATGAACGTCGGCCTGTGCATGCCGCAGCCCGGTTTCCTCGAAGGCTTGCGTGAGATCGCCACAAAGAACGAGGCGCTGTTGATCTTCGACGAAGTGAAGACGGGAGCGAAGCTGGGTTGGGGCGGCGCTTCGGAATACTACAGTGTCACGCCCGACATGATCTGCCTTGCGAAGTCGATCGGCGGCGGATTCCCGCTGGCAGCGTTCGGTGCACATAAGTCTGTCATGGACCTGATCTCGCAGCACAAGGTCTTTCACGGCGGTACCTACAACACCAATCCGGTTTCGATGGCCGCGGGACTCGCGACCTTCAGCGATGTTTTGACCCGCGAGAACTACGCGCACGTCGACAAACTCAGCAAGAAGCTGGTTGACGGGTATAACAAAATCATCGCCAAGGTCGGCTTGCAGGCGTACATCGCCCAGGCCGGCGCGAACGGCGCGTTGATGCTCTATCCGAAGGAGATCCAGAACTATCGCGACTGGCTCGGGATCGACGTGGATCTGTGGCGTCATTACTGGTTTGGCATGGTGAATCGGGGCGTAATGCCGCAGCCTTACTGGCAGGACGAGCAGTGGACGATGTCGGTGCAACATACCGAAGCGGACATCGACAAACACATTGCCGCCTTTGACGACATTGCTGTATCGCTCGCGAGGGCGCAGCAGGAACGTGCCGGAAAAGAACCAGCTCTGGCCACGCACTAGAAGATGCCTTGTGGGGCGGGCGCTCTCTGCCCGCCCTGCAACACTAAAACAGGAGTTGCTTTGTCCGATCCAATCACCGACAACCAGCCGCACCTGAAGCGAGTCCTGGGACGCTGGGATCTGGTGCTCTTGTTTGTCGTGGCAGTCTTCAACCTGAACGTCGTCCCGTCGATTGCCGCCAACGGCGGCGTGACGGTCTGGCTTTGGATCATCTCTCTTCTGCTTTTCTTCTGGCCGCAGGGCATCGCCGTCATTGAGTTGGCACATCGGTATCCGGGCGAGGGAGGAGTTTATCTGTGGGCCAAGGAAGTCTTCGGAGATTTCCACGGGTTTCTCTCGGGCTGGTGTTACTGGACCAACAACATGCTCTACGTGCCGACGGTGATGCTTTATTTCGTTGGCGTATCGGTGTTCGCGATGGGGCCGGGACACGCAGGACTGGCCGACAACAAGACTTTCGCGATGGTGACATCGCTTGTGCTCCTGGCATTCCTGACCGTGTTGAACATCGTGGGACTTGGGGTAGGCAAGTGGCTGAACAACGTCGGCGCGATTGGAACGTTTGTCGCAGCTGGTGTTCTTATCGGTCTCGGCCTGGCGATTTTCTTGCGCTTTGGAACGACGGTCACGACGAGTGATTTCCGCATTCCAGCTGACCCGCGCTTCGTTCTGAATTCGTTTGGCGTGATCTGTTTCGGCTTAGTTGGCTTAGAACTCGCCTCGATCATGGGCGATGAGATCCGGGACCCCCAGAAAACGTTGCCCGGAGCCGTTGCCTGGGGAGGTGTTGTGTCGGGCGCGCTTTACATTGGCGCGACGCTGACACTACTCATCGCCGTGCGCCGCGATGAAATCAGCGTGCTCCAGGGGATTGTTCAGGCCGTCAGTCACATGGCGGGCAAGGTCGGTGTCGGTTGGATCATCGCACCTTTTGCCGTCATGCTCAGCCTCTCGATTGCAGGAATCGGATCCGCGTGGATGGGTGGATCGGCGCGCATCCCCTTCGTCGCCGGTCTGGATTCTTATATGCCGTCGTGGCTGGGGAAAATCCACCCGAAGTACGCGACCCCTTACGCGGCGCTCATCGTGCAAGCTTTCGTTTCTCTGGTCCTTGTGGTGGTTAATTTCTATGCCTCCGGTGGCGTGCAGGAAGCCTTTCAGAGAATGCTGTCGCTGGCAGTCGTGTTGCAATTGGTGCCGTTTTTGTATGTGTTCGCGGCGCTTTTGAAATTCGCTGCGAAGAAAACATTGGAAGGTGGCCGCTACAGTCGCGGAACTCTGCTGTTCGCCGGCAGCGCCGGGTTCGTCACCACCCTGCTGGGAATTGCGCTGGCGTTCTTCCCGGCCAAGCAGATCACTTCGGTTTGGAAGTATGAAATCTCGATGATTGGGATCACGCTGGCCTTTCTGTTGCTGGCTGTCTTCTTCTTTTTTGTCTACGGACGTTTGAAATCGCCCGCGACAGCCACGGTTGAGCCGGCAGGAGCGGCGCGTACCACGTGACAAGGATCGGCCGTCGGTCGGGTTGAGGCGGCCTTACATTCGATCACTTGCCCGGCGAAGTGCGGGCGCCCTGAAAAAGGTAGTTCGCGGAGGATTTATGCCCAGTGGAGTACAGACCGAAGTCAAGACCTATCAGATGTACATCAATGGCGAATGGGTCGACAGCAAGTCGTCGAAGACCTTTCCTGTTTACGATCCGGCGTCGGAAGAAATCATTGCGCAGGTCCCCGACGCAAATGCCGAGGACGTAAACCGCGCTGTGGCTGCGGCCAAAGCCGCTTTTGAGGACGGTCCGTGGGCGAGTACGACAGCGCAGGAGCGCGGACGCGTTCTGTTCCGCCTGGCCGACAAGATTCGGCAGAATCTTCCGGCTCTTGCCGAACTCGAGGCACGCAACTGTGGCAAGCCGATCGTCGAAGCTGAATTTGACATCAACGACACGGCCACCTGCTTCGAGTATTACGGCGGACTGGCAACAAAAATTCTCGGCTTCGTCAATCCCGTTCCCGATAACGCCGTCAGTCTGACGCTGAAAGAACCCGTAGGCGTCGCCGGGCAGATTATTCCCTGGAACTATCCACTGCTAATGGCGGCATGGAAGCTGGCGCCGGCGCTTGCTGCGGGCTGCACGTGCGTCCTTAAGCCGGCCGAACAAACCCCGCTCACCGCGCTCGAATTCGCCAATTGGTTCTCGGAAGTCGGTCTGCCTCCCGGAGTCGTCAATATCATCACAGGTTTCGGCGAGAGTGCTGGTGCCCCGCTCGTACAGCACCCCGACGTGAACAAAATTGCTTTCACTGGCAGCGCGGCAGTCGGCAAGATCATCGTGAAGCAGGCTGCGGATACTGTGAAGCGCGTCACTCTCGAACTGGGCGGAAAGTCTCCAAATATTTTCTTCGCTGACGCGGATTTCGAAGCCGCGATCGACGGCGCTCTGTTTGGCGTCTTCATCAACCAGGGTGAAGTTTGCTCTGCCGGCAGCCGGATCCTGGTACAAAAGCCGATCTACAAAAAGTTCGTCGACGCGATGGCGGAAAAGGCGAAGAAGATTAAGCTCGGCGCACCGCTCGATCGCGAAACCAAGATGGGGCCTCTGGTCAGCAAGGATCAATACGATCGTGTGCGTTCCTATCTTGAAATCGGCAAGAAAGAAGCGAAGCTCGCGTTTGGCGGCAATCGCCCCGAGCAATTCTCCAAGGGATACTACGTGCAGCCAACCATCTTTTACGACGTCGACAACAGCGCACGTATTGCTCGCGAAGAGATTTTCGGCCCCGTCGCCGCGGTCATTCCCTTCGAAGACGAAAAAGATGCGGTGAAGATCGCCAACGACTCTCCCTACGGTCTGGCTGCTGCTGTGTGGACGCGTGACATCTTCAAAGCCTTCCGGGCTGTGAAGTCATTGCGGGCCGGTATCGTCTGGGTGAATCACATGCAACCGACTTACGTCGAAGCGCCCTGGGGCGGTTACAAGCAGTCTGGCTTTGGGCGCGAACTCGGTCCTTGGGGGATTGAGGAGTATCTCGAAACCAAACAAGTTCACATCAACCTCAACGAAGCTCCAATCGGGTGGTACTGAGATGGCGACGATTCAACTGAAAACCCAGATTCCGGGACCGAAATCGAAAGCGCTGGGCGAACGCCGCGCTGCCGCAATCCCACGGGGCCTGTCGCAAGGTACGCCCGTCTACGTAGCGAAGGCCGAAGGCGCTGTCCTCGAAGACGTTGACGGCAATCGTTACATCGACTTTGCAGGAGGCATCGGTTGCCAGAATACCGGACATCGCGCGCCGGGTGTGGTTCGCGCGATTGAGCGGCAACTGGAGAAGTTCCTGCATGTCTGCGTGCAGGTAACCGGGTACGAAAGCTACGTACGTCTTGCCGAACGGATGAACCAGCTAACTCCCGGCGATTTCCCGAAGAAGACACTGTTTGTGAACACCGGGGCCGAGGCGGTAGAGAATGCCGTGAAGATTGCTCGTGCTGCCACTGGGCGTCCTGGCATCATCACCTTCGAAGATGCCTTTCACGGGCGCACGATGATGGCGCTGTCCCTCACCAGCAAGACGCATCCGTACAAAGCGGGTTTTCAGCCTTTTCCGGGAGAGGTCTACCGAATTCCTTACGCCTATTGCTATCGCTGCTCGTATTCCTTGAAATATCCGTCGTGCGATCTCTATTGCGCGCGGCATCTCGAAGACACCTTCAAGCGCGTCGTCGCTCAGGAAGGCGTAGCCGCGGTGATTGCAGAACCGGTTCTGGGCGAAGGTGGCTTCGTCGCGCCACCGCCGGATTACTTCCACACGCTGATTGACATCTGTCACAAACACAGCGTGCTGTTTATCGCGGATGAAGTGCAAAGTGGCTTTGGGCGAACCGGTGCTCTCTTCGCCAGCGAGCGCTACGGAATTGAGCCTGACATCGTCGTCACTGCGAAATCGATCGGCGGTGGCTTGCCCTTAGCCGCAATCACTGGCCGCGCCGAAATCATGGATGCCCCGGGCCCGGGCGGCCTGGGTGGCACGTTTGCCGGGAATCCGGCGGCTTGCGAAGCTGCGCTCGCGGTGCTCGACATATTCGAGCACAAGGACCTCTATGCGCGTGGCAACGAAATAGGGGATCGTTTCCAGACACGCGCACGTGAGTGGCAGAAGCGCTGGCCGATGATTGGTGATGTGCGTGGTCTGGGAGCAATGCAGGCGATGGAACTCGTGCAATCGCAGGAAACACGCGAGCCCGCTGCTCAAGAAACCAAGCAGATCACCCAGTACTGCTACGAGCATGGCCTGATCACCATTTCTGCCGGTTCTTACGGGAATGTGATTCGTCTGCTCATGCCACTCGTGATAACCGACGAGCAACTGGAAGAAGGACTGAACGTACTGGAAGGCGCACTGAAAACGGTTTACGAAAGAAAGCACGAAGCCGCTGCGCAGGCGGTGTAAGCTAAACACATACTTGGATGACGTAACCGGGTTGATCGCCCGTCGGTGTTCCCCTACTTCACGATCGCTGAGGCAAGCTGCCATGAGTACTGCTGTTATCACCGAAACGAAAATCCCCAACTACATCAACGGCGAGTGGGTCGAGTCCGGCGCCCGCGAATGGTCTGATGTCACGAATCCCGCAACCGCGGAGATTCTCGGCAAGGTTCCTCTATCTGGCGCGGCTGAAGTCACGAGAGCCATCGACGCTGCGGCCGCCGCCTTTCCGACCTGGCGTCGCACGCCCCCCGAAGATCGCATTCAGCCGTTGTTCAAGCTGAAAACATTGCTCGAAGAGCACATCGACGAAATCAGCCGCATCATCACCCAGGAAAACGGCAAGACCTTCACGGAAGCGAAGGCCGAGATGCGCCGCGCGATCGAGAACGTCGAAGTCGCTTGCGGCATCCCAATGATGATGCAGGGCTACAACCTGGAAGACGTCGCGCGCGGCATCGACGAAATGATGATCCGCCAGCCGCTCGGCGTGGTTGCTGCAGTCGTACCTTTCAACTTTCCCGGGATGATCGCCTTCTGGTTCATGCCTTACGCGATCGCGACCGGCAATACGTTCATCATTAAACCTTCTGAGCGAGTTCCGCTGACGCTCCGTTACATCTTCGAACTGCTGGAAAAGACCGGATTGCCGAAGGGTGTGGTGAATCTGGTGAATGGTGGCAAGGCAGCCGTCGATACCCTGCTCGACGATCCGCGCGTGCGCGCGATCAGCTTTGTAGGCTCGACGCCTGTGGCCCGCTACATCTACGCTCGGGCCGGGGCAAACGGCAAGCGAGCGCAATGCCAGGGCGGCGCGAAGAATCACGTGATCGTCCTGCCCGATGCCGACATGCAGATGGCGACACAGATCATCTCCGACAGCGCTTTCGGATGCGCGGGCCAACGATGTCTAGCCGTGTCGGTTGCTGTGACGATCGGTGAGGCGCAAAAGACGTTTCGCGATGCTATCGCGGATTCGGCGTCGAAGCTAAGAGTGGGTAACGGCCTCGACGACGGCGTCCAGATGGGTCCGGTGATCACGCGCCAGAGCAAGGAAAGAATCGAGTCGCTCATTGGCGCTGGCGAAAAGCAGGGCGCCAAGGTTCTGCTCGATGGCCGCAACGCCAAGATCCCGAAACACGAGAGCGGCAACTTCGTGAAGCCCACAATCCTTGACGGTCTTCCAGCCACCAGCGAACTCGCGCACACCGAAATCTTCGGGCCGGTCCTGAGCTTGATCCATGCCAACGACATGGACGAAGCAATTGCTTGGCTAGAGCGAAACCCATACGGCAACCAGGCGTCGTTGTTCACGTCGAGCGGCGCGTCGGCGCGACGCTTCCGCTATGAAGCGCCCGCCGGGAACATCGGAATTAACATCGGTGTAGCCGCACCCATGGCCTATTTCCCGTTCAGTGGTTGGAAAGACAGCTTCTTCGGCATACTGCACGGCCAAGGCCGCGACTCGGTCGAGTTCTATACCGAGCAGAAGGTTGTCGTAGAGCGCTGGGCGAAGGAGCACTCGAGGAAGTTCTAAGAACACGTGAGCCCAGACGCCCTTGTCTGGGCGGGCGAGCAAAGCTCGCCAGAAAGCGCCTGAAACGGAATCAAAATGACGACTCTAGCAACGACGCCATCGTTGTCCGGCCAGGAAATTGTCGACCTCACCAAAAAGCACACGCTCTTCGAATGGTCAGCCCAATCGAAGGTTGATCCCATCCCTGTCGCGCGCGCCAAGGGAATATATTTCTGGACGCCGGAAGGGAAGCGCTTCATAGACTTCAACAGCCAGCTGATGAGCGTGAACATTGGCCACGGCGATGAACGCGTGATTCGCGCCATCCACGAACAGGCGCAGACGTTGGCCTATGCAAATCCGTTCATGGCTACCGAGCCGCGCGCTCGTTTAGGCGCGAAACTTGCGCAAATCACGCCTGGCGACATCGACACGTTCTTTTTCACGAATGGCGGCGCTGAGGCCAACGAAAACGCCATCAAGATCGCTCGTTTCTTCACCGGGCGCCACAAGATCATCGCCCGTTATCGTTCCTATCACGGCGCGACCGCGGGCAGCATCACATTGACCGGCGATCCGCGTCGGTGGGCCGTAGAGCCAGGAATCCCGGGAGTCGTGCGTGTGCTCGATCCTTATCACGGCATCGAACGCGGTTGGGAATCGGCCGAGACTTCACTGCAGATGATCGAAGAGGTCATCCAGCTCGAAGGTCCGCACACCATCGCCGCCTTCATCCTCGAAACCGTGGTCGGCACGAACGGTATCCTGGTTCCACCCGACGGATACATGCAGGGTGTTCGCAAGATCTGCGACAAGTACGGCATCCTGATGATTGCCGACGAAGTGATGGCGGGCTTCGGCCGGACCGGTGAATGGTTCGCCATCGACCACTGGAAGGTCGTCCCGGACATGATCTCCATGGCGAAGGGTTTGACCTCCAGCTACCTGCCCCTGGGGGCGATCGGCATGCGCCACCACATTGCCCAGCACTTCCAGGACAAGGTCTTTTATGGGGGACTGACCTACAACAGCCATCCCATGGGTTGTGCCGCCGCTCTGGCTACCATCTCGGTCTACGAAGAAGACGGATTGATCGAGAACGCGCGCAAGATGGGCGCGATCATGAAGCAACTGGGTGCGGAACTGCAAGCAAATCATCCTTCCGTGGGCGCGGTCCGTTCGATCGGCCTCTTCGGGATTGTTGAACTCATACGCAATCGGAAGACAAAGCAGCCCATGGCGCCGTTCAATGGAACGTCCGAGGAAATGACTGCTCTTGGAAAATTCTTCCGCGAGAACGGCCTCTATACGCTGGTGCGCTGGAACACCTTCTACACGAACCCGCCGCTCTGCATTAACGAGCAGCAACTGCGCGAGGCTTTTGCCATTATCGATAAGGGCCTGGAAATTACCGATCGCGCCGTGACCGGCTGAGCCGAATCGGTCTGCCATTGCACTAAGGATTGACGCCGAGCCTCCACTCCTGCGCGGGCATCCGCAATGCCTAAAGAGGCACCCGTGTGATTGAGATCACACAGGGCTGTGACCACGGCGACTGAGGCCATTACCGGATGGCCGCATACTCCATTCAAACCTGACCACCGACTCCAAATTTTCGATAGGTGGGCAGTCATTGGAGTTTGCGAATGTCTCGACTGAAGATTGTTTGGTGAAATCCGAAAACGGCGCGCCGGGAGAGGCGCTGGCATGAGTTGGCTTGCGATGTAGGCCGCAAGCTGTACGTTGTCGAAGAATTAGTGCCTCAAGGCGACCAGAAACGCTGGGCACAGGCTGCGGCGCTTGAAATCGTATACGGCGGACGCGCAATTGCGTAACCGTATTTTCGACCCTGGACCGACCTTAACCAATGTCTGCCGCGTATGAACTATTTCACAAGTCGGTTGTATCTTTTCAGCACCTCGCGCAATCGATCGTGTGGCAGCGCAATCACTTCGAAATCGTTGATTCCCTTCATCGTTTCCGCAGCGACCATAGCGTTAATGACCGCCTCTTCAGTCGCTTGAACCGTTGCCAAAAACAGAGGGTTCATCTGCTCGTTGGGAAGCATGGTGATCTGATGCGCACTCTTTGAGTCGGCCGCCCCTGGATTCGCCGTCGAGAACGCGACGAAAATATCGCCCGAGCCATCGCCGGAGAAGCTTCCATCTCGCCCGAGCCCTAAAGACACGCGCCGAACCAGTCGTTTCAATTGCGTTGGAATCACGGGCGCATCGGTTGCCACGACAACGATGATTGATCCGACGTCGTTGTCCCGGACTTTGTGATCCGGGATCTCACCTCCAACTGGCACGCCTGCAACGCGTAGTTGGCTCCTCCAGCCGTAATTGCACTGCACCAGCACCCCGACCGTGTAGCCGCCATATTTGGCATCCAGGACACGAGACGAAGTCCCGATCCCTCCCTTGAATTCATTGCAGATCATGCCCGTGCCGCCGCCGACATTTCCTTCTTCGACCGCACCGCTGTGAGCCGTATCGAGCGCATGCCAGGCGTCCTCCGGTTTCACGTGGAAGCCATTGATGTCGTTGAGATCGCCATCGTAGGTTTCCGCGACAACCGGCAACGACCACTCATAACCGTTCTGATCGGGCGGAGCCTTCCTCACTCGCCATGCGATGACCGCGTCGCGCACCACTCCCACGCTATGCGTATTGGTGATCATTACAGGGCCGTCGAGAAAGCCCGAGTCTTCCAGCCATGTGGTGCCGGTCATCTCGCCATTACCGTTAAGCGTGAACCACGCCCCAAACACCGGATCATGCGACTCTTTTCCACGCGGGAGGACCGCGGTGACACCCGTACGTACTGGGCCTTCGCCAACCTTCAGCTTTCCGGACCCCGAGATCAGAGTCGTGTGCCCGACTTCCACGCCTTTTACGTCCGTAATGGCGTTGAGCGTTCCGGGCATACCGTCGAACGGCACTCCCAAATCGCGAGCGCGTGGTTTCACTTGCGCAGTCGACTGCCCCGACCACACACCGGACACAGCCAGCACGAACAACATCGCACATCGGAGTTCAAAACGCCTACCAACGATGTTTTGCATCGGCCTCTCCCATGACTTCTTTGTCTTGTTGCGATCAGCATCGAAGGACCGCGCAGTATAAAACACCGCAGTCAATGTGAGTTAGAATCGCCTCACGGGGGCTCTCATGGACGGATGGAAGAAGGCAGTAGTGGCGGGATCGTTTGGAACGTCGGCAGTTCTGTTTCTGAAGAAGAAATGGCCCGCGGGTGTGCTCTCGGCGGGTATCGGCCTGGCGGTGCTGGCCTCAGAATACCCGGAGAAGTTCGAAAAAGTCCGAAACACCTTGCCTGAATACTTTCAGGGAGGAATGCGCTTGATGGACATCATCTCGCGCGCGGGACAGAAAATGGCTCAGTTCGCCGAGCAGGGTGGGCAAGAAATCTGGGATGAGATTTCGTCGTAGCGGGAGCTATTCGATCCCAAGTTGTTTCCGGGCGTCCGTGCTCAGGCGTTCGGGTGTCCAGGCGGGACTCCAAACAACGTTCACATGCGCATTGCGGATCCCCGGTAGTTGCTCGAGCCGCGAGCGTACCTGATCGCTGATCTGGACGTGAGCCGGGCAGCCCTGTGCCGTCAGCGTCATATCGACTGTCACGTCTTGCTTGTCCTCTGACGCTGGTTCGAAGCGCACCTCGTAAATCAACCCCAAATCCACGATATTGACCGGGATCTCCGGGTCATAGCACTGCTTTAGCGCGCTCAAAACCTCTTCTTGCGTGACGGCCATCTACTCTCCCGAGGCGAAATTCTGTGGGTAGGAATCAACCCCGCCCTCACAACATTCTACCCCAGCGACCGAAATCTCACCCAAACGCGCTACAGGGACTGCAGGAAAGCAAGCAAGGCGTTCTGGTCTGCAGGCTTCAGTTTTAGAAATTTTTCTGTAACTTTGGCGGACTCGCCGCTGTGCCGCTTGATAGCTTCTGTGATTTCGACTGAGTTTCCATCGTGCATCAGGCGCGACCGAATGCGCAGTCCCCACAAGGGCGCGGTTCTGATTTTGTTGCGCGCACAAAGGGTGTCACGCACCAGGTTGGGATGTTTTTCTCCCTCGGCGATTGCTGACTGGTAGCTTTCGCTGCATTCGTCTTCAGCTTGTGCCGCGGGGGTGCTGGCCGAGCCGGCGTTCTTGTCTTCGTTGAGCCGTTTCTCCAGGCGCTCCCTTCCAAAATGTTCGACCAACGCGATCGAGATCCCATCGCCCGTGCCGACGTCATGCAATAGAAAGTCGCTGTACGGATGGATCGTGCGATTCTCCAGCGCCTCGGGATGAAGTCCCGGACCGCCGGGCGCTGCCGGACTCTTCCCGGTCACGATGGTTTCCACGTGACAGATCCCACAACCGATTTTGGCGAAAACCTCCGATCCATGCTTCACGTCCCCGTTTGTGGCCGTTGTCGAATCGGGAGCTGGCGCCTTGAGAGATCGCGTGAAGCTGGCGAAATGATCGATGTCCTCCAGGTTGTTGTCGGTTGGATCTGGAAGACTGTTGGGTTCGGTAATTTTCGTCGGATCGTTGTTCGGCACCGTCGTGGTAACGGGCGGATTGCAGATGGTGGTGACCTCGTCTTTCTGGAGCGAATTGGTAATTCCCATTTCGTTCAGATAAGCGTCGCCGGCGAAGGCCAGGAGGCTCGCATGCTGGTCTTTCCATCCGAATCGACCGATTCGATTGCGTCCTTCGCTCTCGGGGACGGGCACTAGAACGGCTTGCCCGCAGATTTTCCCGTGAGAGTTCTTGCACTGTTGCCTCCGGATGTCCCAAAGCGTTTTGTCAGCGATGGCTTCAACATAGCCATCTCCTAGGATGTTCGTTGCCAGGCGGGTCGTCCGAATCGTTTCGGTCGCTGGAACGTGCTCCTGAATCTCGGCGCAGATGGCTCGATCGTTGACCAGGGTTCGGCCCTTAATGATTTCGGCGCCGTGGTTGATGGGAATTTCAGGATTCTGGAAAAAGCCGTGCGAATCCAGGTGTCCAACGCGGAACTCGGTCACTTGACTGGCGGCACCTGATACCGGCGTTTGGTGGCATTCGCGGCAAGATTGGGCATTGTAGAGGGGACCCAGCCCATCGGGGGCGATATGTTCAATTTCCTCAAAAAATTTCTGGTCAGCCTTCCGCCGATCGGCATCCGAAAACCCGTTGCTCAGGTCATCAAATCCGGTAAGTGCTGCGGTGGGCGGAGAAGGGGACTGCCCGTGAGACCCGGCCGCGAATCCCAGCAATATTGCCCCTACGAGGACGAACACCAGCGTCATAACTTTCATGCAACGCTCCTCATTCGAGGCCAGAGGTGTTCGCAACAAAATATTGGGATTGCGGACCGCCGTCAATCACTATTCCGGGACACCCGGCCAGACAGAAATCGTACCGCATGTGACTCCCAATCCGGGTAACCAGGTTCTGTTTGATACCTTTAGCCGATGGAATTCAATCCGGAATCAAAACAAAAGATTCAGATCTTCCTGACCGTTGCCATCGCAATTGCTGCGCTGCGTACCGGGTACGTGCTTTACGAGCGTCATGCGGACAAGAGCAAGCCTGAGGTCCAGCAGCAGTCGGCGCCTCCGCTCAATCCCGACTACTACGTGGTTCCCAAGCGACTTCATCCCTACGATCTCAGGTCGGCCCGTGAACTCACGAAGCAACCGGTATGGGTCAAAGAGGGATATCGATACCCGTACTACCCATACGACTCCGGCCGCCACCACACGAATTTCGACCACGAAGCCGGTATACTGCTTCCCATTCAGAAGCTCGAAATCAAGGATGTGATCACCGATACGGCGCCGAACTCGGGCGGCCAGAAGCAGGTGATGGCAATTTTTGAGCAGGGAGGGAAGACCTACGCAGTCCAGATCGGTCTGGTGAAGGGTGGCGACTACAAGATCTACTCAGACGAGATGCTCTACATCCAGGATCCACGCGAACTTTACAAGCATTGGTCTCCGGATGTCTGGCAATCCATCGACAAGCACGAAGTGAAACAGGGCATGAATGAGCTTCAAGCCGATTTTGCCATCGGCGTGGGCCGGCCCGAGAAGCAGGACGATCCATCCTGGAAGACGGTGCACTACGAGAATGGCGGAAGTCCCATGACCATCACCTACCACGACGGCAAAGCCGTGCAGGTCAAAGCCGACAAGGCATCCTGAATCGCGCAGCGCCGAAATACCACGCCATCGCGATTTGGCCAAACTACTTCAGTTTGGGGGAGCTTGCGTCGGCGGCCTTGGTGTCGTCGGCGCGAATGATGCCGTCCTCCTCCGCATAAAAAGAGCGGTGCTGCGCGTCGAGACTCTTTGGGGTCATCGTCAAGACATAACTGTCCTTCTTCCCCTTGAATCCCACCGTGTAGTCGCCTCGATCCTTGGTTTGCGCCATGCGCCGTGTAAAGGAGCCGTGGTTGATCAGATCGGTGAAAGAGGTGGCGTATTCGTTGTGTCTCTTGTAGTAGTCCTTTTGCGCACGAATGACCACGCGCATATACCCAAGCGCCCCGGCTTCCGAGTCTGAGCGGGCCGGATCACCCGGAAACTTCGGTTGATACGTCGTCTGGGTGCCCGCTGCGGCCTGGGCGGGAGCTTCGGATTGCGGTGCCGCCAGGGCCATTGCTACCAGCATGCCGGCCACCAGAAGTGCTGCGAGTAAAAAGGCCAATTTCCGAGAATTCATGCGCGCCTACCGTCTTTTTGGACTTGTACGAATGTTACCGCAGTAATTTCCCTTTTGTTACTGGCTCTTTGCAATGCAGGCCGCACGGTCTATTCTGACTCCAGTTCGATACTACCAAGGACTGCTATGAAAGCTGCGATGGCGAAAAAGCCTCTCATCCGTATTGCCGTAGTCGAGAGCGACCCGCTGCGGTTCGTGGGCTTCCGGGCCCTTTTTGATTCCGAGTCGGATTTCGAACTCGTCTCGGCCACCCTGCCCGATATCAGCGTGCTTCAAGGGATCGACCTGGTCCTGTTAGGAAGCCGCGCCGGGCAGAATCTGTTCGACGTAATGGCCAGCCTGAAGGCCACGCGGCCTGACCTGCGGATCATCGTCACGGGATCCGGCATGGACGAAGAAACCATCCTCAAAGCCATCGCCTCCGGGGCCAAAGGGTATGTCGACGAAGCCGCCACACCGGCAGAGTTTGTCCAAGCGATTCGCATCGTGAACCAGGGATCGGTCTGGGCCCCTCGCCGTGTACTTTCGATGTTTATTGAAAGGGTAACCTCGTCGCCGGGCAGAATCTTCCCCGCCGGTCGGGTGACGTTTACCGATCGCGAAAAGGAAGTGCTCGAAATGCTTGTGGCGGGCCGGTCGAACAAGGAAATCGGCGCAGCACTCGGGATTGAAGAGCGCACCGTCAAGGCCCACGTTGCGAAACTGATGCGCAAAGTCGGCGTACAGAATCGTATCGCGCTGTCCGTGCATGCCATCACCCATTCGCTGGTCACGGCGAAGTAGCCCGACTCGCGACATTACTTGGGGACAGTGACCGCGGTAATCTTGTAGGTGGAACGTATGTACCGCATACTCCATCCACCTACCACAGAACCTGGGAGACGGGGTTGGGGGTGGAGATTAGGGTCGCCACCATCAGCCCCGATTTTTTGTTCCCGCCGTTCCCTGCGAATCCTGAATTTCCTTTAAAATCAGTGCGCTAATCCCAAGCAAAAATTCCAATCTACCAGGAAGGCCGAAGACTGATGAAAAAGACCCTGCTCGTACTCTTCGTCGTGGCCGTGTCGGCTCTAATGTTCGCCGACGACCAAAACAGCGAGCCCAAAGACAACACCAAAGCCGAGGATCGTATTCAGGCTGCTGCCACCGTCATTGATGAGATCGAGTCCGCGCCCGACACGGGCATACCCGAAGACGTTCTAGGTTCGGCCGAATGTGTTGCCGTCGTGCCGTCGCTGCTGAAAGGTGGATTTATCCTGGCCGCCAACTACGGCCGAGGAGTCGCCAGCTGCCGAACTCCCACCGGCTGGAGCGCGCCGGCATTCTTGTTTACGAGTGGAGGAAGTGTTGGCTTCCAGATCGGCGGGCAAGCCATCGATCTCGTCATGCTGATCATGAACAAAGACGGTATGAAGAATCTGCTGTCAAGCAAGTTCAAGCTCGGTGCCGATGCCTCTGTGGCTGCGGGCCCTGTCGGCAGGCATGCCGCTGCTGACACTGATTGGAAAATGCGCGCCCAAGTGTTGACCTACTCCCGGACACGCGGAGTTTTCGCCGGAATCAG
Source organism: uncultured Acidobacteriota bacterium (assembly GCA_963718505.1). Classification (GTDB taxonomy): domain Bacteria; phylum Acidobacteriota; class Terriglobia; order Terriglobales; family Acidobacteriaceae; genus Gp1-AA133. The sequence continues at coordinate 7,756 of CAVQZP010000032.1, read as the reverse complement.
TCTCGCGGGAGCGGTAATCAAGCAGGACAAAGACGCCACGCGGGAGTTTTACGGCCGTATGGTGCCCTTCCGCACGTCGCTTACCGGCAAAGTCGAAGCTCCGCAAAATGCGTATCCCTTCCTCAACACTTTGGCGAAGTGGGCGAAAAAGGCTGCGGAAAAAGACCAGTCTTCTACACCAGCTAAACCGGCTGACAACAAGTAATCTCATCCAAGCTGAATCCAGCTTGTGAGTTCTTTAGCGCTTGCGAGCTGGATTGGCGGTCCGTGTAGAAATGCCTCTCCGCATCATCTCATTGACAGTCAAAAATCCCGGGTGATACGGTCACGCTTCCTCTTGATGCGTTTCCGACTCGAGTACGCCCTCGCCTGGTGCATCGTAAAGACGATCGGCATTCTCCCGCGTCCCCTTGCGCGCGCCGTTGGAATTGCATTAGGCCAGCTGATTTACCTGCTTCACCGAAAGCTGCGGCGTGTCGGAATGCGCAATCTCGACATGGCCTTTCCCGACAAGAGCCGCGCCGAAAAACGGAAGATTCTACGCGGGGTGTTTACATCCCTTGGCCGGCAACTGGGCGAGATTTGCCTCTTTCCCCGATATACGGCGGAGAATGTCAGTGACGTCGTCATCTACGACGGCTTTGAAAACTTCCAGAACGCCTCCGACGCGGGGAAGGGCGTGCTGTTCCTCACGGGCCATCTGGGCGGGTGGGAACTCTCGGCGTTTGCGCACTCGTTGTACGGGCACCCTCTGCGCTTCGTCATGCGTCCCCTCGATAACCCGTATCTCGACCGTATGGTGCGCGACTATCGGACGATGCATGGGAACATCCCGATCCTCAAAGATGATCCTGTGCGTGAGCTGTTGCGTGCGATGAAGGAGGGCGCGACCGTCGGCATTTTGATGGACACGAATATGATGCCGCCTCAAGGGATCTTCGTGAATTTCTTTGGCATCCCCGCGGGTACGCCCAGCGGGCTGGCGCGAATCGCTCTCCGCACTGATGCGGCCGTCGTGCCCGGATTTACGTTATGGGATCCGGTCTTGCGGAGATATCGCCTGCGTTTTGATCCTGCGGTCAAGTTGGTTCGAACAGGCGACAATGATGCCGACATCGTCACAAATACCCAGATTTTCACGAACGTCATCGAAGGTTTTGTGAGGAAGTACCCGGATCAATGGCTGTGGGTGCACCGTCGCTGGAAAACTCGTCCACCTGGCCAGCCTCCGCTCTATTCAAACCACTCACTGCGATAGGCGACCCACCACGCAATAAACGCGATCGGGACGATTGCAAAGACCTGCCACCAGAATGGCAGCCAGAAGGCGGCGATCTCCAGGGCAACGACAACCAGCCAGAACACTCTTCGTTGCATAGCGCGATTGTAGGGGAGCGAGAACGCGGATCAGCGGCAACTTTCTTTCGGGGAATCCGGCTGCTATACAAGATGCATGAAACGCACGCTGCGAGAAGTGGCGGAGTATCTGGGCGCAGTTTTGATCGGCGATGCGCATGCGGAAGTGTCAGGAGTTGCGAGTATCCGGTCAGCGAACGCGGGCGACTTGGTGTTCGTGGACGACAGAAGAAATCTGGAATCAGCGTTGAGGTCGGGCGCAACCGCCGTGATTGCTGGCGACTTCGGCGGGCGTCAACTTCAAGCCAAGCCCCTGCTTATTGCGGATCAACCACGGCTTGCGTTTGCGAGAGCGGCGGCGTGGCTGCTCCAGGAGAACTCCATTCAGTTGGCGGGCGTACATGCGAGCGCGATCGTGGCTCCGACTGCGCAATTGGCTAACAGCGTTTCCGTCGACGAACGAGCCGTGATTCGTGAGGGTGCGAGCGTTGGCGAGAATAGTTCGATTGGAGCCGGGTGCGTGATCGGTCGTGACGTGAAGATCGGACGGGATTGCCGAATCCATTCGAATGTCACGATCTATCCGGGAGCTATGCTCGGAGACCGCGTCATCGTACACGCCGGAGCTGTGTTGGGCAGTGACGGCTTCGGCTATGTGCGCGACTCGAAGACCGGCCGATACGAGAAATTCCCGCAGATCGGGCGGCTGGAAATCGAAGATGACGTTGAGATTGGCGCGAATTCGACCGTGGATCGCGGTGCCCTGGACGTAACGCGAATCCGCCGAGGCACGAAAATTGATAATCTCGTGCATGTGGGGCACAACGTCGACATTGGCGAGGATGTCGTGATCGCAGCGCAGACAGGCCTTTCCGGCAGCGCTGTCGTCGAGAACCAGGTGATCATTGGCGGACAGGTTGGCATCGCCGATCACGCAAGGATCGAGTCGGGGGCCATCCTGGGTGCGCAAAGCGGCATCCCCAGCAAGAAGGTGATTCGAGGGCGTGGCGTTGTGTTCTGGGGAACGCCGGCGCGTCCGATCAAGGAGTATTTGAAAGAATTGGCAACGCTGGCGCGCATTACCCGGCGCTCCGGAAGCGACTGATGTGTCAAAGATTGCGGTGCGATCAGTGAATTTGTACTGGCGCTAACGGGCCAAAAACCGAGATGGCCGGCTTGCCGAAAGAAGTCCGAAAATCGACCGATGCGCTAGATGCGGTAGGCAACACCACCAAGGCCGTCACGAAAGGCTACGCGATCGGCTCTGCCGGCTTGGGCGCGCTGGTGCTGTTCGCCGCCTACAGCCAGGACCTGAAGTTCTTCGTCGCCGGTTCGGACGCCCATCCTTACTTCCAGGGTGTCGTTCCGGACTTTTCGCTTAACAACCCCTACGTGGTGGCGGGTTTGTTGTTTGGCGGATTGCTGCCTTATCTATTTGCCGCGATGGGCATGACGGCAGTCGGACGCGCCGCGTCCTCGATCGTCGAGGAAGTACGCCGGCAGTTCCGCGAGAAGCCTGGCATCATGCAAGGCACGGACAAACCTGACTACGGCCGTGCCGTCGACTTGCTCACCCGCGCTGCGATCAAGGAAATGATCGTACCGTCATTGCTGCCGGTGCTGTCGCCGATCGTCGGTTACTTCATTATCTATTTCATCGCCGGCGGCGGCGCGGCCGGTAGAATCGACCGGCTCTCGGCCTTGGGTGCGATGTTGCTCGGCGTGATCGTCAACGGCCTCTTTGTTGCGATCTCGATGACGTCGGGCGGTGGTGCGTGGGACAACGCCAAGAAGTACATCAGGACGGTGGCTACCGGCGGAAGGGCTCCGACACCACCAGGCCGCTGTTACCGGCGATACTGTCGGGGATCCGTACAAGGATACCGCGGGCCCGGCCGTCAATCCGATGATCAAGATTACCAACATCGTTGCGCTTTTGCTGCTCGCGGTGCTCGCGCGCTGGCACTGATCGCGCGCGCATCATCGCCCGCGGCCGGACTGTCGGCAATGATTTCGGCTACAGCGTCAGAAGGGCAGTCCGATGCGCGCGTTCGAGATGGAGTCGAACATGGCTTTGACAAAATTCACGTCAGAGCCAGCCGTCGGCGTCGTCCGGCTGATGAAGTCGAAGACCCTGCCGTCCTTTATGCCATAGGAGGCGACCCGTTCGACGCGTCTGTCCTTGTCAAAGTAGACGGCGACAACACGCTGATCGGTAATTTTTGTCGGCATGAAAGAGATGGACCGTTCGGCTCGCTGCGAGATGTAGTAGAACGCTTCGCCCGAAACCGTGGCGACGGTGGATGGTGTGCCGAGCACGATCAGAACCTGTTCTTGCGAAGCGCCGAGCCGGATTTGCTCAAGCGCGCCATCCGGCAGCACATAGCCCCGCTGAAACGTTTCGCCGAAACAACCGCCCAGCGACAGCGCGAGCGCACAAATGACGATGGTGCTCGCCGTGTTACGGCTCCGGCCCCGCTGCAGAAAACTGCTGAGCATCCTTCGCATTCAACCTTGTGCTATTGTGCGGCCTGTCTTACCCACCCACCGCCCCGAATTGGCCGGAAGCGCCAGCCAATTAATACTGAAGAGCTATGTCTATGATATTACCGGCGTTTCGCCGAAGCGTCCACGACAATAACATTTATGCCCTCTATGGCATGATCGTGGCGCAAGTGCGCCTGGGCGTCTTTTATACCGCTTATCGGATACCGGACACCGTACAGGGCAGGTTCGAGTTACTGGTTTTGCACCTCGTGCTCGTGCTTCGCCGTCTTGGCCGGGAGCCCGAGACCGCCAAGGCCGCGGTTTCGGTACGCCGCGAAATCGCTCCGGACAGCTCCTGTTCGACGCCTTCTGCCGGGATCTGGACGCAAATCTTCGCGAGATGGGCGTCGGGGATATGGGCGTTCCGCGGAGGATGCGGCGCTTCGGTGAGGAGTTCTACGGCCGTCAGGCTGCTTACCATGCCGCGCTAGATGGGAGCGATCCGCCGGTGCTTGAGAACGCGCTGGCGCGCAATATCTTCGAGCTGGAGAGCGGGGAGGCAAGAGTAAGCCGACTTGCCAATTACGCGCGCGCCTCAGTGGCGCAACTTGAAGATGCAAAACTTAATATGCTCGTTTCAGGCGAGAGAATCTTCCCGATCCGGCCAAGTTCGCACCTGCCGAGCTTTGACCATGAATGACGCGAAGCCCGGCTCTCCGAGCCCATGGCATGTTCGAGTCGCGGTCGAGGATGTGCCGGAAACCGGTGAACACTTCGACCTGACCGCAGATCCCCAAACTCGCAACGCGATTGCGAAAGTGGCCGGCCTGCGTGAGCTGCCGCGGCTCGAAGCCAGTTTTGACGTGAACCGGCAAGGTGGCGGCGGTTTGCGGGTCGCCGGCCGCGTTGCCGCGACCGTCGGCCAGACTTGCGTGGTCACGCTTGAGCCAGTCACCAACGATGTGGCGGAACGCGTCGATTTGCTTTTCGCGCCGCAAGCATCCAACGGCGATGCTGGTGGGACGCCAACTAAACCTGCCGCGACCGAATATGAAATGGAGCCCTTGATCGGCGGAGTTGTCGACCTTGGCGCGCTCGCCACCGAGTTCCTCATTCTCGGTCTCGATCCTTATCCGCGGAAGACGGGCGCCGTATTTCAGCCCCTCCAGGAAACGGGCGCCGACGAAACTCCATTTTCGGCGCTTGGCGCCCTCAAGAAGGCCCAGGATGCTGACTGATGACGGTTGTTTCCGGATGCTGAGCCGCTATTGTCCCTGCCGGCCTCGCTTCCGGTTGCGTTGAGTTGAACACGCTCGAGGACCGTGGGGCACTCCATGTCACAGAGGGTCCGGATTGCGCTCGATGCGATGGGAGGTGACCACGGGCCGGAAGTGGTCGTCGCCGGCGCATCATTGGCGCTGGCACGGCATCCTGAAATTGAATTCCTGTTCTTTGGCAATGCTGCCCTAGTCACCCCGCTGGTTGCCCGATATCCGGCGTTGAAATCCGCTTCGCGGATTACGCACGCGGAATTCGCGGTGCGCATGGACGACAAACCGAGCCAGGCCTTGCGTTCGGGAAGGCGCAAATCGTCGATGTGGCTTGCGATCGAGGCGGTGAGAAAACGTGAAGCGGATATCGCCGTCTCTGCGGGAAATACCGGCGCGTTGATGGCGATGTCGAAATTCGCGTTGAAGACCTTGCCGGGGATCGACCGGCCCGCGATCGCGGCTTTGTGGCCAACGCTGCGCGGGGAGTCCATCGTTCTTGATGTCGGCGCATCGATCGGAGCCAATTCCGAGCGTTTGGCCGACCTCGCCATCATGGGCGCGGCGATGGCGCGGATTTTGTTTGGTTTCGAACGCCCCACCGTCGGTCTGCTCAATATCGGTGTGGAGGAAGTGAAGGGGCTCGAACAGGTGCGCGAAGCCGGACGCCTGCTGCGCGAACGACAACCGCCCGAACTCGAATATCTCGGCTTTGTCGAAGGCGACGATATCGGTAAAGGAAAGGTCGACGTAGTTGTCACCGAGGGTTTTGCAGGCAATATCGCTTTGAAGACGGCCGAAGGTACAGCGCGCCAGATCGGCGAATACATCAGAGGTGCAATGAACCGCTCACTTGCAGCCCGGATCGGATATTTGTTCGCGCGTTCGGCCTTCCAGGAATTGCGCGCGCGCATGGATCCGCGCCGTGTCAACGGCGGCGTATTTCTCGGCCTCAATGGCCTGGTGGTTAAAGTCACGGCGGGACCGACGCCGAAGGCTTCGCGGCGGCGATTGCGCTCGGCTACGGCGTGGTCCGTGATCAGCTCCTTGCCAAGATTACCGCGGCCGTCGGCGGCGCGAGGGTAGAGCTGCGCCGCGCGGTCGGTGGAGCAGCCTCGTGACCGTACGCCGTTCGGTTGTGCTTGGCTGCGGCAGCTATTTGCCCAACCAGGTTCTCACCAATGCCGACTTGGCGCAAAAGGTCGACACCTCCGACGAGTGGATCGTTCAGCGCACGGGCATCCACGAGCGGCGCATCGCGGCCGCGGGCGAATTGACCTCGGACATGGCGACGCGTGCCGCGCGCGCAGCGCTGGCTCACGCACATGTCGACGCGCAATCGATAGATCTGATCCTGCTGGCGACGTCCACGCCGGATAACACGTTTCCAGCCACTGCCGTCTCCGTGCAGGCCAATCTCGGCATAACCGGCGGCGCAGCTTTTGATTTGCAAGCCGTGTGCTCCGGATTTGTTTACGCGCTGGGAACGGCCGACGCGCTCCTGCAAACCGGCGCATTCAAGCGCGCTTTGGTCATTGGCGCCGAGACGTTCTCGCGCCTGCTGGACTGGAGCGATCGCACCACATGCGTGCTGTTCGGCGACGGCGCCGGTGCCATTGTGCTCGAAGCGCAAGATCAGCCCGGCCAAAGGGACGATCGCGGTGTCCTGACGGTGCGACTACGCTCCGATGGCCGCCATAAATCAAAGCTCTATGTCGACGGCGGCCCATCGTCGACGGGTACGGTTGGTCATCTCCGCATGGAAGGCCGCGAGGTTTTCCGCCATGCGGTAGCCATGATCACCGATGTGGTGGAGGACGCCTTCAGGACGACCGGTTTCACCGTCGCCGACATCGATTGGTTCATCCCGCACCAGGCCAACAAGCGCATTATCGACGGCTCGGCCCATAAACTGGGTATCGCACCCACCAAGGTTGTCAGCACGGTAGACAGACACGGCAATACCTCGGCGGCTTCTATTCCGCTCGCGCTGGCCGATGCGGTAGCCGACCGGCGGGTGAAACGCGGTGATTTGCTGCTGCTGGAGGCTATGGGTGGTGGCTTTACCTGGGGCGCCGCGCTGTTGCGCTGGTAGTCGCAAGGCCCGCCAAGGGCGTTGACCCGTCGGGTAGAACCTAATATCCTTGATAATTCAGTACGATACGTTGATCGATGGTATCGGGCGCCGAGGGTGGGGCTGGCGATGGCGAGGAAGACGATCACGCGTGCCGATCTATGTGAGGCGGTTTACCAGAAAGTCGGCCTGTCGCGGACCGAATCCGCTACGCTTGTCGAACTGGTACTCAAGGAAATTACTGACTGTCTCGAGCGTGGCGAAACGGTGAAGTTGTCGTCGTTTGGCTCGTTTGTCGTTCGCAAGAAAGGTCAGGCGTCGGCCGCAACCCTAAGACGGGCAAAGAAGTTCCGATCTCGCCGCGGCGAGTGATGGTCTTCAAGCCGTCCGCAATACTGAAGCAGCGCATCAACGCCGAACCGAATGGCGGCGACGAGAGCCCGGAAATCGGCGCATAATTGCCGCAGGGGATGAACTTGGACAAAGCCCCGGACGCGTTTCGCACCATCAGCGAGGTTGCCGAAGAGGTCAACGTCCCGCAACACGTGTTGCGGTTCTGGGAAAGCCGCTT
>CAVQZP010000031.1:0-299736 GCA_963718505.1 uncultured Acidobacteriota bacterium | reverse complement strand
ATAAAAATAGTTCGACACGGCTACGCCCAGCATGCCGAGGGCGAGGCATTGCATGAGATCGGGCGTGGAGAGCTGAATGCGCTGCCATCCGCGGCGGGCGAGCAGAATGGGCAGCAGGACAAGCAGCGAAAACGTGGCGCGGGTCTGCGAGAGGATGAGCGGGTCGATTGGGTGCAGTGCTTCGCCGGTGAGCGGAAATCTTCCGGTGAACACGGCGCGGCCGAGAGCGGCGGAGACTCCCCAGAGAAATGCGGCGGAGGCGATAAATAAATATCCGCGGAGGGGATGCGACGGGCGCGGACTGGGATGGGCGGGAATCTCGATAGCAGGCCTCGTGGTCGAGTGCGAGTCAGGATCCAGCGGTCGTTATGCGAACTCTATCTCTACGCTGAATCTACGCGGACTTCGTAATTCGGATCAGTGGAGGCGGCGACGAGTCAGGCGCGGATTCCGAAGATTCTGCGGCGGCGAGCAATTCGTCGAGGCGTTCGGGATCGAAGCCGACAATCACTTCTACGGTCTCGCCGGAAGATTACAACCATGGTTGGAGTGGTGAGGCTGTCGTGTTCGTCGACCATCTCTTGGCGGGCGGCGGGGTCGGAGGTGATGTCGCGCTCCGAGAAGGCGAGTTCGCGCGCCTCGAGGTAGACCTTCATCAGTTCACAGGAGAGGCAAGCGGGTTGAGTGAACAGGACGATTCTTAGGGTCATAATGCTTAACACCGCTCCGTGCAGCCGGCGAACAGCAGATCCCTCCACCGCGCTTCGGTCGGGATGACAGTCCGGGGAGAACTAACCTTCTACGTATTCGATGCTGGTAGTGATCTTTGCGGTTCTTTTAAGCATGGCGGAAACTGAACAATATTTCTCTTTGGAGAGGCGGACGGCGTCTTCGACCGCCTTGCTCGACACTTTACCACCAACGCGTAGGTCAGCTTGATCTCCGTGAAGACGGAAGGGTAGCTGGTGGCGCGCTCGGCCTGGGCGCGGACTTCGAGATGCGTGAACGACTCGCGCTTCTTGCGCAGGATGCCGACGACATCCGAAGCCGTACATCCACAGAGCGCGATCAGCACGAGTTCGATGGGAGTGTTCGCAGTTTTCTTGTCGCCGTCGAGGATGATGGCGTGGCCGCTGGTTGCGATGCCGGTGAACTGCAGGCCCTCTGTCCACGTGGGTTGGCTTCAACGAGATCGACGTGATCACCCGGTGACCCTGCCATTTCGCGTTGTGGTTGGGCTTGGGGGTCTCACCAGGAGACGAAGATTCTGGGCGTGGTTGTTTAATGTATTCTCAGTCTCGCGATGAATGCCAAACCGGCAACCCACTGTCTCACTGCCTGTCACCGACCGACTCGTCCACCTGCCTGCTTCTGGCTTCTTCATCCTGCGCTTCTTGTTGTCGCTTCTTCATACCTTGTCGTCCTTCTCCAGGGTTTCGCTTTTTCGGTGTCTGCGTGGAACTCGGGACGCTTGAAACCTGAAACCTGAAACCTGAAACTGGCGCGTCCCGCATCTACCTGAACCCAGTCAGCGTCCACAGAATGGACGCGCACCCGGCCGGTGAAGCGCGGGTTGTGCGAACATCTAGAGGGCTGGGAGTGGAGCAGCTTTCGCCACTACGCGACCGGCGCTGAAGGACGCGTAGAAATTGAGTCGGAATGGGCGGCACGAAAGCGCGAACGCGCTGCGGGAACACTTTGTCCAGCCGTCGAACTGCCCCACTCAAGCCAAAACCGGGCTTGAATGGGCCACCCGCCTACGGCGTCACCTTAAATAGCGTCCCCACGCCGAAACTTCCACCCCAGTAGCTTGTCCCGTAGAGGTCGCCTTTTCGATCGAGAACCAGATTGGATCGCGGATTTAGGCCATCCGGGCCGCCCATGAAGTTGTGCAGCACGGTTTCCTCACCAGTGCGGGTTAGCTTAAATACCGTACCGTCATTTGCCGGGCCGCCGCGAGCGGTCGTGCCATAGAGATTGCCTTCTTTATCGAGAACCAGCCCCGTGGCGGGGGTCTGTCCATCGCCGGGGTAACCCAGGAAGGTGTAAAGGGTCACCAGTTCACCGCGCCGGGTGAACTCAAACACAACGCCACAGCCGGGCGACTGAACGTCGCAGAAGAGGTTCTTGGTGTCGCCTCCGATCGCGGTTGTGCCATAGAGATTGCCCTTCCGATCGCGCAACAACGGAGCAATCGGATCCTCCCCATCCGAGCCTCCCGTAAATCTGTAAAGCACGATCTCTTTCCCAGTGGGCTCAATCTTGAAAATCGTGCCGCATCCTAAATTGATGCATGCCCCGCCGGTGTTACCACCCTGCGACGTAGTGCCGTAGAGATTGCCGCGGAAATCCAAAATTAAGCCGGCACTTGGGTAGGCGCCGTCGGCGCCGGCGAATGCATGCAATATCTCTTCTTTGCCGTCCGGAGTGACCTTGAAAACCGTCCCGCAGCCAGCGACCGACCCACAGCTCAAATCGCCGCCATTGGACGTCGTGCCATAAAGGTTTCCATTCGCATCTCGAACCAGGCCTGCAATCGGCATCGCCCCGTCGGTGCCGCCAGTGAAAGTGTGAAGTACCTTTTCCGTATAGGTGGATCCGGTTCTGACCAGTTCAAAAACTGTGCCGCAGCCGCTAGGCGCGCAAAGCCCGCCCGTGTGGCGACCAACATCCGTGGTTCCGTAGAGATCGCCATTTCGTGCGCGCACCAGTCCGCCCATGGGAGCGAAACCGTCTGGGCCCGAGAAGCTATGGAGAGTCCGCACCTCGCCTGAAGCGGTCAGCTCAAAAACGGTGCCGGAGCCGTAACTTGGGCAGAAGCCCCCAGAGATTCCCCCGGACGCGGCCGTGCCATAAAAATTCCCCGCTCCATCTCGAATCAATTGGCCTTCAGGAAAAAAGCCGTCAGCACAGTTGGGCACGGAACAAAAGCTATAAATGACGTTTTCGGTTTGTGCCCAAGTGACTTGCGTGGGGGCAACAAGAAACCAGGCCAGAAACGCAAGAAATAAGCCGCTGCCTAGCTTCGAAGTCTGCGAACTTACCGGGAGCCGCCGGGACTTCATAACCTGATTCGTGAGGTTGGCACTCGTACTGAACAAGCCCCTCTCTTTTTTCTCCGGCGTGCCCTCCGGTTTCAGAATAAAGATCGGGCCATCGAGCTGCTAATTGTCATTGGGGCTCTGTCGTGCGGTCAAGATGATTTCCAATTGATCTTGGAATTTTAAGTTGGACGGTGGCCCACTCAAGCCCGGTTTTGGCTTGAGTGGGGATGTTCGCAACTCACAGACTGACTACGGCGAACAAAACTAGACTGCCCTCATGCCATGGAGGAACCAAAACCGGGAACCAAAACCGGGAGGAACCAAAACCGGGGACAGACGGGACGTTTACCAGTGTTTTTGCAAGATACCCCAGAGTTTGGTCGACGGTGGCCCATTCAAGCCCGGTTTTGGCTTGAGTGGGGATGTTCACAACTCACAGACTTACTGCGGCGAACAAAACTAGATTGCCCTTATGCCCTGGGGACTCACGCGTTTTCACAACAGTGGCCAGAGCCACTTCGTCACTTTCTGCTGTTACCACCGCCAGCGATTGTTTATCAACGACGAAAGCTGTCGAATCTTCGAGTCAGCGCTGGAACGTATGCGGCGTAGTTACAGACTCTACATCTATGGCTATGTAGTCATGCCCGACCACATCCACCTCCTGCTCAGCGAACCGCAAAGGGACGGTGGCCCACTCAAGCCTGGTGGCCCACTCAAGCCCGCCTTTGGCTTGAGTGGGGGTTCCAACTGGCTCAACAAACCGCAACAATACTCACTGGCCGATGCGTTAAAGTCCCTGAAGCAAGGAGTCGCACGACGTTTAATCGGCGACGCCCAGCATTTCTGGCAAAAGCGTTATTACGATTTCAACATTCGAAGCTATCAGCAGTTTGTCGAGAAACTCCGCTACATTCACCAGAATCCAGTGAAGCAAGGGTTATGCAATCGACCGGAAGGCTGGCAGTGGAGCAGCTTTCGCCACTGCGCCACGGGCTTGGAAGGACACGTAGAGATTGAGTCGGAATGGACGGCACGAAAGCGCGAACGCGCCGCAGGAACACTCTGTCCCGCCGTCGAACTGCCCCACTCAAGCCAAAACCGGGCTTGAATGGGCCACCGGCCGGCTCTTATGGGTAGCCACCCGTCGTCCGGCGCAGGAGAAACGTATCTCAACCCGTCTTCGGAGCGGAGGGCAAACCGCGACGAAGGCGCTCTGCTTGGCTCATTGCATCACGGAGTTCCTGATCTTCGCTGACACTGAGTCCATCTGGACACTTTGGCAACGACATGAGTTCGTCCCCAAGAATCTCGAGTTCAGCTAAAAGAATATTTTCGTAAGGAGTCAACTTTCTCTGGAAACAGTCCTCTCCAAGGATGTCCCGCAGTTTGTCCAGACGCTCCACGCGAGTAGCGACTTCCGGATGTTCGACGTACCACTGGCGCTGCCTGGCAACTCTAAGCTTGCAGAGCTCGGAACAGCGAGCACGTAGCTTCCACATTAAGAGCTTCGCTTCGTCGAGGCTGAGAAGTTCCATGCGATTCAAGAATAGCGGCTCGTGTCCGTTATGCAAATATCAATCTTAGCGGACGGGTGGCCCACTCAAGCCCGGTTTTGGCTTGAGTGGGATTGCGCGAGCGACATTCGATTCCGATGTACGCCCTCCACCAGTTTCTCGCAGATTCAGTGGAATATTTCTCGCTCTTAGTCGTTCTCACTTTGCGAAGGTCGTGTGAACGTCCCTGGAACCCGTGTCCCGCACGACTTTTGCCGCACCGACGGGTTACAGATCCCGTAACGCGTGACCAACCGAAACGCGTCTCGATCAAAACTCAAAAGGAGAGATGGGAGAAAGATGAAGTCCTACGCAAGAGTAGTTTTTCACGCACTATTCATATTTGCTCGCTTGGGAGTATCCAACTTGCAAGCGCAGGAGGCCGCCGCGACGGAACCGTCCGTCCTGCACATTCAACAATCTCAGACCACCTCCCAGGGCTCCCAGAACGGTTTTCCCACGTTTCTAGCCACCTACAAGGTACTCGATGGCGCTAAGTCGCCGGCCGAGTTAGTGGGTCTCACGGGGACCCTCTCACTCAAGAACTTTGATCCAAAGTTCAGCGAGGTCCTGTGGGTATTGGTCTATTGGCAGGGAGAATGTCCGGCGCACGACATTAACTTGAGCAAAATTGCTGGTTTCCTCTGGAGCGACATTGTGAAGAATCCCTCCCAGTCGGACTCCTCGTTCATCGTGAATCTCGATTTCCCGCACCCTCTACCGATGACGGGATGTGTGGGCCTTTACTACGGTGGCGGGCCGTTGATTGCAGGGAAGGCGACCATGTCGGCCGACCTCAACCTGAGATACGGACCGGTGAAGAACTCGAACCCGAACAAGGTGGTCGATGTCGGCGGCGAATATTGTTTTGGCCAGGATGGAGGCTGCCAGAATGCCACCGCGATTGATGGAGAAGCGTTCGCGGTTCCGATCCCGATGCTGCCGGCCGGGCATCTGGTGGAACTGTATGGAAACATCAGCGACAGTACGTTCGATGGAACCAAGGACAATGGCCCGATCCCGACAGGCGCATCGTGGGGCGCGGTGAATGACTTCTACCTGCTTCCGGGAGGGTGTGGGATCTTCGAGGAGAATCTGAATAGCCAAGGATTCCCGAATCCGGCGCCGCTATCGACGCTGCACAGCTGGCTTCCGCACGATGCGCTGCATGTGTCGAGCCTCCCGCTGGTAGACAGGATTACTTCCGCCGAGACGGGCAAGGCCGCGCTGCAAGGCCAGCTCGAGAACATTTTCTCCGTTCCGGTGAAGGTGAATGCCGGAGATTGCATGGTCGTGATCTACGGAAGAAGCGGCAACGGAGCCACCGACAACGAAACCCAGGTCAAGGCTCTGATTGCCCCGTAGGGAGCCAGGGTGCCCCAGAGCCTGCCCTGAGCGAAGTCGAAGGGTTCGCGTCCGTTTGTTGGACGCTAACCTGGGTAGCGGACGGGTGGCCCATTCAAGCCCGGTTTTGGCTTGAGTGGGGGATGTTTATAACTCACAGACTGACCGCCGGTGCCCATTCAATCGCGTTCTTTGCGATTGAGTGGGGTCAAGATGCTGCCGATACCTGTCGAACTCGAAACAAAAAAGCCCCGCTCTTCCGAGCGGGGCATTTGTTTGTACGCCGTGCATGTTCGACAGCTTGGAGGTGAAAGTCCTCTACCAACCTGATGGAGGTGAAGGGTAGCGAAGCGCAAGGGCGTCATCGCAAGGTGGGGTCTGGAGGAAGCGTAGAGCAAACACGCGGGCCGATGAACAAGAACCGGATGAAGAGGCCTACGGTGCCGGGCGAGCGAGCAAACAATCGGGAAGCCCATATCCATCAAGGGCACTGGTGGTAAATCCGGCGGTCGTGCGTGGACAGCGGTCGAACTTATCGCGGGAGATCTGCTGTGTGTCACGTATTCGTGACTGAGGACATCGAGAGGTGTTCTGACCGCATAGCAGAAGTCAGCAGAGGGCGTAGTAGTCGCGTGAGCGGCGAAGGCCCGAACGATAGGAAGGGTCAGTAGTGCTTGGGTCTCGATGAGGGTATTGCACTGGCCATCCTGCTTCGGCAGGCCTTGGGTAGGCACAGCGCGGTGAAGCCGCAACGGATGCTAACCCGAGAAGTGAAACCCGCACGGCGTCCCCAAACTGCGAACGCCCAGCCCACGTCGTTATCCGTGGGACGAACTTATCGAACCGCCGTATGCGGGACCCGCCTGTACGGTGGTGTGGCAGGGGAGGAGAGGTGACTCTCCCCCCTATGCCGATTCCCTGACACCTAACACCTGAGACCTGACACCTGCTGTCTAGTCCCTGACTCCATCCATAAACGCCCGCAACTTCCGCGACCTCGATGGATGCCGCAACTTCCGCAGCGCCTTTGCCTCGATCTGCCGGATACGTTCGCGGGTCACTGCAAACGATTGGCCGACTTCTTCGAGAGTGTGCTCGCTTCCGTCTTCGAGACCAAAGCGCATCTTAATGACCTTCTCTTCGCGCGGCGTCAGCGTGCGCAGCACCTGCGAAGTCTGGTCTTTCAGGTTGACGTTGATCACCGCTTCCGCCGGCGAAACCACGCCGCGGTCTTCGATGAAGTCGCCCAGGTGCGAATCTTCCTCTTCGCCGATCGGCGTCTCGAGCGAGATCGGTTCCTGCGCGATCTTCAGGACCTTGCGCACTTTCGCCACCGGGATGTCCATGCGCTTGGCGATCTCTTCCGACGTAGGTTCGCGTCCCAGTTCCTGCACCAGCTGCCGCGAGGTGCGGATCAGCTTGTTGATCGTTTCGATCATGTGCACCGGGATACGAATCGTACGCGCCTGGTCGGCAATCGCACGGGTAATGGCCTGCCGGATCCACCACGTCGCATAAGTCGAGAACTTATACCCGCGGCGGTATTCGAACTTGTCCACGGCCTTCATCAAACCGATGTTGCCTTCCTGGATCAGGTCCAGGAACTGCAAACCGCGGTTCGTGTATTTTTTCGCGATGGAGACGACCAGTCGCAGGTTGGCTTCGATCAGCTCGCGCTTCGCCTGCTCGGCGTCCATGTCGCCCTGAATGATCTCGCGCTGTGTGCGCTTGAGCTCCAGGAACAACACGCCCGCTTCTTGCTCGAGCTTCTCCATCTCCGCCCGGATCGTGCGAGCCTGGCGGCGATATTCTTTTTTCTGTTCCTCGCTGCGGGTGGCGTCGGCTTTCCGTTCCAGGTTCAGGGCCTGGCGGTCGAGCGAACGCATGCCATCGACGGTCTTGTTGACGCGCTCGATGAGCCGCTTGCGCTCGTTGTTGGTGAAGCCGAGATTCCGCACCGCGAGCGACACGCGCACGATGCCGCGCCCCAGAGCCATCCGGTACTTGCGATAGTCCTTGGGACGCTTCTTCTGCGAGACGGCTACGAATTTCTCCTGCAGCTGCCCGGCTTTCTTGTAGTGTTTGGCGAGTTCGTCAATCTTGCCGGTGAATTCCTTCAGCCGATTCTGCAGGATGTCATCGGTGATCTCTTCCTCGTCGAAGGTGACCACTTCCTTGATGGAGCGCACGCCCTTTTTCAGGTCGTCGCCCATCGCCAGCAGTTCGTGAATCACGATCGGCGAGCGCGACAGCGCCTTGAGCACGCGCAGTTGCCCGCGCTCGATGCGCTTCGCGATTTCGACTTCGCCCTCTCGGGTGAGCAAGGGCACGGTGCCCATCTCGCGCAGATACATGCGGACGGGGTCGTTGGTTTTTTCCAGAGCGCCGGGGGTGAGGTCGAGTTCGACGTCCTCGGCGCCTTCTTCAGCTTCTTCGAATTTTTTATCGAGCGCGGACGAAGGCATCTTCGGGCCTTCGAGCACATCGATGCCTTGCGTACCGATGGTGGTCAGCAGATCGTCGAGGTCTTCGGGACTGTGCACATCGTGCGGGATGAGGTCATTGACCTGATCGTAAGTGAGATATCCCTTCTCTTTGCCTGTGTCGATCAGCTTTTTTATATCCTCGTACTTGTCGTCTAGAGCCAAGAAAGATTATCCTCAAAGCGTCCGGTCAAGGACGCGTGTTACCTTTCCAGTGGTGGGAATGTGGCACTGCGGGGTTGTGCCGGAGGCACAAACTTTCAAATTATAGCAGACATAGTTTCCGTCTGCCTATCCGCTTGTTTTCTGAGGTCGCCGTTCCCGCGCGCGCACATCTCCAACCCCTTTAATCATTTAGATGCTTTTCAGGGCCGGTTTGGTCCAGGGTTTTTGGGAGAGAGAGTCTGCGAGAAACGACCCTCCCTTAAGCAGACCTGCAGAGCTCTCGTAAACCTTGAAAGGCAGGGATTCGCGGAAAAAGCTGCGGAGGCCGCCAAGAAAAGCTTTTAACCGCAAAGGACGCAAAGAGAGGCCGCAAAGGTCGCATAGAAAGCTCGCAAAGATCACAAAGAAAGGTATTGCAGACAGGGGTGGCTTCGCTTTGAACGGCGGGCGAGACGCCCGTCCCTCGATCGTTTTTTCTGTTTAATGTTTTATCCTAAGCGGGGCGCTTATGACTCGGGTCTTTCGCCCGGGTCCGCCAGGCCGGGGTCCATCAGCGCGCGCTTGAGCCGCACTCGATCGTGCAACAACGCCGCCATCCGCGCCGGATCGGCCTTCGCCTGCGGCGACTGGAGTTCTTGCTGGGTCTGCTCGAGGCGGCGGCGGATGTTGATGCGCTTCAGAGCGCGGATCGCGCCGTCGACGCGGTCGACGGTCAACTCCTCGGCGTCTTTCAGGAGAATCGAAGCGAGGCGCGGACGGTCGGTTTCGGAGAGCGGGAGGTCCATCACGTCGGAGACCTCGAGGCCGCCCGTTAGCAGCGTTTCGATGAGCGATTCGGCGGCCAGGCCTTCCTGCAAGCGGTCGTTCTCTATCGCGAACCGCGCCTGCCTCGCGGGATCGAATTCTTCTTCCGCGCCATCTCTCGCCGAAAGATGCTCGCCGCCCTGCATCTCGTGCGCCGAGGCGAGCGCGCGAATCACGATCCGCTCCGCATCCGTGATCTGCGTTTCTACAGGAGCCTTGATCGCCGCGCTCGAGCGGCTCGCCGCCACGTGCTTCAGTTCCTGCCTCAGCACCGCCGAATCGATGCCCAGTTTCTGCGCGATCTCGTGCGCCAATTCGTCGCGCACGATGCGGCTGGGCACGCGCTGAATGTGCGGCAGCAGGTAGTTCACGGCTTTCACTTTGCCCTCGGGGCTGCGTATGGGGAACTGCGTGCGGGCGCGCTCGATGAGGTAGTCGAAGTAGCGGGTGGAGTGGCGCAGGGCTTCGGCGTAGGCGTCTTTGCCCTTGCGGCGAATAAAAAGGTCGGGGTCGAAGCCGGATTCGAGGGTGAGCACCTTGATCTGGAATTCTTCTTCGACGAGCAGGCCCAGCGTGCGCTCGGTGGCCTTGGCCCCGGCGGTGTCGGGATCGAAGTTCACGACGACGTTTTTGCTGAAGCGGCCGAGCAGCCGCGCCTGCAGCTCGGTGAAGGCCGTCCCAGAGCTGGCGATCACGTTCTGAAATCCGGCGGCGTAGACGGAGATGCAGTCCATCTGGCCCTCGACGAGGATGGCGTAGTCGAGCTTCCGGATCGCTTCCTTGGCGTGATCGAGATTGAAGAGGACGCGCGATTTTGAATAGATCGCCGTCTCGGGTGAGTTGAGATATTTTGGCCCGGCCTTCTCGTCGGTGGCGAGCGTGCGGCCGGTGAAGGCAATGATGCGGCCGGCGTCGTTGGAGATGGGGAAGGTGACGCGGTTGCGGAACTTGGAATACATCGCGAGTTGGGCTTTCGGCTCTGGGCTCTGGGCTCTGGGAACACGGCTTTCGGCTCTTGGCTCTAGGCTCTCGGTTCCGGGGTCTGGGGTCTGATCACTTGGCTCTCGGCTCTCGGCTTTGGGTTCTCGGGAATCGGTGGGGCCGCCTACGGAGTTGGGTTTTCCCAGAGCCGAGCGCCTAGAGCCCAGAGCCGGGTTCTCTTCTTTCCACGAAAACAGGCCGCTCTCCCGCAGCGTCTCCTCGTCGAATTCCTTGCGCAGCGCGTCGCGGAGCAGGAAGCCCGAATCGGGCGCGTAGCCGATGCGGAAGCGGGTGATGGTTTCGTCGTCGAGGCCGCGTCCGGCGAGGTAGGCGCGGGCGCTTGCGCCGTCGGGCCGCCGCAGATATTCCTGGAAAAACGCGCAGGCGCGTTCGTGGACATCGAGCAGCGCCATGCGGAGTTTGGCTTCGCGGGCCTCCTGCGGGCTCGAGAACTCGACCTTGGGCAGGGGCACGCCGAGCTTGTGGGCGACCAGGCGCACGGCCTCGGGGAAGGTGATGTTCTCGACCTTCTGGACGAAGGAGAAGACGTCGCCGGAGACGCCGCATCCGAAGCAGTGAAAGAACTGCCGGGTGGCGTGGACGGAGAACGACGGCGTTTTTTCGTTATGGAAGGGGCAGAGGCCGGAGAAGTTCTGCGCGCCCGACTTCTTGAGCTTGACGTAGTCGCCGACGACGCGAACGATGTCGGCTTGCTGCTTGAGCGAGTCTTTGAAGGTGATGGCAGTGAAATCGGAAGCTAGTCGGGACTGGCTCGAGGAAGTGGACATCGGATCTGGCAGGCTTAGTTCAAAAATAGGCTGAGGCCTCGGTGTCTTCCCGAATAGTGCCTTTGGCGGCAACGTCTTCGGATTTGTTTCGGATTTGCTGTTGGAATTCGATTTTTCTTGTTAGCAACTGTGGAAAAACCTAACGTTTGCGCTACCGTGCTATTCCCTTCGCCGCAGAATTTGTCCGCGGATCTCATCGCTTCCTAAAGAGCAAATGAGACTAGATAGCACTGTATTTTCGCTTTTTATTCGCTATAATGCAATTCGTTAAGTTTCTGGAAATGTAACAGAACTAGTTTTGATCACGAGTGAACGGATTTCTGCGGCATGCTCGATGAAGTTTGCATCAAGGTAGACGAGATGACAAAGCTATTTCATGAAATCCGTGACCCGATTCATGTTTTCATTCATCTGAATCGGCACGAAAAAATGGTGCTGGATTCAAGACCATTTCAGCGATTGAGGAATATAACGCAACTTGCATTGACATATCTGCTTTATCCAGGTGCAACTCATAAGCGTTTTGAGCACTCCCTAGGCGTGATGGAGCTAGCTGGTCGAGTGTTTGACGTCCTGACGAAACCCACAAATCTAACCGATGGGGTCAGAGAATTGCTCCCCCATCTTCAAGACCCAGATGCCCTAACATATTGGAAACGAGTGTTGCGAATGGCCGCTCTGTGTCATGACATTGGACACCTGCCTTTTTCGCATGCCGCCGAAGAGGAGCTCCTGCCAGCAGGGTGGACGCACGAACTTTTGTCGCGCAAGCTAATTGAGAGTGACGAGATGTGCGCAATCTGGACGGCGATGGTTCCTCCGCTGAATCCCGAGCACATAGTCAAGCTGGCTCTAGGCGTACGTAAGGCAAAGGATCTCCAGTTCTCGAAGTGGGAAACCATTCTTTCTGAAATCATTGTCGGCGACGCGTTTGGGGTAGATCGTATCGACTATCTTTTACGTGACTCTCATCATACCGGGGTTGCCTATGGCAGGTTTGACCACTACCGCCTAATCGATGAACTTCGAATTCTGCCAAGCTACGAAGATGCGAACGAGCCCGCGCTCGGCGTCAACATTGGAGGCATCTATTCCGCAGAGGCGCTGGCCCTAGCTCGGTATTTTATGTTTTCTCAGGTTTATTACCATCCGATTCGTTTGATTTACGATCGTCACCTCGTTGATTTTTTGAGCGATTGGTTGGCACGGGACAGCCTCATAAAGGAACAAGGCACTTTTCCCACCAATCTCGAAGAGCATCTCAAGATGACAGACGATGAGGTGAATGCTGGCATAAGGCAAGCTGCAAATGACCCGAGCATTCCAGGTCACATTCCTGCACAGTGCATTATGAGGCACCGACATTTCAAAGTTCTCTACGAAAGAATTCCACAAGATGTTAGGGTACACTCAAGCCCCGGGGAAGTAATCGCGAGGGCGGCTGTAAAAGAATTCGGGGCGCAGGCGATTCGATATAGCCAACCCAAAATCAAACAAGTAGGGAATATCTTCCCTGTTTGCGGCCGTGATGGACGGATTGAACCGGCAATTGCTGTGTCTGAGGTCTTGACTAACCTGCGTCCTACATCAATGGAATTCGTCTTCGTCGATCCTGAACTACAAGTCAAATCCAAGATTGGGTCGGAAAGAATCGGCAGACTATTCTGAAAAACGCCCAGGAGCAAGAGGATGAAGACCATGAAGCAAAGTCATAGAGCGGCCGTAATAGCCCTGCTGAATCGCGAAATGTTGCACAACGGAAGTTGGTGCGGGGAGACGCATATTCAAAAAGCGATGTTCCTGTTGCAAGACCTGCTTGGTGTGGACACTGGGTTCGATTTCATACTGTACCGGCATGGTCCGTTTTCGTTTGAACTCCGTGATGAACTAGCTGCGATGCAAGCTGACGGATTATTAGAACTCGTACTCCGGCAGCCAGGATACGGACCAACTTATGTTCCGACCCAGTTTAGCGAAGAATACCTCGAAAGGTTTCCCAAAACGACGCTCCGATACAGCCCGCAGATTGAGTTCGTTGCGAACGAGCTCAAGCAGAAGGGGGTTGCAGAACTTGAGAGACTGGCAACCGCGTACTTCATTGCCGATCGAGAAGGAATTCGCGATGCAGAGATACGTGCAGAGAGGCTCGTGGAGCTAAAACCTCACATCTCTTTGCAAGACGCCACACTCGCGAGTGAACAGGTTAGTCGTTTAATAAAAAGAGCTGTGCCAGTTAGGATTGCCGAAGAAGCTGGATAGAATTGCTAGTCGGTGGGCCGCCAAACGGCCCACCTCTCCCTTCATCCGCCACAACAGAAATTCGATCTTCTACACTCAGCCGCCATCATTACAAACATCGGACATAAGTTGTAAACGACTATGACGCTCCTGCGTTGAGGTGAGTGTTAGTGGTCATGAGCCCCCCCACGTGTGAAGTGGTGATGCATGCGCCTCCTGATTGCGGGCGGGGTGTAGTCTCCGCGGGGCGCTGCGACAACGGCCTTCGGCAGAGAGGAAGGATTTTCTGAACGGCTTACCCCGGACTTACGTCCGGGGCTAAATTCTGCCGTCCCTGCGGGACTGGGTTGGGAGTGGTTTCGCAATTTATCTCGACAGAATCTTTTCGCTGGTTCTCTCAACAGAATCTTGGTGAAAAGACAGCGTCCTGACTGGAAGACCCAGCCTCCGCACGGAACGCGGTAGGCTGGGGCACCCGGCAAAGAGAACTCCTTTCCGAGCCTGTGGTCGTCTTGGGGAACACGAGGTCCTTCGACTTCGTTCGGCTGACGCCTCACGTCGCTCAGGATGACAATTTGGGTGAGTCGGTATCGATTAAGCAGCTACAACAACGGGCAGACGCAACGCGCGGGAATCCCACCCTAGCGCAAGGAGCGCGCTAGGATGGGGCCCCCGGCGCGGGAAATGTGGCACTGAAGCGAAAGGCTGGGCAGGGCGCAAAAAAATCCCATGATGCAGGCAGAAATAGAATCCCACCCTAGCGCAAAGAGGGCGCTTAGGATGAGGCACCGGGCGATACTCTTGTGGCCCGTCGCTCCATCGGGATGGAGTGCGCGGTTGGTGTTGTCTTCGCGGGGCGCTGCGACAACGGCCTTCGGCAGAGAGGAAGGATTTTTCTGAACGGCTTACCCCGGACTTACGTCCGGGGCTAAATTCTGCCGTCCCTGCGGGACTGGGTCGGGAGTGGTTTCGCAATTTATCTCGACAGAATCTTTTCGAAAGTTGTCTCCAACAGAGTCTTGGGTGGAAGGCAACGTCTTGAGAAAGACTCAGCCCCCGCACGGAACGCGGTATGCTGGGGCACCCGGCAAAGAGAACTCCTTTCCGAGCCTGTGGTCGTCTTGGGGAACACGAGGTCCTTCGACTTTGTTCGGCTGACGCCTCACGTCGCTCAGGATGACAATTGGGCGAGTCGGTATCGACCGAGCGGCTACAACAACGGGCAGACGCAAAGCGCGGAATCCCACCCTAGCGCAAGGAGCGCGCTAGGATCGGGCACCCGGCGCGGGAAATGTGGCACCCAAGCGCAAGGCTGGGCGGGGCGCAAAAAAAATCCCATGATGCAGGCAGACGTGGAATCCCACCCTAGCGCAAAGAGGGCGGTAGGCTGGGGCCCCCGGCACCCAGCACTCAAGGTTTCGAGTTTCACGGTTTCGAAACTTCTGAGATCGACGAGCGCGCTCATTACTTCTGGCAAATCGGAACTTCTGCCAATCGGAACCTACCAGCACACGAGCGGCCGGCAAGATGCTGGCGCTACACGCGGGCGAGGGCGCCCGCGCCACACAAGGAAGTCAAAATCCGCACGCAGGAGTGGGTTGCACTTGATCACCTGTTCCAGGCGACGGGTTGCGCTGCGGAGCTTCGCTCCGCTGGACAGACGAGGGCGTCTCCACCCCAGCACGCGAAAACCGCGCGCGCTGGGGGCCCCGGTGTCTGTCCCCACGTGTGGAGTGGTCGGGTACCACAAGAGCGAGGAAGAGGCGGACAAGTGTGTCCGCCCCACGCGGTAGGGGGGCCTCGGAGTCAAAGCAACCAACAAAGTCAAAGGCCGCGGGTGAGGGCGCCCGCGCCACACGAGCAGTCTAGTTCGGCGATTTCTCGGTGGCGGTGTCGGCCGGCTTGGCGTCCGCGGGCTTCATTTCTGCCGGCTTCGCGGCGGCGCTCGATTTCTTCGGGAACGAACGGACGTAGTTCACCATGTCCCAGACGGTCTCGTCTTTCACGCGATCGCCCTCGGCTGGCATCTGGTCTTTGCCTTTTTTGATGATGTAGAAGAGTTCGCCGTCGGTGCGGTCTTTCAGCGTGGCGGGATCGGACTCGTCGTGCATTTTGAGCTTCATGTCGGCGGCGACGTCACCGGTGCCGGAGCCGTCCTTGGAGTGGCACATGGCGCAGTCGAAGCCATACTGGCGTTTGCCACGCGCGAGGGACTCGGGGGTGGACTTCACGGGATTCTCGCGATGCGCGGCTTCAAGCGGGATCGCAGAGATACTGTTGGGGGTGGCGGTCTTGGGCGCATTTTGCGTGTCTTGCGCCGACACCAGGAATGCGATCAGCAACAGGGCGGAAGAGATGGTTATCGTTCTCCACATGGGGAGCCTCCTCGTTCTAAGCCGGAGACGAGCTGTGATGGTCCGCGCATGGGCAGGCCCGTTCGCCATCCGCAAACTGGCCGGAGCGTCGGGAGTTGAACCCGTATGGGAGGCCTTGTAGCCCGATTCCCAATCGCTTTACCCACTACGCGCTCCGGGCGCGATCGAGGCCGGAGATCAAGGTTGGGGAAGGACCGCGATTCCGGACGTTCGGTCGCCTTACACCATAGGCTAAGCGCCGAAAGCCCATCGCGGTGTGACCTAGATCACCCGGCAAGGTAACGCATGTAACAGGGGAATATCCCCCGGAAGGGCCTTATCGGCGGAGCGTAATCGGGCTATGATGGGTTCGCCTTGGCCGGGGTTCTCTTAGGCGGCGCAGGTCTGGGAGGTGGAGTGTGATGGGTGCGCAAGATGTGATGGCGGCGGTGCAGTCGGGCAATGTGGAGCAGTTGAAGGAGTTGTTGGCGCAGGACCGGTCGTTGGGCACGGCCCGCGACGGGAGCGGAGTTTCGGCGTTGATGCACGCGCTGTATCGTCAGCGCAAGGACATGGTCGATGCCCTGCGCGCGACCGGGCTGGAATTCGACATCTTCGAAGCGGCCAGCATGGGGCGGAGCGACCTGGTGGAAGAGATGGCGGAGCGCGATCCACGGCTGGCGAACTCGCGCTCGGGCGACGGGTTCACGCCGCTGCATTTCGCGGCGTTCTTTGGGCATGAAAGCGTGGCGCGCGTGTTGCTGGAGCATCATGCCGATGCGGGCGCGGTGGCGGACAATCCGATGAAAGTGATGCCCCTGCATTCGGCGGCGGCCGGGCGGAATATGGCGATCGTGCGGGCGCTGCTCGAACATGGCGCGCCCGTGAATGCGAAGCAGGAGAAAGGCTACACCGCGCTGCACGAGGCGGCACAGCAGGGCAACCAGATGATGGTAGATCTGCTGCTGAAGTATGGTGCGAATCCGAATGCGAAGAACGATGACGGCATCACCGCAGATCAGCTCGCGCAGGAAAAAGGCCACTCGGATATCGCGGAACGGCTGAGAGCGGCGTAGTTGGCTCTCTAGAAGATGTCCCATAAGTGTGTTGGCTGCTTCCTGCGGCGAACCTCAGGGGCTAAAGCCCGCGTACTATTTGCGCCTGAGCGGCACGGATGAAGCCGTGCTCTTCCCCAGTCGGATGCGAGGGCGAGACGCCCTCACGACAGCCGGCGGGGACGCCGGCGCTACATTGGTTTTTCCGCGGCCTGTGAAGCCGTGCCCTCCCCAGTCGGATGCGAGGGCGAGATGCCCTCACGACAGCCGGCGGGGACGCCGGCGCTACATTGGTTTTCCCGCGGCACGGATGAAGCCGTGCCCTTGCCAAAACCTAAAGTGAGATCGGTTCTCGGTTTCCAGTTCCCAGCAAACGAACTTCACTGAGAACTTGCTATGTGTACGGTGTGGCTGTCCGCCTGCTTTGCCTTGTCGTGCATTGTCTGTCGGAGTGTCTGGTTAAAAAGCGAACTGAATTTTGCTTGGCCGGCCGCACTGCCAAACATCCTCGAGGTAGTGCGAACGAATCCAATGTCGTATGTTTGGTCGACAGTGGACTCCCGGAAGATGGTTTGCTCTCTACACTGTGGCTCTCACAATAACAACTGTGCTTTGGTCCCAAGCGCCGGATCCTGCGCTTGATCAGGGCCTGCGACTCTTGGAGGAAGGGCGGACCACGCTGAACGATGGCACACTCACGCAGGCACGCGATTATTTCGCGAAACTCACGCAACAGCATGCCGACAACGCTGTTTATTTCTATGAACTGGCGCGGGTCGATCAATACCAGTGCCAGTCGTATTTGCAACGCGGAGACAAGAAGAACGCCGAGCACGCGCTCGATAGCGCGATCGCGAGCGTGCAGCGGTCGATCAAGTTGAACGACAACTCGGCCGACGCGCACAGCTTGCTGGCAGATCTGTACGGGCAGAAGATCGGGATGGGCGTCGGGATGTTCGCGGGGCCGAAGTTCGGACCGAAGCTGAAAGCGGAGAACGAGCGGGCGATGGCGCTCGATGCGAAGAATCCGCGAGTGTATGCCAGCCTGGGGCGACAGTATTTCGAGGCGCCGAAGATGTTTGGCGGCGACAACGACAAGGCGATCGAGAGCTTTCGCAAATCAACGCAGCTGGATCCGCAATCCGATGAAACCTACGTCTGGCTGGCGATGGCGCTGCGCAAGAAGGGCGACGCGGCGGGGGCGGATCAGGCGCTGCAGACGGCGCTCAAGCTGAATCCGCAGAGCGTGTTCGCGCAGAAGACGGCGGGGAAGAAGTAGGGGCGATATTCGGGCCGCGACATTGGGTCGTCCCTCCGGGACTGGGCCGGTTTTTTGCGGCGCTACCCAGCGCTGAAGGCGCTGGGCTAAGATCGGTCGTGCCTCCGGCACGCTGAGCATCGTGAGGCGAGCGTTTTGAATTCAGGGATTCGTTGTTGCTGAACGACTCGACACAATCCACGACGACCCTCTAGCTGCAATGAATGTCTAAGCTTTTGCTTCCATTTGATAAGGCAACCCACTTGATAAGGCAACCCACATGGCATCTTTGCGAGCCGAGGATCCGTCCTAGCGCTTGGTGCGCCATGTCCTTGCAAATCGCCGGCGGGCGGAATCAGAATTAAGGTCTGCGATCGCAGATCTGGATACGGGAGGGTCTATGTCCGCCTCTCGACCGAATGATTTGGGCGCGCCCTGGCTCGCGCTCTGCGGTGCCTTCGCGCTGCACATCACGGACGAAGCGCTCACCGGATTTCTCAGTGTCTACAACCCCACGGTTCAGGCGATGGCACAGCGTTGGGGATGGTTCCCGATGCCCACGTTCGGATTCCGCGAGTGGCTGATGGGATTGACGATCGGCTGTGGCATTCTCGTGTGCCTGTCGCCGCTGGCCTATCGCGGCGCGGCGTGGCTGCGGCCGGTGGCGTGGATTTACGCGGCGATCATGATGCTGAACGGTCTCGGCCATACGCTGTTCACGATACGGGGACACACAGTGGCGTCGGTTTCGTTTCCGCGGCCGGCACCGGGGTTCTACTCGTCGCCGTTCTTACTCGCGGCGTCGGTGTGGATGATCATCCGCCTTCGTCAGACCGCCCTCCGGCAAGATGAAGGGCACCCGGCTTTGTTATGATCGAAACGTCGCATGCATTTCGAAGAAGACGACGAAGAAATTCCGCTCATATCAGGGACTGGGGAGGCCTACATGGATGTGCCAGGCGTTCCGGCGGCGGGCTCGCGCCGTAATGAAGATATCGCGCTCGATCTGATGAAGTTCATCGCAATGACGACCGGTTACGGCAAGGGCGGCTCCAGCACCGGCGGCGTAGGGTTCGAGAAGAGCGGCGCCGCGGCCAAGCCAGAGGAGTACGCCGCGCATCTGCTGGAACTGTATGGCAAGTGTTTGAGCGTGGTGGGAAAGAAGTAATAATCACGGAGAGGCCACGAGCCGCGGAGGTTGCGGTCATGAACGTATTCGGCCTCGCGACGCCACTCGAAATCAGGGCCAGGGACCTGCCTCGGGCCGCAAATGCATCCGCTCAGTCCGGCGATCTAGCCCTATCGCTTGTAAATTCTGGTTCGAGGGTGCGGAGCCAGTTGCGCCGCATCTTCGCGTCTGGCACAATGCGCCGACTCGCTTTCCAATAAATCCGGCTGCATCAGGACCTGAAAGGAAGACTATGACGACGGCGGCACCAAATCCGTTGGCTGTCATCAAGCAGGGTTCGAAGTGGGGGATTGTGTGGGGTGTGCTGCTGATCATCTGTGGGATGATCGCTATCGGCGAACCGTTCCTGGCGGCGATCGCTGTGGCCACGTTCATTGGGTGGCTGCTGATTTTTGTCGGGGTCGTGCACGTAGTGCTGGCCTTTCACGCGCACACCGGCACGAGCCTGGGATGGAAACTGCTGGTCGGGGTGGCGTACATCTTCATCGGCGGCTACTTGTTGTTCCGTCCATTGGCTGGTGTGGCGACCCTGACGCTGATGCTGGCATTCTTATTCTTAGTCGAGGGAGTGCTGGATTTCATGTTGTGGTGGAAGTCGCGCACGCTGGACGGTGCGTTATGGATTCTGGTGGATTCCATCATCACACTTGTGCTGGGTGGAATGATCTACGTGCACTGGCCGACGAGTTCGGTGTGGGCGATCGGAACGCTCGTGGGCATCAGCATGATCATCAGCGGCGTGACGCGGATCATGCTGTCGCTGGCGGTGCGCAAGGTGGCGGGGTCGCTGGCGTAGACGCAGGATAGCGGGATCACAACGCAGAGAAAGTGCAAGAACAGAGGCCGCGGCGTTGACCGCGGCCCTTTTGGTGTTTCGGGTTCCGTGTGGCGCGGACATTCTTGTCCGCGAATCAGAAGTTAGCGGCGTTTTTTCTTCTTGGCCGCTTTCTTCGCTGCCTTCTTCGCAGGCTTCTTGGCAGCCTTTTTCGCTGGTTTTTTCTTGGCAGCTTTCTTCGGAGCCTTTTTGGCTGCTTTCTTCTTCGCTGCTTTCTTGGGCGCTTTCTTCTTGGCTGCGGGCTTACGGGCGCCCCCGCCGCCTCCAGAGGGAGCGGAAGGCTTGGGCACGCTAACCGGTTCCTCGACTTCGGTGACGATCACGGCCTCGCCCACTTCGGGGATGCCGCTTTCTTCTTCCTCTTCCTCTTCTTCTTCCAGAATCTCTTCGGGCGATTCGCCGTAGGCTCCGCCGTCGCCGAATTCATCCATCTCGTCGTCGCGTCCGTAGAGGGTTTCGTCGTAAAAGGTCATTGCTCCTCCTGGCTGGTGGTCTTCATGTTCGCGCAGTCACGCCGCCGAACCCGGCACCGCGCACCGAAAAAAAGAAAAGACTGCGATTCCGCTGAACGGGGCGCGATTATAGCACACAGATTTTTGAGGAACAGTGAGAGGGGAAATTAGGCTCTAGGCTCTAGGCTTTCGGCTCTGGGTTCGGGCTCTGGGTCGTCGCTATTAATTTCACGGCCAGTTTTCTCAGGATCCGAACGTTCAGATTGGCGACTGCGGTGTGACAGCAGGCACGAGTTCTCCCGACGCCGCTTGGTAGCATTGGGCGTCAGGACTATCGCATGAGCGGAACCTTCGAGGACCTACGGGCTTGGCGTCTAGCCATGGATCTCGCCGAAGATGTCTACCGATGCACGCAGACGTTTCCGAAGGCAGAACTCTATGGATTAACGGATCAGATGAGGCGGTCGGCTGTCTCTATTCCCAGCAACATTGCAGAGGGCAAAGGCCGTTCGTCGGATCGCGAGTTACTGCAATTTCTTAATCATGCGCGTGGCTCACTCTATGAACTTCAGACGCAGATCAAGCTTGCGGCTCGGCTCAGCTATCTCGAGAACGACCCCGCCAACAGAATCGCCTTGCAAGCGGCAGAGGTTGGCAAAGTCTTGAATGGCCTGATTCGAAGCTTTCGACGAACGCCATCCCCCGAACCGGACACAAGAGCCCAAAGCCGAGAGCCGGCTCTTAGGGTAATCCCTTGATGATCAGGACCATGCCGGGGCGGAGGACGGCGACGTTGCTGTTGTCGCGCTTGAGGGCGTCGACGGTGGTCTTGTAGCTGGACGCAATCGAGTAGAGGGTTTCGCCCTGTTTCACGCGGTGATGGACGACCGACGTGGTGCCGGTGGTGGCGATCGCAACTGTCTTTTTCGTGTTGGACTTAGAGGGGCTGGACCTGGGGGCAGCCGAGGCAAAATCGTCTTTCGAGGCGTTGGGCGTGACCGGCAAATGCACGTAGACGATGCGGCGCCCTGCCAAGCTGTTTCCCTTCAAGTGATTCCACTTCCGGACCATGGTCGGCGGGACGCCGAAGTTGTCGGCCACGGTTTGCACGGTGTCGCCCTTGCGAACCTTGTACCGGGTCAGCCGGTGCGCGTAGGCAGCAGTGTCCTCGGTGGATGCATGCTTTCCCGGCGCGATCGGGATGGTGAGCTTGCTGTCCGGCGTCAGCTCCTGGCCGTCCTCCAGATTGTTGGCTTCGGCGATAGCCTTCGACGTGGTGCGATAGGTGCGTGCCAACGTGGTGAGCGTGTCACCCGCTTGCACCTTGTGATAGCGCCACCAGACTCGCATGTCGGGCGGGACTGCGGCGATCGCGGTCTCAAACTTGTCTTTGGTGCCGGTGGGCAGGTGCAACTGAAAGGGATGATCTTTCGGGGTGGTCAGGCGCAACAGGCTCGGGTTCAGATCCTGCAGATCGGCGGCCGAGACGTCTACGCATTCGGCGACCAGGCGAAGGTCGACGGGGTAGTCGATCGTCACTGAGTCGAATGGAGCTGCCTTCTCCTTCTCAAGATGATCCAGCCCGTATTGCCCGGGGTTCTTGGCCATGATGGTCACGGCCACGATGATCGGAACGTAATTTCTAGTCTCTTTGGGGAGTACGTTGCGGCGGTAGAGTTCCCAAAAGTCAGCGTAGCCGGTGCGCTTGACGGCACTCTGGACTGTGCCGGGACCGGAATTGTAGGCGGCCATCGCGAGGTACCAGTCGCCAAACTGTTGGTAGAGATCTTTCAGGTGGCGAGCGGCAGCACGCGTGGACTTTTCCGGGTCTTGCCGGTCGTCAACCCACCAGTCGCGTTGCAGTCCGTAGCCCCGGGCGCGGCTCGCCATGAATTGCCAGATGCCGCGAGCGCCGACGCGTGAGACGGCAAGAGGATGGAAACCCGATTCGGCCTGGGCGAGGTAGATCAGATCCTGCGGCACGCCCTCTTCCTTGAGGGTGCGGCGAATCATTTCGTCATAGCGGCCGGAGCGGACGAGGCCGTTTTCGAGGATGCTGCGTCCGCGAGAGGAGAAGTAGTTGATGTAGCTGGCGACCTGGTCGGTCATCATCAGCGGCAGGTCGGAGTGGGTGGATTTGATCTCGGCTTCGGCCTTGGCCTTGATGTTGGCGTCGACGGGATACGTCACGTCGTTGGCCTGATCGATCGGCGCGGGTTCGGATTTCTGCTCGGTAAAGCCGTCGCCCTGCTGGAGGGCCTGCATCTCGAAGCCGTTGGTGCCTTCGAGGATGCGGTCGAATTCGGCTTCCAGGCGCGGGTCAGAGTTGATTTGCAGCTCGCTGCCCAGAAGCATGTCGAAGGCGCGATCGAAATTTTGGCGTGCCGCTTCGAGATGACCAGCCTTGTAGTTTTCCTGGCCCGCGGTGTACTCCTTCTCGACCTTGGCGATCAGATCAGCGGCAGGGTCGGCGGAGGGCGCTGGTGTTGCCGTAATTTCGGGAACGGGCGCGGGAGCCGCTGGATTCGATTGTTGCGGGACCGATGTCGGCGCGGCGGTTTCTGCGATGGCGGGCGGTGCGGCTTGTTGAGCCGGGAGCGCAGACACCGGCTTCTTACCGGACTGGCAGGCAGTCGTGGCCAGAGCTACGATCAGGGGCGCGATGGTGACATAGAGTTTTCGAAGGCGCATATTTCTCTATGAGTTACCGCGACCTACCCCTCCGCTACTATGATGCAGAATCTCTAAAGAATCGTACTCTCGGGCGTTTCCGGGGGTCAATTCTTAAACCGTACTATTCCCATTACTTTAGGCACCGCGGGACGGATATTACTTTGACCGCCAAGGCAGCTACAAGGCAGGTTCCAGGGAATCTCGCCGCTGTCCTCGGTCCTGAGCCGATTGAAAAATTGTCAGAGAGCTGCCCAACCGTCTTGTTTGCACCCGGCCTTCTTTGCTGTGGTGGGCTGAGACTAGAATAGGCAGCCATGAAAGCGATCCAGGTCAAACAGGTGGGCGGTCCAGAGGTGATGGAACTAAAGGAAATGCTGGTTCCTGAGCCGAAGGCGAACGAAGCGGCGGTGAAGATCGTCGCGTCGGGTGTGAACTTCATCGACGTGTACTACCGAGAGGGCCGTTACAAGGCGGCGCTGCCGTTCATCCCGGGGCAGGAAGCGGCCGGAGACGTGGTTGCGGTCGGGTCGGGCGTCACCAGCGTGAAGGTCGGCGACCGCGTCGCGTACACGATGGTGCTCGGCAGCTATGCCGAGTATGCGACTGTGGCTGCGGACCGGCTGGTGAAGATTCCGGATGGCGTGAGCTATCAGCAAGCGGCGGGGACGATGCTGCAGGGAATGACTGCGCATTACCTGTCGCACAGCACCTATCCGCTGAAGAAAGGTGAAACCGCCCTGGTGCACGCTGCTGCAGGCGGAGTCGGACTACTGCTGACGCAGATGGCGCACAACATCGGGGCGCGCGTGATCGCCACAGTGTCGACTGAGGAGAAGGCGAAACTTGCGCGCGAGGCCGGAGCCGATGAGGTGATCCTGTATACACAAGTCGACTTTGAAGGGGAGACGAAGCGGCTGACCGGGGATAAGGGCGTGGACGTGGTGTATGACTCGGTTGGCAAGACGACCTTCGAGAAGGGACTGAACATTCTGCGGCCGCGCGGTTACATGGTGCTGTATGGCGGATCGAGCGGTCCGGTGCCGCCTTTCGATCCGATTCAGCTGTCGCAAAAAGGATCGCTGTTCGTCACGCGGCCTTCGCTGGGGAATTATTTGGCGACGCGGAAGGAACTCGAGCAGCGTGCGGATGCGGTGTTCGGCATGATTGCCTCGGGAAAACTCAAAGTGCGGATCGAGCATTTGTATCCGCTGCAGGAGGCGCCGCGGGCACACCGCGACCTGGAAGGCCGCAAGACGACGGGGAAGTTGCTGCTGCTGAATTAGGCTCTCGGCGCTGGGGTCTCGGCTCTCGGTGTTCGGTGCTCGGGTCTTCGGCGAATCAGAACTTCAGTTCGTTACTGGGAGTCGGTACTCGTAATTGGGCAGTTGGTACTCACGGGCGATCACGTAATGAAGCAAAACGCGAAATTAAAGCACCTCAGCGGCTAAAGCCCGCGTCCTGAGCGGCCTGGAGTGGCACGCCTGAAGGCGTGCCCTTCCAAAACACATTTTTGAGTAACTTGTCACCGCTGAATGTCCGTGGAGTTTTCTCTACAACTTGACTTCGTTCCGTCGAAGGTTTTGTACAGCGACCGCGCATTTCCAATACTTTACATGTCGAATATTCGGCCGCAGCAACCCGAGATCGCCGACCGGGCATCGGAGTAGGAAACAGTCTCCTCGTGTGAAGTCAGCTCCTGCCGGAACTCCCTGATCGGCATCACGCGTGCGATACAAAGGGCCAGAATGTCGACAAGTACCGTGAGCGCTGCGGTCGGAGCGCTCTATTCCCAACATGTCAACCCGCAGTGGGTCCGCCTACTGGACCTGCTGGAGATGAATGTCCGCTACACGCGCTGCGCAGGCAGCGAACTGTGTACGGCGGACGGGCGGCGCATTCTGGATTTTCTGTCGGGGTACTGTGTCCACAATGTCGGGCACAACCATCCTGCGGTGATTGCCGCGATT
Organism: uncultured Acidobacteriota bacterium; assembly: GCA_963718505.1. Taxonomy (GTDB): domain Bacteria; phylum Acidobacteriota; class Terriglobia; order Terriglobales; family Acidobacteriaceae; genus Gp1-AA133. The sequence continues at coordinate 274,550 of CAVQZP010000031.1, read as the reverse complement.
CGCGAAGAACTGGAGAGCTGCGGTCCGGCGATGATCCAGACGCACGTTGCCGAGCGCGCCGGCGAACTCGCGGAGAAGCTGTGCCAGCGCGCGGGCGGCAAGCTGACGAAAGCATTTTTCGCGAGTTCAGGCAGCGAGGGGATCGAGGCCGCGATCAAGTTCGCGCGCGCCTACACGGGGCGGGCTGGATTGCTGTATGCACAAGGCGCATTTCACGGGCTGACGTGCGGCGCGCTTTCGTTGATGGGGGATTCGTTCTGGCGTCAGGGCTTTGGCCCGATGCTGCAGGGGACGGAAGCAATTCCCTTTGATGATCTGGACGCTCTCGAGAAGAAACTCTCCACCAAGAAATTCGCCGCTTTCATTGTTGAGCCGATTCAGTCAGAGGCGGGGATTCGCGTTCCGCATCCCCGATACTTCCGCGCGGCGCAGGATCTGTGCCGCAGCTACGGCACGCTGCTGGTGCTCGATGAAGTGCAGACCGGAATGTATCGCACCGGTCCATTCCTCGCGGCGCAGCGCTACGGGGTACAACCCGACATGGTGGTGCTGGCAAAAGCCATGAGCGGAGGGCTGATCCCGGTGGGTGCTGTGCTGATGACCGAGGGCGTGTACGACGCGACGTACGGATCGCTGCGGCGGGCCATCATTCACACATCGACATTCAGCGAGAACGGTCTGGCGATGCGCGCGGCGCTGGCAACGCTGGAAGTACTGGAGCGCGAGAAGTTGGGTGATCGCGCGCTCGAGATGGGGCACAACCTGCAGGAGCGTTTGGCAGAGACGCTGCGCGGCTACGAGATGGTGAAGGATGTGCGCGGAGAAGGGCTGCTGCTGGGGATTGAGTTTTCAGCGCCGAAGACACTTCGGCTGCGCATCCCGTTCGAAGCATTTATGCGGATCCATCCGGCGATGTTCGGCCAGATCGTGGTGATGCGCATGTTCCGCGATCACGGGATCCTGACGCAGATTTGCGGCAATAACTTCACTGTGCTGAAGGTCGCGCCGCCTTTGGTTGTCAACGAAGCGCAGATTGAGGAGTTCGTCGCGGCGATTGCGGATGTGGTCGAGTTGGCGCACTCGTCGGGAGCATTCTGGTCCGAGGCGCTGGGCCTGGCCAAGAGGGCGTTGATTTGAACAGCAGTTCTCAGTTCTCAGTTCCCAGTTCTCAGTCGCAGCAGACAGGAGCTTTGCGACAATAACCTCGGCGTTCGTGAGTGAATGTCGACAAATTCTTAAAACGCGGAGGGCGCGGAGAAAATCCGCCGAGGACGCAGAGAGGTTGAATCAAACGAGAAATGAGAGATGTACACGAAAGGCAACATCGTGCGCCGAGCGCCGAAAATCGAACACCGCCACTTAAAGCCGAGAACTACCATCCGCCACTGAGAACTGACAACTGAGAACCGAGAACTGATTTCAACATGCAAATTCTGAGCGCCACGAGCGCTTTTCCCAAACACTACTATTCGCAGGAAATGTTGTTCGCCGCCCTCCAGCAGTATTGGGGCGACCGGCTGGCGAAGCCGGAGGTTCTGCGCCGACTGCACCGCAACGTGGGCGTGGATGGCCGCTTTCTGGCGCTGCCGATCGATGCCTATCCGAAGCTGAACGGTTGGGGCGAGGCGAACGATCACTGGATCCGCGTCGCGCTCGAACTTGGACACTGCTCAGTCAGCCGGGCGCTGACCGCGGCGGGACTCAGCGGGCGCGAGGTGGGCGCGTTCTTCTTCACCTCGGTCACGGGCATTGCGAGCCCTTCGATCGATGCGCGCCTCATCAACCGCATGGGCCTCTCGCCAAACATCAAGCGCGTGCCGATGTTCGGGCTGGGCTGCGTGGCGGGCGCGGCGGGCATCGCACGTGCCGCTGACTATGTACGCGCTTATCCCGACCAGGCGGCGGTCGTGCTGGCAGTGGAACTTTGTTCGTTGACATTGCAGCGGGAGGACCTCTCGATGGCAAACCTGATTTCTGCCGGACTGTTCGGCGATGGCGCGGCTGCGGTGGTGGTGGCCGGGGACGAATGCAAGGCTTTGAAGCCGCCCACCGGACCTCGGGTGATCGCCACGCGCTCGGTCTTCTATCCGGAAACAGAAGAGATGATGGGCTGGGATGTTTCGGAGAAGGGTTTCCGCATCGTGCTCTCGCCAGAGGTGCCCGATCTCATTCGCCGCCAACTCGGCCAGGACGTCGACAGCTTCCTCGCGGACCTTGGGCGCAACCGCGCCGATGTTGGCAGCTGGGTGCTGCACACGGGCGGTCCGAAGGTTCTGCAGGCGACGGCATCGGCGCTTGGATTGGAGAACGGTCAGTTATCGGCCTCGTGGGATTGTTTACGGCGCGTGGGGAATCTGTCATCGGCTTCGGTGCTGGTGGTCCTGGAGGATGTCATGAAGAATCGCCGGCCGGAACCCGGGACGCTGGGCGTGCTGGCCGCAATGGGGCCGGGATTCTGCTCGGAACTGGTGGCGCTCGAATGGTAGGTGTGGGCTCGGTGGAATCGCGGGTGGTTGTGATCGGCGGTGGACCGGCAGGTTTGGCCGCAGCGCTGGCTGCGCGGCAGCGGGGCCTGGACGTCACGGTGGTGGACAGCTGCGCTCCTCCGATCGACAAGCCGTGCGGCGAAGGCTTGATGCCCGATGGGGTCGCGGCGCTCGCCAAGCTTGGCGTGACGATCTCGGAAATCGAGGCGCAACCCTTTCGCGGAATTCGCTTCGTGAGTCATGGGCTCATGGCGGAAGCGGTCTTTCCTGATGGGCTCGCGTTGGGAGTGCGTCGAACGAACCTGCACCGGGTCATGGCCGATCACGCCGGGCGGGCGGGTGTTCGCTGCCGCTGGCAAACGGTCGTCACGGGACTAGAGCCCGAAGGTGTTCGAGTTCAAGGCGAACTGTTGCGCGCGCGGTGGGTGATCGGAGCCGATGGCAGCCGCTCGCGAGTGCGCCGGTGGGCTGGGCTGGATTCGCATCGGCGGAGAAGCGAGCGCTTCGCGTTCCGCCGCCACTACAAGATCGCCCCCTGGAGCGACTTGATGGAGTTGCATTGGGGCTCGCGGGGCCAGTTGTACATTACTCCGGTCGGGCTCGAGCAAGTTTGCGTCGCGTTGATCTCGCGCGATCCCTGGTTGCGTTTGGACGAAGCATTGCAGGATTTTCCGGACGTTTCACAGCGCTTGCGAGGCGTGGAGCACGGTTCGGTCGAGAGAGGCGCGACGTCGGTCACGCGCAGACTGGCGCGGGTCGCAAACGGACGGGTCGCGCTGATCGGGGACGCGTCTGGCGGCGTGGACGCCATCACGGGCGAAGGACTGTGCCTGGCATTCAAGCAGGCGGACGCGCTGGCGGATTGTCTGCCTGCGGGCGATCTGGGTCCTTATCAGGCTCAGCATCGACGCTTGGGGCGGCGTCCAGCGCTGATGGCCGATTTGATGTTGTTGCTCGAACACCGGCATCGGCTGCGCGCGCGAGTGATGCGCGCGTTCGCGTCAGAACCGAAGCTTTTTGCGCGCATGCTGGCGACGCATGTTGGCGCAATCTCTCCCCTCGGTCTCGCGGAGAATGGTCTTGCGCTGGGATGGAAGTTGCTGACGGTGTAAATCTCCATTTACCGCGATTTGACCGGCCGCGGACAATTAACGGGGCGTGCCGTTGCTAGAGTCAATCATTCACACTGCAGATCTCAACTCGATTCGACGCGCGGCGAAAAGCATTCTTGCGGTTTTGCTGATCGGCTGCGCTCTTGCGGGCGCGGTGAGTGCGCAGGAACTCGTCCTGCAATGCGATCCCGCGCAAACCGCCGCCGATTTCTCGCTTGGAGACGCGCTGCACACCGTGAAGGGATCGTTCGCGCTGAAGCAGGGAGAGATCCGGTTCGATCCTTCTTCCGGAAAGATCGGCGGGGAGATCGTCTTCGACGCGACCAGCGGAGCGAGTGGCAACAAGAGCCGTGATCGCAAGATGCACAAAGACGTGCTCGAGAGCGCACGTTTCCCCGAGATCGGCTTCCGTCCGGATCATGTCGATGGCGCTGTTGCGGCGAGCGGGAAGTCCAGCGTGCAGGTGCATGGCATGTTCCGCATTCACGGCGCCGAACACGAGATCACCGTTCCCGCGGAAGTGAATCTCAGCGCCGATCATTGGACGGTGACGACGCATTTTGTCGTCCCGTATGCGAAGTGGGGAATGAAGAATCCGAGCGTTTTGTTCCTGCGCGTGGGCGATTCGGTGGATGTCGCATTTCACGCCGCGGGCGGGGTGGCGGCAGGGCGATAGACGCATAGCACCGCCATCAATCGAAAAATCATTCGTGAAAGCGTGGGAATAATTTCGTGTTTTCCTGGTTGTTATACAGAGACAAAAGAATCACCAAGGGAGCGCCACGTATGATCGAGGGATTGTTTCAACCACTGCACCTGCTGGTCATCTTTGGAATCGCACTGCTGGTCTTCGGCCCGAAGAAGCTTCCGGAGCTCGGCAAGGGAATCGGTGATGGCATTCGTGGCTTCAAGCTGGCAATGAAAGAACACGATGCGTCGCCAGCAAAAGAAGATGGGGCACCCGCTACAGACTCGGATGGCAAGTAAGTCTCACGGCCAGATGTAGCTGCGAGAGACCGTCTCGGGAAGAACCTTCAAGCGCGGACCTGTCGCGCGTGCAGGCCACATCACGTCCGACGCAGGCGAGGATCGAACGTTGGCACTCGACCGCTGCGAGTGCAAATCAAAGGCGGGCGTACATACAACTTTCTTACAAAATTCCGCACTTTCCCCCTTGCGTAAATTTTAAAGTCATGGCATCTTGAGTTATCTTTTCGAGAAAGGACGCCCATTGCTGGGATTTAAAACACATCTCGCAAGTAAGCAATGCCGGCCGCTAGACGGCTTGGGTTGCATGTGGGCGTCGATTAGTAACGTAAGTTACTAACCTCACCCACAAGCAATCCAAGTAACACCTAACTCCGCTGGGTGGCGCAGGTTGCGGTTCCTTCGACTGCCAATCGACTAATACCGCCACCGCACATTCCCCCAGCTTAGCTTCTCGGGGCCAGTGGTGATTGGTCACGGATACTTCTCTGGCAGGTTGCCCTTAACGGGGCGACGAGGTTCGAATCCTCATGGGGCGTAAGCCCTGCCGTGATCGCCTGTTCCCTGGCCAAAGGTCCCTGTGTGGGCGGGGGCGCCCTCGCCCACAAGAAATATTTGGCGGCGAGAAGAGAAGTTCATCGCCGCACATGCGGAAGTGTGTCCGATCAAAGAGAGTCGATGGGGAGACAGGCGTGTCGCCCGTCCATAGCGACTGGTTGCGGAACAGTATTTCGGCCGGTGGTGAAGACCAGGGTTACTTCGCTTGATACGCGGGAGGTCGCAGGTTCGAATCCTGCCACGGGAATGGGCCCGTGTAGCTCAGTGGTAGAGCACCTTATGTCCCTAGTCGTTTGTTCCCCGGCCTTGTTACTCCGGCTATCGCCTGGTTCGATAGCCAACATTTTAACTTATTAACTCCGGCATTAAAGCCGATTAGAAAGCGCGCGGATCCATGTTTCAACTCTTAAAGCATGCACTGACTGGTCAAAACCAGTTTGGTTCCGGAGGCTTGCTGCTGATGATTATTGGAGGCGTCAGCGTTTATCTGCGAGCGGTTCCGATGCATGCGTGGGCGTGGTTCCTGGACCAGGCGACGATGAGCATCACCGTTCAGAGAGACGATGCCGCTTTCATCTGGGTGAAAGAGTGGTTTCTCGATCAACAGTTTTTGAAACGCATCCGCCGGCTCGATGTCGACACGACCTTGCAGGGCAGAAGGATTGCACTCGTTCCAGCACCTGGTCGTCACTGGTTCTGGAAAAACGGGAAACCCTTTTTGGTCGGGTTCTATCGCGGCGAGGAGACCAACGGCGTGCGGCCAAAAAGAAACGAATACTTGCATTTTCGAACGATCGGACGCAATCAGAGGATTCTGTGGACGTTCGTCAACGAGATTGTCGAGTGTCATCACAAGAACTCAACCAGGTCGTGGCTTTTTGTGTACGACGACGGCTGGACCCGAGCGTACGGTTACGTCGCGCGAAAACTGGATTCGGTGATCTTAAGCGCCGGCGAAAAGGAGCGCCTGCTCGCCGACGTCACCGCATTCAAGAAGTCGCGTCAACGCTATCGAACGTTAGGCGTGCCTTACCACCGCGGCTACCTGTTTTACGGGCCGCCGGGCACGGGGAAGACTTCGCTGGTGTCGGCTCTGGCTGAGAGGTTCGCGATGTCTATCTACGCAATCAATCTCGCGCATTTTAACGACAAGACGCTGGTCAGCGCGATGAACGATGTTGTTGAGAACTCTGTGATTCTGTTCGAGGACATCGATTGCATGAAGAGCGGCGATGCCCGTTCGAGTAAGCAGGAAGCACAAAGTGAGTCGAACAAGTCCGTTACAAAAGAAGACCGCTTCGGTATGACTCTGTCGGGATTGCTGAACGCGATCGATGGATTCGGTGCTCCAGACAACGTCTTGTTCATCATGACAACTAACCGGATTGAAGCTCTCGATCCGGCTCTGTTGCGACCGGGTCGCATCGACTATCGCTTGTATCTTGGTCCCGCGACGGACGAGCAGAAGACGGAGCTGTATCGCCGCTTCTTCCCGTTGGCTGCAATGGTTGAGGCCCAACTCTTTGTGGCGAGCAGTCCTGAGGGACAAACAATGGCGGAGTTTCAGGGGGAGCTTCTTGGTCTTGAGGAGTGTAGCCGAACAAACGAATTACAGGTTGCGCTCGACTTCGATCAAGAGCATATCGAACGCGAGACCGACAGCGAGGTCTCCAAGGTTTGCTGAGAAGAGGCGACTATGACAGTTATCAGAATTCGTTCAGGAACACCGCAAGGTGCGGAGTCGCTGTGCAATTCCTGCTACTGGGCGCACATCCAGCGAGGTTTCGCTGAAAGTGAAGAGGTTGTGTTGTGCGCGTTCCTGCGGCCCGCGCGCTCAGTGCCGTTCAAGGTTAGTCAGTGCACCGACTACGAAGACAAACGGATTCCCAGCAAGCGGGATATGGAAGATATGGCGTGGATTATCCGCACAAAAGATATCAATCGCAAGGTGGGTTTCGCTTCGGAGGGCGAGACCAGCGAAGACGGTGAGCTCGAAATCGTTCCTTCCGAGTAAGCGCGAAGGAAGTCGATTTCGGAACGACGGGTGAACACGCGCCGCGGCTGCATCGCCGTGGGTCGCTGTCGTTCCGAGCCGCGGCTGGGGGAGAGCATCCCCACCCTAACCTCGAAAAAGCGCGAGGTTAGGATGGGCACCCAATGGCTGTTGCCGCCTTTTTCCCCGGCGATGTTACGCGCAACGCATTCTCCTTCGCCGGTGGTGAAGACAAGGGTTCCATCGGGAGTTGCGGGTTCGAATCCCCTCGCGCGCCAACCAGCACGCGTAGCTCAATGGCAGAGCAATCCCTTGGCGACGATTCCCCGGCGACGTTTAGCAACGACGAACGACGATGTTGATTTTGCTAACGACCGACGATTGAAGAGCGACGACTGAAATACACAAGCTGGCCGCCAGAAGCTAGCAGCAAGGAGCTAAACATGGCACGTCTGAACATTCTGAATCTCGCTCGCGGGCTGCGTACTCATGAGGGGGCGCCCGCGCGTCATCTGTCGAACGAGTTGCAGCTGCGCCGTTCGGTGCTGGCCTGCCTGCTCTGGGAGACCCAGTTCTACGAGGACGGCGTCGAGATCGGCGGCCGCATCGCCGAACTCGTACCTAAGGTCGAGGCCGAGCGCGTTGCTGCGCTTGCAGTTGAGGCGCGCGAGGAGATGAAGCTTCGTCACGTTCCGCTGCTCCTGGTGCGCGAGATGGCTCGTCACAAGACCCATCGAGGCCTGGTGGCTGAGACCCTCGAGCGCATCATCCAGTGCGCGGACGAGCTGTGCGAGTTCGTCGCCATCTACTGGAAGGACGGGCGCGTTCCGCTCTCGGGCCAGGTGAAGAAGGGGCTCGCGGCTGCGTTTCCGAAGTTCGACGAGTACCAGCTCGCCAAGTACGATCGCGGCGGACCGATCAAGCTGCGCGACGTCCTGTTCCTGTGCCACGCGAAGCCGCGTGACGACAAGCAGGCCGGCGTGTGGAAGAAGCTGATCTGGGGACGCCTCGCGGTGCCTGACACGTGGGAGGTTGCTCTCTCGGCGACGGGCGCAAGCGACGGTGCTTCGAAGCGTGAGGCGTGGACGCGTCTGCTCGCCGAGAACAAGCTGGGCGCGCTGGCTCTGCTCCGCAACCTGCGCAACATGAAGGAGGCAGGTGTGGAGGAGGAGCTTGTGCTCGCGGGTCTGCGCGGTGCGAACACGCAACGCGTACTTCCGTTCCGTTTCCTCGCTGCGGCTCGTTATGCGCCGCAGTGGGAGCAGGCGCTCGAGCAGCTCATGCTGAAGTCGACCGCCGAGCAGGAAAAGCTGGCGGGCAAGACTGTGTTGCTGGTCGACGTCTCGGGCTCGATGAACTGGGCGCTCTCGAAGCGTTCGGAGATAAAGCGTACGGACGCGGCTTACGGTCTTGCGGTGTTGCTGCGCGAGATCGGCGAGCGCGTTGCGGTGTTCTCGTTCTCCGATCACCTGGTCGAGGTTCCGGCGCGGCGCGGCTTCGCACTGCGCGATGCGATCGAGGCCTCGCAGGCGCACAACGGCACTTATCTCGGGAAGGCCGTTGAGCAGCTGAACGAGAAAGAGCGCTACGACCGCCTGATCGTCATTACTGACGAGCAGGCGCACGACACGGTGCCGAATCCGAAGGGAAGCGGCTACGTGATCAACGTGGCGAGCTACAAGAACGGCGTCGGCTACGGCAAGTGGACGCACATCGACGGCTGGTCCGAGTCGGTGGTCGAGTACATCCGCACGCTGGAGACTTCAGGTCTTGGGTCTTAGGTGTTAGGTCTTAGGCCTGAAGGTTTTTCAGCGTACGACGGGATCGTGGGAGTGGGGATATCCCCCCTCCCCCGGTCTTTTGGAATCAGGGAATTGCGGAGTCGTTGGTCGTTGGTCGTTGGTCGTTGGTCGTTGGTGGGACATTCGCGTCACGGAAAGGTTGCCTGCGGTCCTCTGGATCTACGAGGTATTGAAGAAATGAAGACGAATCCATCGATTCCGCTTTATCGCGATGGTCGGCAGTATGACGCGCTGAACAGCTTTCTGGTCGCCGATATTCCGTTTTATTTGGAGGAAGCGCGACGATCCGGTGGTCCAGTGCTGGAATTGGCGTGCGGCACGGGGCGCTTGACGATTCCCATCGCACAGAGCGGCGTGGAGATCGTCGGGCTGGACCTGACGCCGTCGATGCTCGCGCACGCGCGCACGAAGGCAGAAGCGGCGGGGCTGAAGATCGAGTTTGTCGAGGGCGATTGCCGTGCGTTCGAACTTGGACGAAAGTTCGCTCTCATCTTTATGGCTTTCAATTCCATGCAGCACCTGCACGACTACGAGTCGCTGTCGGCGCTGTTCGCGTGCGTGCGGAAGCATCTGGCGGAGGGCGGACGGTTCGTCTTCGACGTGTTCAATCCGAAGATCGCGATTCTGGCCCGCGCTGTTGGAGAGCGCCACCTGGAACGCGAGTACCAGGATCCCGGCGGCAAGGGGATGATGGCGTTTGAGAACAGCATGGTCTACGACGACGCGGCGCAGGTGAGCCACATCCAGTGCTACTTCGTTCGGCGCGGGCCCAACGGGGAAGAAATTGATGTGCGCGTCGAGGAGTTGCATTTGCGCAGCTTCTTTCCGCAGGAGTTGGATTTGCTGGTGCGGTCGCAGGGGTTTGAGATCGTGGAGAAGTTCGGGAATTTCGAGCGGAAGCCGTTCGCGGGTGGAGATCCGAAGCAGGTTGTGATCTGTCAGGCGAGTACCGGGCGCACTGCAGAACGAAAAGCAGGTTCTTCGCTTCGCTCAGAATGACAAGTCTTGGGCGGGAGCGTTCGTTCGGCGCAAATAGCGGAGCTGCGCTCCGCCGGGCGGACGAGGGCATCCGTCGCCACATGAGTCACGCGCCACAAGCAGCGTGAGTTGCCACGACAAACTGCGTCCCCTGGGAGAACCGCTGCGAAGCAAGCAATTTATTATCAATGGGATACTGCCAGGATAGCAGTGCAGCAACGCTTTGCATCGCGTCGGGATCGGCCATCCTTTGGCGTGTTATTATAGTGCTATTTAGATGACATTATATTGCTATTTTAGCGACTTTGTGCCATCATTGGCTCGGTAAGTTGAGGAGGGCATCGTGGCAGTGCGAGCGCTTCCGCGACCGGGTTTAGAGGCTCATCGCCAGTCGTTGTCGCTGGAGTTTCCGCGGCTGGTTTCCGGGCTGGTGGAGTCGATCGGGAAAAAGTTGACGGCCTATGTGGCGAATGTGAAAGACACGCGCGCGGTCGATCGGTGGATGGAAGGAAGTGAGCCGTACCGGGATGTTGAGCCGCGCTTGCGTTTTGCCTACCAGGTAGTGCGGACCCTGGCGGAGCACGATTCGCCTCGGGTGGTACAGGCTTGGTTGACGGGCGTGAATCCAGAGTTGGAAGACCGGGTTCCGATCCGGCTCTTGCGCGACGGCGATCTGGACAAAGTTGCTCCAGAGATTCTGGGGGCGGCGCGGGCGTTCATCGCCGGAGGATAGTTCGTGCTCGAAACCCGCCGACCCCCAGCGGAGATCTATCGAATCGGCCGCAAGCCCGACCCGTGGCAGGCACCGGATTGGTCGCGCGCGAATCCCGATAACACATTTGGAAACCGCTTCGACGACCCGCACGGGTTCTACCGTGTGCTTTATGCATCGACGCAACGGCTGTCGTGTTTTTTGGAGACGCTGGCGCGCTTCCGTCCAGACTTGACCTTGGTTGCGGAATTACAGGAGATTCAGGGCGACGACGATTTCTGGCCGTTGGGGGTTGTGCCAAAGGAGTGGTGCGACGGTCGTCTGCTGGGGGCGGCTTCGGCAAGGGGCGATTACGCGGACGTGTACGCGAGTAACTGGGTGGCATTTCTGCGGAAGGAATTGGCGGGCGACGTTGTCCGGCTGGGGTTGACCGAGATCGATGCGGGGATTCTGCAGCGTGATACACCGCGGCGGCTCACGCAACTGGCGTCGGCTAAGGTTTATGAGCGCGGGTTGGCGGGCATCTACTACCGCTCGCGCCACGGACACGATCTGGAAAATTGGGCGCTGTTCGAGCCGTTTCTGATCGATCCCTTGCGGTCGGAGAGTATTAACATTGATGACCCGAATCTTTTGCAGGCGCTTACGATGCTAGGAGTCGAGATGGCGTGAGATTCCGATGTTCGTTCAGAGAATTCTGCGATCCAGAGACACGTAAAAGCCCGCGCGCAAAATGGTCTGTTACAAAACAGGTGCCGTCCGCTGAAGCGGACTCCGTTTCTCCCACTTTGTCTGTCCCACAACTTACGTTGTGGGCTAGTATCTGCCGTCGCTGCGCGACTGGAGTGAGGGTCGTTCCGTGAGTGTGTTTCAGTGTCGGGGGATAGCAAACCTGACAAAAAGTGGTAGTGAAAGCCCAGTCCGCAAGAAAGTCTGTTACGAAACAGGTGCCGTCCGCTGAAGCGGACTCCGTTTTTCCCAACTGCCCCTCTCCCACAACTTACGTTGTGGGCTAGTATCTGTCGTCGCTGCGCGACTGGGTAAAGTTTCCGCGCGCATGCCGGTGGAAGAGAGCGGAGCTTCGCTCCGCCGGACAGCCGAGGGCGGCTGTCCCCACGTGGGCATCCGTCTGACAGCCGAGGGCGCCTCCACCCCAACACGCGAAAACCGGGCGTGCTGGGGACCCCGGCGGCTGTCCGTACGTGGGTGTTGGAGCTGCCAGTGACGATGAAGCTCCGCGAACTGTGGTGAGTGCCATCACAACTTGGTCTATCTGTCCCCACGTGAGTCATGGTGAGACGGGCGAGACGCCCGTCGCTCCACAGGGTGTCGTGAGTTGCCATCACAACTAGGTCTATCTGGGCGCGATTTTTCCGCGGACCACCGTTAACGAGGCCGCCGGAAGGTCGAAGACCGTGCCATCTTGGGCGGTGATTTTCGAGGTGACGGCCGGTCCGTCGGGAGCGGCGTGTCCGCCGTTTGCGATCTGAACCTGGCTGTCGAAGTCGTGCTCGGGGTGCGCCATGAAGATGGTTTGCGGCGGGTTCCATTTGTATTCGTCTCGGCCGAAGGTCACGACTGCAACATCGCCTTTGAAGGATGAGATCGCGTTCGACGCGGAGTCGCGGAATCGGATGCGGACTTTGTGGCCGTTCTCCTGATCCCGATTGACGACGAGGAGCGACCATTGGCTGTCGGGACGCTGGAGAGCGTAGGCGGTGACGAGGGCGTGTCCGGCGCCGTCGTCGAGATCGGCTTTCGCGGGGAACACGGTGTGGGTATCAGAGCCCGGCTGCACCCATTCCAGGTTGATGAGCTGCGCGGCGAAGAATTGAGAGAGCGGCTGACGAAGTTGATAGTTGGGATCGAGAGAAAACATGCCGAAGGTGCCGGGGGAATCGTTGCAGCCGTGCTCGACCGGGACGGGCAGGTAGTCGAAGTAATAGAGGCCGTTCCCACCCGCGTTCAGAAACGCGCCGACATAGTCACCGAGCCAGAGGCCGCCGAAGATGTCGGCATAGGTTTCGCTGGTGCCGGAGGCGAGATTGGATTCGGTAATGAATAAAGGAGTGCCGGGCGGAAGGCCGTCCTGCCGCCAGGTCTGCGTGATACGCGAGACGAGGTCGGGTTCGTCGTAGAGGCTTGCCCAAGTGAGCTTGCAGGAGTCGAGCGGATAGTGCTCATAGGAGAAGAAGGCGAGGTCTGCGATGCGGTGGCGGGTGTTGAGATAGTTGACGAAGCGCTTGACCCAGGAGACTTGACCGTCGGCGTCGGGCCAGACCTCGATGTCTTTGTTTACGCCCTGGAAGGAGGGGCCGCCGAGTCTTAGCGATGGGTCGAGGTGATGGAGGGCTTCGTCCCACTGGATATAGAGCGCGGCGTAGTCCTCGGGAAGCATGTACTGGCCGTCGGATTCTTCGCCCATCTCGATGTAGGAGACGGGGTAGTTGCGCTTCTTGAGGTAGGCGATTTCGGCGACGGAGTCTTCGGGTGTGCCGTAAATGAGGGCAATGGGAATCATTGCGGGCAAGCCGCGGGTGATCCCGCTCGTATAGAAGAAGTCGAAGCCGACTTGAGCCTGGTTCTTGGTGGTGAGATCGGCGGGCGAGTGCCAGGAATCGACGGAGGAGCAATAAGTCGTGGTCTGCTCCTGGTCGGCGGTGTGGCGGATCAGGTCGTGCAGCAGGCCGTCGGCGGTGGAGGTGCCGAGGTAGATTTCGTTGATCGCATAGCCGACGCAGTTGCGCGGATCGGCGGAGCCATGGGAGTCGCAGGTGTTGGAGGAGGCGGTCATCCAAATGCGAAGGTAGCGGACGGGGATGGCTTCGGGCGTGAGGTGAACGGTCTCGGCGCCGCCTTCGCCGGCGGTGATGATGCCTTGGGGAAATGTCTGCCAGACGCCGCGCGTGGGTGAGTGGATGGGATCGTCGCCGGTCCAATATTGCACGAGGTATTGGGTGGCGAAGGGAGCGGCCCAGGCGATCCGGATGGTGTCGACCTTCTGCGGAGAGGAGAGGTCGAGGACAATCCACTGCGGGTGAGTGGAGTCGGGTTCGTGGGTGAAGCGTTCGGAGAGATAGGGATTGCTCTTCCAGTAGGAGTTGGGATCGCCGTCGGTGAGGCGCGAGTAGCCGGCGTTGCCGGTGCCGTCGTTGCGGGTGAAGCCGCGATGGGGCAGGCCGTAACCGTACGACATGTGGATGGGCTTGCCGGGAGTTGTGGATCCGGTGAAGTAGCCTTCGCCTTTTGGATCGCTCCAGGTTCCCTCGGGGTTCCAGTGCCAAGCCTCGACGAGGAGTTCGGTGTTTTGACGGTAGCTCACCGTTTGCCAGCCGGAGGAGAGGATTTTGTTAAGGGCTGGCTGGGTGAGAAGTGGGTCGAAAGTCTTGGTGGCCAGGCGATCGATGCCGGCGCCGAGAGTCGCTGAGGGTGCGAAATGATTGGTGGCATGTGAGGGAGTGATGTCGACGTCGATGGTCTGGGCGGCTAGAGGCACAACTGACAACGGGGTCCATAAACACACGAAAAGAAAGAGCTTCGAAAGGCGCACGCGGATTCACTCCGTTTCGGCTGAAGATTCCGGCTTCCGTGAGACGGGGAATCCGGGATTATAGCTGGCGCAAGCGGGGTATCTGGGTGGAACATAAGGGTTAACGGGAACGAAACTTTTGGGGGTTTCGGGACTCCAATCCAAAGCAAGGGTCGGAATCGTTCTAAGGGAGGGAATATGTCGAGGCCATCCTTAATAAAGAGTGTTTTGTTTGCGGCGGTGATCGTGGGGCTGGTGCGACTGGTGGCGTTTCCATCGCAGAGCCTGGCGGCCGAGGCGGTGCCTGCGCCAGCAATGGATGCGCAATTGGCATCGGCGCCGGGTCAGGAGACTGTCGTTTTCTCAGGTGGATGCTTTTGGGGAGTGCAGGCTGTTTTTCAGCATGTGAAGGGTGTGATCAGCGCGGTGTCGGGGTACGCCGGCGGAGAAGCGAAGACGGCGGAGTATGAAACCGTCAGCGAGGGGCGCACCGGACACGCGGAGTCGGTGCAGGTTGTGTTTGATCCGTCGCAGGTGACGTACGGACAGCTGCTGCACGTTTTCTTTTCAGTTACGCACGATCCTACAGAACTCAACCGGCAGGGGCCCGATGACGGGACGCAATATCGTTCGATGATCTCGTACACAACGGACGAGCAGCAGAAGATCACTGCAGCCTATATCTCACAACTGGAGAGCGCGCACATCTTCAAGCACAAGATTGTTACGCAGGTGGTGCCGCTGAAGGGCTTCTATCCGGCGGAGGCGTATCACCAGAACTACGCGACGCTGCATCCGAACGCGCCGTACATCATGTTCAACGACGCGCCCAAGGTGGACCACTTGAAGAAGCAGTTCAGCAGCCTCTACCGGGAGTCGCCGCAGTTGGTCGCGGTGAAGTAACGCTGCGTTGGGTGGCGAACGGCCGAGAGCGGTGGGCTCGGCCGAGGTGAGATTGGAGCGAGTATGTTTGAATCTGATCTGGATCAAAATGCACGCAGGGTGCAACGACGAACGTTCCTGCTGACCTTTGCGGGAGCGATTGGCGGCTCGATCCTGTGGTCGATGCGACGGCCGACGTTGTTGGCAGCCGCAGCGCCGTCCAGCACGCCTGGGGAAGTGACCGTTGTGCAGTTCTCTGACGACGGCAAGAAGCTGAGGAAAGTGCATATCGCAAAAGTCGTGAAGACCGAAGCCGAGTGGAAGCAGCAGCTGTCGCCGAACGCCTTCGATATCACGCGCCATGCGGATACGGAGATCGCCTTTACCGGACAGTACTGGAATCTGCACGAGAAGGGGCTGTTCCGCTGCATCTGTTGCGACAACCCGCTGTTCAGTTCGGATACGAAATTCGATTCTGGCACCGGATGGCCGAGTTTCTGGGCGCCGATCGCGGAAGAGAATGTGCGCAAGGAGCGCGATACCACACTTGGCATGGCACGAACCGCGGTCAGTTGCACGTTGTGCGAGGCGCACCTTGGGCACGTATTTGAGGACGGGCCACCGCCGACGGGGTTGCGATACTGCATGAATTCGGCGTCGCTGCGTTTCGTCAAACGCGTCTGAGGGATCTCACGGCACCTTTTCCCTTAGGGGCTGAAGCCCGCATTTTTGCTGGTCAGAGTGGCATGGTTGAAGCCATGCCCTTCCCAGTCGGATGCGAGGGCGAGACGCCCTCACGACAGCCGGCGGGGACGCCGGCGCTACATTGGTTTTTCCGCAGCCTGTGAAGCCGTGCCCCTCCGGTATCAAACATAACGTGCGCTACTCTAGTCATTCATGGGATGAGTTCTCCAGGCCAAAAATGATTCTCCGAGGTGGACGGGATCTTTCGTCCTGGATTGCGGCATAGCCCTCACCTGTAGTGACATTAGTAATGTCCCTGCCGAGTTTTGGATGGATCAGCACTAGCCGTCATTGATATGTTCTCCCGCATCTGCCCGCAAGTTGGGCGGACACCTGCGTTTCCACACAAAACATATGATCAAGCCAGCCATCTGCTGTCTTCTCTTGTCGGCCTGCGCACTTGCCCAGAGCGCCACGCCGGAAGTGGCTGCGCAAGAGGCGAAGCTCGTGGTGCTGGAGCGGCTATGGAACGATGCCCAGGTGCATCGGGACTCGCATGCGCTCGAGGCCCTCATCGCCGATCGTTTCGTCAATACGGAATATGACGGCGAGGTCAGCGAGCGGGATAAGTTCCTCTCCGACATTAAAGATCCTGAGTTCAAGCCGAGCGCGATGAATATCCGAGACGTGAAGGTCAATGTTTTTCGCGATACCGCGATCGTGACCGGGATTTATCACGCGAAGGGTACGTACGCTGGAAAGGGCTATGAGCACACCGGCCGGTTTACGGATACCTGGATTTTTGAAAGCGGAAAATGGCTCTGTGTTGCGAGTCATACCAGCCTGCTGAAGAAGTAACTTCCTGCCCCGCAATCTATCGAAGTTTCCGGCGTGTTAAATGTCGCTGGCGCGATCCGTCAGGCATTTTCTCCCAGGCTTCAGCGAATCCCTCACCGCCACTTCTTGAGCTTTGGCCATAGATCGGTCAACGTGCCCGAGAATTTTTTTCCCGTGCAAATGTAGACGGGAATGTCTTTCTCGAGCGCGTACGGATTGTCGGGGGAATTCCCAACGAACTCCACTTGGTTGAACAAGGTCTCGAGTTTCTTCCGAGAATCGTCGAGGACAATCAGGCAATTCCCGCTGTAGCCTCGAGGTCCCCAGAGATACCAGGTCTGATGTCCGCTGAGAGAAGGCGGCAGGCCGTATGCTGGGCCGTACCAATCGATGGCACCGGCCTGACCGTAGTCCTGCGCGAAGATGCCGCAGTCAGCCCTCTGATCGGGAGGGATGCGATTCCACGCGACCACGACTTCGCTGACGATCTCATGCCAGCCGAACTGATCAGCGTAGTGCTGGGGGAGCACGGCGCGTTCGTGCGAGTGCTCGCTGCGCGGAGGACGGATGGGGAGCTTTTCCTGATAGGCGATGTACTGATCGATGGGGAGGATGGGCATCACCACGGGAGCGAACCACGCGCCTCCGGCGAGGATCAGGATGATCGAAACCGGCTTGACCCAGCGAAAGCGAGGGCGATCGATTCCGTGCTCGAAGACGACGCAACCTGACGCCAACAGCATCGGGTAAACGGGGGCGAGATAGTAATTCTTTCCGTGGAGGACGATGAAGACCGTCAGGCAGACTAGGTAGCTCCAGCCGAGAAACCGGTAAGGGCGGAACGGCGGCCAGACGAGAAAGGCGATGGTGCCTGCGATCCAGATCGGGGCGACGATCGGTTGCATGATCAGGCATTGCTGGACAAAGTACTGCCAAGGCGAGTGCACGATGTCGCGTCCCTCGGCCTTGATGTTGTGCATCAGCTCGACGAAGGGAAAGTGGTAGTGAATGTTCCAGAGCAGGTTGGGCAGGAAGATGACGAAAGCGATCAGGGCGCCGATCCAGATCCACTTATTGAAGAAGACACGGCGCTGCTCGGTGAGTAACAGGCCGATGACGATGCCGAGGCCGAAGACGGCGATGGAGTATTTCTCCTGCATGCCGATGCCCGCGACGACGCCGAACCACAACCAGTAGCGTGGTTGGTTTTGCTTGGCAGCGAGGATCGCGAAGTAGGCACAGCCACTCCACAGGAGCGGCTCAAGATAGTTGGTGGTCACCATGCTGCCGTCGTTGAGATAAATCGGGGAGGCGATGACGCAGGCGGCGGCGCAGATCAGCGCGAAGGTTCGGCCTCCGAGGGTGCGGGTGATGATGGCCGTGAGCACGACCGTAAGCGACATAGCCAGCGCGGGCAGGAAGCGGATTGCGCGCAAGGAACTGCCGAGCGTCATCAGGGTGAGGCGCGTGAGCCAGGGGATGAGCGGAGGCTGATCGACGTATCCGAACGCGGGGTGCCGGGCGCAAGCAAGATAGTCGAACTCGTCGCGGAAGTAGTCGTATCGGTTGTTAAAGATGCAGTGGAGGACGAGGAGCGCGGCCGCCATGGCGAGGACGGCGGGGATGCCGTCAGAGAGGAAGGGGCGTTTCTCGGGAGCGGAGATCGTGGTGCTCATGGAAGTTCAGGAAGGATAACCGAAGGGACGTGCGTCGTGTGCGTGCAGGCTGTGGCGTAGAAGGTGGTGCTGGAAGGCGCCCGATAAATGAAGCGAAAGATTGAAGCACATACTGCTTCAGGGGCTAAAGCCCGAGTATTTTGCTGCCTGCGGCGGCACTACTTCAAGCCGTGGCCTTCTCAGTCGGCTATGCGAGGGAGAGACGCCCTCACGACAGCCGGCGGGGACGCCGGCGCTACATTGGTTTTTCCGCGACCTGCGAAGCCGTGCCCTTCCCCAGACCATTCGTGAGATAGGTTTTGGTCAGATCTGGCAACGCAGAGGTCCTTCGCTGCTTTCGCCTGCCGACTCACGCTCAGGATCACAAGTTAAGTTGCGGCGGGGCCAGCGCTACCTCGAACGCGCTACTCGAGGACGCTGTCGTCGAGTTTCTTGCGTCCCCAGTCGGCGGCGGCTTGGACGAACGCGATCACGAGCGGATGCGGGTTGTCAGGCTTGGAAGTTAGTTGCGGCTGGAAGAGAGTCGCGATGAAGAAGCGATGGGTGGGGGACTCGATGGCGCGCACTTCTCCGTTGGGTCCGCGAGCCGCGATCGGAAATCCCGCTTCGATCGAGCACCACTCGTAGTCGGGGTTGAGTTCGAAGTTGCAGAAGAACTCCTCCTGAATCAATTCCTGGCTGTAAAAAGTCTGCAAGTAGGAACCGGGGCGGATGCGGATTTCGGGGACCATGCCTGAGAGCTTCGGTGCGTTGGGCGCTCGATCCGGGATAGCGCAGGCGACCGGATAGATGACGATGTTCTTCGAGCCGGAATTGTTCTCGGCGGTGTCGGCGTCTTTGAGGCCGAGAACGTTCCGGGCGAATTCGATGACCGCGTATTGAAAGCCTCCGCAGGTGCCGAGAAAGGGCCAGTCGCGGCGGCGCGCGAACTCAATTCCCTTGAGCATGCCATCCATGCTTTTGTAGGGGCTGCCGGGCGAGGCCCAGAGGCCGTCGAATCTTTCGAGCTTTTTGGCGGCGCCCTCTTCCACGAGCGAGGGCGTTGGGAGCCATTCCGACTCTACCTTCAGGCCGAGCTTGGCGGCTGCATGCTGGAGAGAGTCATTGATTGCATGATGGGATCGGAATTGGGGATTGAAGTCTCCAATGATTCCGATGCAAACGGTATCGGCCACAGCGTCATTCTAATCAATGAAACGAATGCGCAGGAGGGAATCGGGGCGGACGGGTTAGAAACGTGGTGACCGGAATCGGCCGGGGTTCACAGCCAGCCGAAATGGGCCGCGAGAAGGTAAACACTCAAGACGAAGAGGGCCACGCCGGTCCAGAGCATCCAAGTCGAGTTCTTCGTTGTGCGCTTGGGTGGGGCTGGCTTTTTCGGGGCGTTGCTGGGAGAAGTGACGGGCGGAATTGTGGGACTCTGAGTGATCTTGAGCTTTGACGTTGGCAAGGTTGGAGGGTTCTTCGTGCCGGAGGCGGCGACGTCTCCGGTTCCACCCTGATCAGTGTTCCATGATGCCGGACTCGGGACGCCGGCCTTAAGCAATGCTGCAGCAATCTTTCCCTGCTGGGACATCGAGACGGTGACGGGAGCCTCGTCGCTCGTAAGGCGAATGACTTCAGGTTTGACGCTGGTCACCGACAGTTGCGAAATTCTAGCTGCGACCGTCGCTGCGGGCTTCGTCGCGGAAGAAGCCAGCTTGGGTGTGACCGAAGTTGTCGTCGTGTGACGCTGCAGGCGGGAAAATCCGCGGAGAAACAGAAACAGGCCAAGAACGCCAGAGAAAGCGGCAAGGATCAGCACGGCGTTCGATCCCGACAACGCGAATGGCAGATGAAGATTCACGACGGCGCTTTCAGGCTTTTATTCGTGCGAGATGCGCACACGAATCCCCGCATCGAGCATAGAGTCGGGACTTGGGAGGGTCAGCAGAAAACCGAGAAAGCGGGCTTACGTCGGTAATGCTAAGTGGATACGGAAGTAATTCAGCGGCTGGTTACTGCGCGAGTCCTGAGAATTTCTTCGACGGCAGCGATGGCGGAGTCGAGTTCCTCGTCTCGTGTGTAGAAGTGGGGGGAGAAGCGAACGCCGGCCTGCGGACGATAGTCGACGAGGATGTCGCGCTTGAGAAGTTCGCGGCAGACTTCGTGCGCGTCGGGCATGTCGATGGAGACGGTGCCGCCCCGTTTCTCGGGGTCGCGGGGCGTATTCACGCGCCAGTCGCGCTGGTCGGCGAGTTCGATGAGGCGGGTGGTCTGACGCTTTGATTTTTCGCGGATACGGTCGACGCCCACCTCGGTGATGATCTTCACTCCTGGTCGTGCGGCTTCGAGCGAGGGGACGTGCGACGTCCCGTTCATAAAGCGAAACGGCGGATCCGTATATCGCGTCGGGCCGATTTCGAAGTTGAAGGGCTCCTGGTGCGCGAACCATCCGGTGAATTTTGGCTCCAGCTTCGTTCCCAGATCAGGGCGCACGTAGAGATAGGCGACGCCGGGGCCACCGCAGAGCCACTTCAGAACGCCGCCGCAGGCAAAATCGACATTCAACTTCTGCACATCAACCGGAATTGTTCCCAGCGACTGGAAGGTGTCGAGCACGACGTAGGCGCCGACCTTGTGGGCCTTCTCGACGATGGCAGCGGCGTCGTTGATGAAGGCACTGCGGAAGATCACGTGCGAAACGGGGACGATCAGCGTGTGCTCGTCGATGGCATCGAGCAGGCGATCGGTGGGGACGGTGATGCCATCATCGGTCTTCACCATGTGAACGCGTGCGCCGTAGGGCCGTTGGGCTTCCCAGAAATACATGATGGAAGGGAAGTTCATGTCGGTGTAGACGACCTTGTTGCGTTTGCCGGAAAAATCCAGGCACGAAGCGACAACAGCCTGGCAGGTCGTGACATTCTGGTGGGTCGACACACTGCTCTTTGGCGCGTTCATCAGGGCACCGATCTCGTCGCCGACCTCGACACCGAGCATCCACCAGCGCTCTTCCCAGGCGCGCACTCCGCGCGTGGCCCAGGTGTCGGCGTAACCTTTCATTGCGTCGTAAACACCGCGGGGCATCGCGCCGAGGGAGTTGCTGATCAGGTAATTCGTGCGCTCGAGGATGGGAAACTCCGGGCGATAGCGGAGGAGCGGGTCGGACATGGGGAACATTGTACGGGAGGGCGAGATTCTCGGGTGTTGATTGGTGGGTGCGGTGCCGAGCTGAGGTTAATGAGTGCTATCGCGATTTGCACGAAGCCGCTGGCGCGGCGGACGCTATCGCGTGTTCGGGGGCGGCAGGTTGTGTGGGATGATGCAAGAGCTCGACTGCAGGTGATAATATGCGTCTGTGCATGAAGTTACGTTTCAACAGAATTTACAGTTAGCAAGGCCTGAGGGCGATGAGATGGCGAAACGGCCATTGAATCCCCATACCTTAATATTTATATAGCCCTCCGCGTCCGCCGCAAACGCCAGCGGCTTCCTCCAAATCCCCCTATCGCAAGTGCCCTGGCGGAACACACTCGGGCCCACCGAACAACTCGGCGCCGACGCACTTGTCGATAGGGTACTAAGATTTATCGACAATCACTCCCTCCGCATTCGCTTCTCTTTTCGATACCCGCAGGTTCCTTGAACTTCCATTTTGAGCCGTCAGCAAATTCGGCCTCTCTGACGACGATTTCGCGTTTCCAGACTCCTGCGCAGAAATCTCCGTATGCTGAATCGTCCTGTTCTAGAGTGAGAGATCCGTTGGGCTTGATTTCGTACGGCCCGTCCATCTCGGTAAAGCCCTCAAGCCCCTCGATGCCGATTCTTACGCTGATCGCGACTACCTTCTTTGTAGTCTTGTTTCTAAGCGTGAACTTTATATTTCGAAGCGAGGGAAACTTCCGGTCCATGTACGCATGCAGGTCGGTTATTTCAATTGGCGAGGAAAAGGAGTTTCGGATGTCGATTTCGTCTCGGCGATCGCGAGCGAAGTCGGCCTCGGTGTAATGAATTTTTTCCCACTTGTCCTGCATCGCCCACTGTGGCGGTATGAAATACCATTGGCCCTGGTCGCGATACGCTCTCATTTGTGTCACTTCCAGCCATGTTTCCGAGGAAGTTTGAAACCCGGCTGTTCCTCTTACGTACCACGACAATTGTTCCGCAGTGACTCGGTCCACAGTTCCAGCAGCTAGGTCCATTTTTGTTGTGCAGGTGTAGAGGTCTGGCGTCGATCGGTCGAAGCTCACCATGCGCAGTTCCTTCATTCTCGATACAAGGCACCGCCGATAGGAGCTTCCGTTGACAACATCCATGCTGCCGAGCAACTCTTCAACTTCGTCCCAGTGTCCTTGACTCTGCGCAGCGAGAAATTTAGCGAGCCGCGCTTCGAGAGGGGATTGAAGATCGTCTGGTAGCGTATGTGGCTCAGGCAGGCAAGCATTAACTTGCGCAGCAGCGCAGCTGCCGAGGCAAAGGGCTCCAACTAGCAAAGTCCGCGCAATCCGCATACACAGGCTCGGAAGACATCATCGTATATTCCGATCCATTTGGCGACGTTACTATCGTTAACAGACGTGTCTGTTGAAAAATCTCGATCGCCGAGTCGCTTTCCGCCGCCTGCTGGTCTGTGGTTAATCGCTTCTGTAGTTTCTCCACGGCAGGTTCATGCAGTTGCAATCTGCGGGGTTGGTTTACCGCTGAGGAACCGCACCAGCCGTTTCAGGTTCTGTGCCGTGGCCGCCAGGTAGAACTGTTCGCGCACGAAACGCATCCTGCGCAGTCTTAGTCGGCGTAGTCCTATGTAATTCTTCAGCTCTGCGAAGAGTGCTTCCACTTTCCGACGTGCCCGTTGCGAGATCGCAAACGCGGGTGTCTCGGCCAGAGCATGGGCACGCTGCCGCGCTGACTCGCAGGTGTGAATGGCAAGGGTCCGATACTTGCCTCGCGTGCAGCGGCTCTTCTGGGAGCACTCGCGACAGCGCTTCAGCGTCGAATAATAAAGGTGAGTGCGGTTGCGCGGATTGATGCCGACGTATTTCAGAGGCTTGCCTTCCGGGCAGATATAGCAGTTCTCCTCGGGCACGTAGGTGAACTGTTCGATGCCATAGAGATCAGTCGGCCCATTGGGGTTCTCTTTCACCCGGATGTAGGGAGCGATGCCGCGTTCATCGAGCCATCGCAACAGTTCCCCGTTGCCGTAGGTGGTATCCGCGGCCAGAGTCTGTGGCAGGTAGCCGTAACGTTCGCGATAGCGTTCGATCATGTCTCGGGCCGCTGCACTCTCCTGACTCAACCGTGCCGACGTAGCTTGCACCCCCACGATGACACAACTGGCGTTATCGACTAGATAGTTGTCGTAATAGCCGAGCCGTGCGGGACCGCCTTTGGTCGCGTAGGTTGAATCCGGGTCCGTGGTCGAGATCTTCTCTTGCTGCGGAACCGGAGGTTCGACCGGGTTCTCCCGTTCCAGTTCAACTAAATACTCGCGCACCGTGTGGTTCACCTTAGCCACTTCCGCCAATTGTTCGCGAGGAACGCGGCTGTGATGATCCGCATTGGCCTGAATGAAACTGCCATCCACCGACATGTGCTCGCCCTTCACCAATCCGGCAGCGACGCAACGGGAGACGATCTCCTCAAACAACTCCTGAAACAAATTCGATTCCTGGAATCGTCCGTGCCGGTTTTTGGAAAACGTAGAGTGGTGCGGAATCTCCTGATCGAAGCCCAGTCCCGTAAACCAGCGCCACGCCAGATGCATGCGCAGCTCTTCCACCAGTTTCCTTTCGCTTGTAACCCCGTAGAGATAACCGATCAGCAGCATGCGCAACAGCAGTTCTGGGTCGATCGATGGCCTTCCCGCATTGCTGTAGGAGTCCTTCAACTTGGCTCGAATAAACTCGAAGTCGACGTGGCGATCGATCAGCCGAAGCAGATGATTCTCCGGAACCTGATCTTCTAGGCGGAAGTAATAAAACAGCGACTCCGCGCGGGAATGGTGTCCCATCATGAGCAGCAGGCCTCCGAGCGTGGTGATGAACCGCAGCACTGGGAACTCTGGCCTGCTTATAGCGTGAATAACGCAGCGTTACAAGAATCAACCCAGAGACTTTTTCAACAGACACAGACGTTCTCGCTCATTGACCCTAATCTCAGGTCGCCAGAAATGAATCGAAACGAACTGGCGATTGCCCTTGCGTCGGTCGGCAAGCCAATAAATGGAACCTCGAATACCGTGGCGTCCGTGCGCGAGAGATCGAACGCATAGGCTTCTCCGCCGCCATCGCTCCCGATGAAAAACAGGTTCGGGAAGAACTCCGCAGTTTTGTAGGCACGGTTCATCTGCGCAACTTCTTCGGCCTTCCACAACCGCACGTATGGGTCACGAATGAAGCCCTCGCCTCCATTTGCGCGTGTGAGGAAGGCGAAGTAGCTTTCCGGGAGAGATTTCGCCAGCCCAGTTCTCAAAGACGCGAGAGCCTCAGTGGAGGCAGGGGCGTTTGGCTGGAAGGCTTGATCGTCGGCTTCCATGGGGCGGCAATTTTAAAGCAGGGCGAGCTTGGTTGATGTTAGCAGCGATTGTATTCGAGATCCCGGTGAATGCGTAAACGCCGAACTCGGAACTGTTCCTAGTTACCCTGGCTCTCTACGCGTGTCTGTTTGATCACCCACCAGGCGGCGGTCAGGGATATCAGGTACAAGATAGCGCTTCCAAAATTCACCCTTGAGTCCCACCAGCCTTTGAGAATCACTAAGCACATCACGACAAAGCCAACAGCCGATCCCCATCCCCCGAAGGGCGAGTGCAGCGGAAGAGATGCGAGTTCCTGGCGACTCACTCGCCTGCGGAAGACGACGTGCGCGGCGAGCGACACAACCCAGGACAGAATCATTCCAAAGAACGCGCCACGCAGAATGAATTCGAACGCATTGGCTGGAGCCCATTTCTCGAGGACCAAGGCGACGACGATGCCATAGGACGAGAGCAGGAGGGCGAATATAGGCGAGCCCTGCGAGTTCAGGCGTCCAAAGATGGTGGGGGCCCATCCGGTGCGAGCCATCGAAAACAGCATCCGCGAGGAGACATAGAGCGCAGCATTCGCTCCCGACAGCGCAGCGGTCAATACCACGAAATTCATCAAGTGACCTGCGCCGGGGATGTGTACCGAGCGGAATACGGTAACGAAGGGGCTCTCACCGGATCCGGCCTTGTTCCACGGCATCACCCCCACCAGCACCGTGATGGCGCCGAGGTATAAGAACATCAGCATGAGGAAGGTGATGCGGACCGCTTGTGCGATCTCATGTTGTGAGCGCGACTCACCGGAGGTGACGGCTACGAATTCGACTCCGCCGAAGGCATAAACGGAGAAGGTCATCGCCAGCAGAGGCGCCAGATATCCTTGCGGGAAAAAGCCTCCTTGAGACGTGTATTGCGCGGGAACACGACGCCCCGCTAGCAACCATGCACCCAGAATCACGAATGCGGCGATGGTGACTACCTTGACCATGGCAAACCAGAACTCGAAACGTCCGTAAGAGCCGACACCCAGCAAATTGACGGACAAAAGCAAAGACGCGAACACCACCACCCACACGACGGCGTTCACCTGCGGAAACCACAGACGCATGTAAGTGGCTGCGGCGACCATCTCGGCCCCGATGGATACGGCGATTGCCGCCCAATATCCGCCGCGGGAGAGAAATCCGGCCCAGTCGTTCAGGTAGAGGTCGCCGTACACTCCGAAGGAACCCGCCGCCGGATGGGCGCAAGCTAATTCTCCCAACGCGTAGGCGACGGTCACATTGATGAAAGCTGCGAGAAGGAAGCTGAGAATCACCGACGGACCGGCCAGGCTGAGGGCTGGCGCGGAGCCCAGAAAAAGGCCCGTGCCGATGGAGCCGCCGACGGCGACCATGGCCATCTGTCCGGCGGTGAGCTGGTGACGAAGTCCCTGTTCTTCCTTTGGGTTAGGGTTAGGCGCGTCTTGCATGCTGCACGTATACCAGAACAGCAAAAGATGTCCTAACGGCCCAGAGCAGAATGACCTTCGTAACCGCAGTCAGCCGTTACTGCGTTGCTGCCACCTACCCCTGCTCCTAGAATCACCATGCAGGTTACTCCGCACATTACCCCATGCCGGACCGGGCCGAAATCGCCAAGCGTATCGCGCAAGCCGAAAAGCTTCTGCAAAGAGGCAAAACGGGCGATGCGTTGAACGAATATCTCCAAGTCCTTCTGGAAGATCCCGAGAACGACAATGTCCGTTCGATGGCGGCGGATCTGTGCCTGTCGCTGAGCCGGACGGCGGAGGCGGTATCGCTGCTGGGCGAGCTGTTTGAGCGGCAAGTCGGCGCGGGGGATGCGACGCGAGCCAGCCTGACCTACAAGAAGCTCGCACGCCACGGGAGCCCCACCTGGGAACAGAAGTTTCGTTTCGGTCAGCTTCTGGAAAATTCGAACAAAAAGCTGGCCGTGGGCACATACGAAAATGCGCTCGACGATCTCGCCAAGCAGCGCAAGATGGGGGAAGCGCTGCCGATTCTCACGCGGATCGTGACCCTGGAGCCGACGCAGGGAAACTACCTGCGATTCGGCGAGTTGTGCGCGCAGCTGGGGGAGAACAAACAATCGGCGATGGCTTTCCTGAAGGCCGCGGAGTTAGCCGAGGCAACCGGAGCGGATGCCTCGCAATATTTTGAGCGCGCCTACTCAGAAGATCCAAGCGATCCGAAAAACGCTCTTTGCTATGGCAAGAACCTCCTGCAGCAGGGGCAGATTGGCGCGGCGATTTTCATCTTCGAGCCGCACGTGCTCTCGGGCAATCCCTCTCTGGAGTTGCGGGATTGCTACGGCCATGCTCTTTTGGCGGCGAACCGGCTTACCGAGGCCGAGCCGCTCATCTGGCAATTATTCGAGCAGAATCCCAGCCGCATGCAACAAGTTGTGACTTTGATCGGCCAGATGGTCGACTGCCAGCAGGATGCCGAAGCGGTCGCGCTGGCGCGGAAGCTGGAACTGTTTCAGAGGCGGCGCGGCGAGCGCCGGGCATTTGTCGCGACCATGCAAGACCTGGTGGCCGGACATCGGGCGTCGCCCGAAATGCTGGAGTTCCTCAGCGAGCTTTTCAATTCTTCGAACCGAGAGACCGACTACTGCCAGACTTTAATCAAGCTGTTCGATCTTTATGTGAGCAGCGGCAATTTCGAGAAAGCGGGAGAGTGCCTGGATCGGGCCGCAGATGTCGATCCGTATGAGCGTGGGCATCAGAAGCGTCTGGAAAGCTTGCGCGGAAAAATCTCCGAAAACCGCTACAAGCTGATTGCGTCCCGGCTGACGCAGCTGAACAAATCTGGGCCGGAACAGGTTCGCGCGGAGGAGCCCACATTGGGAGCCGCTGCGCTGCAGGACCTGATGTTGCAGGCGGAGATCCTCGTGCAATATGGGATGCGCTCGAAGGCCGTGGAACGGCTGCAGCGCATTCAGGAACTCTTTCCCCGAGAAGAAGAACGGAACGAAGATTTACAGCGGCTGTACCTTGCGGCGGGTATCACGCCTCGCTACGCGGGGTCGGCGCCGGCTCCTCCCGCACCGGTTGGCTCGGCGCTACCGGCCGCGACGTCTGAGCCTCTCGTTGCGCCGCCGGCAGTGAACGGGCAGCAGGCGGATGTGAGCAGCTTCACCCGCGTGGCCGAGATCACTCGCAAGCTCTATCACCAGAACAACGCAAACGCTGTGCTGTCGACGGCGGCGAACGAGATGGGCAGCCAATGGAAGATCACACGGTGCGTGGCGGCGATGCGCAAACCCGGACTTTCGCCGACCGCCCTGCAGGAGTTTCATGCCGATGGAATCGCTCCCGGCAGTTCAGCGGCGCTAGCCTCAGTGGTGAGCGCTTGCCAAGAGCTGGCCGTGGCGCGAGGCACGGTCGATCTGCCAGACACGCTTTCGGCGCCCGAGGTGCAGCCTGTGAGAAGAGTGCTGGCTGAACTCGGCGTCACCTCCTTGCTGGCGCTGCCGTTGATGGACGGCGAAGATCACATTGGGATCCTGGTGTTCATGCAGAGTTCGCAGAGGAATTGGCATCCATCCGAGGTCGTCGTTCTGAAGACGCTGGGGGAGCAGGTGGTGATCGCTCTCAATAACGCGGGCTTGCGGCGGCTGGTGCGGAACCTCTCGGTCACGGATGAGAAGTCGGGTTTACTCAAGCGAGCGTCTTATCTGGACCTCGCTCAGGCGGAGGCGCAACGAGCGCTCCAGCAAGCCACGCCGTTTACGATCCTGCTGGCACAGTTTGGGCGAAGCGCCGCCATGGTGAAGGAATTCGGCGAAGCGGGCGTGGAAGCGACCATGGAGCAGGTGGGGCAGCTTTTTACCGCGAACATCCGTTCGAACGACCTCGCCTTTCGGTACGACACGACGACGGTCGCGATCATCCTGGGAGACACCGCCGAAAAGGAAGCCCTGCTTGCGGTGGAGAAGTTGCGGAAGTTAATTTCGGATGTGCGCTGGCCGGGAAAAGATCAGGCCATTCCGTTCATGGCCGGCCTGGCCGAGGCGGTGATGCGCAGCACGTACGATCCGGTGGATATCGTCACAGAAGTGATCAATCGCGCCGAACAGGCATTGCACGATTCGCTGAACCAGGGGCCAGGCAGCGTGGTGTCGCTGGCACCGGGCATGGCGTCGGCGGCGGTAGCGTAGGAAGCATTCAGCATTCAGCACTCAGCACTCAGCATTCAGCAATCAGCACTCAGCACTCAGCATTCAGCAATCAGCACTCAGCATTCAGCATTCAGCATTCCGTCTTCCGTCTTCCGTCTTCCGTCTTCAATCTTCTTCAATGTCTTCATCATCGTTCAGGCGAGTTGGATGTAAGTAGAGCTCTCTTTCCCCCCAAAGCCCTCGATAAGAGTCTTGCGAAATTCCGCCGCGCTCGATGCTCAATTGGCTGAGTGCTGAGTGCTGAGTGCTGAGTGCTGCGTGCTGAGTGCCAAATGCCCAAATGCTGACTCTCCCCCGGTTGAGTGTCGGCCGACGGCGCTGTTAAACTCATATGTTTGGCCTCATCCATCTGAAGTTTTCTGGTGACTCGGCATTATGTTGAAACCCGGTGATATTGCCATCGTAAGCGGCGCCCGTACGCCCATGGGGCGCTATTGCGGAAAACTCAAAGACTTCACGGCGCAAGAACTGGGCGCCGTCGCCGCCAAGGGTGCCATCGAGCGGGCGGGCATCGATCCCAAAGAATTTGATCACGTGGTGTTCGGAAACGCGCAGCAGACGTCGGGCGACGCGTTGTATGGGGCGCGGCACGTGGGATTACGGGCAGGGCTTCCGATCGAGACGCCCGCGCTTACCGTGAATCGCTTGTGTGGATCGGGCATGCAGGCGATTGTGAACGCGGCGCAGATGATCCAGACCGACGAGGCGAAGGTCGTGCTTGCGGGCGGGATGGAGGCGATGTCGCAAGCGCCGTTTGTGATCCGCGGGCGCGATGGGTTCACGCTGGCCCCGGGCGGAAAGCTGGAAGATTCGCTGATGGTGGCGCTTCTTGATTCTTATTGCGGCCTCTATATGGCGAACACCGCCGAGTTGTACGGGGAGCAGCAGGGGATCACGCGACAGATGCAGGACGAGATGGCGCTGCGTTCGCAGCAGATGGCGGATGCGGCCTACCTGGAGGGCCGGATGCAGGAGGAACTAGTCCCGGTGCCATTGAAGAATTCCAAGGCCGAGGCGACCGGTGAGATGTTCACCGAAGACGATCACCGGCGGCCGCAAACAACGATGGAGGGTTTGGCGAAATTGCGTCCGGCGTTCGGGAAGAGTGGGACGGTGACGGCCGGCAATGCGAGCGGGATCGTGGATGGGGGTGCGGCGGTCGTTGTGATGTCGGTGGAGCAGGCGCAGAAACGCGATTTGAATCCGTTGGGACGGATTGTGAATTGGGGAATCGCCGGAGTGGATCCGAAGATCATGGGGCGCGGCCCGGTTCCGGCGACGAAGCTTGCGCTGCAGCGGGCGGGACTGACGCTCGATTACATCGACCTGATCGAAGTGAATGAAGCGTTCGCGGCGCAGTATTTGGCGGTCGAAAAAGAACTTGGGTTGGATCGGACGAAGGTGAACGTGAATGGCGGCGCGATCGCGCTGGGGCATCCACTGGGCGCGACGGGTGCGCGGCTGGTCATTACGCTGTTGTACGAACTGCGGCGTCGGAAGAAGAAGTACGGCCTGGCGACGGCGTGCATCGGCGGCGGGCAGGGGATTGCGATGGTGGTGGAGAGCTTTCAGTAATGGTTAATCCACCACGGAGACGCAGAGTCACGGAGAAAGACTAAGCGAATTGAAAATCCTGGGAAGCGCGAACATGCCCATGACATTCCGGATACTCATTCTCCCTACTCTCTCTCTCTTTCTGGGTGACTCCGTTTATTCCTGTGGACGTTATGACAAGACAGGCTGCAAGCAACGAGGCGAGGCTTACCGAGCCAGAGTGGAGCAGCTCAGGAGAGACGCACATGAACAACTGAAGATTGGAACAAAGCAGGATGTGGTCAGACAGTTCTTCGAGACTCATGGTCTTCCATTTGATGTCTCTAGTCATGCCGACCATCAGGAAGCGATTGGAACGGTTTATGTCCAAGGAGGGTGCGCTCCGCGTGGATGTGGTTCCGAAGATGCTCTTATTGGGCTTCGTGTTGAGCTGGGCCTCGACGGATCTTTGGTTACGGAACCTGTTATCGGTTCACAATTCACCAATTGTTTATAGCGATCATCTCTCTGGACCTCTGTGTCTCCGTGATGAAATGATTTTCTAATCCGTGCGAACCCACGTTGATGCGCGGGAAGGGAATTTTAATGGAAATCAAGAAAGTAGGCGTCTTAGGCTGTGGGCTCATGGGCTCCGGCATCGCACAGGTCGCGGCGATGGCCGGGTTTGAGGTTACGGTGCTCGAAGTCGAACAGAAGTTTCTGGATAAAGGCTTCGCGGGAATCGAGAAGTCGCTGGCGAAATTTGCTGAGAAGGGTACGTTAAAAGAAACGCCGCAAGCGGTGCGGGCGCGCCTGAAGGGTACGACGAATAAACAGGACCTGGCGGACTGCGACATCGTGATCGAAGCGATCATCGAGAACGTCGAGGAAAAGAAGAAGATGTATGCGTCGATCGATCCCATCGTGAAAAAAGAGGCCATCTTTGCGTCAAACACTTCCTCCATCTCTGTGACCGAGCTGCTGACGGCGGTGAAGCGGCCAGAGCGGTTTATCGGCTTGCATTTCTTCAATCCGGTGCCGCTGATGAAGCTGGTTGAGGTCGTAAAGACGATTGCGACTGCGCCGGACGTATACAACGCGGCTTACGAATTCGGAAAGAAACTCGGCAAGGTGCCGGTGCGGACGTCGGATAAGACGGGATTCATCGTGAACAGGCTGCTGGTGCCGTATCTGCTGGATGCGATCCGCGCTTACGAAGAGGGTGTGGGGTCGATCGAAGACATTGACAATGCGATGAAGCTGGGCTGCGGCTACCCTATGGGCCCGTTCACACTGCTCGATTTCGTCGGGCTGGATACGACCTACTACATCACGCACGTGATGTACGACGAATTCAAAGAGCGTCGGTTCGCGTCGCCTCCGCTGCTCAAACGACTGGTGATGGCGGGCTGGTATGGAAAGAAGACGGGCCGCGGGTTTTATGATTATGCGGACCCGGCAAATCCGGTGGCGGGGAAGTTCTGAGGCGTAAGGAAATCCACCACGGAGGCTCGGAGTGGAAGAGGAAAACTGACAAGAGAATTCCCTGCGGCTGCAGTTGTGAAGTTAAGGAACGCGGGGTCCTTCGACTACGTTCGGCTGTCGCCTCACTTCGCTCAGGATGACAAGACTTCGTTACCTCACTTCGCTCAGGATGACAAAACGATAGAGAGATTGCGACTGAGGAGGCACGGGGACACGGAGTGGAAGAAGAAAGACTGACAAGAGTATTCCCTGCGGCTGCAGTGGTGAAGTTGAAGAATGCGGGGTCCTTCGACTACGTTTCGGCTGTCGCCTCACTTCGCTCAGGATGACAAAACGAAGAGAGATTGCGACTGAGATATCGAATTTATGAGCTTCGAAAACATAATTCTCGAAAAGAAAAACTCCACCGCCTACGTCACCGTCAACAGGCCCAAGGTTCTCAACGCGCTCAACATGGCGACCATGGAAGAGTTGCGGACGGCGTTTGCCGACATTAAGAACGATGCCGCGATTCGCGTTGCGATTCTGACGGGCTCCGGTGAAAAAGCGTTTATCGCGGGTGCGGACATCAGCGAACTGGCCAAGCACGATGCCGTCTCCGGGAAGGAGTACACGCATCGCGGGCAGTCGGTGCTTGACCTGATCGAGAACCTGGGCAAGCCGGTCATCGCGTGCATCAACGGATTCGCACTCGGCGGTGGTTGTGAGATCGCGATGGCGTGCACCATGCGGCTGGCGAGCACGAATGCCAAACTGGGTCAGCCGGAAGTGAAACTCGGAATTATTCCCGGGTACGGTGGCACGCAACGATTGCCGCGACTGGTGGGCAAGGGAATCGCGATGCAACTGGTGCTGGCGGGAGAAATGATCACAGCGGAGGAGGCGCACCGCATCGGACTCGTGAACGAGGTCACCGCGCCGGGAGATCTCATTCCGCGCGCAGAGGCGATCGCGCAAAAGATCATCGCCAATGCGCCGCTGGCCATCCAATATGCGATGGAAGCCGTGAACCGAGGGCTGGACATGACCGTGGCCGACGGCCTCTTTCTCGAGGCGACGCTGTTCGGTGTCTGCTGTGCGACCGAAGACAAGAAAGAAGGAACGACGGCGTTTCTGGAAAAACGGACCGCGCAGTTTAAAGGAAAGTGAAGGGATCGGGTCATCGGGTGATCGGGTCATTGAATCATCGGACGATCAAAATCACGCAGCGTTTGAGTTAGGCATTTGGGTCATCGAGCCGTCGATCTTAGTAGCAACTCATCGGAGATCTCCCAGAGACTCTGCTAGATCGCTCGATGACCAGATCTCCGGATCGCCCGATCTCGTTTTCATGCTGAAGTCTCTCCATATCGGTCGTTATGTCACGGCGCCGGACGATCTGCGGGCTCTGGCGGAGTTCCTTGAGGCGATCGGCTTCGAGCGCCTCGTCGGTGGAGACGGCCGGTCGGCTGTTTTTGCGGCGCCAGTCGGAATGCTCAGCGTGAATGCGCTGCCGTCGGAGTATCCGAAGGAAGTCTTGGACCACTTGAAGGACGTGAACCGGCTGATTGTCCTCGAGGTTTCGAATCCTGATGACGCGTTCGCCATCGCCCAAAAGCAGCAGCTCAAAGTCCTTGCGGATTCCGCGTCCCCAAAAACCGGCGAGCGCAGCTTTTCGCTGGCTCTTCCCGGTGAAGTTATCGTGACGGTGCATGGTCAGCCTGAAGTGCAACCTTCGGGCACGGCAGGCGACCTCAAGGCCGAGGGGAAGCGTTTCGCGATCGTTGTCAGCCGCTTCAACGCGTTCATCACGGAGAGGCTGCTGCAGGGCGCACTCGATGGGTTGAAGCGCACGGGGGCTCGGATTGAAGACATCGAGATCACGCGCGTGCCCGGCAGTTTCGAACTGCCGATGGCTGCGCGAACGCTGGCCGAGTCCGGAAAATTCGACGCGATCGTCTGCCTGGGATGCCTGCTGCGCGGCGAGACCGCGCATTACGACGTTATCGTGAACGAGTGCGCGCGAGGGATTGGACAATCCGCGCAAGAAACCGGAGTACCGCATGCTTTTGGCGTGCTTACCTGCGACACGCTGGAGCAGGCGATCGATCGCGCCGGCTTGAAGATGGGCAACAAGGGTTTTGAAGCCGCTCTGACTGCGGTGGAGATGGCAAGTCTCAAGAAAGTTGCCAGCCATCAGCGGCCAGTTGCCGGCAAAAAAAAGTCGGCGGGCGTTGGGCGTCGGTCGTCGGGAAAAGCGAAGAAGCGTCCAGTCCGCAATCAGGCTAAAAAGGCCACGAAGCGACGGTAAGCCTACTGGTTTTCGAATCCAAGCAAGTACACTATAGGCACCAAAGCGCGTTCCCGTGAACGCTTCGCGCACGCGGGGTTCTGGAAGACGGACGACTGGAGACCAACGACTGCTTTATGGGGACTCGCCGTAAATCTCGCGAACTGGCGCTCCAGATGCTCTTTCAAGCCGATATGGGCCGGCAGGGTCCGGAGGATGTGCGGAAGACATTCTGGGCAGAGCGGCACGAGGTGGCACAGGATGTTCGTGGATTTGCCGACGACCTCTTCCGTACGGCCACTGATCGCACGACGGACATCGACGCGTTAATCGAGGGGCATGCGCAGCACTGGCGCATGGAGCGGATGGCGGCGGTGGATCGCAATATCCTGCGCGCCGCTGTGGCCGAATTTCTTGGCTACCCGCAGACGCCGCGGGCGGTGGTGATCAACGAAGCCATCGAGATCGCCCGCAAATTTTCCAGCCCCGAATCCATCCAATTCATCAACGGCGTGCTCGACAGCGTGGGACGCGACCTGGAAAAGGCTAAAGCGTAGCTGGAATTTCGCTGAAGGGCACAGATCCTCAACAACGTCCCGCACTCGCCGGTTCTTTGGTCTTTCCCCATTCGCCTTCTATGAGCTCGTCACCGATCTGCAAGATGCTGCCCGGTTGCGGTCTTTGCTGATGGACGATGACTGACGACTGCTTTAAGGCCTGATGGCGATGAGGTCCGGGTTGCAGGTCTGCGGAATGTTGCTGCAGAGGCTGCCCTTGTTCGTGCTGTTGTTGTTGATGAAGGTGACCTGCTGAACATCGGCGCCCGAAACGGTGCTGACGACATGCACCGACGTGTCGGCCGCGCCGACGTAGAGAAGCGTTCCATCCGATGTGAGGCTGGCATCGAGCGGTGCCGGGCTCCCGGTAAGTGGGATCGAGGATACGGTGCCAACACCGAAGTTGTAAATGAAGACGCTGCCCAGGTTCGCGGCCAGGATGTAAGCCTTGGAATTATCCGAGGCAAGGATCATTTTCAGGGGCGTGAAATTGCCCTGTCCGAGATTGGCAAAAGTGAACTCCTGGGCCGGCGGG
The DNA here is from genome assembly GCA_963718505.1 of uncultured Acidobacteriota bacterium. Classification (GTDB taxonomy): domain Bacteria; phylum Acidobacteriota; class Terriglobia; order Terriglobales; family Acidobacteriaceae; genus Gp1-AA133. The sequence goes on along the minus strand of CAVQZP010000031.1, from coordinate 239,224 downwards.
TCGGGAGCTGTCACCGGGAACGGGCACGTGTCGGAACTGGGGTTAGCAAAGGTTGCCGGGGCCGGGGCAAGCACTTTCACCGTGAATACGTCGACCCCAGGCGGATCGACCCCGATGGCGTGAATGCCATCGCCCAGGGCCTGGAACATGACAGGGAGCTGCGGCACCGGAATCGACGCGGTGATGGCGTAGTTGGTATCGCATGTATTGAACAGGTTGATCGCGGGGCTACCGGATCCTCCGGAGAGATATCCAAGGGCGCCGTTCGCAAAAGACGCCACGCCGTTTGCTGGTCCGCCCAACGTGATCGCCTTTAGCGGGAGGAGATCAGAAAACACGTAGAGGGTATTGCCTGCCGCGATGTAGGCGCGGATCCCGTCTGGGGAAAATGCGGCGGCCGTGGCGCCGTTGATCAACAGCGATGTCGTGGTTACAGTCGTGGTGAGGTTCTCGAGAACAAAAACCTGGTTCGGAACTGATTTCGTGTCCGAGACGATCAACTTATTGCTATCGGGAGAGATGGCCAGGATCTTTCCAGGAACATTGTTCATCTGCGAGACGTTCGTCGTGGTTCCGGGAGTGAAGGTGATCAAGCCGGCATCACTTCCGAGATAGGCTTTGGTTCCATTGGGCGCGAATATAAAGGTGTTCGGTGAACTGGGCAGGGTGGTGCTGTTGGCGACCGTATTGTTGCTCGTCGAAATCGGATAGACGAGCGGCTGGCAGCCGGGGATGGGCGTGCCGGTGACTGTATCGCACTGGCTCGACGTCGCGTAGACGGTGGTATTCGCCTGGGCCCCCGTGACGGTGCCCGTGATCGGGTTCCCCTGGAGTACTCCGCTTTGCGAGGTCGATGAAAACACAGGTTTAATGGGGAAAATACTCCCCGTCAGATTGCAGTTGTTCGGCAGGCACGCGGCGACGATCGAAGCGCCACCGGGAGCCTTTGCCGTGACCCCTCCGCTTGTGCTGACGGTAGCGTTTTGCGGGGATAGGGACGTCCACGTGATGGGAGGGGTTGTGAGCTGATAGCCGAGTCGGTCAAACACAGTTGCCGTGAGGGTGGTCGCGCCATTGTTGGCGATGGCAAACGTGGTGTTATTGGGATCGTTGCTTCCCACCTGCAGGCTGATGGACTGGATGATGCAAGTCTCGAAGTAGGGGTGCAGCACGCCGTGGCTGTCGGCGATCTGAGCGGGAAGGCTGTTCACTCCGGAAACGGTGGCGAAGACCTGCGTGTATCCGGGAGTTTTTGCGGTGATTCGCGCCTGCGTGATCTGGTTGCCGTTGTTGTTGAGCAGTTCAGAGTCGGTGGTGCTCAGGGTGGCGACGGTCGAATTACCTTGGGTGAACACGAAGGAGCCAACGGTATTGGTTACGTCCTCGCCGTTGCTGAATGCGTGGGCCTGCAGATCGAGAAAGTTCTGAACTCCGGTGGAGGGCGCGAGCGTCACGCAGTCCGGCATATGAATGGGCGGGTTCAGGACGGTGACCGACACGGTATCGACGTGTTGGTGAACATAGACAAGGACCGGCGCACTCACTACGCCATTGGCGCTGGCCGTGACTTGGGCCACCCCGGCACTGGTCGGGTTGCAGATCTGGCCGGCCGTATCCCACCTTCCAGCGCAAGCCACGCCCGGGGCCGTCGATACAAAGCTCAGGACGCTGGGATTGCTCGATGTGAAAGTGATCGGGATGGTAGAGGTTGGCGTCAGGGCCGCGGTGAAGTTGAGGGTCGTACCCAAGTCGATACTGCTATTGCCTGGGGCGATGGTGACCTTGCTGGGGGTCGCCAGAGTGGGTGCGCCGCTGCCGCCACCGCATCCGGCCAGATTGCCTAATAAAATTAAGAAAAGTATTGCTGTTACCACCCAAGAACAGAACCGGCGCATGCATCCTCCCCGCCGGCGAAGTGTTTGTGCACGCGCAGGCGAGTCTATGTATATGCTTGGAAATTCTTCAGTGTAGAGGCCAGCCGGGATTTCAGCAAGAGGCGGGCGGCCGTCTGCCTGCACTGAGATGCGCAAAAGCTCCATTGACGATGCGCGGACCCTATTGTTATATTTATATGGTTCCGCGAGTAATTCTGGCTTGCCTGGTAGCGGTGGTTTTTATCCCCGCGCCTTTTTTGTGTGCGCGGTGCCTCCGAAAATGGGGCTGAGCTTTAGAGCATAAAGGTTCACCGAACGAATCAGCGTTCGGGAACTTCCTCGCTGAAATGCTTCGCGCTCACCTCTCGCCCGTCGAGAGGCTATGTGAAGCAAGGTTGACGAAACGGAGTGCCTCCGAAGTCAGGCTTGGTACCACCGTCGTCAGCATCAGTCTGACTGGGAAACCTAAGACCTTTCTCTCCGGCACAGTGTGCGTGGCGAGAAGTATGGCTGGACATTGCGCCAGCCAGCTCCCGAAAGGGAAAAGCAGAGACAGCGTGTGCGCAGGTGCGCGCCGATTAGGCGTGCGAGCGTAGAGACGCTGCAAGGAGCGGCAAAGAGTGCCTACGTTTAATCAATTGGTGCGTTCCGGCCGGAAAAAGCCCCGCTACAAGACGGCGAGTCCGGCGCTGCAGTCCTGTCCGCAGAAGCGCGGTGTTTGCACCCGCGTGTACACACAGACGCCCAAGAAACCGAACTCGGCGCTGCGCAAGGTTGCTCGTGTCCGCCTGACGAACGGAATTGAAGTAACGACCTACATCCCGGGCATCGGCCACAACCTGCAGGAGCACTCGATTGTGCTGATCCGCGGTGGCCGCGTGAAGGATCTGCCGGGTGTGCGGTATCACGTGGTGCGTGGAACGCTGGATGCGGTCGGCGTCGCGAATCGGAATCAGGGTCGCTCGAAGTACGGCGCGAAGCGGCCGAAGAAAGCTTAAAAGCAGTTCTCAGTTCCCAGTTGCCAGTTCTCAGTTGGAACTGTGCCGGGGTTGACTGAGAACTGAGAACTGAGAACTGAGAACATGCCTCGTAAAGGACATATCGCAAAGCGCGGAGTTGCCGGGGATCCGGTTTTCGGATCGGACCTGGTGACTAAGTTTGTGAACTCAATGATGTGGCAGGGCAAGAAGTCGACGGCCCAGGGCATCTTCTATGAGTCCATCACGCAGCTCGAGAAAAAGGGTGGCGATGAGGGCTTGAAGCTGTTCAAGAAGGCCGTCGAGAACGCGAAGCCGTTGCTCGAAGTGAAGACTCGCCGTGTGGGTGGCGCGAACTACCAGGTGCCCGTCGAAGTGAATGCCGACCGGCGCACTTCGCTGGCGATCCGCTGGCTGATTACGTATGCGCGCGGCCGTGGCGAGAAGGGCATGATCGACAAGCTCACGAACGAGTTGCTGGACGCTGCCAACAACCGCGGCGCCGCGATCAAGAAAAAGGAAGACGTGCACCGCATGGCGGAAGCCAACAAGGCGTTTGCACATTACAGATGGTAAAGCAGCTCTTAGCAATTCGCCGTTAGCTCTTAGCTCGAGCGCGGAGCTGCCGGGCGGTTTTACTAAAGCTATAAGAGCCAAAAGCTAACAGCTGGTTTTTAGAGCCCCAGAAAGCAGAGTTAAAAGAATCGTGGCCAGAACAGTCCCATTAGAGCGTTGCAGGAACATCGGCATCATGGCGCACATCGATGCCGGCAAGACCACTACGACGGAGCGTATCCTTTTCTATACGGGAAGAACGCACCGCATCGGAGAGGTCCATGAAGGCACGGCCACGATGGACTGGATGGAGCAGGAGCAGGAGCGCGGCATCACGATTACCTCGGCGGCGACAACCTGCACCTGGCGCGACATTCGGATCAACATCATCGATACGCCCGGCCACGTCGATTTTACGGCGGAGGTGGAGCGGTCGCTGCGCGTTCTCGACGGGGCGGTCGCGGTGTTTGATGCGGTGCACGGCGTACAGCCCCAGTCGGAAAAAGTATGGCGGCAGGCCGACAAGTACGGTGTCCCGCGAATTTGCTTCATCAACAAGATCGACAAGATGGGTGCCGATTTTGAGCACGCCATCGACACCATTCGCAAGCGCCTCAATGCCAAGCCGGTAGCCATCCAGATTCCAATCGGACAGGAAGACAAGTTTCGCGGCGTCGTTGATCTGATCGGTATGAAGGCGATCGTGTGGAACGATGAGACGATGGGCGCGGAATACGCGACGGAGCCGATTCCGGCCGAACTGCAGAAGAAGGCGGAAGCATTCCATACGCAGCTGGTTGAAACCGTTGCTGAAAACGACGACGAGATTCTGCACAAGTTCCTCGAAGGAGAAGAGATCAGCGCGGAAGCGTTGCGGGCTTCGCTGCGCAAATCGACCATAGGATTGAAGCTGTTTCCGGTCGTCGTAGGGACGGCCTTCAAGAACAAGGGCGTACAGCCGTTGCTGGACGCGGTGGTGGACTATCTGCCGTCTCCGCTCGATACGCCGGAGACCCACGGGCTCGATCCGAATACCGGGAAGGAAATCACGCGCAAGGCGGACGACAAGCAGCCGTTCTCGGCGCTGGCGTTCAAGATCATGGCCGACCCGTTTGTGGGTCAGCTGACGTTCATCCGCGTTTATTCGGGGCAGTTGAAGTCGGGCGAGTCGGTGCTGAACTCGCGTACGCAGAGGACCGAGCGCATCGGCCGCCTGCTGAAGATGCACGCCAACAAGCGTGAGGATATTCAGGAGATTCTGGCGGGTGATATTTGTGCGGTGGTCGGTCTGAAGAATGTGGGAACCGGCGATACGATCTGCGACGAAAAACATCCGATCACGCTCGAGTCGATCACCTTCGCCGTCCCGGTCATCTCGGTCGCCGTTGAGCCCAAGACGAAGGCCGATCAGGAAAAGATGGGCATGGCGCTAGCTAAGCTGGCGCAGGAAGATCCGACGTTCAAGGTTCACACGGATCCGGATAGCGGACAGACCATCATCAGCGGCATGGGCGAATTGCACCTGGAAATCATCGTCGACCGCATGATGCGCGAGTACAAGGTTGAAGCCAACGTTGGCAAGCCGCAGGTCGCGTATCGCGAGACGATCCGCAGGCACTCGGAGGCCGAAGGTAAGTACATCCGGCAGACGGGTGGCCGCGGTCAGTACGGTCACGCAAAGATCCGGCTCGAGCCGAACGAGCCCGGCAAGGGCTACGAGTTCATCAACGAAATCGTGGGTGGCACGGTTCCGAAGGAATACATCAAGCCGATCGATCAGGGCATGCAGGAAGCCATGGAAGGCGGCGTTCTGGCCGGCTATCCCATGGTCGATGTGAAGGCGACGCTGTACGACGGCAGCTACCACGACGTCGACTCGAACGAGATGGCGTTCAAGATCGCCGGATCGATGGCGTTCAAGGAAGCCGCGCGCAAGGCGAGTCCAGTCATTCTCGAGCCGGTGATGGCGGTGGAAGTGGTCACGCCGGAGGATTTCGCGGGAACGATCATGGGCGATCTGAGTGCGCGCCGCGGCCGGATCGAGGGCATGGAGCATCGCGCCGGATCGCAGGTGATCAAGGCAATTGTGCCTCTCTCGGAGATGTTCGGGTACGCGACCCACATGCGTTCCTCGACGCAGGGCCGCGCCGAATACTCGATGCACTTCGCACGTTATGAAGAAGCGCCGCGCTCGGTGGCGGAGGAAATCATCGCCAAGGTGCAGGGCACGGCGAAGTAGACAATCAACATTTTGGAAAGAACAGTCCTGCGGGACTGACGACGGAGCAAAACGGAAATGGCGAAGGAAAAATTTGAACGGAATAAGCCGCACTGCAACGTAGGGACGATTGGTCACATTGACCATGGCAAGACGACGTTGACGGCGGCGATCACGAAGGTGTTGCAGAAGCACAACCCGAAGATCGTGTTCCGGTCGTTCGATTCGATCGACAACGCGCCGGAAGAGAAGGCGCGCGGGATCACGATTGCCACGGCGCACGTGGAGTACGAAACCGCGAACCGGCACTATGCGCACGTCGACTGCCCCGGCCACGCCGACTACATCAAGAACATGATCACGGGCGCGGCGCAGATGGATGGCGCGATCCTGGTGGTGGCGGCGACCGACGGTCCGATGCCGCAGACGCGTGAGCACGTGCTGTTGGCTCGCCAGGTGGGTGTGCCCTACATCGTGGTGGCGCTGAACAAGTGCGATGCGGTGGACGATCCCGAGCTGCTCGACCTGGTCGAGCTGGAAGTGCGCGAGCTGCTGAAGTCGTATCAGTTCCCCGGCGACGATGTGCCGGTGATCCGGTTGTCGGCGCTGGGTGCGTTGAACGGCGAAGCGAAGTGGGAGAAGCAGATTGACGCGTTGATGGAGGCGGTGGACAAGAGCGTGCCGCAACCGCAGCGCGAGCTGGACAAGCCCTTCCTGATGCCGATTGAAGACATCTTCTCGATCTCGGGCCGCGGAACCGTTGTGACGGGGCGCATTGAGCGCGGCAAGGTGAAGGTGGGCGAGGAAGTGGAAATCGTGGGCTTCCGTGACACGCGCAAGACGGTGGTGACGGGCGTGGAAATGTTCAAGAAGCAGCTGGACGAAGGCATGGCGGGCGACAACGCCGGGTTGCTTCTCAGAGGCATCGGCAAGGACGACGTGGAGCGCGGGATGGTGCTGGCGAAGCCGGGATCGATCACGCCGCACACGAAGTTCAAGGCGGAGGTGTACATCCTGACGAAGGAAGAGGGCGGGCGGCACACGCCGTTCTTCAAGGGATACCGGCCGCAGTTCTACCTGCGCACGACGGACGTGACCGGAGTGGCGGAGTTGCCGGCGGGCACGGAGATGGTGATGCCGGGAGACAACGTGGGCCTGGTGATCGAGCTGATCACGCCGGTGGCGATGGAGAAGGGCTTACGGTTCGCGATTCGCGAAGGCGGCCACACGGTGGGCGCCGGCACGATTGCGGAGATTATTCAGTAATGAGGAGCGCGGGCGAGGGCGCCCGCGCCACACAACAATCTGCGGCCTGCAGCATGCCGCCAGTTCTTTCCTCCTGGGTGAGCCGGGTGGGGTTAGCGAGTGAAACGTGATTGGAAAAGAGAGAATTCGCATCCGGTTGAAAGCCTACGACTACCGCATCCTGGATCAGTCCACGGGTGAGATCGTCGAGACGGCGCGGCGCACGGGCGCGCAGATCGCTGGGCCGATTCCATTGCCCACGATGAAGAACAAGTATTGCGTGCTGCGTTCGCCGCACGTGGACAAGAAGTCGCGCGAGGCTTTCGAGATCCGGACACACAAACGCCTGCTCGACATCCTCGAGCCGACGCAGCAGACGGTGGACGCGCTCATGAAGCTCGATCTTCCCGCCGGTGTGGATGTGGAGATCAAGGCGTTCGGGAAAGAGCATAAATAGGCTCTGGGCCTTAGGCTCTGGGCTCTAGCGCTCCCCAGCCAATAGCGATACGCCAAGCTGGGAATGGAGAAGGAAATGGCAAAGGTAGCAGGGATTCTCGGAAAAAAGGTCGGCATGACGCAGTTGTTCGATTCGAAGGGCGAAGTCCGCCCGGCGACCGTGCTGCAGGCTGGTCCGTGCGTGATCACGCAGCACAAGACCGCGACCCGCGACGGATATGAATCGGCCCAAATCGGATTGGTCGAGTTCGTGAAAGAAAAGAAACTCACCAAGCCGATGCAAGGGCACTTTGCTAAAAACAATCTCCCGCCGATGAAGTTCCTCCGTGAAGTTCCTCTCGAAGTCGAAGAACAATCCAAAGAAAGCGCTGAGACCAACGGCCTGAAAGTCGGCCAGCGTGTTCTCGTCGACATTTTCGACGGCGAGCGCTTTGTGGATATCGTCGGCATCAGCAAAGGCCGCGGATTCGCGGGTGTGGTGAAGCGGCATCATTTCGGCGGCGGTCCGAAGTCGCACGGTTCGATGTTCCAGATCACCGGCTCGATCGGTTCGTCGGCATTTCCGTCGCGCGTGTTCAAGGGTATGCGCATGTCCGGACACCTTGGCGATCAGCGCGTAACGGTTCGCAACCTGCGTGTGCTGGGCGTCGATAAGGACGACAACCTGCTGGTGGTGGAAGGCAGCGTTCCGGGCGCGAACGGTGGATATGTCGTGATCACCAAGGCGAAGAAGCCACCGCGCGAGCGTCGTGGATTTGCGGGTGCAGCGACGGTCGATCCTTTGAAGGCAGCCAAGCGCGCGGCCAAGAAGGGCTAGGTCCGAGTTGCGAGTACCGAGCAAAGACTGTTCGAAGCTAAAAGCTAGAAGCCAGTAGCGGCAGTTGAGAGAAGACAATGGCAACCATTGATATTTACAACCTGAGCGGCGCCAAAGTCGGCACGCTGGACCTTGCCGATGAGATTTTCGGCGCGGTGAACGAAGACCTGCTGTGGGAAGCGGTGAAGCACTACCGCGCCGGGCAGCGGGCGGGCACGCATGCCACCAAGAATCGCTGGCGCGTCTCCGGTTCCGGCAAGAAGCTTTGGAAGCAGAAGGGCACGGGCCGAGCGCGAATTGGCTCGATCCGGTCTCCGCTGTGGCGGCACGGCGGCACCGTGCATGGACCGCAGCCGCGTTCGTATGACTACACCTTCCCCAAGAAGAAGTTGCTGGGCGCGCTGCGCTCGGCGCTGGCGTCGAAGTTTGCAGATGGCAAGCTCATGGTCGTGAACGCCTTCGACCTGAAAGAGCCGAAGACGAAGATCTTCCGCGAGGCGCTCGACAAGCTGAAGGTAGAAAAGACGGTGCTGCTGGTGGAAGTTCCGAATCACGGCAACCGGAATCTCGAGCTTAGCTCGCGAAATATCGAAGGCAGTGAGTTGGTCGCGAGCAATCAAGTGCATCCGTATCATCTGCTGCGCTATGAGCAGGTGATCTTCACGCAGCCGGCGATCGAGAAGCTGCAGCTCTCGCTGAAGAATTCGGCCTCGAAGCGGCAGCACAAGGCGTCGAGCGGCGAGGGTGAAGGCGAGCGCGAGAAGAAGACGGCGCGCGTTCCACGCCGGCGCACGCGGCATGAAAAAGCGGCGGAGGTGGCGTAATGAAATCGGCATACCAGATCCTGCGCCGTCCGGTGATCACAGAAAAAGGACTGACCATCAAGGAAAACGAGAACACGCTGGTGTTCCAGGTGGCCAAAGAAGCAACGAAAACCGAGATCAAGGAAGCCGTGCAATCGATTTTCAAGGTGAAGGTCGATTCGGTGCGTACGGCGAATTATCCCGGCAAGGAGCGGCGTCGCGGACGTTTCGCGGGGTACCGTCCCGATTGGAAGAAGGCGTACGTGCGGTTGAAGTCCGGCGAGAAGATGCCGGAGTACGCACAAAATCTGTAAGAAGCAGTCAGCACTCGGCACTCAGCATTCAGCGAGTGGCGGAATGGGAAGGCTAAGAGCTAACGGCTAAGAGCTAAAGGCTGATTTTATGGCAATCAAGACATACAGACCGACAACGCAGACGCTGCGCTACCAGACGACGCTGGTCAATGACGACCTGACGACCAACAAGCCGTTCAAGCCGCTGGTCGAGCCGAAGCTGAAGACCGGCGGGCGGCGGAACTCGGGCGACATCACGAGCCGGTTCCGTGGCGGCGGGAACAAGCGCAAGCTGCGCATCATCGATTTCAAGCGCGACAAGACCGGGATTCCGGCGACGGTGATCTCGATCGAGTACGATCCGAACCGCTCGGCGCGCATTGCGCTGTTGAGCTATGCCGACGGCGAGAAGCGCTACATCGTGCAGCCTGATGGGCTGAAGATGGGGCAGAAGATCGTGAGCGGTCCGGATGCCGACATTCTTGTGGGCAATGCGTTGCCGCTGCGCAACATTCCTCCCGGCACGATGGTGCACAACATCGAGCTGCGCCCGGGAAAGGGCGCGCAGATGGTGCGTTCGGCGGGCGGTTCCGCGCAGCTGGTTGCGAAAGAAGGCGACTATGCGCTGATCAAGCTGCCTTCGGGCGAAACGCGCAAGGTGCTGCAGGACTGCATGGCAACGATCGGCCAAGTTGGGAATACCGATCACGAGAACGTCACGATCGGGAAAGCCGGCCGAGTTCGCTGGACGGGACGGCGTCCGCACAACCGCGGCGTTTCGATGAACCCGGTCGATCATCCGCATGGTGGTGGTGAGGGTAAGACTTCAGGCGGACGGCACCCGGTGACACCGTGGGGCCAGCCAACGCGTGGTTACAAGACGCGTAACAACAAGCGCACCGATGCATTCATCGTGGGTCGGCGCAAAAAGGGATAGATCGCAGTGGTCAGTGGCCGGTGGCCAGTGGCCAGCAAATGCTCGGGCCTGAAGGCTGAGAGCTGAAAGCTGAGAGCAGAATTTATGGCACGTTCCACCAAGAAAGGGCCGTTCATCGACATCCACCTGCAAGGGAAGGTGGAAGGGATGAACGCTCGCAACGAGAAGAAGGTGCTGCGCACCTGGTCGCGCCGCTCGACCGTGATTCCGGAGATGGTCGGCCACACGATCGCAGTGCACAACGGAAAGAAGTTTATCCCGGTGTATATCACCGAGAACATGGTTGGCCACAAGCTGGGCGAGTTCAGCTTTACGCGCAGCTTCAAGGGCCACTCGATGAAGGCAGCGACGGAAACGGCCGCTCGTCCGGCAGGCGTACCGGGCGGACCGGGAGCCCCGGCGCCGGCAGCGGGTGCAGCACCGGCGGCGCCGCCGAAGGCATAAAGGAGACACGCGATCATGGAATTTCGAGCTGAAGCCCGGTACATGCGCGTCTCACCGCAGAAGGCTCGCCTGGTGCTGGAACTGATTAAGGGACAGAAGGTGGAAGACGCGCGCAACACGCTGCTGTTTACAAAGAAGCGCGTGGCCTCGACGGTTGGAAAGCTGCTGCAGTCGGCGATCGACAACGCCAACTTCCTGAGCACCGAGAAGGGCGTAGATGTCGATCTCGATCAGCTGTACGTGAAGAGCGCGGTGGCCAACGATGGCCCGCGGATGAAGCGGATTCGTCCGGCGCCGATGGGGCGCGCGTTCCGTTATGTGCGGCGCATAGCGCATCTCGAGATCGTTCTGGCCGAGCGCAACAAGAACGGTGCGCAGCTGGCGACGGTGGTCGGCGAAGAAGAGAAGGCGGCGGCTCCGAAGGCTTCCGCGAAGAAAAAGACGGTTGCAAAGAAATCGGTAGTCAAGAAAAAGGTCGCGGCGAAGAAATAGGTTGGTCGCGCCGCTTAATTAGCGGCGAAGCGGGCGGGACGCCCGCTGGACAGCCGGCGAGACGCCGGCGCTACAAGGAGCAATAATGGGTCAAAAAGTCCATCCTTATGGGTTCCGGCTTGGCTACACGAAGCCGTGGAAGTCGCGCTGGTTTGTCGAGCGGGATTACGACAAGCTGCTGCTCGAAGATGTCAAGCTGAAGGCGGAGCTGAAGGACAAGCTGAAGTCTGCCGGCATCAGCGCGGTCGAGATCGAGCGCCCGGGCAACAAGATCCGCATCATCATCAAGACGGCGCGGCCGGGCATCATCATCGGACGCAAGGGCGCGGAAATCGACAAGCTGAAGCAGGAGCTCCAGAAGCGGACTTCGCGCGAAGTCTTTATTGACATCCAGGAAGTGCACAAGCCCGAGCTGGATGCGCAACTGGTGTCGGAGTCGATCGCGCTGCAGCTGGAAAAGCGCGTGGGCTTCCGCCGGGCGATGCGCAAGGCGGTGGATTCGGCGCTACGGTTCGGTTGCAAGGGAATCAAGGTGCGCGTGAGCGGGCGCCTGAACGGAAACGAAATCGCGCGTTCCGAGTGGTATCTGCAGGGACGTCTGCCGCTGCATACGCTGCGTGCCGACATCGAATACGGCTTCTCGGAAGCACGTACGACTTACGGCGTCATTGGCGTGAAAGTGTGGATCTACAAGGGCGAGATCTTCACGCAAAAGAAGCGCGAGACGCAGGCGGCAGTTTCACCAAGCGGTGCGTTTTAGGCTGACGACTAACGACTGAGAGCTGATTTTTATGTTAATGCCAAAGAAAGTGAAGTACCGCAAGCAACAGCGCGGGCGCATGACCGGCAAGGCTTGGCGCGGCAGCCAGTTGGCTTTCGGTGACTATGGGTTGAAGGTTCTCGAGCCGGGCTGGATCACGGATCGTCAGATCGAGGCAAGCCGCGTGGCCATGACCCGCTTTGTGAAGCGCGGCGGAAAGATCTGGATCCGGTTGTTCCCGGACAAACCTGTGACCAAGAAGCCTGCCGAAACCCGTATGGGCAAAGGCAAAGGCGCTCCGGATCACTGGGTTGCGGTGGTGCGGCCGGGCAAGATCCTGTTTGAGATGGAGGGGGTGACGGCAACGGATGCGGCGGAGGCGATGCGTTTGGCTTCGCACAAGCTTCCATTGCGGACGGCCTTCGTGAAGCGCGAAACAGCGCATTAAGAATAGAGAGAGTTTTATGAAAGTGGACAAGATTCGTAACCAGACCGATGCGGAACTGCAGGACCAGGAGCGGCAGCTCTCGGATCAGCTGTTCAAGCTGAAATTCCAACTCAACATGGGTCAGACGGAAAGCCTGAAGAAAATTCGCGGCCTGCGCAAGGACATCGCTCGCGTGAAAACGATCATCGGCGAGCGCGCGCGCAGCGGGCAGGCCGTCACGGAGAAGAAGTAATGGCTGAGACGACACAGAAGGCGCCGGGACGGCGCAAGGAATTGATCGGCAAGGTTGTCTCCAACAAGATGAATAAGACCATCGTCGTGGCGGTCACGCGCACGAAGTCGCATCCGCTCTACGGGCGCGTCATCTCAAGCGACAAGAAGTTCTACGCGCATGACGAAAAGAACGAGGCGCACATCGGCGATTTCGTCCGGCTGGAAGAGACCCGGCCGCTGTCGAAGCTGAAGCGGTGGAAGCTGAAAGAGATTATCCGCAAGACGGCTCTGGTTCCGGAAGTGTCGGCGGTCGCCGACCTCGGTACTGCACAGTAGCGGCTCGAACACACAGGAGACGGTGATATGGCAGTGATGATGAGATCCATGCTCGAGGTGGCCGACAACTCCGGCGCCCGCAAGCTGCAGATGATCCTGCCGCTGGGTGGTTCCACGGGATTGCGCGCCGGGCTCGGCGATGTAATCACCGCCAGCGTCAAGGAAGCGGCGCCCGACGGGCAAGTGCAGAAGGGCAAAGTCGTGAAGGCCGTGATCGTCCGGACCAGGAAAGAGCACCGGCGCCGCGATGGCACTTACATCCGGTTCGATCAGAATGCAGCCGTGCTGATCAACGAAACCGGAGAGCCGGTAGGAACGCGCGTGTTCGGGCCCGTTGCTCGCGAACTGCGTGAGAAGAAATTCTTGAAGATTGTGTCGCTCGCGCCTGAGGTGCTGTGACGCGAAGTTTCAAGGTGGCAAGGTTTCAAAGTTTCACAGACAGGTGATGGAAGCCTTGAAGCAGTGAAACTTTGAAACCCGAAGCAATGGCAGCGGCAAGGGATTAAAGATATGGCTAAGACAGCAAGTACAGCGCATGTAAGAGTCGATATCCGGCGGAATGATACGGTGAAGGTCATTACCGGCCGCGATAAGGGCAAAGAAGGACGCGTGCTCCGCGTGTTTCCCGCGGACCGCAAGATTCTGGTCGAGCACGTGATGATGGTGAAGAAGCACGTGCGGCCGAATCCGCAGCGCAACATCCAGGGCGGAATCGCCGAGCAGGAGAGCCGGATTTCGATCTCCAACGTGCAGCTGGTGTGTCCGACTTGCGGGCCAGTGCGCATCGGTCACGAAGTTCGCGGCGACCGCAAGGTACGCGTTTGCAAGAAGTGCGATACGACATTGGATAAGTAGTCATTGGTCGTTAGTCGTTGGTCTTTGGCAAATGCTCACGAACCGAGAATGCTGAAGAAATGCGCTCACTCGAAACCGTGAGAGAAGGTAACTGAAATGGCGAAAGATAGAGACAAGAAGGGTAAGCAGGAAGCGCAGGAGCAGCGGGCTCCGGAAGTCGCGCGGCATAGCGCGAAAGAGAAGCCGCGGCTACGCGCCCGCTTCGAAAAGGAAGTGGCTCCGGCTCTGATGAAGGAGCTGGACCTGAAGAATCCGATGGCGGTTCCCCGTCTGCACAAGATCGTGGTGAACATGGGCGTCGGCGAAGCGACGCAGAACGCGAAGATTCTCGATCCGGCCGTGAACGAACTCGGCCAGATTACCGGGCAGAAGCCGGTGGTGACGCGCGCGAAGAAGTCGATCGCTGCGTTTAAGGTCCGCGAGAACATGCCGATCGGGGCGATGGTCACCCTGCGTGGCGACCGCATGTATGAGTTCATCGATCGACTGTTGAATGTCGTGCTGCCCCGCGTGCGCGACTTCCGCGGCGTATCGACCAAGTCGTTTGACGGGCGTGGCAATTACACGCTCGGACTGCACGATCAGCTGATCTTCCCGGAGATCGATTACGCGAAGGTCGACAAGCTGAAGGGAATGAACGTGACCATCGTGACCACGGCGGCCAGCGATGATCAGGCACGCTCGCTGCTGAAGCATCTGGGCATGCCGTTCCGGGCGCAATAACCGATTTCAGAGTTTCAAGGGTTCGAGTCTCGAGAAAAAGGAATACATGGCGACAACAGCAAAACGAGTGAAGGATGCAAAGAAGCCCAAGTTTTCTTCGCGCAAGCATAACCGCTGCAAGATCTGCGGACGCCCGCGCGCTTACCTGCGCAAGTTCGGCGTGTGCCGCTTGTGCTTCCGCGGGCTGGCCTTGAGGGGCGAGATTCCCGGGGTTTCGAAGTCGTCCTGGTAAGAGCCGGTCGTCGGTTTTCGGTCGTCGGCAGACGGCGCCGAAGTCGAACGATCACGGCAAAGTAAACGAAGAAAGTTCAGTAGCAAGCCGCTGCAGGTTCTCCGCGGAGTGCGGAGCGAACGGGCGGCAGAGGAGAAGCAAACGATGAGGTTGACCGATCCGGTCGCAGACATGCTGGCGCGTATTCGCAACGCGATTAGTGCGCGGCACCAGAAAGTGGATATTCCAGCGTCGAAGCTGAAGATTGAGATCGCCCGCATTCTGAAAGAAGAGGGCTACATCTCGAACTACAAGCCCACGGAAGAGGAAGGGCACAAGGTCATCCGTGTGTACCTCAAGTACGGCTCGAACAACGAAGCCGCCATCTCGAACGTGGAACGTATCTCGCGGCCAGGCTGTCGTGTGTACGTACGTCGCACCGAGATTCCCCGCGTACTGGGTGGACTCGGCATCAACATTCTCACCACGCCCAAGGGCGTGATGACCGGCCGCCAGGCGCGCAAGGCAGGCCTGGGCGGCGAGGTACTTTGCCAGGTTTGGTAAGAGCTGCGAGCTACTGGCTGCGAGCCACGAGCTAGAACGCGGAAAAATGTTCGCGGGCGTAATTGCCCGATTTCGAGATACAAGGCTCGAGCAATGTACGAGCCATGACCTACGAGCAAAACATATGTCACGAATTGGAAAAAAGCCGATCACGATCCCCAAGGGCGTGACCGTAAAGATTGAAGGCAACACGGTTGCCGTTCAGGGTCCGAAGGGCAAGCTGGATACACCGCTTCCCGGGGGCATCAAGATGGAACAGAAAGACGGACACCTGCTTGCCGTTCGCGAGAACGATTCGCAGGCGGCGGTGCACGGATTGGCGCGGGCACTTGTGAACAACGCCGTCGAAGGCGTGACCAAGGGATGGGCGAAGGAACTGGAAATCGTCGGCATCGGTTATCGCGCCGAGATGAAAGGAAAGGGCCTGGTTGTATTTACGTTGGGCTATTCCCATCCGATCGAGTATCCGCTGCCGACGGGAATTGAAGTCGCTGTGGATCCGAAACAGACGCGCCTGACGGTGAGCGGAATCGACCGGCAAAAAGTTGGACAGGTTTCGGCCGAGATGCGCGCATTGCGTCCACCGGACCCGTACAAAAACAAGGGTGTCCGCTACGCGGGCGAACGCCTGAAGAAGAAGGTCGGCAAGACCGGAGCGAAATAAGGTCGTTGGCTGTTGGTCGTTAGTCGTTGGCAAAATCATCGACTACGACCGCTGAAATGATTCGAAAATCTGCCAGTGCGTTGGTTGTGTTGGTCCAAGACCAGCGACAAATGACCAATGACTGGTACCCGGCACAGAAACCCGGGGCGAAGGAAAAAGAAGATGCTGAACAGAGAAGGCAAGAACATCACCCGGCAACGCGTGCACGACCGCATCCGGAAAAAGCTGCAGGGCACATCGGAGCGTCCGCGTCTCAATGTGTACCGGTCGCTGAATCACATTTACGTGCAGGTGATCGACGATTTGAACGGCCAGACGATAGTCTCCGCGAGCAGTGCCGAGGGCAAGCAGGCGGAGCGTCGCACAGGCGGAAACGTGGCAGCGGCGAAGAGCGTCGGAAAGGCGATCGCCGAGCGAGCCAAAGCCAAGGGCATCACGAAAGTGGTGTTCGATCGTGGCGGCTACATTTATCACGGCCGTGTGAAAGCGCTGGCCGATGCCGCGCGTGAAGGCGGACTCCAATTTTAGAGATTGGAGAATTCTTGAATCAGAGATGATTGGGGTTTGAATGCCAACAGTTATCAAAAAGCTGGATGCAGGAAGCTATCAACTCAAGGACCAGGTCGTCGCCATCAACCGGGTGACCAAGGTGGTCAAGGGCGGCAAGAACCTGTCGTTCGCGGCACTGGTGGTCGTCGGCGATCCGAGCGCGGCTGTTGTCGGCTATGGCTCGGGTAAGGCGAAGGAAGTTCCACAGGCTATCCGCAAGGGGATCGAGTCGGCGAAGAAGAACCTGGTGAAGGTGAACCTTACCCAGAATTCCATTCCGCACCTGGTTCTGGGACGATATGGTTCCGGGCATGTGCTGCTGAAGCCGGCACCGGAAGGAACGGGCGTGATTGCCGGCGGCGCGGTGCGCGCGGTTATGACGTCAGCGGGCGTGCAGAACGTGCTGACCAAGTCGATTGGCACAACCAATCCACACAACGTGATCAAGGCCACGTTCGATGCACTCAAGAAGTTGAAGAACAAGGAAGCCGTGGCGGCGTTGCGCGGCAAGAACGCGGAAGATCTGTAAACCACGAAGGGCGGGGGGATGCCCGCCAGACAGCCGGCGAGACGCCGGCGCTACAGTATGGAAGGAATCAGAATGGCTGGCAAAACATCAAAGAGCGCGGGGGCCGGGATGCTGCACCTGAAATGGGTGCGCTCGGCCATTTGTTCCCCGGTCAAACACAAGCTGGTGGTGAAGGGTCTCGGGTTTACGCGTCTGAATCAGGTGATTGAGCGACCCGATACGCCGGCGATTCGCGGGATGGTGAAGAAGATTCCGCATCTGGTCGAGATCGTGTAGTAGCAAGTTTCAAAGTTTCGTGTTTCAAGGTTTCAAGGGCTGACGCGTTTAAACTTTGAGACCTTGAAACTCTGAAGCCGTGAAACTTCGAAAGCAGAGTAGAACCAATGAATTTATCGAACGTTCGAGCACCGAAAAAGGCGTCGGAAAAACGTAAGCGCGTCGGCCGCGGTATGGGGTCGGGCATGGGCAAGACCTCCACGCGTGGACACAAAGGCCAGCGCTCGCGCAGCGGCTCGCGTATCCTTCGCGGTTTTGAGGGCGGCCAGATGCCGCTGCATCGCCGCATGCCGAAGCGCGGTTTTACCAACATTTTCCGCAAGGAATATTCGATCGTGAACCTGGAATCGCTCGCGAATCTGGGCGAGACCACGATCACGCCCGATGTTTTGCGTCAGGCCGGCGTCATCAAGACCAAGCACCCGGTGAAAATCCTTGGTAATGGCGAGTTGACGACTGCGCTTACGGTGCAGGCGCATAAGTTCTCCAAGTCGGCTCAGGAAAAGATCACGAAGGCCGGCGGCAAGTTCGAGGTCTTGCAGTAATGTTTGACAAACTGGCCAACGTCTTTCGCATCCCTGATCTGCGCAAGCGCATTCTCTTCACGCTGGCCATGCTGGCGGTGTATCGGTTGGGCGGTCACATCCCGACGCCGGGCATCAACGCCGACAAACTCTCGCAATTCTTTGATCAGAACCGGGGTTCGTTCCTCGGTTTCATTGATTTGTTTTCGGGCGGACAGTTGCGCCGTCTGACGATTTTTGCTCTGGGCATCATGCCCTACATCACGGCGTCGATCATTCTGCAATTGCTGACGGTGGTCTATGAGCCGTTGGCAAAATTGCAGAAAGAAGGCGAGCTCGGGCGCAAGAAGATTACGCAGTGGACGCGCTACCTGACCGTCATTCTCAGCGCGCTGCAATCGTTCGGGATAGCTTTCAGCCTGACCAAGGGAAGCCAGGATTTCGTTCTGACTCCCGGCATCGGCTTCATCCTGATGACGATGCTGACGCTTACCACGGGCAGCGCGTTCATCATGTGGTTGGGCGAGCAAATCACCGAACGCGGTGTGGGCAACGGCATGTCGTTGCTGATCTTTGCCGGAATCGTGGTTGGGTTGCCGCGGGGTGTGGCCGATCTCTACGACAAGGTGAAGACGGATGCGTGGGGAGCTTTCACGCCTGTAGCCATCGCGCTTCTGCTGGGGGTGATGGTCGTTGTGGTCGCATTCATCGTGTACGTCGAACGCAGTGAACGACGCATCCCGGTGCAATACGCCAAGCGGGTCGTCGGCCGCAAGGTCATGGGAGGGCAGTCCACCCACCTGCCACTGCGTGTCAACGCGGGTGGCGTGATGCCGGTCATCTTCGCCTCGTCGATCCTCACTCTTCCGCAGACCGTCGGCTATGGATTGAAGGATAACCGCTACTTTGCACCGCTGATCAAGGCCCTGGGTTGGGGAGAGCCGCTCTATACCTTCCTCTACGCGGTGGGCATCATTTTCTTCGCGTACTTCTATGTCTCGATCGTGTTCAACCCGAGCGAGGTCGCCGATAACATGCGGAAGTACGGCGGGTTCATACCGGGGATTCGACCCGGAAAACGGACGGCGGACTTCATCAACGAAGTGCTCACCCGCATCACCCTGGTGGGTGCGCTGTATTTGATCATTATTTCGTTTATTCCGGAATGGATGATTACCGGCATCCATTTGAACCACTTGCCGTTGTGGTTAGGAGGTGGCCTGTTTGAGAGGCTGCCGACCTGGGTCACGAATGGCCTGGGCGTAAATTTTTACTTTGGCGGTACGTCACTGCTGATCGTGGTGGGCGTGGCCATGGATACCGTTACGCAGATTGAAGCGCAGCTCATCATGCGCCATTACGACGGGTTTACTCCCCGCAGCGGACGGGTCAAGGGCAGGCGCTGGTAGTCGCAGCGGTTCCACGTTGCAACTGCTGCAGACAGCCCGGCGGAGGGCGCTTGGGTAAACAGAAATCGGCAGAAGTGGCCAGTTCGATGGCCGACGCGACGTCGCGTACCATTGACCCTGTCATTCTTCTCGGGGCTCCGGGCGCGGGCAAAGGAACACAGGCCAAGCGTATCGAGCAGCGCTACAACATTCCGCAGATCTCTACTGGAGACATCCTGCGGCAGAATGTGCGCGCGCGTACGCCTCTCGGTCGAGCTGCCAAAGAAGTGATGGAGCGGGGACAGTTGGTCCCGGACGAACTGGTTTGCCCGATGGTGGCGGACCGGATCCGGGAGATCGACTGCAAGCGCGGTTTTATCCTGGATGGTTTTCCGCGAACGGCGGCGCAGGCGGGCTGGCTGGATGCCTTCCTCGAGAATGAGTTCTTTCACAACTCAAATGGCTGCAACAGGTTGCCGATTGTGATCCGGCTGGAAGTCGACTATAATGAGTTGTTACGCCGGCTCACCGGACGTCGTTCTTGTCCCACCTGTGGACGGATCTACAACGTCCACCTTCAGCCACCTAAAGTCAACGAAACGTGCGACGTTGACGGCACGAAACTCGTTATCCGCGATGACGATCGGGAAGAAGTGATTCGCGCGCGCCTGGATGCGTTCGATCACCAGACCCGTCCGGTTGCGGAATATTACGATGCCAAGGGCAGGCTGAAAACGGTGAATGGGGATTTGCCGCCCGACGTTGTAACGGGCCAGGTTTTTTGGATCATCGACCACCACGCTTAGATGGCGATTGTTTGCAAATCTCCGGCGGAGATCGAGAAGATGCGGCAAAGCGGCCGCGTGGTTCGTCAGGTCCTCGATCATGTGCGATCGCTGGTTGTGCCGGGCGCAAGCACGATGGATCTGGAACGCGCCGCGGAACAGGAGATGAAGGACCTCGGCGTAAAGCCGGCCTTCAAGGGGTATTTCGACTATCCCTGCGTGTTGTGCACTTCGATTAACGAAGAGATCGTGCACGGCATCCCGTCGGAGAAGCGGGTCCTGAAGGCGGGTGACATCGTCTCGGTGGATTGCGGAGTGGTCCTCGACGGATACTACGGAGACGCAGCGATCACGGTCCCGGTGGGCGAGGAGATTACGCCGGAGCTGCGGAAGCTGCTAAAGGTCACCGAAGATTCTCTGTACCGCGGCATTGAAAAGGTGAGAATCGGGAATTCGGTAGGTGATGTCGGGGCAGCGGTGCAGTCGTTTGTGGAGGCTGCGGGATTCAGCGTTGTGCGGGAGTTCGTCGGGCACGGCATCGGGACGAAGCTGCACGAAGAGCCGCAGGTTCCGAACTTCGGCACGCCCGGGCACGGCGCGCGGTTGCGGGAAGGCATGGTGCTCGCGATCGAGCCCATGGTGAATTATGGCAAGCCGGAGGCGCGGGTATTGAGCGATAAGTGGACCGCGGTGACGGCAGACGGAAGCTATAGCGCCCACTTTGAGCACTGCGTTGCAGTGACCAAAGAAGGGCCGATGATTTTGACGCAGTAAGAGAAAGCAGTTCTCAGTTCTCGGTTCTCAGTTCTCAGTTGCTGCCGGGACGCTTAGAGCTGATGGTAAAACGAAGCAAACAGGGCGCCGAGCCTTGGAAATGCGGGCGGAAGAAACAGGGCATTTCCTGGCAGGTTTTTAACTGAGAACTGGCAACTGAGAACTGAGAACTGGAGTCAATGAGTAAAGAAGACGCGATTGAAGTGATGGCAGTCGTGATTGAGCCGCTGCCGAACGCGATGTTTCGAGTGGAGTTGGAGAACAAGCACCAGGTGCTGGCGCACGTCTCCGGCAAAATGCGCAAGAACTTTATCCGTATCCTCCCGGGAGACAAGGTTGCGGTGGAGCTTTCGCCGTACGACCTGAATCGCGGCCGGATTGTGTATCGCTACAAGTAGCTGTTTTGCCGCGCAACCTGCGCGGCGTAACCGAGAACTGAGAACGGGAAACTGATTTTATGAAGGTACGAGCATCAGTAAAGAAAATCTGTGACAAGTGCAAGATCATCCACCGCCGTGGAGTGGTGCGCGTGATTTGCGAGAATTCGAAACATAAGCAGCGTCAAGGCTGATCAAGGAGCACCATGGCACGTATTGCAGGCGTCGATCTTCCGCGCAACAAGCACACGAATATCGCGCTCACGTACATTTACGGGATCGGAAATCCGCGCGCCGCACGCATTCTGGAGCAGGCCAAGGTTGATCCGAACAAGAAGGTGCAGGACCTGAGTGAAGACGAGGTCAACCGCATCCGCCAGGTCATCGAGGCCGAGGGCATGGTGGAAGGCGATCTGCGCAAGGAAGTTTCGATGAACATCAAGCGGCTCATCGAAATCGGGTCCTATCGCGGATATCGTCATCGCCGTAACCTGCCGGTTCGCGGACAGCGCACGCACACCAACGCCCGTACCCGTAAGGGTCCGCGCAAGGGTACCGTCGCCAACAAGAAGAAGGCGGCGGCGAAGACATAAGAACAGGTGTCAGGTCTTAGGTGTTAGGTCTTAGGGAAAATCCAGGGACCTACCGATCTGAGCCTAACACCCAAGACCTAACACCCGAGACCTGAGGTTTTATGGCAAAACCAGCAGCAGCGGGCGGCGCAGCCGCACCGGATAAAAAAGGCAAGAAGAAGACGTTCAAGAAGAAAGAGCGCAAGCACGTCCCACACGGGCTCGTGCACGTGCAGGCGTCTTTCAACAACACCATCGTGACGATCACGGATATGGCGGGGAACGTCATTTCATGGAAGAGTTCGGGATCACTCGGCTTCCGCGGATCACGCAAAGGTACGCCGTTCGCCGCGCAGCAGGCTGCGTCTAACGCTGCCAACATGGCACGCGATCATGGCGTACGCACGGTGGATGTGCGCGTCAGCGGTCCGGGTTCAGGTCGCGAATCGGCGATCCGCGCGTTGGCGGCCGCCGGCATCGAAGTGCGTTCGATCAAGGACTACACGCCGATTCCGCACAATGGGTGCCGTCCGCCGAAGAGACGCAGAGTCTGAAGTTTCCAGTTTCGAGTGGATGTGGTCGAACGCAACTCTCGAAAACGCTCGAAACCAGAAACTCTGAAACTTGAAACTGTTTTACCGTCCGGGACGAAGGGTGAAGCCAAACCTGTAAACCGGTCATCCAAAGGAGAAGCAACTTGGCACGTTACACCGATGCAGTATGCCGTTTATGCCGTCGTGAAGGCATCAAGCTGTTCCTGAAGGGCAGCAAATGCTTCAGCGACAAGTGCCCCATCGAGAAGCGTAATTTCGCTCCCGGACAACATGGGAAAGACCGCAAGGCCAAGATCGTTGGCTATGGTCTTCAGCTGCGTGAAAAGCAGAAAGCGAAAAGAATGTATTTCACGCAGGAGGGGCAGTTCCGCAATTACTTTGAGAAGGCCGCCCGCTCGCGCGGCGTCACCGGCTGGATGCTCTTGCAGCAGCTGGAGCGCCGGCTCGACAACGTCGTTTATCGGCTCGGCTTTGCGATGTCGCGCCGTCAGGCACGCCAGCTTGTGCGCCACGGACACGTCGCGGTTAACGGACGGAAGGTGAATATCCCTTCGTTTGAAGTTGCCGCGGGCCAGGAGATCACGATCCGCGAGAACAGCCGCAAGCTTCCGATTCTCGAGCAGGCGAAGGAATTCGCCAGCCACCAGCCGGCGCCGACCTGGCTCGAGATCGATCGCGACAACTACAAGGCGAAGGTGCTGTCGTTGCCGAAGCGCGAAGAGATTCAGATGCCCGTGAATGAGCAGCTGATTGTGGAGTTGTACAGCAAATAAGTTTCAAGTTTCAGGTTTCGAGTTTCGGGTGGACATCCTCGAAACATGAAACTAGAAACTCGAAACTGGTTTAGAGGTCCATTTTCGTGCCAGATCAGCCACTGCTGACGCCTGACGCGGTTCGGACCAACCGCGGATGTCAGCTTTGAGCCATATGGCCGAAGGAGAAACGTAATGCTTTGGAAGGGTTTTCAGAAACCGAAACGTCTTGCCACCGACACCGCGTCGCTCACCGACAAGTATGGAATGTTCTGGGCTCAGCCGTTTGAGCGTGGCTTCGGAACAACGATCGGGAATGCGCTGCGCCGTGTTCTGCTGAGCTCGATTGAGGGAGCAGCGGTAACCGCCGTCAAGATCGAAGGCGTACTGCACGAGTTCCAATCGATTCCCGGAGTGGTGGAAGACGCAACCGACATCATCCTGAATCTGAAGCAGATTCCGTTCAAGCTTGCGGGCGACGCGCCGAAGGCGATCTATCTGCGCGCGGACACGCCGGGAGTAGTAACCTCGGGCATGATCGAAGCCGATGCGGACGTGGAAGTGCTCGACAAAGACGTCTACGTTGCCACGGTCAGCGAAGGCGGCAAGCTCGACATGGAAATGCGCTTGAAGCGTGGCCGTGGATACGTTGCGGCCGACAAGAACTTCGATGAGGACCTGGGCATCGGGTTCATTCCGATCGACTCGGTTCACTCGCCGGTCCGCAAGTGCAACTACACGGTGGAAGCTGCGCGTCTGGGGCAGATCACCGACTATGACAAGCTGACCCTGGAAGTGTGGACCAACGGCTCGATCACGCCGGCTGACTCGATCGGCCTGGCCGCGAAGCTGCTGAAGGACCACATGAACATCTTCATCAACTTCGAGGAAGAGATCGAGACGGCGTCAGCTGCCGATGATCGCAAGCCCGAGATCAAGAACGAGAACCTGAACCGTTCCGTGGAGGAACTCGAGCTCAGCGTGCGCAGCTACAACTGTCTGAAGAACGCGAATATCCAGACCATCGGTGAACTCGTGCAGAAGACCGAAGCCGAGATGCTGAAGACGAAGAATTTCGGCCGCAAGTCGCTGAACGAGATCAAGGAGATTCTGTCTTCGATGGGTCTGAGCCTGGGCATGAAGATCGACGAGCACGGCAACGCTGTGCCCGGACCGACTTCGAACCAGGTGCTGCCGGCGTCGGCTTACGGCGCGGACGACGAGCTGTAAGAACTGCAGTTTCAAGTTTCGGGTTTCGAGTTTCGGGGGCAAGTTCAGCTGCCGAAACTCCCCGAAACTGGAAACGTGAACCCCGAAACTTTTGAGGTTTTGCCATGCGTCACAAAGTAGCTGGATGGAAGCTGGGACGGAACACCGCGCATCGCCGGTCGCTGCTGCGCAACCTGGTCACTTCGCTCATCGTAGAAGAGCGCATTGAGACCACGATCCCGAAGGCCAAAGCGATGCGGCCGCACGTCGAGAAGATGATCACCCTGGGCAAGCGCGGAGACCTCTCGGCCCGCCGGCTGGCCGCGTCCTATCTGATGACAGGCGAAGCGGTCACCAAGCTCTTCGACACGATCGCGCCTCGGTTTGGCGATCGCAATGGTGGATACCTGAGGATCGTCCGCACGGCCTGGCGGAAGGGGGATGGCGCCGAGAAGGCGTTCATCGAGCTGCTGGGAAGCGAAAAGGTGCTCGACGAGAAGCGCGAAAAGCGTGCAGAAGCACGTGCCAAGCGCGTTGCCGAGACCAAGAAAGCCATGGAAGAAGCCGAAGCTCAGGCGAAAGCGGAAGGCGGCGCTCCAGAAGCCGGCGAAGTGCCAGAAAAAGAAAAAGACGAGAAGTAACGTCGATCAAATTCCGTAGTTCTCGGTGCGGCGAAGTTTCAAAAGGGGCAGAGGGATTCAAATCCTTCTGCCCCTCTTCTTTCAGCATAGAAGTTTTTGCCGGGTTTGGAGAATACGTCGATGCCTGAAAGACCTATCTCCAAATCCGTTTTGGTTTTTTCTGCCGCCTCAAGGAAACTCGACAAAAACTCTCGGAGTTCGTGGTCGGAAAGGTGTCATCGGCAATGTAATACCGGCCGCCCAGGGGTCCTTCGACGCGCTCGGCTAGCGCCTCGCTTGCTCAGGATGACAGTCAATCTGGGGCTGTAGACAAACTCAAAAAATCTACGCCTGCGGCATCACTTGTTGATCTGAAGCGCCCTCATCCGAGCCATTGCGGATTGTGGATCGTGCCGTCGAACTGGTTCGACGTTTTGTAACGCTCATACTCGCCTTTTTCCGCTGCGGGAGCGGTCTTCGCAAGCAGGCTGGAGACCTCGATTGTGCCCATGGGCTTGAAGCTGTGCGCGGCGTCGATCGCCTGCTGGAGGATCTCCACCGAATCACAGCCCGTGATGACCGCGCTGGTGGGCAGGTTCATCGCGTAGTGCAGGCATTCGACTGGCGTGGCGGTCTTGCTATTCAGGATGAGCTTGTCGCCCATGGGCTTCATGCCCAGCACCCCGATCTCGTGCTTTACAAGGATGGGCAGTACTTTCTGCTCGAAACTCTCGAAGTGCGCGTCCATGACGTTGAGCGGCATCTGCACAGCGTCGAAGGTGAAGCCGTGGGCGAACGCGGTCTCCAGCATCTTGATGTGGATATCGGGGCTCTTATGGCCGGTGAATCCGATGTAGCGGACTTTGCCTTGCTTCTTGGCCGCGAGCACGGTTTCGATGCCGCCGCCCTCGGCGAAGATGCGGGCGGGATCGCCATCGCGAATGACTTCGTGAAATTGCAGCAGGTCGATGTGGTCGGTCTGGAGACGGCGCAGCGACTCGTCGAGTTGTTGAGCGGCGGCCGTCTTGGTCTGGCCGTCGATCTTGGTCATCAGGAATGCTTTCTGCCGGTAGCCGTCGCGCAACGCTTTTCCCATGCGGATTTCACTCTGGCCGCCGTTGTAGTCCCAGCAGTTGTCCATGAAATTGATGCCATTGTCGATGGCGGTGCGGATGATACGGATGCTCTCCTGCTCGTCGGACTGCATGCCGAGGTGGTAGCCGCCGATGCCGACCATGGAGACCTTTTCTCCGGAGCGGCCGAGCGTGCGCTTCGGCACAGGTTTCGCGTCACCGCGGGCGAGTTTTTTCTCAAGAGCCCCGACGAGTGTGGTGGCGGCTGCGGTCTGCAGAAAGCGTCTGCGATCCATGGACAATGACCTCCGCGAGGGTGTGTGACGGATGAGCGATCTGGGCCGAAACGGGTAAGTGTACCGCAGCGAAGCGAGGGGTGCAGGACTGCGGCGCTGTAGATGGGGGACGGGGATCGTGTAGGGGAGTAAGGCGGGGCCCTAGCGGACTGCGGAGCTGCGCTCCGCCGGACAGCCGGGGGCGGCTGTCCCCACGCGGACCGTACCAACCTCAACGGTTGGCTATGAGCAAACGGCTCAGAGCTAGAGTCCTTTTCCTACCAGTTGAATTTCAGTGCGAACTGGAACTGGCGCGGATCATAGGCGGCGGTCGCTTGTCCCGCGTTGGTGAACAGCGGGCTTACGGCCGAAACGTTCATTTTGTTGGCAAGGTTGAACATGTCGGCGATGAAGTCCATGTTCACGCGCTCGCCAAAATAAATGCGCTTGGAAACGCGCAGGTCATTGAAGACTGTCCACGGCGAAAGGCCCGCGTTGCGACCGAGGTTACCGTCGAGCGAGAGCAGCGTGCCGTTGAAGTTGGCAATGCACGGCTCCTGGAAGACGCCCGTCGGCGAAGCCTTCGATTGCACGGGGAGATTCCCGAGGTTCGTACAGGCTGCGGTGACGAATGTATTCGGGCGGCCAGTGAGCGACGAGAGCTGGAGGTTGTCGCCGTTGCCGGTGATGATGTTGTAGGGACGGCCGGAGCTAACTTCGATCAGGGGCGCAAACGTCCAGTTGCTGAAAACCTTGGCAGCGAAGCCGCCGTCCAGTTTCCCGGTCTGGTAGACGCCGCTGAAGACGAAGCGATGGCGCTGATCGAAGAGCGACGTGGAGCGGTCGAGGCCGGGATAGTAGCTGTCTTGCGGAGTAAGCGTTGATTGCAGGTCGGTCGAATCGTCAATCGCATGCGACCAGGTGTAGGAGGCGAGGAACTCGTAGTTGCGGTGGAAGCGCTTGCGCAGGTTGGCGCTGAAGCCGTGATAGATGGAACTGCCGTTGGAGTAGTTGGCGTCCATGTCGCCGAAGGGCACGCATCCGGTGAAGGTCGCGGGATCGCAGTTGTTGAATCCAAGAGTATGCGCCAGGGTTGCGGCTTGGCCGATGCACCCGAGGGGATCGCCGATGGAGGCGTATGCACCGATGATCGATGGGTTCAAGCCGCCGGGCCGGAAGAAGTTCATAAGCGAGGCGTCCACGAAAGGCTTGAGTTGAAGCGGCCCGCCTCCCGCATTACAGCCGCTTACAGTAAAGGGACTGGCTGGTGCGGGGAAGACTGCAGGGTTGTTGATCGCCGCCGCATCGAAGCGCGCAGCTGCGAAGTTCGCTACCATCAAATCGCCGCGGATGGTGTTCGCGTTGATCGGACGGTTGAGATGGCGACCGCCATTAAAGTTGTAAGCCAGCGACAAGGCATAACCGCCGCCCAAATCGCGCTCGATGGTGAAATTCGCCTGTTGCGCGTACGCGTACACAAAGTTGGCCGCCTGCGGATAGCCGAAGGGCTGAAAGCCGAGCGGCAGAAAGGTCGACGGATTCAGATAGGTCTGGTTGAGGAACACGGATCCCGGAAAATTCAAAGCTTGAAATTGCTGCTGGTTCGGCAAGAATCCGAGAGCAGCTGCCGTGGCTGGATTTAGGGTCGCCGCGCAAGGATTTGCTGCGCTCGGCACGTTGATCGGCAGGCCCTGGAAAATCGTGATCGCGTTCAGGTTTCCCGGCTGTCCCGCGCCACTGCAAAGACTGGTTCCGGCGAAGGCCAACTGTCCGCTAGATGATCCGTCCGACGCATCACCGAGGAAGTAAAGGCCAAGCAGCGGGTGATCATAGAACATGCCGAATGACGCACGGATAACCGTCTTGCCATCACCCTTGGGATCGTAAGCAAGTCCGATGCGCGGCTGCACGTTGTTGGTGTCGGTTTGAATCCCCTTTTGCAATCCAAGCACGTGGTAGGCAGGGAGTGCCAATCCTTGCGGAGGTTTGAAATGCGGCGGGAACTCAATGTCATAACGCAGGCCGTAATTCAACGTGATATTCGGACGAATCCGCCACGAGTCCTGCCAATACACTCCAAGAGGCTTGTTCGAGAACGAGTCGCTCGGACTTCCGAGGCCCTGGATGAAGTCGCCGGGCAGACCCGCACCATATGCCTGAACTGGTGAGAGGCCCGGGAACGCCGACGGGAATCCGAGGTTAGCCGCGCTGAAGGAGCCGAAGTCATACACGCCGCCGTAATTAACGGTGAATATCGCCTTCAGCGGTAGGTAATTGAAATCGGCGCCAAATTTTGTGTCGTGGTGGCCGATGCTCCACGAGAAATTGTCGGTGAACTGATAGCGCTGCTCAGTGCGCTGGATGTAGGAGTAGGGCTCGCGACCAAAGTAGGCGAAGCCAGGGATGTTCACGGCGGGATCGGCGCCGCCGGGGATCGCGGTGTTGTAGAAGTACGAGAGTCCACGTCGGGCATACTGGAAGCGGAACTCGTTCATCTTGTTGTTGCCGATGGTCCATGTGTCCTGGAAGGTGCCGGCGACGTCACGATAGGTCTGTTCCGAGGTCCGAGAGTAGGCGTTCTGTCCAAAGGGCTGATCCTGGCCACCGACTTCAATGCCCGTGACGGTGCTTGGACTCACATTCGCGCGCAACATGATGCGATTGTTGCTGCTGATGTTGTGGTCGATACGCAGCGAATAAAGGCTTGTGCCTTCGAAGACGGGGAAATTGCCAATTTGCGAGTTGAGGCTCTGGAAAGAGGATGGGACCCCTGCGCAGATTGGAGCGAGAACCACATTACAGGTCGTAGCGAACTGCTTTGGACCGGAACCCGGAGGCGCGAACGGGAGCAGGCCAAATGACTGCTGATTACCGGTGGTGCCCAGGTAGGACGATGCCCCCACCAACCACGTGTAGAACTGCACAGCAGCGGGCGCTGGACCCGCGCTCGCAAACGGGGTCAGAAAGGCAATTTGATTAGGCGTTGCTGGCATCATGAAGGTGCCGGCCGGAGCTAATGGGTTGAAGATGTTAGTCGCGTCGAAGGATTGCAGGCCGAAGTTGTTCTGGCCGATGCTTGAGAATCCTGTCTCGTGGCGGCGCGTGATTTCGTAGGAGAAGTAGTAGTACGTCTTGTCTTTCTTGATGGGGCCGCCGAAGGCTGCGCCGGCCTGCACGCGTGTGTAGGCTGGATTTGGGACCGTGCTGAACGGGTTCACGGCCTGGAAGTTGCGATTGCGCAGATAGCCGTACACGTCGCCGTGGAAGTCGTTCGATCCCGAGCGGGTGATGATGTTGACGACGCCGCCGGCCGCGCGTCCGTATTCCGCCGCGTAGTTGTTGGTGATGATCTGGAATTCCTGCACCGCTTCCTGCGAGACGGTGGAGCGCACGCCGTTGACGGAGTTGTCGGTGGCGTCGGCGCCATCGACGTTGACCAGGTTGGAGCGGGCGCGCTGACCCATCATGTTGAGGCCTGAGGTAGGCGCCGCGCCGGTGTTGGGCGCGTTATCGCGGACGACCTGCGAGTCGGTCAGCGTGAAGTTGATGTAGTTGCGGCCGTTGATGGGGAGGTTGTCGATGCGGCGCTGGTCGATGGTGTCGGTGGTCGAACTGCGGGTGGTCTCAACAAGGTCCGCTTCCGACGTCACACTCACCACGGTCTGGACGCTGCCGACCTGCAGAGTGACCGGTAGATCGCGCATCTGTCCGACCGTCACCTGCTGATCGTTCGTCTCATATTTGCCGAAGCCGGGAGCGGCAACGGTTACCGAGTACAGACCCGGAGGCAGGGCCAGGAGACGGTATTCCCCTTCATTGTTCAGCGTGGTGGCACGTTCGAATCCCTTGTTCTGCTCGCGCGCGGTCACGGTGGCGTTGGTGACGACGCTCCCCTTTTCGTCTTTCACGGTGACGTGCAGATCGCCGGTAGCGGCGCCCTGGGCAAAGGCCAGAATCGGGCAAAGCAGTGCTAGCGACAGGGCGAGCAGAACTTTCGACGTGGAATTCATCGGGGTCTCCGTTAAAGCCGCGTGGCAACGGTCAGGCACGCGGGAGAAAACTGGAAGTCTGTGTGAAACAGGTTGGCTGGGGTACACGGTTTTGGGGCAACAGGTCCGGGTAGCTTGTACATCAGGTATGGATCGAAAGCAAGATAAATTCTTGAGATGAATAGGGTTAGTCAGTAGTCATCTGTCGTCAAGTTGCGTCATCAGGCGACGGGAGTAAGCATGCCGTCGGCTCGTAACGGAGTCGTGGAGTTGTCGGGAAAATGTGCTTGCCGAAGAACTAATTTCTTTGGATTCCTGCTTCAGCCCGCCTGGTCGTTTGGTAAGCCCAGGCCATCCGGGGAGTGTTGTGCGAGATTCCGAAGCGGCCCTTGGAGTCGAGCAAGATGATCCCACCGTGGCCGTTGACGCGCGACTTCAGGTAGTTCATGGCTTCCTGCGAGACCCATTCGGGCAGGTTGCCGGCGGTCACGCGATCGCAGGCCCACTTGGCGAGGACCAGTTTCATGATGGGCTCGCCCCACCCGGTGAGGGAGGCGGCGGCGCTCTCGTTGTCGGCGTAGCATCCGCAACCGATCAGGGAAGAGTCGCCGAGACGGCCCGGCGCCTTGTTTAGGGTTCCACCGGTCGAGGTGGCGGCGGCAATGTTGCCATCGCGATCGAGGGCAACGGCGCCGACGGTGTCATGGGATATGGTGGGCGCGAAAAGATCAGGAGCTTCCTCGGCGGCCTGAGCCTGGTATGCACGCAGGCGCTCGACTTCGCGCGGGATGACGAGGTCTCGATTCTCGCAAAGAGCGATGCCGTGCTCGGCGGCGAAGCGTTCGGCGCCTTCGGCGACGAAATACACGTGAGGGCTCTCGCTGAGAATTTTGCGCGCGGCGCGGATCGGGTTGCGGATTCGCTCGACGCCGCCCACACCACCGCCACGAAGCGTGCTGCCCTCCATGATGAAGGCGTCGAGTTGCACTTTTCCGTCGCGATTGAGGAAGCTGCCCCGTCCGGCGTCAAAGGTCTCGTCGTCTTCCATAACCACAACCGCTTCTTCGACGGCGTCGAGCGCCGTGCCACCTCGGGTAAGCGCTCGCCAGCCGGCGGCGACCGCATTGCGTACGCCGTTTAGATGGGCGTCGACCATGTCGTCGGGAATGGCCCAGGCACCGCCGTGGACTACGAGAACTGGATCGGTTGGCAACTTCGACCTCGCGGGAACGCGACGCATAGGATATCAGGAGAGCAATTCTCGGCTCTCGGCTCTCGGCTCTCGGCTCTCGGCTCTCGGCTCTCGGCTCTCGGCTCTCGGCTCTCGGCTCTCGGCTCTCGGCTCTCGGCTCTCGGCTCTCGGCTCTCGGCTCGAGAGTGCTGCATTGGAAAGGTTGCCCAGCTACAGCGAAATTGAGTGCGAAACTTGCGCGAGTTCGGTGGGTTCGCACCTGTGACGGCGTTCTGAGGTGAGGCGCCGCCGGGATCGGAGGATCTTATGGCAACCACGAAGCTGCTGCGCAAGCTGATGTTGACTGCGGTGCTTGGAGCCGGTGCGCTAACGTCCGTGGCCTGGGGTGACGATGGGTATCGCTACTACGGTGCACGTGACGGGTGGCGTGAGCACCAACGCGAGGAGGTAAGAGAACGCCGTGCTCGCGAAGAGCGCCGCGAACGCGAGTGGCGTGAACATGAGCGCCGCGAGCACGCATGGCGCGAGCATCACTACCGCGGATACGACTGGCGGTGATTTTCTATCGCGGGTGAGGGAGAGCGTAGCGAGGCTGGGAGAATCCCAGCCTCGTTGGTTTTATGGGGTAGTTGCGGATACCTGGACGGAAGCTCAGGTTAGCGTCCAAAGAACGGACGCGAACCTGGGGCACCGTGCGGGCATTGGTTTTTTCTTGTGCGAAACAACAGTCCGTGCCCACAGGGACATTTGCGAGCTTCGCTCCGCCGGACAGCCGAGAGCGGCCGTCCCCACGCTAGCGGTGGAGGCTCAGGCCATAGGACTGATGGGCAGCTGATGATTTCGCGGACAAGAGTGTCCGCGCCGCGCGCGAGCATCAATGCACGGCATTCGTTGACGACGCGCCCCCACCAACCAGATTCCCGTCGTAGTCGCGGACCTCGACTGGTCCAATTGCGAGCTTCTTGAGGCTGTCTTCGATCTTGGCGCGGTCGCCTGCGCCGATCACGACCGACGTGTCCGGATGGATGTACTTTTCGGCCATGTGCTGGACATCGTTCGGAGTCACCGCGTCGATCTTCGCTGGCAGTTGCTGGTAGTAGTCGGGCGGAAGATCGTAGGTGAACATATCGCCGATCGTGTTGGCGGTCTGCTCGGAAGACTCAAACAATCCTGCTAGAGAATGGGCGAACGAACCCTTCGACAGAGTGAGTTCGTCGGCGGCAGGCGGCCCGGTACGAATCCGCTCGAGTTCCTTAAATATCTCGTGTACCGCGGGGGCCGTAGCGTCGGTGCGGATTCCGCCGCCGGCGACGAACAGGCCCGGACCTCGCCGGTACATGAAGAAGGAAAACCCACCGTAAGTGTAGCCGTGTTCCTCGCGAAGATTGTTGTTGATCCGGCTCGAAAACAATCCGCCCAGAATGTTATTCATTACTTCAAGAGGCACGTAGTCGGGAGTGGAGCGCGGCACGCCCAGTCCAGCCACAACCACGAAGGTCTGCGCGGCACCGGGTTTGTCGACGATGGAGATGGCGCGGGTTGTTTTCAGCGATATGGGCGGTGGCTCGTGGCGTTCGCCGGCCGCTTTCCAGTCGCCGAAGTATTTTTCCGCGAGGCGGCGGGCTTCTTCCTGGGCCAGGTCGCCGGTGAGCACAAGCGCCGAATTGCCGGGCGCGTAGCCGCGCTGCCACGTCTTGACCATGTCGTCGCGCGAGATGATCTTGTTGACCTCGATCGTGCCTTCCTCGCGATAACCGTACGGATGATTTGGACCGTAGACGGCTTTCAGCATGACTCCGATGGCAAGCTGGGTCGGGTCGTCCTGAATCTGCAGGATGTCGGTTTCGCGGATCTTGCGAATGCGTTCAATTTCGGCGGGGTCGAACTTGGGATGGAGTGCGACGTCGGAGAGCAGATTGAGGGCGGCATCGACGTTCGGTTTCAAGGTGCGGATGCTGACGGACGACTGGTCGCTCGCCGATGATTCACGAACCTCGGAGCCGATCTGGGCGGCGTCGTCGGCGATCTGGTTCGAGGAGCGGTGCTCGGTGCCTTCCGGAAGCATCTGCGCGGTGAAGGAAGCAACGCCGGGTTTGTCGACTGGGTTTGCGTCGCTGCCACTGAGAACGACCAGGTGTGCCGAGACGATGGGGAGTTGATGCTGTTCAGCAAGCAGAACAGTCAGGCCGTTGGGGAGTTTGAAGCTGGCAGCGACGGGCAGGCTGAGCGTCGACGGCGGCCCGGCCGGGGGCGGATTGGCGCGCCACGGTTCGTCGGGCATTGTGCCGGCGAGGTTTGCACCGGATGCTGGCTTCGCCTCTTCTTTTGCACGAGGCGGATCGTCGACGACGCGCTCGCCGGAAAGTCCGTACACCACCACCCGGGATGAGGTCGTGAGTTTTTCGTCGGCGATTTGCTTCAGATCAGCCGTAGTGGCGTGGTCGTAGCGTGCGAGGTCCTTGGGAAGGTAGCCGGGGTCGTGCAGGAACTGGTTGTACTGGTTGAGGCGGTCGGCGAGGCCTCCGAAGCCGCCCAGACGCTCAAGACTGGTAATGACGTGAGTTTCGACAACATTGCGGGCACGATCGAGCTCGGCCTGGGTGGGACCTTCAGCGCGCAACTTCTCCAGTTCTTCGTTGATCGCTTTTTCCAGGTCCTCAGGCTTCACGCCAGGCTTGGCGGTAGCTTGCAGTTCGAAGACGGAGCCGAGGCGGAGATTCGAGTTCTGCACCTGAACGTCCTGAGCGATCTGCTTTTCGTAGACGAGCTTTTTGTACAGCCGGCTCGATTTGCCGCCGCCAAGAATCTGCGCGAGCAGATCGCTTTCAGGGTCGCCGGGTTGAAAGATCGGAGGCGTGATCCAGCCCATGTAGACGCGAGGCAATTCGACCTGGTCGGTGACCTTGACGCGCTTTTCGGCTGTGATGGGCGGAGTCGTCGCGGTGATCTTCGGGACTGGCGGTCCAGAGGGGATGGATCCGAAATATTTCTCGACCCAAGCCTTCGCCTGCGCGGGATCAAAGTCGCCGGTGATGGTCAGGCTGGAGTTGTTAGGCGTGTAGTACTGGCGGAAGAACTCGCGGATGTCATCGATGCGGGCCGCTTCGATGTCCTGATGCGAGCCCATGACGTCGGCGAAATAGGGATGAGTCTTCGGAAAGAGTTGGTGGTAGAGGGTTTCTTCGACCAAGCCATAAGGCGTGTTCTCGACCGACTGGCGGCGCTCGTTGCGGACGACGTCTCGCTGGTTGGCGAGCCTTTCGGCATCGAGTTTGCCGAGCAGATAGCCCATGCGGTCACTCTCAAGCCAGAGAGCGAGTTCAAGTTGGTTCGAGGGCAGCGTCTCGAAATAGTTGGTGCGGTCGAAGTCGGTCGTGCCGTTGATGTCGCTGGCGCCGGCGCCCTCGAGGAAGCGGTCGTGCATCTTCGGGCCGACATGCTGCGAGCCCTCGAACATCATGTGCTCGAAGAGATGAGCGAAACCGGTGCGTCCAGCACGCTCGTTTGCGGGCCCGACGTGATACCACAGGTCTACCGCAACGAGCGGAAGGCGGTGGTTCTCGGAGAGGATGACCTCGAGGCCATTCTTCAGGGTGTATTTCTCAAACTTGATCTGGGGAGCGGAGATGGGAGTTTGTTCCGCGGCGTTCAGTAGGGCGGCCAACGTCAGGAGCAGACCGACGCCTGACAGAAAACGAAGAATGAAAGCCCGATGAGTTTTCATGAGGGAGTTCTCCACGGCTTACAGGGTATGAATCTTTAGACTTCGGGGTTCACGTAACGATAGCGCGGAAGGAGGGCTCGATGAAAGAGCAGGGCGGGAGGAGTTACGATGAGTTGTTTGGAAGTGAATGCTATTAGGCAGCGTTGCGTCCGGCGGGCGCGGGGCTGAGTCCGCTGCGCTCGGTCCGCTGCCAGGTGTAGAGGATCCGATGGGCGACCGTGATCGTCGAGAGGACCGCGATGACCCACAGCACGGGCGCCATACGGTTGAAAACTGCACCAAGAATAAGCAGCACGAGACGCTCGGGCCGCTCCATGAAGCCCACTTTGCAGGTGTCGATG
Organism: uncultured Acidobacteriota bacterium; assembly: GCA_963718505.1. Lineage (GTDB taxonomy): Bacteria > Acidobacteriota > Terriglobia > Terriglobales > Acidobacteriaceae > Gp1-AA133. The sequence goes on along the minus strand of CAVQZP010000031.1, from coordinate 203,836 downwards.
AGCGATTCGGCGCGTGCCCGCGTATAGCTGACCATTACTGAGCTGATCATCGCGAGCGCGACCAACACCACGTAGAAGAAGCGTCCGCCGCGGGAGTAGTAGACGAGCAGGCCGAGGAAGAGGGCGGCGTCGCTATAGCGGTCGACCACGGAATCGAAAAAGGCGCCGAAGCGCGTCACCTGATTGCTGGCGCGAGCGACGCGCCCATCCACCAGATCGAAGAATCCAGCCCCGAAGATGACGAGGCCGGCGTAGAAGAACATGCGAGCCTGATTCTCGGAGTTGGCGTATCCGAACAAAAACGCTGCCACGGTGTCGATGACGAGCCCCAGAAATGTGAGGAAGTTGGGGCTGATCCGCGCCAGGGCCATGCGGTTGACGATAGCGCGCAGGAGCTTTCCGCAGGCATTCCCGAAAGCGCTGGTCCAGGTCATCCTGCGCTGGCCTCATCGAGGGGCGCCGCGTCGTGGATCGTGGTGAGGCTCAGGATTTCCAGCTCGCGCTTGCCGTTGGGGGTCACCACGATCGTGGAGTCGCCCACTTTCTTGTTCAACAGCGCGCGGCCGATGGGCGACGTCGTGGAAATCTTCCCGGCAGCGACGTCGGATTCTTCGCTGGTGACGAGCTTGTACTGGATTTCCTCGCCCTTGTCGTTGTCGTAGACCTTCACCGTTGAGCCGAGGCCGACCTTGTCCTTCGGGATATTACTCATGTTGATCAGGGAAAGGTCTGCGAGGCGGCGGCCAAGCTGGCGGAGGCGGGCCTTGACGAACTCCTGGCGCTGTTTCGCCATGTGATATTCGGCGTTTTCGCTGAGATCGCCCAGGGCGACGGCCTTCTTGAGCTCTTTGGGAAGCTCGTGACTTAACTCGTGCTCCAAGGCTGTGATTTCATCCTGGAGCTTCTTTTTGATCTGCTCAGTCATGGCTAGCGGGAATTATAAACCTGCGATGAATGAGGGGCCACGTGGCCGCACCACTCGACCACTTCCCGATTCGGGAACTCGATCGAACTGCTCGCAGTATGGACCCACTCGGGAGGCAAGATCAATAATTTCTATTGGTTGTATTTGTTTTGCCCCGATTCCGGCAGCTAAAGGGCTGGGGGAATTGCCTTTTGTCCCTAATTGGAATAGACTACTCGAAGTAGTTCCTCACGTAGTCCGGCGCTCATAGGTGTTTCCTCATGATTAGTAGCGACGGTTTCCACATCGGCGACAAAGTTGTGTACCCCAACCACGGAGTCGGTGTCATCGAGCAGATCAGCAGCTTGACGGTCGGCGCCACTGTGGAGAAGTTCTACCTTGTCAGCATCAAGTCCTGCAGCCTGAAGGTGCGTGTGCCGTTCCAGAACGTGAGCAGCGTAGGGCTGCGGCGCGTGGTCCGGAACGGAGAAATCCAGAAAATCCTTGATTTTCTTACAGATGGCGAGTGCTTGAACAATACCGACTGGAAATACCGCTTCAAAGAGAATTCCGACCGGATGCGGACGGGGTCGCTGCTTGAGGTGGCCTCTGTGCTGAAGGGTCTGCTAACGCTGAACCAGTCGAAGCCGCTGTCGTTCCGGGAGAAAAAGATGCTGGAGCGGGCGCGCTACTTGCTCGTCAGCGAGCTGGCGATGGCCAAGAACTGCGAAGAGACGCAGGTCGAAGATCTGCTCAACAAGGCCTTGTCCAAGCACAACTTACGCTTCCCGGAAGCGGCGGAGTTCGAAGCGTAGGAGCAGTCGCCAAGTCTGCAGTTATCGTCTTCAGCGGTCTAATTCAGGGATCTAAAGCGGCGCCCCGCCGCTACGATGTTCCTCTTATTGAGAGATAAGGCCGTCCAGCATCTTCGCGATTACCCTGGATTGAGCTTTTAGCTTGCCCGAGCGTCATCCGAGACATAGTCAGACCCCTGGGCGAGTGAACGACTTGTCCTACTCCCCCATCCACGCGCCCCAGGACTTCAGCGACTCAACGTGGTCGAAGATGATCTTCATGGCGGCGGTGATCGGGATCGCGAGGATGAGGCCCATGGCGCCCCAGAGCCATCCCCAGAAAAGAAGCGCGATGGTGACCGCCAGAGGATTGATCTGCATGCGGTTGCCGAGGAATTTCGGGAACATCACGTTCAGCGCGAAGAAATGCAAGGCGAGTACAAGAATGCAAATGGCGATAAGGTCGCCGGAGTCCATCTGGCCAAGGCCGACTAGAAGCGGCGGCGCGACGGCGAGCACGAGCCCCAAGTACGGGACCAGGCTCAAGAATCCGCTCAGGACTCCCACAACGAAGAAGAATGGCAGCCCGATGGCCCCGAAGACGGCAACGCTGATGGTGGCTATCAGGAGTCCGATCAAGAGATTGCCGACCATGAAGCTGCGAATCATGCGGGAAATCAGGCCGAGGGTGACGTAGGCCGTATGGCGATGTTCCATGCGGAAGAGCATCACGGTCGCCGATCGCACATGTTGCTGCCAGCTGAGCATGAAATAGACCAGGAACGGAATGAACGTGATGGCGAAGGCGCCCGTGGATACCGATCCGAAGCCCTTGGTAACGGCATCGGCGATCGGGCTGCTGGGGAGGACTCGGATCACATTCTTATCGTCGGGCGAGGCGCGAAGCGGGTTCAGCGACTCGGCGCGGTCCCGGAAACTCATTACCGCGGCCCGGATGCGGTCCGAATACTTGGGCAAAACCTGAACGAAATTCGAAGCCTGGTTGTACGAGACGTAGCTGACGCCGTAGAGAAGGGCAAGCAAAAGCAGCACGGCCAGGAACGACGCAAGGCTGCGCGGGAGTCGGGCTTGCACGAAGAAGTCGACGACGGGCGCCAGAATGAAAGCGAGCAAGATCGAGCTCAACATGACCACCAGCACCAGTTCGGCGACATAGCAGAGCGTGAGCACAACTCCGACGGCGATGATGATCTGTGGCCAGTGGCGGAAGGAGCGACTGGACAGGCCGAGGCCGGAAGCGCTGACGGGCCCAGGGGAAACGGCTTCAACCTCTTCGGGCATTCCCGCTATCGTAGACGAAGTTCAGTGCGTTCGGCGCAACATATAATCGCGGTGTGAGCGAGTCGGCAATCGAGTCTCCGAATGTCGTGCTGAGGAAGCGCATTCTCGGCCTGGATGTGGGATCGCGCCGCATCGGGATCGCGGTCTCCGATCCTCTGGGGCTTACGGCGCAGGGGCTTCCGACACTTCAGCGGCAGAACAAGCGGCTGGATTTTCAGGCTTTGGGAGACCTGATCCGGGAGTACGAAATTTCCGAGATCGTCGTAGGCTTTCCCCTGCGCATGAGCGGTGAGGAGGGCGTGCAGGCGGAGAAGATGCACCGCTTCGCCGAGGAACTGCAGGAGCGCTTCAGGCTGCCGGTGCATTTGTGGGACGAGCGGCTGACGTCGGCAGAGGCGAACCGGTTGTTGCGCGAAACAGAGATGTCGATTCGGCGGCGGGGCCAGGTGGTGGATCAGATGGCGGCGGTGTTGATTCTGCAGTCGTGGATGGAGGCGAGGGGGAGTTAGTCTTCGGTCTTCGGTCCTCGGTCCTCGGTCATCGGTCCGCGGCGTGATGAGTGGCGGGATTTTGTTTCCTGGCGTCGGAAAATCCTATTGCGGCGAATGCGCCTGAAGACTGGCGACTGATTTTGCTTACCTGAGTACATCGTCCATCCGACTAACGGTTCGCCGCCAAAAGTCATCTAAACTAGCGGTACTTTGCGGAAGCTTTTACTGCTCTTGTTCTTGGCGACGTTGGGATTCGCCGCGTGGTTGGCGTGGGCCGTGTACACTCCGGTCGCGCCCGGTGGGCAGAAGTTTGTATTGCTGCGGCCCGGGTCCACGACTCGCAAGATCGCCTCGGAACTGAAGCAAGCCGGAATCATTCGCAGCGAGAAGGCTTTCGTCATATGGCACGCGCTGCATCGCAAACGCTCCCTGAAGGCGGGCGAATATCTGTTCGAGAAGACGGCGTCGCTCGAAGAAGTTCACAATCGTCTGGCGCGCGGCGATATCTATGTCCACACGGTCGTGATTCCCGAGGGCTTCACGATGTTCGAGATCGCGGATGCCGTAGCCGAGGCGGGACTCGGGACGCGCGAGGAGTTTTTGAAAATTGCGCAGAGCGAGACGGACTTGATTCAGGATCTCGCGCCGGAGGCGAAGTCGCTCGAGGGCTATCTGTTCCCGGACACATACGAGTTCACGCGCACGCAAAGCATGCACGACATCGTCGCTGCGATGGTGCATCACTTCCGGCAGGTGGCCGCGTCGATCGGCCTCAATTCCGACGTGCAGCAGACGGTCACGATGGCTTCGATAGTCGAAAAGGAAACCGCCAATCCGGACGAGCGTCCCATGGTGGCGAGCGTCTACTTCAACCGCCTCACGAAGCGGATGGCGCTCGATGCCGATCCGAGCGTGATTTACGCGGAGTTGCTGGCGGGCACCTACCAGGGCGCGCTGCATCATGCCGACATGGCGGTGAACTCTCCCTATAACACGTATCGATTTCCGGGACTTCCGCCGGGTCCGATTGCTAACCCAGGGAAAAGCTCACTGGAAGCGGCGATGCATCCCGGCGTCAGCGATTATCTGTATTTCGTGAGTGACGGCAACGGCCATCATCGATTTGCGCGCAGTCTCGAAGAACACAATCGCAACGTGATCGCCTTCCGCCGGGCAGTACGGGGGCAGTAGTAGCGAAAGGTTTCTTGGTCGCAGGAAGCGGGGCGCCAGCACTTCAGCGCGGCAAGATCGCTAAAGCGATGCCCTGATGCGAGTTGCGTGCAGATCGGGCAATCTGTCCACCGCCATTTTCGTGCAACTTCCGCACGGTATACTCAATCTCAAGCGATGATGACGCGTCTCTGTCGTATTTATGCGGTGTCCCTCGTTCTGGCCACTCTGCCTTTGAGCGGATGCCTGTTTCGTTCGCGAAAGGTGGAGCGTCAATTCAGCACGGTTCCGCTGCAGGCGGCCACGCAGGAGGAACTGGTGGATGCGATCAACGCCCAGGCCACAAAAATCCAGACCATGCAGGCCACGGTGGATATCGATACCTCCGTGGGCGGCGTGAACCAGGGCAAGGTTACCGACTACAAAGAAATTCGCGGTTACGTGCTGGCGCGCAAGCCGGCGATGTTGCGTTTGATCGGGCTGATGCCCATCGTTCGCAATCGCGCGTTCGATATGGTGAGCGATGGGAAGGAATTCAAGCTTTGGATTCCTCCGAAAAACCGCTTCGTGACGGGGCGCAACGATGTCGAGACGCAGAATCCGAAGCAGCCGCTGGAAAGCGTGCGGCCGCAGAATCTGTATGAAGCGATCCTGATCCGAGAGATCGATCCCGAGAACGAAATTGCCGTGCTCGAGAACGGGTACGAGACGGTGCTGGATTCGAAGAAGCACCGGGTGGAGCAGCCCGACTACGAGATCGTGGTCGTGAAACGCGGGAAGAAGGGATGGTTTCTGTCGCGTAAGCTGATTTTCAGCCGCACGGATCTGAAGATTCATCGGCAGTTCGTATACGACGATAACGGAAACCTAGCGACCGACGTCCGGTACGGCGAGTACAAGGACTACGATGGAGTTAATTTTCCAGTGCAGATCGAGATCGAGCGTCCGCAAGAGGAGTACGACATCACGCTGAACTTCGTGAAGCTCGAATTCAACAAGGAGCTTACCGAAGATCAGTTTGCCCTGGAGCAGCCGCCGGGAGCGGAAGTTGTGCGATTGGGCGAGCAGAACAACGCTCAACACAGCATGAATGGCGGAGACCCGAAGTAAACTTGATTTTAAGCGGAGCTAAGCTCCGCCGGACAGCCGAGGGCGGCTGTCCCCACGTGAACAAATCATGATGAACAAAATGATTGTCGGCAACCTGGTTCATCGGCCGATCCGGTCGATGATCAGCGTGATCGCAGTGGCGCTTGAGGTCACGTTGATCCTGCTGATCGTGGGACTGTCGCTGGGAATGGTTAGCGATTCACGGCAACGGCAGGCGGGGATTGGGGCAGATGTCGTGGTCATGCCGCCAGGTTCTTCATATATTGTAGGGCTGACGGGTGCGCCGATGCCGATCAAGATCGGAGATGTTCTGGCGAAGTTGCCGCATGTAAAGGTTGTGGCGCCCGTGATTACCCAGGTGAGCACCAACGGCAATCTTGAAGTGATTGCCGGCATCGACCTGAAGAGTTATGAAGAGTTGAGTCCCTTCCACTATCTACAGGGAGGGCCTTTCCAGGGTCCGGATGACGTTCTCGTCGATGACGTCATTGCCAAGGCGAAACACATCAAAGTGGGAGACTCGATGGAAATTCTCAGCCATCAATTCCGTGTTAGCGGAATCGTCGCCTCAGGCAAGTTAGCGAGAAAATTCTTACAGATCGGCGTGCTGCAGGACTTGAATGGATCGAAGGACCACGCGTCAATTTTTTACCTGAAACTGGACGACCCATCGAATGCTGACGTAGTGGTAGATGAAATTAAGCATGTTGATGGCCTGCAGCGCTATATGGCCAGTTCGATGAGCTATTACCTGTCGATGTTGACGCCGAATAATTACCCCGGGCTTCGAACGTTTCTGAACGTGGTGATCGCGATTTCGGTGACGATCGGGTTCATCGTCATTTTCCAGGCCATGTACACGGCGGTGATGGAACGGACTCGGGAAATCGGAATCTTGAAATCGATGGGCGCCTCGAAGTTCTATATTGTGAATGTGATCTTGCGCGAGACGGTGATGCTTGCGCTAGGGGGAATCATCCTGGGGATCCTAATCAGCCTGACGGCTCGGGTGGGAATCGCGCATAGGATACCGACCCTGCGCGTGGTGGTCACGGGGGGCTGGATCCTTTGGACGACCATTATCGCGATCGTCGGGGCGATGTTGGGGGCGATGTATCCTGCTTATCGGGCGGCCCAAAAAGACCCGATAGAGGCCCTGGCGTACGAATAATTCAGATTTTTCGCGGGTTTTCCGCGTGTGCGAAACCCGGGCCAGGTGCCGTAAGTAATACGATTCGTTGACAATTCTCTAGGATCTACGCTATCTTTGAAGCTTCGGATGTCCTGCGGTTGCCCGCCTGATACCTCTGCGCGTTCGGCGCCTAGTGGCACTCAGCGGTCTTCATAGCTTTTTAAAAAATCTGGGAGAGTTCTGATGTCTACCTATTTCCCCAAAGAGGGGGAAATTGTGCGCAAGTGGTATGTCGTGGATGCCTCGGGGCAGACGCTCGGCCGTTTGGCTTCGCGGGTGGCCCGCATCCTGATGGGCAAAGAGAGCCCGAAATACACGACGTTTCTGGATACCGGCGATCACGTGATCATCATCAACGCCGAGAAGGTGAAGATGACGGGCATGAAGGCGGAACAGAAGGCGTATCACCATTACACCGGATACCCGGGCGGCTTGCGTTCGGAAGATTTTCGCAAACGGTTTGATCGCAAGCCGGAGCTGATCATCGAAGACGCGATTTCGCGCATGCTGCCCAAGTCGAAATTGGGCAAGCAGATGTTTACCAAGTTGAAGGTATATCGCGGCGAGAAGCACCCGCACGAGGCGCAGAAGCCCGAAGCGAAGGTGCTGGCCTAGGAAGCCGCTAGCTACTAGCTGCGAGCTTCTAGCACGCCGAACGTAGCTGATCGAAAAGTTTCTCTTTGAATCTTTGAAAGGTTAAGCACAGGACTCGCGCTTCGCCGGGATTTGCAGGTGAGAAGCTAGAGCTCGGAGCTAGAAATTAAATGGCTGAATTGGTTCAGTATTACGGAACAGGACGGCGCAAGACGTCGGTGGCGCGGGTTTATCTGCGTCCGGGCAACGGCGAGTACAAGGTCAACGGTCGTGCTTTCGATCAATATTTCGTGACGGAAGCACAGCGGGCGAGCGCCCGCCAGCCGTTGCTCTCGACGGATACGGCGGCATCGTTCAACGTGGTCGCCAATGTTTCCGGCGGCGGCGTCAACGGACAGGCAGACGCGATGCGTCTGGGAATTGCGCGCGCGTTGATGCAGTTCAATGCGGAACTGCGCAAGAAGCTGAAGTCCGAAGGCTTGGTGACGCGCGATTCGCGCGGCAAGGAACGCAAGAAGTACGGGCAGAAGGGCGCCCGCAAGCGGTTCCAGTTCTCGAAGCGCTAAAACAGTTTCGAGTTTCAGGTTTCGAGTTTCGGGTTTCCGGCAAGACCGGAATCTTGAAACACGAAAGTTGAAACTGAAAATAGGTGTTCAATTCTTCCCGTGCCTCGTGCGCGGGGACGGGAATGGCAATCCGGAAGAGCAGTTTCGGGTTTCCAGTTTCGGGTTTCGAGCAAGTCGCTGATGATGTCGCAAACGGCCGGCTCGAAACTTGAAACACGAAACGTGAAACCGACTCGAAGGATGCAGACTGACGAGGAGGTTAATTGGCTAACATCACCATGAAGGAGTTGCTCGAAGCGGGTGTTCACTTCGGGCATCAGACGAAGCGCTGGAATCCCAAGATGAAGGAATACATCTTCGGCGAGCGCAACGGAATTTACATCATCGACCTGCAGAAGACGCTGAAGATGTTCAAGGAAGCGTCGAAATTCGTGCAGGACCTGGCGGCCGAGGGCAAGATCGTGCTCTTCGTGGGGACCAAGCGCCAGGCACAGGACGCGATCGCCGAAGAGGCAGGGCGCGCCGGAATGTTCTATGTGAACCAGCGCTGGCTGGGCGGACTTCTGACCAATTGGGTGACGGTGCAGAAGTCGGTGAAGCGGCTGAAGGAACTCGACGAAATGGCTACCGATGGCCGGTACGAGCTGCTTCCCAAGAAAGAAGTAATCAAGCTGGAGCGCGAGCGCAAGCACCTGCAGGCGAACCTGGCAGGCATCAAGAATATGTCGCGGCTCCCGGATTCGATCTTCGTGATCGATTCGAACAAGGAGCAGATCGCGGTGCGCGAGGCGCGCAAGCTGGGAATCCCGGTGGTCGCCGTGGTCGATACGAACTGCGATCCGAGCGAAGTGGACTACGTGATCCCAGGCAATGATGATGCCTTGCGAGCGATCCGGCTGTTTGCGTCGAAGATCGCGGACTCCATCGTGGAAGGCTCGCAGTTGCTGACCGATAAGCAGTCGGCGGAATTGCATTCTGCAGTAGCGGCTGGGGTCTCTGCGGAAGCGGGGCACGAGACTCACGGCAGCGAAGCGGTTGAGGCCGAGGCAGGTGAGGTTTCGGGCGACGACATCAGCATGGAGGATGTGCTGGGCGGCGGCACGAAGAAGGCGCCCGCGACGGCCAAGCAAGAAGAGGCCGACGAGGTTCCGCAGGTCGAAAGCCAGACTTTCTGAAAGAAACTGGACTAGAGATTTCGGACCCGCGGGCGTCCTGACGCCGCGGGTCGATTTTTATCAGGGCAAGGTTGCCGGGGAGCAGGCTGCGGCATCGCCGCCGAGCAGCCTGGCATCGAAGAAGGGGCATCTTAAAGAATATGAGCACAACTAGCGTGAATATTTCAGCGGCACAAGTAAAAGAGCTTCGGGAAAAGACCGGAGCGCCAATGATGGACTGCAAGCAGGCTTTGTCGGAGGCGAAAGGCGACCTCGAGCAGGCAGTCGTATTGCTCCGCAAGAAGGGCGTTTCCGTGGCGGCAAAGAAAGCCACACGTGCGACCAGCGAAGGTTCCGTTGCCAGCTACATCCATGCCGGAGGCAAGATTGGTGTGCTGGTGGAAGTGAACTGCGAGAGTGACTTCGTGGCGCGCACCGAGGACTTCAAGGAACTGGTGCACGACATCGCGATGCATATCGCGGCCAGCGATCCGCGTTACGTACGCAAGGAAGACGTGACGGCCGAAGCGTACGCGCGCGAGAAGGACATCTTCCTGGCCCAGGCCGTGGCCAGCGGGAAGCCTCCGCATATCGCCGAAAAGATGGTGGCCGGCAAGATGGAGAAATTCTACGAGGAGGTCTGCCTCATCGAGCAGCCCTTCATCAAGGATCAGACCATCAGCGTCGCGCAGTTGATTGCCGCGAAGATCGGCAAGCTGGGAGAGAACATTGCCGTGCGCCGGTTCGCGCGCTTCAAGGTGGGCGAAGCGGGCATGACGGTCGCCTCCACCACGCAGAAGACCGACGAGGGTGGCGAGGCGGCTCCGGCGAAGTAAGTAAAACTAAGTTGCAGAGTTTCAAGGCTTCGGCGAAACTTCCTTAGCGGGAGTTTTCGCCGGGTCTTGATGCGGCGAAGTGCTCCTCGCAATCCCGCAGATTTCGATCGGCCACAACTCATGGCGCAGACGATCTTCAAACGAATCCTCCTCAAATTATCCGGTGAAGCGCTGGCCGCGGGCCAGGGTTTTGGTGTGGACACGGCACGCGTGCACGAGATTGCGGAGGAACTGGCCGAGGTCCGCGAACTGGAGATCCAGATTGCGATCGTCGTGGGCGGCGGGAACTTCTTCCGCGGCGTAGCTGAACAAGCCAAGGAAATGGACCGTGTTTCGGCGGACCACATGGGCATGTTGGCCACGGTGATCAACGCGCTGGCGTTGCAGGACGCGTTAGAAAAGCACAGTGTACACACACGGGTTCAGTCCGCTATCGAGATGAACCAGGTGGCGGAGCCGTTTATCCGGCGGCGCGCGATCCGGCATCTGGAGAAGGGCAGGATTGTGATCTTTGCCGGCGGGACGGGAAATCCATATTTCTCGACGGATACAGCGGCGTCGCTACGTGCAATGGAGATCAAGGCGGACGTGATCCTGAAGGCGACCAAGGTGGACGGCATCTACGACGCCGATCCCATGGTGGTGAAAGACGCGAAGAAGTTCGTCGAGATCAGCTACATGGACGTTCTCAAGCAGGGACTTCGCGTGATGGACCTGACCGCCATCTCGCTGTGCAAGGACAACAACCTGCCGATTGTCGTGTTCAGCCTGAACGAGCGCGGGAACATCAAGAAGGTTGTGACCGGCGAGAAGATCGGATCACTGGTGAGTGCGTAGGGCAGTCGCCGGTTCAGTCATCGGCAGAACGCGAGATGATGTGAATCCCACGTTTGCGCACAGAACGCGCAAACATGGGGCACCGGGCCGACGATCCAAGACCGATCGCCAACGACCGGGTTTATAATTCTCCGTTTTCATTCGTCGTACTTCTGGAGCTCAAGATGGCTCAAGCAACCATGGCGGCAGTCCCCGGATTGAAGGATACGTATGCGCAGTTAAAGACGCGCATGGAGAAAGCGGTCGCGGACTTCCGCAAGGAGATTGCGGCGACCCGCACGGGGCGTGCGTCGGTGCACATGCTCGACAGTGTGTCGGTAGATTATTACGGGTCGCAGATGCCGCTGAACCAGATTGCGACGGTGCACGCGCCCGAGCCACAGTTGATTACGGTGCAACCGTTTGACCCGTCGTCGCTGGCTGGGATTGAGAAGGCGATCCGCACGGCGGACCTGGGATTGAATCCGATGAATGACGGGAAACTGATCCGCGTGCCGGTGCCTCCGCTGACAGAAGAGCGCCGCCGCGACATGGTGAAGCACCTGCACAAAGTTCTCGAAGAGCACCGGACTGCAGTTCGCAATATTCGGCGGGATGGCAACGAGGCCATCAAGAAGGCGATGAAAGACAAGAAGATTACCGAGGACGACGAGAAGAAGGCGCTGGAGGAAATTCAGAAGCTGACCGATGACGAGATCAAGAAGATGGAAGAGATGGCCAAGGCGAAAGAGAAAGAAGTGATGGAGATCAAGTAGTCGGCCAGTCGCCAGTCTTCAGGAAAAGCAAGAAGGCCGCGCCGCAAAGCGCGGCCTTTGCTAATGCGCTCATTCGGGCTGCCAAACTCCCACATTTCAAAGGAAATGGAGTTCTTGACGCGGGCGAGATATGACAGTAATTTCAGTATAGACAGAAAGTACTGTATGAAACTTACGAACATACAACAGCAATACATCCTGCACTGGGGCGAGATGGGGACGCGCTGGGGAATCAACCGGACCGTGGCCCAGATTCACGCGTTGCTGTTTCTGTCGCCAAAGCCCCTGCCCGCGGACGAGATCGCGGAGACACTGAATGTGGCGCGATCGAATGTCAGCACGTCGATCCGGGAACTGGAGAGTTGGGGGATCGTGCGGGCAGTCCACGTCCTGGGCGAGCGGCGAGAGCATTACGAGTCGATGAAGGATGTCTGGGAGATGTTTCGCGTGATCGTAGAGCAGCGCAAGCGGCGGGAGGTCGATCCCACGCTGCAGTTGCTGCGGCGTTGCCTGGCTGAATCGGACGAGGGCGGAGTAGACGAGTACACAAGGGAGCGACTCGAGAGTATGGCCGAATTCTTTGAAGCAGCAACCTCGGCGTACGGTGAGATCAGCCAAGTGTCGTCGGCGACGTTGCGGCGCGTGCTGGGCATGCGGGGAAAGATCCGGCGGGTGCTGGGAGAAAAGGCGAAGTAAAAAAATTTGTGCGCTTATTTCTGTTTATTCAGAAATATCTGTTACAAGAGAGTCAATCGCGGGGGGGGGGAGAGCACATGGTCACTTCGATCGTATTTGGTTGCGGGCTGACGGCAACCATCCTGGTGGCGCTTGGAGTGGTTGGCTATCTCAATGGTCCGTTACGGAAGCAACTGCTGGAGCTATGTGGCAACGCGGAGCGGGTGGCGTTCTGGGCCGCCTTCGCCAATGTGACGGTCGTGCTTATGCCTGCCATCTTTGCGATGTCAGCGGAGCCCGACTCTGGAGTTGCAATGCCGCCGTTGCTGGCAATTGCCCAGCAATTGAAGTGGGGCTTCGTGGGGCTTGTGATTTCAGTACTGACAATGGGATGGATCCTGAGCCGGTTCATTCGGAAGACGTCCGTCGTGGGTGTCTGGTCGCAACCGGAGAAAAAGTGAGGGCGTTATGAACGAACTCACCGATGTACGGCTGATCTGGGCAGCGGGAGCGATACAAGCCGGGATCGTGCTGGTGAATGGAATCTTGCCGGGCCGACTGCGCGTTCGCGAAAACGTGAGGAGTATTCCGACTTTCATCCGGCAGATTTTTTACGTGCACTGGGTCTATATCGTACTGACGGTCGGTTTCTTCAGCGCGTTGTGTTTCGGGTTCGCGCGCGATCTCGCTGGAGCCAGTGCGCTGGGGCGCTTCCTGAGCGGGTTCATGGGCGCATTCTGGCTGCTGCGGATCGCGTTGCAATGCCTCTACTACGACCCAGAAGTGCGCCGGGCCAATCGGTGGCTGGATGCCGTGTATCTCGCAGGCTTGATCACATTGTCGTTCATTTTCGTCCGGGCGGCGTTTGCCCCGGTCGGGTGAAAGGAGTCGCCATGCACAACCGCGCGATGGAAGTCAGAACAGCGTTGATCAGTTTGTCCGGGGCAGCTGTATGGGCGGGACTTGCTGTGCTTGCCGGACTACGGCGCGCACCGGCCGGAGTGATTGAGTTGCTGCTGTTATTTGCGGTGCTGGTGGTGGTCCCACTGGGCCTTGGTCTGGTGAGAACAGAGAACCGCGCCGGAGTGAACTCACGATTCGTGGTCTTACAACCAATCGCCGCCCTTGCTGTCGTCGCGTCGTTTTGGCAGAGACCAGGGCTGGCCGCATCGGCTCTAAGTGTTCCGTGGTTCGTCATGGGCGTGGTGGTGGCGGCTATAGGCATGTGGAACTTGCATCGGAACGAGAAAAGATCACTCGCCGATCTGGCCGTGAGCGTGGCGGGAGTGGATCTCGCATTTGCAGGCGGGTGGCTCGTTGTGTCGCGGGCGGGATTACACCCGTTGGGATTTCAGGAGCCGATTGTCCTGTTGACGTCGGTGCATTTCCACTACAGCGGATTCGCGGTTGCAGTACTGGCTGCTGCGGCAGCGCGGTCGTGCGAGCGGCGAAAGGTGAGCATGGGTATTTTGCGCGCGATTGTGTGGCTCCTGTTGTTCTTGCCGTTTCTGTTGGCGGCGGGATTCGTCATTTCGCCGCTGCTCCGGCTGGCGTCAGCTTTGGGTTTGGCGTTGAGTGTACCTGCGTTTGCGGTGTGTCTGTTCTGGATGGCCCCGTTTCTGGACGTGTCGGTTGCGCGAGTCTATTTGCGAACGGGCGCGCTGGCCGCATGTGTCGCAATGGGGTTGGCAGGCGCGTACGCGGTGACGGACTATCTTGGAAGACCATTTCTCACCATGCCCGGTATGGCAAGCACGCATGGCGTGCTGAACGGGATTGGATTCGTTCTGTGTTCGATGCTGGCGTTTTTAATCGAGGAAAATGCGACCGAACCGGCGGCGAGTTCGGAAGCCGCGACTAAGCGTGCTCCGACCGACTCGATTGTTCCTCGCAAGCGTCCGGCGAGTGTTCCGTCGCACCTGCCGGAGTTTGTGGCGCGGGAGTTTTATGATCGGTAGGCGTGCGGCTCAGTTTTCAGTTTCAGATGTCTCTTGGGCAGTGCCGATTGAGAGTCCCAGATTCGCATCCAAAGAGGGGACGCGAACCTGGGGCACCGTGCAGATTGAGCGCGTGATGGTGGTCGACAACTAGGCGAGGGCAAGATGCCCTCGCGACAGCTGGCGGGGACGCTGGCACTACGTTTTGCGGGACATCGATCGGCGAGGCGCACGTCACTCCACCACGAAAACGATCCGTGACGAAGAAAGATCTGTGCTAAAGCACAGAGTTGAGCCCTCCGGGAGTGTTCCCCTTATAATCAGAGGTCGATGAAGAAAGTTGTGCATGCTGCCTGTCCGCATGATTGCCCCGACGCGTGCGGAGTACTGATTACGATCGAGGACGGCCGGGCGACGAAGATCCAGGGAGATCCCGCGCATCCGGTGACGCGCGGTTTTTTGTGCGCGAAGGTGTCGAAGTATCTCGACCGGGTGTACTCGCCGGATCGCGTTCTGTATCCGATGCGACGGGTCGCACCCAAGGGCGGAGGCGCGAAGAACGCCAATGACTTTCGGCGAATTTCGTGGGACGAAGCGCTGTCGGCGATAGCGGAACGTTTCAAGGCAGTTGCGAAAGAATTCGGGCCCGAGGTCCTCCTGCCCTATTCGTACGGCGGAACGCTGGCGGTTCTGAGCGGATCGTCGATGGATCGACGTTTTTTCCATCGGTTCGGCGCTTCGCAACTGGAGCGGTCGATCTGTTCGGCGGCGGGCGAGGCGGGACTGAAGTCCGTGCTGGGTGTGAAACTGGGAACCGAGCCGGAACAGTTTGCGCATTCGCGGTACATCATCGCTTGGGGCGCGAACATTCACGGCAACAACGTTCACCTGTGGCCCTTCATCAAGCAGGCGCACCGCGCCGGAGCGAGGCTGGTCGTCATCGATCCCTACAAGACGCGCACGGCGAAACACGCGGACTGGTATATCCCGATCAATCCGGGCACCGACGCGGCGCTTGCGCTGGGCATGATGCACGTGATCATTGGCGCGGGATTGCACGACGCCGATTACGTGGAGAAATACACGGTCGGGTTCGAGCAGCTGCGGGAGAAGGTGAAGGAGTATGCGCCGCACCGGATCGCGAAATGGACGGGGGTTTCGGAAGAACACATCCACAAGCTGGCCCGCGAGTATGCGACCCATAGCCCGGCGGTGATCCGCGTCAATTACGGCGTACAGCGGTCGGAAGGCGGCGGCATGGCAATGCGCGCGATCACGATGCTGCCGTGCATTACCGGAGCGTGGAAGGAAGTCGGCGGCGGGCTGCAGCTTTCGACCAGCGGCGGATGGGGGCTGAGGCGCGAAGCACTCGACAAGCCTGAACTAATGCAGCAAACCTTGGGCCGGCCAGCGCGCGTCGTCAACATGGTCGAGTTGGGCAAAGCGCTCAATACGCTGAAAGACCCGCCGATCCAGGCTCTTTATGTGTACAACTCCAACCCAGCGGCCGTGTGTCCCAATCACAACGAAGTGATTCGCGGGCTGAAGCGGCCGGACCTGTTCACCGTGGTGCACGAGCAGTTCTTCACCGACACGACCGACTATGCCGATATCGTTCTGCCGGCGACGACCTTTTTCGAGCAGAAGGATCTACAGACTGCATACGGGCACTACTACATCCAGATGTCGAACCAGGCAATCGAACCGCTGGGCGAGTGCCGGTCGAATGTAGAGGTGTTTCGCGGGCTAGCTCGTGCAATGGAATTCGAAGAGGAATGCTTCAGCGAGTCGGTCGACGAGATGATCGACAAGGCGCTGAGCTCGTCGAATCCGTGGCTGAAAGGGATCGACCGGGAGCGGCTGGAGAAAGACGGGCATGCGCGGCTGAATTTTGAGGGTCAGGAATCTGGAACCGTGAGTCAGGATTCGCGTCCATTCCTGCCTTTCGCGCAGGGAGGTTTTCAAACGCCCAGCGGGAAGGCGGAACTCTACAATCCTGCGCTGATCGCGCAGGGGCTGGACCCGGTGGCGGAGTTCGTTCCGCCGAAGGAATCCCGGCACGTCGGCGAAGGCTTTCCGCTGGAACTCCTGGCTCGCAAAGCCGACAACTATCTCAATTCCACGTTCTCCAATCTGCCGGCCGTTCAGGAGATGGAAGATACCAGCCTGCTGGAGATCCACGCGAAGGATGCCGGAGCGCGAGGAATCCGGGACGGAGACCCGGTGCGCGTGTTCAACGCCCGGGGCGAACTGACACTTCGGGCTCACGTGAATGGGGCCGTTCAGCCGGGAGTGGTTGCGGCGAAGCTGAATTGGGCAAAATTGACTCCCGGGGGAAGCAATATCAACACACTTACCTCAGAAAAACTTACGGACATGGGCAACTCCGCCACGTTTTATTCCGTCTTGGTGGAGGTGGAGTTGGCGAAGCCAACCCGTTAAGGAAAGTACGCAGTCGAAGAAGTGACATTAAGGGCGGCCATTTTGGACGCTGCCCACAGCTCTACCGTATAATAGCCGTTTTCCTAACTCCCTGAGGCCGAGGTAGTAGCGATTCCTCTTCGCTTTCATACGGATATCCCTGCCATACGCCCGAGCGGCTCTGGCCGTACCGCTCATTCAGCGGGTCCATTTCTCTTCTTCGGGATGCTTTGGCATGCAAGGCAGCGACCGGTGGGCCGGGCTCTCTCGGCACTACTACTCGCACTCGTCATATTTTTATGTCCGCGTGGTTGGGCGCAACAGGACGTCGTCACCGAGATCGTGATCCACGGGAACCGGCGCATTCCGGCCGACACGGTGAAAGCGCGTATTTTCACCCACCCAGGGGACGTCTACGACGCGGCGGGCCTGGAGCGAGATTTCAACTCACTATGGAACACCGGTTATTTCGAAGACATCCGCTTTGAGCGAGAGCAAACTCCGAAGGGCTGGCGGATCCACGTGTATGTGAAAGAGAAGCCGACGATCCGCGAAATCAATTACACGGGCCTGAGTTCGGTTTCGACGAGCGATGTGCTGGACCGTTTCAAGGAGCGCAAGGTCGGACTCTCGGTCGAGAGCCAGTACGATCCCACGCGCATCAAGAAAGCCGAAGTTGCGATCAAGGACCTGCTCGCTGAGCATGGACGGCAATTTGCGACTATTCGATCAGAAGTACGGGCGATTCCACCGGCCGCAGTCGGCATCACGTTTGTGGTGAAGGAAGGACCCAAGGTCAAGGTCGGCCGCATCAAGTTCCAGGGGAACAGAAACATCAACAGCCGCACACTGCGCGCTGCGATGAAGAACCTGAAACCGATCGGCATCCCGCACTCCATATTCCTCGAAAATATCTTCGCTAAAACCTACGACGCGACCAAGCTGGAAGAAGACACGGAGCGTGTGCGCAGCGAGTACCAGAACCGCGGATATTTCAAGGTGCTGGTGCAGGATCCTAAGACGGAGATCCACGATACTGGCCACACCGGCGTCCACATCCCGCTGCTGCAGAAGGGGCCGGGCAAGGCGGTCGACATCACGATGCCGATCGAAGAAGGCGACAAGTTCCGCCTGGCGTCGATCACATTCAAGAACAACAAGGCGTTGCCCAACTCGAAGGCGCTACGGACGCTGTTTCCGATCAAGGATGGCGACATCTTCAGCCGCGAGAAGATCGCCAAGGGGCTGGAGAATCTGCGCAAGGCGTACGGCGAGTACGGTTACATCAACTTCACCTCCGTTCCCGACACGCACTTTGACGATGAGAAGAAGCTGATCTTTCTCGATGTCGATGTCGACGAAGGAAAGCAGTTCTTCGTGCGCCGCATCGAGTTCCAAGGCAACACCACCACGCGCGATAAGGTGATTCGCCGTGAGATCGCGCTCGAGGAAGGGCAAGTCTACAACTCCCGGCTATGGGAGTTCAGCTTGCTCCGCCTCAACCAATTGGGATATTTCGAACAACTCAAACCGGACGATCCCAACGGCACCGACCGAAAGCTGGACGAAAAAGAAGGCTACGTCGACCTGACGCTAAAGGTGAAAGAGAAGGGGAAAAACAGCATCGGCCTGAACGGCGGTGTGAGCGGTCTGGAGGGTGCGTTCATCGGTCTCAGTTACACGACCAACAACTTCCTCGGATTGGGAGAGACGCTGCAGATCCAGGCGAGCATCGGCAACCTGATGCGCAGCATACTGTTTGGCTTTACGGAGCCGTATCTGTGGGACCGCCCTCTGCAGGCCGGCTTCACCGTGTACACGAACCGCATCAGCTATAACCAGGCGAAGCAGTACGCGATCCTGACAGGCCAGCAGCTGAACCTGCCGTCTTACTACCTGCAGAACCTGCAAAACTACACGCAATCGAGTGTGGGATTCACGACGTCGGTGAGCTATCCGCTGCACCGGTCATTGAAGCGTGTGGGCATTACCTATTCGTTCGATCGGTCCTCTCTAATCGCGCTGAGCAACGCATCGAAGTCGCTATTCACCGAGTTGGCCTTCCGCGGAATTTCCGGACCTAACGCGCTCTCCGGAATTATCACCAGCAAGATCCTGCCCAGCTTCTCCATCAACACACTCGACGCTGCGTACCAGCCGCACAGCGGCAAGCAGATCTTCCTTGGCGGTGAACTGGCGGGAATCGGCGGGACCGTGAAATCGGTGCGACCGATCGTGCAGTACAAGCAGTTCTTCCCAATGCAGAAGCGCCGGAATGCGATCGGCATTAACTTCCAGACGTCCTTCCTGACTGGATATGGCGGCTTAGTGGCGCCGCCGTTTCAGCGTTTCTACATGGGCGGTGAAAACGATCTGCGCGGATTCGATATCCGGTCGATCTCGCCGATCGCCTTTCTACCGAATAAGGCAGTCATCAATTTGACGAATCCGGATGGCACGGTCGTCCTGAAAAACCCGAATAATCCACGACAGGGCGCGTACCAGATTCCGATTCCGATCGAGTCGATCGTTCAGCCGGGCGGCGACTTGAATACATTTGGCAACGTCGAGTACCGAATCGCAATCGTGGGCCCTGTAACGCTGGCGCCCTTCATGGATGTCGGCGTGGATCCGATTGTCCGGAAATCGCAGTTGCGCATTAACTCGGGTCAGCTGAGCGATATCAACACAACATTGTTTGGGTGTCCGGCGCTCGACATTTCGTTTAATTGTGTGGGTGGCCAGAATCTGTTGTTTTCGCAGTACCTGAAGCCGGCACCGGGGACGAACTGGACACCACGCATGTCGACGGGTATTGAGTTACAGGTGATGTTGCCGGTGATCAATGCGCCCTTCCGGATTTATTGGGCCTACAATCCTCTGCGCCTGGACAGCACGGCAACGTCGCCGACGGCCATCACGAGAAGCATGTTCCCCGCGGGTGCGGCAGGGGATTATACGTACCAGCAGGCGATTAACAGCTTCGCGTCGAATTTTACGTTGCGCGAGCCACGCAAGACGTTCCGCTTTACGGTGGCGACGACCTTCTAGGGCGGGGTGGTTGTGGCAACGTGGCTCAGTGGTTTGACCGTCGGTGCTATAATGGTGGCTCTCCACCCTGAGTGAGGAACGTCGGGGTGTGCTTGCCACATACAAGCGGTGGAGTCAGGTAGGTAGCAGCCCATCTACCCCGGTTGCAAAGAGAAGCCGTTCAAGACCCGGTCAACCTCAGTGGCAGACCCAGCGTTGGCTTGGGGGAGCAGGCAAGCCAAAATTTCCGGAACCACATTTCAAGGAGTTCAAGCGACCCAATGACAAGCAAGTTTCCGCGAATTCTTCTGGCCACAGCCTTCGTGATTTCCGTCGCAGCTTTGGCTCAAACCGGTAGTGCGGCAGCAGCTCCTGGCGCCGCGTCAGCGCCCGCATCGTCCGCACCAGCGGTGACCGGGACCGGGACAAAGGTCGGTACCATCAGCATGGAGCAAGCCATCTTCGCGACCAACGAAGGACGGCGTGACTTCGAAGCTCTCAGCAAGAAACTCGAGCCGAAGCAGAACGAGCTCAAGAACCAGAACGACGAAATCGACGCGCTCAAGAAGCAGCTGAGCGCGCAGCAGGACAAGCTGAACGACGACGCCCGTGCGAACCTGGTGAAGCAGATCGAGACCAAGCAGAAGTCGCTGGATCGTCAGTTGCAGGATGCCCGCGAAGATGCGCAGAATCAGCAGAACGAAATCGCACAGCGCATCATCCAGAAGCTTGGGCCGGTGCTCATCAAGTATGCCGCGGATAACGGCTTCGGCGTGATCATGGATACGTCGCAGCCCTGGCCACAGAGCCCGGTGGTGTGGTGGGGCGAGGCGGTGGATGTGACCAAGCCGGTGGTGGATTTGTACAACGCCCAGTCGGGCGTACCGGCGCCTGCCACTTCTTCCGCGCCTCCGAAGCCGGCGGGAACGAAGCCCGCGGTGACGCCGACGAAGCCGGCGACCACGAAGCCCGATCAGCCGAAGTAGTAATACATTGGCGACACCTCGTGTGTCGCAAAAGTTCCAGAAAGCCGCGCACTGAGCGCGGCTTTTTCTTTTTGCGCGAAAGCGCCACGCGGCGATCCAGCGGTGTCATTAGAGCTATCAAGTTCTGCTCAGGAGGACACCATGTTCGCCGACAGTCTGCTCGAATCGAACTGGGACAATCGCTCTCACCGAGGCTGGACCACGTTGGCCTCGTTTGCCATGCAAGGACTCGCGGTCGGGGCTCTGCTGATGTTGCCGTTGATCTACAGCGAAGGATTGCCAAAGTTGCGCCTGGCGACAATTGGTGCGCCCATTGGACCACCTCCGGGGCGGCCTCCGGAGGGAGCGCGGCGTCCGTCTGGACGAATGCGACTGACTCCCCTGTCGTCGCAGATTGTGGCGCCGCCTTCGATTCCTCCTACTATCGAGCGAGGGGGAGATGAGATACCTATCCCTGATGTGGATGCTTGCACTGGTTGCGTGCCTGGAGGGCCGGGAGTTCCGGGAGTGAACAATCCCGTCACCGGCGCATTCGGCAACAACGTTGCTGTTGCCCCTCCGCCTCCTCCAAAACCCACAGCCCCGCCACCCCGAGTGTCCCGGATGATGGAGGGCAATCTGATCTACAAGCCCCAACCGGTATACCCACCAATGGCTCGGGCGGCCCGGATCCAGGGAGCCGTCATACTGCGGGCGATCATCAGCAAGGCGGGCACGATTGAAAATCTGCAGGCGCTGAGCGGACATCCGTTGTTAATCCCGGCGGCGATTGAGGCCGTGAAGCAGTGGCGATATCGTCCGTACGTGCTCAACGGCGAACCGGTGGAAGTCGAGACCCAGGTTACCGTGAACTTCATTTTGTCGGGTGGCTAGAAAATGTCGAAATGGCGTTCCGCGAAGAATGATTGTATGGCGGGGTTACCTTTGGCCGTATGGCGGAGAACACTCCTGGTCGAGAGCGATTGGTGAGTGAGCCGATATAATCGACGCAGAGTGAGCTCACCAACCCTCGATGTAGAACCCCGTCAGTCAGCGCGTCCCACGTGGGCGGAGATTTCGCTTTCGGCCTTGCGCCAGAATTTTCGCGCGGTGCAGACGCACGTTGGCCCAAAGGTTATTACATGTGCGGTGATCAAGGCCGACGCCTACGGGCATGGTGCGACGCCTTGTGCTCTCGCGCTCGAGGCCGAGGGCGCAAAGTGGTTTGGCGTCACCACAACGGACGAGGGCGTGCCGCTGCGCAACGGAGGCCTGCGCGGACGGATCCTGCTGATGACCGGATTCTGGAAGGGCGAAGAGGAAGAGGTCATCCGGCGCAAACTCACGGCGACTGTCTGGGAGGCATGGCACGTCGACCTGCTGAATCGCGCGGCGCAGAGCTTGGGAGCGCCGCCGCAGCCCGTGCATCTGAAGATCGACTCTGGTATGGGGCGGCTGGGCGTAACCCTGGAAAATCTCTCGGCGATTTGCGATGTGATCAAGCGCAGCCCAAATGTGACGCTGGAAGGAATCTCGACGCACTTCGCTTCTGCTGAAGTCCTGGATGCTGCGGAAAATGCGCGGCAGATTGCGACATTCGAGACGGCTGTGCGTGTCGTGAAGGAGCATGGCCTCACGCCGACTCTGCGTCACATGGACAACACGGGCGCGATCTTCGCGCAACCGCACACCTGGAACGAGATGGTGCGTCCCGGCATTGCGCTGTATGGCTACGTGCTTCCGCAGATGAAGAGCGGGAAACCGTGCAACGGGAATCCTCTGACGTTGTCGCCGGTGCTGTCGTGGAAATCGCGGATCATTTCCCTGAAGCGGATGCCTGCGGGACAATCTCTTGGATATGGCGGGACGTTCGTTACGAAGGCTCCCTCAAGAATCGCCGTGCTGCCCGTGGGATATGCAGACGGCTACAATCGCGCGCTTTCGAATCGCGGACGGGTGATTGTGCGCGGATCGTACGCACCGATCGTGGGAACCGTCTCGATGGATCTGACGCTCATCGACGTAACTGGCGTGCCTGGAGCCGACGAGGGCGATGAAGTCCTCCTGATTGGAAGCAGTGGCGAGGTTCGAGTCGATGCCACGGAACTGGCTCGATACTGCGGAACGGTGCCCTACGAGATCCTGTGCGGGATTTCGAAACGCGTGCCGCGGCTGCATCTTCCCTGATTTGCGGCTGTTCTAACGAGGGATGTGCTGATTTGCCACGGTACGAGGGCAAGATGCCCCTTCGACGAGCTCAGGGCAGGCTCTCGCGACAGCCGGCGAGACGCCGGCGCTACAAACCTTCCAGAAACCATCTAAATGCATAGTTTCGCCGCTCGCTGCGCAACGGCTGATGGGGCGATCTTCGCCTGGTATAGTCCTGAACAGACATGCCAGGTTTCTACGAGAAGTGGATGTACGAATGGGAAAACCGTCTGACTGCGGTGGACAACAACCGCGTCGTCCGCCCACTGGAGTGGGGTATCGAGTGGGCTCACGACTGGCCATGCCGCAACGGCGTCCCCGCCGGGCAGATGCCTCCCAATCCCGAAAAGTATTTTGCGGATTACAACGAGCGCATCATCGCGAACAGCGATGAGTTTTACTCCTATCGTGTGCCGACCGATTTCCGGCTTGAGCAGAGAGAAGTCCGGGTGCATAGCACGCGCGAGGTACCTGACCCGAAGCTGGAAGAAAAAGTTCGCGGCACCCACGCTTCCTTTCTGCGGTTCACCTCGGCGGTGAAGACTCCATATCCAGAAAATAATCTGGTGAATGCGCGCTGGTTTGCTGCGCGCGGCCGGAGGGCCGTAGTACTGCTTCCACATTGGAATGCCGATGCGTTGGCATACAACAGCTTGTGCAAGGTGCTGAACCTCCTTGGCGTTTCGGTGCTTCGTCTGAGCATGCCGTATCACGACATCCGCATGCCTGCGGAACTTAAGCGTGCTGACTATGCGGTTTCGGCGAATATTGGCCGTACGCTCGGTTCGGTGCGCCAAGGCGTGGTCGACATTCGCTCCTGCCTCGACTGGCTTGAGCAGAACGGCTATCGGCATCTCGGCGTGGTCGGGACGAGCCTGGGTTCCTGCTATGCATTTATTGCGAGCGCGCACGATCCGCGTGTTCGCGTGGCGGCATTCAATCACGCTTCCACCTATTTTGCGGACGTAGTGTGGCACGGCCAAACGACGCGGCATATCCGGCAGGGAATCGAAGCGGAGATTGATCTGGAGCGGCTGCGGCGGATCTGGTTAGCGATCAGCCCCATGGTGTATTTCGACAAGTTTGCGCGGCAGCGCAAAAAGTCATTGGTGATCTACGCCGATTACGATCTGACCTTCCTGCCCGAATTCTCCCGCCAGGTCGTGGCCGAATTTGAGAAGCATCGTCTGGATCACAAGGTCGTGGTGCTGCCGTGCGGCCACTATACGACGGGCGAGACCCCCTACAAATACATGGATGGATGGCACCTCGCGTCTTTTCTGCGCACGGCCTTCGAAGCGTAAAATACTTGGATACCGACGTGTGCCGGGCGGGACTGTGCCCTGTTGCTTCCGCATCACAGTCGCGACTGAAGTTGGTATCGAATTTTGAGACTGAGTGATTCTGATCATGAAAAATAATTCCATGTATCTTCCCCTTTCCGAGAACGATCCGCAGATCGCTGCTGCGATCGACAACGAAACCCGTCGCCAGCACGAGGGATTGGAGTTGATCGCCTCGGAGAATTTTGTGAGCGAGGCTGTGTTGGAAGCTGCCGGATCGGTGTTCACGAACAAGTATGCGGAAGGGTATCCGGGCAAGCGGTACTACGGCGGGTGCGAGTTCACGGATGTGGTCGAGAATCTGGCGCGTGACCGGGCAAAGCAACTGTTTGGAGCCGAGCACGCGAACGTCCAGCCACACGCTGGATCGCAAGCCAACATGGCGGCATACGCGGCGGTTTTGCAGCCGGGAGACACCATCCTCGGCCTGAATCTCGCGCACGGCGGGCACCTCACGCACGGCCATCATCTGAACTTTTCAGGGAAGACGTACAAGATTGTTCCCTACGGCGTCACGAAAGAAACTGAAACGATCGACTACGACGAACTGGAACGTCTCGCGGAAAAAGAACGCCCGAAGATGATTATCGGCGGCGGCAGCGCGTATCCGCGGATTATTGATTTCGCACGGATGCGGCAGATTGCCGACAAGGTTGGTGCGTTGTACCTGGTCGACATGGCGCACTTCGCGGGATTGGTGGCAGGCGGTGTGCATCCGTCGCCGGTTCCACACGCGCAAATTGTGACTTCCACTACGCACAAAACTCTTCGCGGACCGCGCTCGGGGATGATTCTGTCGAAGGCGGACCTTGGTCCTGCGATCGACAAGACGGTGTTTCCGGGCATGCAGGGCGGGCCACTGGTACACATTATCGCGGCGAAAGCTGTGTGCTTCAGCGAAGCGATGCAGCCCGAGTTCAAAGACTACGCACGGCAGGTGGTGGCGAACGCGAAGGTGCTCGCTGAGACGCTCGCTGCCGAGGGCTTTCGGATCATTTCGGGCGGCACCGACACGCACGTCATGCTGGTCGATGTTTTCGCGAAGGGTATGCTGGGCAGCGAGGCGGAAAAAGCTCTGGGCGAGGCGGCAATTACTGTCAACAAGAATGCGATTCCGTTCGACACGAATCCGCCGTTGAAGCCGAGCGGCATTCGCATCGGCAGTCCGGCGTTGACGACTCGCGGCATGAAAGAACCGGAGATGCGCCAGGTCGGCCGGTGGATCGCGGATGTTCTGCAGCATCGTACGGATACTGCCGTGTTGGCCAAGGTGAAGCGCCAGGTGCTGGAGTTGGCCGAGGCGTTTCCGCTCTACGCGGAGCGGCGTGCGAGGGCGCACGCCGAGGTTCGTGTCTAGCCTGAGGCCAATGGTCGCCCAGGTTGCGATTCAAGTGCGAGCGGCGACTGTCGCCGGAGAGCGGACGTCGCTACGTGTGCGCGTTGCCTGTGGTTAAATCGATTCCGTGAAAATTGCGATCGACATACGGCGCATGACGGAGTTCGGCGTCGGGACCTATACGCGCAACGTCGTCCGGACTCTGGGCCGCCTCGATCGCGATAATAAGTACTTCCTGATCGGTTCGCCGGAGAAGGTCAAGGAGATCGGCGCGCTCTCAGCGAATTTTCACACCGTTCCGCTGCTCGAGCCCGACACCACCACCAAAGGCTACTTCGAGTTCCGCGTAATCCTGAAAAGGCTGGGATGTGATCTGGTGCATATTCCGCATCTATTCTGGATGCCGCGCGCCTTGCCCTGCCCCTACGTGATGACCGTGCACGACCTGCTGGAACACATGTCGCGGGCGAAGGGACGCTCCAGCTTGCGGCGTAGCCTGCACTACCAGTTGACTCGGCATGTGTTGAGCGGCGCGGCGCGGATATTCGCGGTTTCGCAATTCTCAAAAAGCGAAATTGAGAAACTGTTTGGAATTCCGCCCTCGCGGATCGAGGTGGTGTACAACGCGATTGATGAGCGCTTCCTGCATGGGCATGCCAGTCCGGCCGACCGCCAGCTCATCGCCGAGCGCTACCTGGTCACCTATCCGTTCCTGCTTTATGCCGGGCGCATCAGCCCACACAAGAACCTTGTGCGCATTATCGAGGCTTTTTCCGCGTTGCGGGGCGAACTCGACAAGGAAGACAAGTTTCCCGACTTAAAGCTCATCATTATCGGAGACGATCTGTCCGGCCATCCCGACCTGCGGCGCACCGTCGTGCGCAGCGGTGTACAAAATGATGTCCGCTTCTTGGGCTTCGTGCCGATCGAGATCCTGAGGATCTTTTACGACGTGGCGCGCGTCTTCCTGTTTCCATCGCTCTACGAGGGATTCGGGTTGCCACCTCTCGAGGCGATGGCGCATGGCACTCCTGTGGTTACCTCGAACACATCGTCGCTTCCGGAGGTCGTGGGCAATGCGGCGGTTCTGGTGAATCCGGAAAACGTTTTTGAGATCATGCGCGCCACGCATCGCGTGCTGGTGGATCAGTCCCTCCGGGACAAGCTCAAGCTGCGCGGTTACGAACAGGCGAAGCGCTTCTCCTGGGAAAATTCCGTGCGGCGCATCCTGAAGGTTTACGAGGAAGTGGGCGGAGGCAGTGGTCGATCCAGTTCGCAGGGCCCCGAGCCCGTTCAGGCCTTGCGCGCTTGATGGTTTCCCTCGAGCCGTAGTCCTCTATTCTAGGAGAGATTTTTGGGTCGTCCCCGATATAAGTTTTAAATGACGGGGCTGTTCGTCTTGGCACTGATTGTCGCCGTGCTCTGGGTCGGCGGTTCCATGATGAAGCGAATCAATAAGCAGTAGTGCCAGACGGGCACCCGCCCAACTGTGACACGGGTCACTGACTCTATGCCGCACATCTCGTCACACTTAAACGTTAGTGCAAGAAGCCGAACCCCGCGTTGCTCGGAGCCGAAAGTGACGGGCCCTTCGTCCGAGAAGACGGGGTCTATAGACAGCCGAATTGCTGGAGGCGGGAGGTCATCCACCAAACGCAAGCCCTCTTTTCTGATCAGGGACTCGCCTTCTAGAAGTACGTGCGCGCTAAGAGGTCCATCCCCTGAGTCTACGGTCTGCAGTAATGCCCGAAGGATCTGCATCTCGGCGAAAAGGTTGTCTGGGTTGGTGGGTGTCATCACTGTAGCGAAAATCAGCACATCTCCGACGCTAAAGTAAGTCGCCTCGCAAAGCAGGAACCGGGGTGGCCGAATGTTCGTAGATTCATTTATGCGGCGGTTTCTCGACAGCTTTGTTCAGGTCTTGAGCGCCATGTGGGCCCACAAGCTGCGCTCGTTCCTCACGATGTTTGGAATCGCGTGGGGAGTCGGATCACTGCTGCTCCTGGTCGGATTAGGAGAGGGCTTTCGCGCTGGAACCGCCAAGAGCCTGGCGAACTTCGGCGAAGATTACATGCAAATCTACAGCGGTCACGTGGCCGCTGTGGGCGACAGCCAGCTTTCCTCCCGCCATTACCACTTGGACTACCAGGACTATCTCGACATTCGCAACTCGCCCTATGTTCGCAATGCCACCCCGGTGATCTACCGCGGAGACCTTCGCCTCGTGAGCGAATATGGCAGCAGTAATGGGTACGTCGATGGTTCGGAGCCGCAGTTCTATGACATTCGCTACCAGCCGATCGACCAGGGACGCTGGCTAAGTTGGACCGACGAACAACAGCGCAACAACGTATGTGTTATCGGCAGCGAATTTGTGCGCTTGCTGTTCCCCGGCCGCCCGGCAGTCGGAAGCAGGCTCTTGATCAACAGCGTTCCCTTCCAGATGATCGGGACCATCAAGAACGTCGGCCACGGTCAGAACAACGACCAGAACATGCGCCTGATCATGCCTTATACCACCATGGCCAGCTACTTTCCCATGCCCGGGGAAGGCAACGCTAAGGCGATCAAATATGTCGCCTACCAACCGATTACGCGAAACAAGCACAACCAGGCCAAGAAAGCAGTACATGCCATCGTGGCGAGAAATCATAACTTCGATCCCGCGACGCCGGATGCGTTTGAGGAATGGGACACGATCGAAAGTGCCGAGATGATCGGCAAGATCTCCGACGCCATGGACGCGTTCCTGGGGGCGGTCGGCTTAGTCACGCTCGCTCTGGGGGCGATGGGAGTCGTGAACATTATGTTGGTCTCAGTAGCCGAGCGTACTCGTGAGATTGGGTTGCGCAAGGCCTTGGGCGCCACCAGGGGGAGCATCCTATTTCAGTTTTTCCTGGAAGGAATGACGCTCACGGTGATCAGCGGCGGCATTGGAGTAATGGCGGCATATGCGGCGACCCGACTTTTCGGACTCGTGCCTCCGATTGATGGATTCGAGTTGCCTCATATTTACCCAGCGACTGCGGCCCTTGCCATGGGAAGCCTCGCTACGGCCGGCATCATCGCCGGTTTGTACCCCGCGCAGCGGGCAGCCGCGCTCACACCGGTGGAAGCGCTCCGTCAGGAGTAACCAATGATCCTCGCGAAGGACGTCTTCTCCGAGGCCTACGGCGCCATCAAGCAAAACCGCCGACGGAGTGCGATCACGGTGTTGGGTATGGCGTGGGGAATCGCCACTGTCGTGCTGTTACTGGCCTACGGCACGGGGTTTTCCACGGCCATAGTCAGCATCTTCAGGGCCTACGCAAGTATGCAGTCTGTGGGGGTTGTGGGCGGCCGGACGTCGATGCAGGCCGGCGGAAACAAGGCTGGTATGAATGTCCGCCTAACCAGCGATGACATTGAACGTGTCGTTGCCAATGTGCCGCAAGTTGTCCGGATCACCCCGGAATCGCATTACGAAACTCCCGTTAGCTATGAGGGGCGCTCCTACACCTGGACCGTCAGCGGCAGCAATCCCGTATTGCAAGAGATTCAGAATCTACAGCTGGAAGCCGGCCGGTTTTACAGCGCCGAAGATTTGCAACTGCGTGCAAGGGTGTGTGTGCTGGGCTCGGAATCCAAGGAGAAATTGTTCTCCGGTCGGTTCGCATTGGGAGAGAAGGTTCGTATCAACGGCATCCCATACGAGGTAATCGGCGTGCTGAAGCCGAGGCCCCAGGAAGGGGGCTCCCAGAACAGCATCAATCGAGTCGTCTATATTCCTTTTCCGACGCTGAGCGACTTCCGCGATACCCGCTATATCGACATGATCTGGTTCGACTTTCTTGGCTCGGACTACCATACGGTGGAGAGGTCCCTTCGCAACACGCTGGCGTTACAGCACAATTTCCGCCCCGATGACCAGCGCGCTCTCCGGGTTTTCATCCTCATGGAGCAACTCTCGCAATTTGGAATCATCAGCATGGCCCTGCAGGTCCTGCTCGCCTTTATTGGCACCTTGACTCTGGGCATTGGGGGTGTCGGACTCATGAACATAATGCTGGTGAGCGTGACGCAGCGCACGCGCGAGATCGGCCTAGAGAAGGCGCTGGGAGCCCGCCGGTGGGACATCCTTGTGCAGTTTTTGTCTGAGGCGCTGGCGATTACTCTTGTCGGCGGTCTGCTGGGAATTGTGTTCGCCTACGTCGTTTCGTTCTCTGTAGGGAACCTCACCTTTTACAGCGCCTTGGCTGAGCACGGAGAGATGGGCGACATTCGACTCATGATTTCACCAGCTAGCGTGTTGGTTGCGACCGCTATCCTGGCGCTGGTTGGGTTGGTTAGCGGCATGATCCCAGCCATTCGTGCGTCTCGCCTCGATCCAATCGAGTCGCTGCGTTACGAATAGGGCGGTGCCGGTCAGGGCACGAGAAGCGAAGTGTAGTTTTGACTCGCCTTTGTCATGAGCGGGGACTCTGACAAAGGCGTTGACTGCCTCAAGATGTACGCCAGTGGCAGTGGAGTGGCTGATGTCGAAAAGTTTGAGGCAGCTGGATCTGTAAGCCGAATTCCTTTGAGCCTAGCGTGCTAACGCACCGTCACAACAGAAGTTAGCATTAAATGTGCGCTACACCGATAGTTCGAGAGAAGTCTGTATAGTCTCGCCAGTGACCTCAATTCTCTCTCGAACCACACAGTCTGGACACCAGATGGACACCAAGGCAAACGGGCGGATGGCATGACCGTTTCTCGAGGTTGACGGGCTAGAAGTCGGGGCCAAAGATTTTCCCGGCCAACCCGGTCAGATCAGATTTGATTTCCCTACAGCCTCACTCAAATGATTGGCAGGACGATCTCGCACTATTGCATCGTTGAGAAACTCGGTGGTGGCGGCATGGGTGTGGCCTACAAAGCTGAAGATCTCGAACTCGGACGCTTCGTCGCATTGAAGTTTTTGCCCGATGCACCTTGTGCGCGAGGCGCGGCTGAAACGCTCATAGAAACACCCATGATGATCGCGGGTTTCGCACATTGTCGAACGCCACTGCAGTGCCACTCACGCTGGTGCTTCAGCGCCATTGTGCAGACGCGATACCCAGCGCAATGTGTTTCCCGGAAGAAAGCCACTTCATTTGATTTCAAGCTCAAGGCTCTTCGGGGGAGGAAGCCTTGGGCTTGATTTCTTGAGCGATAGTGCGTGAAGACCACAGACAACAACTCAACCCTCGATAGTAACGTGGTCTGTTGTCCACGAATTTCAGCTCCGTTTTTTGAATCATCTGCGGCCACAGGGAATCCGGAGCCGAACTAAAGACGATGTTGGTGTCCGCCGGGAAAATAAACCACGAACCCAGTTCCACTTCTCTTTGCAGTTGATTCCTGTTCCATCCGGCATAGCCCAGATAAACATGAAAAACGCTGGGGTCGGGTTGAGCCGACAAGGTTCTCTCGAGGACAGGCTTCGCCGAGATCAGGTAAACCTTATCGAAAACACGATCAGCACCGTCGGTCTTGGCTGGCGACTGGTGTAATGCAAATACCGCGGAGGTATCCACGGGACCTCCCAGATATACAGGGTCGGAACGATTTTTGGCTGCTTTGAAATCTCTCAGCACTCGAGAAACTGGGAACTCTGTGCGCCTGTTGAGCACTAGCCCGAGTACTCCTTGTGCATCGTAGTGAACTAACAGGATCACCGTTTCGGCGAAATTTGGATCGCCAAGATCGCGGCTCGCAACCAGCAATTTGCCGGCACCCAAACTCTTGGTGTCTTTGGATTGGACCGGCAGCAGGTAGGGTGGCTGCGTTTCGCCTTTCAACGCAGGGCGGTTGACGTTTTCGACTGCAACAAAGCTTACTATCGTGACCAGCGTCGCGGACAACCAGAGTTTGCGAAGAAACATGACCGCTGTCCTCACCTGGAAATGCGAGTTGTTGCTTTGGGCACTCGCTCACTAGCGTCGCGACGGGTGCCGGGGCAGGTCAATGAGTGAAATCGATTATCGCCAACTTCGCTTTACACGATCAATGGGACAAGAGGGCTAACGTCGCTGCCAACAGAAATATCAATACTTCCGATGCGCCACTTGCCCTTAGCCCGCGCGAGCAGCCTTATACGCAAAATAGACGCCCACAAACCACGGAGCGATCCCGCCCACAAACAGGACGACCAGCGGTTTCGGCGGCGCGAAGTGCTCACTAACGTATGGGCCAAGACGTGTGAATGTCGCGAGCATAATGGCAGCACAAACGACGAACATGAACGCAGCGAAGGTCGCCTGCTTGGGTGACGTTGGAGTTGATGGTATCGGTTGCGGGGGCGACTGCCCTTGAAGATAGCAACAAGCAACGCTGCGAGAATCAAGACTGCAACCGAAATTACAGCCAAAATCTGCATCGAGGAATCCGGCACGAAGAATGCGCCGAGAAGTATGACCCAGCGATGACTGACAAACAGGCGTTCTCACAACCTTGCGCCTTCTGTTCGCCTTTTTTGAGGGTCAGTGAGTGCAATGGGGAGTGGGTGTTGAAAAAGTCACGTCGATTAGCGGGATGAGATTCAGCAGAAGCATGTTAGAAGGAAGCATTCGCCCATGCTGTGTTTGATTCTGATCGTCGGAGGCCTGCTGATCATGATGGGGCAACACGACCGCTCCGAAGCGCTGTTCTATTACTTCCGCCTGGAAGATCAGGTTCCTGAGACTCATCTGCTGCGGCTCATTGAAAAGCACATCAGTTTTGCCTTTGTGCGGGAGAAGCTGAAAGCGAGTTACAGCGATACCGGCCGTCCTTCCATTGACCCCGAGCTACTGCTGCGCATCCTGCTGATCGGCTATTTGTATGGCATCACGAGTGAGCGGAAGCTGGTGGAGGAACTGCGCATGCACCTGGCGTGGCGCTGGTTCACCGGTCTGGGCTTCGATCAGGAGATTCCACATCACTCCACGTTCTCGAAAAACCGGCATGGACGGTTTCAGGAATCGAAGCTGTTCGAAGAGTTGTTTGAGCAGATCGTGCTGCAGTGTGTGGAAGTGGGACTGGTGCAGGGGAAACATCTGTCGGTGGATGGCAGCTTCGTGGAGGCGAACGCGGCCAAAGAAAGCCGCATTCCACGCGAGCAGTTAGTGGAAGCGGCGCAAGTGAACCACACCGTGCGCCAGTACTTGGTGGAACTGGAGCAGCAGAACCCCAGCGAAGAGCCGGTGCATGAGCAGAAGCTGGTGTCGTCCACCGATCCGGATGCGACCTACGCCACCAAGGGTGGGACTCCCGCCCGACTGGGGTACTACGACAACTATCTGATCGACAATCACAGTTGCGTGATCGTCGGGGTGCAAGCGACGGCAGCACGGATGAGTCAGGAAACGGTAGCCGCACAGGACATGCTCACTCGTTTCACGCCATGGCAAGAACGAACCCCAGAATCGGTAGCGGCCGACACGACCTACGGGAACGGGGAGTTCTTGCACTGGTTGGCGGATCGGAGCATCACTCCCTATATGCGAACCCGCGACAGTATCCATAGGAAGAACAGCCCGTTCTACGGTCCCGAGCGGTTCACGTATCAACCCGAAAGCAACAGTTATCGCTGTCCTGCGGGGCAACCACTAAACTATGGCGGCCGCAGCATGCGGAATCGCACCTATGCCTACATCGGGACCCGCAAACGTTGCGGTGCGTGCGCGCTCAAAGCCCAATGCACTAGCGGAGCGTTTCGCTTTCTTGCCATCCACATGGACGAACCCGCCCGGCAACGAGCCCGGGAGTTGGCGAACACGCCAGAGTTTGCCAAGGCACAGCGGGAAAGAAAGAAAGTGGAAGCTCTGTTCGCGGAACTCAAGAATCAGATCGGATTGCGTCGCTTGCGCCTGCGCAGACTGAAGTTCGTGCGCGAGCAGTTCTTCCTGGCGGCGGTGGCTCAAAACATCAAGCGACTAGTGCGGTTCCTCTGCCAACCGACAACACCTACTATGGAAGCCGCCTCATAGCTGAGGCGAGAAGAAAGAACTCAGCCGCCGCAATCATCGCAGCCGGAAAGACATCCCGATCACCGACTTTTTCAACAGCCACGTGCGTGGGTGTTGAAAAATGATGTTGCACCAGTTGCATTCGCCCTTGCTCGGAAAGTGCGCTCTAGAAACTTTGCCCCGGTGTGTAGAGTCAAAAGTGAAAAGAATGGCGCCCCTTTTGAGGGCGCCATTGGTTGGCTTGGAATTTCCTGTTTGCAATTATTGAAGGCTAGCAACCACCTCGACTCGTTCTTGAGCGGAATTGCGGGCCATCGCTTTAGCTACTTCCTTTTCTCGATTACTCTTCGGAAGCTGATGACCTCGGTTCGAGCCGCTCAACCACACCTGCGATAGGAAATATTGGTTCCCATAGCGACTGAAGACTAGTTTGGTCTTATCGGCAGGCGTGCGATTTTCCGCTGCGTTGCTGATGACCGCCATGCATGCAGTTCCATCCTCGGCTCGCAGCAGCACTACTTTACCGTCGCGATCGCCGAGAGTTCCGATGGAGTATGCGCCGGCGGGATATGTCTTATTCCCAAGCGCAAAGTTGAAAGGAATGTCCGCACGTACATGGACGGTTTGTGCTATCGCCGACCCCGCTACCAGGAGCAGGCTCAGCAGGATAACGAGACTGACGGCTTGCTGTTTCATAGTTCCTCCAGCGGCTCGAGAATGATCGAGGTCGCGTATTTATGCTTTCGTGCGTTTCTCCACTCCTCTACTGTTAATTCGAACCGCACTCAGTGTGATCGCACGCAATGTGCCAAAGGGGGGGACACCGACACGTTCGAATCTCACCGACCTAAAGTACTGATCAGATGCAGCATTACGTCGCATCCATCCGAACGCGCCAACCGATTTGTAAGGGCCGCCCACAGTTTCCGCAAACCCGGCGGTTAGGCCACAAACGAAATGGTTAATGGATTAGGGGTTCGCGGAAACAGGGCGTTCACTATCGTTAGGTGGTGATTTGGGGGGGACGGGCACCGATGCTTCTTGTAGCCGAAAATAGCAACTTGCAGCAGCATCACTTGCGGAGGTGCTATGCGGCGTTCACGCGTTGAGCGTAACAGCTTGTTTGTGCGGAAGACCTAGGTAGGGGAGGTGATGCGTTTCCGCTGTTTAGGTTTGCCATTCTGGATCCGAGATGTGCTGCTGATAGGCTGCTGCGGGCGCTCCATTCAATCGCGTTCTCTGCGATTGAGCGGGGAACTTCACCGTCGATGTCCAACTACTTTCCCAACACAGGGCCGGGTGCTTATCTTAGTGCGTTCTTTGCGTTAGGGTGGGGCTGGCCCGAATCACGTGGGCACAGCCGAAATGCGCGATCCCGCCAGAACGGCAAAGGGTGACGGACAGTAACGGGGCACGGACTTCGACCAACACCACGCCGTGACTGAGCGCCAGCGGGTGGCCTCCAAATCATCGGGTGCCCATTCCCTTCTCGGCGATTGTGTGGCGAACTTCACCGTCGATGTCCCAACCACTCTCCGAAACACCCGTCTAGAGCACCCCCGCAATGCTGACTTTGCCTTACGGTTGGAATTCCTCGCTGCTCCTCCGAACTTCACCAAAGCTCAGGTCTCTCCAAAACTCGAAACGCGAAACCTGAAACCTGAAACTCGAAACTTTTCTTTGCGGCTCGTCTTTGCGACCTTTGCGGATTTTCTTTGCGTCCTTTGCGGTTAAAAGCTTCTTCCGGAGGATCGCCTCATCTCAGAACCGCCGCCCAAAATCCATACATCCTTCCCCAACTCCCATTCTTTTCAACGGCTTACCCTTCCAAACACCCCTCCGCTCAATGCAGGATTCCACCGCTAAACCACGTTTTTCACCCTTTCATTGCCTTCTGGATGCGGCAATCGCCCCCCTCCCTTTAGCCTAAAGTCCGAGAACGTGTAGCCGCTTCACCCAGGTTCAACCCAGGACCCAACTGGCTAATTGTTTGAAGAAGCGATGGGCTGGACACTGAGCGCCTACGCTCAAAGCCTTGGCTCCCAGAGCTGAGAACCCAGAGCCTAGAGCCCGATTTGGAAAGTGAGAGGATGATGCACAAACCGGTTAAATATGTGGAGAAGGCTGTCACCGTCGCCGCGACGGGAGTATGGGCTGTTTTCGAACGCCTGAATCGCATCAAGCCGAATCCGTCTCCAACTCCAAAGTGGTCCGATAAGCCTCTGTTGAAGTCCTACGAAAAGTCCAAGCCGCCGCTTGGCTGGCCGCGCTCGACCGACTCGCTCTGCCCCAGGTGTGTCCCAGAAATTCGCCAGCAGATTCTCGACGGTGAACTGCCTCACGAAATCCTGCTCAACGAAAAAATCGGCGAGATCAAGGCGACCATCATTGAACGCGATGGCAAGATCCTCATGGTGAAGGACTGCCCCAAGCACGGTCACTTCGAAGACGTCATGTCGATTGACCCCGAGTTCTCGCAGCATCTCGAAGAAGTTTTTCCCGGCCGCGACATCATGGCCCACAACGACGAGAAACTGCACAACCACGGCTCCTCGACCGTGAAGTATGGCCGTGGCTCCGTGCTCACCGTCGACCTCACCAATCGCTGCAACATGATGTGCGACCCCTGCTTCATGGACGCCAATCAGGTTGGCTTCGTTCACGAGTTGAGCTGGGAAGACATCAAGACCGTTCTCGACAACGCCATCACCATCAAGCCACGCCGCCAGATGTCGGTGCAGTTCTCGGGCGGCGAGCCGACGCTGTCGCCGTATTTCCTCGACGCGATCCGTTACGCGCGCAAGGTCGGATACAACTCGGTGCAGGCCGCGACCAACGGAATCGAATTCGCGAAGAGCCTCGAGTTTGCGCAACAGGCCGTCGAAGCCGGATTGCGCTACGCCTACCTGCAGTTCGACGGCATCGGCAACGCCGCCAACTCGCATCGCGCCGTCGGCAACCTGTTCGACGTGAAGCTGAAAGCTATCGACAACCTGCATGCCGCAGGCTGCGAGATCGTTCCCGTCGTCACGATCGTAAACGGAATTAATAACGAACAGGTCGGACGCATCATCCAGTTCGCTCTCGACAACCCCAAGAAGATCGGCTTTCTCTCCTTCCAGCCGGTGAGCTTCACCGGCCGCGACGAAGCCGTTACCGACGAACGCCGTCAGGCCCAGCGCTACACGCTGAGCCACCTCGCCCACGACGTAAAAAACCAGACCGGTCTCGGCGAACCCACGCGCGACTGGTTCCCCATCAGCTTCATGGGAACCTTCAGCGACTGGGCCGACCTGATGCACTCCAACGACGCCAACAACGACTGGGGCCAACTTAGCTGTGGCTGTCACCCGAATTGCGGGACTGGCATGGCCGTTATGATCGACAAGGAAACTAAGGAGGCGGTGCCGGTCACGGCGTTCCTGAAGGGGGATCAGCTGGCGAAGGACATCGCGAAGGTGAACGACGCGGCGCGCAGCAAGTTCTGGACGGGCATCGGCATGGCGCTGTGCCTGATGAAGAACTACGATCCGTTCCAGTCGCCGACGCACTTCAAGCTGATGGACTTGCTGCAGAAGTTCGACAAGAACTACAACGTCACGGGACGGAACTACGGCAAGGTCGGTCCGGATCGAACCATCGACGACGTGATGAAGCGGCGCAAGGACCGCTGGAACTTCCTGTTCATTGCGGGCATGTGGTTCCAGGATCTGTTCAACTACGACTTCCGGCGCACGGAGCAGTGCATCATTCCCTACGCGACGCAGGAAGGCGAGATTTCGTTCTGCGCGTACAACACAGGCGTGGGATGGAGGAACATCATCGAGAAGATGCACATGACGGCCACGCTCACCAAGTGGTACGAGGAGCACGGGCGGCATGAGATCTTCGCGGGCGGCAAGAAGGTGTTGCTCGCCGACACGAATCACTCGCTGGTGCTGAATGATGACATCGTCACCACCGAAGTGCAGCATGACCTTGACAAGCTGGGCATCGCGAAGACGGCGCGTGAGGAGAAGGTTCGCGCGCGGGATCAGAAGCAGAAGAACGATCCGGCGTACAACGCGCGCATGGCGGCACTGTATCGCGAGGTCGTGTTGAAGGAAAAGACACCGACGTCGGAAGGCGGGTTCATTCCGCTGGCTGCGTTGAACAAGACCAATGGTGGAATCGCTCCTGCGCCGCAAGCGCCGGAAGTGAGCGAACCGGTGCTGGGAGACTGAGAAGCAGGCGTTGGGTCTTGGGTCTTAGGTGTTAGGAATTAAGTTTGTAGTCAGGGAAGGGGCCGCTGTGATGGCGGCCCTATTTTTTGGCTGGAGCTTGTTACTCTTCGAAAACCACGAAGGCTGGGCGCCAGGCTCTCATCCGGGGGTTGTCTTCAGGTGTTAACCCAACGATCGAAGAGCTGAGTCACACAGCGGGGGAACATTCCCACTCGAGCCAAAAGCAGGCTTGGGTGGGCCACCGGTCGAATTTCTCCCAGGTTAGCGTCCAGAGAACGGACGCGAACTCTTCGACTTCGCTCAGGGCAGGCTCTGGGCCACCCGGCGGACAATGAAGATTCTTGCGCCCGATTTATGCAGCACGCGTCTGGCGAATCTGCGATGGCGGTACCACGATCTCAACAAGCCCTGTCTCCACATCGTAGACGAGGCCGGAGACGAGCCAGTCTCCCGGTAACGCGGGAATCGAGCGGAGCAGAGCAACGTCGGCTGCAACGGCCGCGCGGGGATCAGTGACCGCTTTTTTCTTAAGTTCCGTTTCCTGCGTCTGGAAATAGCGCGTCAGCATGGCGGTCTCGCCGGCGAGGTAAGTGATGCCGCAATTGGTGTGCTGGAGGACGATGAGATGAAACTCCCCGCCGCCTGCAGGAACGGCTCCGACAACCTCGCCGATGCGCCCGAGCATACCCAACTGCTCCAACAGCCCTGGCGTGATTCGGCCGCCGATGTTACGCATCACGACGGCCTCGCCGGGTTTAATGCCGAGTACATGGGCGGGGTCCACACGCATATCAGCGCAACCGATGATGATTGCCTTCACATTCGGCAGGGCACGAGGCATCGCTTCGCGCGCCGGAGACTGGCTCGCAGCATAATCCTTATTACGTTCCAACATGGAGTCGAGAGTGGTCATATTCGTTGCCCTCCATCGGAAGAGATTCCAAGAGGGAATTCCAGGACTCACGATTTATTGGTCGCAGGAAAATCGGGACAGACGGAAGGTTGCCCAATTTTTCTATAAATGGAAATCGGTGAACGTCCGGGCTGTCCTCGGGTTCTACCAAAGAGGACTCGGAGGTGAGTTTGCTCGCGGCGTGATGTGAACTTATTTCCCTACAGCCTTGCGTCGTGCCCGCAACAGATTGGATGTTTTTGGCTTTGGCGCATCGACGACTTCAACGCGCAATTGTTTCCCAATGGCATGAAGTGCCTTGGTTATATTGGAGAAGCTCACGCCGATGTATTCCGGATCTAGAAGGCGTCGAACCTGACTGCGACTGGTGTGGAGGTGCTGGGCCAATTCCACAGTGGTCATCTGCCGCCGACTCATTCCCTGCTTTATTTGCCATGCAATTACACGCTTCTGTGCGACAGCGAGGGCTTCGTTAAGGAGGTTCTCTTCCTCAAGAAAGCTGTCGAAGGTCGATCCAGTGTGATCAAAGTTTTCGGCGCGGCTGGTCATTTTAGCTCCTCGTGCTTCGCCTTGCGCTGTCTAGCAAGTTTCAGGTCATCCTCGGGTGTTTTTCGGGTCTTCTTTATAAAACCATGCAGCAGGATCATTCTGCTCTTTTTGTCTATATAGAAAAGAATCCGGGATATTCTGTTGTTGGGAAGATTTGTTCGAACTTCGTGAAGCCCGTCTCCCATATTTCGGGAAACAGGCATTCCGATAGGCCACCCCAACTCGCAGGTTTTAATGTCTTCTCCAATAAGCTTTTTTTCCTCTTTATCCAAACCCTTGAGCCACTCGCGAACAGGTTCTGCTCCCGACTCTTGCCTATAGAAAAAGGCGGGCACTTTCTTCTGTTGCACGTTGTCCTTCATCCTGCTCAACGTACCAAATATGGTACATCAAGATTCTAAAATTGGGCAATGAAAAAAGCGAGTTAGCGAAGAAAAGGAGAATATTCTGCGCGCAGCGATTGAACTTCGCCTACCAAACCTGAGGACCGCAAGGGCACTTGTCACAGGGTAGATGTGCTGGGTGAAACGTTGGGCGTGGCAGGCTGCATCTTGACCCGACGCGTCGAAAAAAGAGGCGAATATTTGGGGTGTGCGGAGGACGGGAATCGCAGGCCGCATCTCTATCCCACTCAATCGCACAGAACGCGATTGAATGGGGCACCCTCGCGTTGTGTGGGCCACCCGCCCTGGCATCGAGTGCGCGTGCTCGACCTGAAGCTCGCAGAGTGGGCCGAGTTGGCGCAGCCGCGAAACATTCGCCGCGTGATCGTCGGCATCATTCCTAATCTTG
This sequence comes from uncultured Acidobacteriota bacterium, assembly GCA_963718505.1. GTDB lineage: Bacteria > Acidobacteriota > Terriglobia > Terriglobales > Acidobacteriaceae > Gp1-AA133. Next base: position 163,787 of record CAVQZP010000031.1, on the reverse strand, counting down.
AAACGCTGGGAATTTTAACGCGGCGCGTGAAAATTCACCCCGGCGCAGGTCGCCCCAGCGTCGAGTATCGGCTGAACGAAGAGCAGGTCTATCGCGCGTCAGCCGCCCTTTCGCTTGTCGATCTCTTCCCAGACCTTCTTCAGGCGCTCCTGAATCTCTGGCTCTAGCTCATCGACCGTTCGCGGCGAGCGCTCTCGCGGCCGGTCTACCGGTTCTTCCGCGCCCATGTGGATGTCGAAGACCTTCGTGATCACTGAGTCGTCGATGCGCGGCGGGTGGATTCCGACACCCCTGACCTTCTGACCTTCCATCTGTCGCCGATAGCGTTCACGGAGGTCGGCCTTCAGCTCGGCGCCGTGCACGAACGTGTTTCGCCCCGATGCGGCCGGCCACATCGTCTCGTGAAACCGATCTGCTGACGTGAACACCATCGTGAAGGGCGCGTAGAACAAGTATTCGAGATCAATCGCGTTCGTCGAGCGCGTCGTGACGACGCCGGTGCTCACTCCGATGGCGAAGGTCAAGTTCAACCTGGCAACGTACGCAGCGTAAGGCGCGAAGTCGCGAAACTTCGGACGATGCAGCCCTTCCCATCGGCGCAGCACGGCTTTCTGGCCGTCTTCGTTGAGACCGACAAACACGGCGCATTCGCTGATGAGCTTGCGCTGCACGTCTGCGCCGGGGTTCTCCATGTGGCGATCTACGATCAGCAGGATGTCGTGGCAGGAGCTGACCGGGCCGAGCGCTTGTCTCCCAGAAGAGACTAACGCGCGATGCAACTTCTGAAGGTCGATCTGCGCGATCTTCTCGCGCCACTCTCTCGCGCGAACTGCATCCGAAGCTTCGAAAACCCCAGCAGCGAGACGCTCCCAGAACTCCTGCTCGGGCTTCCTGTCGTAGATGAATCCTTCCCCAGAGCAGTTCGGTAGGCGTTCGGTCTGGGGCCAATCGGCACCTGCCCGAACATCGGGATGGCCGCGCCTAGCAGGTTCCCGGCGACGGCCTGCACGTAATCGACAGCTCGTAGCCGAGAGCCTTGCGCATCCTCTCTGCGAGTCTCTTGACCACCACATCAGGCAGTCGCCTTTCTGTCGGCTTCAGCTCCAGATCGGCAACGATCTCGTCGATCAGCACCGGTGGGACGACCAGTCGGAAGTATTTCGTGAGCAGCGAGAACTCGTCGCCACTGAGCATCTCCAGAACCGACTCGTCGAGAATGAGGTGCGACGTCTTTTCAGAGCGCGGTCAGACGACGATCTTCGCTGCGTAGTTCTCGATGATCGCGCGCGCGACGCGCTCGCAGGTCGCGACCTCGGCGTCGGTCGCGATTCGGTGCGGCCCCGGCGCAGCGCCGGGATGACGGCCGTTCAGCACGGTGGGGTTGTTGGTGAGATCGCCGAGCGCGTCGAGATCAGCCGAACTCATGCCCAGCGCCGAAGCGATTTTCTGGTGGCGCTTCTTGCGTGGCTCCCTCGGCGCGGCGTACAGACGTTCGGCGACCTGCAGCACATCGTAGAGCGGGTGCAGGCGCCCTTCAGGGTCGGCCGCGTAGCGCGCCCAGTGATCGAGCATGTCTCGCAGATCGGCATTACGACCGGCGCGCCTTGCGCGATCGGAACGACGCTGTAGCGTAGCCTGATCGACAGTGCTAGGCGCTGAAATGAGCGCTGGCTTCGCAATCTTGCGAAGGTGACTGACGACGCTCAGCAAGCCATTGGGATGCAGGATGCGATAGCTTACGAAGGTGACCTCGAATCGCTCGCTGTGTTCGTACGACAGACTTCGAGCCAGATCGTGCGCCACTTCTTCGGCCTGCTCTTCCAGCCTGTCTTCGTCAGCGGCAGGAGCAGTGGCTGTGAGCGTGAGTGTATTCTCACGCACGACCACGTCGAACGGAGGAATCAGAAGCGTGTATCCCGTTTCAGCAGCGGGCATGATATTCGAGCGAAATGTGAACTTGTCCATGCCCGTCTGCCCTCCGCTACTCGCCACACCTCGAAGTGTATGCTATTCCGCATGAGCGCGGACGCATGGGCAGCGATCTTCGGGGGCATCACGGCAGTCTTTACCGTTGTCCTAGCGGTCACCGCCGTGTGCGCACTGGTCTATGCAATAAAGCAGCTGCGGCAGGCGCGCGACTCTGAGAGAGTCCAGCATCTTCTGAGGTTCGTAGAGCAATTCGACACCCCGCCGTTCGCCGACATCAGGAGGTCGCTCGCTGCGAAGAGACTCCAAGGCGATGATGACCCGCCCGAACTCGAAAACATTCTTGATTTCTTCGAGACAATCGGGCTGCTCGTCCGACGAGATTTTCTTGACGCGCATGATGTGTGGTGCAGCTTCAGCTATTGGATTTTCAGCGTTTTCTCTGACTTCCGAGATTTCGTAGAGCAGGAGCAGAAGGACGACCCGACTTACTACCGCGACTTCACCAGTCTGGTGGAGAGACTCAGAGAGATCGAGAAGTCCGAGCATGGCACGAGTGATCGGCCTTCGAAAGAAGAGATCGAGGAGTTCTGGGGTTACGAGTCGAAACTCACGGCAGGCTCGACCGCGATGAAGCGCCGACCACGCAGATCGGTCAAGAAGAAAGGCAACGACAAGCCCTAGCGAGCATCTGACGGTTTTCGACTCGTGAGGTCCTCACGGTCTCGGTGATATCACTCGGGGATAGAAGCACGCTTCGGGGCGTGCCCTTCGCCTCTCAACCTGCTTTCACGCTGCGAACGACGTTCACACCCCAGACAGGACGGGTGGCCCATTCAAGCCCGGTTTTGGCTTGAGTGGGGGTGTTCACAACTCACAGACTTACTGCGGCGAACGAAACTAGATTGGCCTCATGCCATGGGGACTCACGCGTTTTCACCACAGCGGCCAGAGTCATTTCGTTACTTTCTGCTGTTATCATCGTCGGCCACTGTTTGGCACCGACGCAAGCCGACGAATCTTCGAATCAAGCTTAGAACGGGTGCGCCGGAGTTTCCGACTTCAGGTTTACGGATACGTCGTCATGCCGGAAAATGTCCATCTCCTGCTCAGCGAACCGCAACGGAATACGCTGGCCGATGCGCTGAAGTCGTTGAAGCAAGGAGTATCGCGGCGCTTGCTTCCACCCCAGGGAGCGAAATGCGCGCTCGCCGGAACTGCCCCACTCAAGCCAACGACGGGCTTGAATGGGCCACCCATCGGATAGATTGGCGATGCGGAGCATTTCTGGCAAAAGAGGTACTACGATTTCAATATTCGTAATTACGCGCAGTTTGTGGAGAAGGTGCGCTACATTCACCGCAATCCGGTGAAGCGCGGGTTGTGCGAACGTCCGGAGGAGTGGGAGTGGAGCAGTTTTCGCCACTACGCAACCGGCTCTGAAGGACGCGTAGAGATCGAGTCAGAATGGACCGCACGAAAACGCGAACGAGCAGCGGGAAGACTTTGTCCAGCTGTGGAACTGCCCCGCGAGCGTTAGAACTGCCCCACTCAAGCCAAAAGCGGGCTTGAATGGGCCACCCGTCCCGTCCCCACTCAAGCCAAAAGCGGGCTTGAATGGGCCACCCGTCTGTCCGTCGTTAGGGTTCGGAGACGGCGGCTTTGGAGTCCATCGACAAGGCGGCTTCTTCGAGCAGCTCGGCGGCGGCCAGATCTTCCAGCGCGCTGCCCACACTCTTAAATAAGGTGATGTCGTTGGGTCCGGTACGGACCAATTTCTTGCCCTTCGTGAGTTCATGCAGATCGGCGAGGATGTTCTCGCGCCGGATCACGCCCGACTTCAGCGGGATGAGAAGGTCGCCGGCTTCGGCGAGGGCGCCGTCGTAGGTGTCGACGACGATGCGGGCGTGGCGGACGGTCACGTCGTCGAGTTCGCGCGTGGTGGGCTGAAAGCTGCCGACCGCGTTGATGTGCGCACCCTTGCGAAGCATGTTGCCGTCGAATAGGGGCGTCTTGGAGGTAGTGCAGGTGCAGAGGACGTCGGACTCGTTGGCACAGGTGCGGGAGTAGACGGCTTCGACCTTCATGCCGAGTTCGTGCTCCATGTGCTCGGCGAAGAGGCGGGAGTGGGCGGCATCGCGGCCACAGACCAAGGCGCGCTCGAAGTTGCGGACGTGACGCAGGACCTGGAGGTGGGCGCGGGCCTGGCGTCCGGTGCCGAAGACGCCGAGGACGCGGGCATCTTCGCGGGCGAGCAGGCGGGTGGCGACCGCGGAGGTGGCGGCGGTGCGCATGTCGGTGAGGTAGTTGGCGGGGATCACGAGTTTGGCGCGGCCGGAGTCGGCGTCGAGGAGGATGTAGGTGGCCTGGAGGCGGTCGTCGGACGTGCGGGGATGCTCGTTGAACTTGACGAGTTTCATGCCGAGGCCGCGGTCGACACGATCGTGACACGGCATGATGAGGAAGATGCCGTCGGTGAGCTTCATTTGCGTGCGGGTGGGCATGAGGATGGAAGGATAGCGATCGCGAAAGGATGTTTCGATCGCCGCAATGAGAGCGCGCGGGTCGAGGAGGCGATGAACTTCCACTTCGGTCAGGACGTGCACGGATGGACCTCGCGAGACATAGTAAAGCAAGTTCTCCGTTCCCAGTTCTCAGTTCTCAGAGAAAACCGGGTTACGCGCGAAAGCCTTAAACCGCGGAGAACGCCGAGAGCATCTGCGGAGGGCACGGAGAAAAGCTTTTAACCGCAAAGGGCGCAAAGAAGAGCGAGGAAAAGTTTCAACTTTCAAAGTTTCAAGTTTCGCGTGGTCTCAGGTTGTCTGAAGCTCGAGGCGCCGGTAAAGAATCTCGCCCCTTTGACCGGGTTGTGCTGGTGTGACCGTATTTTTGTGGCGTGCGCAAAAAAAAGCCACAGAAAAGCCTTTAACCGCAAAGGGCGCAAAGAAAAGCCGCAAAGGACGCAAAGAAAGGACAGAGAGAAAGTTTCAAGGTTTCGGGTGTCGGTGTTGGGTATTGGGTGCCGGGGTACAGGGCGTCGGGTTCGGGTTTCGGGTCCATCGGTCGCAGGCAGGGGCCCCCGTTCCTGTCGGAATGCGGTGGCGGTGCATCATTCGGCAACAGTTCCGGTACCCATGTCCTTCAGGGTGGTGGACCGACCCGTCCATTCAGGTTATAACGATGGGCACGGGTCGCTTGGGGCCGATGGTGTAAGGGAACATGGCGAGTCATGTCTCATCTCCTGGCTCGCAGATGCAAGTTCGAACCTTGCTCGGTCCATCCGCGAGTAGACTTTCCTCTGATTCAAATTGACTGGTCCGGCGGAACCGGATGGAAAAGACCGGTCAGCAAAGGCTTGTCCTGGAACGGCAATTTGCCTGGAGGGCGAGTTGGCGTCTTTTCCGGTTGCGGGATGGGGCGATTTGTTGGCTGGCTCGTCCAATGACGGAGTCGGTTTCTGATAGTACAAGCTTCGAATCAAAATCCTTGACTCGGGAGAGAGCGAATGACGGCCAGGGTTCGATTGATGGTGGGCAGTTCGGTGGCGTTGCTCATGCTGGCGGCAGTGGGACAAGCGCAAATCCAAAATACCGAGGCGCTGGTGCGGGCGATGCATGACCGCTACACGAAGTCCTGGTACGGGACGATCACCTTTACGCAGAAAAGTACGACTTACAACGACGACGGAACGACGAAGGTTGAGACGTGGTACGAGGCGGCGATGTTGCCGGGGAAGCTGCGTATCGATATCGGGCCAGCGGCGGACGGGCGCGCCTATATTCTTGCCGATGGAAATGTGACGATCTTTGAAAAGGGGAAGGAGGTGAAGTCGCGGCCGTTGGTGAACATGCTGCTGGTTCTCGGGTTCGACGTGTACCGGCAGGCGCCGGAGAAGACGCTACAGGTGATCGGGTCGGAGAAGTACGACGTGAGCAAGTTCCACGAGGACACGTTCGAGGGTCGGCCGATGTACGTGGTCGGGGCGGACAAAGGGGATCTGCAATCGCGGCAATTCTGGATTGATAAGGAACGGCTGCTGTTTGTGCGGCTCTTTCAGCCCGACCGGGCGGATGAGAAGCGCATCGAAGATATCCGCTTCACCGATTACCGTCCGCTGGCCGGGGCGTGGGTGGCGGCGCGAGTGGAGGTGCGGGCGGAGGGAAAGCTCGTTTTCAGCGAGGACTATAGCGACATCAAAGGGAATCCTTCGCTGGATGCGGCGCTGTTTGATCCGAAGCAATTCAGTGCGGAGCGCAGGCCGTGATTGAGGTTGGGGTTGGGGCTTAGGGAGAAGATTTTACCGCAAAGGCGAAGGTTTCGAAGTTTCAAGGTTTCGAGGTTTCGAGACTCAAAGTATGGAGATTCGCTGGGTGCGGAGAACGCCCGGAAGATCTGCGGAGAGCACAGCGAAAAGCTTTTAACCGCAAAGGGCGCAAAGAAAAGCCGCAAAGGACGCAAAGAAAGGCCAGAGAGAAGGTTTCAGGTTTCGAGATTCGCGGGTGCGGAGAACACCCGGAAGATCTGCGGAGAGCACAGCGAAAAGCTTTTAACCGCAAAGGACGCAAAGAAAAGCATCGAGTCCCGGGTTGCGAGCAAAGCTGTGAAGATAGGCATTCACGACAGAGGGGACAGAAAATCACGGAGACGATCGGGAGAGCGGGTCATCGGGCCATTCCAACCCGAGTGAGGGCAGGATGCCCTCACGACAGCCGGCGGGACGCCGGCGCTACTTTCCTGCGGAGCTACGCTCCGCATGGACAGCCGAGGGCGGCTGTCCCCACGTGGTTCTAGTTGGAGTGGGTGGCTGTCCCACGTGGTTCGTGGTTGGATCTGACACCTGAGATCTGAATTCTATTTTTCCGGAGAGAAGGCGAGGAGGACGTTGCCTCCCATGGCGTTGTTGTAGCCGGCGTTGACGTAGACCATGCCACTTACAACCGTCGGACCGGCGCCGTTCAGGGATCCTCCATGAGCGGGGACGCCGTCGACGGTCTTGAAGTCGCGGCCGGTATCGAAGTCCCAGATCACGTCGCCAGTACTTGCATCGTAGGCGCGCAGGTGGCCGTCGAGCGATCCCGAAAAAACCACGCCGGGGATCGCGGTGGGCGGCGCCATCTGGGCGGCGCTGCATCCGAACTGGCCGAGGCAAGCTGGACTTGCCGGCGCGGCGAACCAGGCTTGCTTGCCGGTTTCGAGTTGGAGAGCAAAGAGTCCGCCGCCGGCGTGGGGATTGCTGTCATCCCAATCGGAGAGCGGGTAGTAGGCGAAGCGATCGTCGGCGGTGCCTCCCCATTGAATGCCGCCGAGAGGTCCGCCGTGACCGAGGCGCTTCTGCCAGAGAATGTTTCCGCGGCGATCGGGATCGAGAGCGTAAACGATGCCGGACTTCTGCGCGACCAGCAGAACGTCTCGGCCACTGGCGGCGCGGCGTAGCAAGGGCGGCGCGCCAAAATCGAAATCGTCACCACGTTCGTTGGGGCAATTGTCTTTTTGTTCGGCAACGCAGCCGATATTCCATAGGTCGTTGGGTGTGAACTGGCGCGACCACAACAATTTTCCGGTCCGCATGTCGAACGCGATAATCGCGTCGGAGGTGAGCGTGGACGGGTCGGAGTAATTGTTGCCCGTGGCGACGTAGATGATGTGCCGGGCGAGGTCGGCGGTGGGGCTGGACCAGACGGCGGCGCCGGACGGTCCCCAGAACTGAACGCCGGAAGGACCTTTGCGGGTGGGCTGCGGCGCTTGCTGAATGGTGTACGACTTCCAGATCTGTTTTCCGGTTGCGGTGTCGAGCGCGGCGACACTTCCACGAAAGGTGCAGCAGGCATATTTCGGATCGGCCGCGGCTCCCTCTTCTCCGGAGGAGATGGGGACGTAGAGACGGGCGCCCACGAGCAGCGGAGAGCCCGTGATGCGCGACGCAGCATGCGACTCGGGATGAACTCTCCAGATAAGCGAACCGTCAGAAACGGTGACGGCGTAGATGTTGCCGTTGGTGTCACCGAAAAATGCGGCCTGGCCGTGGTTGCCGATGGAAACGGCGGTCTTCACCGTGGCCTGCGCGTGGAAGGTCCACCAGGTACAGCCGGTGGCGGAGTCGAGCGCGTAGACGGTGCCGTCTTCGCTGCCGACAAATAGCCTTCCCGCGTACGAAGTGGGTTGGCCGTAGGTGGCGGAGGCACCGGGATAGCCGAAGGCCCATTTCAATTTCAGGTTTCTGACCTGATCGATGGTCAGAGCGGCGGCGCGAGCGGGCTGAAAGCGAGTGTTGTGTGGATCGACGCCCCAGCCAGTCCAGACGGGAGGATTGGGAGGCGGATCGAGATCGCGCGGACAAGAGCCGGTCACTTGTACGGCGGCAGAGAGGCTCGGAGAGGCAAGGTAATCGGCAACGGCCTCGCGCTGCTTTTTGCCAAGCATGCGCCCTTGCCAGCGCATGCGACCGGTTTCGAGTGCGGCGAGGATGGAGGCTTTGGACATCTGGCGGAGCGCATCGGGCAGAGGGGCTTTCGAGCCGCTATCGGCGCGATGGCAAGCGGCACATTGGGTTTGAAAGACGAGAGCGCCGTCGGGAGGAGGCGACTGTTTGCGGGAGCAGGCGAGGAGCGGAGCCAGGGCTACGGCGAGCACAACACAACGGACATGCGTCTTCGAGAACACGGTGGTGTGGGGTCTCCGCGTCAACAAAAGAGTCCTTCGTACTATCGGATGGGTCAGCGCCGGGGGAAGTCGTAAAGAGTCCGCGAAGAAGAGTAAAGATTCGTCAAGTTCGCGAGCCCTCACGCAGCCCAAATCACGTGAGGAATTAGATGCTGGGGACAGATCGTCGGAATCGCACGGAGGTTCAGGAAAACCCTGAGAGAGCGGAGAAAAATTCGGGGGATGGTCAGGGTTCGTAGCTGGTGCTTTCGGGCGAAACGGGTTCGTTACGCTTAGAAAATCAGCACCGAGACGCTTTAAGAGGAGGTATGGAGCAGGTTTGGAGAAAGACTTTAACCGCAAAGATCGCCAAGAAAAGCCGCAAAGGGCGAAAAGAAGAATGTTTCAAGTTTTAGAGTTTCACGTTTCGGGCGGATCTGGAGGTTGTATTCGAATCCGACGTGCACTTCCAAAAAATTCCAGCTGAACGCCAAGGGCGCAAGAGTGAGGCGCACGACAACACAAGACCAATGGCACAATCCGCGCACATGAGTGCTCACACCACATCATTTTTTTCGCGGGCGAGGGCGCCCTCGGAACACGGGACAATGCGCCTGCGGGATCATGGACCCAAGTTCGAACCTTGCTCAGTCCGTCCGGCAGGAGTTCTCAGTTCTCAGTTCCCGGTTCTCAGTTATTTCAGCTCCGCTAGTTATTGCGTGGGGGTAGTCAGTCTTAAGGTGTCAGGTGTTACTCCTCTAGCGGCGATTTCCAAAACGTCAAAAGTTTTGAGCGTTCTAAGCGGGCCGAGAGGCTGCGGTGATGCGGAAGCTGTCGCCTCGGGTGATTCGTTCTAAAATCCGAACGCGTTTGTTTGCTAGAAGATCGAGCGAATCGCGGAATCTTTGCTAGAGAAAATGCGGGACTGGCACGAACGTGTTACAGAGTCCGCTGTATTTCCCAGGGGAGAGTGACAGGATAGCGTCTAGAACCAAGCGCAGGAGAGATTGCGCGTGAAGCGGTGATTCTTCATTTTTAGGCGAGGTTTGCCATGCACGCTTTGGTTCTGGTAGCCGTCTTGCAGGGAGTGATTTCCATTGCACCGATTCGGGTGTTCCAGCCGTACCCGTCGGTGAAGTGCCCCAAGGGATATTCGCTGTGGTGGCCCGCGGGCAAGGAATTCAACAATGACACGAACGCGCAATGCCTGCAGCCGATCGGGAAAGAGGCGAAGGCAAAGCCGGGGAAGAAGATTACGACCGACGTGAGTTTGAAGGAGAAGATGAAGTAGGGCAGGTCTTAGGCATCAGGTCTTAGGTCTTCGGTATCAGGTCTTGGGTCTTGGGTATCACGTGACAGGTTGCGGAGCGGCGCTCCCCCGGGCAGCCGAGGGCGGCTGTCCCCACGTGTTTCTGCGACTTCCAAATGTTTCATCAGACTCGCACTTTCGGTTGCGTGTGCACAAACAACCGCAGCCGCCGCGTGCCGGAGTGTGAGCGCCACACAAGCTCTTCGTGGGCGAGGGCGGCCAGGCCGCACTTGCATGCCGCCATGAACATCCCAGGTTAGCGTCCAAAGAACGGACGCGAACCTGGGCCACCCGGCTGCCCCACGTGTTATCCCAACTTCACAAAAGTTAATTCCCATTCACAGGAGCAGATAACGCGCCTCGGGGCATAAGTGCCCTGCGCCATACCATCAACGTGACTGGCGGTAGGCAGCGAGGTTCGATTTGTCGATGATGTCGCTGCCCGTGTCGATGAAAGCGGGGATGGGCGCGAAGCTGTCCTGCGACCAGGTGTCGGTGAGGCGCGGCGGCGGGTAGTGGTGCAAGTCGTCGAGGGCCCGAAGGCCAACCATGGTCATGGTGTAGGGTTTCTGCGCGATGGTGGCGGAGATGACGCCCTTGTCGATCCAGTCGAGCGTGTCGGGATCGGCATCCATGGCGAGGACGATTTTGTTTTGCACGTGGCGCTCGTTGAGGGCGATGGCGACATTACGTCCGGCCTGAGCTTCGAGGCAAACGAAGGCGTCGACTTCGCCGGGATGCTGAGCGAGGATTTCGGCGACGGTGTTGGAGGCGATGTCGGGATTGCCGCCGATGTCGACGATGCGGATGACGTGAATCTGCGGATACTTCACGAGCGCCTGGCGATAACCGCGGAGACGGTCGGAGAGATTGTTCTGTTCGGAAATCGTGAAGAAGACGACGTTGCCTTTTTCCTTGAGGAGTTGGGCGAGGCGCTGGCCGCCCATGAACCCGGCTTCGACGTTATTGGTGCCGATGAAGAAGAGGCGCTTGCTGGCGGGGGCGTCGGCGTCGAGGGTAATGACGGGGATGCCAGCGGCGATGGCCTGATCGATGTCGAAGGTGAGGAGCGCGGGTTCGGCGACGTGCACGAGGATGCCGGCGGGTTTTTCGCGGATGGCCTGCTCGAGGGCGGCTTGTTCAGCTTTGGGATCGTAAGAAGTTGGCCCGACGATTTTGATGTGGACTTTGAGTTGGGCGGCGGAGGCGGTGAATCCGGCGGCGGCCTGTTGCCAGTAAGGAAGTTGAATCTTGTTCGCGACGAAGATGTAGGTCTCGTTCGAATCGTGGCGGCTGCAGGAGAGAAGTGGGAGGGCGAGAGCGACGGAGAAAAGGCGGAAGCGGGTCCAGCGGGACATGGCGACCTCCCTGGGAGTGGTGGGCAACTCCGCGTCCGGAGAAAGGGCGGGGTGATTGTAGAACAGTTTGAGTGGTCAGTGGCTAGTGGTCCGAAGATTCCGGATTGTGTACGAAGATTTGGGAATCTTAAAGCGCAGAGGACGCTGAGAAGATTCGTGCAGCGATGCTTCGGCTTTAATGCGGTCGTTCGCTTCGTTCCAAATCCCTACGTCCCAACTCATCCCACGTGCATAAATTCGAGGTGTCCGGAACACGGTGGGACGACTCAGGCTGGCAATCGTAGACTTCCAGCCAGACGATCTCGCCTTCACACGCCCAGAGAATCAGCCCGGCCTGCTGGCCATCCGGATACGCCGCTAATTCGTCGGACGAAGAGGGTGACCTTCACACGTCACCATCACCTTCGCCACAATCTTCTGGTCTTTGCTGCGTTCGAAATTCGCACTGGTGTGAATCGTGTACTTGCGTGTCCATCCGGCCGGCGTAAACAGGGCATTCAACCGATCGGTGTATGCCCTCTGGTCGGCATACGGAACGATTTGACCCCGGATCGGCTGCCCGTTCTTCGTGGTGTTCATCACCCGCCATTCGATCTGCGCGACCTCAAGGACACTTCCAGCACGGCGACCAATTCTTTGACCCGTTCCGGAGAGAACGGAACAGCTCCCGCCTCCACGTTCGCCGGCGGCAATGGCGATCCGCAGGCAGGATCTGCCTGTGCTCGTCCATTTGCAGCGCACATATGCGTTCACTCCTTCCTGATCGACGTCGGCTTCAAGCCTTAGCGGCTGTGCCGAGATGCAGATCATCGTCGAAAGTCGTCATGCTGAAACTGTTATGGGAGTGCGGTCTGTCTGGGGCAGGGCAGGTCTGAGTGTTAGTCAGACTTGGCTTGAATCGCTTTTCGAGCTTCGGCCACGGTGATCATGAGGGTCATCGGTTCGATCGGAGAAGTAATAAAGCCCCACTTCTCGTAGAAACGCTTGGCGCGTTCTGAGATGGCGTGCACCAGGATGGCTCGGATTCCGGCAATTTCGGCGGCTTGAACGGTGCGCAGTACGGCATCCTTTAGTAATGCCGGGCCGAGCGCCTGGCCGTGGGCTGTCTGGTCAACCGCAAGCCTGCCGATCACCATCACCGGTACAGGATCGGGCATATTCCGCCGAACGCGACCCGGTGCGTCAACATGGGCAACGGCCCCGACCGCAAGGGCGTAATAAGCTACGACTCGCCGCACGACACAAACCACATAGGTTCGGGAGGCACCACTTTCTTCGTTTTGAAGCGCGCGCTTTCTTAACCAGTCATCGAGAGCCGGCTCTCCGCAGTGGAATTGTGAAAGGTCATGGTTGGGGGAGAGTTTCTCGGGAGCGCTAAGCCGATTACTTTCGCTGCTCATCTGTCCCACGGCGCCTTGGTCCTGAGCAGTCGCGCTAGGCGCGGATTGCTGGCCGGAGGTTTGTCAAGCATCATAGTGAACCGACGAAACTCTTCCGTCGGTAAGGCAAAGTAGCGCTGGTCAAGCAAAACACTCTCTGCTTCCCGGCAAGCTGTCTCCAGCATGAAGTCCGACCGGTTTCGACCCAGCGCTTGCGCTGCGCGGTCAATGAGTGATTTCTGTCCCCGGCTCACGCGAAGATTGATGTTTTCGCCGCGAGTTCTACTGGGCTTGGTTGCTGTTCCCCGCATGGTCCACCTCCGGCTGTGCGCACAACTAATATACAGTATTGTGCGCACATCGTCAACACAACTGGAAGTTTATCCTTAGGTCTCTGGCTGCAAGTTGAAATGTGGGTTCTGAACCGGGAAAGCGCCGGGGACGGGCTGCAACCGCGTGGGATGGGGAGTGAGCAGGACACGCAGTGCGCCCGTCCCTATCTGTGGCTCCAGCAAGCTGCGGAGAGTTCCACAGATCGGGATGACGTTCTTCTCCCCCGCCAACGAGTAAAACGTCGGCACGACTGTACCGGCGTGCGCTTTGTCCCTCGCAGTGAGATCCAGTTCCAACAGCCCGTGAATACCCCGGAAGACAATCTCGCACTCCAGCCGGGGCTTCGCGTCATCCGTTACGAGACTCAACCAGTGACCCGTGATCAGCAATTCATAGGTTCTGTCTTTTCGAAGCATGTCCGCACGCAGCATGGCGTTCGATATAACAACGGTGTGCAGTCCCTTCACGGCGATAGTCTCGACTGGATGCAGATACTCCAGCGGTTCGCCGACCTCATCGGCGAACGTCACGTACCGGCCAACTTTCTCCTACCGACCCACCCGATTCGAGGCCGCAAATCACATAACGCTTTGCCAGTTCCTGATGTTCGACACTGAGCAGAGAGTGAGCGAAGATTCCTCCCTGCTTTAGTATCTTCATTGCTCGTCTGGCCAGCGGTAGTCCCGATATCCCTATGAGTTTCTGGCCACTCATGGAGATCGTCACCTCCTTTTGGTTGCTGTGCTGCGGACCAGGATTGGTTGTCCCCATTGCGAGGATAGGCTGTGCGTTCATTTGACCAAACATAGCGTTCCTTTCTGGCGAGGCTCGCCGGACTTGCAAAGAGAAATGGAATGAAAGTGGATTCGACGCCGGTAGATCTTTGCCAGGCTCTTCGGGTCCTTTAGCGAAATGGTCTGACCACAAGAGCCCGAATTCTCCGGTTTGCCAGTCAACCGACAAGAATTTCGGGCTTTAGTTTTGGAGCGTTATCGCTTGTCCTCGTCCATTGAGAGCCGGACGTTCACAAACCCTGCTGTTCCTCTATGAGCCGACGGTGACTCCTACACTACGGTAACTTGAATCTTATCCGTCAGGCCCCCATCGTGGTGAAAACGGGTATGGCGGATTTTGCAAAGGTGTCTCTGATCTTGCGGCGCCTGCTCGCGACGCTGGCGCTCGCGATTCTGCTGGCCTCCGTGACTGCCTGTTTCGACCAAGGGACTGCCGGAGTTTTGTTCCTCCCGACGTGGGCGGCATTGTTCTTCGGCTGGCAATGTCTAAGCCGGAAGCTGAACTTCAATATCAATATCTCAAAAGCGCCACGGCCGCGTCCGAGGCGATCGACGGCATGGGGGCGGGTCATCGTCACAGGCCTGGTTGCCTCTGGAATCGCTTTTGGAATCGCGCTCTTTCCAGTCGCGGATTTTTCTGCTATCGCGGGGCCGCTGATTTGGATTGCCCTGTATTACGGATGGCCCGCAATGAGCCGCCGACTCCCACTGCCAGAATCGTGGAAGGTGAAGGCCCAATCTGACATCGCTGCGCCCGCTCCGAAGCCGACTTTCTGGCGTCTTCTCGGACGCGGGGCGCTCGCTATGTTCGGCATTGTCACAGTGATGATATTGCTTACGTGGATGGTTACGGCGCCGATCGCGCACAGCATGCGCCGCGCCCGCAAGGTTCACGACTCAATCCGCGTCGGCATGACGATGCCGGAAGTGGTTGATGCGTCTCGGGACTGCGACCTTTTTGGTGGGACCTCCGAATCTGTGAGCGACGTCAGTGCCGCCGGTGACACGGTCCCCGCGATGAGCTTCAGCCGGAACCGGGATGGGAGCTACCAGGTGGACGGGGTTGCTCTGACCGAGACGCAAGCCGCAGAGCGGCTGCAAACGAATCTGCACGATCGCTACCGTTGGCGCTCCAATTGCGTGTACGTCAACATGACTCCGATGCACGTTCCGTTCAGCGTGATCTTTCGACCCGATGGCCGCGTTGGTGAGGTGACGCCCGTGCACGGGTGGGACTGAACCAACGAATTCGCCCAGCCGGAGTGCGCGCCAAGGGGACATTCGTCCAGCCGCTTGGAGTCTTCACTCGTTGCAGAATTTGGAGTCTTCACTCGTTGCAGAAGATTGACCCTCGCCACAGTGCCCTAGGCTGAAAAAATGGACACCGTTTTGGACACCAAGGCGGCTTTGGTTCAACAACTTATTGAAAATAATGATAGTTTAGGCAGCCGGACCTGTAAGCCGAATTCTGTCTGCCGGAAGTCCGGCAGGACGGTCATTCCTCTGGGCTACGCATTGCTGCGAAGCTCTAGCGACCTACCCGGAGGTTGGGCGCGCCGAGCCGGCACGCGTTCCGGCCGAAGCCGAAACTCCCTCCCTATTTGGTCTTGCTCCGTGTGGGGTTTGCCCTGCCCGCTGCATTACTGCCGCGGCGGTGCGCTCTTACCGCACCTTTTCACCCTTACCTCGACGTCGTTCTGAGTCCACTTGCGTCGCCCGTGTTCTCGCGAAGAGGTACGGAAAATGGGAGCGCCTGGTGGTGACTGGACTCACAACGACGTCGAGGCGGTATGTTTTCTGTGGCACTTTCCGTCGACCGGGCTTAACCCCGGCCTCCCGGACGTTATCCGGCACACCGCTCTGCGGAGTTCGGACTTTCCTCTCCCGTTGCCGGGAGCGACCGTCCGATCCGGCTGCCTACAAATCCATTATATGCGAATCGACTGTGCGGCTCGATGGTCACGTCACAGGACGCGTGGCGGCGAGCCTGTTAGACTGATCGCGTCGAATCGGGCCCTGAGCGTTGGTTTTCCTGCGACAGGATGCCTTAGTCGCGATGGTCCGGTGCATGACCGGCGAAGTCATTACAGCCATCACAGGTTCGAAGTCACTCAAGAAGCAAAATGAATTTCCTCGAGGCTATCCGCATCGCGCTGCAGGCGCTCTGGGCGAATAAGCTGCGTTCGGTCCTCACGCTGCTTGGAGTCGTGATCGGCGTGGCGGCGGTGATCGCGGTAGTGACTTTTGTCAGCGGTATCAATGGATACGTGGCACAGAAAATCTTCAATCTCGGCGCCGACGTGTTCATCATTAATAAGCGGACATCCGTCGTCACCAATATTGACCAGCTTTTGGAAGGCGAGAAGCGAAAAGACATCACACTGGATGACTACCAGGCGATTCTGGAGGGGTGCAGTCGCTGCACGGCGCTCGGTGCAGTCGTCACGAATATCACCGGGCATGTTCGCTATGGTGAACAATCCATCAACGACGTCTTTGTTCGCGGGCTCACGCCGTCGATGCCATCGATCCTTAATATTGAACTCGCTACAGGACGCCCGCTCAATGAGACTGACGAAAACAATCACTCTGCGGTTGCAGTCATCGGCACGGATCTCGTGGACAATCTCTTCCCGGGTCTCGATCCGCTTGGCAAGGAGATTCGAGTCGAAGGCGAGATCTACCGCGTGATTGGCATCGGCGAAAAACAGGGCAAGACGCTGGGGCAGAGCCGCGATAACTATGTCCTGATTCCGATCACCGCCTACTTGAAGCAATTTGGATCGCATAACAGCATCATCATTTCCGGCAAAGCGAACGGCACTGGCAGCCAACTCGACGCAGCCATGGACGAGGCGCGGGTGATTCTGCGCGCCCGTCGGCACGATCAGCCAGGGAAACCCGACAGCTTTGCCATCGAGACCAACGAGAGTTTTCTCAGTCTCTGGGCAAATCTGAGCAGCACCTTCTTTATTGCGATGATTGCGATTGCCGCGATCTCTCTCATCGTCGGGGGAATCGTCATCATGAATATCATGTTGGTGTCGGTGACGGAGCGCACGCGCGAGATTGGCATTCGCAAGGCGATGGGCGCGACCGAGCAGGACGTGCTTCTTCAGTTTCTGATCGAGTCTGGGACGATGGCGCTCGTGGGCGGAGCTTTCGGTGTGTTGTTTGGCATCGCGATCGCAAAAGGTGTGACGGCTCTCATTGGCATGCCGTCTTCCATAAAACTATGGGCTGTCATGGCGGCCCTGGTGGTTTCCGCGAGCGTAGGTGTGTTCTTCGGAGTGTATCCGGCGAGAAGAGCGGCGCGGCTGGATCCAATTAGCGCGTTACGATTCGAAACGTAAGTAGAGCACAATGGCGACACGGGGCGATTACGGCGAAGTCATCAGGATGGCGCTGGAGACTATCCGCAGCAACAAGCTGCGGTCCGGCCTGACGGTCCTCGGCATTGTAATTGGCGTCGCCGTTGTAATTGGGATCTCATCGGTAGTACGCGGACTGAATGACAGCGTCACAGCCTCCATCCAAAGTCTAGGCTCGAACCTCATCTTTGTTTTTCATCTTCAACCTTTTCAGCTTAGTCGGCCCTCTGAAGAAATGCGCAAGCGCAAAGAACTGACGCTCGAGGATTACGAAGCTATCAAGCAGTTGCCCCACGTAAAGAGCGTCACGACCGGGATACGATACGCGCGGCCTGAATTCGGGGCCGGCACCTATGTCGTCAAGTACGGCGACCGCCGCGCGAAGAACACGATCCTGGAGGGCGATACATCGACTTGGAAAAACGTCTACGACCTCGGCCTGACTGGAGGGCGCTGGTTTAACGAAACCGATGACGAGCTGCGGGCTCCGGTGATCGTGTTAGGCGTCGACACTGCGAATGAGCTGTTTCCTTCGGGGAGCGCTCTCGACAAAGAGATCAACATTGATGGGCAACTGTTCACGGTCGTCGGAGTGGCGGAACGACGCAAGAGCGCCTTCGGTGGAGGAAAGAACCCGGAAGACAACATCGTAATGTTTCCGCTGAGCACGTTCTTGAAGCTGCATCCAGAACTCAAGCAATACTGGATCAGCGTCAAAGCCACGTCGCACGATGACATGCCGGCCGCAATCGACGAGATTCGGGAACTCCTGCGACGCCGCCGCAAAGTGGCACCCGACCAGCCCGACAACTTCGCGGTGTTCACGCAAGATGCGCTGTCGGATTTCTGGAACCAGCTGTCCAGCATGATCTTTATCTTCATGTTTGCCGTTTCCAGCGTGGGCCTGATCGTCGGTGGCGTGGGCGTGATGAACATCATGCTCGTTTCTGTCACGGAGCGAACGCGCGAGATTGGCGTGCGAAAAGCCATCGGCGCGCGCAAGGGCGACATTCTGTTGCAATTTACTCTTGAGGCCATCACCCTCACGGCAGTCGGAGGGATCATCGGTGTTCTCGTGGGAGCGCTGATTACCTGGGCTATCCCAGCAATCTGGAGTTCGCTCCCGGCGAGCATGTCCGTTTTCTGGACGGCGTTCGGTCTCGGTTCAGCCGTGCTCGAGGGACTGCTCTTTGGGATTTATCCCGCGTGGAAAGCGGCCAATCTCGATCCGATCGAATCTCTGCGCTATGAATAAGAGTTTCTCCTATCGGGTCGCCATCCCCCGATGATTCATACGATTGTCCGCACAATCCAGATCGTTACCACGCTGGGCGCTCTTGCGGGCGCCGGCTACTACCTGGCCTGTTTGTGGAGTGCGTGGTCGTATCTGCGAGACGCGCAGGCTCGCTTGCGTGAGCACGCAACCGTCAGCGTTAATCTTCCGCCCGTTTCCATTCTGAAGCCGCTGAAAGGGATCGATCCGGAGATCTACGAAAGCTTCCGTAGTCATTGTGACCAGGACTATCCCGCCGAGTATGAAATTATCTTCGGAGTAAGCGAGGCAAATGATCCTGCTGTTGAAATCGTAAAGCGACTGCAGCACGAGTTTCCGCAACGGCAGATTCAACTGGTGGTGTGCTCGGAGCGGTTAGGTGTGAATGTGAAGGTGAGCAACCTCGTGCAAATGGTGCGGGCCGCTCGCTACGACTGCTTCCTGGTGAATGACAGTGACATCCGCGTGGATTCGGATTATCTGCGTCGCGTGGTAAGCCCTCTCAATGACCCCGATGTCGGGATGGTGACCTGCCTCTATCGCGGTGTCGCTAGCCCGACGCTGGGCTCCTGCCTGGAATCGCTGGGGATCTCAACCGACTTTGCGGCGAGTGTTTTGGTAGCCCGATTCATGGAAGGAGGGATCCACTTCGGCCTCGGGTCGACGCTGGTATTCTGGCGCCGCGGATTGCGGGCCATCGGAGGGTTTGAATCTCTGGTGGACTACCTGGCAGACGACTACGAACTAGGCAAGCGCATCAGTGATTCGGGACGACGAATCGTACTCTCCGAGGTGGTTGTCGCAACCTTCTTGCCGTCCTACACAATGAAGCGATTCCTTCAGCACCAGCTTCGGTGGGCGCGCGGCATCCGCGATTCGCGACGGGGAGGCTATCTCGGCCTCGCTCTGACGTTTGGCTTGCCCTGGGCGATCCTGGCCGTGGTTGCCAACTACAAGCAAATCTGGGTCTGGGGTCTGTTGGCGGCAGTGATTGTATTGCGCCTCGCCGTCGCCCTGGTTGTGGGCCTGAGAGTTTTAGGCGACCGTCAGGTTCTGAGCTGGCTATTAATGCTTCCGTTGCGCGATTTCGTAGCGGTGTTGGTGTGGATTGGCAGCTTCGGTGGGAACACGATCGATTGGCGTGGCGATACGTTTACGCTAAGAAACGGAAAGCTGATCCAGCGCGTCTAGCCAGCCTTACCAAAACGCACAGATCAGCTTCGCAAAACCGTAACTACCAGGGAGTAACGACCGAACCATCGGCACGACGCGCAACCAGCCGGCCGCCCTCGAGCAACTCGTAATTGTTGTCGCGCCACAAGCTACGCTTACTCAGATAACTGGCGCACCAGACGATGAAGCCATGTAATTCCCGCAGTGGATAGATCGGAATCCACCGGAGCGCCACGCGGTCTCGAGCAGCCCACCAGCCAATAATCCAGCACTCAGCCATCCTGGTGAGCATGGCAGTGGCGAATAAACCAATCCCCAACCACGCGTGCCCGAACGCGAGACCAGCAATCAGGCCCAGAATGCCAAAGGGCGCGGCGAACGTAAGTCCGCTTCCGAGATGGCCCTTGGGACGCGAGTAACGCGTGCCCATTGCCCAGCGCAGTTGACGCTCCCACATCCGGTGAAAACTCATCGTCGGCGAGATGTGATCGACTACGTGGCTCGACAACACGATCTCGTAACCGGCTCTCTGGATGAAGTTGCCAACCACGAAGTCGTTCGATAAATACTCGCGCGCCGCCGCGAAGCCACCCATCGCAGCTAAAGAATCTTTGCGCACCACGATCGTCGGTCCGAGCCCGAACTTCATGCCTTCGAGCAGATTGGCAATGACCACTCCGGCCGTGAACTCGACGGTCTGTCCGATGGCGTCGACGTCACCCCAGATGCCGCCCGCGCTCTTCCCACGGAAGACGCAGGTTACTGCCCCAACCTTGGGATCGAGTAACGGGGGAACGACTTCACGCAGATAATTGGGCGCGACTTCTACGTCGCTATCGCTGGTGACGAGGATGTCGTACTTCGCCACGTCGGTCATGCAGTGGAAGCAATAGTTCTGCGCGTTGGGCCACGGCGGACGTCCCGTCACCATGATCTTGGTGGGGATCTTCGGATATTGCGCGCAGATTTCGCGGATCAATGGCAGTGCGGCATCATCCGCTTCGTCCGCGGCGAAGATGATTTCGTACGCGGGATAATCCTGGCGAAAAAAGCTCTCGATATTCTCCCGCATCCGCGCATCAATTCCATGCACGGGTTTCAATACGGAAACCGGAGGAAGATCGGCCATCCGGTCTTTATAGGCTTCATGTTGCTGACGGGCGCTGCGTCGAAATTTGATGGCCCCAAGAACAGCGAGGACAAAAACGATGGTCGAGGTGATGGTTCCGAAAACAGCCACACCTAAGATGATGTACCCAATCAAATGCGTGCGCTCCTTAAAACGTGAACAATGGAAAGCGGCGGGGATGGACGAGCCGTGCTGAACGATTCAGACGCACGCGTTGCATTGTAGAGTCGGCGAGCCGCGGAATACGCAGCCCGCCTGCCTCTATAATTTTGCCAGAAAGGGAGCAATACCGACAAGGAGTGCCTGTTGCGCGTTTTGGTTGCCCCAGAGGCGCGACAGAATCGCCGCCGGGGCGAAACTCCTTGTATCGCAAGGTAACTATTGCGCTAACTTCCGATTCGTGAGAATCGATTTTCCACCGCTCCGTGCGAGTTGGTACGCCGTCAACCCATTCAACTCTTTCGGATCATCCTGATCGGTCCACAGAAACACCACCGAGGGCCCACTCCATAGCGTCGCCAGCGACTTTGTCGTTTCAAAAATGTGAGGCGCGTCGGGAAATTTCGAACCATACCAGAGATTGCCGCTTGGTTCGTGGAGAACGTGCACCTGCACGCCGGTATAGAAGTTCACCGTCGAGGCCTCGTGATATTCCCCATCGATGACGATGACATCACCCGGGCGATAATAGCGCCTGACCGCTACCGCAAGCTTGTACGACGACAGGATCGGCGAGAACGTGCTGAACGAAGAGTGAACGCAGGCCAGTAGGCCCACCATCATGACGGCGAGAACACCATTCCCCAGGGCCGGACAACCGCGTCGCCGCAGAATCCAATTTAGTCCGGTTCCCAGCAGCAGCCCGAGCGATACTCCGATGAGAGGCCCGCGAAATGCTCCCAACGCGCGCGGCGTCAAATCAAGCACATGCCCGAGAGAAAAGTTGTAATCCTCGGGATTCTTCTTCAAAAGATCGGCAAGATCTGCGTTCGGACTCGGAAGATGGGAGACAGACAATAGATACATGCCACCGATGAATCCCAGGACTCCGCATACGAACAGTACGGTTGACGAGATTCTTCCTGTCCGCCGGTCCGCAGGGCTCGCGGTCGACTCCGACTCGCGGGCCAGCCATCCTCCCACCAGCAAAGCCAATCCGGGCAATCCGGGAATCGTGTAGTACTCCTGTCTCGTCGAGAAGCTGAAAAATCCGACGATGACCAGCGCCCAAAGAAAGAACAGCAAATTCGAGCGTTGCCTGCGGTCGAGTCGGCTTTGAAGATGAGTCCAGCGCAACGGAATGTCACCGAGCGCCTGCGGCAGAAACACACTCCACGGCAGCAACCACGCCAACAGCAATCCCCAGAAGATCAGGAGCGGAACCGTGTCATAGCCGGGCGGGACTCGCTTGTTGAGGAAACGATTCAAGTGTTCGTTGATGAAGTAAAACCACAAGAATCCTCGCGCAGACCCTTGGTCTGGGTTCCGCATGGCGGCGAGGATATGCCACGGCGCTGCGATGACAAAAAACACGATCGTGCTCGACACTAACCGAAGCCGCAACAGGTGTTTCAGGTTTCCTGTCAGCAGGAGATAGAGCCCAATTGCTCCCGCCGGGAACACGAGTCCGATCAGTCCCTTTGTCAGCACGTTTAAGGCACACGTGACTGCAAAACCCCAGCACGTCAGTCGCGACGGCGGGTTCTCTTCGAGCGATCGCAAAAAAAAGAGATAGCCGATCGTGAGCCAGAGTCCCACCAGCACATCGGGAATCAGGAATCGCGTGAAGATGTAGGGGCCGATCGACGTGGCGACCACGACGGCGGCATAAAGTCCTCCATCTTCGCCATACGCGTACTGTCCCAGCTTGTATGTCGCAAGCAGCAGTCCAAGCACACCCAGCATGAGCGGCAAGCGCGTGCTCCAGTCACTCACGCCGAACAATCTGTAACTGGTGGCGATGGTCCAGTACATGATGGGCGCTTTTTCCAGGTAACGGATACCGTTGGTATAAAGCGTTACCCAATCATGGCGGTACAACATCTCGCGCGCGGCCTCTGCGTGAACCGAGTCCACATCGTCCAGCAATGCCGGAGTGAACATGCCGGCGAAATAAATCATCGACCAGAGAATAATGATCAGCCAGATCGAGTGCAGTCGCCTGAGGGGAGAATCGGAAATCGAGGCTTGGGAGGCAGCCGGAGCACCGGGTTGGGGATCCCGAAGAGCCTCAGACGAATTCATGCAAGAGTCCGAAGGCGAGATTATACGGGCGCTTTAAACTACCGATCAACCGATGCTGCGTCAGCAGGCGCCGCCAACGGCGGCCACACCGGCTTTCGAAAGGATTTCACGAATCTTGCGGCCGAGACAGGCGAGCGTAAACGGCTTCTGCAGAAAATTCGTGCGCGTCTCGATGATCTGATGGTTCTGCACAATCGTTTCCGCGTAGCCGGACACGAATATTACCTTCGTCTCTGGGCGCGAATCTTTCAGCAGTTCCGCAAGCTGACCTCCGCCCATGCCGGGCATGACCACATCCGTAATCATCAGATCAATCCTGCCCGGGAACTTACCAGCTGCCTCGATGGCATGCAGGCCGTCTCCAGCCTCGATCACGGTGTAGCCGCATTTCTTCAGGAACTCAGAAGCTGGATGCCGAACGGCGGCCTCGTCCTCGACGAGCAGGAGCGTCTCCGATCCGTGAAGTTCAGGATCGCCCAAAGGATCGGTGTTGACACTCGGCAAAGGGACATGCCGGATCCGCGGAAAGTAGATCTTGAAAGTTGTCCCGATGTCGATTTCGCTGTTGACCCAGATGAATCCACCGCTCTGCTTCACGATGCCATACACGGTTGCCAGGCCCAGTCCGGTGCCTTTGCCGCTTTCTTTGGTCGTATAGAACGGCTCAAAAATGTGGGGCAGATGCTGCTTCGCGATGCCCTTGCCGTTGTCCGTAACCTCCAACAGCACGTATTCGCCCTTGGGTACGACCATGTGATGATTGATGTCGTTGTCACCGAGTTCGGCGTTGCGGGTGGTGATCGTCAATTTTCCGCCACCGGGCATGGCATCGCGCGCATTGACCGCTAGGTTCATCACCACCTGCTCCAGTTGCACGGGATCGAGTTTCACCTTGCCGAGGTCACGTGCAGGGCTCACCGTGAGGACGATGTCTTCTCCAATCAGGCGCGGCAGGAGCTTCACGATGCCATCGAGCGCCGCGTTGAGGTCCAACACCTGCAGCGACTGCATTTGCTTGCGCCCGAAAGCCAGCAATTGCCGGGTGAGATCTGCGGCGCGGCGGGATGCGCCAATAATTTCCTGGAGATTCCGATGCAGCCGATGCTCGGGCCCGATGGAGTCCTGCATCAGTTCCGCGTAACTGCTAATCACCATTAGCAGATTGTTGAAATCGTGAGCGACGCCTCCCGCCAGCTGTCCGATGGCATCCATTTTCTGGGCCTGGAAGAGGGCTGCCTCCAATCGCCGGCGCTCGCTGATGTCGCGATCATTGGAAATGAAATGGGTAATGCGTCCCGCGGTGTCACGAACAGGCGTGATCGTTTTCTCGGCGATGAAGGATTCGCCCGTCTTCTTCCGATTGACGAGCACACCGCGGTACACTTCGCCCGCCTGAATGGTTTCCCACAGGGTACGGTACACTTCCGGCCCCTGTTCGCCCGATTTCAGAATCCGCGGCGGTTGCCCGAGCACCTCCGCGCGAGAATATCCTGTGAGCTTCTCAAAAGCCGGGTTTACGTATTCGATCGCGCCCAGACTGTCGGTAATTAACACCATGTCTGCCGATTGCTCAACCGCGCTATACAGTTTCCGCAGCTTCTCTTCGGCAATCCGCCGCCGCCGGTCGATCTGATGCAGGCTTACTGCGTTGCGAATGGTCCGAACCAGGGACGCATGGCTTAGCTCCGTGCGACTTACATACTCGCATGCTCCCCCTTCGATGGCTTCCGCGAGTGTGGCTTCGTCTGCATGCTCCGTCAAGAACAGGAAAGGCACAGTTTTTTCCCGCAGGCGGAGTTGCTGCACGATCTCCAACGCCTCTCGCTCCGACGACTCGTACTCGAAAAGCACCAGGTCGTAACTCTTCTCGGCCAGCTTGGTGTGGGCTTCGGCGAAGGTCTGGGCCTGATCGAGGTCGGCTGCGATCAAATCGCCGTTGGCTCGCAACAAGTCCTGAATGATGAAGTAATCTTCTTCCCTGTGTCCGATCAGAAGAAGTTGCAGCCGGGCTGGCTCGCAGCCTTTGGTCCGTTCCGGGTACATTGCCGACTCTCCCTACTTCTCATCGGAATTCACGCCGGAACTTGGCTGGAGAATCGCGGTTACTTAAATAAGGGCGAGTTTTTTCCCGGAACGAAAATTGTCGCTCAGGATGAAATCAGGATTCGGCTCTGACGAAAAGCAGACTGGGGCCGTCTCATGGTTTTGTGTAATAACCGGCGCGCGACCGCAAATGTGATCCATCGTGCTGCCTGGAAAGGATGTACACGCGCCGGAAATTCCGCGTCGCACCCTCATCTGCCGTTCGGTAGTAGAGCAGGTAGGAGCTGCGCAGTTCTTGATTGATCATTGAAAGCGCTAACTCCAACTGGCCGGCACCTTTGGCGATAAAGTCCCTGCCTCCTGTGGCCGATGCAATCGTGTTGAGCACACCATCGCCGGGAGCCGTTGAGTGTGGGCTGTGCATGGTGATGGTGTAGACGGCGACCGCATTCAACTCCGCTTCGTCGATGACGTCGTTCAATCCGTGCAAACTGATGTCGTCTTCGCCGTCGGAGATCAAAATCAGGGCCGAGCGATGGGGCTCGCCGTCCTGCAGAAATATCTCGTGCCTGCAGGCGCTAAACATCGAATCGTAGAGCGCGGTCAGTCCGCCGGGGGTGGGCTCCTGCAACGCCGATCCAAGGGAGGCGGGCTCTGCGATCGTGCGTAGCGTTTCGATCTTGCTGTTGAACGTCATCAGCAAGAGCCGATCCTGTGGCCGAATTACCTCCGCAACCGAACGTGCCAAAGCCGCGCGCAACACGGGCCATGTCTTCCGAGTGGAGTCGCTGAGGTCGAGCACGATTCCCAGTCGCAGGGGCAGATCCCCCCCAGAACGCAAGTTGAATTGAGAAATGGGCTGCCCGTTTTCCAGAACCGTGACGTCGCCGGGGGAGAGGTTGGTCATGGGACGGTTATTCCCGTCCATGGCCACCACGGTGAAGGCGACTTCGCTGATGCGTTTACGGATGAGAGGAACGGAATCCCCGGCGAAGCTAATGACCGCGAAGAAAGGTAGCAGGAACAAGAACACGGATTTCTTCATCACGCTTTCCTGATCGGCACGAAAAGGTGAGTCCATTCGTGTCGAAAAAAACGGTCGTAACCCCTAAAGGCTTGCCGTATCCGGACGAGAGCCGTTTCCCGCCCCGGCAATGCATTTCGTTTTGCTTTGGACCCCGCGCTAAATCACCCCGCCGAATAGGCGAAAAACCCCGATTTCGCACTCTTTGCCCGGCTGACCGATTGGATGCTTAGCTAACCCCATGAAAACAGGAACTTAACGGTCCCCACATTGAGTCCCTTTTTGGCACAGAAGGTGCTTTCAGAGAAAGTGTCCGAAGGGCACTGCCTTTGGAGTGGCGACCATGCCAAACGACTTCCCGGAAGCCCAGAACACGTCTGCTGCTTGGTCGCCAAAACTCGTCTATGGGTTGGCTGCAACCTGTCTTGGCTTGGGTGTCCTGTTCGGGTACCTGGTTCGCGATTCGGCCGGGTCTTCAGCCCCCGTAGCGGCGGAGGCCAAACAAGCAGAAGTCCCCGTCGGCATGCCCAAGGTTCACCCCACGCCAACTTTGGAACAGATGAAGCAGTTGGCGGACAAGAAAGCTGCTCCGCTCATTGAGGAGCTCAAGAAGAATGCAAAGGACAAAAATGCGCTGACTCAGGCCGCCTACGTTTACAAATCGGCCCACCAGTTTCAAGACGCGGCCAACTACTTCGGCAAGGCACTCGAGGTCGATCCGAAGGACGTCACCGTCCGGACCGAAATGGCCTCGTGCCTGTACTACAGCGGCGATGTGGACGGAGCTTTGGCCCAGCTGCAGCAATCTTTGAAATATGCCCCGCGGGACGCGAACTCACTCTTTAACCTGGGAATGATCCGCTGGAAGGCGAAGAACGATGCCGCGGGCGCCGTGGCCGCGTGGCAGGAGTTGCTGAGAACCAATCCCAACCTCGATCGGAAACCGATTGTCGAGCAGATGATCGCGGAGGCGCAGCAGGGCACCGCGCATTGATGTCCAACCGCGTCTCGTAGCCTGGAGGGAGCACAGAGATTATGAGCGAAACGAAGAAAAACTCATCGGTGGAACAGTGGACCAGTCTTCAGGCTTATGCCTTGGCGGCTGTATGTCTCGTGGTAGGCATTGCCGGCGGCTGGTTCGTGCGCGGCTCACAAGCTCCCGGAACAGCCGGGGTGGTCCAGAGTGCTGCTGCGGCGACCGCGCCCCAGGCCAATTCTGCCGGCGCACAGCCGAGTCCCGAAGAGATGCGGCGCATGGCCGACAAGCAGGCTGAACCGCTGCTCGCGAAGTTGCAGACCGATCCGAGGAACGCCGGGCTGCTGGCGAACCTGGGAAACATTTACTACGACACACAACAATTCCCGGTGGCGATCGACTATTACGAGAAGTCGCTCAAGCTGAAGCCAAAAGACGCGTCGGTGCGCACAGACATGGCGACGGCCTACTGGTATGTGGGCAACGCCGACACCGCGATCGCCGAATTCAACAAGGCGCTCGCCGACGAACCCAACAAGGCCAATGCGCTTTTCAATCTTGGCGTAGTGCAGTGGCAAGGCAAGCTGGATGTCGAAGCGGCTTTGGCCACGTGGCAGGAATTGCTAAAGACGAATCCGAATTACGAGAACAAAGACAAGCTGGTCGAGCTGATGGCACAGGTGAAGAAGCATGCCGGCATGAAGCCAGGCACGCAGGCAAAAGCGATCGCGGAGTAAAGCTGCTGCACCAATCATGAGAGTACTTCACTCTGTGGGGAAGCCAGCGTCCTCCGCAGGCGCCAAAGTGTGCACGCAAGGCTTCCGACGGACGCCCACCACATGACCAGGACAACCCGCACCACCCACGCGTGCACTACGCCCACTCGGTGCAACACGAACGGCAGAAAATTCCACGTCGTGATGTGGACGTAATCCCAGGGGTCCGTGGTCATATCGGAATTTGTGAGCCCCCAGGCGTCCATCTTGCCGAGAGTGAACGCCGCAATGTTTTCGAACCGTAGGCATACGACGCACGTTGGATGGCCCAGTGTCGTCATCTGGTACAGCTCTAAAGGAAGCCAGAACGCAAGCGACCCAATTTGGACCGCGCCACTGATGGCGATCATTGCCAGCCCTACACTCCACAAGAGCCTGCCTGCCTCTGTGCGATATCTGAGCAGTAGAGGCACCGAGATGAAGGCTACAAACTGGACGGGGGTCGAAACGTAACGGTCCCCCCATGCCGAATCCCCATTCCAGACGGTGTATCGCGCGTAGAAACATAGATAGCCAAGCAATAGAAGAAAAGCCGTAATCAGGTACGCGCGAATCTCCGGCGAGAATCTCTTCCATAAAACAACAGAGAGGACAATCGTGAGCACAAGCAGCGGGTCAAAAAGAAAGATGGACTTCTCGGGCGTAAACAGCGCTCCGAAGAAGCCCACGCGGAACGGAACTTCAAAGGGATAGTTGGCGGACAGCTCTGGATGCAGCACCTTCTCTTGCGTGGCGAAAACGGATACGTAGGTGTTGAAGAACGACCCAAACCGATAGTACTGGTAGAAACGATCGAGGACGAAAAAGAAACCATAGATCGGACCAGCGATCTTGATGTACGCGACAATCTTCCCCCACCAATTTTTTAGAGGTGCATGTTCCAGCCACATCACGAATAACAGAAATGCTCCAACAGCGAGCAGATCCAATCCCGTGGTGAGGCGAGTGAGTAGGTTCAGACTCAGTGCGGCCGATCCGATCATTAGCGACCGGAGGTTTCCCTTCCGAAACCAATCGAATTGAAAAGTGAATCCCGTCAACGTCAGAAGCAGGATGTAGTTGTTCTCCATCATGTTCTGCGTGTAGTGCAGATGGGTCGTGCAGAACAAGAGCGCCAGGGCGCCTGCAATCGACTGCTTTTGCGAAAAATTCAACAGAGTCAGAAATCGCAGACACACCAACGCCGTCAGGACGTTGATCAGAATGTTCGTGGAGTAAGCGACAAAGATATCCCGAACTCGCGGATCGTTCCCGTTGTAGTCACGGAAGATCGGCAGTCGTTCCAGATAAGTACCGACAATGTCCGTTGGGAGCATCAGCAGAGACTGGCCAATGCCGTACCACGCATAGATTCGGCCGTCTCGTCCACGCAATCCGAAATCCGGATAGTCTCCGGCCAGCACTGGTGGCTCTGAGGTCCAGAACGAATGCGTCGTCTGCAAACGGCGCACGGTATCCACCGATCCGAGGTCACCCGATTGCACCACGACCGCAAGCAGGCCCGCCGCCAGGATCGTCAGAAATATGGGGTCGCTCCACCAGCGGCGAGGGTTCGTGGTCATCGTTTGCGATGGTAATGCACGGGATTGGCGACCTCCAAGCTAACCGCGAGTCTCTAAGCGACGCGAGTTCACTTCCTGGGCTTGCCGACCCGCTGCGCGGTGGCAAACATTTTGGCAACTGTGTCCATGTCCTTGGGCTGAACTTTGCCCGCCGGGATACGCATGTGCGTCAGATCTTCCAACTTCAACAGCAGGTCGACGAGTTCCATCGAGTCGATCAGACCAGACGATACCAGCGGAGTGTTGTCGTCGATGGTTACGTTCGGCTTTCGAATCAGTCGAACGATATGTTCGATCATGTGTTGCGATTCTGGCGTCATGCGGTCGTGATCTCCTAGGGTTGGCTGTTGAATTCAGGATGCTCTTTCAGCAACTTCTCTAGGGTGTTCGCACGTGCCGGTTTTCCGGCCGTACTCTTAACGATCCACTTCGGAGGTTTGAGCAGAAACGTTCTCACAGCGACGCCGAGTCCGGCCACTACCGAACTTCGCAGTTCTTTCTCGATCTCGGCTGACCTGGTAAGCGAATCATCTTGCTCGACTTCGGCAACGACAACGATGTCCTCTGTTCCAAGATTCGGGTTAAACACACCCATCGCGACGGCCCTGCCGTCATGGATTGCCGGATGAGCAGCTACGATTTCCTCGATGTCCTGTGGGTAGATGTTCTCGCCGCCGACGATCAGCAGATCTTTCTTGCGGCCCACTACGTACAGTTCTCCATCCAGATGAAACCCAAGATCCCCCGTCCGATACCAGCCATCGACGATGACTTCGTGGCTAAGATCAGGACGGTTGTAGTATCCCTGAAACATGCAGTCGCTTTTCAGGTAGATCTCTCCCACGAATCCCTCGCCCAACCGTTCGCCGAATTCCGATACGATCCGAATTTCGTGGTTCGGCAGCAGGCGGCCTGACGAAGTGAACGAAATGGCGCCGGGGGTGTCCGCTGATACAACCACAACTCGATGCGCTGCACGGTATGTCTGTCCATCTGCCCAGATTCGTGTGGGCCCCGCCTCTGAAGCCATGTCTGATTGAGTTGCTGCGAAGACGTTTTCCGCCATCGCATAGGACGACTGCAGGACGCCGGATCGCAATCCGATTGCGGCGAACGCTTCTTGGAATTCCTTCATGCTCGCCGTGCGGACGGGTTCCGAGCAGTTGATGATCGCCCGCATCGAGGAAAGATCGAGGTGTTCCCAACGTGCCTTCGGCGTCCGCCGCGGCACAAACTGAAACGCGAAGTTCGGCAACCACGCCAGCGTACATTCGCAGTCGCTCATGATTTGCAGCATGTTCCCCGGAGACATCACCCAATCCAGCGGCGACTGCATGACCACGTGCATGTGAGCCACCATGGGTAACATGAAGCAGGCGATCAATCCCATATCGTGGTAAAGAGGAAGCCAACTGTAGATTCGATCGCTCTCGTCGATCTTCAAGGCGTCGGCGAGATATCCGAGCTGGCGAAGCACCGCTGCGTGCGTCAATGCCACGCCTTTCTGCAGCCCCGTGGTCCCAGCCGAGTGCTGGATGAACGCGAACTGGTCAGCCGGAATCTCCGCAGTGGAAACACTTGCACCCGGCAAATCCGAACCGTCTCCTACGCGCAATAAATTCGCTTCGTGACTCAGGGATACGTGCGCCAGCATCTCGTCGGGAAACTGCTGGTCGATCGCTACCACCTTCGCCCCGAGGTTCGCCGTCACTCCGCGAAGCCCTGAACTGTACTTCGAAGGGTCGATCTTGAAGTTGGGATACGCGAGAAATGCTGGGACCGCGCCCAGCATCATCGCGCCTATGAATGTCGTCATCGCAGCAATGCCTTGCGGCATGATCACGACCACGTGATCCCCCTTGCGAACTCCGTTCTCCTGCAGCACGGTCGCCTTTGAAAGCGCTCGTTGCCGGAACTCGCCGAAGGTCACGGTTTCGCGCTCGTCTTCATCGACCCAGAAAGTAACAAACGGACGCCTCGCGGGAGCGGCTTCGAGCGCGTCGACGAGATTTCTAAAATGGTTCACGGCGCGGATATTTTATCTTTACGATCTAAGCGCAGAATCTGTGCTGCGTACAATGAGGCATGTTTCTTCGCGGCAGCCTCTACGGCATAGCTTTCCTGCTTTGCCTCGTTGTCGTCGCGAGCATTCGTTCCCCGCGTGTTCGACAACTGGTTCTTCTGCTCGCAAGCTGCGCGCTGTATCTCACATGGACTCGATGGTTCTTTGTCGTCCTGCTGACTTCGACGGTGATGAATTTCCTTCTCGGGCGCGCAGTTCGGCGAAAACAATCCGGAGCGCTCCTGACGACGGGCATCTTGCTTAACCTGATTCTGCTGAGCGCGTTCAAATATCTTCCCGCGATTGCCGTTCCCGTGCCGTTCTCGTCGCTGCAACGATTTGCTCATCTCGCGCTGCCTCTGGGAATCTCCTTCTGGACCTTTCAGGCCATGAGTTACCTGTTCGATCTCTACCGCGGGGAAGAACTCGATCCTTCGTTCGTCGAATTTGCACTCTACATGGCCTTCTTTCCGATCACGATCTCCGGCCCAATCTGCCGTATGCCCGATATGCTTCCCCAATTTCGCTCCGACGGGCCAATTCCATGGGAGAGTATCGGCCGCGGGTTCCAGCGCATCGCGATGGGCGTTCTCATGATGCTGCTCGCCCGCCTCCTTGGGCAGGGAATTCTCGCTGGCGACGGCATCAACAGCGGCTTCGACCACGCCGCGCGCTGGAGCGGGCCTGATGTCTGGTGCCTCGCTTTCGGATATGGCCTCCAACTCTTTTTCGATTTTGCCGGCTACTCCCACATCGCAATCGGTGCGGCGCAGGCCCTTGGATTGGTCGTGCCCGAGAACTTTGCCCGGCCATTTCAGTCGACCACGCCATCGATCTTCTGGACGCGCTGGCACATGTCGCTTTCCTTCTGGATTCGCGACTACGTGTTTCTGCCATTGGCCACGCTTCGACGTGAAATCTGGTGGCGCAACCTGGCCCTCGTCATCTCCATGGTCCTCTTTGGCCTGTGGCACAAAGCAACGATCCTTTTCTTGCTTTGGGGCGCCTATCACGGACTCTTGCTGGTCGCACATCGCCAGATACAACAGGCACAGCGCAGATTCGATTGGGAGCCAGGTTCTACTTGGTGGACGCCGCTCTCGTGGCTCGTGACTATCGCCCTCGTGAGCATAGGCTGGATCTTCTTCCGCGCGAACTCCGTCACCGAAGTTGGCACTATGCTGTCAGCGCTGGTCTGGCCCGCAACCTACAGCGCTCATTTTCTGAGCGGGAGTCTTTATCTGCTGGTGGCAGGATTCTCGCTCGGCTACGCTATTGTTTTGGTGGCGGCCCATGCGCTCGATGGCACGGGGGAAGACGCCTCTGCTGAAAACGCGAGCGCGGGTCTCACCTCTCTGGCCGCTCGTTGGCGCTGGTACTGGCTCCCGCCTCTCTATACCGTGGCACTGTTTTTCGTTCTGATTGTGACACTCAC
Source organism: uncultured Acidobacteriota bacterium (assembly GCA_963718505.1). Classification (GTDB taxonomy): domain Bacteria; phylum Acidobacteriota; class Terriglobia; order Terriglobales; family Acidobacteriaceae; genus Gp1-AA133. The sequence goes on along the minus strand of CAVQZP010000031.1, from coordinate 130,981 downwards.
CCGCGGTACCAGCACTGCCCAATTCATGTACGGCAACTTTTAAGACTCAGTCCAGGGGCGTGCCGTCGGGCGTAAACACGGGAAACCCGTCCCATGGCCGCGACAACCGCAACTCCTGAGCTCCTGCCGCGGGATTGTAAACAAACAGGAAGACACCGTAGTTGTAGTGCAGAATTCGATCATCCGGCTTCTGCGCGATCGCCCACTGATACTCTCCGGTTGTTTCCGACGGATTCTCATCCGGGTTTTGTGCCTTGATTGCCAGCCGCAGGATCTGATCAGAATGATTGAGTTGATTGGTGAAGGGCGGGCGCTGCAAACGCTGCAGCATTTCCGCCGCGATGCGCATCTGGTCGTGATTCGTGAAAGCCAGCACGCGCTCGCACTCTGCCTCGGACGGAATGTCCGCGTCCTGCAACGGTTGCCCGTTCTCGAGCGGAAGCTTGCTGGCGATCTGCCGGAACATCGCGCGGGCCAGCGTGTAGTTGCCCAGCGGAGTCATGTGAACGTGCTCGTAGACGAGTTCGCTGCCCGTGACGCCGTTTGGGGTCTGATCGGAGAAGATCGCGTCCGCGTCCACCAGTTCTGCTGCCGCAGATGACGCCACCGAGCGGTTGATGTCATTCATCTTGATGTCCGCCCGAAAGCGCAACGTGTCGAGGTCGCGCGCGCGCGCGAAGTGCGCTTTCGCAGCGGCGTAGTCGCCTTTGTTCCATTCCACTCGTGCGATGCGGAATTCCAGTTCTGCGTACGCGTTATCAATCTGCAAGGCAGCCTGATACCGCTGGAGCGCCTCGTCATAGGAGCGCGCACCTTCGAGGGCCGCTCCCTGCTGCACCAATTGCGCCCACGATCGCAACGCATCTTCACCCAGCCCTTCACGATGAAGCGAAGCGAAGGGCGCACAATCTTTCAAGTTCGTTGCCACTGTGCTGACGATTACCCTGGCACCCGACGCGCGAGCCGCAGCCACCGTATCGCGCAAGTTGCGTTCGAAGTTTTCGTACGAGTACTTCATGAGCGGCGAACTGGCGCGCACCTGCTTGTCGAGGAACATCTCCATCCCGCGCCATTCTTTCTTCTGCTCGCCAACCTGGGTCAGTAGCTGGCCGATCCGGGTGGAATGCACGAAGATGCTGGCGCGGATCACCGGCAGGCTCATGCTCGACGACGTCAATGCCGTGCCCGGACCATAGGGGCCCACGACTTCGTTATTGCCCGAATAAATAATGAAGAGGTCCGGCTTCTGTTTTGCGAGGCCCTCGGCGATCGGCAGCAGCACGTGGGAGTTGATGGCCACGCTGCCTGTGTTCACCACCTCGAATTTCATCGCGGGGTAACGCTCGCGCAGCATCACCTCGAGGTAACGGCTGAATGCGTATGCCGGATCGGGATCGCCCATGGCGGCCGATTCGCCCAGCACAAAAATTCTGTAAGTCCTCTTCGGCTTGTCAGCAGGAATGGCGTACGCCTGCGGCGTCTTGATCATGCCGGGAGGAAAAAACGGGGCAGGGAAAAAGAGGTTGTAACAAGCCGCCGGACGGCCCTGTAGCGTACACGGCACGGTAAGTTCGGTCGAGTAGCCGACCCCCGCCAGTCGCAGCGCTCCCTCGACTAAGGCCAGCAGCACCACCGGGCCCAACAGAGCAGCGGCGATCCGTGGAACCCAAAAGGCTGCCCCGCGCGGCCGCTTCGTTGTTTCAGTCGTTTCCGCCATCCTCGGAACCTACGATCCAACCCCGCGTCTTTCTTCGCTCGCGATACAGGGCTGGATTCGACCTGATGCTGTGGGCCTAACCGCAGCATCCGATCGTCGAGCATCCAGCCCCGACGGTTCCCTCAACGCGTGGTCCCCGTTCCGGATGCGGGTCTCGTCGCGCCTGGAGAAATTTCAGAATTCAGATCCCTTTCACGCGGCCGCACGTTTACTTCTTGGTTTGGCCGGTTCCCGCCACCACGTTGCCCACACCTGAGGCGCTGTGGGCGACCCCGTGACAGGTCAATGTGCAAGTCTGCGAAGCGCGGTTGTACGAGATTGGCGTGCTGCCATTCTGGCCAACCACGTTCGCGTCGAAGTTCACCATGCGCTCGCCGCTGATATTCGGCGAGACCGCACCCATTCCATGCGACGTGTGGCAAACGGAACAGCTGAAACCTTCTTGCCCCACGTGCAAACTGTGTTTCGAGAAACTCGTGTTGGCGAGAATCTGTGTCAGATCATGGCACTTTGCGCACAGTGCATACGGTCCCGTCACACTCAAATCAGGATTCGGGAACAGATTCGACACGGTGCCGCCCGGGGTGGCCGCCTGGCTGAATTGATAATTGCGCTCCAGAATGTGCGGATAAATGGACCCATGTGGGCCATTCGCACCGGTCCCGCCAAACTCGCGATTGTCGTCGCTATTGTGGCAATCGGTACAGAAGATACGAGTTCCGACAGCCCTCGCTGATGGTGTGCCGTTCTGGTTGAGCATGTTCACCAGCAGGCTCGGTTGCGGGAGCGGGCTCGTCCGGTCGTGCGTGACGGGATGGCTCGAGGTTGCCGTCGCCGCAAACTCAGGAATGATGTTCAACGCATCTGCCGCCGAGACCACCCGCGTTGGAGCATATCCGTAGGTAATCAAACGCTGCTTGCCGACACTCGTGCCATGACACCGCAGGCACGTCTCGTATTGATTGATCGCCGGGACTAACGCCGTTACGCCATCGGCGGCGTTGACGCCCGTCGCCCCATTTTGTGATGGCCTGATCAAAGGCGGTGCAGCGAAAGAAGTCACCTGGTTCGAAGCGTGCGCGTTATGGCAATCGACGCACGTTGCGTGCCGGTTGTTGTTGAGTACGGTGGCTTCGCTGGTGTCATGAAAGTTGTTTCCGGAAGGCAGTGGATGGCCCACCTTCGCTGCTCCTGAAATTTCTGCCATCACGTTTGGAGCGGCGGGGGTCACATACGTGCCACCGTTATGGCACGTCATGCAATCTTGTGTACTCACATCGGTCGCTGCTGAGGTGGGAGTAGCTGGCCGCAGCAAGCGCGCCGGCGAGACTGCCTGGTGCGACATATGGCAGGACGAGCACGCGTTGACTCCCACCGTCAAATACGAACCGACGTGCGCATCTGGCGACACACCGTTCGTCGCGGTCACGTGGATGTTGTTCGCCCAACCCGCCAGCGGATTGACCTGCCCCTGCACCACTCGATTCGGATCGTGGCAGGCAAGGCACATCTGCGCATTTGAGCTGTCGCGAACCAGGAAGTTCTGCGCGATGCGGTCGATATTCTGCACGTGCGGATCGTGACAGCTCGTGCACTCAACGCTTCCGTTCACCAACTTCACCGCACCCGTCGGATCTGCGGTCTTTCCTTGCGCGACCAGAGATGCCTGCAGGCTGGGAGCATCCTTCAGCGGCGTGACCAGGCTAAAAGGATGCGATCCGGTGAGCGTCGTCCCGAAAGAATCGGCGCTCTTGAGAGTCCCGGTCACCGGCAGAGGCCCGTACGCGGCGGACTGGCCTACGGCGACCGTCCCATCGTGGCAGCTCAGGCAGAGGCTGCTCGTGACTCCCAGCGTAGGCTGGGTATTTCCCTGCTGGTGATACGTTGAGCTGTTATAGGGCGTATACGTCTGTTGCGAAAGCTTCTGGTTCCACAATGGCGTTACACCGCCCAACCCGCTGTGGGGTGCGTGACAGAACGTGCAGCCCAGACTCCCCTGCGACGTCACCGTCGCGCCGCTGCCAGGCGACAGGTTGTGCATCCCGAGCACGTCGCCATTTACCTGTGCGATGGTCGCGACCTGCAAAAAGATCACCAGGCCAATCAAAGACAGGACCTTCTTCATTGTTTCCCCCTGTCTCCCGCTTGGGCGAGCGCGTAGTACTGAAACACCTGGACGCGACGGTTGAACGAATCCACGACGTAAATGCGATCTTTGCTGTCGATGACCAGGCCGGTCGGCAGTTGAAACTCACCCGCACCCGTCCCGCGCTGCCCGAAGTAATAAAGCAGTTGTCCCTGCTGATCGAACACTTGCACCATCCCCCACTGCCCATCGACCACGTACAGGTGGCCTTCGGAGTCGATGCCGATTCCTTTCGGGCGAAATATCGATCCGGCGCCATCGCCAACCTTGCCGATGGCATAGCGGAACGTGCCCGAGCGATCGAGCACCTGCACGCGGAAATTCATGGCGTCGACGACGATGAGGTCCTGGCCATTGAGTCGCAACTCCGTCGGGTAATTGAACTCTCCCTCGCCGGTGCCCAGTTTCCCGATTCTCTGCAGCACGCTGCCTTGCATGTCCATCATGAAGATCTGGTTGCGCAGCGTGTCGGTGACGTAAATTCGTTGTGCGGCCGAATCCACCGCAATGCCCGTCGGCCGTTTGAAGTAGCCTTCGCCGCCTTTCAGGCTTCCGATCGCCCGCCGAAACTTACCGTTTGCGTCGAAGACGAAAATCTTTCCCACCTGCGAGTCGGTGACGTAGATGTTGTCCTGCGCATCGACGGTGACGCATTGCGGCGTCAGCATGGGATCTTTCCCGGTGTCCCGCCGCGAAACGAACTTGTATTTCTGCTGGGCGAAATCAAAGATGTGCAGGCCTGCAGCCCCGGTGTCTGTCACCAGGATGCGGCCGTGCGAATCGGTAGCGACGCTATATGGGCTGACCAGGTAGTGGAAGTCTGGTTCGCCGGCGATGGCGTCAACCACCTTCGTCCAGAAGCTGCGCTTGGGCTTCACCTCGCGCTCAAGGCTGACAGTGCGCTCGAAAGCCAGTTTCCGTCCGCCGTCCAGGAGAAGATCGGGCGGAGGAGGCTGCGCGATTGTGCCCTTGGATTTTTTCGATGCCGCCGCCGGGGATACCAAAGCGAGCGCCAGTACAAATGCCGCAAGCGCGACACACAGCAGCGATCTCGAGCGGCCGCTTAGAAAATGTCGAACCATCGTGTAACCCCGACGAAAAACGACGTCGTGTTTGCTGGTGTGCCGACTGCGCTGATTCCCTGAGTGAATCGGGTGTAGCCCGCCTGCAGGCCGATCTTGCGCAGGCGATATTGGAGTTGCGAGTTGATGATCTCGGTGTTGTTATGCGAGAACGTGCTGCCGATCGTGTTGCTGATCGCTCGGCTGAAATTCGCAGAAATGGTCAGCTTGCGGATCGGTGTGAGCGCGGCGCCTCCGCCGTAGCTTGTACCGCCGAAGAAAATGAAATCCATCAGACCTGGAGTCGGTGGCGGCGTAACCAGTCCGCCGATGCCCAGCAAGGAAACCCCGCTCGAGTTCGTGTAAATCCCGTTGATCGCCATCTTGCGCATGCTGAGCGACGTGGAGTATGTCTCACTGCGGTTGGTCGTGCCTGCGTAATTGTTAAGGCCGCTGTGCGTTCCGTTGAAAGCTGCAGTCCAGTTGACACCATTAAAAATGCGGCGCCGCACATTGCCGCTGTAGTTGTAATAAGACGTTGTATACGTCACCAGCAGCGTCTGAACATTCTGCGCGTAACTGAACGCTCCGGCTATCTGCCATCCCTTGAAATTCCGGAAGAAGTTCACATTTCCCATGAACCCCACGGCATTGTTTCCCTGCCCGTTGGAACTGTCGATCACCGTCGCCGAGAAGGTGAACATATCGAACAGACGCCGGTTGTAGTTCACCGTTCCACTCAAGTACGAGCCTGTGTAGGTTTTGCCGAAGTAGGTTTGGTCGTAGTAGGTGGCTTGGGCTTGTGCCGAGATGTAATTCGTGAACTGGTATCCAGTTCCGCCGCCAACGGTAGAAGAGTGCGATCCTGAACCGAGGTTTATGCCCGGAACAATCGTTCCATTGGTCGTGAGGTTCTGCGTCAGGTCTCCCGTCAGGTTGTCGGTATAGTTCTGCATGACGTTGAAGCTGAGCTTCTGGCTGGGGTGGAACGTTGCCGACATGTTTTCGTTGTTGGTGGTGTAATTTGTGGCATTGTGCTGGGACTGAGTTGATGAGAAGTTGCTGTCTGCGGAGGCGTGGTCGTAAGTAATGTTGAACAGTCCGTGAAACGGCAAACTGTGTTGCGCGCTTGCTCCGACATCTTGCCCAGTTGAATCCTGCAAGGCCTCCTGCTGACCGGCTAGAAATTCTGGGAACTTGGAGTCGACTGTCGTGTGATTGTAAAAACCGTTCAGCCGGAAGCCCTCTATCTCGTAGGTCGAGCGCAAGCTGAGCAAACGCGTGTTGGAGTTGGCTTCGTCCGTCGTCCCGTAAACCGTGCTGTGTCCGCCACCCTGCGAGTAGCCGACGGATAACGTCGGCAGATTGGGCAGCAATGCACTCCAGTTGATCCCGAATCCCTGGCCGCGTCCGTACGTCGTGAAGTTCGGTTGTCCGACCAGTCCGAACGTTCCTGTGCTGTTGGCGTCGTAGTGGTACGTGACTGATCCGGGGAACTTACTTCCGCTAAAGAAATTGGCGCTTCCGATGATGCCACTCGCTCCCGTCAGCGATTGGGAGGCGGAGTTGGCACGCGATTGGTTGTAGTACGGCGTTGCTTCGAACGATAAGAAACTAGGATTGTAGTAATAACCGGAAAACTTCCCATCAATTCCCACATCCAGTCCGTGGCTCGATGGGATTGCATCGCCGTAGTCTCCTGTGTAACCGAGCGTCAGGAGCGCCCCTGCGTTCAGCTTTGTGTTATCTCCGACCTGCAGTTGTGCGGAGGCTAGCTGTGCCAGCGCCAGAACCGCGAGGCCGAGCATGCGATTCTTCCACTTCATGGTAAGACTGCCTTTCAGCCAGAGGTCAGGGCCCACTTGCGCCTACGGCTTTACAAGGCACAACGATTGCCAAAAGGGGAGATCCCACATGGTCTGCAACTGTCTGAAAAAGCGCCGTTTGTTTGAATCTCGCGGCCTGCTGTTCATAACTGACAGCCCGGCAGTGCGGCATATCACGCGCCCGAGGGTTGAATAACTCAATAGTCACCGCGGGAAAACCCGTGCTGGCCCGAGACAAAAAAGGCGCGGCTGAGCCGCGCCTGAAAGTACGCCATTGTTCTCTCCACCCTGAGGTGGACCCGACTCTCTATCCCACCTCGATCTTTGCTTTTGCGCGCAGTTGCTTCGCCAGCCCCGAGCGCAGCTTTTCGTATTTCGATTTCTGCAATTCGACCTTCAGATCATTCTGAACTTCTTCAAGTCTCTGCTTCCGTCCGACTGTGTGCGCGTTCAAGCGAATGATCGTGTACGCACTTTCGATCTGGATCAGAGCGGTAATCTGCCCTGGTTGAATCGCCGCAAGAGCCTTGAGCACCTGCGGAGGCAGCTTGTCACGGCTAACGGTCTTGTGGTCGCCCATGTTCACGCGGAAGTCATCTTCCGAGAACTTCTCGGCGAGCAATCCAAAATCCTGATAGCTTTTCGTTGCCTTCGCCTGCCGCAAGGTATCTTCGGCTTTTTTCTGTGCTTCTTTCGCCTGCTCGGCGGTGGGTTTCAGCGGAGGCACGATCGAAATGCTCTGGAACGTGAAGGTTTCGGCCTGCTGGAATCGTGTCGGATTTTTCTCGTAGTAAGCGCGAACTTCCGCCGCCGTCACGGCCGCCTTCGATTCCACATCGCTCTTCAGTACCTGCTCGATCAGCAGGGAACGACGAATCTGTTGCTGCAGCTGCTGCTCGGAGCCGTGCATTTCGGCTTGCAGGTACTGCTGGTATTGATCGGGACTGGGGAACTGCTTCCGGAACTCGCCCGCCTGGCGGCGTAAGGTCTCGGACGGCACGTTTAGTTTGCGCCGCTCTGCCTCCTGATACAGGAGCTCTTCGAAGATGATCATTTCCAGCGCGCCCTGCCGGATTGTCGCTTCCTGCGCTTTCGGGAACCCGTTATGTTGTTGCGCGTACGGGAAGATCGCATACATTTCGCGCAACAAGTCACGATCGGTCAGCACCGCCCCATTAACCCGCGCCACCGGCTTGTCGCTGACTTGAGGCGTCGCCACTTGGGCCGGTGCGTTGGGTGCGGCCGTGGGAGCATGCGAGGCCATCTGGGCCGACGCCGCTGAGAGGGTCACCGCGAGCAGAACGCTGATTGGAAGTGTGTGCTTCATATCTTGCCTCGCTTGCTGTTTTCAAAAAAAGGGGAGAGACAATCTCTCCCCTGTTAAATCACCGTGCGTCTTACTGGAAGACTGTCGGGATGTTGAACGTATTGTTGGCTTCGTTCGCCTCACCAAAGTGGCACTGACGGCAGAACTGCGTCGTCGAGGGCGCGTTGTGGTTGGTCACGTTGTTGATGTTCGGGTTGTACGGACCATTGACGAAGAAGTAGGTCTGGTAGTACTTGCCGCCGCCGTCGCCGGCGATCGGGCTAGCCGTTGACGAGGTATAAACCGTCATCACGTGCTGGTTGTGGCAGGTGGTGCAGAGCACGTAGGCTTTCCCGCCTGCCGTGACGCCATACGGGCTCGACCACTTTCCAGGAGCCAGGGCCGGCCAGCCATAGTTGGCCACGAACTTCGCATAGTTGGAGCCCGCGGTTACTGAGAAGGCGGTTCCCGACCATACCAAGCCGTTGGCGGTACTGGCACTGATATTCGCATTCTGTCCGACCGGGTGATCGTTCGTGTAGTTGCCGGCCGAGGTGCCGTCGTTTCCGAGCAGAGTCGGAATCGGATTGCTTCCATAGGCGGTGTTCGTGAGCAAGCCAATGCGCTGCTCATACGACTGGTTCGCCATCATGTTCTTCGCGGTGACGTTTCCGTCGTGGCAGCTGAGGCAGAGCAGGATGCCGCCGACTTCCTGGCTTCCGGTCGCGATGGTGGTAGGCAGAACTTCGGTATAGGTTCCGCCGTCACCGAATGCGATCGTCTTGCCGTACAGTGGGCTTGCGTCCTGTCCCCACAGGGCATAACTGCCCGAGTCAGCCGCGCCCTTTTGGCCAGAGCCGAACGCGCCGCTGTGTGGCTGGTGACAACCCGCGCAACCGCGGCCGTTGTTGTTATGCGCGCCCAGCACGTCGACTGGCGACGATGCGGTTTGCGCCAACATCAAACCGGCGACTGCGAGGACGAACATTACAACTAAGATCGTTCTCTTCATAAAAATTAAAACCTCCATGATGTATGCAACGCGTTACAAAAATCCTCAGAGGCTTAGGCCCATGGACTGTGACTTGCGCCTGGGCGCTCCTCGCAGCCGCCCCTCGGTCCCCATAAGTGCAACTCTCTGTCCGAAAACCTGACTCCGCCATCCGCTGGCGAATACTTACTTAAACGCTGTTGATTCTTGGGTTTCCGCGTGAGGTCGGGAATGGTGCCAAATTGGGGAAGGGCGCTAAGTTGGGGGAAAACAACCAGTCCAAAGTTTGGATTGGTTAAATCCCCCACTTGATTCTGTGGTGATGCAAGACGCAACAGTGCGGGACCGAAATGGAACTGCACCATAAGGGAGAACGCCTCCCGCAGAAGGCGTTCATTCGAACAGGCAAAGTCAGACTATGAACTCCACACTTATTTCTTTGGACTTGCGTCTGTCGCAGAGGCCGTCGCCGGCGCGCTGTCCTTTGCAGCTGCAGCTTTCTGGATGCGTAACTCCTCGCGCTCTTTGCGCAATTGATCGGCTTCGGAGTCGGTCACATAACGAAATTGCTGCACGCGGCCGGGGAATAACTCGGAAGTGAACACGCGATTGTTCTTGTCGGTCGTAATGCCAACGAGACCCTGGAACTGTCCGGGGAGCAGCCCGTGCCCGCCAAACGCAATCAGAAGCTGCGCTTCCTTGTTGAACACCTGCACGCGATCCTGCATGCCATCGGCGACCCAAATGTGATCGTCGCTGTCGATTGCCACGCCCTTGGGACGCCCGAAATAGCCAGGGCCGTCGCCTGCCTTGCCGAATGTACTGATGAACTTTCCATCCGCATCGAAGACCTCGATGCGATTGTTCAGGGTGTCGGCAACATAGAGATTGCCATCCGAGTCCACAGCCAGACCCGTGGGCTTCGCGAAATCGCCCGGCGTCGTCAGCTCGTGGTTGTGGCCCGTCGTTCCAATCTTGCGGATCAGCTTCAGCGAATCGGCGTCGTATACCAGCACCTGGTCCAAGTCGATGTCGGAGACGTAGAGTTGTCGGTTTTCGCGGTCGATCGCCATCGCTCCCGGACTCACTAGCCCGTCCGTGATGACATCTTCTGCTTTGTGAGCCGAATTGAAAATCAGGATGTGATGCAGGCCCGGATCTGAAACGAAGAGCCGGTCATTGTCGTCCATGACCAGCCCGATGATGCGCACGAAATGCGCATGCGTCTTGTTCTTAATCAGCTCGACCTCGCGCGTTTCCGTGTTGAAGATGAAAATCGCGCCAACCTTCTGATCGGCTACATAGAGACTGCCGCGAGAATCCACGGCCATTCCGTACGGCTCGGCCAGCTGGAAGAGAACCTTCCCGCTGTCACTGGCTGGCTGCGTGCCCGCAAGCCGATCCATCCACTTTTGTTTCGCGTTCGGTGCGGTGTCAACCTGCGACAGCTTTTGCGCCGCATAAAACGACTGATAGCGAATACGCGCGATCGCCGGAGGATTCGGCCACACTATGTTTGAGTAATCGACGACTGGAGTCGTCTTCGGCGCGCCTGCCTTTTTCTTCTTCCCGGCAACGGCCGACAGAGGTGCGAAGAGCGTGAGGCCCGCCAGCATCAATGCTGCAAGCCATCTCATGTTTCCCCGAATCGAGCTTGCTCTCGAATTGGACATTGCACTCATAACCCCTCTTCGTGACTAGCGCTTCGTCAAATCCTTGTGGCAGCTGGAGCAGAATGCCAGATTGTTGACCTGATCCTTAGCCAGAAGGTCGGGTTGCCCCGACGCGTGCGGCTGATGGCACGACAGGCAGCTGATCTCGGCCTGAACCTTGGTGATGTTCGTGGGATCCATCACGTTTGCTACTGGATGTCCATCAATCGGGTGACCGCGTCCGTATCTCAGCGGCAGCACCGGTACCTTGTTCTTCGAGAAATAATCTTCGGGCAGCTTCACCGCGCCGTTGAAGATCGTGATCACGTGCTCGGCTTCGAGCTTCTTCGGTTGTGAATCCGGCCCATGGCACTCGAGGCAAACGCCGTCCGCCTTCTGTGTCCGCAACAGATGCTGGTTGTCCCCGCCATGCGGCTCGTGACAAACGGCGCATCCTTCGCGGAACGCGGGCTGGTGGAGGTGCGCTTTCTTGAACTGATCCGCCTGGTCTGCGTGGCAGGTGAGGCATGCGCTTACCGGGTCCGGTTGCAGGAATCCAGGAGAACTGCCGGCATGCGGGTTATGGCAGGCAACACAGTCGCCCTGCGCGCCCGGATGCTGCACCTTCGCTTTTTCGATCTTCTCCGCCTGATCGGCATGGCATGTAATGCACAATGCCTTCGTATCTGCGTTGGTGAGGACGACTTTTCCATCCTTGGCCGGAGCGTGGCAGACCTCGCACGTCTTGTCGGCGAACGGCGCATGCGTGAACTTCTGCAGCAACTTGGGTTTCGCTGACTGGTGCGGATCGTGGCACTGGATGCAGTTCGTGCCCGCAAAAGGCTGATCATTGTGAGCCTTCTGAAGTCCGGCGTCCTTCGCATCGTGGCAGTCGAGACACAAGGCGGGGGCGGCTTTCGTTAAGTGGAAGTCGAATTCTTCCTTGCCCTTCTCGCCGGTCTTGTGTGTCACGTGGCAGGTCTCGCAGCCCATATCGAGAGCTGGATGACGGCTGCCCTTCTCAGGAACGTTAACCCCGATATTGTGGCAACTGAGGCACAGGTTCTCTTTCTGATCACCGGAAGTTGCCTTCAGGAGCTGATTCTTGTTGTCCGATGCGTGCGGATCATGACACTTCACGCAATCGCGCACCGCCGGGCTATGCACCGTGCCCTTGAGGTCCGCAGCGTTTTTATCCGCATGGCAGGTCAGGCACAAACTGGACGGAGTGGTCGTGATCAGCTTAACCCGCGTGATGTCTTTGTTGACGCGGATCTCGTGGCAACTCGTGCAGCCCATCGCGATCGCTGAATGGACGGCCTTGCCTTTGCCTTTTTCCGCATGACATTCCAGGCACTTCGCCGAGTCGGTGTTCTTGTCGAGCGGAACAGGATGAGTGCCCGCAAACAGGGGAAACGCACAAACCAATATCGCGAGCAACAGTTGGAGTAACCGTGTCGCGTTCGAGTTGCGATTGTCAGCTTGCAACACCACTTTCCGGATGCCTCCGCTAGCAATCATGCACGAGGCTCGCCGCAATCCGGCCGGGCCCGGCGGTTTCTTGCAAGTTGTTGCGGTTCCGCGTTTTAGGCCTCGAGAGGGGTACGGCCTTCCAAGCCAACCGCCAAAGCCATGGCGGATTGGTTGAGACTTCTCCCGCAGCGCCGTTGGTGAAATGACCCAAGTAACGAAGGAAGGCCCACGAAGGCATGAAATCGCGTCACGCGGGCCTGTGACCCGCCTCACACCATTTTTATTGCGTGAAATCTCGGCCTGGCCCTTTTGTTCTGAGGGATTTGGCCCATTGCAGGGTGGTCGTTGTTGCGTGGGGCGTGAGCAACTTCAAGAAAAGAAACGTCGTTCTTGCATCGCACCAGATGGCGTTGCAGTTGCTCCCTGCAGATCGGAGAAAGGGAGACATATGGCTGCGGCTTCCAGCACGATCCGTCGCAAGGTTTGGCAGAGCCTGAGTTCCATCAAGACCGGAGTAGTTCTCTTAATCATCGTCGTGATCTTGTCGGCCGTCGGCACCCTCGTTCTCCAACGGCCCGTCACCGAAGCCGACGAGATGCAGCGTGCATACTCGCCGCAGATGTTGAGCTTGCTCGACAAGCTCGGACTCACCGATGTCTTTCACGCCTGGTGGTTCGTGGCTTTGCTCATCCTGGTCAGCCTCAGCATCGTCGCCGCCTCGATTGATCGTTTCCCGAACGCATGGCGTTATTTCGCCCGCCCGTATAAGTCTCCCGATCGCCCCTTCCGGCGCGCCCTCCCCACCCAAATACAGATTCCGATTCCCGACGAGGAAACGGGTCTTGTCGCCGCGGAGCGAAGCCTGCACGGCATGGGATTCAAGCCGGAGCGTGTCGTCGGTAGCGACCGCCTCTCGATCTTTGCGGAACGGAACCGGATCTCTGAGGTGGCCGTCTACATCGTGCACGCGAGCCTGCTTCTGATCTTCCTCGGCGGCATCATCGATGCGCTGTGGGGTTGGCGCGGCTATGTCTCGCTCACGCGGGGCCAGGAAACGAGCATCGTCGGATTGCGCGACGGGAAACAAAAGAACCTGTCGTTCGCGATCCGCTGCGACGGCGCCGGCCAGGAAAACTACAAAGACGGCACGCCGAAAAAATGGTGGTCGCAACTCGTCGTGGTTGAGAACGGACGCGACGTGCAGAAGAAAGAAATCGTGGTGAACGATCCGCTGGTTTACGGCGGAGTTCGCGTCTACCAGGCCAGCTACGGACCGACTGGAAAGCTCGACAAGTTGGTAGTGAACGCGTCCTCACTTGCGGGGGAGAAGAAAGATCTCTCGCTGTCGCTGGACCAGACGGTGGCTGTCGATGCCGACACGGACGTCAAACTCGCGGAATTCATTCCCGATTACGTTGTACGCGACAACCAGGTGTACATGCGATCCACCGAAGTCGAGAATCCAGCCGCGCACTTCATCGTGACCTCAAAGAAGAGCGGCAAGCAGGTCAACTTCTGGCTGCCTCCGCTCGAAGGTTTCGCCGAAAACGAGCAATCGCCCTATCAGTTCACGGTGGAAGACCTCAAGATGGGCTATTACACAGGCCTCGAGATCTCGCATGAACCCGGCCAATGGGGCGTTTGGGCCGGTGTCGTCCTGATGTGTGTTGGCCTTGCATTCGTTTTCTACATTGCGCACACGCGCTTCTGGGCGGTGCCCGTGCGCGACGAAAAAGGAAATCTGGTTCTCTGGGTCGGCGGCACGGTGAATCGCAATCGCGATGCTTTTGAGCAGCGCTTCCAGGACCTCACCGAGAAGATCAAGTCAGAACTGAAGGAAATGAAACCGGCAGCGGCGTCTCAGGCGCAAGTGGCTTCGCTCGCCTGAGAAAAACTGATGGAGGAGAAAATCATGGCTCGCGCACGCGTCGAACAGCAACCAGCAACGACCGGCAACACGCTGATCGTCGTGGTGGGATTGGGGATCGCATTCCTGCTGTTCATGGCGTTTCTGAATGTCGTCAAGAGCGGCAACCTGCTGAATGAATCCAACTTGCTTTATGCAGCGCTGATCTTCTACGCGGGGGCTGGGGCGCTGTATCTGGGTTTCGGCGTGACCGGCACCGATTCGTACGTTCGCTTTGCCTCGATTGCGACCTGGGCCGGACTCGCCGCCAACACCGGCGCCGTGGCGCATCGCTGGTATGAGGCAGGGCATCCGCCCTTCGCCAGCATCTATGAAATGCTGCTCAGCTTCGTGTGGACGCTCGCGGTGCTGACGATCGTCGCCGAAAAGAAATTCCAGGTGAAAGTGATCGGCACCGTGACCATGCCGGTTGCGATCGTGGGCGTCGTACTGATGCAGTTGTTGCGGACGGATGTGCATCCCCTGGTTCCAGCGCTCCAATCCACCTGGCTGCACGTGCACGTCACGTTGGCGATGCTTGCTTACGCCGCCTGCGCCTTAAGTTTCGCACTGGCCATGATGTTCCTGATCCAGGACAAGATGAAGACCGAAACGTTCCTGGCCGCGACCAGCCTGTTCACCGTCGGCGTATACGCAGGCATCCTCACCCGCTTCGAAAAGTGGGGCGGCCTCAGCCTGATCGCCTGGAATGCACAGGAAAAAGCGGAAGTCTTCCTGCAAAAGGGTGTGCGCTTGTTCGTGGTGATTCCGGACCTCGGCTGGCTGATGTTGCTGGTTCTGCTGGTCGTCGCGGCTCCATTCATCCTGTATCTCATCGGCCGCGTGAAGAAAGACGAATCGTTCTACACGGTCGCCAATCGCGCGGTTTTTGTCAGCATCCTGCTGCAGGTTCTCGCGCTTGCGGTGTTCCTGCTTCGCGCGAGCAGCGGTCTGTACTCTTCGCTCGATGCGGAAGGACTCTACGCCACCAGCCTGGCGGCGAGTCCGTTCATACTGTCGGGCCTGGTTGGCGGGATCTTTAACTCGCTGCTTTACCTGCTGCTGCTCTGGCGGCGTGCGGATCTCGAGCGGCTTCTTCCCACCGCGGACAATCTGGACCGAATCACGTACAAAACAATCTGTATTGCTTTCCCGCTGCTCACCCTGATGATTGCAGCCGGCGCGTATTGGGCCAACCGCACCTGGGGCTCTTATTGGAGTTGGGATCCAAAGGAAACCTGGGCCGCGATCACCTGGCTGGTGTACGCCGGCTACCTTCATATGCGAATTACGCGGGGCTGGCGAGGCCGCCGCGCCGCGTACTTCGCGATCTTGGGATTTGCCGTCGTGATGTTCACGTTCTTCGGTGTAACGTACCTGTTGCCCGGCATGCACGCGTATGCGTAAGCGAATTACTTCGAATTGAACACGGAGTTTGATCCAATGATGCCAGTGGTCCAAATGCGCCGGGAAGCGAACGCCACACTTTCCTCGATGCGCGTGAACTGGCAGGTCAAGCTGGTCTTGCCGGTTGCTTTCGTTCTGCTGAACGGCCTTCTCTTGTTCCTGATGGCGACCCTTTCCCTGCGCGACCCCGAACGTCATCAAGTGCTGTTCGTTGCTGGCGGCGGAGCGGTCGCGATTTGCGCGGTGATCCTCTGGGCTCTGGCGTATTTCGTCCAACGCCCGATGGTGGAGTTGCAGGAAAAAATCGCGCGTGTGGGCGAGGGCGATCTGAACGTTGGCGTCGGCTTCGCCAAGCGCAACGACGAGATCGGCGATCTTGGTCGAAACTTCAACCGCATGGTCGTGCAGCTCCGCGAGAGCCGCGAGGAAATCGAGCTTCTGCATCGCACGCAAATGTCCCGGGCGGAACACCTGGCAACTCTCGGGGAAATGGCCGCTGGCCTTGCGCACGAGATCCGCAATCCGCTGGCCGGTATCGCCGGGGTCATGGAGATCGTTGGGCGCGACCTGCCTACAACCAGCCCGGCGCGCGCGGTCCTGAAGGAAGTTCGCCAGGAAATCGCGCAAATTAATCGAATCCTGACCGACCTGCTGCAGACGGCCCGTCCCCATCCCCCAGAAATTCGTCCCAGCGATCTGAACATCACGGTTGAGCACGCTGTGATGCTGGCGCGGCAGCAGGTCATCTCCAAGCCCATCAAGATCGAACTACAGAAGGACGCGAGCTTGCCCAACGTGGATCATGACAGCGACCAGATGCATCAGGTCCTGCTGAATTTGCTGCTGAATGCGGTTCAGGCGATCGAAAAAGCAGGCACAATCCGGGTCACCCTCTCAGGTCTGGACGAGGAAGCGGTCATTGCCGTCGCCGATACAGGGCGCGGCATCATCCCGGAAAATCTCCCCAACATCTTCCGCCCCTTCTACACCACCAAGGGCAACGGGACCGGGCTAGGGCTTTCGCTGGCTCGGCGCATCGTCGAAGGCCATCACGGCCGGATCGAAGTCGACAGCGAGATCGGGATTGGTACCGAATTTCGCGTTTTCCTGCCTTTTCAACAGAGTGCCGCCAAGGCAGCGGCCTCCTAACTCCCTTTCAGCAAGGGCCATACGGCAAACGGGCGTCTCCGTCCGTTTCAGCCGGTCACAGGCTCTTCGTCGACCTCCGATTAATCTCAACTACTTGCCACGTGGACCTGCGCTTCGGGTGTTCGCGGCGCACGTAGTAAGCTATAGGCGGATGCCGGCAGAGAAAATCCTCATCGTCGACGACGAGCGTCTGGTCCGTTGGTCCCTCCGCCAAAAGTGCGAGGAATGGGGCTACCACGTCGTCGAAGCCGAGTCCGGCGAGCCGGGCCTGAAGGTCGCCCAGCACGAGTCGCCCGATCTCGTTTTGCTGGACGTACGCATGCCCGACCTTAGCGGACTCGAAGTCCTTGATCAGCTCAAAAAGAACGGTGACGCTCGCGCCGTGATCATGATCACGGCTGACCCGCAACTCGATGACGTGAAAGCTGCCCTGAAGCTCGGCGCGTACGACTTCGTCGGCAAGCCGCTCGATTTCGAGGAACTCCACGTCACCATCAAGAACGCGCTCGAAACCACGCGCCTGCGAACCGAAGTCCAATCCCTACGTGGCGAAGTGCATCGCCGCGCCGGATATCACAATGTCGTCGGTATCTCGGGGAAAATGACCGAGTTGATGAACTTCGTGCGAAAGGTCGCCGCAAGCGAAGCGACCACGATCCTGATTCAAGGGGAAAGCGGAACCGGCAAGGACCTGATCGCCAAGGCGATTCATTACGAGAGTGTCCGCGCGGAGAAGCCGTTTGTCGCCATCAACTGCTCGGCCATCCCTGAAACACTGATGGAAGCTGAACTCTTTGGCCACGAAAAGGGCGCATTCACCGACGCCAAGCAGATGAAAAAAGGCCTGTTCGAGATGGCCGACGGCGGCACGTTGTTCCTGGACGAGATCGGCGAACTCTCGCCTCTGCTCCAGGCGAAGCTATTGCGGGTGCTGGAAGATCAGGTGATCCGGCGCGTCGGCGGCGTGCGTGACATGCAGGTGGACGTGCGCGTCATTGCCGCGTCCAATCGCGACCTCGAGAAAGCAGTACGCGACGGGCAATTCCGCCAGGATCTTTACTACCGCCTGGCGATCATTGCCATCTTCATTCCTCCGCTGCGCGAGCGCAAGGAAGACATCCTGCCGCTGGTCGACTTCTTCATCGACCGCTACAACCGCAGGTTCAAGAAGTCTATTCGCGGAATCTCCGACGAGACGCGCAAACTCCTGCTGACACACAACTGGCCTGGCAACGTTCGTGAACTCAAGAATACGATCGAACGGGCGATGATTCTGGAAGAAGAGCAGGTCTTGCGGCCGGTCTACTTGCCCTTCTCCGTTGCCGATACTGGCGGCCGTACCCTGTTTGAACGGACGGCGGGCCCCGAGAACGGCCAGGCGCTGCCCAATGGACGCTTGCTCCCGCGCCTATACATTCCCGAGGGCGGGACGTCGCTTGAGGAAGTTGAGCGAGCGATGGTCGAACTCGCCATGCGCCAGGCGAACAGCAACCAGACCCAGGCAGCAAAGCTTCTCGACATCAGCCGAGACGCCCTTCGCTACAAGCTGAAGAAATTCGGCCTGATGCACGGCGACGAAGAAGAATCCCCGCAGTCGTCGCCCAATCCCTTCAGCGTTCGCTGATCTGTGAAACGCAACCATCCGGGAGGGACACGATCGCCTCAGCGGGCCAAGGTTTGTGGCCGCTCGCCAAATCGCTGCGTCGCGTACCCAATAATCGTCCCCACAATTCCTCCGGGAAGCATGATGGCGAAGTAGTAGTGGTCGGGACCGGGTTGCATCGCCGCTACTGCGAAAGCGAGCAGAAGGCCGACACCCAGACCAAAAAGAATACCTAGGGCAAGCGAGTTCACTTTACGCGCGAAGAATCCGATCAGCACGCCGGCGATGAGCCCCTTGATGGTCGAACCGATTACGATGCCCAACAATGCGTTGCGAACGGCCGGCGTGAACCAAGCCGTCAATCCGTCGAAGGCCCCAAGAATCGTGCCCAAAACAAGCCCCAACAGCGGTTTATTCATTGCGTCGTCTCCAGCGGGAAAGCCCGCTCTGCCGTCCTATTTGACGCGCCGCACAAATCCTTTAGCGCGGACGAAAGAAAATCAGCAAGGTGCGAGTCAGAATGTAGGCCAGCAACAAAAGAATCCACGTGCGATTCCGAAGGACCCAGCGCCATGCCCGCACCATGGGGCCCTCAGGGTAGGCGCTGACCGCCAATCCATCCAGAAAGTGGGCCAGATCGGTGCTGAGTTCGGAGACGGTCTGGTATCGGGCTTCGGGATCCTCGGCCATCGCCCGGCCCCGAATCGCGGAGAGCGGTTTTGCAATAGCCTCCGCATTTCCTGTCGAGATCAGGAATTGCAGAATCGCTCCAAGTGAGTAGATGTCCGACCGTTGATCCAATGAAGCGTCCCCCCGCGTCTGCTCCGGCGACATATAGCCTGGCGTTCCGACGACGCTACCATGCGCTGTCAGTGATCGATTTTCGGTTGAAGGGCCCGCGTCAGCCTGATCAATGGGCGCGTCCTTCTCCGGAGAAGGCCCGAAGACCTTCGACAATCCCCAATCCATCACCAGGACCTCGCCAAACGGTCCAATCATGATGTTGGCGGGCTTAAGGTCGCGATGCAGTACGCCATACGCGTGCGCGAAGGCAACTGGGTCGCAGATGCGCAGGAACAATCGCAGCCGATCGGACAAGCTCGCCACCGACTCCACATGCTCATCCAGTCGTTTTCCCTGGACAAGCTTCATCGTGTAGTAAGGGCGTCCGTCGGGAAGCACGCCCGCATCGTGAACGGGTACGATGCCGGGATGCTCGAGCCTCGCGATGATACGGGCTTCCTGTAGCAGGCGCACTGTACCTATGCCGTCCGGATCCGGCCCGCTGATCACCTTCAGCGCGACTCTGCGCTCGAGTTCCGTATCTTCCACGCAGTAGACGCCGCCCATGCCGCCCTGACCGAGTTTGTCGACCAGCCGGTAGCGGGTGCCGGTGAGGTCCGGCGAGTCCGCTGCCTCGCGCAAGCGTTCGAGAGCGGAATCACTCAGGAACCGCGTCACAGCCGTACTCCAAGCAGCGCCAGTGCTTCACGCCGGAATTCGTCTTCGGTCGCGGTCATGGCCCGCAGTTCCTCCAGCACAATGCGCCGAAATTCGCGCCGCGCATACGCCAGATAGTTCGTCACGTCGGTTGGCTTGATTGCGAAACGCCGCGCAACCTCTTCGTAGGTCAGTTCCTTCCCGCCTTCTTCGATATCGTAGAGCTCCAAGAGTTCAAAATGCAGACCCTTATCCTTCTCGTCGAATTCGCGCCGCAGCCTTTCCAGTGCGATGCCGAACACGCTGCGTGCGAACTCGCGCGCGAATAGCTTCTCGGGATCATCCTCTGCGGCGATGGGCAGGCCGATCAACTCGCCCTCGGCGGATTGGAAGTCCAGAGGCAGGAGGACACTGTCGCCTCCCCGCTTCATCCGGTGTGCGGCCTTGTCCTCATTCATGACCAGCCCGTCAACACAAACTCGGATATACGTACGCAGCCGCGCGCGGGCCGGGTCGAAGCGATCCAGCAGACCCTTATCGAGGAGACGAACGAAGAACTCCTGGGTCAGGTCTTTTGCAGGCTCGTTCTCCTTCTTCCAATGCAACCGGATGTACTTGTAGACCGGCTTCCAGTAAGCGCGGATGAGAGTGTCGAGCGCGCGCTGGCGTTCCTCCGTATGCGCACTGCGGGTGCCTTCGATCAGCGACCAATGCGTGGAAGGAAACTGATGCCGCGCGCCACCGATGCTGGTGTCTTCTGACATGGCCTCCATTCGCAGCGGAGTGTACGCGGAGGGAAAGCCGGGCACAAGTTCAGTCCGTGAAACTGGAGTGGGACAGGATCAGCCATCGCGGGCTGAACGCTGAGTGCTGATGGCTGAAAGCAGAAAAAAGGGGAGATCCGACCGAATCTCCCCTCGAGGCGCCGTCTAGGAGCGGATCAAGGGCGCCGAATGCTAGTGAGTGGTGTCGGCAGTCGCCTTTTCTGGCGATTCCAGGTGGAACAGCCGCTGGACTGCGGCCGTCATCTGTTCCTGCTCCTGCTTCTCCGGAGACTCCTTGAGTTCGCGGGCCAGCGAACCAGCGATCTTACGAGTAATGCGTGCTGCAACCTCCCCGAACAATGCATCCTGGTCCTTGGAAAACGGCCCGCACTCACGCTTGAAGGACTCCAGTTCCTGCCGGCATATCTCGTCGAGACGGGCGCGCAGCGCCACGATCGTGGGCACGACCCGCTCGGATAAAAGCTTGCGGCGAAAGCCCAGGGCTTCCTCTTCGACAATATTTTGAGCTACAAGCGCGGCGGCTTCCCGCTCGCCCGCGTTGTGTTGTACGACCCTTTCCAGGTCGTCGAGGTCGTAGAGAAACGCGCCATGCACTTCGCGCACCTTCGGATCGATATCGCGCGGCAAGGCGATGTCCACCAGTACCAGCGGACGGGCGTCCCGGTCCGCCATGATCGATTCGACCTCTTCGCGGGTGAGGATGTAGTGGGGGCAGGAAGTCGAGCTGATCATGATGTCGGCGGCCGCCAGGTGTAGCCAGCGGTCTTCGAACGGAACCGCGCTTCCACCCAGTTCGGCTGCCAACTCCTGCGCGTGTCCAAAAGTCCGATTGATGACGCACACCGAACTGGCGCCATGGTTCACGAGATAGCGAGCGGAAAGCTCGCTCATCTTTCCCGCTCCCATCAAAAGTACTTTCTTGTTTTCAAGAGTTCCCAGGATCTGCTTGGCAAGTTCGACCGCCGCGTACGGCACCGAAACGGCAGAATTTCCGATGGCCGTTTCGTTTCGAACGCGCTTGGAAACGGTGAGCGCTTTTTGCACGACCGCGTCCAGGAAACGCCCGGAACTGCCGGTCTTCTGTGCCTGCGCCCAGGCATTTTTCATTTGCGAGACGATCTGCGGCTCGCCCAATACCATGGAGTCCAGGCTCGATGCGACGCGAAAGATGTGGAGGAGGGCGGCTTCATCGAGCAGGCGATAAAAGTGCTTCCACTCGCAGAGCTTGAGTCCGTATTCGGCCGTTAGGAATCGCAGCACCGAGTTCGCCGCGAGCGTCGGATCGCTGGCCCACAGGAAAAACTCAGTGCGGTTACAGGTCGCCAGTACCACGACCTCTTCGATGCCCTCACCCTGAGTTAACTGTGCGAGCGCCTCGTAGCGGCGGGGCTCACTGATCCAGAAACGCTCGCGGACTGCCACTGGCGCCGTCCGGTGGTTCAGACCGATCACCATCAGAGTGGGTTCCAAAGCACAACTCCCCGGTACTTCGATATTGGTAAGGCATCCCCGATACCAAATCTCGAACGTGCCGCAAGACGCGGGCGTTCGCGTCTTTTCAAGCACTTGATGCCAGAGCGCGACGGAATTGCCATCACCGCGAGAGTCGTGGTTGCGGGTTCTCACCCGAGACGCGTGTTTTTTTACGCGTAACGACGAATGCGCCGCTTGATTCCCGAATCGGTAATTCCTTAAACTGCACGGACATACGAACCAGGGTCCGTCTGGCACGGCACTTGCCGTGTTGGGTTATCGAGGGATTCGTGTGTACCCTCGGACTGATCA
Organism: uncultured Acidobacteriota bacterium; assembly: GCA_963718505.1. Classification (GTDB taxonomy): domain Bacteria; phylum Acidobacteriota; class Terriglobia; order Terriglobales; family Acidobacteriaceae; genus Gp1-AA133. The sequence continues at coordinate 108,734 of CAVQZP010000031.1, read as the reverse complement.
GGAGAAGAAAGTATGAAGACTCGTTTGCGGGCCGTGCTGGTTGTGCTGGCGGTTGCATTTGTATTTTCCACGTGGACGTTTGCCGCCGATTCCGGCGCCGACCTCTACAAATCGAAGTGTGCGAGTTGCCACGGGGCCGCCGGCAAGGGCGACACGGCAATGGGCAAAGCAATGAAGGTGAAAGATCTGGGCTCGGACGAAGTGCAGAAGCAGTCCGACGCCGACTTGACTGCGGTCGTTGAAAAAGGCAAGAAACCGATGCCTGGATACGAAGGCAAGCTCACGAAGGACCAGATCTCCGACGTGGTGAAGTATCTTCGCACGCTGAAGTAACAGCCCTGCGCTGTTGCTTTCATAATTGTTATGTTGGGGTCGGGAAATTCCCCGACCCTTTCATTCTGCCGCTCGCCCCACACGTTCCTGTCGAAGTTGTATACTTCTGACCGCCGCTAAGTTTTTCCGCTCGCCGATAACGATCTAACGCGCAGTTCCCGGCCTCGTCCACCCCGCTCGCGGACAGGCGCAACCCGGCAGTGGCGCCGGCCAGTCCGCCACGCGGAGGATAGGGATGCCCAACGACGATTCCATCCATAAGAAATCTCAAAGCTCGACTGTCGTAGAAGTCGAAGAAGAGCACTCCGGCGTTTCACGCCGCGACTTTCTCAAGATCTCGACGATCGCCGCTGCCGTTCCGGTCGTCGCCGGACCGCAAGTGGTCATGGCGGCAGGAGATAAAGTTCAAGTCTATGGGCCGGGAAAGATGCCCATGGAGTTCAACGTCAACGGCAAGAGTTACAAAGCCAGCCTTGAGCCGCGCGTGACGTTGCTCGACGCCTTACGCGATTCGCTCGACATCACCGGCGCGAAGCGCGTCTGTGACAAGGCCGAGTGCGGTGCCTGCACGGTGTTGCTCGATGGCAAAACTGTGTACGCGTGTTCGGTACTGGCCATCGAAGCGCAAGGCAAGAAGATCGTCACGGTCGAGGCCTTAACGGAAGGTGGTCAACTGCACCCCATTCAGCAAGCCTTCGTCGACAACGACGCTTCGCAATGCGGCTTCTGCACGCCGGGGTTTGTGGTCGCGTGCAAGGCAATGCTCGACAAGCACCCCGACCCGACTCCCGAAGATCTTCGTCACGAACTAAGCGGCAATGTCTGCCGTTGCGGAACCTATGCCGGCATCCGCGCCGCGATCGCGCAGGTCGCGCGGAAAGGAGCGTAATCCATGCCTGACTACCAGTGGCCTGATCCCGAACATCGCACCCTGATTGGCCAGCGCGTCTCGCGCGTCGATTCACCCGACAAAGTCTCAGGCAGGGCCCGCTACACCTACGACACGAAGCGTCCCGGCATGCTTTTCGGCAAGATGGTGCGCTGTCCCTACGCCCACGCGAAGGTTGAAAGCATTGACATCAGTGCCGCCGAGAAAATGCCCGGAGTGAAGGCGATCGAGATCGTGCAGAAAGTCGGCTCGACCATTCATTGGGCGGGCGACGAAGTGGTTGCCGTCGCCGCTGTGGATGAGGGAAGCGCGGACGACGCCGCGCGCGTCATCAAAGTGAAGTACCAGAAGCTGCCGCACCTGGTTAGCGACGCCGAGCCGCCCGAAGGCGCAGCCCAGAGCCAGGGCCCTCTCAGCATCGATGACATCGGAGACATGCTCGATAACCAGGTTCCCGAAAACCAGATCGTCTCGCAAATTCAGCAGTACGGTGTCAGCTTCAAGGTGACCGACGAGGATGTAAAGGGTGCCAAAGAAGAAGGCGTGCCTCAGCCGGTCATCGATGCGGTTCTGAAGGCGGAAGTGCATCCGGAAGCGGCGGGCACGGCGAAATCGAACTATCAGAAAGCTGCCACGCAGACCGTGGGAGACATCGATAAAGCGTTTGCTGATGCGGAAGTCGTGTCTGAGGGCCTCTACGGCGCCAGCGTCATCACACATTGCTGTATGGAATCCCATGGATCGACTTCCGAGTGGACGGATGCCGATCATCTCTTCGTGCACATGTCGACGCAAAACGTCTCGGGGATCGCCGGCCAGATGGCCGAACCGCTGAAGATCCCAGCGGCCAACGTTCGGGTGCACCAGGATCACGTCGGCGGTGGCTTTGGCAGCAAGTTCGGTCCCGATCGTTGGGGAATCGTTACCGCGCAACTTTCGAAGAAGGCCGGAGGCAAGCCAGTGCGCTTCATGCAGGAGCGCGACTCGGAATTGAAAGTTGCCGGAGCCCGTCCGTCGGCATTTGCCCGCGTAAAAGTTGGAGCAAAGAAAGACGGCACCATAGTCGCGTGGCAATCGCAATCCTGGGGAACCGGCGGGCCCGGTGGCGGAGGCATGCCTCCGATTCCGTACGTTTTTTCAATTCCCAACCAGAAGAAAGAGCACACGGCCATCCGCACCAACATTGGACCGGCGCGGGCCTGGCGTGCGCCCAATCATCCCCAGGCAGCGGTCATCTCCATGTGCGCGCTCGACGATCTCGCCGCCAAGCTCAACATGGATCCGTATGAATTCTTCCTCAAAAACATCGAACTCACGCGCTTACCGAATGTCTATCGCGACGAATTTCCGATTGCCGCGGAGATGATCGGATGGAAGGAAAAATGGCGGCCGCGCGGGCAGAATGTTTCCGGCAACATCGCCCGAGGACTCGGCCTGTCGATGCACACGTGGGGCGGGCGTGGCCATGCCAGCGACTGCGATCTCTCGATTCATCCCGATGGTTCCGTCGATATCAAGATGGGCACGCAGGACATCGGCACCGGAACCCGAACCTGCATCGCTGTGGTCGCTGCCGACGCGCTCGGTCTGAAAGTAGAAGACATTAAGCTCTACATCGGCGACACGCAGTATCCGCCTTCGGGAGGATCCGGTGGTTCCACGACCCCGGGCGGCGTGAGTTCTTCCACCCGCCGCGCGGTGGTCGATGCTCGCGATTCGTTGTTCGCGAAAGTCGCCCCGGCCCTCAATGCGAAGCCGGAAGAACTCGAGGCGCGCGACGGGCAGGTTCGCGTGATTTCGGATCATAGCCGCTCCCTTAGTTGGAAAGATGCCTGTGTCCGCATCGGCGCCACGCCCATCACCGCCCACGGTCACAATGACCAGGCGGCCAGCAAGAACAAACCCGATCTCACCAATAGCGGTGTGGGCGGAGTGCAGATGGCGGAGGTGGAAGTCGACACCGAAACCGGCATCGTCCGAGTTACGAAAATGGTTGCGGCGCAGGACTGCGGGCTCGTCATCGATCCCAAGATGGCGGAAAGCAGTGTGATCGGCGCCATGATCATGGGCATTAGTTCCGCTCTCTACGAAGAAAAGGTCATGGACTCAGCCACCGGCCTCATGCTGAATGCCGATATGGAGTTCTACCGCCTGGCCGGCCTCAATGACGTTCCCGAACTCAAAGCTCACATGATGACCGGCAAAGGTTACGACGAGCGCGGTGTGATCGGCCTTGGCGAGCCGCCCGCGGTGTCGCCCTGCGCAGCGATCTCGAATGCGGTCGCGAATGCCATCGGTGTCCGCGTACCGTTTGTGCCGATCACCCCCGACAAGGTTCTGGCCGCTCTCCATGAGAGTTCGCAGAAGGCAGGTGCATAATGCGAGCATTCGAATACGTAAGCGCCGCCAACACAAAACAAGCTGTCAGCCTGCTGGGCGCAACCTGGGGACAGACGGAAATCATCGCGGGTGGAACCGATCTGCTCGCGTTGATGAAAGAAGACGTGGTCGCGCCTCGCCGCCTGGTCAACATCAAGGAGATTTCCGATCTCCGCGGCGCGAAGGCATCGGGGCAGGGCCTGCGCATCGGCGCCCTCACCACCCTAGCCGAACTCTCCGAAGATACCGAGGTCCGCAAGAGTCATCCCGCGCTCGCCGAGGCGATTGACGACGCCGCGAGTCCGCAGATCCGCAACACGGCAACGCTCGGGGGAAATCTCTGCCAGCGTCCGCGCTGCTGGTACTTCCGCAACGGTTTGGGTTTGCTGCCCAAAGACGAATCGGGGAAGGATCTCGTCACCGATGGCGAGAATCAGTACCACGCCATTCTTGGCAACGACGGTCCCGCGAAGTTCGTCAGCCCGTCGACCATCGTTCCCGTGCTGATCGCCTACAACGCGACGGTTCGCCTGGAGGGACCAAAAGGCAAACGCGAGTTGCCGTTGGCCAAGTTCTACGTCATCCCGAAAACAGAAGACGAGCGCGAACACGATTTGCGCCCGAACGAAATCGTGACGGAGATTCTTGTTCCTCCCGCCGAGGGCTGGAAGGTCGCGCACTACGAAGTTCGGCAGAAAGCCGCCTTCGACTGGCCGCTTGCCGTCGCCGCGGTCGCGCTGAAAACCGACGGATCGACGGTGCAGTCGGCGCGCGTGGTTCTCGGGCACGTGGCTCCCGTTCCATGGCCGTCGCCTGAGGCCGAGTCCGCATTGAAAGGACAAAGTGTCAGCGAAGAAAGCGCGCAGAAAGCGGCCGCAGCCTCGGTGAGCAACGCACGTCCGCTAAGCCGCAATGCGCACAAAGTTCACCTGGCTCAGGTCGCGGTCAAACGTGCCATCCTGAAAGCCGGAGGTGCCGCATGATTGGCAAGCCGGATCGCTTTGATATCAATCATCCGAATCTTTGCACCTCGTTGCGTTGGAAAGGCCAGTTCATTTTGTCGGAACACGACCCGAATGTTCAGGCTTCCAATGACGGGCTGTTCTGGTGCATGCACACGCAAACCTGCATCGGTCCGGATGGAGATGTTGCCGAGCCGGGCAATTGCTCATCGAAGAGTCGCGGCTGCCACGGCACCGGAAAGTGTGGCTAGGATTTTGCTCGACGTGAGACTTTTGGTGGCTTGCGAGCGCGGAACCCAGTGCGCGACTGCCGGATCTGAGGCGCACTCATCTGGGGGCGGCTGAATGATCGCAAGCGCCGTCGGGTTCCGTCGAAATATTGCATAATATTGTCATCGACCGCGATCCCGGCGGTTCGGCATTTCGGGGTTTCGATCATGAGAAATGTTGCCAGCTTCATCTGCGCCACACGTATTCGTCTGCTCATTTCACTGATGATCTTGGTAGTACTCGCTGTGCCGCTTTCTGCCCAGGACTACAAGTTCACCGTGTCGGCCACACATCCGTGGACCGATACCGGCGTCGACCTTCAGGCTGGCGACGTCATTTCGATCTCGGCAACGCCCCACAATGGATCCTCATGTGATCCAGCAGGTGTCGCCTCCGCCGGAGCTTCGCAGAACCTTCCCGTCGCTTCCGCTCTGCCGGGAGCACTGATCGCGCGGCTGCAGGACAATGGTGCGCCGACGCTAGTGGGCGCAAGCCAGCAACTGCGCGTCGCGCAGGTGGGACATCTCTACCTCGGAGCCAACAACGACACGAGTCCTGTCTGCCAGGGAAGCTTTGCGGTCAAGGTGCACATTTCGTCAGGCGCAAATGAAAACGGAACCGCCGCCGCTGCGACTCCAGCTGAGTCGCTGGTGCCGAAGGCCAACGAAGCTTCGAAAACCAGCAACCCGGCTCCTGCCGCCGGTCAGGCGACCTCGGAAAATGGCGAGAAAGATGTAAAGGACATCAAAGGCGCGCTCAGCACCGCGGCTCAGACCTGGCTTTCTGGACAGTTCGGTATGGGGAATAAGCCAGCCGCTACAACGTCGTCGTCGGCCACCTCGGGCAGCACGACCGACACCGCGGGCGCCACGGGAAATTCCGCGACCGCCGCACCTGAGTTGAAAATCTCGAAGTCGCCTCTCGACTCTCAGCTCCGCAAGGACATCGACTCGCTGCCGCGCCGCGTCAATGACCAGTTCCAGAATCAAGGCGACATGGTGAACTTCGTGATCGTCGGCAACCTCTCGAAGATACAAGACGCGCTCACTGCCGCCGACTGGCACGTGGCAGATCGCGATGTGAAAGAATCCGTCCTCAAAGCTGCGCTTGAGACCTATCAGAAGAAGGCGTACCTCGCGATGCCGATGAGCGAGCTTTACCTTTTCGGGCGCGTTCAGGACTACGGCTACGAACAGGCCGAGCCGTATGCGGTGGTCGCCAGCCGTCATCACTTCCGCATCTGGAAGGCACCCTTTCAGTGGAACGGGCAGGACGTCTGGGCTGGCGCGGGCACGCACGACATCGGCTTTGAGAAAGACCAGCGCAACGGCAGCGTGACCCACAAGATCGATCCCGCGGTCGATGGCGAGCGCGACAACATCGGCGCTACGCTTCAGAAAACAGGGAAGGTCAAGAGCATGAACTATTACCTGCCACCTGATTCCGTGATGGGCGCGAAAAATGCCACCGGGGGCGGCTACCACTCCAACGGACAGATTCTCGTGGTTCAGCTGCAGTAAGCATGCGTTTGCCGGCTAAGCGAATCGTTTATAGCTCGGCATTCAGTTCTGCGTAGGCTTTGCGCTGACGACCGACGACCGCCGACTGCTTTTCTACTGAACCTTCAAATACTCTTGCTTCGCCTGTTGGACGAGTGGAATGTCGGCATCTGCGTCCTTCCAGATAGCCAGCACGTCCTGATATGCAATTCGGCTCTTCGCTTTGTCTCCCAGTTGCGCCTGTGCGCGTGCGATGCCGAGGCTCGCCAGCGAAATAATCGGATCCGCGGGGTACACAGCTCGCAGATCTAAAATCTTCTGGAATTCCTGAACTGCCTCGTTCCCTTGATTCGCTTTGAGGTAGGCCATACCGCGCGCGTACAAAACGCCAGTGTTGGCACGAGCATAGACCACGGCGGTGTTCAGGAGGTCGATGGCTTGCGCCGGATTGTCATGATTGCACTGGATCAGTGAGTTCAGCAGCGGCATCTCCACATTCTGCACAAAGGTGTCATAGGGGCGCGCAGCCGCCACGCCGTCCATGATCTTCTTGGCCTTGACTTCATCTCCGCTGAGCACGTGGGCGAAGGCTCCATCCACCGCAACCCTTGGTGAGTCGGAGTTCTTGAGAGCAAGGTCCGCTGTCGTGATGGCCTCCTCACGCAACCCGAACATCGCGTCCCATACCGACTGGGCCGCCAGAGCGCTGTTTCCTGTCTCTTTCAGGTTCGCCTGTCCTGCCAACGCGACCAGCTTCTGGTACGAACTGCGCGCCTGACGTATCTGTCCACGTGACGCGGCCAGCTCCGCCCTGATTTCCGTCGCCCAAAACTGGCCCTCGGGGCCGGTTGCCTCAGTCTGTTGCAGTTCGTGCTCGGCCGTGCTCGTGTCGTTCTGACTTAGCGCCAGCCCCGCAAGCATCCCGTGCAGCGATGCACTGTTCGGGTGATGTTTCAACCCATCCTGCAAGGTCGTCCGCGCTTCATCCAGCCGATTCAATCCTTCATAGGCCTGCGCAAGGTTCACATAGTTGCCCAGGTAGTCGGGATCGATCGCCACTGCCTGGCGCGCGTTTTCGAGCGCATTCTCAAACTGGCCCAGGTACTCGCTGTAGATGTTCGCCAGATTGTTGTAGGGCACAGTGTCGCGAGGGTATGTCTGCTTGTAGAGTTCGTACGCGGTGATCCCTTTATCAAGTTGGCCCGAGTCCGCGTAGTAGTGCGACATGATGTACAGCTTTTCGCGCTCGCCGGCGCGGTCCCGCAGTTCGAAGGCTTTGTCGCGATTTTTCTCCGCCAGGACCGACTGCCCCAGGTTGTTGTATGCCGTTCCCAGACGCGCATACGCCATGGCAAAGTTGGGGTCGAGTTCGATGGCGTGCTGGTAATAGGGAACCGCCGCCAACTCTTCTCCCGCCGAATGCTTTTCGTCGCCGAGTGAAAAGGCTTTAAGCGCATCGAGCGACGACGTGGTCGCCTCCGACAGCATCTTGTCGTACTTCTGCACCGACGCCAGTGACTCGCCCAGCTTGCTGCGCAATTGCGAGTCGGCTTTATGGAGCGCGTTCAGCACGTCTTCCTTGGCGCGCGCCTGCGCCTGTGCGGTCCCGAGCGTATCGCGCGTGGAAGGGTTCACCGCTTCGAGCGTGACCACGTATTGATTCCCGAGATTCGCGATCGTGCCCGTCAGCATCGCCTTGATCCCGTTGCGCAGGCAAATCTCACTCCCCGTCTCGGTCGTAATGCGATCCTCCGGCGAACGTCCCATGAAGCGCAACGTTTCGTGGACCTTCCGCTCCGGAAAGACGTTCAGGTACGGCGACTGCTCCAAATCCACCGCGAGGCCCTTGCGCAGGACAACATCCCAGTCTGGATCGGCGGTGGTGTTCACAAAGTCCGTAACCAGAATCGTGTCTTTCTCAGTGAGCGCGTGGCTGCGCTTCATATAGAGGAAGGTCGCGCCCGCCAGAACCGCTGCTGCCAGCGCGCCCGCGGAGAGATACTTCCCCAGCCTCCCAGTGGGCTTCGGCGCCAAAGGTTTGCGCGTGTAGGCGGAAGAGGACGCCGTGCCGATCGCTCCCGACTCGCTGTCGCGTTTGAGACGCTTCAGATCGGCGCGCACTTCGGCCGCGCCCTGGTAACGGAGTTCACGGTCTTTTTCCAGCAGCTTGGTGATGATCTCGTCGAGCCTGATCGGGACATCGGGATTGCGCCGCGAAGGAGCGACCGGAGCGCGATTCAGAATCGCCTCAAACACCACCGCGGTCGTCTCGCCGCGGAATGGCAGCGCCCCCGTTGCCATCTCGTATAGCACCGCGCCGAAAGAGAATAGGTCGGTGCGCGTGTCCAGGTCTTTTCCGCGAGCCTGTTCGGGAGACATGTACGCGACGGTCCCCACCGTCGAGCCGGGGCTCGTCAAAAGATTGCCGTTGTCGGCAGTGACGCCTCCCAGCGTCGTATTGCCCAGCACGGAACGAGAGTTGAACGAAACTTTGGCAAGCCCAAAGTCCAAAATCTTTGCCTGGTTCCTCTTCGTCACAAAGATGTTCGCGGGTTTGATGTCACGATGAATGATTCCCTTGGCGTGTGCCGCGTCGAGGGCATCGGAGATTTGAATCGCCAGGGCGAGCAGTTCCTCCATGTCGAGTGGCTGATTGCCGATCTTCTTTTTCAGGGTCTGGCCTTCCAGCAACTCCATCGCAATGAAGTGCCGGCCCTCAGACTCGCCGATCTCGTAAATCGTGCAAATGTTCGGATGGTTGAGCGAGGACGCCGCGCGTGCCTCGCGCTGAAACCGTTCCAGCGCGGCTGCATCTTTTTCAAGATCTGGAGGAAGAAATTTCAGCGCCACGTGCCGCCCGAGATTAAGGTCCTCGGCCTCATACACCACGCCCATCCCCCCGCCTCCGAGCTGGGATAAGACACGGTAATGCGAGATGGTCTCGGCGATCATCGATTCACAGTATCCTGTGGTGGCTTGCTTCGATGGTAGGCTGCGCTACCACACAAGTCAACGCATCGAAAAGATATAACAGGACAGAATTGGACCGCGAATCGGCAGCGATCCGCCTTTGCTTCCAGGCTGATCTTGGAGGAAAATAGAGGTAATCGTTTTCGGGTGAGGTATCCAATGCGTTTTCGCCTTCCAGCTATTCTCACGGCAATCGTTTTCTTCTTCGCAATTAGTTCCTTCGCGCAGCAGATCCACGGCGACTACATCGAAACCCGTAGCGCCGACGTCTACACCGGACAATGCTTTGCTAATGGCGAAGTGAATCTGGTAGGTCGGGAAGCGATTCTCGCCTGGCACGTTCAGAATGGATCGTGGGACGGGGTTTCGCTCGACGGCCTCACGATCGCGGCAGCCGTCCGCGCTCACGGCACCTTGGGCGATCCCTACGAGAATCCCTACCCGGCGACATCGGTTCTGCTCGTCGATGACCAGGCCACGCCGCAGCAGGCTGCCGCCCTGGTCAGCTTCGCTCATCGTATGGGTGGCCAGCTCCTCGAAAACGTTGACCAGACTATTTCTGCTCCGATGGAGATGATCGTCAACCACGAGCGTCACGGCGTCGCCATGCTGCGTGCCGGACAGTTCGCGACCGTTCAGACCCGTTCCGTCGGAGAAAAGGACCACTCGTGCGGCAACGAAGTCACCTTCTATCCGCCGCTCACCCAGGTATCGCACTCCATGCCGGCCGTTGCGGTTACGGACGCCTATCAGGGGCCGGGCTTGGGCGAATCGTGGGATTCTCACGGGCGGCGCAGCGCCTTCGTAGGAACATTCGCTCGCTGAGTCGAGCCTCGTGATGGGAGTCGCGTCCCCGACGCGCATGTTTCTCGCGTGCAACCTTCGTCCGTATGTCGAAGTAGCGCGCCCGTTCCTGTCGTTTGGGATCCAATCTCGCCTGATTGTCGGTGTCTTCTGCATCAACCGCTATTGCGGAATGCAACAGCGAGCTTGCGACTCGTAATCCGCTGATTCAGCGGAGCTTCAACCCGCGATTCGCGATTCAAGCTGAAATTCCCAGAATCCTTCGTTGCGATATTCATCTCCGATGCGTTGTGCCTCTCATCAATGACTGTGTTGCCTTCCGCAACGTGACGTCTGCAAATTCCTGATTCCATTTCACATTCACCTTCCAAAATCTCTGCTCCGCTAAATGTCGCCGTTTGGAGCAGCGATTGCCTTTACGAAAGGCGGCGAGTGGCCCGGAAACGTAAGAGACACGAAACGACGGCCCTTCCGGCGAGGTGATGTATGACAGTCCTATTAGTTCTTCTTACATTCGTAACGTTCTTGTTGATCGATCACTTCCATAGCCGCAAGGTAGTAGTTCAGCCAGCAGTTCAAGTCGCGAAACGCGAAGCGCCTCCCCGTTTGGCGCCCAGCCTGGTTGGTGGTTTCCAGGTTCCTGAAAAGCTTCGCTATCACCCCGGCCATACCTGGGCGTTGAGCGAGAGTCCCAGCCTCGTCCGGGTCGGCATGGACGAATTTGCCTCGAAGCTCACGGGCAAGATCGAGCGCCTTACGCTGCCGCAGCGCGGCCAGTGGATTCGCCAGGGACAGAAGATTTGGTCGCTGCATCGCGATGGCGCAACCGTGGACATGGTTTCCCCGATCGAGGGCAGCGTGGCCGACATCAACGAAGCCGCCGTGCGCGATCCGGAACTGGCGCACAAGGACCCCTACGGAGAAGGCTGGCTAGTGACGGTGCAGTCGCCCGACGCCAAGACCAACTTCCGCAACCTGTTGGGTGGCGCGCTGGCCCGCTGGTGGACCGAGGAGTCCGCGAGCCGCTTGCAGCGGCGCATGCCGATGGCGCTCGGAGCACTCGCGCAAGACGGCGGCGTGGCCATGGACAACCTGGCCGCGCAGATTCCCGACAAGGATTGGGCCGCGCTGGCAAAGGAATTCTTCCTGTCGTAAGTGGCCCGATGGATGGGCCACTCGCCACCTCCTGATGAAAGCAACTGCGGCCGTGCACGACCCTCCGATCCAGACCAACAAAGCTGAGATCGGGTGGTCCGCACGGCCAAGTTTTTTGTGAATGCGACCTCCAATTTCACACCTGCCTGGCGGCAAACCCAGTTGTAAAAATGATCTCTGCCGTCGCTTCAAACGGGCGCCACGTTCCTGCGCAAAACGCGGGCTGCAGCCCGCCAACCCGACCGTCCGGTCGGTCTAAGTCCTTGGATTTCAAAGGAAAATCCATGTGACGCACATCACAAGTGGAAGTGCGAAGGGTCACGGCCCGTGTCCGGCAACAAGTAGAGACTGACAATCGGAGGCATGGGAGGCACCCGGTCATGATGCTTGCGTACCGACTCGTCCGCCTGATTGAGACCCACTCGGATGCCCTCGCCACAGGGCTTCTCCGGAAAGTCGAGAATTCCGAATTCACCCACGAATATCGCAATGTTCCCGGAGAGGAGCTCAAGGAACGGGTGTTTGAGGTTTACCGCCACCTGGGTGACTGGCTCCTCGGCAAGAGTGATTTCGACATCCGCGAGCGCTATCGCGAGATCGGCGCCCGCCGCGCCGAGCAGCATGTGCCGATCAGCCAGTTGGTCTGGTGCATCGTGCTGACCAAAGAGAATTTGTGGGATTACCTCAAGAACGAAGCGGCGCTCGAGCGCCCCACCGAGGTTTTTGGAGAGTTGGAGATGCTGCAACTGCTGGATCAGTTCTTTGATCGGGCGACTTTTTACGCGTCTGACGGTTACGAAAAGGCCCTGGCGGCTCGTCACCTGCCAGAGGCCAGCATGGTTCGTTAGGGGTCGCAAGAACTGGAGGAGAGCAAGCGATGTCGTGGGAGATCGAATACAAGAAGAAGTTAAGAACACCGGGCGAAGCCCTGCGTTGCGTCCAGTCAGGAATGCGCGTTTACATCCAGCCGGGCTGCGCCGAGCCCGAAACCCTTGTTGAAGCATTAATCCAGCGCGCCCCTTTTGTGCAGGACGTTGAGATCGTGCACATGATGACCATGGGCAGCGCGCCCTACGTTGCTCCTGAGATGGAGGGACATTTCCGGCATAACGCCGTGTTCATTGGCAGCAACGTGCGCGACGCCATCAACGAAGGCCGCGCCGACTACACGCCGGTGTATCTCAGCGAGATCGAAGATCTCTTTGAAAGCGGCGCGATGCCGCTTGACGTCGCCCTCATCGAAGTCTCCCCGCCAGACTCGCATGGGTTCTGCAGCTTTGGCGTCGGCGTCGACACGACCCTGACCGCCGCCCGCCTCGCTCGCTATGTGGTGGCTCAAGTGAACGACCAGATGCCGCGCACCTACGGCGACAGTTTCATTCACGTCAGCAAGATCGACGCAATTGTCGAATCCTCGCGGCCACTCTGCGCGCTGAAGAAGCATGACGTCAGCGACCTGCAGGTCGCGATCGCACGCAACGTCGCGGGCCTGATCGAAGACGGTGCGGTACTGCAGACCGGCATCGGCGGAATTCCGGATGCTGTCCTGCCCCTGCTCATGGACCGCAAGGATCTGGGCGTTCACAGCGAACTGGTTTCCGATGGTGTCATTCCGCTTATCGACGCGGGCGTGCTTACCGGCGCCCGCAAGAACTTCAAGCCGAGGAAAATCATCCTCGGCTTTGCTTTGGGTACGAAGAGGCTGTTCGACTACGTCGATAACAATCCCATCTTCGAATTCCATCCGACCGCCTACACGAACGATCCGGCTCTGATCGCCCGCAACGACAATATGGTCGCCATCAATTCCGCGCTGCAGGTCGACATCACGGGTCAGGTCTGCGCCGATTCCATCGGCACTCAGTTCTACAGCGGCATCGGTGGGCAGGTCGACTTCCTGCGCGGCGCTTCGCGCTCCAAGGGAGGCAAGGCGATCATCGCTCTCTCCTCCACCGCGAAAAACGGGACCATCTCGCGGATCACCCCCATGCTTTCCCCCGGCGCCGGCGTGGTGACCTCCAGGGGCCTGATTCGCTATGTCGTGACCGAATACGGTGTCGCCTATCTGCACGGGAAGTCGATCCGTGAGCGGGCGAAGGCGCTGATTGAAATCGCTCACCCCAAATTCCGGGATGAGCTGTACGAGTACTGCGAAAAAACAAAGTGGTTGCAACGGCCACAGGTGAAGGAACCAGTCGCCGCGAGGTGATTATGGCAACGCAGGCACGGGGAAATATCAGAATCAACGACGACGAGTGCAAGGGCTGCGGGCTCTGTGTGGATTCCTGCCCGCCCAAGTGCCTTGAACTTCTGGCCGAATTGAACGCTTACGGCGTTCATCCGGCGCACTACACCGGGCACGACTGCACTGGCTGCGGTATCTGCTTCTACTGCTGTCCGGAGCCGGGAGCGATCACCGTCTTCCGTCTGGCGCCTCCGCCCAAGCCGGCGGCGGTCGCTCAGGGAGGCAGCCATGCGCCAGCTCTGTAAAGGCAACGTCGCCATTGTGAAGGGCGCCATCCTCGCCGGCTGCCGCTCCTTCTACGGATATCCCATCACCCCCGCCAGCGAGATCGCCGAAGCCGCCGCACTCTACATACCTCAGGTCGGCGGCACGTTCCTGCAGGCGGAAAGCGAAGTCGCCGCCATCAACATGGTGTACGGCGCAGCTGCGTCCGGGGCCCGCGTCATGACCGCATCCTCCGGCCCCGGACTCAGCTTGATGCAGGAAGGGATCTCCTACATCGCCGGAGCCGAGCTTCCCTGCGTGATCGTCGACATCGTGCGCGGCGGGCCCGGTCTCGGCAATATCGCTCCCGAGCAGAGTGACTACTTTGCCATGGTGAAAGGCGGAGGCCACGGCAACTATCGCAATATCGTGCTGGCGCCCGCCTCGGTTCAGGAGATGGCCGACCTCACCGTCCTGGCCTTCGAACTCGCCGACAAATACCGGAATCCTGCGGTCATCCTCGCCGACGGCTTCATCGGCCAGACGATGGAGCCGCTCGATCTCGAATACCGCGAGATCATTCCTCCTGAAAAGCCCTGGGCGGTAAAAGGAACTCCCGAAACTCGCAAGAATCTGATCAGTTCGATCTTCCTCGAGCCCGACGACCTCGAGGATCACCAGCGACATCTGGAGAGAAAATATCAGCAGGTCCGTAAGAACGAAACGCGTTGGGAACTCTACGACGCCGACGATGCCGACATCCTGTTGGTCGGCTACGGCATCACTTCCCGCATCCTGCGCTCGGCGGTGGAAGAGGCACGCTCTCAGGGGCAGCGTGTTGGATTATTCCGTCCCATCACGCTGTGGCCATTCCCATCAGAAGCGCTGGCGCGAGTTGCCACGAGCGCTAAAAAAGTCCTGGTGATCGAACTGAGCAACGGCCAGATGGTCGAAGACGTTCGGCTGGCCCTCAACGGCAAGGTTCCAGTCGAGTTCTACGGCCGCACTGGCGGGAACGTGCCGTCGGTCGAAGAAATTCACGCCGAGGTGCTGGCTCGCATTTCATCGGTGTCGCATACAGAGTTGCTCGGACATTTCGCTCCGCGCATCTAGGAGAGGCGGCTATGGCAGAGGACATTAAGCTGACGGACAAACAAGTGGCTGTAGACGCCAACGGGTATGAGTTGCTTCATGGGAAGTCGCCCGCCTTCTACGACGTCTACGATCGCAAAGCCGAACTCAAGCACCAGACACATTACTGCCCAGGCTGCGGCCATGGCGTCGCCCACAAGCTGATTGCCGAAGCCATTGAAGAACTCGGCCTGCAGGACCGCACGATCTTCGTGAGCCCAGTCGGCTGCTCGGTCTTTGCCTATTACTACTTCGATGTCGGTAATGTGCAGGTTGCGCACGGCCGCGCTCCGGCCGCAGCAACGGCTATCAAGCGCACCTGCCCGGACAAGATCGTGATTTCGTATCAAGGCGATGGGGACCTGGCCGCGATCGGCACAGCAGAGATCGTGCACGCTGCCAACCGTGGCGAAAAAATCACGGTCTTCTTCATCAACAACGCGATTTATGGTATGACAGGCGGCCAAATGGCTCCCACAACGCTGGTGGGCCAGAAGAGCACGACCTCGCCCTGGGGACGCCGTCCGGTGAACGAAGGCTTCCCGCTGCACATGTCGGAGCTGATCGCGACGCTCGAAGCGCCCGTATATGTCGAGCGCGTTGCCCTCAGCGATAACAAGAACATCATGAAAGCGCGCCGCACCGTGCGTCGGAGCCTTGAGAACCAGCGCGACGGCTTGGGATTTTCCTTCGTAGAGATCCTTTCTCCCTGCCCGACGATCTGGGGAAAAGATCCGGTTGAAGCGCGCCACTGGGTCGCCGAGAAGCTGATTCCCGTGTTTCCGCTCAACGTCTTCCGCGACCGCAAGCCGGAAGCGATCGCGAACAACGCGCCCCCGCAGCGCACGGTCAGCGACGTTCTGGAAATCAGCGCGAAAAACGAAAGCGCATACGCGAAGTTTGCCGAGCATCCGCATCACTTCCGCGAATACACCATCAAGATCGCGGGCTTCGGCGGGCAAGGTGTTCTCTTGCTGGGCCAACTCCTTACGGAAATGGGAATGCGCGAAGGACTCGAGGTCAGCTGGCTTCCTTCCTACGGACCAGAAATGCGCTCCGGCAGCGCGCACTGCCACGTCTGTCTCGCGAAGGAGCGCATTGGCTCTCCGCTCATCTCTCACCCGAACGTACTGATTGCGATGAACGAAATCTCTCTGCGCAAGTTTGCGCATCAAGTGGAGCCTGGCGGCCTTATCCTTTACAACCGCGACCGCCTGCCCAACGACTTCCCGCTTCCTCCGGCACGCGTGATCTGCATCCCGGCCTCCGAGATTGCCGACAAGCTGGGTTCGACCAAAATTACGAACATCGTTTTGATGGGGGCGTTACTCGAAGAAACCGAGTGCCTGCTGCCTGCAACCGCGATGGGCGTGCTCGAAACGAAGATCAAGAAACTGGATCTTTTGGAACTCGACCGCCAGGCGCTGGATTCCGGACGCAACTTCGTGGACACCCAGGTGCGAGTGGGCGCCGTGAGCCAGCCGGACGGCTTCGCATACTAGCGCCAGCGCATCTTTTTGCGGCTTGTAAGGTGCGGCCTACTTTGGCGTGTCCGTACTCACCAGTCGCCTTCCTACGATCTTGTACTTTCCCTCGAGCACGATTCGGATCGCCTCCGAATACGCGATGTGCTCTTGTTCCAGGATCCGGGCCGCCAATGTGTGCTCATCGTCTCCGCCCGAGACGATCACGGCTTTCTGCACGATGATGGCGCCGTGATCGAGTTCCTCGTCGACGAAATGAACCGTGCATCCAGAAACTTTTACTCCGTAGGCAAAGGCTTGTTCCTGCGCTTCGAGTCCCGGAAATGCAGGCAACAGCGACGGATGGATGTTCAGAATTTTCTGCGGGAACTGCTGCACGAACCATGGTGAGAGCAGACGCATGTATCCGGCAAGACAGATGAGGTCGACCTTGTGCTCTTTGAGCGCGGCTACGACAGCGTGGTCGTGCTCTTGGCGGGCAACACCCTTGGAAGGAATCACGAGTGCGGTTAGCCCCAGGCGCTTCGCCGTAGCCAACCCGCCTGCATCGGGCTTGTTTGAAATCACCACGGCGATGCGCGCACTGGGAATCCTTCCAGCCGCAATGTTGCTGGCAATCGCTTCGAAGTTTGAACCGCGTCCCGAGAGGAGAATGCCGAGATTTTTCATAATTGATCGACGGCTGAAACTACCAGGGGCCAGCCACATTATTTCTCAGCTGCGCCGTGAATTGTCGAGGGAATTGCGAGCCGACAAATCGGAATCGCGAACCGGAATTCAGATTCGGTTAGAAATAATGCGACGACGTCACCGACAGCCTCGGTGCCACTTGCTTAGACTACGCGAAAGAGGTTGCCAGCTATGAAACGCCGACTCATTCTCTTTCTGAAAGTTTCTGTTCCTGTCGTGATCGGCTTCCTGATTGCCTACGTTCTTATTCTTCGTCCCTGGCATCATCGCTGGGGCGCGACGGATGCTGAGATTCAAAAAACTCTTCCCGGCGACAATCTCATCGTGGCCACCAGCCAGATTACTCACGGCATCACGGTGGACGCGCCGGCTGAAAAAGTGTGGCCGTGGCTGATGCAGATCGGCCAGGATCGCAGCGGCTTTTACAGCTACACGCCTCTCGAAAATCTCTTCGGATGTGAAATGCCGAAAGTCGAAGCGCTCAAGCTAGAGTGGAAGCCCAGAACGCAAGGCGAGACAGTCTGGTTCTGTGCTCCCCAGCGCTTCAACGGACAGGGATACATGGTCGCCGCCGTCGTCGAACCGCAGAAAGCGTTCGTGATGGTTTCGGGTCCGGATTGGTCTACGCTGCAGAACGGAGGCCGCAGTTCGGGAGGTAGTTGGGCTTCATCCTCGAACCCATCGATGCGAATCATACGCGCCTGTTGGCACGTTTGCGGGGAGGCACGCCGCCAACTTTGGCTGGGCGCATTGTGGGCGTCACATTCTGGGATCCCGCTCACTTTGTGATGGAGCGAAGGATGCTGAAGACCATTAAGCGCCTGGCGGAGGCCACATCGTAGCCTGCGAGGCGAAGCTACGTATACATCACCTTACGGTCGCCCTTCACGATGCGGCCGACGTTGTAGAACTTTTCGCCCGCGCGCTCGAGCAGTGTCTGCGCCTTCTTGAATTTCTTCGGATTCACGACCAGCAACATGCCCAGGCCCATGTTGAAAGTGCGCAGCATTTCGTCGGGCGGAACATTGCCCAGAACCCGCAGGTGCTCGAAGATCGGCAGGACGGGCCAGCTGCCCATCTCGATGACGGCGCCCATGCCCCTGGGCAGAACACGGGGCAAGTTCTCGGTGATGCCGCCGCCCGTAATGTGCGCCATGGCCGAGATGCATTCGCCGTCGATCAGCTTCTTGAGAGCCGGCCAGTAGCTTTTGTGCGTGCGCATTAACTCGTTGCCGACCTTGTTCTTGATTTCATTCACATAGGTTTCGGGCGAGTACTTTCCCACTTCGAACAGCAGTTTGCGAGCGAGGGAGTATCCGTTGGTATGCAGGCCATTCGAAGGCAGACCGAGAATGATGTCACCGATTTCCACTTGCTTCCCGGTGATGATGCGCTCTTTCTCCACGACCCCGAGGATGAAGCCCGCGAGATCGAATTCGCCCTCCGGATAGAACCCCGGCATCTCGGCGGTCTCGCCCCCAATCAGCGCGCAGCCATTGTGCTTGCAGGCCTCCGCGATGCCCTCGACGATCTTCTCTGCAACTTCGGGTTGAAGCGTCCCCGTCGCGAGATAGTCCATGAAAAACAACGGCGCCGCGCCTTGCACGACGATGTCATTCACGCAATGGTTCACAAGATCGGCGCCCACCGTATGGTGAACCTTCATATCGAAGGCCACTTTCAATTTCGTGCCCACGCCATCGACGCTCGATACGAGAACCGGATCCAGGTACGTTTTCGCGATCGAAAAAAGACCCCCAAATCCCCCGATCTCGCTGAGCACGCCCTTAGTGAAGGTCTTGTGAGCCAGGTACTTGATGCGCTGCTTGGTTCGATTGGCGCGATCAATGTTAACGCCAGCGTCGGCGTACGTGATGGTGGCGGGCTTGGAGGGGTCTGGGGCCACGAAAATCTGTCCGTCTTTATGAATGCTTAACGAAAAGTGTGGGGAGCTGCCAGTCTGACTATTCTCGGAAGCAACGCGAAACGCGGGTCATTGTAGCACGGCGAAAGCGGCGTACGACGGGGGCGTCCCGGCTCACAAGATGCGAAGCGATTTTCTTACGAGCGCGACGAGCAACACTTCTCCGCAGGCCTAGGGGAGTGGGTCCACGCGTCGTGGGAGTGCGGACTAGTGCGCGACGAAGTCGCTGAAGTAGTACGCGAGAACGCCGAACAGCGCCAGGCCCGAAATGCCATAAGCGGTCAGAACCCAGAAGTTCCGCCCTTCATGGGGATGCGACTTAGCGCTGGTGGTGGTTGATACTGCGGGGGAGATACCTTCGGGGGCCCGAGAATCCATTGAAACCCTCCTGGACGGGAACTCATCGCGTCAGAGACGCGCAGCACGATGCTTTCCCCACATCCTGCCAACGTGGGCAGGGGCTTTAACTGGCCCGATTTTACTACGGTTTTCGGCCGAAAATTGTCAAATTTTCGCTTACATGAAAGCCCTGACCCGCAGGGATTGGCGGTCTTTGCGCAAAGAAAAGAAACCCCGGAACTAAGCCCGGGGCTTGTAACTAACGCGCAGAGGGCGCTATTTCATCTTATCGTCGCCCTTCATCTTGTCATCGCTCTTCTTATCCTTATCAGCTTTAGCCTTCTTTGCCTTGGGCTTCTTGTCCTTGGCGTCGGCCTTCTTGCTGTCGTCCTTCTTGTCCCCACCCGAATCCTGGGCAAAGGACACGGTCGTGTGTGAGAGGGCAATCGCAACGGAAAACAGCACGGTGAGCAGCTTTTTCATCTCCTCAATCTCCTAAGAAGCAACTAGGTGTGCCCGGACGCACCTCAACCGAGGCATGGCAAAACCCCTGAGGCTCTCCGGATGCGCAAGGGATTCTAGCCGACGCGGTTCGAGAAGCAAGTGAAAATGTATTTCCAGGTGAGTCGCCCCGATACCGTCGCATGGAAAGCGCGCCGGCGTGCCGTCCATGGCCCGAAGCGCGGGTGGCGGTTTTGAGTCACTGACGGCAACCCCGGCCTTCAGTAGACTAATCCCCCTATGGCTCCGCTGAAATCCGGCAAGGTCAACAAAGTTGGAAAGTCCAAGCCCGGAACTCCCGCCACCGATCGCGCGCACGACATCTGGCGCTCGGAAGGGCATCCGCTGGACGCGATCTTTGCGCCCCGTACCGTGGCCGTGATCGGCGCAACCGATCGCGCCAACAGTGTGGGACGCGCCGTGCTGTGGAGCCTGGTCAGCAGCCCGTTCGGCGGCACCGTCTTCCCGGTCAGTGAGAAGCGGCCCAGCGTTCTGGGAATCAAAGCCTACAAGCGGATCGCCGATATTCCCGAGGCCATCGATCTCGCCGTCGTGGTCACGCCCGCGGTAACCGTGCCGGGAATCATCGGCGAATGCGTGGAGGCCGGGGTGCCCGGCGCGATCGTGATCTCCGCGGGCTTCAAGGAGCACGGGGAAAAAGGCCGCGAACTGGAACGACAGATCCTCGAGCGGATTCAGGGAACCGGCCTTCGCCTGATCGGCCCGAACTGCCTGGGCGTGATGAATCCAATCAGCGGTCTCAACGCGACCTTTGCGTCGAACATTGCCCGGCCGGGCAATGTCGCGTTCATCAGTCAAAGCGGGGCGTTGTGTACCGCCATCCTCGATTGGGCCCAGAAGGAACTGGTCGGTTTCAGCGCCTTCGTCTCGGTTGGCTCGATGCTCGATGTCGATTGGGGTGACCTGATCGACTATCTCGGCAATGATCCGCGCACGCAAAGCATCGTGATGTACATGGAGTCGGTGGGCGACGCTCGCTCGTTCCTCTCCGCCGCGCGCGAAGTCTCCCTGAACAAACCCATTATCGTGATCAAGGCGGGCCGGACCGACGCCGCCGCTCAGGCCGCAGCGTCGCATACGGGAGCGCTTACCGGAAGCGACGAAGTACTCGAAGCGGCCTTCCGCCGTTGCGGCGTGCTGCGCGTGCAAACCATCGCCGACCTCTTCTATATGGCCGAAGTGCTCGCGAAACAGCCTCGGCCGAAAGGACCACGGCTGGCCATTGTGACCAATGCAGGCGGGCCCGGGGTTTTAGCCGCCGACGGCTTGCTTTCCCACGGAGGCGAACTCGCGACGCTTTCGCCGGAAACAATGGACGCTCTCAACCAATTCCTGCCTCCGCATTGGAGCCACAACAACCCTATCGACGTGTTGGGCGACGCGCTCCCCGACCGCTACGCGAAAGTCCTCGACATTGCCGCCAAAGATCCCAACATCGACGGCCTGCTGGCGATCACGTGCCCGCAAGGCATGTCCGAGCCGACAATCACCGCCGAACATTTGAAGCCCTACGCGCAATCCACCCGGAAACCAGTGTTGGCGAGTTGGATGGGAGGCAGCGCGGTCGCGGCCGGGACTGACATCCTGAACCAGGCCGGCATTCCGACCTTCCAGTTCCCCGACACGGCCGCGCGCGTCTTCTGTTACATGTGGCGCTACAGCTACGTTCTGCGCGGACTCTACGAAACCCCGGTCTTGCGCGGCGACACCGACGAAGGTCCCGACCGGGCACGGGCGCACCACATCATCCAGCAAGTCCGGGCCGCTGGGCGCACCTTGTTGACCGAGGTGGAGTCCAAACAATTGCTGGCGGCTTACGGCCTTCCCGTTGTGCGCACCGAGGTCGCGCACAGCGGAGACGAAGCCACTGCCAAGGCAGAAGCCATCGGATTTCCCGTCGTTCTCAAACTGTTTTCGGAAACCATCACCCACAAAACGGATGTAGGCGGAGTGATCCTGAATCTCCGCGATGCCGACGCCGTGCGTCGCGCCTACCAAACCATCTCGTCGTCTGTGCGGGAGAAAGCGGGCGAGGGACACTTCCTGGGCGTAACAGTCCAGCCCATGGTGAAGATGCAAGGCTACGAACTCATCGTGGGAAGCAGCATCGATCAGCAATTTGGTCCCGTCCTGTTATTCGGCACGGGTGGCCAGTTGGTCGAAGTCTTTAAGGACCGCGCGCTCGCACTGCCGCCGCTGAATACCACCCTGGCGCGCAGAATGATGGAACAGACGAAGGTTCTTACGGCGCTCGAAGGGGTTCGAGGCCGCAGCGCCGTCGACCTCGCTGGGCTCGAGGAATTTCTGGTCCGCTTCAGTCATCTAGTCGTCGAGCAGCCATGGATTAAAGAAATCGACATCAATCCAGTTCTTGTCTCGGCGGACGGAATCACTGCACTGGATGCGCGCATTGTGCTGCACGGGTGCGATGTGCAGGAAGCAGCGCTGCCACGTCCCGCCATCCGCCCGTATCCGGTGCAGTACGTGAAGTCTTGGACGACCAAGAACGAAATCCCTGTATTGATTCGTCCCATCCGTCCCGAAGATGAGCCGCTCGTGATCCAGCTGCACCAGGGCCTGTCAGAGCGAACCGTCTATCTGCGCTACTTCCAGCCCCTCAAACTCAGCCAGCGGACATCACACGAGCGCCTCACGCGCATCTGCTTTATCGACTATGACCGGGAGATGGTGCTGGTTGTCGAACGCAAAGGGGAAGATGACCACCCGCAGATCATCGCCGTCGGCCGTCTCAGCAAAACCCGCGGAGGCGGCAACGAGGCAGAGCTGGCGGTGCTCGTCGATGACCGCGTTCAGGGGCAGGGCATCGGCACCGAGCTTTATCGTCGTCTGATCTCGGTCGCCCGCGACGAGAAACTCAAGCGGGTGGTTTCTACTATCCTCGGCGAGAACCGCGAGATGCGCGCCATCTGTCAGAAGCTCGGCTTCCGCATGGAAGCAGACCTGGACGACGGCACCATACGGGCGGAACTGGACGTCTGACGGAATCTGCTCGCGTCCCAATTGATCAGCCTAGACGGCTCCGATTGACAAGGTGTTCCGCTGTCTCTGGTAACCTCGGTTTTGCCGAAAAAAGCCTTCCCCTTGCGCCCGTTTCTCGCATACGGTACAAACGGCGAAGGAACGTTACCCTCTATGAGCCGGTTGGTTTTCATCAGTTTTCTCGTTCTTAGCCTCTTTTTTCCTGCATTCGCGCAGCTACTCGAACACAAGCCAGCGGATTCCAGTTCGCAAGATTCCGCTTCCCCAAAAGCCTCCGATTCGTCCGACAAGAAAGACTTCTCCGAAGAAGCATTCGTCATCGAGCAGGTCAAGACGTTGTTCCGCTTCGAGAAGGACGGCACGGGCCGCAAGGAGACCATCGCTCGCGTGCGCGTGCAAAGCGAAGCCGGAGTCGAGCAATGGGGACAGGTGCTGGTCGGGTACAACTCCGCCAACGAACGCGTCGAGATTCCTTACGTCCGCGTGCGCAAGAAAGATGGGACCGTCGTCACCGCCCCAGCAGATTCCGTGCAGGATCTGACTGCACCCGTCGAGCGCGAGGCGCCGGTCTACACGGATTACCGCCAGAAGCACATCACGGTCCCGGGGCTTCGCCCCGGAGAAGTCTTGGAATATGACGTTGCTACCGTTATCCACACGCCTCTCGCACCCGACCAGTTCTGGACTGAATACGACTTCGACAAAAACAATATCGTTCTCGACGAGCAACTTGAGGTCAACGTCCCGCGTGAGCGCGCCATCAAGTTAAAGACCAAGCCGGGCTTCGATCCCAAAATCACCGACGAAGGCGATCGCCGTATCTATCGCTGGACCAGCTCTCACCTGGAGCGCGAGGACGACAAAGATAAAGACAAGGACAAGAAGAAGAAAAAGAAGCATCGCCCCGACGACGACGTTCCCGCCGTGCAGCTAACCACCTTTGCCAGTTGGGAAGACATCGGGCGCTGGTACGCCGGACTCGATCAGCCGCGCCGCCAGCCAACTCCCGAGATTCGCGCCAAGGCCGAGGAACTGACGAAGGGCATGACGACCGACATGGACAAGGTCGAGGCGCTCTACGATTACGTCGCCAAAAACTTTCGCTATGTCAGCCTCTCGCTCGGTCTCGGGCGTTACCAGCCACACGCGGCGGCCGACGTACTGCACAACCAGTACGGCGACTGCAAGGACAAGCACACGCTGCTTTCCTCCCTGCTGGAAGCCGAAGGCATGCACGCCTCGTCGGTGCTGATCAACTCAAGCCGCAAGCTCGACCCCGATATCCCTTCGCCGTCGCAATTCGACCACGTGATTACGCTGCTCCCGCTGGGTGGTCAGGAAGTTTGGATGGATACGACCACTGAGGTCGCTCCTTTCCGCCTGCTCTCCTTCAATATTCGCAAGAAGCAAGGCCTCGTGATTCCGGTGAACGGCGTGCCGCACCTCGAAGAAACTCCGGCCGATACGCCGATGCCGAATACCCAGTTGCAGACCATCGATGGCTCCATCAACGACCTGGGAAAGCTGAACGCCAAGATCAGCTATGTTGTGCGGGGAGATACGGAACTGCTGATGCGCCTGATCTTTCGGCGTGTTCCCAATTCCCAGTGGCAGCACCTGGTCGAGAACATCAACTCGATGAGCGGCCTTGACGGCGACATTACGAATCTGAAGGTTAGCGACCCTGCGGCAACCCGGGAGCCGTTTCAATTCTCGTATGACATCGCGAAGGCCAACTTCCTCGACTGGTCGAAGAAGAAATCCGACCTCGAGCTGCCCATGGCGCAGTTCAGCCTCGCCGACGCCGATGAGGATGAGACCGGTCCGGACTCCGAGCCGATCAAGTTCGGGCCGCCCGGAGAATTCACCTATCGCGTGAAGCTGGAGCTGCCCTCGAAGTTCGTCGCGCATGCGCCGCTCCCGTTCTCCTTGAAGCGCGATTACGGCGAATACCGTGCCAGCTACAAGATCGACGGGTCCACCTTCACCGCCGAACGTGTGATGGTGATGCGCGAGCGCGAACTTCCCGCCACCCGCACCAGCGACTACCTGGCCTTCCGCCGCGCCGTGTTTTCGGATCTCGGACAGCACCTGTCCATTGAAAACACAGTGGCTGGAGCGCCCGCGCCACCTCCTGGCATGAAGGCCGACGAGCTCGATGAGAGCGGCCGAGCAGCCATGCAGAACGGCAACTTCCCGCTGGCCGTCGAGTTGCTCAAGAAAGCGGTCGAAGTCGACGCCAAGCACAAATACGCGTGGAACAATCTCGGCCTCGCCTACCTCGCGATGCGCCAGGATGACGATGCGGTCGCCGCGTTCAAGAAAGCCGTCGACGTGAATCCGTACGACGAGTTCGCCTATAACAACCTGGGCCGCGCCTACTGGCAGGACCGCAAGTATGAAGACGCCGCGAACGCATTCCGCAAGCAGCTTGAAATCAACCCGCTCGACAAGTTTGCGCACGGCAACCTGGGCGGCATGTACGCCGAGTGGCACAAGTACGACGAGGCCGCGCCCGAACTGGAGAAAGCCGCCTCGCTCACACCCGACGATCCCGGCCTGCAAGTCACCCTCGGCGACGCATATCTGAATCTCGGGCAGGATGACAAAGCGCTAGCTGCCTTCGACCAGGCCGTCCAGATTTCCGCCACGCCGGTGATCTGGAACAACATCGCTTATCAGCTTTCACTAAAAAAGGCGCACCTCGACCGAGCGCAGCAATACGCGGAGTCCGCGGTTGCCGCGACCGCGGCGGCTTTGCGCAATCTGTCGCTTGATCAACTCAGTCAGCGCGACCTGGCGCTTGTGCCTTCCCTCATCGCTTACTGGGACACGCTCGGCTGGGTTTACTACGCCGAGGGCAATCTGGATAAAGCGGAGAAATACGTGAACGCCGCCTGGTCGCTCGGCCAGCATGGCGAGGTCGGCGATCACCTCGGCCAGATCTACGAGAAGAAGGGCGAGAAGGAGAAGGCGATCCACACCTACGCGCTCTCGCTCAGCGGGCTGCGCCCTCCGCCGGAAACCCGCGGGCGGTTGGCGCATCTTGTCGGTGGCGACGACAAGGTCGACGCGGTAGTAAAGAAGTATCACGACGAACTGCAGGCCAATCGCACGCTGAAAGTCGCCGACAAAGCCGCGTTCTCGGGCAATGCGGAATCCTTCGTCCTCTTAGGCGAAGGGAGCGGCGGCGCCTCCGTCGATGGGGTGAAGTTCGTCAGCGGGGAGGAGAAACTGCGCGGCCTCGACGATACCTTGCGGCATCTGAAGTTCTCGTTGAATTTCCCCGACGACACACCGACGAAGATTTTGCGCCGTGGGATCCTGTCGTGCCCGCAGGCAAACTCGCAATGCACCTACGTGCTGTTGCTGCCCGACGACGTGCGGTCGATCGATTAACCGCGGGCGTGCTCTCGCTTGGCGACAGGTGTCAGGGTCCCCAGCGCGCACGGTTTATCGTGATGGGGTGGAGGTGCCCTCGCCCGCCCAGCGGAACGATGCACCGCAGTCGATCAGTAGCGCCGGCGTCTCGCCGGCTGTCCGGAGGGCGTCCCGCCCTCCGCGCAAGAAAGAGCACTCGAGCGCTTGTATCTTCCCCGAACGACTTCGCATTAACTCGCCCGCCCTACACGGGCGGTCTTCGTTTATGCGAGTCCGTCGCCTGTTCGTAGGCATGCGCGACCGCGAGAACAAGATCGTCTCTTCCGGCTGCGGCGGCGATCTGCAATCCGATCGGCAGGCCAGCTTTCGTGAATCCGCAGGGCACTGAGATCGCCGGAATGCCCCACACATTGAACGGCCGTGTATTCCGTAACAAAACGATCTCGCGCGGACGAAGTTGCTCCGGATTCTGTTTCAGTTCCGAAATGGCGGGCGCTGGAAGTGGCGTTGCCGGTGTAACGATGACATCGACTGATTCGAAAATCTTCGCAATGGCCCGCCGTGACTGCTCCAGATCGGCGCGAGCTCGCTCGTACTGTTGGGGACGGATGTTCGCTCCCGAGAGGATGCGCCGAACGGTCTCGGGCTGATACAACTCCGGCGTCTTGCGCACAGACTCCGCGTGAAACGCGAAGGCTTCGGCTGATTGCAACGTCCGGTCGGTGCTGACGTCAAGACGAATCTCTCTCACGGCGCCGCCCAGCTTCTCAAGCACGCGCAGCGCCTCCTCGACGGCCCTATCGATCTCCGAATCGAGATCGTCATAGAAATATTCGCGCGGAACTCCGATTCTCACACTCACAGCCGACGGCGCCGATCCTTGCGAAAACTCAGGCAGCGCATGTTCCCCATCTGGGCTTTGCGCGATGGCGCGTAGTACCAGCGCCGCGTCCGCCACCGTCCGCGTGATCGGCCCCACATGATCGAGCGATTTCGAGAGTGGAATAACGCCGCGCACGCTCACAAGATCGAAAGTCGGCTTGAGTCCCACTACTCCGCACAGGGACGACGGTTCGCGGATCGATCCCGCGGTATCGGTCCCGATCGCCGCATATCCCAGCCCCGCTGCAATTGCGCTCGCGGACCCACCCGAAGATCCTCCCGCAATGCGCTCGACGTTCCACGCATTGTGCACCTGGCCAAAGCAGCTGATCATCGAGCTGCCGCCATAGGCGAATTCGTGCAAGTTCTGCTTGCCGATAAGGACAGCCCCGGCCGCTTCGAGCCTCTCCACGACCTCCGCGCTCTGTGTCGGAATACGATGCTTATATAGTTCGCTGGCGGCAGTGGTCGGAATACCCGCGGTGTCGATCAGGTCCTTCAGTCCGATCGGAATGCCGTGCAGCGGTCCGCGCCAATTGCCGTGCGCAATCTCGTCTTCCGCCCGTTGCGCCTGTTCCATGGCCAGTTCGTCGGCTACCAGGATGAACGCGTTCAGCGCGGGGTTCAGTCTTTCAATTCGCTTCAGACATTCCCGGGTCAATTCCACTGGCGATAGTTGTCGCTTGCGAAGAGCCGTACTCAGTTCGAGAATCGTATTCATGTCGGAGAGAAACGCTGCTCTGAATATTAAAATGGCGGACGTTCGAATCCATAGGTCCGGGCCTATAATCTAACCGGGTTGTGGGTGTGGGGAGGTCGGGGAAAACATGGCACAGATGACGGTGGCGGATGTCGCCGCGCACGCCTTCCTGGTCGACGGCAAGTGGGTTGAAGATGGCCAGATGCTGGAGGTGAAGGCGCCCTATGACGGTGCCGTCGTCGGCCGCTTTTTCCAGGGCAATCGCCAGCACGCCGAAGCTGCTATCGCAGCCGCCGTCAAAGCATTTGGAACCACCCGCCGCTTGCCCGCCTTCGAACGTCAACGAGTCTTGCGGTGTGTCTCGGAAGGCATCGCTAAAAGAAAAGAAGAGTTCTCCCGCACACTCTGCCAGGAAGCCGGCAAGCCCATCAAAGCGGCTCGCTCGGAAGTCGAGCGCGCCATTTTTACGTTCACGGTCGCAGCCGAAGAGAGCACGCGCATCTACGGCGAATATCTCCCGCTCGACTGGCAGGAGTACACGGCAGGCCGCTGGGGAATCGTTCGCAGATTCCCGCTTGGCCCCATCGCCGGCATCACCCCCTTCAACTTTCCGCTGAACCTGGTGGCCCACAAGGTCGCGCCTGCGATTGCCGCCGGCTGCCCCATGGTGCTGAAGCCTGCCCCGCAGACACCGCTATGTTCTCTGCTTCTCGCCGAGGTGGTGCAGCAGGCGGGATGGCCCGACGGCGCTCTCAACGTCTTGCCGCTCTCCAACGAAGACGCCGGCGTGCTGGTGGCCGACGATCGTCTCAAGATGATCAGCTTCACCGGCAGCACCGCCGTTGGCTGGCAGATCAAGAAGAATTCCGGCAAGAAGAAAGTGGTTCTCGAACTTGGTGGCAATGCCGGCGTCATTGTGCACAGCGACTCCGACGTCGCCTACGCCGCGGAACGCTGTGTTGCTGGCGGCTTCGGTTACGCCGGCCAGACTTGCATCTCGGTCCAACGCATTCTGGTGGAGCACTCCGTCTACGGGAAGTTCACCGACGCTCTGCTTTCGGGCGTGAAGGAGTTAAAAACCGGCGACCCGCTCGAGGAGACCACTGACGTCGGTCCGCTCATCCGCGAAAGCGACGCGGTCCGCGCCACCGAATGGGTGCATGAAGCGGTCCGCGGAGGCGCTCGCCTCCTCTGCGGCGGAGCGCGCCACGGGTCCGTCATGGAGCCGACCGTGCTTACGGGTACGAAGCACGACATGAAGGTGAACTGCCAGGAGATCTTCGCTCCCGTCGTCAGCATCGAGCCTTACAATGACTTCAACGACGCCGTGCGCGAGATCAATCATTCAGCGTACGGTTTGCAGGCCGGAATCTTTACGCGGGACGCGAAGTTAATGTTTCAGGCGTATGAAGAACTCGAGGTCGGCGGCCTCGTCGCCGGCGATGTCCCGAGCTTTCGCATCGATCACATGCCTTACGGCGGCATCAAAGACTCCGGCTTGGGCCGCGAGGGTTTAAGATACGCAATCGAAGAAATGACCGAACCCAAGTTGATGGTGATGAATCTGCGCTGACCTCGTTGTCGGCGAATCAGGGCCGAACTCCTCATTTAGAACTGCGGAGACGTGGAGCAACATCGTCTCCGTCTTCTCGTGCCGTTGAAAAACGTAGCAACGCTTTTCTTGGCACTCACTTTCCAAAGAAAATCTTGCGGCGATCGTCGGCGTGCGATACAAACGTGAGCTTGCTGGTATAATCACAAGTTTTCGTGAGCGTCATCACAGCTCCCTGTAACTGAGGGAAGCGGCACTGCAGTCCTTTCCGGGATGTCCGCGAGGACTCCCGCTACGTTGGAAAAATCTTTCGATGCAGATCTTCCATCGCAGCACGAATACCATCTCCCGGGCATCAATCTATGGCGCGGTGTTTATCGTCGCCGGACTGGGATGGGCCCTGTACCAGCTACAGAGCTCGCCTTATATCACCTATGCGGGAGTGGTGAAACCGCAGCCGGTGCCCTTCAGTCATCAGCATCACGTCACCGGGCTGGGGATCGATTGCCGCTACTGCCACACCTCGGTCGAGCAGTCGAGCTTCGCCGGCATTCCGCCAACCAAGACGTGCATGAACTGCCATTCGCAGATCTGGACCAACGCGTCGATGCTCGAACCCGTGCGCGCCAGCTACCGGAGCGGACAGTCACTGCAGTGGACACGCGTCAACCAGCTTCCTGATTTCGTTTATTTCAACCACAGCATTCACATCAATAAGGGCGTGGGATGCAACACCTGCCACGGCCCAGTCGACCGGATGCCGCTAATGTATCAGTATGCGTCGCTGCAGATGGAGTGGTGTCTGGACTGCCATCGCGGGCCGGAAAAATATCTGCGGCCCCGTAGCGAAGTCTTCAACATGCGATACCAGCAGCCGACTGCCGACGCTCCCGTGCAGGACGAAGAAGGAAAGAGCTATACCGACCAGATTTCTCTGGGCAAGGCGTTGATCGACCAGCACAAACTGCGCAGCGAGCGGGACATCACCAGCTGTAACACCTGTCACCGATAGAGATTTTTGATGCCGCCCGCGTCAAAGCAGCGGCCGCGACAAGAGACGGATGACGTGAGTCACAAAGCGAAACGCGAAGATGTTTGCCCCAGCAAGAAACTGGACCTGGTGCGGATAAAATCCTCGCCCGGCCTTTCCCGCGCCGCGGTCGAAGCGCAGCTTGCGCAAGCCAGCGGGCCCGAGTACTGGCGCAGCCTCGAGGAGCTTGCGGGTTCTCCGGAATTTCAGGAAATGCTGCACCGCGAATTTCCGAAGGGCGCTTCGGAATGGGTGGACACGTTCTCGCGCCGCGGATTTTTGCAGTTGATGGGCGCCTCGGTCGCGCTCGCGGGCATGACCGGTTGCACCAAGCTTCCGCTCGAGCCGATCGTTCCCTACGTCCGCCAGCCCGAAGATGTGATTCCCGGCCGCCCCATGTTCTTCGCGACCGCGACAACGTTGAGCGGCTATGGCAGCCCGGTGCTCGTCGAGAGCCATCTCGGGCGCCCGACCAAGATCGAAGGCAACGACAAGCATCCCGCGAGTCTCGGGGGCACCGACATCTTTACGCAGGCCTCGATTCTCGGGATGTACGATCCCGATCGCTCGCAGACCATCACGCACCTGGGCGATGTGAATTCGTGGTCGGAGTTCGCGAAGCAGATCAAGGGACCGCTCGCGGTGCAGAAGGGTCTTGGCGGCGCGGGCATCCGCATCCTCACGCAGACGATTTCTTCGCCCAGCCTCGCCGATCAGTTGCGTGCGTTCTTGAAGATCTACCCCCAGGCGAAGTGGCACGTCTATGAACCGGTCAATCGCGACAACGTGCTCGAAGGCGCGAAGCTCGCCTTCGGCCAGCCGGTAGAAACGCGTTACGACTTTTCGAAGGGTGACGTGATCGTTTCGCTCGATGCGGACTTTCTGTACGCAGGTTTCCCCGGCAACACGCGCTATATCCGGGATTTCGCGAGCCGCCGCAATCCCGATGCTCCTATGAGCCGCTTCTATGCGATCGAGAGCACGCCGACATCGACGGGCGCGAAGGCGGATCATCGGCTGCCGGTAAGGGCGAGTGCGATTGCGCAGATCGCTCAGCTTCTCAATGCTGGAAACTCACTACTGAGCGGCAGTTCGCTTCCGGAAGTCACGAGGTTCGTGGTCGCGGCCAACAAGGATCTCCAAAATAATCGTGGTAACAGTGTCATCATCCCCGGCGACCACCAGCCTCCCGCGGTCCACGCTCTCGCGCATGCGTTGAATGCCCAACTCGGCAACGTCGGCAAGACTGTCTTCTACACCGACCCCGTCGATGCGAACCCGATCAATCAAACCGAATCCCTGCGCGACCTCGTCGCCGACATGCGCGCGGGCAAAGTAGACATGCTCATCATCATGGGTGGAAACCCCGCCTACGATGCGCCCGCTGACCTCGGCTTCGCCGACGCCCTCAAGAGCTCGAACATCTCGCTGCGCATCCACTACGGCCTCTACCAGAACGAGACCTCCGAATACTGTCACTGGCATGTGAATGAGGCACACTACCTCGAAGCGTGGGGCGACACACGTGCTTACGACGGCAGCGTTTCGATCGTTCAGCCTCTTATCGCGCCGCTCTACGACGGGAAGTCCGCCAACGAATTCGTCTCCGCGCTGTCGGGAATTTCGGACGTGAAGGCCTACGACCTCGTCCGCGCCTATTGGCAGAAGCAGCACACGGGATCAGACTTCGAAGCGTTCTGGCGGAAGTCGCTGAACGACGGCTGGATCGAAGGCACCGCATTTGCTGCGCGGCCTATGGTGTTCGCACGTGACCCTGATAAGCATTTGTTCGATGTCCGCGTATTAGGCAGCGACGGTGCCCCTTTACCGAAAGCCGATCCCAACGCCCTCGAAGTTAACTTCCGCCGCGATCCTTCCATCTACGACGGGCAATTTGCCAACAACGGCTGGCTGCAAGAGTTGCCCAAGCCGATGTCGAAGCTGACCTGGGACAACGCCGTCCTTGTCGGTCCGAAGATGGCCTCACGCGAAGGCCTCGCCACCGAAGACCTGGTCACCATCGAACTCAACGGCCGCAAGATCACCGCGCCGGTCTGGATTCAGGCCGGTCATCCCGATCATTCCGTCACTGTCTATCTCGGCTACGGCCGCACCCGCGCCGGCAAGGCCGGAACTGGAACTGGCTTCGACGCATATCCGCTGCGCACAACTGCCGCGCCCTGGTTCGCGACGGGCGCAAAGCTCACCAAGACCGGTGAGACGTACAAGCTTGCCTCGACGCAGGGCTACCAGACGATGGACACGCCCGACGGCGCGACCCGTCCGATCGTGCGCGAAGCCTCGCTGGCGAAATACAAAGAAGAGCCGAAGTTCGCGCAGGAAGAGCAGACGCCACGCGAGCTGACGCTCTATCCCAACGTCGACTACTCGAAGCAGGACTACGCCTGGGGCATGGCCATCGACATGAACTCCTGCGTCGGATGCAACAACTGCATGATCGCCTGCCAATCGGAGAACAACATCGCCGTCGTCGGCAAAGAGCAGGTCGTTCGCGGACGCCACATGCACTGGATCCGAATCGATGCCTACTACCAGGGCGATCGCGACAATCCCAAGGCATACTTCCAGCCGGTCCCGTGCATGCAGTGTGAGAACGCGCCGTGCGAACTGGTCTGCCCGGTGGGCGCGACGCTCCACAGCAGCGAAGGCTTGAACGACATGGTCTACAACCGCTGCGTAGGCACGCGCTACTGCTCCAACAACTGCCCGTACAAGGTGCGCCGCTTCAACTTCCTGCTCTTCCAGGACTGGGACACGCAGCAGTACAAGATGATGCGCAATCCCGACGTCACCATTCGCAGCCGCGGCGTCATGGAAAAGTGCACGTACTGCATCCAGCGCATCAGCGAGCATCGCATCGATGCCGAACGCGCCGACAAAAAGATCGAAGACGGCACGCTGCAGACCGCTTGCCAGCAGTCCTGCCCGGCGGACGCCATCATCTTCGGCAATATCAATGACCCGAACAGCCGCGTGGCGAAATTGAAGGCGCAAGATCGCAACTACGCAGTGCTCGGCGATCTGAATACTCGCCCGCGAACCACGTACTTGGCCCAGGTTCGCAACCCTAACCCTGAGTTGGAAGCGTAGGCGGAGCGCAGTTTAGTCATGGCAGATCACACTGAAGAAATTGCAGTCGGGAACCAGAAGGCGCCGGTCATCGAGCCGGGCTACACCTTCGGCACGGTTACCGACAAGATCAGCTCGATCGTCCTGACCCGACCCACGTCGACCGGCTGGTTCGTGGGCTTCGGGGTGGCGTTCCTGATCACGATGATGTTGCTGTTCGCCCTGGGATACCTGTTCGTGAAGGGCGTTGGGATCTGGGGCATCAACATTCCCGTGGGCTGGGGTTTCGCGATCGTCAACTTCGTCTGGTGGATCGGTATCGGTCACGCCGGCACGCTCATCTCCGCCATCCTTCTTTTGTTGCGGCAGTCGTGGCGCAACTCGATCAATCGCTTCGCCGAAGCCATGACGTTGTTCGCCGTTGCGTGCGCTGGCATCTTCCCGTTGGTGCACACCGGCCGTCCGTGGCTGGCGTACTGGCTCTTCCCATATCCCAACACAATGCAGTACTGGCCGCAGTTCCGCAGCCCGCTGCTGTGGGACGTGTTCGCGGTCTCCACCTACTTCACGATTTCACTTTTATTCTGGTTCATCGGACTCGTGCCCGACCTGGCGACCTTGCGCGACCGCTCCGAAAGTCGCTGGGCGAGAATTATTTACGGGATGCTTGCGCTTGGCTGGCGCGGTTCGGCTCGCCATTGGCACCGCTACGAATCGGCCTATCTGCTGCTTGCCGGACTCGCGACGCCCCTGGTGCTATCGGTTCACACCGTAGTCAGCTTCGACTTCGCAATTGCGATCGTTCCCGGCTGGCACACCACGATCTTCCCGCCATACTTCGTCGCCGGCGCTATCTATTCCGGATTCGCCATGGTGCTGATGCTGGCGATTCCGATCCGCAAGCTCTATGGCCTCGAAGACTTCATCACCGACCGCCATCTGCAGAACTCCGCCAAGGTCATGCTGGCGACCGGGTGGATTGTCGCTTACGGCTACGGGATTGAAGCCTTCATGGGCTGGTACAGCGGCAACCGTTACGACGCATTCACGTTGTGGAACCGCCTGCACGGGCCCTATGCGTTCTTCTACTTCATGCTGCTCTTGTGCAACATCGCGATCCCGCAATTGCTCTGGATCCGCAGGCTGCGCACCAGCCCTTTGGGATTGTTCCTGATTTCCAGCGTCATCCTCTGTGGCATGTGGCTCGAGCGCTTCGTCATCGTGGTGATGAGCCTCCACCGCGACTTCCTCCCTTCGTCGTGGGGTATGTACTACCCGACGCGCTGGGACTGGATGACCTTCATGGGAACCATTGGCATGTTCTTGGCGGCGATGTTCCTGTTCGTGCGCATCCTGCCGATGATCTCCATCTTCGAAATGCGCACGCTGTTGCCTGAGGCTGAGGTCAAGGCTGAATGAAAACGACTCCAATCTACGGCATGATGGCGGAATTCGATTCGGCGACCGCACTGGTCGAAGCCGCGCGCAAGACCCACCAGGCGGGCTATCAGAAGATCGACGCTTACAGCCCCTTTCCCGTCGAAGAGCTGGCCGAGGCGATTGGTTTCCACTCGAACCGGGTTGCGCTCGTAACTTTGATCGGTGCGGCGATCGGTGGCCTCTCCGGGTATCTCATGCAGTATTGGATGGCAGCGGTGAGTTACCCGATCAACGTCGGTGGACGACCGAATCACTCGTGGCCGTCGTTTATCGTGATCACCTTCGAGTTGACCATTCTGTTCGGCGGAATTTCGGCAGTGTTTGGGATGCTGGCCTTGAACGGGCTGCCCATGCCCTACCATCCCGTGTTTAACGTGCCTCGCTTCGTCATGGCCAGCAAAGATCGATTTTTCCTGATCATCTTCTCAACCGATCCTAAGTACGATCCGTCGGGCACGCGCCAGTTCCTTCAGATGCTGGAACCACGATCGATAGCTGAGGTGCCCAGTTGATCATGCGGACCCTTCGAATCGTCGTTCCAATGTTGATCGTGCTTGTGACCGCCGGCTGCCGCATCGATATGCACGTGCAGCCTCGGCAGAATCCGCTTTCGAAGAGCGATTTCTTCGCCGACGGCCGATCCGCGCGCCCGCTCGTTGAAGGCACTGTCGCGCGCGGCGAATTCGATACTGGCGATTACTTCCGCACCGGAAAAATCGGCAACAATCCCGGCGACTACATGCCCTTTCCGGTAACCGCCGAAGTTCTCAATCGCGGACGTGAGCGCTACAACATTTACTGCGCGCCCTGCCATTCGCGCGTTGGCGATGGCGAGGGATTCATCCCGTCGCGCGGATTCGCCCGCAAGCCGCCGTCCTATCACATTGAGCGGCTCGAGAAGGCGCCGGTCGGTTACATCTTTGGCGTGATGACGGAAGGTTTCGGGATCATGCAGGATTATTCCTCGCAGATTCCGCCTCGTGACCGCTGGTGCATCGTCGCCTACATTCGCGCGCTGCAGTTGAGCCAGCATGCGACGGTCGCCGACGCTCAGGGACATCCGATCCCGTCCCCTGCACCTGAATTCGTCGAAGGTACGGGCGCGACACTGCCCACAGTAAAGCCGCCGGAGCCGAAATCCGAGGAGCCCAAATGAGCACCACGCATATGACGAACCTGGATCTCTCGACACCGCCGGTCATCAAGACGATCGGACGGCGCTCGCTCGTCATCGGTGTGGTGGCGAGTGTGATCGCGATCGGACTCGGCTTCACAAACCCGCAAGTCTTCTTCCGCGGTTACCTCTTGTCCTTCATGGACTGGCTGGGGATCTGCCTCGGATCGATGGCGATCCTGATGATCCGGCACATGACCGGCGGCGGTTGGGGCATGGTGATCCGTCGCGTGCTGGGCGCGTCGATGCGCACCCTGCCGCTCATGTTCTTCTTATTCCTCCCACTGGGTTTCTTCGGAGTTTCAAGACTGTATCCCTGGGCGATGGCGCGTGATGCGATTCAGGACCCCCGCATTCGTGAGCACCTCGATCACAACCAGTTTGTAATCAGCGGTTACCTGAACGTGAAGGGATTCTGGTTGCGGGCCATCGTGTATTTCGCGATCTGGGGCCTGATCGTCTTCCTGCTCAGCAAGTGGTCCGCCGAGCAGAATCAGCCGCCCGTGCGCGACAACAGCGCGCGCTTCAAAGCGGTCAGCGGCCCGGGCCTGATCCTCTTCGCCTTCACCATCTCGTTCGCCGCGATCGACTGGGTAATGTCGCTTGATCCAAGCTGGATTTCGACCATCTACGGCCTGCTCTTCGTCGCCGGAGAACTTCTTGCCGGCCTCGCGTTCGCCATCGTGATCGAAAGAATTCTCTTCAGGTACAAGCCGATGTCGTTGTTGCTGCGCCCCGACTTTGTGCACGATCACGGCAAGTTTATGCTCACCTTCATCATGGTGTGGGCTTACTTCTCGTTCTCGCAATGGCTGATCATCTGGTCCGGCAACCTGCCGGAGGAGATCACCTGGTACATTCGGCGGCTCGGCGGCGGCTGGGGACTTGTCGGCCTCTTCATCGTGATCTTTCACTTCGCGGTGCCGTTCGCGGTTCTCCTGTCTCGGCCCTTGAAGCGCGACGTCACGAAGCTAGTCTGGGTCGCCGTCTGGATGCTCTTTATGCGCTACGTCGATCTGTTCTGGCATATCGAGCCAACTTTCTCGGCAACGTTGACCGTCACCTGGGCCGATCTGGTGATCCCCTTCGCGATGGGCGGTCTCTGGCTCGCCTATTTCTGCCGCAACCTGAGTTCACTGCCGCTGCTGCCCCAGTACGACGTCTACGCGAAGCAGGTTCTGGAGCCGGAGCATCAACATGCATGAGACGCTCGAAAACGGCCACGGACGTGACAGCTTCGAGCAAGAAGATCTGAGCCCCCTCGGCATCTTCTACTTTATGGCTGGCCTCGCCATCGTCGGCGTGCTGATTTACTTCATCGTGATGGGGATGTACCGCTTCCTCGATGCGTACGACCGAAAGCATCAGACGCCGCCGAATCCGATGGCGGTTCAGACGGGTGTGGATGCGCGGGTCACCATGCCGTTC
Source organism: uncultured Acidobacteriota bacterium (assembly GCA_963718505.1). Classification (GTDB taxonomy): domain Bacteria; phylum Acidobacteriota; class Terriglobia; order Terriglobales; family Acidobacteriaceae; genus Gp1-AA133. The sequence goes on along the minus strand of CAVQZP010000031.1, from coordinate 71,257 downwards.
CCCGAGGCGCTGTCAAAGATCGATCAGACTTTCCCGAAGCCGGTGCTGGAACACAGCGAAATGCAGCAGTTCAACGACATCCTCGAGAAGCAGGACCAGACCCTCGCCAGTTATGACTGGGTCGATAAGGACAAGGGCGTCGTCCGCATCCCGATCGACAAAGCCATGGAACTGCTGGCGCAGCGCGGATTGCCTGTGGTGCCCCAGGGCGCGGGGCAGGCGTCCGGCGCGGGTGCTAACGAAACGAAGGCAAAGCCGGCGGCAAAGAAAGCGGCCGCGGCTCAATAGACGGATTCACCGCTCCAGCCGGTGCTGACCTCAGCGTGCTGGAAAAGGAAGTCAGTGGTGCGAGGTACGAATCAAATCCTGGGCTCCGTGGCGAAACTCGGGGCCATCGTTGTGCTCGTTGCTGTGTGCGCGTTCGGCCAGGGCATGACGAACGGCATCATGTCGCCGCCCGCGAACGTGCGCCCGCCGGGACTCAAGAAAGTAGGCGTCCAGCAGAACTTGAATCAGCCGTTGCCGCTCGATCTCACCTTCACCGACGATCTCGGCCGAACCGTGCGGCTCGGCGACTACTTCGGCAAGAAGCCGGTCATTCTCAGCCTGGTCTATTTCAATTGCCCCATGCTCTGCGGCGAGGTCCTCAGCGGCCTTGAGCATTCGCTGCGCATGATGAGCCTCGACGTCGGCAAGGACTTCGATGTCATCACCGTGAGCTTCGATCCCAAGGACACGCCCGAGATGGCGGCCAAGAAGAAAGCCGAGTTCCTCAAGCATTACAAGCGCGCCGGCGGGGAGCAGGGCTGGCACTTCCTCGTTGGTCAGCAGGGCGCGATCGACGCACTCACGAAAGCCGTCGGCTTTCAGTATGAATACGATCCAGCCTCGCAGCAGTTCGCACACGCCACGGCCATCATGATTGCGACTCCCGACGGGAAACTCGCGCAGTACTACTACGGCGTCGAATATCCGCCGAAGGATCTGCGTCTTGGACTGGTAGAAGCGGGCAACGGAAAAATCGGCAACGTCGTCGACCAGTTGCTGTTGTACTGCTACCACTACGATCCCGAAAAAGGGAAATACAGCGCGACTATCTTGCGCGTGTTACGGCTGGCGGGCGTGGCGACCATGTTGTCGCTGGGAACTCTGATTTTCATCATGATTCGTCGTGGACCGGATCACGACGCTGCAGGAGCGGGACGGGTCAGCTAACCATGTTTCAGAATATGCCGCTTTGGCCCCCGCGGGCCTCGACCATGGCGAACAACGTCGACGCGTTGTTCATCTTCCTGATCGTCGTGTCGGGGTTGATGGTGGTTTCGATCTTCACCATGGTCATTTTTTTCGCCGTCCGCTACCGGCGGCAGCCCGGCCGGCGCGCCCAACAGATCGATGGCTCGCACGCCCTCGAAATCACCTGGTCCATCATCCCGTTCTGTGTCTTCATGGTGTTCTTCATCTGGGGCGCCCTGATTTACTTCAGGGAACGGACCCCACCCGCGGACTCCACAGAGGTCTACACCGTCGCGAAACAGTGGATGTGGAAATTCGAGCACATGGAGGGACAGCGCGAGATCAACGAACTGCATGTCCCTACCGGACGCGACGTAAAGATGATCATGACGTCGCAGGATGTCATTCACAGCTTTTTCATTCCCGCCTTCCGCATCAAGCAAGACGTGCTTCCCGGCCGCTACACGGTCGCGTGGTTTCGCGCGACCAAGCCCGGAACCTATCACCTGTTTTGCGCCGAATACTGCGGAACCATGCACTCCGGAATGGTCGGTGACGTCGTGGTGATGGAGCCAAAAGATTACGAGGCCTGGATGGGGGGCGGCGGCAATCAGCCGCTTGCGCTGACCGGCGAAAAGCTGTTTTCGGAACTGGGTTGCGTGACCTGCCATCGCACCGATACGCAAGGTCGGGGCCCGAACCTGGTCGGCATCTTCGGCAAGCCTGTGCTTCTGGAAGACGGCAGAACGATTACCGCGGACGAGAACTACGTCCGCGAGTCGATCCTGCAGCCAGCGGCCAAGATCGTGAACGGATACAAGCCGATCATGCCGACGTTCCAGGGCCAGATCAGCGACGAGCAACTCAACGCACTGGTCGCTTATGTGAAGTCTTTGAGCCAGCAGCCTTCGGGGCCCGCCAAGAACGTGGCCGCTGCCTCTCCACAACCGTAGCAGTCATAAGGTGACGAGCAATGGCAACCGCAGTACTCGAATCCAGCGAACGCGAAACGTACCTGAATAGGGAATACGGCATCAAGTCGTGGCTCCTGACGGTCGACCACAAGCGCATCGCGCTGCTGTACTTGATCGGCATCACCCTCTTCTTTTTCATCGGGGGATTCTTCGCGTTGCTGATTCGGCTGGAATTGCTTACCCCCGCCGGCGACCTGGTTCAGGCCGATACCTATAACAAGCTCTTCACCATGCACGGGCAGGTGATGGTCTTCTTCTTCCTCATCCCCGCCGTGCCCGCTGTTCTTGGAAATTTCCTGATCCCGATCATGATCGGGGCGCGCGATCTCGCCTTCCCGCGCATCAACCTGTTGAGCTGGTATCTGTACATGGGCGGTGGCGTGTTGATGCTGTACACCATCTTGAACGGTGGCGTGGATACGGGCTGGACCTTTTACACACCGCTCAGCACGGAATTCCTCAAGACCAATGTCGTAACGGCGGCACTGGCAGTATTCGTGGCTGGCTTCTCCTCCATCCTCACCGGCCTGAATTTCATCGTGACAACTCACCGCATGCGTGCGCCGGGAATGACCTGGAATCGGCTGCCCCTGTTCGTGTGGGCGCACTACGCTACCAGCCTGATTCAGATTCTGGGAACTCCGGTGCTCGCGATTACGCTGGTGCTCGTGGCGCTGGAACGGGTATTCCACCTTGGGATCTTTAATCCCTCACTTGGCGGCGACCCGCTGCTCTTCCAGCACCTTTTCTGGTTCTACTCGCATCCCGCGGTCTACATCATGATCCTGCCCGGCATGGGCATCGTCAGCGAGATCGTCTGCTGTTTCGCGCGCAAGCGGATTTTCGGCTACAAGGCCATGGCGATGGCCCTCCTCGGAATCGCTGTCGTCGGATTCCTGGTCTGGGCGCACCACATGTTCGTGGCGGGCATTTCCCTTTACGCCGCGATGATCTTTTCGCTCCTGAGCTACTTCGTCGCGGTGCCCTCCGCCATCAAGGTCTTCAACTGGACCGCGACCATGTACAAGGGCTCGATCACGTATCAGACCCCCATGCTGTACGCGTTTGGCTTCGTCGGACTCTTCACGATTGGTGGCCTCACCGGCCTCTTCCTCGCGGCACTTGGCATCGACGTCCACGTCACCGACACCTACTTCGTGGTCGCCCACTTCCACTACATCATGGTCGGAGGCATGGTGATGGCCTACCTGGGCGGAATGCATTTCTGGTGGCCGAAAATTTCCGGACGTATGTATCCGGAGGGTTGGGGACGGCTCGCGGCTCTGCTGGTGTTCGTGGGATTCAACCTTACATTCTTCCCGCAGTTTGTTCTCGGCTACATGGGGATGCCGCGCCGCTATTGGGACTACTCGCATATGCCGGAGTTCCAGATTCTGAACGTGCTCTCGACAGCAGGCGCGACGGTTCTGGCCGTCGGTTACCTGCTCCCCATGATTTATTTCTTGTGGTCGATGCGCTATGGAAAGCCTGCGCCCGCCAACCCGTGGAACGCGGCTGGCCTCGAGTGGACGATTCCTTCTCCACCCACTACCTTCAACTTCGATGAGCAGCCGGTCGTCACCTGGGAAGCCTACAACTACGACGAAATCAAAGAGGAGGTCCCCGTTGCCAACTAGTCCCGCTGCTACGGTCCAGGGCGAGGCACACGAGAACCCGGCCCTCCTGCACCACTTCGCAACTGCCGAACAGCAGAAAGACGCCGCCAGCCTCGGCATGTGGATCTTTCTCGTCACAGAAGTCATGTTCTTCGGGGGCATGTTTTGCGCGTATCTCGTCTACCGGTATTGGTACTTTGGGGATTTTGCCGCCGGCAGTTCGAGCATTTCGCTGACGTTGGGCACCATCAACACGGCAGTGCTCATCTGCTCCAGCCTGACCGTCGCTATGGCAGTGCGCTGCGCACAGGTCGGCAAGCAGAAAGCGATTGTTGTCTGCCTGATCCTGACGATTATTCTCGGGTTGGCTTTCCTTGGCATTAAAGGCGTCGAGTACTACCAGAAATTCGCCGAGAACCACATCCCTGGGCAAGCCAGCTTTCATCTTGATGGTCACGTTCCTCGCCATCCTGATATTCCAGTGAACCAGCGGCACGCGCAGATTTACTTCTCTTTGTACTTTGCGATGACCGGCATGCATGCCCTGCACATGATCATCGGCGTCGGCTTGTTCATGTACCTCATGTACAAAGCCTGGAAGGGTGTTTATGGTCCCGACTATTACACGCCGCTCGAGAACGGCGGGTTGTATTGGCACTTCGTCGATATTGTCTGGATTTACCTGTTCCCGTTGCTCTATCTGATCGACCGTCATCCGTGAGGCACGATGTCTGAACACATATCTTCGGTCAAGTTGTATGTTTCGATCTGGATCGCCCTCTTGATCGGCACGGGCCTTACCGTGTTTGCGGCTACGATCGATTTGGGCCCCTTCAACCCCATCGTCGCGCTCGCTATCGCGACGACGAAGGCAGTTCTCGTCGTGCTCTTCTTCATGCACGTGAAGTACACCCACGAAAAGCTCACCAAGCTCGTGATCGCAGCCGCCATCTTCTTCTTCCTGATCCTGATTGCCCTGAGCATGGCGGATTACACAACGCGGCTGTGGACGTAGGGCTGCTTCTCAGTTTCTTCGGAAAGACTTTGAACCACCTTCTCGAGAAAAGCTTTTAACCGCAAAGTTCGCAAAGAAAAGCCGCAAAGGGCGCAAAGAAACTCAAAAACAAGTAGCAGTCGCGAAAGGTACCTGTACTTGGTTACGCTCCTGGTATCACGACTTCTGGCTCCGGATTCCACGTTTCGCGGTAGTTGTTAACGATGCGCCGGATACCATCTTTCAAGCTGACCACGTGGAAGTTGATGAGCAAGCCGATATGAATATCCAGCAATCGAAGATGCGAGAGTAACTGGGCTTCATCGACAGGGTGCAGAACGTCTTTACATTTGAGTTCAACGACCACTTTGTTAGCAACGACCATGTCCGCACGAAATCCGCAGTCTAGCTTTATCCCCGCATAGCAAAGCGGAACGGCTCGCTGCCTCTCAACGGGCAGTCCGATGTTCCGAAGTTCGTGCGCGAGACACGCCTCATAGGCTGACTCCAACAAGCCCGGCCCTAGCTTTCTGTGAATTTTGATGGCTGCACCGATGATTTCAGGCGTGAGATCGCGAGCTCTCATTCGATCAATCTATCGCAACGTAATTTTCGTGCTGGTGACGATTGACCCAAGGAAATGTGAGGAATTCTGTTGGATCCAAAATTAAGACGGTAGAAGACCATTCGGCAGCGCCAGGATCGGGTGGTTTTAATCGTCCAACTTAGTTTTTCTTTGCGTCCTTTGCGGCTTTTCTTTGCGCCCTTTGCGGTTAAAAGCTTTTCGGTCGGGGGTCGCCAATTCTCTTAACTTTCATTGTCTTGACGCCCTTGCGTCCCGGCCTCTCTTTCCCTGAAGATGAATCGACATGCCTCCCACCGATCCGCTGCCGATTCTCTCCGCTGATCAGGCCAAACGCTTTGCCGACCTCGCCGAAGCCTCCAAGACCGCACACCCCGATAGCCGCGCTCTTGAATCCGCTCTCCGTTCCTGCGTCGAAGGCGAAGTGCGTTTCGATTCCTCCAGCCGCGCCCTCTACGCTACCGACGGCTCCAGCTATCGCCAGGTCCCGATCGGCGTGGTTATCCCGCGCCACACAGAGGATGTCATCGCCACGCTCGCCGCTTGCCGTGAGTACGGTGCGCCCGTTCTTTCGCGCGGCGGAGGCACATCGCTCGCCGGACAATGCTGCAACACCGCCATCGTTCTCGACTTCACCAAGTACATGGCCAACATTCTCGAGATCGACCCGGTCCGCAAACTTGCCCGCGTTCAGCCCGGCGTCATCCTCGATCATCTGCGCAACGCCGCCGAGAAGCATCACTTGACCTTCGCCCCCGATCCCGCGACGCACGACCGCTGCACGCTGGGCGGCATGATCGGCAACAACTCCTGCGGCGTGCATTCCGTGATGGCCGGCAAGACCGACGACAACATAGAAGCCCTCGACGTCCTCACCTATGACGGTCTCCGCCTGAAAGTTGGCGCGACCACTCCCGAGCAACTCGACCAGATCATCGGCGAAGGCGGCCGCCGCGGTGAAATCTACGCGAAGCTGAAAAACATCGCCGACACCTACGGCGATCTCGTGCGCCGGCGATTCCCGAACATTCCGCGGCGCGTCTCCGGCTACAACCTCAACTTCCTCCTTCCCGAGAACGGTTTCCACGTTGCCCGCGCTCTGGTCGGCACCGAGGGCACATGTGTCTCGGTCCTCGAGGCGACCTGCCGCCTGGTGGAAAGTCCGCCCGAGCGTGCGCTGCTCGTCATCGGCTATCCAGACATTTTTCAGACAGCCGACCATGTCCCCGAAGTCATGGCCCACAAGCCGATCGGCCTCGAGGGCATCGACGAGATGCTCCTCGAATACACGCGGCGTCGCGGCATCAACGCGGAAGGGCTGGCTCTTTTCCCGTCCGGAGGCGGCTGGCTTCTCGCCGAGTTCGGAGGGCAAACCACCGCCGAAGCCGAGGCCCATGCTACCGGGCTTATGAATGTCCTGAGCCGCGCCGCCAACCCGCCCAGCATGCGTCTGTGCTCGAAGACAGAAGCCAAGCACATCTGGACCGTCCGCGAGTCCGCACTGGGTGTGATTTCCCACGTTCCCGGTGAAGCCCTGAGTTGGGAGGGTTGGGAGGACGCCGCGGTCACGCCCGAAAATTTGGGTGACTACCTCCGCGATTTCAAGCGGCTCATGGCCAAGTTCGCTTACCACGGCGTGCTGTATGGCCACTTCGGACACGCTTGCGTCCACACACGCATCAACTTCGACTATCAATCGGAAGAAGGCATCTCTCGCTTTCGTGAGTTCATGAATGAAGCCGCCGACCTCGTGGTGGGATACGGCGGCTCACTCTCCGGTGAGCACGGCGACGGTCAGGCCCGCGCCGAGTTGCTCCCGAAGATGTTCGGTCCCGAACTCATCCAGGCGTTCAACGAATTCAAGTCTGCCTGGGATCCCGACTGGAAGATGAACCCCGGCAAAGTTGTCGAGCCCTACCGCATGGACGAGAACCTGCACCTGGGCGCCGACTACCATCCGTGGGAGCCGCACACCCATTTCAGATTTCCACACGACCACGGCAGCCTCGCGCACGCGACGCTCCGTTGTGTCGGAGTGGGGAAGTGCCGCCACTACGAAGGCGGCGTGATGTGCCCGAGCTTCCGCGTCACGCGTGAGGAAGAACATTCGACCCGCGGACGCGCCCACCTGCTCTGGGAGATGGCCAAGGGCGAGGTCATCCGCGACGGCTGGCGCAGCGAGGAAGTCAAAGAATCGCTCGACCTGTGTCTCGCCTGCAAAGGTTGCAAGAGCGACTGCCCCGTCACGGTCGATCTCGCCACCTACAAGGCCGAGTTCCTGTCGCACTACCACGAAGGCCGGCTGCGCCCGATCAATCACTACGCCTTCGGCAATATCGATTTATGGGCGCGCCTCGCCTCGAATGCTCCCGGCCTTGCGAACCTGACCACCCAGCTGCCGTTCTTGCGCGACATCGCAAAAGCCGTAGCCGGAATCCCAAAGCAGCGCACGATTCCGGCGTTCGCGCCACAAACCTTCAAGAGCTGGTTCCGGCGGCATCGGCCGCGCCATCCGGATGGGCCGTTGGTCGTGCTCTGGCCTGACACCTTCAATAACTACTTCCTGCCTCACACCGCCAAGGCGGCAGTCGACGTGTTAGAGAACGCGGGCTTCCGCGTGGAACTCCCGCAGGGAAACCTCTGCTGCGGTCGCCCCCTGTACGACTTCGGCATGCTCGACCGCGCCGAGTCCCTGTTGCTGCAGATTCTCGATGCCCTTGCCGTCGAAATCGAGGCCGGCATCCCGATCATCGGTCTCGAGCCCAGTTGCGTTGCCGTCTTCCGCGACGAACTCCGAAACCTCTTCCCCAACGACGAACGCGCCCAACGCCTCTCCCGCCAAACCTTCCTACTCAGCGAGTTCCTCGAAAACTACAAGGACCTGATACCCCTGCCTCGCCTCGAGCGCAAGGCGCTGGTTCACGGGCACTGCCATCACAAGTCGGTCCTGAAGATGAACGCGGAGGAAGCCGTTCTGCGCCGGATAGGTCTCGATTACCAGACACCCGCCCCGGGTTGTTGTGGCATGGCCGGGTCGTTCGGATTCGAGGACGACAAGTACGAAGTCTCCATCGCCATCGGCGAACTCGAACTGCTTCCGGCGATCCGCCACACCCCGCCCGATTGGCTCGTCATCGCCAACGGCTTCAGCTGCCGCGAGCAGATCGCCCAGGAAACCGACCGCAACGCGCTCCACCTGGCGGAAGTTCTCCAGATGGCCCTCCATGAAGGACCGTATGGCCCCGAAGGCTCCTACCCCGAAAGAGCGATTGTTCGCGAGCGGGACGCCGCCATTCGCCGGTCGATGCGACAGACGGGACTTGCCATCATGGGGGTTGCGGCTGGAGCCGCCCTGCTCGCCCAGTTCGCCAGAAGGCGCTGATTATAAATGGCTTACATCCGGATAGCCCGCGCATAAGCCAGACCCCTCGACCAACCTACCGCCATCTGGGACAATAGAGGGTGCCACCCTTTGGCGCGCTTCCAGCCAAAACGGGCGCCCTAGGTTGTCCCTGACCCTATCTTGCCGGGGACCCTGAGAAAGCCATGGAACGCGAGACCATCCCCGGAGTAGTGACCGAATCGCCCAGAGTTCAAACCGCACCCGTGCGGACCGCCGATGCCGCTCTGCAAGGGGCGGTCCTGGTGCTGATCCAGTTCGATGTGTCGGAGGAGATCCGCCTCGACGAGCTGCGGCGCATCTTCGGCGCACGCCGCGCGGAGGCCAGTTTCAAGCACGCTGCGCCAACTTATGTTCAGTACCAGCGTCCCCCGGTGGTCGAGCCCATCGAGCCGCTGGTCCTCGATAGCGGCGAGCGCCTCGACGCCCAGATCCGCTATTACGACTACGGCGTTCTCAGCGTCGTGTTCGAACTGCCCTTCTCGGGCGACTGGGACACGCTGGTGCGCCTCTCCAGCCGCTGGGTCTGGGATACGGACTTCACGAGCCTCGCCTCGAAGATCGTCAAGAGCAAGCTGGAGCGCGCCCGTCCCGCCCTGATCAAGCCCTACAAAGACTGGCTGCACGAGGACTACTTCACCTTCCATGTGAGCGAGATGGCGTCGAAGCCAACCGCCATTGAACTTCTGAGCCAGTACGGCGGCCAGATCGCCCAGATCGTGCGCGGCGAGACAGCGCCCCTCTCCGAAGGCGAGCGTCAGGAAGTCTTGCAGGGCCGGATTTCTTATTACCCGAACGACCTTGCCGTGATCGGCTGGAACGCGGCCTTCCTCTACGACACCAACGCCGGCGCCGAGACGGCCATTCAGCTTCTGGAGTACGCCAATTCCCAGCTGCTCGAGTTCCGCCACTACGACGAACTCCTGACCCGCGAACTGGAAGGTGTGTACGACTTCCTCGAAACTGGACGCACCGGCCTCTGGTCGCGCTGGCGGACGGCCCAGGCAGCATCGAAGCTACATACCGTGCTGCTCGACGTGGGCGAGCTTACCGAGCACGCCGACAATGCCATCAAGTTCCTCAGCGACATGTTTTCGGCGCGTCTCTACAAGCTGGCCGCGTCGAAAATCGGCGTGCCCGACTACAAAGATCTTGTGCAGAAAAAGCTGCGCACCGCCGAGGAGCTATACCACTTCATGGTCGACCAGTTCAATCAGAGCCGGGCGTTCGTGCTCGAACTCATGGTGGTCATCATCTTGATCATCGAGCTGGTGATGCTGTTCCGGGGCAAGCCGGGTTTCTGAGATCCAGGGCAAAAGCAGGAAAAGCCTTTAACCGCAAAGGTCGCAAAGAAGATCCGCAAAGAGCGCAAAGAAAACCCGTAAAGATCGCGAAGACCTCGCGACCTAAGAATCTTGAGAGCCAAGCTTGTACCCACTCAAGAGTATTTTTCGTGTCCCCTCTGGTGGTCCGTTCTTCTTTGCGTCCTTCGCGGATTTTCTTTGCGCCCTTTGCGGTTAAAGTCTTTTCTCGAACTTTCTGCCCGCCGTGTCCTAGCGGTTAAAAGCTTTTCTCGAACTCTCTGTGCCTCAGTGTCTCTGTGGTGAGATGTGTTTTCTCCGCGCACTCTAAAGCACCTTGCGCGCAGAGCTTTTCTTCACCTCCGTTCCCCTGTATCCTCACCTGTTTCGCGGAGGCTCACATGCGCTGTCTCGCAGGAAAACGTGTCCTGATCACCGGAGGCGCCAGCGGCATCGGCGCGGCGACGGCTGCTCGTTTCCTGGAAGAAGGATCGCAAGTCGTCGTTCTCGATCGCGACGAGAAGGGCCGCGCCGCAATTCAGCGCCAACTCCCCAAGCTCACGGGCACCGTCGCTGCCGACGTTTCAGCGCTCGCGCAGGTGCAGTCCGCCTTCGCCGAGGCGGTTCAACTCATGGGCGGCGTCGATGTCCTGATCAACAACGCCGGCATCTCCATCCGCCATAATTTCCTCGACATCACCCCGGATGAATGGGATCGCGTTCTCGCGGTAAATCTGACCGGTGTCTTCTACATGGCGCAGAGTGCCGCCCGCCACATGTGGGAGCGCGGAAGCGGCGTGATCCTGCAGACTGCCTCGACCAACGGCATCATGGGGTATCCCTACTACGCCGATTACAACGCCACTAAGGCGGGAGTCATCGAGCTAACTCGCTCCATGGCGCTCGAACTTGCTCCCAAAATTCGCGTCTGTGCCGTCGCTCCCGGGTACGTCCTCACGCCAATGCAGCGCGCCGAATACACCGACGCCATGCTCGAAGAGGTGAACCGCAAGATCCCTCTTCGCCGCCACGCGAAGCCGGAAGAGATCGCAGCGTTATTTGCGTATCTTGCTTCTGACGACGCGGCCTATATGACGGGACATGTTTATACGTGCGACGGCGCGGAGACCGCTGGAGGACTGGCGAGCCGGTAGCGTCCCCAACCGGCGCGAGTTGCGAGGGAAACGCTGATTCTGGGATTTTCAGATAGCGCGAAGAACTGGAATCGAATCGCTTAATTCACGCCTGTCTTTCTTTGCGCCCTTTGCGGCTTTTCTTTGCGACCTTTGCGGTTAAAGTCTTTCTCAGATCCCTCCGCGGACCTTCGCTGTGGTTGACGGCTTTCCACTCAGGCTTGGTGACGCGGTAGGACCCAAGCACCTACCCGCTGACCGTCTCCGTCACCGGCAGCAGCTCTTCCCACGGACACGGCCTCTCTCCAACCTTATGCACCGCGACCCTCGTCCCGCCATGTGCCCCCGTATCGAGCACCCACACGATCCGGTAGAACGCCCGTCGGCTTCCGTACTCGATGACCAGCAGGTCTCCGCAGCGCAGCTCGGTCGTAATCTTCGAGAGCAACGCACCGCTCCGGCTGATGTTGGTTGCAAGCGCGTGCTCGGAAAAATTTTCACAGCGTGCGTCCACGCCCGACACCTTCACTCTTAGTTCAACCCTTACCCGCTCTTCCTGCCGGCGTTCGCTCATTCTGTGCACTGCCTCACCCTGTAACGTCGGCAGGATCAGGAGCAACTTTAGATTCCGGCCGCCGTGAGCGGATCATCCGGACCTAAGAAGAGGTCATCCGCAGAGACCACCCCAAAGGATGCAGAGAACCCGTCAGAGTCGACGTTTGACGAAAAATAAAACCGGAAGCTCCCCCTTCGTGTACCTTGTTGCTTCGCACGGAAGTCAACGATCTGAGCACTCGCATGCCTTCTCTTCGATCGACCCGCAACCGTGCCCGCTCGCAGCAATGGTTCGAGCGTGCTCAGCACTCTCTGGTTGAGGGCGTGAACTCGCCCTCTCGTGGCGCGGCTGTGTTTGCTCCCGGCCCGGTCGTTCTCGAGCGCGGGCGCGGCTCACACGTCTGGGACGTCGACGGCAACGAGTACGTCGACTTCATGATGTCGTTCGGCGCGCTAATCCATGGGCATGCGCACCCGAAGATCGTCGACGTGGTTTCGAAATCGATCGCGGAAGGCTCGCACTTTGCCGCTGCCACGCCAGCCGAAACCGAAGCTGCCGAGCGTTTCCGCGGGATGGTTCCGTCAGCCGAAGTCGTTCGTTTCGCCAACACCGGCAGTGAAGCCACCATGCTCGCCCTGCGTCTCGCTCGCGCGCACACGGGACGCACAAAGTTCCTCAAGTTCGAAGGCCACTATCATGGGTGGTACGATCCCTACTGCCTCAACGGTCACGGGCATCCCATTGAGCAACTCGGCCCACCCGAGAGTCCCACGAAGATCCCGGATTCTGAAGGCATCCCTGCCTCCGTCTTCGACGACGTCATCCTCGCGCCTTGGAACGATGTCGCTGCGCTCGAGAGCATCATGCGCGCACATGGCCACGAACTCGCCGCCATCATCACCGAGCCCATCATGGCGAACATGGGCTGCATCCCGCCGCGCGATGGCTACCTCGCGCACATGCGCGACCTCGCCCATCAATATGGCGCACTCTTTATCCTCGACGAAGTCGTAACCGGCTTTCGCTACGCGCCCGGCGGATGCCAGCAGCTCTACAATCTGCAGCCCGACATCTCGACCTTCGGCAAGGCGCTGGGCGCAGGGTTCCCGATCGGCGCGGTCGCCGGCCCACGCGCGATTCTCGATCGCTTGCGCTGGTCCGAGCACATGGTGCTGCACTACGGAACGTTCAACGGCCATCGGCTCACGATGAACGTGATCGCTGCCAACCTCGATCTGCTCGGCCAACCCGACGCCCACCGGCAGCTCTTCGCGATCGGCGACGCCGCCATCGCGGGCCTGCGCGACATCTTTCGCCGCCACCAGATCAAGGCCATCGTGCAGGGCTTCGGCCCGATGTTTCAGATCTACTTCACTGAACGCGACGCGATTCACGACTACCGTGACTACTGCCAGTACGCGGACACCAAGATCTACTCCCGCTTCATTCATCGCCTGCTGGAGAATGGCATCTACATGACCCCTTCGAACGGCCTGCACTGGATCATCTCCACCGCACATACAAAAGAAGACGTGGACACCCTCGTGGTTGCGGCTGACCAGGCCTGCGCGGACCTCGCGTGAAATCGCTCGTCTTTCTCGGCGGCGGACGCATTACATCGGCGCTGCTCGCCGGTCTTCAACGCGCTGGTTACAGGAAGCCCATCCTTGTGCACGATCGCAACGCGCACAAGCTCCTTGCGTTGAAAAAGGATTTTGGCGTCGCGGTCGAACCAGACCTTGCGCGCGCGATCGCGCAAGCAGAGCTGTTGATGATCGCTGTGCGCCCGAGCGACGTCAGGGCCGTGCTTGCGCAAGTGCGACAGGCGATCACGAACCCGAGGAGTCGCCGCGCAACACAGCCTCTCCTTGCCTGCAGCCTCGCCGCCGGAATTCCGCTAAAGAAATTGAAGGCCGGGCTCGGGCCGCCCGTTCGTTGGGCGCGAGCCATGCCGAGTCCAGTGGCGCGCACGTGTCGCGGACTAACCGCGGTCGCATTCGAGCGGGGTTTCCCGGCACGCGCCCGCAAACGCATCAAGGATTTCTTCGCGCATGTCAGCCCAGTGCTCGAGATTCCGGAGAGCAAGTTCGACGTCTTCACCGCGACCTATTCCTGCAGCCACGGCTATCACGCACTCGCCGTGCTGGCGAAGGCTACGCAAAAACTGGGCTTGGACCGCAAGACGGCCTTCATCGCGGCCGCTCACGGGTTGGCCGATGGCATCGTCTCCTGGCGCGAAGAAAACGCTGTGCTGGAAGGACTGCTTCACGAAGCGGCGACGCCGGGCGGGATTTCTGCCGCAGTGATGAAGACGATGGACGATGAGGGCTACGTGAAAGCCGTCGAACGCGGATTGCGCGCCGGCGTAGCCCGGGCGCGGAAGAACGCGCGCGGCTAGATTTCGGAGGGCGACTCCGAAGGTGAAAACAGGAACCTCCGCGCGAGCCGGTACATGCGCACCATCCGATACAACGGAAAGAGCGCGGACGGTAGTCGCACCAGTTGCCACTCGTTCACACTCGGCGTAAAAGCCAGCCGCGACATGAGGCGCATTCTGTCGGACGGTCGCTCTCGCAGACGCAACATCAGCCGAAAATAGTCGAGCGTGTCCGTGCGGTATTCTTCTGAGTCGGGAATGTGCCGGGCAATTTCTTCGGCAAGCTCATTGCTCATCGCATCCTTGCCAAGATTCATCCTTACGTTCTCTGGCGCGTTCGCGCCGAGTAAACGGCTCGCGAGCACGAGGCTGACTTCCAGAATCCGCTGAATTCCCAGTTCCCGCGCGCGCTCCAACAGCAACTCCCAATGCAATGGCTGCTGCGTAACGGCGGCGATGTCCCGCAGCCAGCACAACCGAGTCCAGGCGTGCTTTGCAGCATGGACACACAAGGTCAAAAGCAAATCCTCCGGCGATAGCGTCTTTACCTTGCGGCTGCTAAGGTCCACCATCGTCGCGCGCCCGAAGAAATCTTCGACCGCAAAATCAACCGCGAAAAAGCGCGGCACAATCGCCCACTGGATTTCGAGCAGGTTCTTTCCCAGAGGGCCGTCGAACGTCAATTCGTATCCGGAACGAAGATAGGCACGTTCTTCCATCGCCGAGAGTTCGAGATTTGGTGCGTATTGCAACGCCTGCAGAGCCTGTTTCGCCCGCGCCACGTCCCGCGGCCGGATCAGCACATCGAGATCGGAGAATTCGCGCAGGGCGAGATCGCCATAAACTGCCTCCGCCAGCACCGGGCCCTTATAAGGGATTGCCTCGATCCCGTGCGCCTCAAGGCACGCGAGGACGCGAAGTAATTCCGCGACGAACACCAGGTTGCGGCGGGCATTGTTTTCATAACGCTGCCGAAGTTCATCGCGGATCGCCAGCGGCACCGCCTCGGGAATGGCTTGCAATCGCTGATACATAAGCGGCAGAACGCCGTGATGCTCGGCGAGACGAACCACGCGCGCCCAATCGATGGATGAATCCGCGCGAGATGCCAAGGCACTGGCGGCTGCGTCAGGCGTTCGTATCGAGCAGCAGGCGAGCAGCAAGTGGAACTCGGGATCCAATGAGAAAAACTCACGGCCGGGCTTGTCGCCCGCGGCAATTTCCGGCGAAGAGACCAGGGAAGACATCCGTGTTAAGCCACCGGGCGGCGCGCGAACTACTATCGGAATCGGCGCGGAAACGCAACGAGACCACTATAATACAGGGATTCGTTGTACTCCCTGATTCGGTCAGATTCCATAATGCCGGCAGTCGTCCTCGAATCCGTCAGCAAGGTGTTCCATCACCGTCCCGCGCTGTTCAACTGGTTCGGCCGCGAGCGGACGGGGGAAACGCGCGCGCTCGACCGCGTCTCTCTCGAAGTACCCAGCGGCAAGGTGCTGGTCCTGCTTGGCCCCAACGGCAGTGGAAAGACGACCACGCTCAAGCTGATCTCGACGATGCTCCTGCCCGACTCCGGACGCATCCTGGTCCACGGAGCCGACACAACCACCACTGCCGACGTGGTGCGCGAGCGTGTCGGCTTCGCCGTGGCGACCGAACGCTCTTTTTTCCCCCGCCTGTCTGCTCGCGAGAATCTCGATTTCTTTGCCGCTCTCGATGACATCCCGCGGAAGGCGCGATCCGAAAAGATTGACGATCTGCTGTATCGCACCGGCCTGCACCATTCGGCCGACACGCTGGTGATGAAGTTTTCCAGCGGGATGTACCAGCGGCTTGGCATCGCACGCGCGCTGATCAAAAAGCCTTCGGTCGTGTTGCTCGATGAGCCCACGCGCAGTCTCGATCCCGGGTCGGCAGCGCAGTTCTGGAATCTGGTCCGGGGCCTGCCTGCGGAGGGAACGACCGTCATTCTCGCGACGCATAACTTCAACGAAGCGGCGGCTGTCGGAAACCAGGTCGCGATCCTGTTCCAGGGCGAACTTGCCGCCGAGATGAACTTGTCCGCCACCTTCCGGGTTGAGGATCTCCGGTCCTTCTATTTTCAGACCACCGGGGAACTCGAAGAGGTGGAGCCGGCGGTGTCGCGAGGTGGAAGATGAAGATCGCGTCGCTCGGCGACAAGACTCTCGTCATCATGCGCCGTGACTTGCTGACGGCCATGCGATATCGCACTGGGTTTCTGCTGGGTGCGGCGGGCGCGATCACGGAACTGGCGGCGTTCTACTATCTTTCGCGGGCGGTAGGGCCCGGGTTTCGGCCTGAAGGTATTGAGTATTTTTCGTTCCTCCTGATCGGTACCGGCTTCTACACGTTCCTGCTGATGGGAGTTCATGCCTTCTTGCAGACCGTGCAGGAAGCGCAGCAAACCGGGACACTCGAAGTCCTGATGACCACGTCGACCTCCCCGCCCGTACTTGTTTTTCTGAGCACGCTCTCGGCGTTCACGGCCAACACCGTTACGCTCGCCTTTTACTTGATGGCGGGACTAGCCTTTGGCGCGCCGATGCGCCCGAATGTGATCAGTTCGCTGGCCGTGTTCGGGCTTTCCGTGGTGGTCGCAGCGGCCATCGGATTGCTAGCTGCAGCATTGCAGCTCGCCGTGCAGAAGGGGTCGGCGGTCGTGTGGGTGCTGGGGTCGGTTTGGTTTTTGACAGGGACATTGTTTCCGGTTCAGACCCTGCCGAAGCCGCTGCGGCAGTTGGCGGACCTGATTCCGATTACGCACTCTTTGGAAGGCATGCGCCTGGCGTTGCTGGAGGATGCCTCTTTGGCCGGAGTGGGCCATGAACTTCTAATTCTGGCCGGGTTTGCACTTATTCTGGTGCCCTGCAGCCTGTTGGTATTCTCGTGGACATTGCGGCGCGCTCGCTTGGCGGGAACGCTTTCTTTTTATTGATTTTCAAGGATTTTCAGGTAATCTGCTGGTCCGGTCTGCGCACGGGGTGGCGCATCCCCAGATCAGTTAGCAAATGTACGAAACTCTGTTGTACACTTCGTGCACCCACTTCCCACCCTTTCCGGGTGTTTTTACGAGGAGCGAGTAGGCCGCTGATATCCCTATGACTCATAAGAACCGTCCTTCTACCGAAGAGAAGAACGCCCTCGATAGCCGACAGCCCCAAAAAAAGACCTACAAGAAGCCCGAATTCCGCTCTGAGAAAGTGTTTGAGACCATGGCCTTAGCCTGTGGCAAGCACCCCGGTGCTGGCGGGCAATGCCATTTCCGGCGCCGGAGTTCCTAACCGCCTTCCATGGAGATTGGCGTCGAATCGTGCGAGTCACAAAAGCAGAACCTGGCCGCGGAAATTTTGCAGGCGGCTGGCAAAGTAACACTTGCCGCCCGTGGTTACAGCATGCTTCCTGCTCTCTGGCCGGGCGACCTTCTCCATATCGAAGCGATCTCTTTTGACCGGGTGCGTCCCGGCGACATCGTTCTGTACCGCCGATGGGAACGGTTTTTTATTCATCGCGTGCTCTGCGAGTCGAACAAGGCCGAGTCAGACCGACCCAGCCTGGTGACACGAGGCGACTCGATGACAGGTTTCGACGCGCCGGTTTTTCCGGAGGAACTGCTGGGTAGAGTCGTTTCGGTTCAACGAACTTCGGGCCAGTTTTTCCCTGCACCACGTTGCTCAAAAGCCCGAAGGGTGCTCGGTTTGATGCTGGGCGCCAGCAATCGTCTGCGTAGTGTCGTTCTTCGGTGGCACAGCTGGCGAACGCGGCCGATGAAGGATTCCGTAGCCTCTACGAGTCCGGTGCGGAGGGGGCAATCTCTCGGCGAGTGACGGATTTGAAATGGTGACGCATTCAACTTTGGAATCGGCCGGGCCGCATGACGTCGCGGTGGAGATTGGTGGAATGCCGATCGTGCTGCGGACCGGGGACGCCGAGTTCCGCGCGCTACTCGAAAAACGGTACGCCGGATTTGTGCGCCGTCCTGGTGCCGCCTCATTTGCGCTGGATGTGGACGTGGTGCGTCCGGACCGTCAGATCTGTGAGGAAGAAGAACTCGAGGTCTGGAACGATGGAGGACTCTGGCGGCTGGAGCGCGGCGACTTTCAGGCCGAGTGGGACCCTCGAGTTGGCCAGGGACGGCTCGCGCAAGGGGTAAGCCCTTATGCGATTGATTCGGTCCTGCGCATCGTGCACAGCCTGATTCAGGCGCAGGCCGGAGGCTTTCTTCTGCACGGCGCCAGCGCAATCCGCAACGGAAAGGCGTTTTTGTTCTCAGGAGTTTCTGGGGCGGGAAAGACGACGATTTCGAGTCTGATTCCGAAGGATGGGGTCCTGCTCACGGATGAGATCTCCTACGTGCGTCGAGACGGAGAAGCATACCGGGCTTGTGGCACCCCATTTGCCGGAGAACTGGCGCGGTTGGGCGAGAATGCCAGCGCGCCGATCGTCCGGCTGTTCTTTCTGGCCAAAGGCCCGGAAAATCGCATCGAACCGATCGAAACCCCGGATGCGCTGCGGATGCTATTGCGGAATATCCTGTTCTTCGCCGATGATCCTGAGTTGGTAAAGATGGTGTTCCGCTCGGCCTGTGAGTTTCTGGCACGAGTGCCGGCATTCCGCTTAACGTTCTTTCCGGATGCACGCGTGTGGGATTTGATCCAGTGAACGACGGAGTCATGACCGAGACCTACATCGCGAGGAGCACCGCCATTGCCGCGCGCATGCTGGGCGGCGAAATGATGATCATGTCCGCAGCGGACTCTACGTTCTTTACGCTCAACGAGGTTGCGACGGTGATCTGGCAGGCGGCCGATGGGCGCACCCCGCTGTCTGAGATCGTGGAGCGGAGGATTTGCGAAGAGTTCGAGATTACTCCGGATGTTGCGCAACATGACGCAGAGGAATTTGTAAGCGAGCTTTCGCAGCATGGCATACTGCGGGTGTCGGATCGGCCTATCCTGGATTCGAAGGCGGGAACGCGATGAGCCTGCTCGGCGAAATGAACCTGAAAGCGGAAGCGCTCGGCATTCCGCTGAATGTCCACATCGATGTCACCTATCGCTGCAACGAGCGCTGTGTTCACTGCTATCTCGACCACGACGACAAGGGAGAGATGACCACCCAAGAGATCAAAGACGTTATCGACCAACTGGCCGAGGCGGGTGTCTTCTTTCTGGTGTTCAGCGGCGGCGAGGTTTTTATGCGGCGCGACTTCCTGGAGCTGGTGGAGTACGCGCGCAAGCTGCTCTTCAACGTGAAGATCAAGACGAACGGTGTGATGATTCACGAGGCGGAGGCGCAGCGCCTGCGGGAACTGGGCGTGGAACAAGTGCAGCTCAGCGTCTATTCCCACCGGCCCGAAGTGCACGACGCGATCACCAAGCTGCCCGGATCGTTCAAGCGTACGGTTGATTCCATCAAGTTTCTCAAGTCCCAAGGCCTGAAGGTCACGCTTTCCAATGTATTGATGACCGTCAATCAGCAGGATGAACGCGGGACGCGGGCATTGGCGAAGCGGTTGGGAGTTGTTTACACGCTTGATCCGACTGTGACGCCGAAGATCGACGGTGACACTTCCATCCTGAAGCTGCGTGTGGACGCGGAGAATCTCGACGAGTTGTTCGCCGAGGATGAACTTGTGGGCAACTCCGAAGAATATTGCGGGCCGCCCGCGCCGGTGGATGAAGACGTGATGGAAGGTTATTCGTGCAGTGCCGGCCACTCGTCGTGTTACATCTCGCCTTACGGCGACGTATTTCCCTGCGTGCAGTTCCCGCTGCCGACTGGGAATGTGCGGCAGCAGAAGTTCGCCGACATCTGGTACCGGTCTCCGCAAATGAACGAGGTGCGGTCGATCCGAGTGAAAGACTTAACCGTGTGCTCGTCGTGCACGCATGCGGGAAGTTGCACGCGCTGCCCGGGCTTGGCGTACATGGAAGGCAGCATGCGGGGGCCGTCGACGACCGATTGCCACAAGTCCTATCACCGCACGGGCATTCCTTCGGCGAACATGCTGCGCAAGGCAGCCATGACGCCGACGGGGCCGCTGGTGCAGATTCTGCCGTTGGTCGTGTAGTTCCGGGCCTAGATCTCCGATGAAGGACGGGCGGGACGCCCGTTGCTCGATTGTTGATGCGTCCGTCCTGTTGCTGTTCGGACATGACATGCCATCGTGGGCATGGGCGGTTACTTTCGTTACCTTCCTCGGCCGCATATCCGCGCGCAACCGTCCCCAAATTTGGCAAACTTGCAAGTTGGAGACTTAGCTGTGTCTCTCGTTCCGGCCATGGGATCTGCTCCTGTTCAATCCGAATCACCGCGGCGCATGACGCGGGTGCGCGTCGAGGTGCCCTTGCGCCTGGCGACGCTGGCTCCGTCGCCGCTGTTCGCGGAGGAGAGCCATACCCTGGTGGTGAATCCGCAGGGATGCGGAGTGAAGCTGTCGCGGGCACTCGATCCGGGAACGCGCGTGTTACTGGATGGATTGCCGGGAGGCGCGCAGGTGACCGCGCGGGTAGCGAACTGCCTGCCGCTTGGGACGGATGGAAGGTGGTACCTGCTGGGGCTGGCCCTGGATACGCCGGGAAATGTCTGGGGAATTGCGAAGCCTCCGGAGGATTGGACGATCCCAGACGTTCCAGTCGCAGAGCCTGCTGCGCCCGCAGAAGATCCGGTCAAGAAGAAGAACTGGCCGTATTCTCTATTCTCGCAGCGCGGCGAAGCACATCCGGGGCGGCGCTAGTTCTCGGGGCTGCGGACTCAGTCACGGACGCTCTCGACCACGCAAAAGCCTAAACCGCAAAACGCCAAGAGAGACAGTCCCGAGTTGCGAGTACCGAGAAAAGCACGTACCCGCAAAAGACGCAAAGACAGCCTGGCAAGAACTTCTACGTTCGTTGTTCAGAGCTTCCTTGAGATGTCCGTTAGTTGCTCGCCTTCCCGGTCGCATCGACCGATTTTTTTCTTACTCCTTAGTTCTTCTTATGGCTTGGGCGCATACCTTATAGTTTGGTCACTTACGAGTCCATCCTTATGATTAGACTCGTAAGTGACACGAAGTGATCACTTCTACTGCGGCTAACGCCCCGTTCGAAACGGGAGGAGCCCGGCCGCTCAGATGTCCGGTACGACTCCCTCGGGTCGGAGTCCGGCAAGCGTCCGCATGGTTAAGCCCGGGTCACACGGAATCGTTTCCATCTCTGGCTCTAATTTTAGAATAGCAATTTGGGCAGGGTAATTGAGACAGTTGCGCGGGAAATATATTTGGCGCGGATTGAGTGTGTTGCGGGGAAAAGTGCGATTTTGGGGGCTTGACAGAGTTTGAAACGCAAAACCTTAAAGCACAGAAGTCGCGGAGAAAACCAAAAGCTTGAACCGCAAAGGACGCAAAGAACGGCGTCGCAAAGGTCGCAAAGATGATCTTGAACCGCAGAGTTCGGAAGAATGACCGCCGAGTTGGGAGAGAGGAGCAAGAGGTGAAATCGCAAAGGCGCCCAAGAGCGGTGTTGCAAAAGGTGAGAAAGCGCGGACCGTGAACGGGGCCATCAGGGCGGGACCGGAGTGGCGCCGGCTAAAGCGGTGCCCTGATACGAATCGGCGCGAGGCAAAGGCGGAGCGCGGGCGTGCGACGTCGGAAGCGACAGAAAAGCAGGTCCTTCGCTCCGCTCAGGATGACAAGTTTTTAAAAGTCGGGGAGACGCCGCGCTACACGTTCACAAAAGCCGGAACTACGAGCCGGCGGCGGCTGAGGCGAATCTCGGAGGTGACGGCAGGGCGCGAATCAACTGCTGCGTATAGGGGTGTTCGGGACGCTGGAAGAGGTTGGCCGTTGGGCGGCATTCCACGATCTGTCCTTTTTCCATCACGGCGACTCGCTGGCTGATGGTCGCGACTGAGAGCAGGTCGTGCGAGATGTAGAGGATGCTCATGCCGAATTTCCGGCTGAGGCTGGCAAACAGCGTGAGGATTTCCGATTGCGTGATGATGTCGAGCGCGCTGGTGGGTTCGTCCGCGATCAGCAGCAGGGGCTTGTGGATCGCGCCCATCGCGATCAGCACGCGCTGCGCCTGTCCGACGCTAAGTTGCGATGGATAGCGTCGGAGGAAATCTTCATCCGCTGGAAGGCTGACATTTTCGAGCGCTTCTATTAATGCGGAGCGGCATTCGTCTTTGGTTCCGCGCCGGTGCACGCGCCAGGCTTCTTCGAGTTGCTTGCCGATCCGCAGGGCTGGGTTGAGCGACGACATCGGGCTTTGCAGGACGAGTCCAATGTCCTTTCCGCGAAGAGCGCGCATCTCACGTTCTTTCGTCTCGATGAGATTACGCCCGTTGAAGTGAACCGAGCCGCGGACCGTTCCTCGCTTCAGATACAGCAGTTGCAGGATCGTGAGCGCCAGCGTGCTCTTGCCGCAGCCACTTTGGCCGACCAGCCCCAGAATCTCGCCGTGCTGTATTTCAAGCGAAAGATCGCGGAGAACTCCCGGCTTGCCGGGATAGTCCACCGAGAGTTCGAGTTTGAGGAGGGGCGAGTTCAATGGTGAAAAGCAAAGCGTTCAGGAAATGGTGTTATGCCCGATCGTCAACAAGCCTCCAGCCCCTGAAGGGGCTTTGATTTTGCGTCGCTTACGGCGCCGCTAAAGCGGCGCCCTGATACGAATCTCAATTGTTCCAACTCTTAAAGCGATCTCCCCATGTTTTCGTCCAGACCGTGATCAGCGGTTCTTTGCGACTTCGTTGCCGAGGGAGATCTCGTCGATGTTCCAGTACACCTGCGGCCGCAGCACAACCGGGTGCACGTTGCGCGCGTTGGGTGAGACCGCCGCGAGCGCGTTGCGGTTCACGAGGTAGATGAACGGTTCCTGTTCCCAGGCAATTTCCTGCACACGGTCGAAGGCGGCTTTGCGCTTTCTCGGATCAAGGCTGTTGGCCTGTTCGTGCATCAGTTTGTCGATTTCCGCTTCCCAGGGCGTCGCGGGAGTCTTCTGATTGGGATTCCACTGGTGGTTCTCGCCGGAACTGAGCCAGACGTTCATCTGCGAAGAGTTCGGATCGAGGTCGTTGTTGATGAGGCCGAGCAGGCAGGCTTCGTAATCGAAGCTACGCGTGATGCGCTCAATCAGCGACGGGAAGTCGAGCGTCACGACGTTCAACTTCACGCCGATGCCGGAGAGGTCCTGCTGGATCATCGCCGCCATGCGCTCGCGATATTTATTGCCTGCATTGGTGATCAGCGAAAACTCAACGGCATGACCGTCGCGGTCTTTCAGGACGCCGTCCTGCATGTGGAAGCCGTCTTGCGTGAGGCGTGAGAGTGACGATTTCTGATCGAACGGGTGCGGCTGGAGTTTCGTGTTGAACCAGAACTTGTTCGCGGGCGACAGCGGGCCGACCGCGGGCCTGGCATGGCCGCGGAAAGCGACGCGTGCGAGGTCCTCGCGGTTGATGGCTTCCGAGATCGCACGGCGGAAAGCGGTCGACCGGAACCAGGCCTTCTTGTAATCGGGTAGTGGCGACGTGGGCACCTGGTTGAACCACATCTGCTCGGAGTCGAGCGAGACTCCGGAGTCGTGAACGAGCGACGGGTTCTGTTGGCTCAGCTTGTCAAAGTACTCGGCGTCGAGCGAGTTGATGAAGTCGATCTCGCCGTGGACGAGTTTCAGCATCTCATTATCGCGGTTCGACTGGATGTCGAGGCGCACGGTCTGAATGTAGGGAAGTTGCTTACCGGCGGAGTCGTGGCGCCAGTAGTTGGGATTTTTCTCGAGCAGGACGTAGTTGCCGGCCTTGTAGTCGACAACGGCATAGGGGCCGAGCACCGCCCCCTCTTTCTTAGGCGACTTGGCTGACATGATTGCGACCTGGTCGAAGAGCTTGTCGAGGCCCGCGATCGGCGCGGGGAAGGTCACGCTCAGGCGTTCCGCGTCGAAGACTCGGGTCTGCACCTTGCCGTCGCCGGAGCGGAAGGCGTCGCCGGTGGGCGAGTGCAGGTTCGGATCCATCATCTGCTGAATGGTGTAGGCGACGTCGTCAGCCGTGAACGGTGTGCCATCGGAAAACGAGAGGCCGCCGCGCAATTTGAAGGTGATCGTCTTGCCGCCGTCAGAGACCCTCCAGGCGGTGGCCAACTCGGGCTCGAGGTCCTGCGTGAGGCGGTTGAGCCGCATGAGCACGCCGCCAGTCAGGTAGCGGATGGTTTCGGAGGAGTCTTCCTCCGCGAGCAGCGGGTTGAAGGTCTTCGGGTCCGAGTGAAGGCAGAAACGCAGCTGCTGGTTCGACTGCGCAGTGGCGAATGGCGAAGCAAGCGCCGATCCAAGGACGAAGACGGCAAAAATTCGAAGAACGAAATTGCGGCTCATGCGGGTGACTCCTGTTCAAGCAAAACGAGGTGAAAGCAACTGACGACAACGACGAAGAGAATCAACGGAACGAATTGCCAGGGCTGGCCGGTGATGGCGCTGTAGCTTTGCAGTTCGCGCAACAGGCTGCCCCACGACGGCAGAGGCTCGGCGACGCCCAGGCCCAGCACACCGAGGTTGGCCTCGGTGAGGATGAAGACGGGGATCGAAATCCAGAACTGTGCGAAAACGATGGGCTGCAGATTGGGTACGACCTGCCGCCACAACAGGCGCAGGCCGCTGCTTCCCGAAGCGCGAGCCAGCAGGATGAAGTCGGAATGAGCGAGCGAGCGGGCGTCGGCGCAGATAACGCGGGCTGCGGCGGCCCATCCCAGGCAGCCAAGCAACGCGAAGGTGATGGCAACGGACGTGATCGGTGAAACGTTCAGCGGCAAAAGAGCGCGAACTGTAATCAGAAGGAAGAGCCAGGGCAACGAAAGGAAAAGATCGGTCGCAGCCATGACCGCGCGTTCGACCCGTCCGCCGAGAAAGCCGGCAGTGCCGCCAATCAGAACGGCAAGCAAGCTCGATAGCAGGGCGGCGGCGGGGGCGAGCAGCAGGGAAACGCGGGTTCCGTAAAGGACGCGCGCGAAACGATCGCGTCCGAGGTCGTCGGTGCCGAGAAGATGCTGGCGCGACGGCGCGGCCTCAGGCTCGTCGCGAAATTGATGAGCGTACGAAGGCGCGACGAAATTCGCGAAGACGCAAGCGAACGTGACGACAATCAAAAATCCGATTCCGAAGAGGCGTGCCCACTTCATGCAGGCACCTCGGAGGAGTGGTCGCTCAATGCATGGCCGAGAAGATCGGCGATCGAGTTCGCGCCGAGCGTGACGACAGCCACGATCATCGTGAGCGTGACGAGCAGGTAGAGATCGCGACTTAGAGCAGCCTTCCACGCGAGCTGCCCGAGGCCGGGGAGATCGCAGAGCGCTTCTACCGGGATCGACGCGGTGAAGGCGATCGAGACGGACACTCCCGCCAGCGCAAGCAATTGTGGAGCGGCCGGACGCAAGATGTGCCAGAAGAAGACGGCAAAGTTGCCCAGTCCCTTCGCACGAGCAGTCAGCACGTGCGGCGACGCGGCGCTGCGCACGAGAAGGTTCCGCGTGTAACGGAAGATGTTGGGGAAGACGATCAGAGCGAGCACGAGCCGTCCGGGCATGCGCGCGATTAGAAAGAGAAGAGCCAGCACGGCCGCCGGGAGGCAGAGCAGGGTGCCTCCGAGCAGGCTGGCGAAGAGATCCACGCCCCAAGAGCGCGACATCACAACGGCTACGGCGAGCGATAACCCCAGCAACCAGCCGAGCAATAATCCCAAAACAACCGATTTCGCGGTTTCCGGCGTACGCTCCCGCAGAAGCTCGGCGACGGGTTGCTGCAGGGAGCGCGAAATTCCCAGATCGCCGTGAGCGAGGCGCGAGAGGTAGTTCCAGTAGAACGATGCGACGCTATCGGAGCCCGATTGCGAGGCACGGAGTGCGGCGATGCTTTGGCTGGAGAGCCGCGAGTCGAGTTCGGCCTCATCGACGCCGAAGCCGGGCGCGAGGCGAACCAGAGTTGCGCCGAGCAGTCCGCCGAGAACCACGGTGAGCGCGATTCGGCCCGCGTGCCTGGCCAACCGCGACAACAATGGATGCCTGGTTGCTCTCAAGCGTGGTCTCCGGGGTTGTTCTATTTCCTGCCTAGCTTGGTGAGGTATTCGGTGTCGTAGGTTTTCGCCGACCGGTCGACGAACTCGACGATTTTCTGGAGGTACGCACGGTCGTCGCGGTTGCCTTCCTTGAACTTGATAGCGAGGCCCATGCCGGGATCGCAGCGAACAATACTGCCCTCGGCCGGTAGGGCTTCGCCGTCGATCGAGAAATTGATGTTCAGCCGGCTGTCGGCCGCGAGGACGACGCCGGTCTCGATGTAGCAGCCGCCAAGACTGATGTTGGTCAGGTTGCCGAGCACGGGCGTCTCGGTGCCCTCGGGACGGAACTCCACCGTGATGCGGCCCTTGATGCGCGGGTACAGGCGCCGGTTCTTGCGGTTCACCTGCTGCTGCTTCTCGAGGTACATGCGGCGGTCGGCTTCGGCGAGGAGTTCCTCGGCATCGAGACCGTCGTCGGGATAAACGGCGCGGCCAACGCTGAGCGAGAGAATGTCTTCCTGGCAGATCTCCTGGCCGACTTGGCGGGCGAGGTCTCTGAGTTGGTCGGCTTTCTTACGGGCGGCTTCGGGTGAGAGCCCGGAGGCGATAACCACGAATTCGTCGCCGCCCATGCGCGCGACCTGATCGTATTCGCGGCAGGTTTCCTTGACCGTGTGGGCAAAGAGGCGCAGCACGCGGTTGCCTTCGAGATGGCCGAAGCGGTCGTTGATCTGCTTGAAGCCGTCCATGTCGCAGACCATGACGGTGAGCGACGAGTTCTCGCGCTTGCAGCGGGCCAGTTCGCGGTCGAGCGCAAGGAAGAGCGAGCGCGCGTTGGGCAGGTCGGTGAGGTAGTCGGTGGTCGCCGAGCTCTCCGCCTGCTGATACTTCAAGGCGTTCTCGATGGCCAGCGCCATCTTCGACGTGACGGCCTGCAGGATGCGCAGGTGGTCGGAGGTGAAGGCGTCGGCCTCGGCCTGATAGAGAGCGAGCACACCAACGATGCCGCTGGTGCCTTCAAGGGGAAGAGCGAGCGCGGAGCGCAGCGTGCTGAATTTGGTGGGATCGTTCAGGTACCCGGGTTCCACCGACGGATTGCCATTGATGATCGGCTTGCGATTCTGCGCGACCCATCCCGAGAGTCCTTGGCCGAGCGGAATGCGCAACGACGCGAACAGACGGAAGTTGTCTCCGCTTACGTGCTCGGGGGTGAGAATGTTGTCACGGCGCACGTAGATTGCAACCGAGTCGTAGGGAACCAGGCGCTTGAGCTTCACCGAGAAGACAGAGAGTGTTTCGTCGAGGCTCAGTGAGGCACCGAGGTCTTGTGACAACTCAAACAACGTTTGCGCTTCCTGCCGTGCGGCGGCGATTGAAGCGAGGAAAGTCGCCTCCTGGTTCGGCTTGGAACCGGTGGCGACGAATCCCGCCGCGGGTGCTTCACCGCGCTCGACCTTCACGTCGGTAGAAAGCTTCGACCACGGCACGGATTGCGAGCGTTTCTCGACCAGCTTTTCAAGGTCGAGGTAACGGCGCGTGAGGACATCCACGACGACCGGATCGAACGACTTACCGGCCTGGCCCTCCAGGCGCTTCATGACTTCGTCGAGCGGCATGGCGCGGCGGTATTGCCGGTCGGAGGCGAGGGCGTCGAGGAAATCCACCGCGCTCAGGATGCGGGCGCCGATGGGAATCTCGTCGCCCTTCAAGCCGAAGGGGTAGCCCGAGCCATCGTATTTTTCGTGGTGCGCGCGAACGATGGGGACCACGGGATACGGGAAGCGGACGCGTTCGAGAATCTCGGCACCGACGACAGGGTGGATCTTCATCTTCTCGAATTCTTCGGGCGTGAGTTTGCCGGGCTTCGAGATGATGTGTTCGGGGACGGCGAGCTTGCCGATGTCGTGCAGGAGCGCTGCGGCTTGCAGGGCTTCCATTTCTTCGTGAGTGACGCCGAGTTCCTTGGCGACTTCGACGGCGTACACGCGCACGCGCTGCAGGTGATCGTGCGTCGTGTGATCTTTGGCTTCGATCGCGAGCGCCAACGCCTCGATGGTGCGAAGGTGGAGGTTGGCCATCTCCTCGACGTGGCCCTTCTCGTCTTCGAGCTTGGCGAGGTAGAGGCGATAGGAGCGATAGATCAGGTAGACGGCGGGCAGGATCAGCAGCGACGTCTGCCAATCAACCACGCGGTTCAGCCAGCTGACTAACCCGGCAACGCCGGCGCCCACCAGGTAATACGGAAACGACCAGAAATAGCAATCGGACCAGATCCGCCGCAGCGACTTGTGCTCGGTGAGCGAGATGACCGTCGCGACCGGAAGCGTATTGGCGGCGAAATACGTGGACGCCGTCGCCACCAGCAGAACGGCGGGGTTGTTCTGACTATGAAAGAGCGTGACGTGGTAGACGATGTACGCGAGCCCGATCGCGATCGAGGTTGCGCAGGTGTTGAAGATGACCTGCACGGCGCGAGGCCGGTCGCGGTAAAAGCATTGCGTCAGGATCGCGAAGCAGCCGAGCGCGAGTGTCTCAGCAAAACTCAGCTCAAGAATGCCCAGCAGAATGAAAAGGAAATTGACCGACATCGTTCCCGTGATGCCGGGCAAATTGACTTTCAGCCGCGACGCGACGACCGCGACCAGGAGATAGCAAGAGAACTTGATCGGCTGGTGGCTGGTGGGATGCATAGCCCCGACCGCCAGCACGAACGACCCCAGGGCGACGACGACAGTGATATACAGACGCGCGCCAAGAGTCATGGATCTCCATGACTGTGCTCTGCTCGCCATACCTTCGATCACATCCGGTTCCCTTGTTTTTGTCTTCGGGGGAAGTCAAAGACACGAGAGCCTCGTACGATAGATAACAGCTAACCTGTGCAAATCCAATCAATTACGGGAATTTCGGGAAACTTAAGTAACAGCAAAAACCGACCTGTGGAGCGGGCCATGACCAAGGCACCGTTTGCTCGCCCGCGGACAAAATGTCCCGATCACGGGTGTCCGTGTCGCATGTGGATGTCATGTCGAGGTTTGTCGCAGAAAGCGGCGTCCGACGGCGGAGAGCGAAGCGGCCAATCTGTCCTCGTCCAAAAACACGACGATCGCGCTAAGCGATTCAGGCCGTGCCGGTTAGTGGGGGCCGTCGCTTGGACCGCGACCTGCACAATCCATGACTTCCACGAGCCCCCGTGGACTGGGATTGCGGAGACCTCGAATGAAGTCGAAAACACAACCGACACAAGCAGCACGAATGCTGTTCCGGGGACTAAGCCTGGTTGCGCTGTGGCTGACGACGATGAGCGTAGGGGGAGTTGTGGCCCAGTCGCGGGCCACGTTGCCGGCTGGATCGAACGGCACCCCCGCGCACGCGCGCAAATATTCTCCTGAACTTTCAGGCTTTGCCGAGAAGGGTGGACCGGCCAATCAGCGGGTTGAAGTGATTGTGCAGTTCCGTCAGAAGCCTACGGCTGTCCACTACCAGCGGATGGCGAACCTTGGTGGTGTGCACCGGCAAGCGCTGGATCTGGTTCGCGGCGGAGTTTTCAATCTTCCCGTCAGCGCGATCAAAGCGTTGACTAACGATCCTGACGTTCTGTATGTCTCTCCGAACCGCACCGTGCAGATGAGCTCGGCCGATGAATTTGAAGCCACGGTGGGTGGCGACGCCGCACAGCGGTATGGCTGGGACGGAACCGGAGTCACAGTCGCGGTGATCGATAGCGGCATCGCGGATCATCCCGATCTGCACGATCCAGTGACTGGCGCTTCCCGCGTGGTCTACAGCCAGAGCTTTGTGCCTGGCCTCGACGCCAGCGACCAGTACGGTCATGGCACGCACGTGGCCGGAATTATCGCCGGCAACGGAACTTCTTCGGGAGGGAACGGAAAGAACAACGGCAACTCGGCGACGGCGATTTTCGGGGTGGCCCCGAACGCGCACCTGGTGAACCTGCGCGTGCTCGATGCGAATGGCTCCGGCACCGACGGCCAAGTGATTGCTGCGATTCAGCAGGCGATCGCGCTGAAAAGCACCTACAACATCGGCGTGATCAATCTTTCCCTCGGCCGCAACGTCTTTGAAAGCTACACGCAGGATCCTCTGTGCCAGGCGGTGGAAGCTGCCTGGAATGCGGGCATCGTTGTAGTCGTGGCCGCAGGCAATAGCGGCCGGGACAACAGCCTCGGCACCAACGGCTACGGCATGATCGACGCTCCTGGCAACGATCCGTTCGTGCTCACCGTAGGAGCCACGCGAACCATGCAGACGGCGACGAAGAGCGACGACCGCGTGGCCAGCTTCAGCTCGAAGGGACCGACGCTGATCGACCACGTCGTGAAGCCCGACCTGGTTGCGCCCGGAAATAACATTTATTCGTTGCTGGCGTCGGGCAGTACGCTCGATAGCGGCCATCCGGATCACGAAGTCAATCCCAAAAGTTACGGTGTAAGCGGGGCCGCGAAGAAGCTGTACTTCGTCCTGAGCGGCACGAGCATGGCGACGCCGGTGGCAAGCGGCGCAGCTGCGCTGATGCTGCAACAAAGTCCTGGCATCACTCCGGACCAGGTGAAGGCGCGGCTGATGAAGACCGCGGACAAGATGGGCTTCCCGCTCTATGATTCGATGTTTGAGCCCATCTCAGGCATCACTTACAACCTGCAGTACGACATCTTTACCGTCGGTGCAGGGTATCTCGACATTCCGGCCGCACTGGCAAACACGGATGTAGCGCCGGGCAGCGCAAAGTCCCCGCATATCACGATCGACGGTTCTGGCAACGTTTCGCTGGTTTCTGACCTGTCGGTTATCTGGGGCAACTCAGTCATTTGGGGCAACTCAGTGATCTGGGGCAACAGCGTGCTGGTGAACGGGAGCTCGGTGATCTGGGGCAACTCCGTCGTGTGGGGGAACAGCCTGGTTACAGGCAACAGCGTGATCTGGGGCAACTCGGTGATCTGGGGTGCGAGCGTGAACAATACAGCGTTCGGAGTGGACGGATCCGATCCCGACTAAGGTTCAGCACAGACAAGCTATCGAAATCCGGCAAGAGTCGTTTAAGGCATGTCGATATCAAGAAAGCACATCATTGAGATGAAACAAGAGGAGACGAGGGCAATGAAGATGAAGAAAGCAGCGATCGTAACGTTCCTGGTGGCGGCTTCGGTATTGGCCTTCACCGTGTTCGCGGCAGCTTCGGCGGTCTGGGGCAGCTAAGTCTCGCGCACGCGGATTGTGAGTGAGAACGCATAGGACACCCAACCATGAAACACCACCAACACAATGGCACGAGCCGGAAGCGGGGAAGCGCCGGCTGGCGCGTGGCAGATCTGGGATATCCGTAAAGCCGGCCGGCGTCGGGCATTCCATCGGCGGGCGTCCTGCCGGTCGATCCGGCGAAATGACGCGTATCTAACGGATGTAGATAGCTGACGCGGTTCCGCAGTTCCTTCCCAAAACTTCAGTAACCTACCTCGCCGTTCATAAAACTGATAAAGAAGTTCCGGGAAGCGGTGTGCGAAGACTTGCGTTGCGCAAGACTCTTGCGCGGCATGGCAGGGGTCGCACCGTTGCTTTTTCTCCGATGAAACCTGCGGTCGCTATGAAGCTCGTAGACGGTACCACGGCCGTCGTGTGCAGCGATGTGATGCACCGGCTGATGGCCATGGTGGAGCGCGTGGCGCGGCAGGATGCCGCCGTGCTGATCGTGGGCGAGACCGGCGTGGGCAAGGAGATGATCGCCCAGGCCATCCATCAGCATTCCCTGCGCTGCGGCAAGAGCTTCATCGACGTGAACTGCGCGGCCTTCCCTGAACATCTGGTTGAGAGCGAGTTGTTTGGATACGAGAAGGGCGCATTCAGCGGCGCGGATTCCACCAAGCCGGGACTGTTCGAACTCGCCGATCAGGGCACGCTCTTCCTCGACGAGGTGGGAGAACTCGACGCCAAGGTGCAGGCGAAATTGCTGCGTGTGCTTGACGGCGTTCCGTACTACCGGCTGGGCGGAAGCAAGAAGGTCGATGTGGACGTGCGCGTGATCACTGCGACTAACCGCGATCTTGAGGCCGAAGTCCATCAGGGAAAGTTTCGCCGCGACTTGTTTCACCGGCTCACGCAGTTCCAATTGCGCGTGCCCGCTTTGAGGGAGCGGAAAGAAGATGTACCGGCCCTGGCGGAGTACTTTCTGCAGACGCAGCTGCCGGCTGCACGCTTCACGGGCGAAGCGCTCAAGATCCTGCAGCGTTATTCGTGGCCGGGCAACGTGCGCGAGTTGAAGAATGTTGTTCTGCGCGCGGCGGTGCACGCCAAGCCCGGAACGCACGAGATCCGGCCCAGCGATTTACCGGCGGCAATCTGCGGCGTGCCCGAGGCGAGCAACCAGCCGTCGGTGTTCAGTGGCAACCTGGAGGACATGGAGAAGCAGATGATCCTGCAGGCGCTGGCGCAGAACGGGGACAACCAGGCCAAGGCCGCGCAGCAACTCGGGATTTCTTCGCGAACCTTGCGGCGGAAGCTCGACAAGTACCGCAAAGAATCAGCGGGCGTCCTGACCTCTCTCGGCTCACTGCGCGTCCAGCAGCAGCGCTACTTCCGCGTGACCGCGGCGATCCCGATCATGCTGAAATATGAAGGCCGCGAGATTGAAGGCACCACGGTGAATCTGAGCTCCGGCGGGCTGGCGATCCAGTCGCCGGTCGAAATCGCTCACGGCTCGACGCTCGAGATCGCGTTCAAGCTTCCTGATACGGATTCGACCATCGAAGGCAAAGCGAAGCTGGCGTGGACCAGCCCCGGCGGCCTCGCCGGGATCAGCTTCGAAGAACTGCATCCCGCACTCGAAAGCGAATTGCAGCAGTGGCTGCTCGAGCGCTCGCGGGCCGAGGGGTGGACGGAGCCAGAGGAGCGGTAAGGGCGGCGAGATGCCTGTTGCCCGGGTTTTGAGTGTAATGGCGATTTGCACGAAGCCGCTGGCGCGGCGGACGCTATCGCGTGTTCGGGGGCGGCAGGTTGTGTGGGATGATGCAAGAGCTCGACTGCAGGTGATAATATGCGTCTGTGCATGAAGTTACGTTTCAACAGAATTTGCAGTTAGCAAGGCCTGAGGGCGATGAGATGGCGAAACGGCCATTGAATTCCCATACCTTAATATTTATATAGCCCTCCGCGTCCGCCGCAAACGCCAGCGGCTTCCTCCAAATCCCCCTATCGCAAGTGCCCCGGCGGAACACACTCGGGCCCACCGAACAACTCGGCGCCGGCGCACTTGTCGATAGGGTACTAAGATTTAACAACAACCACCAAAAGTAGGCTTGGTCAGCGCGAAAGACGCAAGTTTCCGATCCCACATTATTGTGTCAATGTAGACGGATGCCGAAAGCCTACAGAACTGACGTAATCGCCCATCCGAAGTTTCAGGCCGAACTTGGGAAGTCAAAGGATGCGCACAGATCGGAGCGCGTGCGATGTCCGGTTGATGGTTGCGAATGTAACTATGAAATGTATGGTTTCCAGACCTCAAGTCGCGACCGTGACATAGCGACCCTCCAAGAACGCCTTAAACGAGAACATCCGGGTCACACCAGTGAAGTATTGGCGGTGAATGAGTTCCGCAGAGTTCCGAGGTAAAGAGAGGTTTGGGGGTCGATGAGTGCAATGGAGATGTTTCGCCAGTTGTGACTCGGCACGGTGGCTTTCGGCGTGACTGGTGAGACAATTAGCCGATGCAAGACCACGACACCAAACGACATCCCGGCCCTTGGCGAGTAATGCAGTTGGACTCCGAGTTTGCCGGATTGCTTGTCGCTGTCGGCTTTCTCGTGATGGGTTTAGTCAGTATGCCCCTCGCAACGGGTTTCGTGCTCGGGGCCATTGCGCTGGGAGTGGTCGTCGCCCTCCTGCTTCGCTTCGCTCCCAGGAAATTGAGTCGCGTGATAGTGGGAACGGTTATCGCCCTCGCTGCCTTCGCGCTCTGGTGGGTAGGGCATAAACCTCGACGACCGCATACTGTCTCGCCCAAAGCGCTCTACGTCTTACCAAACAACGTGCCGTTTTAGGTTGCACAAGACTAGTTATTGGTTGGAATGTCGGTTCGACCAGCATGAGAATGTTGATCGATGCAAACTTTCGGATGAAAATGGAAACGGTGTTTTTGACGATGTCTTTCTCCCATGCGTAGGCCAAACCCCACTTCCTCAAAGCGAATTGGTTTTCAAGTGGCGGACCGGAGACACATGGACCCAATCGCCTGACAAGAGGATCAATGTCCCGGTCGTTTACATAGATAACGGCCAAAAATTGCTTTCCAGAAGCCTCTATGCAGAAGCCAAACAACAAGTCTATTGTTCGGGTGATTGAGAAGCACCTGACGAAACCAGCCGATTACACTCAAAACCCCAGTCGCTGGTGCCTATTGCGAACTATAAATTCTCTTGGTGTGTACCACACCCATTTGACCAACTCACGGTCCGTGCTAGATCATTAGGGGTCGATGGCAACGGAACGGATCATCGCCGATATCGAACGCCTGGAGCGCATGTTCGCCCTGCCGGATAAACGTCCGCTGAGCGCAAGCGACCTCGCGGCGGCGAATCGTCGGCACGATGAGAAGCTGGCCAATAGTCCGTGGTTTAAGCTGTGGCAGAGCTATGGAATCTGCTGCCGTGCGGATTGTTCCGAGTACCGCGTTGCCGATACCGACGGCTAGAGCGTCCGTTGCGAACAGATTGTGGCCACTGTTCGCACGTCTTTCCCGACGAGATTTTCGAGTGATCTCCTCCATCTCCCTTTCTGGTTGATTCTGCAGGAGCGAAACTCCGGTCCAATTCTTTCGTAACCTCCTCAGCGCGGGGCGCGGATGCGATATTGGGGGCAGGTGTCTATGACCCAAGCCCCTCACCCGCAACGGGAACAGCGCGGCGCCCGCGTTAAGCTCGGGGGCTCGGTGCTCGCCCTGTTGCAGCTTCAGAACAAGCGGCAGATCCGGGCGCGGCTGAACCAGGTCTCCTGCAACGGCGGACTACTGCAATTTGATCAGCCGCTCGACGAAGGAATCATTGTGGAGATTCTGTTCCACGTGGGCTCGACCACGGTACGGAGCAAGGCCGAGATGCTGTTTCCGATGTGGGCGACCAAAGGGTGCCTGCAGCCTTTCCGCTTCAGAGATATTCCTGACGATCTGCGCGCGAACCTGGCGGAAGACCTTACCGCGATGTTGAAGATGTCTCCGGGCACCATGGCGGGCGACGCGAATCTGCCCTGAGCCAATCGGCACCGCCGCCCCTTAACGAGTACACGTGAGATGTGTCGTCCCTCCGGGACTCGCTCAAATTTGCCACGTTTCCCAGGGCTGACGCCCTGGGCTAAGTTATTCCGCCGCTCCGCGGCTGCTTCTCGCTGGCCACCTGCTGTAGGGCTGTCGCCAAACCTGGTTCTCACGCACACAGTAGACGGGCCGTTTGATCTGGCGTGAATTGCGGCACCGCTAAAAATACGAATCACAGAGTTTTCAGCGTTGAGATGACCATTGGCGTTTCCGGTGTTGTCATCACCGCTGCCGCTCCTGCGCCTCGAGAGCCTGCCGGAAATCATCCTCGATCTCGGTCAAATAACGCCCTAGCTCAGTCGTATCGATGAACGGGTTCGGCGCGCCTTCTTTTTGTCGCGCAGCCTTGGATTGCAGATTGAAGTAGAAGTCATGCGCTGCGAGGCCAACATCGCTCAGACGCCCAGAACAGTTTAATGCGATTGCGTAGCCTCTCCTCCGCCGCTCGGCGGCGTGGAATCTCGTTGCCTTGTGTCAGGGCACAACGGCGACGGCTTCCACCTCGATCAGGAACTCGGGGCGAAAGAGGGCGGCGACCTGAACCGCGGTGCTCGTGGGAGGATTCTTGACGTCGATGAATTGGTCGCGTACCTCGCGGTACTCGAGCAAACGCGAGCGGTCGAGAACGTAGACGTTGAGCTTGACGATGTTGGAGAAGGTTCCTCCGGCGGCTTCAACGGCAGCCTTTAGATTCTCGAAGACCTGCCGGGTTTGCGCGCGGAAATCACCGGGGCCTGCCAGATGGCCGGAAGTGTCGAGCGCTACTTGACCCGCGATGAACACTGGAGTGCCACGGTTTACCCGCGCCAGGTGCGAGTAGCCATTGGGCCTGTGCATCGACACGGGAGAAATCAATTCAAATGCGGAGTGATCGGACATAACAACCTCCTGATGTGGCGTGGAAAGAAGAATGACGCGAGCCTGCGTCCTGCCATCACTCTCGAGTTAAACATTCCAGTGCGGCGGAAGGTTCAAGCAAAAAGAACGAGTGGGATCGCGTGACAGTGGTATTTTCAGAAAAGCACAGAGGCGGGAAGTGAGGATAGGTTCGTATGCCTGCGCAATATCGGATTGGGGAATTTGCTGCCTTAAGTGGGGTCTCAGCGAAAACGCTCCGCTTCTATGACGAGATCGGGCTTTTGCGCCCGGCAAGCACCGACCCGCGGACGCGCTACCGCCTCTATCTTCCTCAACAGCTCGAGGAGTTGGCTTCCATTCTCGCGTTGAAGGAAATGGGTGTTCCCCTTGTGAAGGTTCGCAATCTGATCGGCAGGGCTGGCTCGGGGACGGGGCGAGCAAAAGATCGCCGCGAGATTCTGAACGATCTCAAGAGAACGCTCGAACTGTCGATTCACACTGCGAATCAGTCGCTACGCTGGATCCACGCAGCGCTCAACGAACTGGACGATTCAAGCCGGCCGATTCCGGTTGTTGTGAAACGGACGCAACCGGTTCTCATTGCGTCCATTCGTTCGCGGCTCGGTTCTTATGCGGAGATTGCGCGGCTGGAGAAAGAATTGTCCGACGCCTTGCCTGCGCATTCGGTCGGCGAACTGCGAGGAGTTCTGTGGCATCGGTGTGAGGATTCCGGCGGGCTCGAAGGAGAAGCGTTTGTAGGGTTGAAGGAACGTGTGGCGCAGCGAAGTTCTTACGACTTGAAGCAACTTCCCGCCGCAACGTTGGCGTGCGCCTATTCGGATTGGGACGACGAGCGGTCGGAGCAGACATATCGGGCGATCGGGAAGTGGATGAATGTCCGAGGCTACCGGCTGGCCGGGCCGAAGCGCGAGATCTATCTCGACCAGATGCTGGCAATCGAGTTCCCGTTGAAGTCGGCGTAGATACTAGTTGCGAGTACCGACTCGCGAGTCCCGAGAAAAAGCCTCTAACCTAGAGGACGCAGAGAAGTGGCGCAGAGATCGCGGAGAAAAGACTTTAACCGCAAAGATCGCAAAGAAAGGCCGCAAAGGACGCAAAGGAAAGCAGTCGGAAGATTTGAGAACGTGTCCTGAGCCTGAAAACCGAAAACCACAGGGCACATCCCCTCGACAAAGAAGATGTGCCCTGCCCACTGTAATCACGACCATCCGGCCTCATCCCCCGACGAAGCACGAACGATCGTTCCCTGACTACAATCGATTCGTGATTACGCTCCTTCTCCTTCCGAGGAGTGCATCACGCGGAACGTGTTTCCGCCGTTCGACCAGACCAGCAGAAGCGCGTCCTGCCCCTTGGGGACGTTGGCGAGCGCTTTCTGCACATCGCCGGTCGA
This sequence comes from uncultured Acidobacteriota bacterium, assembly GCA_963718505.1. Lineage (GTDB taxonomy): Bacteria > Acidobacteriota > Terriglobia > Terriglobales > Acidobacteriaceae > Gp1-AA133. The sequence continues at coordinate 33,445 of CAVQZP010000031.1, read as the reverse complement.
GCCGGTTTCGTGCCGGTTGACGCTCAGGATCACGTCGCCCGGGCGGAGACCGGCGTTATCAGCCGGGCTGCCAGGAAGAACGCGCTCGACGACCGCACCCTTAACGTCATCGTTGGCCTGAATCTGCTGACGAACGTCGGGCGTGAGCTCGCCCAGCCCGACACCCCAGCGCGGCTTGCCGCCTTCGTTGCTGGACATCTCTTCCTTGTCGCGTGCGCCCATTTTCTCGAGCGTGACCGGGATCTCCATGTTCTTTCCGTCGCGCAGAACCGCCAGCTTCACGCTGCTGCCGGGCTTCGACTGCTCGACGATCACCTGCAGCGAGCTGGCGTCGTTTATGCTATGGCCGTCGACGCTGGTGATGAGGTCACCAACCTTCAGGCCGGCCTTCGCGCCAGGAGCGTTCGGCGTCACCTGGGTGACGATCGCGCCGCGGTTGTCCTTCGAGTCAAAGAACTTCGCGTTCTCGGGGGTCACGTCGGTGATGCCGACGCCGATGAAGCCGTGGCTGACTTTGCCGTCGCGGATCAGCTCTTCCACCGTCGGACGCACGATCTGCGTGGGGATGGCGAAGCCCATGCCCGAGAACGAGCCGGACTGCGAGAGCAGGAAGGTGTTGATGCCGATGACTTCGCCGCGCACATCGACGAGCGGGCCACCGGAGTTGCCGGGGTTGATGGCCGCGTCGGTCTGGATAAACTGGCCAGGCTTGCGGGCATCATTGGGGGAGGGATTCGGGCGGTTCAGCGCGCTGACGATTCCGCGGGTCACGGTGAAACGCATGCCGAACGGGTTGCCGAAGGCCAGCACGGTTTGTCCGGGGTGCAACTTGGTCGCATCACCCCAGGGAACGTTGGGGAAATCGTGGCCTTCGATCTTGATCACCGCCAGATCGGTGAGCGGGTCGGTTCCGATGAGCTTCGCGGGCAGCACGCGCCGGTCGCTCATGGTTACGCGGATGTCGGTTGCGCCATCGACGACGTGATTATTGGTAACGATGTAACCGTCGGGCGAAACGATGACGCCGCTGCCGATGCCGTGCTCCACCTGCGGACCTTGCTGGCGCGGCATGTTGAAGTTGAAGCCGGGGCCGAAGAACTGACGCATGTCATCGGGAATCTCCCCTTGCGCCTGATCGTCGGATTTTTGCTTGGAGGTGACGGCGACATTGACGACCGCTGGAGTAACGCGGCTGGCGAGTGTCTCCATGGCATGGTCAAGCGCAAGGAGCGCGCTGACGCTGTTGTCATCGAGCGGAGTAGCGGTGGGCTCGGACGCTGCGGCCTTCGCCACCACCGGTTTGTAGGTTTCGTATGCCGCCAGCGATCCGATCATGCCGACTGCCAGCACGGGCGCGATCATCCGACGGCTGATGTGTTTCCAGTTTTGAGAGAACCACGTTTTCATGTTCTTGCTTTGCTCCTTCGAGAATTGAATGTTTCGAATGCTTATCAACTAATTCATTAGTTACTAACGGCCAAAAAAATTTGAGCTCGTTCGTTTAAATCGACTTCGATATGCCCTGCTGCGTGGCACGCGGGTTCATGACACGCGGATCGCGTTCGAGCACCATGATCCGCCAGACAGAAACCTGCCACACGACTGCACTGCCATACTGCCGTCCTTCGACGACCACGAAGACGGCCGGTTGCGCAACGGTTTTCTCGCTTTCAATCGACGCGCTGGTTTGCACGACCCGCAGAGAGTCCTGCGCCGATTTCGTGGGCACGGGTTCGGTCGTCTTCAGAAGCGTCGGCTTAACGGGCTGTGCCAGTGTTTTCGGATGATGCGCGTGCGCTGGTTGTGTGTTGCGCTCGGCGCTCGGCGTGAATTTCGCAGAAACCATCCGCGCAGGCAGCTCTAACGCGTCCACGGAGCTTCCGGATACGGCAGCGCTGTATTGCGGTTCGTTCGTGCGGGCGCCGTCTCCAAAAGCAACGAGCTTCGGCGCGTGGCTCGAAGACACCAGACACACAAGCGAGAATGCACCGACGACCCACGGGGCCGGTTTCCATACCCGCACGCCGCCTGGTCGCTTTACGTCGAGAATCTGCAGGACACGTTGCGTGGTCTGCCGCATGCGTCCCACGGCAGCCTGAGCCAAGGCCATTCCGCGACGAAGCAAAAGATTCTTCTCGGCCAGTGAGACTAGGCACTGTGCATATGCTCGCGGATTCGCGGTTTGTGCCAGCACGATGTCGTCGCAGGCCATCTCGCGCTCGAGCGACAGGCGACGCTCCACCCACCACACGGCGGGATGGAAGAAGAACAGCGCGCGCAGGACTTTCTGCGCAAGGTTGGTCCAGTCGTCCCAGCGGCGCAGGTGCGCGAGCTCGTGCAGGAGGATCGTGTTGAGTTCCTCCGCCGAAAGTTCGTTCAACGACCAGGCAGGGAAAACAACCGCCGGCTTGATGAAGCCAATCGCCATCGGCACGCGCAAATCGCCGGAGGTGCAAATCTCAACGCGCCGCACCGAGCGAAAGTCCGCGAGCGTCGATCGCAGCATCGGATCAAGATTGCTTATGTCTATGGCGCTGCAACTCCTGCGAATCTTCAGAAGATGCCAGAGTCCGGCAGCCACCCTCGCCAGCCCAACTACCGCAACGGCAGCCCAGACGGCGAACAGATAAAGAGCCCAGTCGCGCGGCATGGTGAGCGCGGCCGATGTAGCTGAAGCCGTTCCTCCCGTCAAAGAAATCCGCAGGAACGGTGAGACTGCGATCGCCACCAGCGCGCAGAACCACACGGCAAACCGTGTGCCCGAGTTGCGCCGTCCAACAAGGCGCAGCACGATCCAGGCAAACAACGCGATCAGGATGCCCTGCGCCAGGCAGTTCAGCATCCGTTCCGCCGAGATTTGCGCGATCGTGTGCAACATGTTCGTCAACGACCCTCGTCCAGCAATTCCCGCAGCCGTTTCAGTTCTTCGGCGTCGAGGCCCTCGTCTTCGAGGATGTTCAGTACGAGCAGCTCCCGCGAGTTCTGAAAGAAGCGGTTTACCAGGTGGCCGATTTCCGATTGTGTCGCTTCTTTCTGATCGATCAGCGGGAGATAAATGTGCGCTCGGCCATCTTTGACGTGACGTACGTACCCCTTCTTCTCGAGGATCCGCACAATCGTGAGCACCGAGTTATAGGCCAGCGGTTTTGCAGTGGGGAGGGCTTCCAGGACTTGCTGGACGGTGGCCGATTGTTTTTCCCAAAGCACCTGCATGATGCGCAGTTCAGCTTCGGTCAAGGTTGCGGATTGCGTGCGGGGCAACGAACGTCCTCCAAAGTGGCTCGCAATATCTTTGACGGAAGAGACGCCTTCTCGTCAACTAAATTATTAGTTGCGAGTGAGGGCGGCCGGGTTGCCAAGGCGGAAGATGTGGGGCAATGGATTTAATTTGAATAACTTAAGGGGAAGTTGCTTGGTCACGCTGGCAAAATTTGTCGAGGGTTAGGTGGGCTGCTGGATAGGGTCGGCGCGGAAATGCCTCTTCGCGGAAGACTCGATGTTTTTGCCGGCTCCTGAAATGACCAACGCCGGGCGACGCCCGGCGTTGGCAGAGGTTCAATGTTGGCAAACCAGTTTATGGAGCAGCGACGCAGCCTGGAAGCAGAGGCCCAGGAGAAAGCGACCTCAACGTAGTTTCATCCGGGAAGCTGTAGGCGCCCAGATTCGCCGGCGAGGGTGATTCGAAGGCGAACCACGGGAACAGTGCCATGTTTTGCGGATGGTACGTGAATCCATTTCCCGGAATGGTCGAGACCGGATTATGCGAGCCGAGAACCTCGATCACATCTCCTACCTCGAGGATGTTCTGGCAATTACCGGAACCGAGGCGAGAATCCACACTCAACCACCACGGGGTCGCGTTGTTGACAAAGGGATCGTTGAAGGTCTCCGCCATCTCGTGGCTCCAGGGCGTAATGTCAGAGAAGCCGAAGGAGAAGAGGCCAGGCGAAATCCAGCTGGAGTAGTTCAGTACGTACAGGCGAGGCAGATTTCCATTCTGCGGAATTCCGGGCTCGAAGTCGTAGGTGTGGTAGCCGATGATGCAGCAGTTGTTGATGTTGGCGCCCGTGAACAGAACCGTGTTGTTGAACAGGAAGGTGGAAATATCCTTGGTGGTGATGTCGCCTGCGAGTTCGGCGGCGCCGACTGGGGTACTGCTGTCGAACGGGTAGGTTGCCGGAAACAGAAGGCTGCCGAACTCGTCGGCGTCGACCGCGGCGGCCCGAGGGTTCCCCGCACTGTCGACGAATACGTACCACGCATTCGTTCCGCCCGGCGTGAGGAAAGGAACCTTTATGGTTCTTGCGGTTCGCAGCCGGGGGCGCAGGATGGTGTGCCAGCCTCCTTCCTCTCCGCCGCCATGAATACGGTTGGCGAACTCAGCCCGCATCATCTGATCATTAAACTGACCGATGCCGTTGGTGTAGACGAAGGGCACGAATTCCGGAGACTGGAGAGCGGCACTGACGATGTTTCGATCGGGACCGAAGGTGATGGCCACGCTGCCGTCGGCGGCCAGTAACTCGAGGACAACCGGGACGATGGGGGCGCGGAGTGATGTAGTTTGTCCAGTCTCTGGCGCAGACCCAATCATGGCGTACGGCCAGACCGACTGCGGATTACCGTTTCCGTCGAATCCGGCGTAGGTAAATTGACCTACCCAGTTCGCCAGGCTGTCGATGCCCGGGACGCCGCTCGAAGCCGCCGCGTGAACCGAGATCCCGGCGGCGCCGAACCTCTGGGATTTTTGCGCTCCAAATTTTGCCATGGAGTCGCTTGCGTGATCCGACATCGGTTTCATCTTCTGCAACGCGCTCAGCGGTAGTTTTCTACTCTGAATTGCTGCTTGGCTAAACGTATACGTCGAGCTGGCCGCGACGAGAATGGCCAAAACGACGAGACTCCACTTTTTTCCCGGCATGGGGATCTCCTTTTTTATGTGGAACGATGTGAGCCTGTAATTCGAACGGGTGGACAACCTCCGATGTGGCGAAGCGGCGATGAAGCAGTCCGCGCAGCCGTCGACAGCAGGCGACTGCGCAGGGAACGACGTCTCTGAGTCAATTACTGAGGTTGCGATGGTTCACACTCACACAAGCTCGTCCGATTCATCCGTCACATCGCCAACGCTCGAGTGCAACCGTAGAACAGGGACGCCGATTGGCAACTGCGTGGAGATCGCGGTACAAATCCGATTCGAGGAAACCGGGAAACGCCGTGACAGCGGAGACGAACGGTCGAAAGAGAATGTTCTTGCCCCCGGGGGCACGCTCTTTTCTCGAAAACGTTTGTGAGCCACCCTCCGGTGAAACGGACGTATGGTATGTAAGCCCGCGCCAAAAGTCCATTCGAATCGAGCATTGCGATGTGGAAATCCCGCGTCCGACGGCCGTTAGCGGCGAATTGTGAAGGCGCTTTTGCAAAACTGTGCAACAGTTTGCAGAATTCTGCCCCGTCGCGGGATCAGGTGGACGACTTCGCCTTGCGGATCCAGGGCGTGAGCGCCGTGTAGACAGGAACGGCCGTCGGACGCGCCTTTCGCTGGCGGATGAGGCGGCGCTCGATCAGATGAGCCAGCGCGCTCTGCACGGAGCGCTTCGAAATGCCGATCAGGTCGGCGAGGACTTTGTGGCTCATCGCTGCCGAGTCCCGGCCCGCGCCATGCGTGTGCCGGTAGAGTTGCAAATACACAAGAAACGCCGCACTCGACCGGCTGTGCGCCACCAGGTCGCGCATGAGGGTGTCCACGATATAGGGATCGGTTTTCATCTCAGGTAGAACCAGCTATAGCAATCATAGCTATAGCAGTGGTCTCTGCCAATCGCTTTGCCTGCCATTGATTTCTTCGATGCGCGCTGGCATTGTGCTTTGCATGATCAAGCGAATCAAGTTCCTCGGCATTCCGGTGCGCGACCAGGATCGCGCACTGCGCTTCTACACAGAGAAACTCGGGTTCCGCATCCTGACGGACCAGGAATTCTCCGACAAGCAACGATGGATTGAGCTGTCGATCCCGGGCGCGGAAACCGGCCTGGCGCTGTTCACGCCCGACGGCCACGAAGACCGCGTCGGTACCTTTGTGAATACGTCGTGGGAAGTCGACAACATCGAGAAGACGTATGAGGAGTTGCGAGTGCGCGGCGTGGAATTCGTTGGGCCGCCCCAGAAGCAATCGTGGGGAACCTTCGCCATCCTCAAGGACTCCGAGGGCAACCAGATCGTGCTGGGAACGCGGTAAGTATGGCGGAGACCTCGCTCGGGGCTAGGCTCGGCGGTTGATCCCCTGCTCTGTTGGCCGCAGGGCGATTATTTGCGGGGCGATTGTCGCTGTTACAGATTCTCCTGGATGAAGCGGGGACTGAGGTGAACGTCGACTTGTATCAGGGGCGAATCGCCCGTCGCCTTGAAGCTGTGGATCTCGCCGGCTTTGATGACAAAGATATCTCCAGCGGAGCCCTCGAAGGTCTTACCGCCCACCGTCCACACGCCCCGGCCTTCACGAATGAACTGGATCTCGTCGTAAGGATGCCGGTGCGGCCCCGGCCCCGATCCGGGTTTGCCATCAAACAGGAACACCGAAACGCTGGTGTTGCCCTGCTCCGCTCCCACAAACTCATGCGAACTCCCAACAAATGGCAGATCCTCCTGGCGCACGTGATACATCATTCGCTACCTCCTGCGAGCATTGGATGACGGTGGGAGCGGTTTGGCTCCGCGGAGATGAATGAGCGAGATGGCATATTACGCGCGTTAAGACGCAGAACGCTGCGCATAGAGCCACTCCAGCAGAAACGCGATTCGCTTTCCCTCCGCCCGCCGATGGTAGAATCGCCACGAGACGCGAATCGGCAGCCTCGTGAGTTAGGAAGCAGCTTCTCCGTCTTCTGCGCGTTCGCGGGCCCGTAGCTCAGCGGTTAGAGCAGGGGACTCATAATCCCTTGGTCCGGGGTTCGAATCCCTGCGGGCCCACCAAATTACTCCGCTGGAATCAGTAGCTTATTGAACGTTCACTGCCACCGGTTGTTTAGCCTCTGGATGCTCGGTGGCACTCTTGGTGGCAGTAGCGCAAAGCTTCTCAAGAGCCTCAGTGCGATGCTTAGGGCTCAGGTGAGCGTAGCGCATCGTCATTGTGATTGATTTGTGGCCCATCAATTCCTGAACAGTGCGGATATCCACGCCCGCCATTACTAGACGACTCGCGAAGGTGTGGCGCAGGTCGTGCCACTTGAAGTCTTCGATCTGGGCCTCGAGCACGGCATCAGTGAACCATCGCGGTACCAGATTGGAGAACACGCGCCCAGAACCGATGCTTCGAGCGTGAAGCATCTCAATCGCTGCCAAAGCACGTGAGTTGAGCTGTACGAAGCGGCATTCCCCGTTTTTGGTTAGTTCCAGTCGGATCGTGCGAGCATCCCGGTCAATGTCGTTCCACTCCCGCGTGAACTGCTCGCCTTGTCGCATGCCCGTCATGAGACCAACTTCGAACTCGGCCAAGCGCTCGGGAACCGACTTTTGGATGACTGCGCGTAGTCTCTCTTCCTCGGCATCGGAGAGATAGCGCACTCGCCCGTTCTCTTTCGACTGTTTGACGGTGCGAGTCGGATTGGACTTGATGAGGCCGTCTTCCTCCGCGAGACGATACGTGAGCTTTAGCAGGGCAAGATAGCGATTCCGTGTGGCTGGGGTCCATTCTTCAGACTTGGATTCAAGCCAAAGCCGGATATCGGCCCGTGTGATGTCTTCGGCAAGCCGATTCCCAAAGTCGTCCGTAAGCAGCTTCATACGCAATTTGTCGTGGCTGTAGCTGCGCTTATTGGCCTTTGAGTACGCCAGTGCCCGCTCCGCCAATTTCCCGAATGTGACAGGCTTAGCCCTGAAGCTCTCAGGCATCTTTATGCCTTCGCGGGCTTGTGTACGGCGCTTCTCGACCAGTCTTTCGGCCTTCGACCGGGAACCTACCTTTTCCCTGCGACGACGGTGCTGGCTGTCGAAGTACTGAATCCACCATTCGCCAGAGCCTGCGATCTTTTCGAACACACCCCGCTTCTTGGTTTCCTCTTTCATGCTTTCCCTCCTTTTGCTTTCGCCCACCATTGCCGTTTGGACTCGCGCTGTGATGGGAGAGCACATTCAGTCGAACAGAATTTCTGTCCCTTCCTCTGACGAAAGAAATAGGGCCCGGGGCCGAGACACTCTGGATTCGGACAATGCAATGCGATATTTCGATTTTGGCGTAAGTAGAAGGTCGCCGCCTCGACTGGCGTGATTTCCGCAGGTGGTCCATCCGAATCTGCCAGGGTTGGCTTGGTTCGGATTGCTTCCTCCGTCAGTGCGGCCTCGTATGGCCCACCCCAGCGGGGAACCTTGTGCTTCGCCTTATAGAGAAGCTGCGCATATTCGTCCTGGGCCCTCCATGCGAACCACTCGAAGCGACGCGGGTCTGGTGTAGCGTCCCAAGCCTTGCGCAGGTACTCCGCAACGAAGATTCCCATTTCCATCTGTTGGTTGAAATCGTCGAAACCCGACACGATCTCGGGATAACGGCGGAACAGTCGCTCCCACTGCTTCGCATTCCGCCGGTAGCGAAGGTCGGTATTGACCCACTCCGATAGCATGTTTTGCGCTCGCCCCACCGGGAGCACTCCTAGAATTTGACGGGGCGATTTTCCGCGAGACTTTCCGCCTTCCATTGACTTCCTCTCGTTACCATACGAGACTAGCACCATCGCGAAAATGATACAAGACTAAATTCTAGTCATTTTCGCCGGAGGTCAGATGGAAAGCGAACGTAAGTCACCAAACGCGACGCTGGAGCAGGCAGCTGCGTTTTTGCAGGTATCGCCACGCAGTGTGCAGAACTATCAGGATCGAGGTTTGCTCTCAGTTGTGTATATGGGACGCCGACGTTTTTTCAAGTGGTCGGAACTAGAGAAGCTGGCCAAGACGGGCGTCCCGCAGGCACTCGGGAGTGCGCGGCAATGAAACTTATCAACGAAGTTCACATGAGCGGATTCGTAGCGACCGAGCCCCAGCAGTCAGGACGCGGCCCGCATCGTTTCCGGCTTTCGCATGGCGGAGGGAAGAAGAAGGACGGCAGCAGTTGGCCGACGCAGTTCTTTAGCGTCTCCGTCTGGGATGACAAGATCGTGCCGAAGAAGGGCCAACGAATCGAACTGTGGGGAAAGCTACGCCAGAACGATTACACCGACAAGAACGGTAACAAACGCGACTCGGTGGAGATCGTGGCCGACGCCATTCAGGCCGACGAACCCGCGCCACTTACGCCAGATTTTACCAAGAGCGGAATGACCGCGGCGCGCGCCATTCTTTCGCCCAGTACAACGACAACAAAGAACGCTCACGGGGTGGAAGTGTCCGACGATGACATACCCTTCTGATGCCATAGCACAAACCGAGCGGGCGCTCCTGGGCTCCGTACTGCTCGACAATTCGCTGTGGCCGCATGCTGCTGATCTGGGCATTCACGACTTCTCGCTCGACACTCATCGGCGTATTTACGGGCGCATGGCTGCGATGTTTGAAGACCAACGCCCCGTAGATCTGATAACCCTTACAGCTGAACTAAAGTTAGAGAACCCAGCTTACCTCTCGGATCTGCTCACTCATGCCCTACCGGAAAACTTCAGCGCCTATGTTCGCGGTGTTAGTCAAGCGTCACGTGAGCGCCGATTCGCAAGGTTGCTGGATCAGCTTGACGAATCAACAAGCGATGAAGCCCGGTTAAGCCTCTTGCAACAGATGCAGGAAACTCTCACGCAAAGTTCGGTCGCTCAGAACTGGCGCAACCTGTTTCACGGCTATGACGAGGTGATCAATGCACCAGAAGCTCGATTCGCGATCGATGGCTTTCTTCAAGAGGACGGAATCACGCTTATCGGCGGACTGGCGGGGCACGGCAAGACGCTGTGCATGCTCGCCATGGTTCGGGCTCTGCTCGAAGGCGGGAAGCTGTTTCATCATTTCGCTGTCACGAAAAAGGCAGAACGGGTCATCTACCTCATCCCGGAAGCAGGATTAGGCCCATTCGCGGCGCGCCTCAAGACCTTTCGCTTGGAACAATATGTGCAGGAGGAGAAGCTGTTTTGCCGGACACTCTCCGCGCAGGGGCAGCTGTCTCTCACTGATCCCCGCATTCTAGAAGCTGCCAAAGGCGCGGACGTGTTTCTCGATACTGCGATCCGATTTATGACCGGAGATGAGAACAGTGCAGCCGAGCAGAGGGCTTTTGCTGACAGCCTATTCGCCCTGCAGCGTGCTGGTGCTCGCACGATTACCGGCGCGCATCACAGCCCGAAAAGCTTCGGCAAAGACACGTACATGACGCTGGAAAACGTGCTGCGTGGATCCGGAGACATCGGCGCAATGCTGGCCACTTGCTGGGGCCTGAGTCAGATCGATGCCGATGCAACCCGCATTTTTGTGCAGAACGTAAAGGCTCGGGATTTCCTCCCTTGCCAACCATTCATCATCCAGGGCCGCCCATCCATAGACGCAGCCGGATACTTCGAGCTCCCTAATCCCCCAGCGCTTTGCAGGAACGTTTAGTGAGAATAAGCCACAGGCGCAAGCCGGACGCCCACAGGTGGCTGACAAGGACGAAAAGACTGCTCAAGCTCGAAAGATGCACGAAGACGGCAAGGGCTACCGCGAAATTGCTAAGACACTCGGCGTCAGCGTCGGCACGGTCAGTGGATGGCTCAAAGCTACGTAGCTTGACGACGGTTCAAGGATAACGCCGCACGACTGAAAGCATAAACAATCAAATAGCTGAGACTGAGCGAGCCCACGGCTCTGAGCGGCCATATAAGCCGATGATCGGTTGGCATCATCCACGCAAACACCAGCACGCAAATAACAAGAGCACAGATCGTAGCGATTCGTCTCATGGGACGCTCCGCCCTGAAGGATACTCCCGTTCAAAAACTGTTCAATAATTTCTGAACACTGAACGGGATGCCCAAACCCCGACGGGAATGAGACCTTAGTCTCTTCCCTAGGAGGGGTTGTTTTTGAACTGTTCAAATATTCTCTTTCTTAGGGTTTTTGAACACTGAACACCCTAAGCCCCGCCGACCACAGTTCACATCGGCGTGGTTCAAAAGTCGGTGCAAACTGTGACAAAGCTGCCATGTCTAGTGTTCCACTAGGGATTCGCAGTGCCACTCCAAGCGCCACCGCTCCAATCTCTGTCTGATTGCCCGAGTGGAATGTGTAGGTTGTCTGCGTCTCCACGGGATTGAGCATCCCATCAGCTTGAAAACACGCCCAATTCCCAAGCCCCCAAGCCCACCAGGACGCCACGAATCGCGCCCGATCACCAGCACAAAGCACGCTGCAGGGGGCGAACGAACGGCGAAGCTGTGGCCAAAGGATTGTTTTCTCAACGAGATAACCCCGGGCATGGGCCCCCAAAGGCGCCAGCATGGAGGGGCGGGCTAGGCTGCGCGTGGGTTTGTGTTGACAAGAAAAAGCATTAGTACAGATAATCCGCAGGCGATTTTGGTTGTCGACGGCGAGAACAAGCCGGCAGCTTCAGTTCACGGGAGAGGATAATCACAATGCGTGGTCCAGAAATAAACCACCCGAAATTACAGCAAAAGCTTAGAGCAGCCGAGCATAATTACAATAACGCCTTTGGCCATGTACGCCAATTCCTGGACTGCATCGCGAATGTTAAAGCCGGCCGGGCCCCATTTACCCCGGAACTTGTTGAGCGACTAAAGACGCTTAAAGCGGTAGTACTGGCGCACATAAAGGAGAATGAGGATATCGAGGACTGGATGTCCTCAAAACTTGGCGGCTTGTCCGACTACCAGGCACTCCTGCTGCGAGATGGAAATCCTGAAGAACTGGAACGCCTCAACAGCCAACTGCAAGGGAACAAGCTTGTTAGGAAGATGAAACAGATCGGCAAAATGAAGAAAAGCGCGACCATCCGTGGTCGTGAGCTTAATGTTTTACATGATTTGGAAGCCGGCCGAGCGGAAACCCACAGAAATAAGATCAATTACAAACAAATGCTGCAGGATCTGAACGAAGCAAGGGGAATCCTCGGAGTATCGCCGAGCCCCCCGACCACCCCGAGAAACTATGACTTTATGTGACAGCTCGCACTAGTCGGCCAACCCGCACATCTTGTAGGCCCCCTCACACCCACCGAACCCTCCGAAGCGCTCCTAGGGGCAGGAAATGGCCCTAGCGCACGGTTTGCGCGGGGAGTCCGATCCGTCTTCGCCAATTGTTCGCGGCGAACAAACACCGAAAATCGAGTTGACTTTCACAGGGCAACTCGCATCTAATGATTATTACCAGTTCCATAGAGGTAATAGGGTATCGAATGGAAAGTACAGCTCGCAAAACGGCAATCATTCAGCTTCGCAAATCCCTGCACGTCTCGCAGGCGCGTCTGGCACAGGCGGTGAGTCTGTCTCAGTCCTCGATTAGCGCATGGGAGCAGGGTTACTCGGAGTTGCCAGAAGCGACCGTCATGGAGATGGGGAGTTTCTTGATGGATGAGCAGGCGAAGCTGGCCGCATTGAATTTTCCGAAATTCGCAACAGAGGAGATAAGCGCGTAATGGCAAAAGCATTCGACAAAATTCCGACAAAATCAGTCATCGGCTTTCCCCAAGCCACCGGCCCCGATTGTAGGGGAGCCGACGCCGACGGTAACTGGACCATGTCAAACATCGGCTCGGGGGCGCCTACCGAGGTGAGGGATAAAGTTCCGACTCGTCCATGGACCCCTGACCGCGATTCAACGCAGCGCGGTCTCAAGGGTCGAGGCCTTAACCAGCGCAACATGCTCGAGTCGAGTCGGGAGGCCCTGAACCAGGGCCCGCAGTTGGGGGGGGATGTAGACGAGACCGGCGGTTTCGACGGTCAGGATTTGCGCGGCCTTGGCGGTAGGGGGCGGGATTGAGTGGTCGTACTGCCATGGCGGGTGTCTGTGGTTAATCGACCCGGGCACCCGCGTTTTGGGAGGAATGATGGACAACATGGACGATTCGCTTAACGAACTGATGAAGAACTTTCAGAGCGAACTTCCCGGCCTTGAGGCGCAGATAAGCGCTGACCTTGCGGAGGCGCGGCGACGTGCCAACGGGGCTTTGGATTTGGAGCCCCTCTTTGCGAATTTGGAAGCGCTGCTGCATCGGTGCACTCGGATTGAGAAGGCCGCTCTCGCGCTAGAGCAGCGCGTCATGGAACTCGAGGCACGACAGAAGGAAGAAAACTTGAATGGCAACTAACCCCGTAGCACCCCCAGACACTTCAGATTTGCCGGTTTCATCGAACCTCGCGAGCGCTATCAGCGATAGCGGCTCTGGCCTCGCAAGCTTGGCAATTCCAAGCGAAGCACCTCCGTCCAGCGGCCAACCTTCAGGCAATTTGCGCTCGGCGATTAGCGGCCCTGCAAGTTATCCTCCGTCTCCTGATCAGGGCGGACCGACTCCGACGCCTTCGGATGTAAGCAATCCGCCACAACAGACCGTCACCCCGCAAGCCCCGTTACAAGGGCTAGGCGGAAGATTGCGCGGGGTCTTGATGGGCCTCGCAACTGGTGGGATAGGTGGAGCAGTCGAAGGCGCTATCGCGCCAAACCTAGCGCGTACGCATTTCCAGCAGGCTGAGGAATTGCGGCAGGCGCGTGTTGATACTGCCCAATCGCGTGCGCAGTTTGAGTCTGCGCAGGCAGCCTTGACCCACGTAAATGCTCTCCGCGCAGCTAACCGCGCTGATCTGCTCGACGAAGAATCTCGGCTTACAGTTGCCCAGAAAGCTGCTGACTACCAGTCCTACCTTCAGAACAATTTCGGCATCCTGCCAACTCTGCAAATTAGCGGCAATGGACAGGACACGCACGACCAAGCGAACGGCGCACTCAATACTCTCGCAGGGCAGAATGGTGGCGTTATTCCGCCTGTGTTCGCGAACATCCAGCCGCATGGCGGTAACAAGTCCACGTTTGATATTTCCGTCTTCGCGCCATCGCAACAGACGCTGGCATCGAATCCCGCTGGCTTCCGAAAGATTGTGGACACTGCGCGCAGCGTTCAGGGGCTTCCGCCAATTGACGATTTGAGTTGGAACAGTGGTCAGGGCAAAGGTTATCAGGGTCAACGAATGCTCGCACAGGAGGCACTGCAATTCTTGTCACCAATCCAAACCTTCTCTGAGCAAAACCTTCCAGCAATGCTCGCGCAGAGAAAGCAGCAACTCGCCGGCTACCAGAACCACACTGACTTGTCCGGTAAGCCTGACGCAGATCCCGCAACGGTGAGTGCCCTCTCGCAGAGTGTGGATTTCCTGCAAAAAGCCTATGACGATTTGACCGAGTCTAAGGCCAAAGCACAGGCGGCACAGACCACGCTCGAGACGCCTGCAAAGGCCGCACAGGCTGCCGCCATCAAGAAGGCGGAATTGCCCTTTGAGCTTGCCAAGTCGAAGGCAGAAGAGGCTCTCAAAGACGGCGATCCGAACGCAGCGGCACAGTTGCTTGTTAACGGCGATGTGGCACCGTCGCAAATCATCTCTTCTCGAAAACCCGCATTCGCGCAGCAAGCATTCTCAGCAGCGAAACAGTTAGACCCCAACTGGAACAGCCAAACGGCTGAAGGCTATTACAAAACGGCCTCGTCGCCTACGAATCTCACTTTCTTCGGTTCTGCGAAATCGCTTACGGATCCGGGCGGCACATTGGATCAGCTTGCCGCTCAATATAAAAAGTTGCCTAACGGCCAATTTCCGGCATTCAACAAAGTGTCAGATTGGACGGCAGCCGCTGCCGGTAGTGGTGCAACTGCAGGCTTCGCACAAACCGCGATTGGCGTAGCAGATGATTACGCGAAGGTCATGGGCGGCGGTCAAGGGTCCGACACTGCGCGAGAGGAAGTGTTGAAAAGCTTTTCCATGGCCCACAGTCCTCGGGCTATGGAATCTGCCATTGATGCGGCCCGCGATGCTGTTGGTTCTCAGATGTCAAGCCGCATTGGTTCCAACAAGGTGATACAGAGAATGTACGGTCAGAATCTCCCGCAACCAACTCAATACGCAACTGCACCGGGCAAACCGCGAATGATGTCCCGTGATGGGGAAAAACATGGGTTCCAGCGCTAGCGCAATAAGCAATCTGCCGGAAGGCTACACCTTGGAGCAATCCCCATCACAGCCCGCCCAGCCAGGAGGATTGCCTCCCGGATACATGCTTGAACAGTCTCCGTCAGTTAACAAGCCAACTCCTGACCAAGACGCGAGCCAAACACGGCAGATGTTGGTCGCAGGGCTAACTGGTATGCCGACTCCGAACATGACGGCGGAAGACCGGCAATCATTCGAGAGAGGTAAGGCGGCTGGCGCTGTGTCTGTGCCAATCGTTGCCGGAGCAACGGCGGGAGCCACAGCCCTGCCTGAAGTGGTCCCGAGTTTCGTTGAAAAGGCAAAAGCTGTTGCAGAGTGGGCAAAGGCCAACCCCATCAAGTCGGTTGTGATCGCAAAAATTGCCGATGAGTTGGGTATTCACCCATTCGATATGCTGCACTCGGTTGTGAAGTATGGGAAGAATCTCTTCGGGTCAGAGGACGAATGAGGAGCTACGTTTGAGAAATCTGGCAGCCGCACAAATCGAGATGCGAAAGCGCAATTCGAAGCGCAAACCACAAGCCCGTGGGCCACGTACGCCGAAGTTGATGCGCGGTGTTTATGTAGCGCCCGTGAGACGCCGAAGCAAGGTCTGCGACTTTGCCGAATTGCAGCAACTCTTGTTCGCCTACTTGCGGTCGCCGAAAACGAAGGCGACCGACTTTCATAAGTTGCTGGAAATCGGGACACGGTACGGCCTTGTGTTGGAGAATATTCGGCCACCGCAGAGCGAGAAAGAGACGGAGACAGGTCCAGATGTCCGAGTCGGCGAGTCTCAAGTGTCACTGAAGGAAGTACTGCGACTGGAACGGGAGCAGCGATCTACTAAGGAACGGGAGAAAAACAAACAATGAGCAATCTAAACCTAACTTCTGAGCAGTTGAGCAACCTAGTAAACACGGCTGTCTCGTCGGCAGTGAAAGCCGCCGTGGAAGAGATGCGCAAACCAACCCCGCCGGACGAGAAGGAACGTGAAGCTACCCGCATTGCACAAGAAGAACGCCTAGCCACGGCGCGGAGCGTTAAGGAGAGGAACGAAAATAAGCGCTTTATTCAAGAGAAGGTCTGCACACATGAGCACCTAGCCTCCGCTGGTGGCGGTACGCATTGCGTATTTGTCCATGACAACGGCGTGCCGTTATCGCCGGGTTACGTCTACTGCCAGAAATGTGAAGGCCGGGTCCGCCCCGACGAGCCGCTAATGCGTAAACTCGATCCGAACGCCATCTTCGACAGTGGGCTCTTCAATCGATTGCTCCAGTCGTGCATCCAGACTGGGCAGGAAATAATGGCCTAAAGGAAAACTGCCATGTACAAAGGAAGATTAACGAATCAGACCTTCGAGAGCGTCGAAGCTATGCGCCATGCTGAGACACGCGAAGCTATGCGCCGCGATGTTCCTACGGCGGAAGAAATTGCCCTTGAGAACATGCCGCTCGACGAACTCAAGGCTGCCTGCGACCGGCTGGCGCGTTCCGACGCGGAGAAGGCCGCTCTCGCCTCGACTAATGCAGACATCAGCGTGTTCTTGGAGCTGCATCCTGAGTTCCAGGACAGTCCCAAGAATGCGGACCTGATAAAACTCTGCCTTCGCAACCGCGATATAAAGAACCCGACGCTCGCGGATATTGAAGACGCGTACGAGCGGCAAAAAGCTCTCGGGCTACTGGACATCAAGGACCATATCGTGAATCGGCAGGAAAAACGCAAAGCCGAGGCGCGGGCCGATCAAATCGAAGCCGAGCGGGCCCTAACTGAGGACGAGCTATATGCGATGCCATTGAACGAGCTCGCGAGACGCGCCAGGGGCTGGTAAATAAGTGTGACCCGCGACGACCTTGTTCGAATGGTTCTGAACTCGCTGACGTGCTCGCAGCGGACGGAAGTATTAACTTCGCCCGCTTGGGACAACCACGAATTTCGTAACATGGTCATCACCCACGCCATTGAATTGGTTGAAGGTGAAATGTTCGCCGCAACAGCAAAGAACGAGACGCAGCACTAGGAAATCGAGGAAACAACATAAATGTCAGCAGCCATCACTTACCTAAGCCGCTACCCCGATGTGTACGCCTATCCGGGCCCATTGGGCACGTTTGGTATCCCGGCGTCGACTTACCTCAACGTGTATTCGTTCGTAAGTACGGGCGGGTTCTTGCGTGGTGCAGATATCGTAGTTTCAGGCGGTACCGCCGTACTTCTAACCACCACTCAGCTTCAACAATTCGGGACCGCCATACGGATGCATTTGGCGACTGGCAGCACTAACGTCACTGTCAACGGTGTGCAGGTCCAGACATCGGGCGCGGGTGTAAACATAACGGCGGGTGGAAACACGGTCTTCCTGGGCAATAGCGATGCTGCGACTCTAGCCACTAGGGTACTGCTTTATACGGTGACAGGTGGGCCCCTACAGCAGACAAGCGCCGGACCAATGAACTCGTTCGACCTTAATGCGTAAGCAGCACAAGTTTTCTGCGCGTTTGCATCTCGTCACATATGACGCAGCCTCTAGCAGATGCCTTAAGGACACTCTGAATAAGCGCTCATGCTAAGTCGACTAACAACAGTGTTCAGGAATCCGCACTGCCGGTTCGGGTCTCGGATGCCGGAGCTTTTCAGCACCGCCGTTGCAACCTCGCGTACGGGGCAAAGGCGGGCGAGCCTACGCTACGGCCAGCAGTTTTCTGCGGCTCACAAACAGATTCACCAGCGCACAGGTAACGAACAGCCGGTGCGCGTTCTTCTTCAGCCCGCGATAGCGTACTTTCACGAATCCGAACTTCAACTTCATCACTTGAAACACGTGCTCCACCCGCGCCCGCACCTTCGACTTCGTCCGGTTCTTCGCCCACGCCACTTCATCCACGATTTGGCCCTTGTAGCGACAGCGCCGCTGGGTGAAATCCCGTGCTCGTGGCGCGCACTCGCGCATCACCTCGGTTTGGCCCTGATACGCTCCGTCGCCCCACACCCGCGTTTCTTCGCCATGCAGCAGGTCCGGCAACATCGCCACATCGGAAACATTGGCGGCCGTCGCCACCGCCGTGTGGATGATCTTGGTCTTGCTGTCCACGCCCACGTGCGCTTTCATCCCGAAGTACCAGTTCTTCCCCTTCTTCGCCTGGTGCATCTCTGGGTCCCGGCTCTGCTCGCGGTTTTTGGTCGAGGAAGGTGCGTGAATCAGGGTCGCGTCCACAATCGTGCCCGTCGTGATCCGCACGCCCTTGCGCTTGCAAATGCAGGTTCACCGTCCCCAGAATCTCTTCCCCCAGATGGTTCGCTTCCAGCAGGTGCCGGAACTTGCACACCGTCGTCTCATCCGGCACCGGCTCGGCTCCCAAATCAATGCCCACGAACTGCCGCAGCGTCGCCGAGTCGTACAAAGCCTCTTCCACCGCCGGGTCCGCCAGATTGAACCACTGCTGCAGAAAATAAATCCGCAGCATCTTTTCCAGTTCTTTCGGCCGTCGCCCGTTGCCCGGCTTGGGATAGTGCGGCTCCACCAGCCCACACAGTTTCCCCCACGGCACCACCTGCTCCATCTCTTCCAAGAACATTGCCCGCCGAGTCTTCTTCGTGTACCGCTCGAATCCCGTCATCATCGCCAGTGTCCTCTGCTTGCCCAACGAGTTCATGCTGGCACGACTTTATCTATACTCCCTGTGGAAAGGGAGGACTTAATCAGAGTCTCCCTAAGAGATACCGGACTCACCCCCTGCTTGTACATTCGTGTGACCTGTAGGAAGCACGGGCAGATGCGAGTAGCAGTGACCGAGGCACCAGAACGGTGTCCGTACTGTTCGGGTCCCGTGCAATGTCTCGTGCTTGGGAAGGGCGGAACGAGACGGAAACAGCCTCGAATTGACGCAGAAGATAACTTCTCGCATGGCGAACAAGTGGCGTCTTTTCTGTGGCAGTCGGACTGGAAGGCTCAGATCGAAGTAGCGGATTTGTGAGCCCTGATTGCAAATGCGGCAGTGGCTTACCCGCGACGCTACTACGGAACGTCGTTTTGGAAGATGGCAGGACAGCAGTTCAGTTGTTTTGCTCGGATTGCGCGCCCAAACCGGAATACCGGTCCGAACCACCAGTGAGGAAATAGCGCCGCGAATTATACACTCCAGTGTTGTGCTCTCCGCTCCAGCTCGGACAAAATGGGGTCCAACGGGACGTGTTGCACATCCTTGAATGCGTCTTCTAGCTGGCGAACTAGATCAATGTTGTCGAGCAGAAAGTTGGCGTAGAATGTTGCGACTATCTCGGTGGCTTGTTCTTTCTCGGTGTGAGACACGATTTGGTCTAGGCTCGGCGAAAACCTCTTCCAGATCATCCATGTCACTGCCCGCGTTTCGTGCTTAGCGCGGCGTTCGGGGTCCTGGTCCTGTTCGGATATTGAGGAAAAGCAGAAGATCCGCCCGCCCTCTTCGAGTTTGAGGGAAACGGGTTCCCACACATGTGAGATACCGGTTTCCTCAATGCGCTTCTGAACAAACGCATTCGGATCAAACCCGAAGCGCTCATCTCCCGCGATCATGTAGGGCTTGTGTTTGAGATACCGGAGCGGAAATGTTGCCGCGATCCGGAAGACAGCTTCGTGCAGTTCCTCTCCTTGGTGCCATGGGGCCAGGACCTGGCCCTTGTTGTAGCGAGCCAAGGTTTCTATCATTCCGAAACGGCTCGAAACATCTGAAAACTCTGCACCCGGGCCCATCGCTGCGTGCAAGTCTTGCAGCCATTTCCAACCATCTGTCCCCGCACGGCTGTGAGTCCGTTTAAACTCCCACATGCGCTTGATTTGCTCGGGTTCAACCGCCGGAATAGCTTCGCCTTCCGCATAGGTCTTGAAAGGTGGGAGGGAGAAATTGGGGGTTGCCATGGCGGGAGACGTTATCACAGGAAGGAAAAAGCGGCCACGATGTTCTGTGACCGCATGCGGAGAGGGCTCGGGGGGAGACTATTCCAGCGTTATAGCTGGCTTCCATCCATCACTTCGATCACGGCCCCACAGTCGCGGCAGACACAGTGCGAATGACTGCAGTTGCTCAGTTCATGTGTGTACCGTGCGCCCTCGCCTGCTGACTCGATTTTGGTAGCGATGCCACAGGCGACCAATCGGTCTAGCGTCTGATAGACGGTATGGTAAGACAAGCCGATGTCTTCCCTTTTCACCAGGGACGCCATTTCCATCACAGTGACCGGCTTTGTAGTGAGAAGGAATGTGCGCAGCACCATGCTTTTCTTCTTGCTGCCACCGTGCATGCCGATAGTGCGAAGGTATTGCTGGAATTTCTGTTCAGTTTTCTCGATCTGCTGTTCTGTCATTTTCTCTCAGCCTTTCCTCGCTCATACGCAAGCAATAGTTCCAGCGCTTTATCAGGGGAGATGCCCATGGACTCAGCCATCTGTGCAACACGGAAAAGCGTTTGTTCCGGCTTTACTAACGACTTGCTCGGCTCGCGGCTGACGGAGCTGATGCTATCGACTCCAGCTCGAAGCGCTGGCAGTCGTACATGGGCGTAGACCTTTCTTAACATGGCGGGGGAGACATGGCCCGCAATCTTCAGCACGACCTGCTCCGGGTTTTTCTCCGCCAGCTTGGTCAGCGCATGGTGACGCAGGTCATAGGGGCGGACCTTGACTCCGGCAGCGAGACAAATCTCGTTCCAAGCCGTCCTGGGCCACAATCCGGGACGCGTTGGGTCATATCTGCCCCTGTGTACCCGACCAGGAACAAGGTAATGGTCAGGTTTGGTAGCGCCAACCTCGTTGCCGAGCTGCAGAAGCGCCTTAACCGCAATCAGGGCATCGGCATTCAGGGGGACCTCTCGCACTCTGAACTTGTTCTTGGCATTCTCGTGGATGTAGATTCTCGCGGTCTCGGGGTTGTCGGTAAACACGTCTCGCAAGCGCAGGCCCAGCAATTCCGACGGCCCGGCTGCCGTATTCATGGACAGAATCATCAGGTAGTACGCCCTAGCCCATCCCGGCCTTGAAGTGCCAGCCTTGAGCAGGGCGCGTTCTTCCTCGGGACTCAGGGCCCTTCCGGGAGACTCAACAGTGTTCTGCAGTTGCTCATAGAAGGGCCTGACCTTGTCCCAAAGACGGGCTCGCTTCAGGATCTGCTGCAAGATGCCGCACTCATGGTTGATGGAGGACGGTCCAACTGTCTTGTTTCGCTCGAGCTGGTAGGCGCGGATCAGGTCAGGGTTGGCCAGCTTCTCAAGTGGCACATCATCCCCAAAGAAGCCCGACAACGTCTCGATGTAGAACCGATAGTCCTTGGTCGTCCGTGAGCCGATGAAGGGCTGCCGTGTCTCTAGCCATATCTGCGCAGCTTGGCCAAGCGGCATCTTCCCAAGCTTCCGGGCATCGTTGAGTTCGTCCAAGCGAAGTGCGGATAGCTGCCGGATGACTCGGTTTGTGACTCGGGAAGCGTTAGCACTCATGCTCATCCTCCCCGCAAACGGTCATTTCCCGGAGGGTTCGGCGTACCGCCAGACGATCCTCTAGCGATAACTCATGGTATTGCTCACGCAAGTGCGCTAGCGCCTCTTGCGTCCACTCCCGCTCATCTGGTGAAGGAAATGCGAGGGCGCTCATGATTTCCTCGCTTTTCGGGTCATGGCGCGGAGCGCAACCATTTCGAGACTGCTCAGATGTGCGGACATCTCGCGCGTGAGATGCTCCTGGTAGTCCTGAAAATCGCTCAAGGCCTCAGAGCATTCGCGGACGGTTCTAAGGACTTCCGCGGCGATGTCGGCCGGGTCGAGGGGTTGAGGTTTTTGGGGAAGTTTCGGAATGAGGTGAATAGAATGGGCTTCAGCCACGGTTGCCTCCTATACAGGCGATCTGGTTAGGGCTGGGCAGGTGCTTCAACACTTGCTCAGTCCGTTGTGTTTTGGGGAGGGCCTTAGAGCATCGGATTGCCATCATATGCTCACCGCTGAGCATGAATCAAGATAAATATTGCCCACCGCTGAGCACTGAGGTAATACTTACCCCGCATGAGGGGGAAAAAGAATCCGGCAGCAGTGTCCCTGGGCCGCAAGGGCGGGAAAGCTTCAGCGAAGAGGCTGACGGCAGAACAGCGCGCGGAGAAAGCCCGGAAAGCCGCTCAGGCTCGATGGGATAAGCGTGAGACACCGAGGTAATCTTGGCAGACAAGAAGCACACGGATGAAATGGTAGGGGAGGCGTTGCGCGAAGCTGGAACTCTAGTCCTTGTGTTCGCCCCTCTGTATCAACTTTTCGAGGAATATAAAACGAGCTGGTCTATACTTGGATTGGTTCTCTTCTGCGGCGTAGCGATTCTCCTGATCGGCATCGAAGTAGAGAGGAGGCGGGCATGACGGCAATTCTCCAATCGCTGACCATCGTTGGCGTTGCTGTCGGTCTTGCTGTGTGGGGGCTTTGGCGCGGGCGTAGGGAGCGGGAAGCTGAGCGCTCTGATCCGCGACAACGCCAAATGCCCTTCGATCAACAGACCGACCACGAACACCGTGGCGCTGCCATGTCGATGGTAGGCCGCTGATATCGGCTGAGCCGGTGGCAGTTCTGGTGGCACTTGCTTTTGCACTTTGGTGCCACCTCGTGCGTCCTACCACGAATAGTCCCCTGCGTCGTCCCTAGTGTTTTCACCAGCTTGCCACTTGGTGCTTTCGGGTGCGCGTTAAACTCTAGGACTCATAATCCCTTGGTCCGGGGTTCGAATCCCTGCGGGCCCACCAACTACGTCAAACCCAACCAGGACCGCGTCGCTGTAGCGAGACCGTCCTATCGAGGCAGACAGTTACTCTCGACTCGCGTTACCGTGAGTCCGGGTCGTCGAAGCACACCTTCAATTTAGGTTGAGTTTTTAGCCCTTGTGCTCTTTCCGCCACTTCGCCCATCGCGCCCTCTGTGCGGCGCGGATTCTTGCGACGGCGGCGGGAGACATCCTTCTCTTGCTCTTGGGGCGGCTCGCGGAGGATCCTGATTTTTGCGCTTTGACGCGAGCCCAACGGGCGCGTTGCGCCGCGGCGATGCGGGCGCGGCCGGCGGCGCTCATGCCTCCTCTACCTCCGGAGGATGGTTTGCCATGCAAGGCCGCGATAGCGCTCTGAATGCTCTGCAGTTCGGACTTAAGACGACTGCGTTCCTGTTCCAGTTGAGTGACGACCGTGGTGAGATTCGACATGCAGAAATTCTAACAGGAGACCGAGCCGCGTGCGTTTGACTTTGCGTAACGACAGCTGCCGGCCGTAGAAACGTCGGCCGTGACCGCAACTTGCATTGTGCCGTGCCAGCCGACCCGCTTAACCAGTAACTCTCGCTCGGGCTTCGCTCCTTCGATCTTCGGTTGGCTGCGAATGTGTGTAGCGCATGGCAGCTCGGGCATCGCCATCCAGTAATTTATGTTGCCGCGCGACCAGCGACTCTCGACCCGTGCCGTTACCCTGAACGGCGGATTCCCGGCTCGTTTCCCACATATATAATGGCGCACCAATGACGTTGCCTGCGGGCACGAAGCTCGGGCCCTACGAGATCCTCACGCCGCTCGGTGCTGGCGGAATGGGCGAGGTTTATCGTGCGCGCGACACGCGCCTGGGACGGGAAGTAGCCATCAAGGTCCTGCCCCAGCATCTCTGCTCGGACGCTGATCTGAAGCAGCGCTTCGAGCGCGAAGCCAAAGCCATCTCGTCGCTGAATCATCCGCACATCTGCACCTTCCACGACATCGGCTCGCAGGACGGCCTCGACTTCCTTGTGATGGAGTATCTGGAGGGCGAGACGCTTGCCGAGCGTTTGCAACGCGGCGCCCTTCCGCTCGACGAAGCCTTGAAGATCGGCATCCAGGTCGCCGAAGCTCTCGATAAGGCACACGCGCGGGGCATCGTGCACCGCGACCTGAAGCCCGGCAACATCATGCTGACGAAGAATGGCCCAAAACTCATGGATTTCGGGCTCGCGAAATCTTCGCCGGGAATGAGCCCGGCTCCGGGGTCGGGATCGCTCACGCCGAGCACGCCGACCATGAGTGTCGCGGCGCTCAGCGCCTCCGCGTCTCCACTCACGCAGAAGGGGACAGTGGTCGGCACGTTCCAGTACATGGCGCCCGAAGTTCTGCAAGGGAACGAGGCCGACGCACGATCCGACATCTTCAGCTTTGGCTGCATGCTGTACGAGATGGTAACGGGCCGCCGCGCCTTCGACGGGAAATCACAGTTCAGTGTGCTGGGCGCGATTCTCGATAAAGAGCCGGAGCGTATCAGCGTAGTGCGGCCCAACTCGCCGGCGCGGCTCGACGAAACCGTGCGCGGCTGTCTCGCCAAGAATCCCGAACAGCGTTATGGCTGCATGCACGATGTAAGGCTGCAACTGGAGGCTCTGGCGGCCGGCCCACAAGCGGAGGACGTTCATGCAAAGCCGCACGCCGCATCCTCGAATTCACGCTTGCCGTGGGGAATCGCCGCGATCGCCGCACTGCTCGCGCTCGCCGCGTTGGGGGCGTACTTCCTTACATCGCTGCAACCCGTCCCGGTTATCCGATCGTCGATTCTTCCACCGGCGGGAGCTTCGTTTGTGACCATGGTGCCGGGAGCGGGACCGCCGGTGCTCTCGCCGGATGGAACGCGGATTGCCTTCACGGCGCGCGATGAAAAAAGCAAGATCCTGCTGTATGTTCGTCCGCTGAGTTCGCTCACCGCGCAGCCCTTGAGCGGAACTGACGAGGCAACCTATCCGTTCTGGTCGCCAGACGGTCGTGAGATCGGCTTCTTCGGCGAGGGCAAGCTGAAAACAATCCACGCCGATGGCGGGCCGCCCCAGGTCGTCTGTGACGTCACCGGCGCTCGCGGCGGAGCTTGGAGCAAAGACGGTACGATTGTCTTTACGCCCGCCACGTCGTCAGTTTTGTTTCGGGTGCCGGTAGCGGGTAGCAAACCCGAACCGGCTTCGCAGTTCGACGCCACCCGCGGCGAAAACAGCCACCGCTTTCCCGTCTTTCTGCCCGACGGCAAACACTTCTTTTATTGGGCGCGCACCGCGCGCGGCGCGCAGGACAATCTTCTCTATCTGGGTGAACTTGGATCCTTGCGCGCGAAACCGCTCCTGAAGAGCGACACCATGGGGGAGTACGCATCGGGCCATCTGCTTTTTGTGCGCGACCAGACCCTGATGGCACAGCCATTCGATCCGAACAGCCTGGCTGTTAGCGGTGAGCCACAGCCTCTGGTCGAGCACATCGTGATGAACCCGGCCAGCTCCCGGCCACTTTTTTCCGCATCCGCCACTGGAAGGCTGATTTACCAGAGCGGGCTCACCTCCGGCGGATGGGTTCTCTTGTTTGCGGATAGGAGCGGTAAACAGATTGCCTCGCTCGCGCAAACCGGGCGTTATCTTGGTCCGAGCCTTTCGCCCGATGGCACACGTGTCGCTACTGCGATTTATGAAGGAGCGCAAGGGATCGGCGACATCTGGATCTTCGACGTGACGCGGGGAACGAGCACCCGCCTCACCTTCGGTCCTGCCAGCCAGGCCCTTCCCAAATGGTCGTTCGATGGGAAGACGGTCTACTACATGTCGAACGCAAAAGGCTCGCCGCATATTTATGCCAAAGCGGCAGATGGCAGCGGGACCGAACAGACTGTGGTGGAGACACCCGACGCAATCGAGTATCCCTCCGCGGCCTCCCCTGATGGACGCTATCTCGTATACGAGCGCAAGGTGATTTCATCTCAAAGTGGTTTTCATCTCTGGGTGCTGCCACTCAAGGGAGAGGCGAAACCGTTTCCGATCGTGCAGACCGCCTTTGACGAACGCCGTGCCGCCATCTCCACCGATGGAAAATGGATGGCCTATGACAACGACGAGTCTGGACGCAGAGAGGTGTACATCACGCCTTTCCCCGGGGGCGGCGCGAAATGGCAGGTCTCGACTGCCGGGGGTACGATTCCCAAATGGCGAAAAGACGGGAAGGAACTGTTCTTTCTCGATAACGCTGACAACATCACGGCGGTCGATGTGGCGGTTTCCGGAGATGCTGTCCGCTTAGGCACTCCGCGCGTTTTGTTTCAGGCAGTGGGGACGCAGCGCGACGCCGGAGCCTACGACGTGAACGCGGACGGGACAAAATTCCTGATCAATAGCGGAAATCTGAAAGAAGGCTCCGAACCCTTCACGCTGGTGCAGAATTGGCCAGCCGAACTGAAGAAGTGAGGTTGGCCCCCGCCCTCCGGAATTGAGTGGGGCGTGGCTCTGGTTACCTTATCGAGCCTTGGCGCGAACCGGGATCACCACCTTGGGAGAAGGTTTCGCCGATGCTTTCACCGTAGCCGGCGTAGATCGCGCTGCCGGCCGGACAGGTTGTGCTTTGGCTCGCGTCACGGGCGCGGCGAGACGCCGTTTTTCTTCCTCTTCCGACAAGGCGAGAAGTTGTTTCATAATCTCGGCCTTCTCCCATTTTTCCGCACGCTTGGGCTTCGTAAACAGCTTCATCACGAGCGTGAGCACCAAGATCGCGAGCGCTCCGAGCGCAACCAGGAGCCATGGGCTGGATAGATCGATCATGGACGCGCTCCTTTCGTGAGATTGTGAATCCGGACTGCGAGATACGCATTTTCCCCCGCTCGGCTGCCGAAAAAACAGGTTACTAAGGTTGTTGGCCCAGAAAAGGTACCCTGGTAGCAAACAATCACATGCTTGTGTATGAGTTACTTTCCGGCAGGACGAGTTCGAGGTAAGGAACGCGAGTAGCGCCGGCATCTTGCCGGCTGTCGCGAGGGCGTCTCGCCCTCGAATTACGACGGGCAAGATGACCATCAGGCATCAGCGAGACGGCAGCGTTACAAACGATGTAGCGACGGGCGTCTCGCCAATCGAGGTCAGCGCCTAGCTCCACTCGACCGGCGGCCGGTCCTTCAGCCACTTGATGAAATCGAGTGTAGGCGGTGTCGATCCCAGCTGGCGTAAGCGCATCGCCGCCTGCGCGCGATGACCGTGGCTATGCAGGCAAATCTGCAGGATGCCCTGCTCGACGGAGAAGGTGCGCCCCGGCATGTAGGGTGTCTCGAGTTTCTGCTTCAGATCGGTGTCTGTGATGTGCGCGAGCCAATGGCCTTCGTCGGAGTGGGTCTCGCGAAACCGTGCGACCAATGCGTCCAGCGACTCCGGGACGATCCGTTCCCGGTCGATGTCAAATGGCACGCTCCGGCTCAGGCACAGCCAGAAGCGATTGGCGACGAGAACGTGGTGCATCAGTTCCCTCAATTGCTTGTCGCTCGCCGTTTCCTCGCGCTCGCGCATCGCCTGCAGAAAGCGGGCATTGGCGTACCACTTGTGTTGGACCAAATCATGCAGCGTGCTGGTCATGTGGGGGCTCCCTGCGGCAAGGCGATTGCGATCGCAAATCCCGGCGCGGCCGCTTCCTGAAACTCCAGATCCGGCTCTCGCTACATCCGCGTATTCTTGATCGGCAATCGCACGCGGAAGCACGTGTAGCCGGGTCGCGACGCAAAGGTCACGTTTCCGCGATGCCTGCGGACGATCCGGTACACCGTGTCGAGTCCCAGTCCAGTGCCTTCGCCCATGGGTTTCGTCGTGAAGAAAGGCTCGAAGATGCGGGTCTGAATCTCGGCGGGAATGCCCTCGCCGTTGTCGACGATCTCCACCAGCACGTCTTCGCCTTCGTGCATCGTGCGGATCTTAAGCTCACCCTTCCCCTTCATCGCGTCCGCGGCATTGTCGATCAGGTTAGTCCACACCTGGTTCAGTTCGCTGCCATAGGAGGGGATGCGCGGCAGATTCGGATCGTAGTCCCGGATCACGGTGATTCCCCGCTTTAGCTTGTGCGTCAGCATAACCAGCGTGCTCTCGATCCCCTTCGCCACGTCGACTTCCTGGCGGAGCGCCTGGTCCATGAACGAGTATTCCTTGATCGCCTTCACCAGCTCTGAAATGCGGCAAGTGCTGTGCTCGATGTCAGCGATGAGCCGCGCGATCTCCAGCGTTGCACTGAAGCGCCGTACCGCGGCACACATCACCTTGGGAGTGAACTTCTCCGCCAGGTGATCGAGTTTCTCGACGCGCACATCCGAATCGGCCAGGATGGCCGCGATGTCCCAGGCATCTTCCACATCGTGCGCCTCAAGCCACGACTGCAGCTCCTGCTGCGCATCGCTCAATTCCAACGGGCTTTTGGGTTTCGCTTGCGGCTTCACCTCGCGCGCCTTGCTTTCAAGCACACGGAGCATCGCGCGCGTATCGGGCGGGAGGTTCTCGATGTCGATCTCCATGCTGGCCTGCTCGCGCTTTTCGAAGACTGCCCGCAAGCTGCTGGCTGCCCGCGACGCCGCTGCCGCAGGATTGTTCAGCTCGTGCGCCAGTCCAGCAGACAGCTTTCCCAGCGATGTCAGCTTTTCGCGGGCCAGGTCTTGCTTGGTCGCCTCGCGCACGCGGTCGGAAAGAATCCCGACCAGTTTCGGCCCGAGCTCGGGCAGCTTGTTCAGCATCTCGGGAAAATACTCCTTCGAGATGCGCGCCACCCGCGTGGTGGTTACGGCCCGGCTGGTGATTGTGTAATTGGTCATGCGCGAGAACGGGAGCATGCCCGTTACCATGCCGGCGCGGGCCGTATAAACTGGCGTGTCGGGGCCCATGCTCTCGCGTCGCCCGTCGCTTTCGCCCTCGAGATAGATGATCATGGCGTCGGCCGCGTCGCCTTCTTTGATCATCACTTCGCCAGGCTGAAAGACGTACTCCTGCGCATGATCGGCCAGCCAGCGCAGTCCCTCGTCAGACAAATCGGAGAGGATGGGAATCTTCCGGAATTCCGCTATGAGATCAGTGCCCATTGCCTGCACAGCAGGTTGCGGCACAAGAGTACCCGATTCTGAATTTCCGCGCGAGCTAAGGACCTCATTCGCCATGTATGTCTCCCTCGATTCCTTCAACGGGTATGTTTCCCGATCTGTGTCGTGAGTCTGAGGCTGCGACGATTGACCCGCTTCCTGTTTTCTCGATGTTCCGTCCTGGGGTTCTTCCCCCAGAACCGGCGCTGGCCAGCCTCATCTGCCGCCCAAACGTCCCGCCGCCTTGTGAGATAATTTGATGCTAATCAAAGGATGAAGGACGCGACATGGCACACGAAGTCTTTTGCGTAAAGTTCAAGAAGGAGCTCCCCGGCCTCGACGAGCCGCCCTTCGATACCGAACTCGGGAAGAAGATCTACGACAATGTTTCGGCTGCCGCGTGGCAGCAGTGGACCGAGTTCTGCAAGATGATCCTCAACGAATACCGTCTCAACCCTGCCCGCAAGGAAGACCAGGAAGTGATCGTGAAGCACATGGAGCAGTTCTTCTTCGGCGACGGCCAGGTGGCGCCCAAGGAATACGTTCCGCCCACGCACTAAAGCACAAAAAACCACCCCCGGGGCATGATGTAAGAACGTCGCTGACCTGAAGACAGCGGCTGTAAGTGCGTCTACACCCTCCGTTCGGCTCGTTACGAAGGCACTCCGTCGTATTTTGCTGGAGGCCGCAACCAGCATCTCCATTGGGAAGAAGCCTTGATTGGCGAACAGTCCGTCTTAGTTATCGCTCGATCCATACAATGGGAAGCGCTAACCACCGAGCGTTGCGACCTTATGAACTGCTCAGAAAAGCTGGCATGCCGAGAGTCTTGCTCGAACGCAGTCAATCCTTTGCATATTGCACACTGCATCCTATTGCTCGTGCTCACGACGTTCGCCGCAGCTCAATCGCAACAGGCTCTCACCGCCGACCTGGCGCGCTATTACTTCGCTTCTCCGGAGGCCGAGGTTGCCGCGCGGACAGACCTCGCCCAAGCGCTGAAGTCCCTGCAGAGCTATGAAGGGCATCTCGACAACGGGCCGAATCTCTTTCTGGCCTTGCAGGCGTACGAGAATGTCCAGACGCTGTATCGGAGGCACGACGGATACCTCCACCTGCGTTGTGCGCGCAACCGGGAAGATAAGGCTTGCGCGGATGAACAAAAGCTTGGTTCAACGACCGCCGAGCAATTCGCGTTTCTACAACCAGAGATTCTTGCTCTGGGCAGACCACGCCTCGAAGGTCTTTTGACTAGTGAGCCGCGCCTGTCACCCTACCGTTACGCGCTCGAAGTTATGCTTCGCGATTCTGATCACACCTTGCCGAAGGAATTGCAGGAGTGCCTCGATCGCTTTCAGCCGGAGATCGCGGACTGGCAATACGATCTGTATCAGCAGATTCTCGCCGGGATCCCGTTCGGAACCGTGCAGACCCCGGCCGGGCAGCTCGACGTCAATCGACAACGCAGCCGCTTGGCGACCAGCCCTGAGGCGAAAGTCCGCGAAGAAGCGTTTCGCCGTCGCTATCAGGGATTCGCGAGTCAGCGCGGCTTGATTGCGTTTTTCTAGTCCACACTGTCAAGGCGCAAAACATGCTGGCTCAGGAACATCACTACCCGGATGCTCCAGACCGAAAATACGACAGCATGGAGTCGGATCCTGTCCAGACCGAAGCTCTGCTCAATCAAATGGGAGAGCACGGCGACGTCGCCGAACGCTTTGAAAGGATCCGCGGCGACTTCGAAGACGCAACGAAAACATCGATGCACGCGTGGGACTTGCAGGCGCCGCTGGCCGGCCTGTCCGTCCCCACGACCCTCTTATCGGATGCGCCGCGGATCTATCACGAAGCATTCGCGGGACTAGGCAACAATTCCCGGCCGCCTTTGACGACTTGTTGAATCCGCAGAATGCGCGCGCCGATGTTGTACCCGGAGGCGCACCCGGCCGCTACCAGGGCGGATTCTCGATCGGATTTCTGGGAAGCACGAGCATGCTTTTCTTCGGTCGCTACGACGGCACCTTCAAAGACCTGTCGGTTATCGCGCACGAAGGCGGCCACGCTGTTCATCGTGCCCTGATGAGCGCTCATGGCACGTCGCCACTCTATGCGCTTGGAGCCAATTCCTTTCCCAATCGTTTGCTGCTTTCAACGAACTGCTGCTGGCGGACTACATGGCGGCGCACGCCGGCGATCCGCGTCTCGAGCATTACTATCGCGAGCAGTGGATGAGCATCAAAGGCCTCGACGCGTTCTACGGAGTCAGGACGCCCTGCTTGAGCAACAGGTCTACGATGGAGTTCCTCCGGTAAGATTCGCGGCGCGGACGACCTCGACAAGGTCAGCGAGGCTGTGGATAGCCAGTTCTCGATCTTTCCCGCGACCACTCCCCAATTGCGCAACCGGTGGGCGACTGCCTCGCTGATGTATGAAGATCCTCTGTACGGTAACTTGTAGACGTCTACGGAGGGCTGCTGGCGCTGAAGTACTACCAGCTTTACTCCCGCGATCGCGAGGCCTTTGTACCGCGCTACATCGCGCTCCTGAAGAACGGCTTTGATGCGCCACCGGCTGCGCTTCTGAAGAAATTTCTGGACATCGACTTGTTCGACTCTCACTCCTCACCGATGACCTCAACCTTCTGGATCACAGGCTGAAACAACTCGAAAGTGGCCGCTGACAAAATCGGGGAGACTTGCCGGTTTACCGGGACATCGCGTTCCACGACGTTCGTGAACATTGCATAAATGCGGAACACTGAACGTCTCTGTTCGCGAAAGGCGAAGACTTGTGACAAGGAGAATTGCGCCTGAAGTTCGAAGGGCCGCGCAAACCATTACCTTTCGAGTGGTCTGCGCGATCGTATTAGCTATAAGATAATTATCAATAATAAGAAACAGCGAAAGTGTTCCACGTGGAACATTATGCGAGTTTGCAATCTGGCTCCCGGCGACCTTCGGATCGCCAAAAGCTACGGTTATCGCCCGATTACCTCTGCACATTTTTAAGTGCACATTTCATAACCCTGTAACATCGCGTTTGTATAACGAGAGTATGGAAGCGGCGGTCTACGACACGCTGATCCTCTCCGACGTGCACCTGGGCGCGGAGGTTAGCCGTGCGCGCGCCGCGACCGAGATGCTGAGGGAGAATTCCTTCCGCCGCCTGATTCTTCTTGGCGACATCTTCGCCGACCTCAACTTCAGCCGCCTCAAAAAAGAGCACTGGAAATTTCTCGGAGCGATCCGCAAGCTCTCCAATCCCAAGCGCAACGTCGAAGTCGTGTGGGTCGAGGGCAATGCACGATCTCGGATTGACCAATGTGATGTCGCACCTCGTCGGCGTGAAGGTCTTTCAGGAATATGAATGGATGTACGCGGGACTGCGTCACGTCGCGATTCATGGGCACCAGTTCGATGGCTTCGCCGTGAACAGCGTGACGGTCAGTAATTTTGGGACGTGGTTTTACCTGCTGCTGCAGAAACTGGATCTGCGCGGCAATCCGCTCTCACGTCTCATCGACCGGCTGAACACGCGCTGGCTGCGCATGTCGGCAAAAGTTGCAGCGGGCGCGCTGGCTACGCGCGGCAGCATCGCGTCGATCGTATCTTCTGCGGGCACACGCACGACGCCATGCATCTCGAGCAGGGTGGGATCGAGTACTACAACTCGGGCGGCTGGATCGATTCGCGGCTTACCTACATCACGGTCGGAGAAGAGGGCGGGCGCATTCCCGAGTACAAGGAGCCGGTCGAGGATTGCGCCAGAGAGAATGCCGATGCGGAAACTTCGACCTCAGAGATATCTGACGACTCTGAGTTGTTCGAGCACAGCTGACTTTGAGGGCGAGTACGAAGAGGTGGGACTCTAGGAGCAGGTATCAGGTGTCAGGTTTCGGGTGTCAGCAAAATCATATCGTGATACGATATAGTTGATGGAGAAAACTGCATATGAGACTCTCAGTTGCTTCTGAAGTCCCGTTTTCGGGGAAGGGTTTTAGCCGAAGGATTAAGGCAACACGATTCCCAAAATGAACCCAAAAGTCTCCCAAAGTCCAAGGCCTAACACTTAAGGCCTGACACCTGCCACCTGACACCCTGACACAGGCCTTCAAAAATGCAAAACAGAACCCTGTTTTTTGAGGCGCGATAGCCGTTCTGGCTGGTGTTGAACAGATCCATCCGAAGGTAGTCACCCGAGACGCGAATGCTGAGCGGACCGCGCCATTTCCAATCGACGCCGCCCCCGGCAGCAATCGTGTAGCCCCAGTTTCGAGACAAAGAATCCGGTGGTCCTCGCGGTGGTACGCGTTCGCCGCCCATCACGTGGGCGAAGGGGCGGAAGTTGCCGCGGAAGGTCGAAACCTGCGGTCCGCCGACAAGGGTGTATTGATGCACGCCCGCTCGTGGGGGACTTCGGAGTATGCACCCGGAACAGTCACGCACGAGATAGGGAAGGC
>CAVQZP010000030.1:0-123176 GCA_963718505.1 uncultured Acidobacteriota bacterium | reverse complement strand
CAGCAGATCCTGGTGATGCCAATGCCGAAGCCAGTATCGGGCAGAGCCACTGAAGAAACCGGAGCCAAGAAGCGGTCTGGGTCTTCGGGATAACGACATCCCCGTTACCAGCCGAGATCGCTGACTTCCTAGCTTGCGCGAGCGAGTTTTCTTGCTTTTGTGAGGAACTGAAGGCGCTGTTTAAGTTTCTCAATTTTTCGTGTTTCAGAATCTCGTTCCAGGCGCCGTTCATGAAGACGTAGTTCGAATGAGTGCTTCTCGATTGGCTGGACAGAATTCACGATGACACTCCAAGTGAGACGGATGATGTACTTTTAAGTCTAGAGAACCAGGCACATTGGGTCAAGGACACGGCGAGAGGGTTGGCTTGCAACTCTGGGTCGTTAGGAATCCAGTTAACTTGAACGCAGACGGCGTGTCGTAAGCGGGCGCTCGCTCGCCAACGGTGGCAGTGGAGGCTTGATCGAGCCGACGATCATCGATATCCAGTGCAGACTGGCCCATGCGCTTCCGGATACACATCGCCTGCTCGGGCGTAAACCGCAGAGACCCCCTCTCCGCTTTCTCAATAAGGTCATTCGTCCAGACTGCTGACATGATGCCGGTCCTGGAATGTGCCCTAAGCCCTAACAAGAGATGTCCGATTTCATGGGCGGCGACCGCTCCCAATATGCGCGATTCGTTCACCCCAAAGTTGTGATGTGCGCTTGCGATGCGATCAAAGAAGATATCTGCGTACCTTCCATTACCATCTTCAGCGAGAAAGGCGTCCCCGAAGACGGACTCGCCGACCGACTGTCCTTTCGGGACGACGCGCAACATCAGTTCCTTGCCTCGCGCCATACTCTGGCATGCAGAACCCTCAACTCTTTCTGTGCAGTTGATCCACACCAATTCGATTCCGGCGGAGCGAAAGATGCGCGTGGTTTCAAGTCCGGCCTGCTCCAGCAGGCTGGCTGAAATCCGTGCGCTGTCGTAAACCAAGACGCGGACTTGCGCATTTTCCTTTGCAGCTTGAGCCGTGGCACTCACACATAACAAAACAATCGTCAGGATTAATCGCCGCCTAAACGTGAACTCCATGACCCCACCCTCCGTATTACCAAGGTGGGCAGGTCTTTTGGGTGCCTCAAGGTTCTGCGGGTAACCCGTGTGTGAAATTTCGATAACGCGCTAAATTCTGCAACGTCAAATAATTACAGGGCTGGGTGACATGCAGGCCCGAAGCCAAGAATGCTAGGCTCAACAACAGTTATGGGGAACGGCAACGGATGGCGAAGCGAAGGCCCGAGGGCGCTCCGCTTTGGACTGTTCGACCTCGACCTGCGCGCGGGCGAACTGCGGCGCAAGGGCGTACGGGTGAAGCTTCAGGAACAGCCCCTCCAGATTCTGGTCCAGCTGTTGGAGAAGCCCGGAGACGTGGTCACGCGGGAAGAACTCCGCCGGCGGCTGTGGTCAGCCAACACGTTCGTGGACTTCGACCACAGCCTGAATGCGGCCATTCGCCGTCTTCGCGACGCTCTCGGCGATTCGGCGGAGAATCCCACGTTCGTAGAAACGGTGGCACGGCGGGGGTACCGGTTTTTGGCTCCTGTGACAACGTTGCCCGTCAATGGTGACCGACCCGGACTTCAACCAGTTGGCGTAGAGCCGTGTGAGAAGTCCAGGTCGCTTCCTGGTGCATGGAGATCCATCGCCGTGGCTGCGGGGGTGGCGCTGCTGTTTTTCGGAGTTAAGCTGGGATTACTCTTGGCGCACGATCGTCCACCCCTGCCGCTTCGGGTGTTGCAATTGACAGCTAACCCTGCTGATGATCGAGTACGAGCTGCGGCCATCTCGCCCGATGGAAAATATCTCGCGTTTTCCGATGAGACTGGGTTCTATCTTCGCGAGATTGAAACTGGCGAGACACACCCTGTGCCGATGCCCGAGGGAATGAGTGCTCGCTCGATCACCTGGTTTCCCGACGGCACTCACATGGTTGTAGGGCTGGGTGCAATCGGATGGCAAACGAGTCTGTGGGAAGTCTCGGCACTGGGGGGCAACGCTCGAAGGCTTAATGATGATGGGCGATCGCCCGCAGTTTCTCCCGACGGCAAAGAGATTGCTTTCACCAGTGGGGGTCGTTTTTCCCAGCAACTCTGGATGATGTCCGCCGATGGATCTCAGCCACGCAAGCTGGCAGGGGAGGAAGGAGATTTCTTCGGCGCACTCGCTTGGGCTCCCCATGGATCCAAGCTCGCATTTACGCGTGGCAGAACCGAATACGGCTACGGTGTGAACGCTGAGATCGGCGTTTTGGACGTTCATACCCGGCCCACTCCTCAACTCCTGACGCGAGAGGTGGTAGCGGGACTCGGAGGGCCACTCGCGTGGACCTCGGATGGCCACATCCTTTATACAGTCGCTGAACCGCCTCCTCGCACGCCGGAGTCGAACCTTTGGTCGGCGAATGTCGACGCGCGTGGAAAACGAATCGGAGCTCCAACCCGCCTTACCAGCGATACCGGCGAGGTCTTCAGCATCAATGCAACTGCGGATGGCAAGCGCGTCGCGTATCTAAAGGGCATCCCGGAGCCGGATGTTTATGTGGCGAAACTTGATCGATCAGGATTCGTCGACGAGCCACAACGCCTCACCCTCGACGACCGCGAAGACATTCCCTACGACTGGACTCCCGACGGCAAAGAAGTCATCTTCACCTCTGATCGCGGAGGAGAGCTGAATGTTTACAAGCAAGCGATGGATCAGAAAGTCGCGGATCTGCTGGTGCGAAGTGCCCATCC
Organism: uncultured Acidobacteriota bacterium; assembly: GCA_963718505.1. GTDB lineage: Bacteria > Acidobacteriota > Terriglobia > Terriglobales > Acidobacteriaceae > Gp1-AA133. The sequence continues at coordinate 120,390 of CAVQZP010000030.1, read as the reverse complement.
GCTCGTGGAGTCGCGCTTGAGTTCTGACGGCACGCAAATCCTTTACGTGGAGTATCCAAAATGGGGCGAAACCAGCCCTTCAAGCCCATTGATGCGAGTGCCGCTGGCTGGGGGGACACCGAAGAAAGTTCTCGAGGACAATTGGATCAGCAATCATCAATGTGCGCGTGTGCCGGCGACAACCTGCGTGTACAGTGTGGTCAAAGATCGGTCTCTGACCTTCTTCACTTTCGATCCATTCCAAGGGAAACAAAAGCAGTTCTTTCAAATTGAAGACGATCTTCCCAAAAGCTACAACTGGAGCCTGTCTCCCGACGGCGCAACGTTAGCGGTCACCAAGGGGAAGGCTGAGATATCGACGCGGATCCGTCTTCTTTCTCTGAACGGCGGCGGCGAGCGATGGTTGGAGTTCGCAACTTCCACAGGCTCCCTGGATTGGGCAGCGGACAGCCGCAGCTTATGGGCCGCATCCGCGGGCGATGAGGAAAACACGTTGTTGAACATCGATCTTCAAGGGCACGTTCGTGTCTTCTGGCGTCCCAAGAAGAAGTCTGTGGGCTGGGCAATCCCGTCGCGCGATGGCAAGTCGTTGGCCCTCTACGTCGGCAGCACGAGCGCAAACGTCTGGATGATGGAACGTCCTTAGGTTCGGAACAGCCGCGCGCACAGCGGCGTCGTAGAGAAATTCCACTTCCCCGAGCCACACTCGGCGCTTGCACTGCGTTTGCCAAGGAGAGACCTCCACTTTTCAGCAAGTATTCAGATCGATTCTTTAGGATTGTTGGCGCGCCGGAACACGGAAGGGGCGCGCTTTCCAAATGAACTCAGTGTTTCTCGTGTCTCTTGTGGCGTTCGGTATGCTGCAGGGACCGCAGGAAATGACGAAACTGCGACCGTCGCCCATCGAATGCATGTCGCCGCCTCTTCTTGCGACTGAGAATGCCCCACCCGAAGCCGACTCCGCGGTTGTGTCTGGTACTGTCCTCGATCCATCGGGAAGTGCGCTGGTCGGGGCAAAGGTGGTGCTGACACACGACGGTAGATCTTACAAGGAGTCGCTCACTGATTCTGCCGGAGCTTTCCGGATCAATGGCGTGGCTCCAGGCCGTCACATTCTCGACGTGCAGGCTGCAGGATTTCAGGAGCTCAAGCGTGATGTTGTAGTCGGGAAGAAGCCAGCGGCGCCGCTGCGACTGGTGCTGGCGATCGCCGCCGAGAAGCAGGTCGTCAATGTCAGCGCGGATCAAGCTGCTCCAGTGGTCTCAACCGAAATATCGGAAAACCAGAGCGCCAACACCATCGAACGCTCGTCGCTGGATCGGCTTCCGGTCTTCGATCAGGATTACATTACGACCCTATCGCGATTCCTGGATGATAACGCCATCGGGACCAATGGCGTCACGCTGGTCGTGAATGGCGTCGAAGCCAATGGACCGGGCGTTACGCCGTCTGCTATCCAGGAAGTGAAGATTAATCAGAATCCGTATTCGGCGTTATTCTCGCGGCCCGGCAGAGCCCGGCTGGAGATCATCACCAAAGGTGGAACTGAGGAGTTTCATGGCACCGTGAATGTCATGTTTCGTGACGCAATTTTTGATGCGACGAACAAGTTCGCGATTACGAAGCCGCCGGAACGACGGCAGTTTTATGAAGGTTCCATCAGCGGCCCCGTGGGACGTGGAAAAACCACCACGTTTCTGCTGTCGCTCGATCAGGACATGGATGATCAGCAGGCCGTCGTAAATGCGACCGGAGTGAACGGCCCCATCAATCAAAACGTCCCAGCCCCGATGCATCACTTCTTTGGGTCCGGGCGAGTGTTTCATGACTTTTCGAACGGCGACCAATTCTGGATTGGGTACTCCTACGAACGGCAAAGCAGTGAGAATCAGAATGTCGGCGGGCTTATTTTGGCGGATACCGGGTACAACCTGGAGATGCAGGAGCATGAGATCAATGTCAGCTATCGGCATCAGTTCTCCCCGAAGCTAGTGAACCAGCTGCGCTTTCTGGTCGGACACTTCGACCGCCCTACCACTAGTACTCATGGCGGGGCGCAGACCGTCGTATCCGGAGCGTTTACCGGCGGAGGCGCACAAGCTGACGGCAAGCGTACCGAGTACCACTTCGATGGAACGGATGTGCTCAGCTACTCCAGCGGCACGCACACGGTCAACATGGGGATCGACGTTCCGGATATCAGCCGGCGCGGTGAGGATGACTTCACCAATCGCCAGGGGACCTATACGTTTGGAAGCTTGGCGGCGTATGAGGCCGGACAGCCATCAACTTATTTGTTGCAGACGGGACAGGGGCACCTGGTGTTCCTGGAGAAAGTGTTGTCGGGCTTCATTGAGGACAACATCCGACTGAAACCAAATTTCTCCGTGTCGTTGGGTCTGCGCTACTACTGGCAAAACTACTTTCACGACGATCCCAACAATTTGGCTCCCCGCTTCGGTTTTGCTTATTCTCCCAGCAAGAACAGCAAGACCGTGATTCGTGGGGGAGCCGGCGTATTCTTCGACCGCTCCGGGCCAAGGCCGATCGCCGATCTTCTTCATTTTGATGGCGTACAACTGCTGCGGTTTATCGTGAACAATCCTTCGTATCCCATTACCCAGGCTGAGTTGGCCGCGGTTCCGACCAGCGTGGTTGCGCTCGATCCCCGAGCGCACATTCCCTACACGATGCAGTACAGCGCGGGTGTCGAGCGCCAGATCACGGCAAAAAGCACGCTAAGCGCTATGTACATCGGGTCGCGAGGGATCGATCTATTCCGATCTATCGACTCGAATGCGCCGCTTCCACCCAACTACAGCGGACGGCCGGATCCGAATCTTGGGCAAGATCGCGAGATCCAGTCCGGCGGCTATCAAAAGAGCAACGCGCTGGAGGTGACGTTCCGTGGCAGTCCCGTCAAGTTCCTCACTGGCCAGGTGCAATACACGTTCAGCAAGACGCTGAACAATTCCAGCGGGATCACATTCTTTCCGGCCAACAGCTACGACCCGGCAGGGGATTGGGCGCTCTCCGACAATGACCGTCGCCACAAGTTCGACCTGCTGGGGACAGCGCAAGTTGGCAAGATGTTCGTTCTCGGAATGGCGTTATCTCTTTATTCCGGTAAGCCAGTCGATATAACGACCGGCGTCGATAACAACCACGACGGCGTAGTCAACGATCGACCTGCCGGAGTTGCGCGGAATACAATGCCCGGTCCGGGCTTGATCAACCTTGATTTGAGCCTCGCGCACGATTTCCTTCTTTCCAAGTCTCCCGACAACGCGAAGAAGCTCACATTGTCGGTGAACTCCTTCAACGTCCTGAACCATGTCAACGATGTGACCTATGTGGGTGTAGTCACGTCACCACACTTCGGGTCTCCCGTCGCTGCGCAGCCGCCCCGTAGGTTTCAGTTCGACGCTCAGTTCAAGTTCTGAGAGCCCGCAACCATCCCGAAAACGGGAGGAGTCTTCCGCGAATGGGATCCTCCGTACCCCCGGTTACGTTGCCTCATCTCGCGACCTTGGATCGGGAACCGTTGCCCCCATGAGTATTCAATCTTAGGTCTTTCCCTGATTGACAGTGTGCTGAGCCGAATGAAAGACTTGTGCCCAAGCGTGTCCACCATCGGCGTTGACGCAGGGGACTGAGTTGAGTAGTCATTCGAGCCTCGATCTGGCATTCTTCCAGCAATTATTGGCAAACGCATTCACGGTACAGGAATGCGGAATGGATTGGCAGTCGCTCTCTTCGATCGTGGAACTTCAGAGGGCGGTTCGAGCAGGCCAATTGGGAGAGCAAGGGACGATGCAGCTCATCGCAGAGCGAGCTCGCGCCGTTGCCTATGCCAGCGGGGTCGCGATTGGCTTACTGAATCGGGATCACTTGTTTTACGCGGCGGGTTCCGGGACCGCCATGTCGTACGTCGGGATGCGAATCAAAGCCACCCTGAGCGTTTCGCGCATGAGCGACTCGCGGGCGGAGATATTGCGAGTCGAAAACGCCGAAGTCGACCAGCGCATCGAGGCGGCGGTATGTCGGCAATTCCGCGCAAAATCACTGCTGATCCTGCCTGTCTTTCGGGGACAGTCCCTGGCCGGAGTGCTGCACGTGCTCTTTGACGAGCCTCATGTTTTTGAGGATCAGGAGATGCGCACGTACCGGATTCTGGCGGGAGTTCTGAGTGAGGCGCTGTTCCAGTCCGTGTCGCCGGAACAGCGGAAGGTCGCATCCACGCGAATGAGCGCGGCCCGCGCTTTGATCGAGCAGAAAGTCACCACGGAACGCCGTCCGACCATGGATGAGATCAGGGCGGAAACAGTGGTTCCCGTTAGTGCGAAAACTGATCCTGTCAGCGAGCACGCGAAGCCTCAGTTGGTCGAGAACGAAGATCTGGTCACCACGGAGGAAACGGTTCTGTTACCGGCCACCTCATCAATCTGGCAAAGATATCTTCCCCTGTATGGCCGAGCGCACATATCGGAACTGGCAGTCGCTACCGTCGTGGCCGTCTTTGCCTGGGTACTTTGCACACAAAAGCCCGCGACCGGAGCATCGGCTGGGCTGTCTTCGAAAACACCGGTTGAGGCTCAAGCTCCGAGTCCGCCGCAAATCCCGTCCCCGAGCGACGCCAGACCGAAACCTGCGGCCTCGGTTGCGGAGGCGCCTATGGCTCGTGACCTCGCTCCAGCAGCCACTCGCTGGAGAGTTGCGCGTGACGGCCGTCTGAAGCGATTTGGTGACGATGTCACCGTGCGCTATTTCTCGCCGAGGGCTGCGACGGTGTTGCGCACTGACGGAGTGGAGACCAGGCAGTTATCAGACGATGTTACTGTTCGCTATGTTCGGCCCCGAAATGCCGTGGTCAAGCGCGATGCTGACGGCAGCGCACCCGCCGTTCAATAACCGCACCCAGACATCGTTACGCCGTAATCCGCTTCGAACGTTCGCCTGCAGGCCTATTCATTTCGTTTTAAGGTGTTCTTCGTGCCGCTCGGATCCGTTGAGCGCTGCCCGCAAGAGACGTCGCACCCCTTGTTCATCGACGACGTAGCGGCGGTATTCCCGTCCTTTGACCGTCCCCATCGAGATCTTGCGGTTTTGAAAGCGCATCGTGCTGGGAAGCTCCAGCTTTAAGCTCGCATGAATCTGGCGCACGCCCGTTTCCTTCACAATTTTCGCCACATTCCGCTCTTTGATTCCGCTTCCCGCCATGATTGCCAATTCTCCGTTGGCCACTTCCACCAGACGCCTAAGCGTTCCTATTCCTTTGACAGCGGTTTGTTCTCCACCCGATGTGAGGACACAATGAACCCCTATACCTTCGAGATCGGCGAGCGACCGGAACAGATCCTGCGACATATCAAAGGCGCGGTGAAAAGTGACCTTGAGTGGCGTAGCAAGCTCTACGAATTCACGGGTGTGGATTTTGTCGACGTTGCCGTCGGCATTCAGAATGCCGAGTACTACCCCGTTTGCGCCCCGTTCCTTGGCCAGCAGGATATCGCGGCGCATGATATCGATCTCCGGCTCGGAGTAGCAGAAATCTCCGGCTCGCGGGCGAATCATCACATTCAGGTCGATCGTGATGTTGTCACGGACAGCGGCGATGAGACCAGAGCTCGGCGTCGTTCCGCCTTCCAGCAGATTCGCGCACAACTCGACTCGACGAGCGCCGCCACGTTGGGCCGCAATCGCCGACTCCACCGAGTCCACACACACTTCGAGTAGCAGATCCTGATTCATATGCGGTGATCGAGGTGTTTACGGCGGACCGATACTCGGGAAGCTTGATGCCACCTCGAAAATCGGCGGGAGCTCCCGGGCACTAATCCGAGAGATTCCCGCGGTTACTCAAAAGATGTAATGCAGGCTGAGCTGAATCTGTCGTGCCGGGGAGCGCACGCTGGTGATCTTTCCAAAGCCGCCATCGTTGAGGTTGTTATCCGGGTAGCCGTAACTGGCGATATTGAAAATGTTGAAGAAGTCGGATCGGAAACCTACCACTTGCTCGCGCCAAACGTGAAAGTCCTTGAATAGCGATAGATCAACCTGCCGATAGCCGGGCGCACGCTCGGTGCTGTTCTTCGCAGTTCCAAACTGGAAGTTGCCTTGGTTGCCGTAGGCGCAGACTCCGTTGTCGACGCCGGCACCAAGGCAGGGCGTTGCCGATGCATCCGTTCCAAACCAGTTCTGGATTGATTGGTTTTGGATGATCATCGGCCGATATTGATTGGCGCGGTTAAATCCGTAAATGCTCGCAGTATTATTATTGTTGTTCCCGAAGATGGTGACCGGAAAACCGGAATATAGTATGGCACTCGTCGCCAGTCTCCATCCCCCGAGCACCGCATCGACCGCAGCTTTTGCATCGCTGCCATAAGCACGGCCGCGCCCGAAGGGAAGGTCGTAGACGCCGACGAAATTCAGGCTGTGGCGGACATCCAAGGCCGAGGGTCCCCAATCCGCCCTCTGGTTATTTCCATCTTGGAAAGTCGATCCGTTCCAACTTTGGTTCGACAGCGCGCCAACCTCATAATTGCCTGAGGAGTTTGTTAGAGACTTCGCCCATGTGTAATTCAGCGTGTATTCGAGTCCGCGATGAGTTCTTTGCCGCACGGTGAATTGCCCTGAGCTGTAATTCATGCGAGCTTCAGACTCGGTAACGAGGACGGGGTTGCCGCCGCATTCCCCAACAAGGGAGTAGTAGGGTGACTGGTACGCCGCCGGAATGGTGCCGTTGCACCCGGGCCCTCCGGGACCCAGGACGAATTGCGCCTGCGCGAGTGTGAGCTGATTTCCGTTTCTATAATCCGCAAGATGGTCGCCGTTTTGACCGTGGTAGCCAACGCTGAACGAGAGCTCATTTGTGAGCGCGTGTTCTACCGTCAGGTTGTACTGCTGGATGTAGGCGGGCTGAACATTCTGCGGCCAGACAGAATAAATCGAGTTGTTGATTCCAAGAGGCTGGCTGAACGCGTTGGCAACGCTGAAAGGCGTTCCGCCGGAGGTGTTAGTGGGACTGATCGCATTCTGGTTGATGGCCAGCGAAAAGGGAGGGCTGGAGGTCAAGCGCTGATTAAATGAATATCCCTCAAAGAAACTTGTAATCCCGTAGCCACCACGAATGACCGTTTTGGGATTGATCTGATAGGCAAATCCCAGTCGCGGCATGATCTGTTTGTAGTTGGCGTTATAGCAAGCGCGCGTGGGACAGACGATCGATCCTGGGATTGCTTGGGCAGGAACGCGCCCGGCATATTCCACAGTTCCTCCCGGCAGAACGTTAGCGGTCTTGTTGTTTTGTTCGTACCAGGGCTGGTCGTACTCGTAGCGCAGCCCGAGATTAATCGTGAGCGTCGGCCTGACCTTGAAATCATCCTGAAAATATCCCGCGACGCGCCATTGGCGATTTCCCACCCAACCCAGGGGAGATGCGAGCTGCGTGTTGAAGATTCGCCCTAAGACGAAGTCAGCCGGAGCATAGCCAGGTCCATTTGTGACATTTCCGTTAGACGTATATGTGCCCGTGTATTGGAACTGCCCGAGGAATCCCACGTTGCCGGCGTTCAAGTAGTTCTGCTGATAACGGGTGGCTTGAGCCCCGATGGTCAGCAGGTGGCGGCCACGCTGCCAATTCAGGCTGTCCTGGTAGTTGAAGGTGTTGTCCGTAAAGACCTGTGGGCTTGCGTTCGTTCCGACAGTCGAAGCTCCTCCAAGGGTGCCATTCGTACCACTATTATTAATGCTCTGCTGAGTAAAGCCCACATAGGTCTGCGGCCCGAATGGAATGCCGACCTTGGAATTGCCGCTGAGCCCGAAAAAGCCAGAAGGGTCGCTGGGCACTCCATTACTCCAGTGCACACGCGTGAAGCCGAAGCGCGCTTCGTTCACGATCGTTGGTGAAAATGTGTGGACCCAACTGGCTCCTGCGATCTTCGACGGGTATTTGTTGTGCGCGGGGAACGCGACCGGAAGTATGTTGGATGTGAAATCGCTGCCGGTCCCCTGGGCGTAAAAGCCATTGAACTTGTTGAGCGTGCCCGGAGTGAAGTCGACTTTAAAGTCTTCCTGATTGTTTGTAACGACAATAGTTTGCGGTCCAACATAGTCGTTTGCGATCAGCCCATCCGTCGGCGTTCGATTCGGCGCCGGATAAAGGTTCGGATGCGCGGCAAGGAACTGCGCTACGGGATTCACGACTGGAACCTGGTTGTTCGTGAAGAGCGCAAAGTTGTTTTGAGTATCGTAGAGCTGGATTCCGTTGCCGTTCAAAACCGAGAAATCTCCGGCGAGCATCTGCGGAGTCAGGACGCTGGCCGCTTGCAAGGGCTGCGCGGAATGTCGACGTACTCCCTCGTAATCGACGAAAAAGAAGAGCTTGTTACGCAGGATTGGGCCGCCGAAGGTCCCACCGAAAATGGTCTGTGTGTACTTTGTGATCGGGCTATTCGTCAGCCCATTGGCCCATGAATTGGCGTCGAGATTCTGGTTCTCGAGTAAGCCATACGCTGAGCCGTGGAAGCTGTTTGTACCCGATTTCAGGATGGTGACGATCGCACCACCGTTGGCATTCCCGTATGTAGCGTCGGCGTTGGCCGACACCACTCTCAGTTCAGCGATTGCATCGGGAGCGGGGTTATATGCAATTAGGTTGTTCTGCGGCTCATTGTTGTCCGCGCCTTCGAGCATATAGTTGTTCCCTTGCTCACGATTGCCATTGATCGACGCAATCCCGCTGTTGTAAGTGCTGCGCTCAATCGCATTGTTGCCGGTCATCCCGGTTGGATCGGTATCAACAGAACCCGGTTGAAAGAGTGTCAGCGAAGAGAAATTGCGCCCGTTTAAGGGAATATTCTGAATTTCATTGGTTGTGAGTGTATTGCCCAGGGTGGAATCGGTTGTGTCCAGGATCGGATGCACCGTCTCATTCACCACCACCGTGGTAGACGTAGTGACCTGCACGGTGACGTTGATCTTGACGGTTTGGTCGATCTCGAGGGGAAAAGGAGCGATCTTCTCAAGAGTAAAACCTTTCGCATCCACCTCGAGACTATATGTGCCAATCGGCAGGAATCGGATTGTATAAGCTCCAGTCCCGTTCGTTTGCGCCGCCGTCCTCACTCCGGTCGCCGCATTCTGGGCGGTGACCATTGCCCCGACCACGACGGCGCCACTGGGGTCCGTAACTATACCAGTGATTGATCCCGTAACCGTTTGTCCCAGAGCCGACGTCAAAGCGAGCATTGTTGTCACGCAGGCGATACAGCAAGCCGACAGATAGTGGGACAGATTTCTTTTCATAAGTCCTCCTGCAAGTGACGCGACAGGGTTCTCATTTCACGATTGGCGTGCAATCGTCGACCGGCACTCACCTCCACCGGGAGAGCAGCAGGCTCCCTCAAAGTGAAAGATTTGTCAAGCAATTTTGATTGTTTGATGGTAAAACGATCATTCTTGGTGGAATAAATCCCGCCTCTTAATCGATTTCTGGCATTTCCTGAATTTCAGCCAAGCATGGGTCCGGCAGTCTTATGTCGAGAATCGCCGAACGAAGGAGGCCGTAGTAGACTCCCGAATTCAACATGGCCGACATCGAGTCTTTGAACTTTAATGTCATCAGGCTTCGTTTCACTGAGTCCTCAGACGCGCAGGATTCCCGATGAAAACGCACGACCGACAAGACCGGATCTTGGTGGAGTTGCGGAAACGCGGGAGCATCTCGATCGACGAACTTGTCGAGCAGATGAAAATGTCTCCCGCCAGCATCCGGCGCGACCTGAGCAAGTTGCAGGAACAGGGACTCGTGCGCAGGACGCATGGTGGCGCAACCCTCATCGAGCCTCTTCTTTACGAGCCGTTCCGTTACGATTCTCTGTTCCAGACTCGGGCGCAACATCGTCCGGCGGAAAAGCGGCGAATCGGAGCGGCCGCCGCGGAATTGATTGCGGAACACGAAACGATCGGGTTTACGGCCGGAACCACGACGACGCAGGTGGCCCGCAACATCCGCAATCGGCGCAACCTTCGCGTGGTTACGAATGCGATCAACATTGCGATGGAATTGTGCAACTGCGAGGGACTGCAGACGTTCGTGACCGGCGGATTCGTGCAGTGGGCCGGCTCATTCTCGCTGGTTGGCCAGGCCGCCATTCACTTTCTCAACGAGATCTTCCTCGACAAGGTTTTTGTCAGCGTTTGTGGAATCGACGTCACACGCGGCGTTACGGTCATTGAGCCGGAGGAGAGCTTTACCTTTCGCGCCATGGTGCAGCAGGCCAAGCTTCGCGTCGTGGTGGCCGACTCGGCGAAGCTGGGATGTGTGAGCCCGGCCTTGGTGTGTCCAATTTCCGAGATCAATCTCCTCATCACCGATTCGCGCGCAACGGACAAGAGCATCGCTCCGTTCCTGGAGCGCGGAATCGACGTGAAACGCGTGTAGTAGATTTTGCAACAACAGCGAGGTAGCCGGACAAGTTGGCATCCAGATGGGTCCTTTCGGAATCAAGCTTCCATTGCTTCACAAGCCGGTACCGCTCGTGGTGTGTGCGCTGGTCGCCTTCATGCTCGCCAGTGGCCAGAGCTTTACGGACCTGAAACCCTCTCCCCAGCAGCTGGAATGGCAGGATTTGGAGATGGGGGCCATCATCCACTTTGGGCCCAACACCTTCATGGACCGTGAATGGGGTGACGGAACGGCGGACCCAAAGGTCTTCAATCCAACCGAACTTGATCCCGAACAGTGGATGCGTGCTCTGCGGTCGGCCGGCATTCGCTACGTAATCTTCGTCGCCAAGCACCATGACGGATTCTGCCTATGGCCGACGGCGCAGACCGATTACAGCGTGAAAAGCAGCCCTTGGGAAAACGGTCACGGCGATGTTGTGAAGCGCGTGGAGCAGGCTGCGCAAAAGTTCGGTCTGAAATTCGGAGTCTATCTTTCTCCGTGGGACCGGCACGAACCCCGCTACTCCAACAGTTCCGAGTACGACAAATACTATGCCGCCCAGCTCGACGAACTGGCGCAGGGCTACGGCAACCTGGAAGAGTTTGGGCTCGACGGCGCCGGGAGCGCCGGGCATGTCTACAACTTCCCGCGCATCATCGAGGAGTTGCGCACCTATCAGCCGAACACGCTTGTTTTCGCCGATGTGGGCCTTTTTGAATACGGTGACATCCGCTGGGTCGGTAACGAGACGAGGACGGCGTGATTCCCTACGAAAATTGGAATGTGATCGATCGCCACGGCTTTTTGCGCTGGCGCCCGGTGGAAGCCGACACTCCGCTGCACAAGAATCATTGGTTCTGGCATCCCAACGACGAGGGGAGCCTTAAGAGTACGGCCGACCTGATCTCTACCTATGAACAGACCGTAGGTCGGGGTGGGCAGCTGGTGCTAGGGATCGCGCCCGACCGGCGCGGGCTGTTACCCGACGCGGACGTGCAGCGGCTTAGAGAATTTGGCGATGCGCTGCACCGACGATTCGGAAACAATCTTGTGCCTCGCCACGCGCCCGTCACGCTGGAGCTCGAGCGCGCGCTCGACGGCGATCCGGACACGTTCTGGACGGCTCCGGCCGGAGCGAACCACGCCACCATCGAAGTTGTGTTTGACAGACCAATCGTCTTCGACCGTGCGCTCACGATGGAATGGTTGAATGCAGGCCAGCATATTGAGGAGTATGCGGTGGAGATTTACAGGCAGGGAAAGTGGATGGCGGTAGCCGAAGGGCATGCGATTGGGCACAAGAAAATGCGATGCCTTCGCGCGGGCAACTGCATCGCGGGTGCGCTTGAACGTCATCGCTGCGTCGGGCCAGATCGCCGTTCGGGAGTTTCGGCTGTACGATACGGAGAGTCGTTAGGTCGGGATAGTGAGCTAACTGGTTTGCTTTCAGTGCCCTACTATCGGATTTCAACTTGTCGAGGGATTCGGATCGTCCGACTTCGACGATCGGCCCGTGGCTTCCAGCTTGTTCTCCAGCCTTTTCAGAGTTCCCACGGAGCGCGCGACGCATTCTCGCTCTTCAATGTCGTTTTTGCGTTCTAACAGTTCTCCCAGGCGTCCCATCGCCACATGACAGACTTCCTTGATCCGCTCGGGAAACTGATCGAGTGCAATTTCTACCAATCCAGCGTCGGTCAGTGATTTGCGTGCTTTTTGAATATTCTTCTCCTCACTGCTCACGTGCTTCCAGCTACTCCATTAGAAGGTCAGGCCGCTTCCGATTAAAGCGAAGGTAGACATATGCCAGATACTGATTCAACTCCGCCCAGAAGGTTTGTTCGCGATCGTGGGGATCGATGCCTCCTTCCGCCATCGTCACGAGGCGCTCCTCCCAAGTCTCCCGTTCATCTTGGGAGATTTCTTCGGCATTACGCCAAACCGGCGGATCAGGACAGCCGACAACTCTATGCTCGGGGATCACCCGGCCATCCTCAAGGATAAAATCCCGCCACACCAGTCCCCAACGCAGGTCTCGCAAAACGCCTGTCTTCAGGCCGGATGTGGATTTGAACGTAATGACTTGCCCTTCTTCGGGAGGCCAGCCTGTTTCAGTAGCAATCCTCTGCGAGGTGATATTCATGCGGTGGCGTCTGGAGGGTAGCTTCCTTCTTACTTAGTTAGTTTCTCCGGGACCGGGTTGGCGACCGACGATCCTGGACCGGTCAGTCGTAGGCCTGGGCCAGGGATTGCGGGATAAGACCTGTTCCACAGCATGCTCCACCATGCTGATAAACGGATCCTTGTTCTCCGGAAACGAATCTGCTAGGGCGGTTATGGGTGAACCCAACTGCGGGGCGAGCCGCATCTCCGGGATCGCTTCATCCTGCTGTTTCAGGTAGAAGATCCAGAGGAGAGTGACGGCGTTGTATGACACGCTCTTCAGCAGACTTACAATTTCCGCCGAACCGCTCCCGTAGCGCATTGCAACGCTCACAAGAATCAGTTCGACGCTTGCGAAAATCCCAAATCCAAGCGCGATTCCAAACACCCTTTGTCGCCAACAATGCCTTAGGAACCGGCAGAGCAGCAGAAGCAGGCAAACGAGACCGCACTGCATCAGCCGAACACTGCGATCAAACGCCAAAACGGTCGCAACCACCCGGTCGGAACTTCCCTGTTCATTGGAGAGGGCGGTAACGATGGCCAGCAGCAAGAGAAGCCCGCAGGTCCATCGGAAGATCATTGCCCCCAGGTTTTGGGCCCCTCCATACTCCTTGAAGAGCTTGTGGAGGATTTCGTCCATGACGATTACAGCGAGGATCACGCTGATCGCGTTGCCCGTCCAGTAGGCGTCAAAATAGCCGTCGTAGTAATAGCGGTAGGTCACGAACAGAACGCCCGACTTCACTATCTGAAACAAGACGTAAGAAAAAAATCGAGGGAACTCCGTATGCAATTTGCGATGAACCAGGAAGGCCAAGAGGGTAATTTCTAGGGTCGGCCCAGCGATCCAACTCAAATACATTAGCCAGTTCATCGTTCGGTTTTCACCCGGAGTTCGGGAAGCATACCTCTCCTGCGGCGGCCATGCAACCAATATCTTGGCCGTCTTAAACCAGCCGACTGTCTTCAGTTTTTACTTGTTCGGCCCGCATCCTTTCGCACGGCACAGCGGCATGGGGTCGCTGCCGTCGGCAACGATCACAGCCTCCTGGGTCTTCACCGCGGTATGGTCTGGCGTGGTGGTCTTCGGAACTGCGGAATAGATTCCGCAAAGCGCCAATGCGATCAGCAGGGTCTCGATTGTTCGATTCATGGGGAAGGTCTCCGGATTTGGAGTTGGACGTCGTGGCGTGGCTCGCAAGTATATGCGTCGTGTCGGGCTTTGGAACTGTGAATTGTGAATTTTTTTGGTGAGCTTTCGCGATTCGGAGGAAGCCGCCGTCTCAACTTGCGTCTGAACCGAGGAGTCAAGCGACGGACGCCAGCCAAACAATCCGCCGAGACGTGAAACGGCTTCTGGAGATGCAAATCCTGCCAGTGCTCCTGGACGATTAGGGCGCGGGCCTGAGCGAGGCGCTCGGAAGGAAGCGGAAGCGATCGAAAGTATCCCGCAAGGCTCGCCATCGCAACTGGGACAACTCGTCCTCGGGATTCTCCGCGCGAATGACGTATTCGCGCTCAAGTTGGCAAACTTCTCAAACATGGCGAGCGCACCGTACGGTGAATAGCCAGCCTGCACCCCCAGTAGAAAAATATCGTGGTGCTTGCGTGATATTCCGGAAATGCATCGCCTTGAGCCCCGTCGGGCCCCAACAAACGGTACAACCAGTACAGGTGGTTTCAAGTAGCTGGACAGGATGAAGAACTCGAGCTCGAACCAACTTCTCTTGATCACGATACTGACCAGGGAGGGTGCTCTCGATTCCCCTATCGTGTTGGTAGACCGGCAACCGCTGACGGTTTCCAGATGTGCGATCAAGTTACATATTTCACCTGATATTCACGGGAGTCTTCTTCGACAACAATCCCCTGTGGGTCGCCGCTTAAACTCTTAACAGCACTGCTTTTGCGGAGCGCCTTCAGGCAAATACCGGATAGACACCTTAAGGTGTTGCGTCCAAAATTACGAACGTTTCAAATGGGGGAAGTTTATGCCGTACGCTGCTTTTCTTGTATTCGTGGCGATAACGGGTTGGGCAGCGGGTGAGATCGTGGGTGGCAAGGACTACGGTCGTTTGACAGATGTTCTCCTCGGCATTTCAGGTGCTCTTCTAGTGCGGTTCGTCCTGGAGAGCGCCGGGATCACACTGCATGATATCTATCTGCTCCTCTTCTCCGTCTGGGGAGCGGCGACGGTCCCTGTGATTTTCAGACTCTCGTTGCGCCACCGCGAATCCGCCAAACGGAATCGCACAACGGTCGCTTCTCAGCACTGACCCTCGGCTCTCTTCGCAAATCCATCGGACTGCTCGCACTTGTTGATGCTCGAAAGCGGTACGTGTTTTTCCCAAAAATGATCAAGAGACGCCGGTTGCGCTCGCCTCAACGAGGCGCGCCGTGGCCAGATGCATGCGGGAGCGCTGCCAGTTTGTTCGGGACTGTCTGGCAGACGCGCGGACGCTGCATCAGTATTTGCCTGAGCGCCTCGCCCTTCTGCGCAGTCTACGTGGAGGATTGTTCGCCGGTATTGTGCTGTTCCATCGCGTGATCGATCGTGGGCAGCAGGTCACGCGCTAACGTTGCCTCAGCCACACTTCCTACCGCACCAATTTGCTCGGCAACCTTGTTCACGAACAGACCATCGTTCTGACTGACCAGGATCACTTCCTTGTGGGGCACGTGCTGACGAAATGACTTTGCTCGCCACGCAGTCCAGAGAAGCCTACTTCTCTTTCATCTTATCCAATTGCTGAAGTGCAAACGCCCTCGCTCCTACCGCTACGGCAAGAGTTGTACTTAGCCGGGACAGGCCCACCCCGGTGCGTCGCATCGAGTCGAAGGCCATCATCCGCGAGGAAGTGCCAACTTGAACCTGGCGCGCGTCTCCGCGAAGAAACAATTCGAGGTCCGCGGGATTCTGTAAGTCGAAAACCAGGGGAACCAGAAGCCGGAGTCCGTTCGCGCTGTAAGTGCCGTTCACCGCAGCAATCAGCGCGGGCAGGAACAGAGGCCACGCTGACGATAGGCCGCCGCCCACGACGACGAGGCCATCCACCAAAGTGAGCGCTTGCGCCAGCGCGTCGCCCGCAACCTCGCCCAGCTGGCGGTAGGCTTCGATTGCCGCATCCCGGTTTCCCTCCGCCTGCCCCATGCCGATTTCGAAAATCTCTTTAGGTTCGGGCGCGCGCTCGGGATCAATTCCGGCGCGTTCGGCGTAAACGCGCCGAACCGCTCGAATCGACACACCCTCTTCTGCATTTGTGGACGGATCAAGCTTGTTCCGCAGAAGCCACGCCTCGCCCGCCGCTGAGTTGTCGCCCAGCAGAAGCTCGCCATGATGCACAACTCCACCGCCAAATCCCGTCCCAATCGTGATGCCGAACAGGTTGTGATAGCGTTTCGGACTTCCGGCTTCGGCCAGTAGGCCGTTGACGTATGGCAGAAATCCCGCGATGGCTTCACCGTAGGCGAACAGATCGCCGTCATTGTTGATGAAGACCGGTATGTGGAAGCGATCCTCTAGGATCGGACCCAGGGGGACTTCGCCTTCGAAGGCCTTAAAGTTCTTCAGATTATTAATGATGCCGCGCGGATAATCGGCAGGTCCCGGGAACGCAAAGCTGATCGCTGCCGGCGCCGCGGGCAGCATCTTGCGCAAGTTTTCAAATCCATCGGTGATGTTGTGTAGGCACTTCTCTAGGTCGTCGGGCTCAGTCGGGCGCGTGACGGGTCCGGCCAGCACATCGCTTCCGCGTATCGCAGAGAACTTAAGGCCCGTGCGCCCGGCGTCGAGCGTCATCACGATGCGATCATCGGGCGCTTCGGTTTTCATGCGAAGAAGACTAGCGAACTTCGCCAGCCTTTCTGAGATTGGCGACTGCAACCCAAGTGATGTAGAGGATTGCTGCCAGAGGAACAACGAATCCCACCTGCACGGAATGCGATGCGTCGGCGAGCAATCCCATCAGCGGTGGAAGAAAGGCGCCGCCTACGATGGCCATCACCATAAGACCGGAAAGAGGATTGATGTCTTGCGGGCGACTATCTACCGCGATCGAAAACACAAGGGGGAAAATATTCGCGAACCCGAGTCCGATGACGAAAAAGCTGATGGCGACGACGGACTCAGACTGTACAAACAAGCCGAGCAATCCGAGAATCGAAATGATGCAGGTGATGATGTAAAACGTCTTGGGCTTAATCCAATTCAGGACCAGCCCTCCTGAGAACCGGCCGATTGTCAGTGCCGCAAAGAAAAGTCCTGTTCCGAGCAGTCCGGTGCGAGCGACATCCACTCCGTATCTGTCTTTCAAATACAGAGGGATGCTTGAGCTCACCGATACTTCCGCGCCGACATATAAGAAGATCGCCAGAACCATCATGGCGACGTATCCATTCTGCAGCAGCGAAAGGCAGGAACGCAGTGTTGCGGTCTGCTGGGACGCACCGTGGGAACTGGGGGGCAGAAGTCCCAGCGTCGCAATCAGCGTGATCAGAACAGCCACGCAGTACACAGGAAAAATAACGCGCCAGCTTGCGCCGAATGCACGCAATGCGATCACAGGAATCAGTGGGCCCGACAACGATCCGATGGCCTTTACGAACTGGGCGAGCGAGAGATTCCGCGAATACTTTCCTTCCGCCGACACATCGCGCATCAGCGGATTACCCGCCACCTGCAATGTGGTTGCTCCCGCGCCCAACAGCAGGACCATCGCAAGGAAACCCGAAAAGGAGGTGAGTCCCACGACGCTGGCGATCAATAGGCCAATCAGCATCACTGACAACCCGAGCACAAGGATGAACTTTTTCCCCTTCCGATCCTGGTAGACGCTGAGCGGGACCGAAAGCACCCCGAACATGATGAAGCCGGTGAACGCGATCAACTGAGCGGCAAAATTGGAGAGATGAAAATCCTGCTTGGCGAGCCCTACGAAAGGGCCCACCGCATCGCCGAATCCCATGGCGAGGAACGCCAGGAATACTGGAGTCGTTCGTAACAGAGAGGGTGCGGACGCGCCCGGGAGAGTTGCAGCAGACTCGCTGGCTTGAGCCATAGCTTGCTCTTGAGAAACAGACTTGCTCCGAAAAAAGATGATTAGTGGCGGAGTTCTATCGAAGCATGCGCATTGTACAACGCTCTCTCGATGCGATTGAGATAAATGCTCATTACCCGCATTGGCTATGCTTCGAAGATTACCTTCGTTGCGGGGTACACGCGGCGATACGTTCTATACGCGGCATTCATGGTGGTGGAAGCCTCTGACCGAGTCTTCACGCGCTCTCGCACGCGCACGATCGCATCGCACGCCTGATCCACCGAGGTCCACATCTTCGCGCCGACGCCCGCCAGGATCGCCGCACCATACGCCGCGCCTTCTTCGGCCTCGACAATCTCGACATCACGTCCATAGACATCCGCCTGGATCTGCCGCCACAGGGGCGATCGCGCTCCGCCACCGCCCAGCCGGATTTGCTTTACCGGTACATGCATCTCTTCGAAGATGGTGAACGTATCGCGCAAGCTGAACGCAACGCCCTCGAGGATGGCGCGAATCACGTGAGCCCGCGTGTGCGAGGCCGTCAATCCGACCAGCGCGGCTCGCGCTTTTCCATCGAGGTGCGGCGTCCGCTCACCCATCAGATACGGCGTCCATAAAAGACCGTCGCATCCCGGCGGCGCTATGGCAGCATCGTCCGTCAAATGCTCGTACGGATCGCACCCGTCCCGCGTGCCCGCACCAAATTGATCGCGGAACCAGCGCAACGACAAGCCGGCAGCCTGCGTCACGCCCATCACGTGCCACCTGCCAGGAACCGCGTGACAGAACGTATGCAATCGCCCCTTGGGATCGAGCGCTGGACGATCGGTCGCGGCAAACACAACTCCGGAAGTTCCGATCGTCGCACTCACCGCGCCCGGGGTCACGATTCCCATGCCCGTCGCGCCCGCGGCCTGGTCACCCGCTCCCGCGACCACGGGTGTTCCTGCCTTGAGGCCGGTGGCCGCCGCGCCGTCCGCCGAGATCTGGCCGCACACATCCGGCGACTCGTAGAGTTTTGGCAGAAGGCGTTCGTCGATTTCCGTCGCCTGCAGCATCTCCGGCGACCAGCGCCGGTGCGCGACGTCGAGCATCAATGTGCCTGACGCGTCCGCCATGTCGATCGCGCGTTCGCCAGTGAGGCGAAACCGAACATAATCTTTGGGAAGCATCACCGAACGGACACGCCGCCAGTTTGCCGGTTCGTGCTCGCGCACCCACAGGAACTTCGTCAGCGTGAAATTCGCCAGGGCGGGATTACACGTGAGTTCAATCACCCGGGCAGCGCCTAACTTTTGGTTGATTTCCTGGCACTGCGGCTCGGTACGAACATCGCACCAGATCAGAGCAGGACGTACGACTTCATCCTTTTCGTCCAGCATGACTGCGCCATGCATCTGCCCCGAGAAGCCGACGCACGCGATGTCCTCCGCCCCCAGGCCGGATTGAGACAGGGCGCCGCGCCCGGCGACACCACATGCCCGCCACCAATCTTCGGGGTGTTGCTCCGCCCAGCCGATCTGCGGCGTAGCGAACGGCTCATGTTCTTCAGTGGCCGAACCCACCACGTGCCCCTTGCGGTCAATGATCAGCGCACGCGTCCCACCCGTGCCTACGTCTATTCCAAGTACGTAAATATCTGCCTCCGGTTGCTCTTCGAAGAGGAAAAAGACTGCTTCCCTGGATCCGGCAGCGGCTCAAATCGCTAATTTGAATCCCGCGATATCGGCATCAGGACTTTCGCCTGCTCGTCGACTCGCGAACAATCAGTTCCGGCTCGATCGCGATTTCGCTCGGGTAGTCCTCTCCGCCCTCAATTCTTTCCAGCAGGGTTTGCGCAGCGATGGTTCCCATGCGGGTCAGTGGCTGTCGTACTGTCGTTAGGCTGGGTGTGTTAAACGCAGCTCCCTGGATGTCATCGAAACCGACCACGGAGATGTCGTGTGGCACGCGAAGGCCAGCTTCCTGGAAGGCGCGAATTGCGCCCAACGCCGAGATGTCGTTGTAGGCAAACAGCGCAGTGAAGGGAACTTTGCGCTCAAGCAATTGCTTCGCGAAGGGATAACCAACTTGCGGAGTTGGGTCGTCCATGTCGATCTGTACCGTCAGCTCTGGCCGGACCTGTACGTTCAGGGTGCGCGCCACCTCGCAGATCGCATTCCAGCGAACCTCTGAATCAGAGCTGAAGGGCTGACCCTTCATAAACGCGATGTCCGTGTGCCCCAGATTTAGCAGATGCTGCAGGGCCGCTGTGATTGCATGTTGATGATCGAGAGTGATGTTCGTGACTCCCGGAAACGGTTTATGACCTGCGACTGCAACCGTCGGCAACGGAGGCGCCTCGCGCAGTTGCATGTCGATCGTGATGAATCCTTCGACGCCGCGTTCCAGCAGGATTTGCGCATACCGGTTCAGCAGGTCGGGATCGTGACGGTGAACCACCGTCAGAAAAAAGTAGTTTTTCTGTCGCAGATACTGTTCGATCCCGCTGATCACCAGCGATCCGTACGCGTCGCCGATTTCCTCGACAATGACGCCGACCGTGTACGTCCGCTTGCGCCGCAGGGACTGCGCAAAGAAGTTCGGTCGATAATTCAGTTCCTTGGCCGCCGCGAGAATCCGTTCCTTCGTGCGCTGCGGGATCGATCTCGACGACGGCGCGTCGTTCAACACGGCGGACACCGTTCCGGGCGTCAGGCCGACGTGATTTGCGACCGCTTTCAGCGTCACGACATTCGATTTCTTCGGGCGGGGCTTACGAGTTTTCGACATGTGTTCGGGCGTCCCTCTCTAGTGCACGATTTCGAGAGCCTAACGCGACCGGATCCAGATTTCAGTGACTTTGTGATTTACCCCCGCGAGCGTCGCGTATTTCAATCCTCCGAACTTTATGACCCCGGTGCCTTGGCCGGTGCTGCCGGTTGGGCAAACTTCGATGCGTCAATCGGAACATTCGCATCCGCGTGATCGATCTGAATCGTAAAACGCCCCGATGGCCGCGCAATCGTCCACAGGAATGGAACCTTCACGCCGCCAGAATTGCGATAATCGGCATAGTCGATCTCGGTTGGAAGAAGTCCGAGTGCTGTATCCGCGTATCGCACCATGCGAATCAAGTAGCCGGATTGCCGCTCAAAATAAAGATTCACGGGCGGTTTTCCATCACGCAACGCATGCACCAGCACCGCCTCCTGACTTCCGATCTTCTCCGATGGTCCGACCTTAAAGTTGCTGAAAATTTCTTTCAGGTGCGCTGGGAAATCCAAGTCTGCATCCATGCGCGCAGCTTCCGTTTCCGCGGGCCCCATGGGGCGCGGCGGCTTGCCCGGATTCCCCAACCAACCTTTGCTTCCGTCGTAGGCCGTAACGCTATCCCCATTCGGCAGGTGGAGGTACGACACGCGCTTGTTGGGCGCCTGGATGAAGATATCGATCGGCATCTGGTGTTCGCCCATGCTGGCCGTTCCCTTCTCCACCCGGCTCGATATCTTCTTAATGGCATCGGCCCCGCCTATCGCGACGAGATACTTTTCGAGAATCGGATCGGCCGATTCCCCGGAGTTCATGTCCTCGTCCTGCTCGTGCTCTTCCGCATGTGCATGTTCCATGGGGCCCGCCGGTTCCGCGCTTGCGACCGACGGAATCGCCGCGGGATGCGGGCTTCCGCGATGACAGCTGTTGCACGTTACCTCGCGATGACCCTCGAAATTATCCTTATTGATGGCCATGACCATCGTGATCATCTTTCGGGCCGCGAGTTTCGGCTTCTTGTCGTCCTTGTCGAAGGCTCCTTCCACGTGACAGAACTCGCACTCCACGCCGAGCGAGCCCGAGATGAATTGCATCGTGGGAACTACCTGCTCCGCAGGAACGCCCTTCAGCGCCTGAATGTTCTTGAACTGCCGCTCCGCGGTTTTCGCGGTTGGTGCGCCTGCGTTCTGTGCGAAGGAGGCCGAGCACAGTCCGGCCCAGACAATCCATCCAATCACGAGCACCGTGGGTAATGCGAAGATTGCGTATGATTTGGTCCGATTTGCCATGAGTCTTTCCCGACGTGGAGTCGACGCGGAAGTGTATCAAACTCGCGCCGCTACTGCGTTTTCTGTCCTGCCGGGCTTGGAGAAGGCAACGCCGTCTTGTCCTTGATTCCTTGCCCTTCGATGATCGTATAAATGAAGTCCGCAGCGACGTCGTGAAAAACTTCGCTCTCGCCACTAGGCCAACGCACCCGCACTTCTTCCATATGCGTGTTCGCTCCAACGCCAAAATGCTGCCGAAGATCGTTCTGCGATATGTAACCCGACCCGCCCTTTACCTCGCTGAATTGCGTGAGCCCGCCTGCCTTTACGGTGACTCGCGCCCCAATCGCGAGTCGGTTGCTCTTTGTTCCCTGCAGCTTAAACAGGACGCGGTGATTGCCGTTCTGACAACGATTCAGCAGCAACGAAGGCGGCGCGCCGACGTTCAGCGTCACGATATCGACGCAACCGTCGTTGTTCAAATCGCCAAACGCTGCACCGCGCCGCGATTGCAGCGGGATTTCCGCGAACCCTACTGCCGCTCCCACTTCGTCAAACGTTCCATCGTGTCTGTTCCGGAACAGCAGCATGGGCTGTCGAAAGTGTGCGGCATTCGGAATCGTGTCCACTTGTGGATACACGTGCCCGTTCGCGACGAAGATGTCCAGCCATCCCGAATTGTCCATGTCGAAGAAGCCAGTCCCCCATCCAACATAGGGATGACTGGGCTGCGCAATCTTCGAATTCCAGCTGACATCGGAAAAGTTGCTTCCATTGTTGTGGTAGAGCGTGTCCGACTGGTCCACGAACTCGGTCACAAAGATGTCGAGCCTGCCCTTGTGATCGTAATCGCCCATGTCCACGCCCATCGATCCCAGTTCCTGCCCGTCTCCGCTCAAATCAGCGCCCATCATGAGTCCGACTTCTTCAAAGGTTCCGTCATGCTTGTTGCGGTAGAGATAATTCGGGCCGGCATCGTCAGCGACATACAGATCTGGCCAGCCATCGTTGTCGTAGTCGCCCCATACCGCGCCCATCCCGTAATAGCGTTTCGGGTCATCCACGTGCGCTTTCTTGGATACATCCTCAAACGTGCCGTCGCCGCGATTGTGAAAGAGGAAGTCGGTTTCTCCCTGCATCCCCCATGGTCCGCACTGGACTTGTACTCCGCGAAACTGGCAGAACTTCTGATCGCTGCCTAGCTCCGGAAGTTTATCCATCTCCACGTGGACGTAGCGTGAAACAAAAAGGTCCACGCGGCCGTCGCGATCGTAATCAGCCCATGCCGCGCCCAGGCTGAGACCGCCCACTGCCACCCCCGCCTTGTCGGTGACATCTTCGAACTTGCAGTTCCCCAGGTTGTGATAAAGAGCATTGGCTCCGTAGCCGGTCACGTAGATGTCGGGGAGACCATCATTGTCGTAATCGGCAACCGCGATGCCCATGCCCCAGCCAACGCGGTTCAGTCCGGCCTGCTTGGTGATATCGGTGAACTTCAGATCCGCATCCTGGTGATAGAGCGTGATCATCGGATCGCCGCCATGCTGGCGATAACGGTCCACGTTTGATCCGTTTACCGCGATGATGTCCAATTTGCCGTCGTTGTCGCAGTCGATCAGCCCGATGCCGCCACTGACCGACTCGATGATGTAACGCTTCTCCGGCGAGGAAATGTGCGAAACGCTGAGTCCAGCCTTCTGCCCAATATCCTCGAAATGCGGAAGAGTGGTTGAAGAAAGTTCGGCCTGAGCCGCTTTCGGCGCGTTCGCCGGCAAAGGTCCCTGCGCGACAGCGAAGACCAGCGACAAAAGACTGACCAGGAGAAGATTGCGCATGGGATCGTGAGCCTCGAAATTATAGCTGACCGGCGGTCTTCGGAAGCGACATTACCTTTTTGGAAATATTACTTATGTATAGTAGAAAAACGATTTTTCTATGAAATAATGAATTGGGCTGTAGTGCTCGAGCAGCCGAAGCCTCATATCATCGGTGTCTCTGGAGACGTCAATGACGCAGCGGACCCGCTATTGCGCAATCCTCTTCCTGATTCTTTTTTTCGTTCCTTGTGCCTGGAGCGGTGACTCCATCCCGAAGGCCGCTTGGAAACGCGCCATTGGCGCGCCGCTCCCCAATGCCGGCACGCGCAAGCCAAACCTTACGGACCTGATCGTCGACGGCTATTGGCAGGGCGCGCCTGTCGGCGGGTTCGGGTCGGGAACTTTCTCCCGCACCTACCGCGGCGACTTTTCGCGCTGGCATCTCAAAACCGGCGTCCACAAGTATGAGACCGTCGATGTCAACCAGTTCGCCATGTATCAGAAGTCCGAGGGCGCATCCGCGGGAATCGCCCAAGTGCTCTCCGCAACTCACCCACAAAACCGGTCGCTGAGCGCCTGGAAATGGGACTATCCCATTGGCGCGGGGGATTACTACGCTCTCTATCCAAAATCCTGGTACGACTACCGCTGGGATCAATTTCCCGCCCACGTCGTGCTCGAGCAGTTCTCCCCGATTCTGCCCAACAACTACCGCGAGAGCAGCTATCCCGTCGCCGTCTATCGCTGGCACGCGGAGAATCCCACCGATCACGCCATCACCGTATCAGTGATGCTCTCATGGACGAACATGCTGGGATGGTTCAACTCGTTCTCGCGCGATTTGAGCAGCCGCCGGAATCACGGGAATCGGAATCGCTTTGCCAGCGAACCACAAGGCGCCGCCGGCATCATGAGGGGCCTGGTGTTCGACCGCAATCGTTTTGGAGCAGTAGAAAACGAGTGGGATGGCCAGTTCGTCATCGCTGCGCTTGAATCGCCCGGCGTCGAAGTGTCGCACTTCACCACCTTCAACCCGAAAGACGACGGCAAGCGGGTCTGGGAGTCGTTCGCGCGGGATGGAGTTCTCGCTGGCAACGGCGAAGACTGGGTCAGCAGTGGCGAGAATCTCGCCGGAGCCATTACCGTTCGCTTTACGCTCAAACCCGGGGAGAGGCGGACCGTGCCAATGGTGATCGCGTGGGACCTGCCGATCGTCGAGTTTGGCTCTGGGCGCAAATGGTATCGCCGCTATACGGACTTCTATGGCACGACCGGAACCAAGGCATGGGACATCGCTCGCGACGGCCTGCTCAAATCCACGGAGTGGAGCGACGCGATTGATGCCTGGCAGGCACCTTACGTCAATGATGAAAGCAAACCGCTCTGTATCGCGGCGAACTATTCAACGAACTCTACATCCTTGCCGATGGCGGCACGCTCTCGGGACGCCCCGTGGGCTCCGACCCGAAGACTCCCTCGAGTTTCGCCTTCATGGAGTGTTTCGACTATCCGTACTACGCCACCCTCGATGTGCGCTTCTACGGCTCCATGCCGCTGGTGAAGTTCTGGCCGGACATCGACAAGCAAGTGCTCCGAGAGTTCGCAAAAACCGTGCCCGAAGACAGCTCCGATAAATACATCTGGCAATGGAAATCGGAGCAGACCAACGAACTCGCTCTGCGCACTCGCAAAGCCAGGGGGTCCGTGCCGCATGATCTTGGCGTGCCCGAAGAAGACCCGATTTTTCAGTCCAACCAGTTCAGCTGGCAGAACACCACCGACTGGAAGGACCTCAACACCAAGTTCGTGCTGATGATCTGGCGCGATTACGTCTTCAGCGGCAAAAAGGACACAGCATTTCTCCGCGACACCTGGCCCGCTGTGCAGGAGTCGCTCGAGTACCTGCGCAAATACGATCACGACGGCGACGGGATTCCGGAAAACGACGGCTTTCCCGATCAGACCTACGACGTCTGGGTGGTGCGTGGTGCCAGCGCCTATTGCGGAGGACTCTGGCTGGCCGCGCTTCGAGCGGCGGAAGAAATTGCACGCACGCTCGGCGACAATTCGGCTGCCGAAAAGAACAAAGAACTCTTCGCCCGCAGCCAGGCTAGTTACATCAAGAAGCTCTGGA
This sequence comes from uncultured Acidobacteriota bacterium, assembly GCA_963718505.1. Taxonomy (GTDB): domain Bacteria; phylum Acidobacteriota; class Terriglobia; order Terriglobales; family Acidobacteriaceae; genus Gp1-AA133. Next base: position 94,762 of record CAVQZP010000030.1, on the reverse strand, counting down.
ATGGTTTAGTTACGACACCAAGAGCGAATATCACGACAACATACAGGCCGACCAGCTCGCCGGACAGTGGTACGCGTCGATGACCGGGCTTGGCGACCTTGTTCCGCGCGAGATGCAACGCAGCGCGCTCAGCAAGATCTACGACAATAACGTGATGAAGTTTGCCAAGGGCGAAATGGGCGCGGTGAACGGCATCGCGGCCGACGGCACTATCATTCGTACCAACGAGCAGGTCCAGGAAGTCTGGATCGGCACAACCTTCAGCGTCGCTGCTCTCATGCTCGGCGACCAGATGAAAGACCAGGCCTACCACACCGCTGGGGCGTGTTTCACGTCCTGTACGAAACCAAGGGATATTGGTTCCGCACGCCTGAGGCTTACGATGAAACCGGAAACTATCGTGCCTCAATGTATATGCGCCCTGCTGCTATCTGGGCCATGGAAATGACCAGGCCCCCGCAGTAGGCGCGTTGCAGTGTTCGCCAAAAGGAGGATGACGCTTCAGGACGCTTCACCTGAGTTTGGGGCGTCAAAATCTACTGTTTGCCATCGCGCGCGAGGTTCAACAGCGAACCTTGACGCGCGTCTTCGAAGATCAACCGGCTGCAGATTTGTGTTGTTAGTGACGTGCTCTGTCCTCGGTGACGCGCGCTTTCACCATCTTCTTGATCAGGGCCACTGGTAGCGGCTTGTCGAGCGGGAAATGCACGGTTCCTTTGGACGTAGAGAAGGCTTGCAGTTGATCGGCGAACTTCTCGATCACGGCGTTGGTGGGAAACAGGCTGCAGTGGTTGGAGAAGGCGGCGAACCATACGAGCACGCGTTCATCTTTAAATGCCGGAATCTGATAGCTGATCACTTCGGTTGCGGTGCGTGGCACCGCGGACCGAATCGTGGCACGAAGCTTGATGAACGCCGCGCGTGCCGGTTTCGGAACGCTCGCCACGTACGCCACGACCGTTTTCGTCTTGGGCGTTTTCTTGCGCTTCGCAACTGCGCGTTTTCCCGAGGAGCTGTGGGTCGCTGCCTTCGCCTTTTTCACGCGCTCGATGGTACTGCAATGAAAATTTGCAGTCTATGCTGTGTTTTGCGCTGGTCGGAGACTGCTCGTCACGCACCCGCCCGGCTCACCGGCTCGCATCTTTGTCGTATCTAGCTGTGTATCTCGAGTGCGATCACGATGGGATGCTTCTCGAACGTCATCACGATTTCGATCGTTCCAGCGTCCGCCAGCGAGTGAAACGTATAATCCCCTCCACTGATCACAGTGGGAACCGAGAGCATGCACTTGTCGCTAAGTCCGGTCAGCTTGTTCTTGAAATTGCCCGCTATCATGTTGCAGATCTCGCCCGTGGCGTCCCACAACTGCGGATCGGCCTGTTGCGGTTCCACGCCCAGCATCTTGGAAGCCATGACAGCAGCGGTCGCGAAGCTGCAGCGCAGTGTGAGCATTCCGCAAAGCTGCCCGGCGAGGCCTACCATCGAGGTGATTTCGCTGGCCGGGAGCGGAGACATCTCTGTTACGGGCTCAAGCTTCGTCCCCAGCATGATCTCGAACACTTCCGTCGCCGCCAGTTGCAGAAGAGGAAGCCAGCTTTCGCGGCCCTGCGCCGCAACCGAAACTTCACTTGCGGAGTTCATGATCATTTCTCCAGGACCGGAATGACGTGTTCCTTGACTTGATCGGGGGTGAATGGCTTGCGGATATAGCCTCTGGCTCCCAGCGACAGTGCCTGCACCACATGCGATTCGCTGCCTTCGGTCGTGATCATCACCACCGGAGCTCGCTTCGCTGCGTCCATTGCCTGCAACTGCCGAACGAACTCCAGCCCGTCCATCACCGGCATGTTGATATCACACAGGATGAGATCGACCGAACCTTCTCCCAGAATGGCCAAGGCTTCCGCTCCGTTACCGGCTTCCCGGACCTGGGCGAGGTCGATTCCGGCTTGGCGAAGCGAGCGTTCGACGATCTTCCTCATCACCGAAGAATCGTCGACGATCAGCGCGCGTATTTTCTCCATATGACGATGACCTGGGGCTGAACGGCTCATAGTGATGGCAAAACGCATCTCATGTCTTGCCTTAAACGCCGCAGCCAATGGAGAGATCGGCAATTTCCTGCCAGACTTTATGGCGAGGTCTTCTTACCCGAGGCAAAAAAAACCGCGTGCCCAAAGGCACGCGGCTTGGTGAACCTTACGTCAGCTGGATCCTACACTTTGGATTCGCGGTTCTTGAGCACTTCGATTGCTTTGCGCAGTTGCTCATCCGGCTGCGGCGTCTTGACCTTGTTCTCCTCGGCGGGCGCGTTCGTGTCCTGGTCCTCGTCTGGAGTCACGCCGTCGTCGTCGCTGTCAGCAACCAGAACGTTCGGCGTAACCGCCGTGTCCTGAATAGCCTTTCCACTCGGAGAGTAGTACTTCGCAATCGAGAGAATCAGGGCCGACCCATCGGGAAGATCGATCAGTTTCTGCACCGAACCGTCGCCGAAGGTCTTGTCACCGACAACGTCGCCGCGCGCATTCTCGAGAATCGCAGCCGCGACGACCTCCGCCGCTCCGGCCGTCCCTCGATTCACGAGAACAACCACTGGCAGATTCGTGATCGCTTTTGACGCATCCGCCGCAAATGCTTCCCGCGGATACTTCTGACCCTGGAGGTAGGTGATGGTCCCGTGGTTCAGGAACAGGTTGGCGGTGGCGATACCTTCCGACTCCTCGCCTTCGCCATTGTTGCGCAGATCAAGGATCAGTTTCTTCGCACCCTGCTTTTGCAGAGCTTTGATCTGGTTGGCGATCTCCTGCGACTTGCCCTTGGTGAAGGTGTCAACCTTGATGTAGCCCACACCATCTTCCACCATCTTGTCGGTCACCGGCGGAACCGAAACGACGTCCCGCGTGATGACGATCTTCTGCGGTTCAGCACGGCGGGCACGGACGACAGATACCGTAACAGTCGATCCGGGCTGGCCCGCGAGCAGGGCGCGGATTTCCGCCAGCGACATCTCGCGTGTGCTGTGTCCTTCGATCGCTTCAAAGATGTCGGATCCTTCAATGCCGACCTTGTCCGCCGGTCCGCCCGGGATCACCGAGATCACGGCGGCGTAGCCAAAACGCTTCGAAACCGCGGCGCCGATATCGGCCTTCGCATCGCTCTTCTTCGACTTGTAATCCTGATATTCCTTCGGGCTCAGATAACTCGAATTCGGATCGAGCGCCTCCAGCAGACCATGCAGGGCGCCGTCCGTTACCTTTGGGATGTTGGGTTCCTCGACGTACTCGCTGTTCACGCGCGAGAGTACTTCGCTATAGACCTGCAACTGGCGGTAAGCGCCGTCGTTGGACGAGGCGCGTACGCCACCCAGTCCACCCACGACCATGAACAGCAGAACGGCAAAAGACGTGACGAGGATCGCAGCTTTGGTTTTCATTGACATCGTTTTCTGATCATCCAGACAGGAAGGGCCGGTCACTTCCAGAGAGATGCCTGCATTATATCTCTATTGATGTTCGATCCAACCCCCGGGCTGCCACAAATCGAACGGTGGTAATGATTTGGACCAACACCACGGGTTTGGGTCAACGTGCTCGTTGCGATAAAGCGCACCTGGGCGGTTCGAAACCAGTAGCGTCTATCCGTTCACTGCTCGTAACCTATTAATAAAGCTGGATTTCTCTCGTAAATCCCGACCTTGGATATGGTGGCTTCTACCGGTTGCAGACGATTACCTAGCCATTGGGACTCTTGAAGCTAACCGTGATGGATGTCTGGAAGTTGATTGGCTTCCCGTCCGGGGTATAAGGCTTAAAGCGCCACTGGCGAACGGCATCCACCGCCGCGCGCCCAAGTTGAATGTAACCCTTCATCAACTTTACGTCCTGCACCGAACCGTCTTTCGCAACCCAAACCTGAAGGATGACAGCACCTTCCAGATGTTGCGATAGGGCTGTATCCGGATAGACGGCTTCCACGTCATGAATCAGCAAGCCGCGTGAGACTTCTTCCGGAATCGCTGTTGGCTCGAGGTTGCTGCCGGGAGCAGGCGAAGGCGCGTTTTTCAGGCTGTCGGGGATGACTACGCCGCCGCGGCCTTCAACCGTCGATGGCGGAGCGGCACCCGTGGGCAGCGGGACGCTCGGTCGCTGCTGCGCTATAGAAACGATGGCAGGCTTGGCAGAAGTCGCCGACGGAGGGTCCGTTTCAGTCCGCGGTGCTTGCGGTGCCGCCAGGGAACCCGTTGGATCGGTCCCCACAGAAGAAGTGCTGGCTATACCGTTGGATTGGGATTGAGCTTGTGCTTGAGCCTGATCTGAGCCCGGAGGCGGAGTGTCCGAAGGTGGCAGCTGCGCACCTGTCTTCGGAACCGGCTTGGTTTCGATGATCTGGATCTTGCTTGGATCGACGTCGGTCGTCGCGAGCGGGGCAGAGTCCGGCGGAGGATCGTCCGTTTTGGAGGCTGCTTGCGGAGGCGTGACTGACGCGGAAGGCGCGGGCGGCGCGCTGGCGGTCGCGGTCGGTTTCGTTTTGTTGTTCAGTGGTAGAAGATGCCAGATCGAGCTCAAGCGACCGCCGTAGGAATCTCCCGGAGCCCACACATAGAGAACGCCGGCAATCAGCAGGCATGCCACCAGCACAAATCCCAGGCGCTGTGAGTGCGGCTTCGGCCGCGCTTCTCCCTCGGGCTCACTCTCTTCTGGCAGCGATGAAAACACGCCATTGCTGTCGTTCGGAGTCGAGTCGGTCGCAACTGGTTTCTCGAGCACCGGCTCTTCGACTTTTGGAGCCGCCTTGTTCTCATCCCAGCGCTTCTTCTCGGGGACGCGGACCTCATGAACCTGCTCCCGATCGGCGCGCAATTCTTCCGGACCACGCGCTGCCTGCCAACCGGAAGGCTGACTGTCGGCTGGTTCTGGCTCACCCGTCTGCGTGGCCGCTTCGAATGCACTGCGCGGCGCGGTCTGCTGGAGAAATCCGGTTTTCTGCGCGGGAGTGTCGTCTCTGTAATCAGCGAATTCGGCGGCTGCCTCTGCGTTCGTGGCAGCGATCCGCGCTTCTTTGTATTTTTGCTCCGCCCGCCGCGACAAAATCAGGTCCCTTGCCGTGGACAGCGTATCTGCCGCCTGGCGATGGTCGATCGGCTTCTTGATTACGGAGTTCGCACCCTGTTGCAGAGCGTGACCGACCTGCTTGTCTTCTTTCACCAGCGCGAGGTTGAGCGCCTGGCCGGCTTTTTTCTCGCGAACCGCTTTCAGCAGAAGAATCGCTTCGGGCTCCTGATCCCAATCCACCACGAGGGCATCATAGTTTTCACGGGTGACGCGCTCTGTCGCCACCAGCACTTCTGTGCAGATTTCGGCCTCGATGCTGAGATCGGTAAGGATCTCGCACAACGACGAAGTTGCCGAACCATCAGACGAGAACAAAAGGGCGCGAAGAGCCATCGAGCCACAGGCTATTAGGCGGTAATGATTACAGCAAGTTACGGAGGTGGAGAGCTTCGCGCACGAAGGGGCGAAGGCCCTTGGCAGAAGGACACGTCCCTTTGGCGAATGGGCATGGCCTTCCTGCCGCAAATCGGGTTTCGGAGTTAACCTTGCCGGCCACTTACTGGTTGGCTGCCCGTCAACGGCCCTTCTCCGCGAGATACAGGAGTCGCAACAGCCGACGCTCCGCGGTCAGGCGATGCACGCAGGAAAGGAAGGCCTGTAGTCCTTCGAAGTTGGCGGTTCCCTCCACCGCGATCAGGTCGTTTTTCCGCTTCTCGCGCGCCTGCTGCCAGCGTTGGGCAATCTGGGCCGCATGCGCAGTGGTATCCGTTACGCGGGTGTGCTCGAAGCCCGCTTGCTCTATCAAGCGTTCGTTCTCTCCCGGCGGACTGTACACGTAATAGCCAACTGAACTCCGCGTGGCGATCTCCTCATGAGAAATCGTGCCACCAATTACGAGTGCGTCGCTGAACAGCATTCGTCCGCCGGGCTTCAAGACGCGAAACATCTCGCGCAAGACGTTCGGCCGTCCCGGAATGTGGCACAAGACGTCGTTCGAGAAAATTGCGTCGAAGGCCTCCTCGTCGAAAGGGAGCTGCTTCGAAGCGTCACAGAGTTCGAAATGTGCTCGAGACGCAAGGCCTCTGGCCGCCGCGAGCTGGTTGGCATTCTGAATCCCCGGTGCATTCACGTCCAGACCGGTGACGCTACAGCCCACGTTGGCTGCGAGGTGCAAGGCATATCCGCCCGAGCCGCATCCGAGTTCGAGCACCACTGAGTCGGGTTCGAGGCGAAGCATTCGAGGAATCTCCGTGGACTCCTCTGTCGTGACCCAGCTCGTTTGCCCCAGATCCTGGCCGTAGGTCTCAATGCGGACCTGCCGGTACACGTCCGATCCATAGTTCGCGTACGCGCTGTTGTAGAGGTCCACCGGCGCCGACATATTAGATCGCCTCGCGGATGATTTTATCCCGGCATCGTATCGAACCGGTATGGGCGGATCGATGTTTGGGCAGGGCGGAACAGTGATCAGTTCGATCGAGTGAGGTCTGAAAGAATGGGCGGAAGTTGGCGAATCTGTTGTACCAGCGAGTCGAGAGAAGGATTGGCTGCGGGATCGGAAGCTTTCTCTGTGTGGTTGACGCGCGCAGAATCGCCACTGGGTGCGATGCGACTCAATTGGACAGCGAAGCGGTAGCTACGTCGCGGGAGTGTCTCAACAAAACGGGGCCACGCCGCACTATCGTGCAATGCCTTTCGTACCTCACGGACGCAGAAGTTTAGCCCGACATTTGGTCGGCCCTAGCAAACGATTTTCGAACTCTTCTGTTATATCAGCCTCGAGGACCGAGGCGTTGGCGCCCGAACAATTTCGTTCCCGAGTCTCTCTGATCGCTGGATTGTCCTCCGGCCTACTTGAGCGATATTGATCAGACTCAGGAGCACCAGGGAGTTGACAGTGGCGTGAGCGGGGTTCTGCGCATATGAATCTCGCGCCAAGGAGAACGGCATGCACCGTGGATACCGATTTCTCAGTTCACTCTTTCTGACCGCTGCCCTCGCTGCACCCGTGGCGATGATGGCCGCTGCCGGTCCGCAAGACAAAGACGACAGGAACCAAGAAAACAGGCAAGGCGAGAACAACAAACGCTACTACGACAAGAGCCACAAGGACTATCACACCTGGGACGGCAATGAAGACCGGCAGTACCAGCGCTACCAGACCGAGCGCCACGAGAAGCGTTCGTTCTCCCAGTTGAACAACCGGCAGCAGGCGGCCTACTGGAGCTGGCGCCACAATAATCCAGATGTCAGGTCAGATAATAGATAACGAATCGCCCCGCGCGTTTCCTTATCGTTTGGGGTAGGTGGATGCTTCACGCGACTGCATCCAACGCGTTGCATGTGCACGACTGTGGCTTGAAACAATAGAAAGGATGGTCGGCTCTAGCAGACGATTTTCGAACTTTTCTTCTGTGTGCCGACAGTTTCGAACCAGCGCTTTCAGAAGTTTAAGACCGATTTGAATCAAATCGTCACACCCAGACATGCAATTTTCGAACTAGCTAGGTGCTTAACTTCCGAATTGCCTAAGGCCTTCCAAGATCGCCTGTCGGAGCTATCGCGAGGTCGAGCCTTGACATTGACAGTCGTGACCGGCGGGACTACAGTCCGATTTCGCGAAAAGACCAAGAAATATAGGGAGATGCCTGATGAAGAGAACCTGGATGTGGTGTCTAGTCGGTTTCTTGTTGCTGGGAAACGCTGCATGGTCGCAAGACGGGACTGAGAAAGCTGTAGCAGCATTGGAACAAAAATGGCTGCAATCGCAGAAGACGAATAATCCTGACCTGGTCGCCCCGCTGCTGTCCGACAAGTTCATCAACACGGGAAGCGATGGCAAAGTCACCAGCAAGGCCGAGTCCCTTGCAAGCGCGAAGGCAACCAAATATGACAGCGTCGATTACGATGATTTGAAGGTAACCGCATTTGGCAGCACTGCCGTCGCGACCGGAGATTTCAAGGCCAAGGGCACTGACCCGTCGGGCAAGCCTATGGATGTTCACGAGCGCTTTACGGATACGTGGGTGAAGGGGGCCAAAGGGGAATGGCAATGTGTGGCGAGCCATCAATCGACGGTAAAGATGTAAGTTGAGCCGCGTTGCGGGCGTCGCCGAGCGGGCGCCCGCAGGCGAAGTCCCGAGCTTTTTGCACCGATCAGAGTGTTGGTCGGGACGGGCAGATTTGAACTGCCGACCCCTCGCACCCCAAGCGAGTGCTCTACCAGGCTGAGCCACGTCCCGACTGGAAGGAACTCCGCAGAAGCGATCCGCCGCGGATGGGGTTGACTCCGCAATTTTACCATCTCCATTATCGTTTGAGGCTAAAGGTTGGTGGCCACGGCCAAGCGTCGCACTCCATCCCATGGGCCGTTGAGAGGTAAGCGGCAGAATTGCGAGGGATGTGCGAGAACATCAGCCGGTCCGGTTGTCAGGTTATCATACAGCTAATGCAAGATACCACGAAGCGATTAGAGCCTCGCTGGCGTGCTATCGGAGGCGGGGTGACCTCCCAGGCTATCCCGGTCGGGAGATATGGCCTCCACGGGCTCTGAATCGCACGCACGAGCCACTCTAGAAGAATTCGCTACCCTCTTTTTCGATCCCCCATCCGCCCTCTTGTTGAGCCTTATCTAAAAGCTAATACATTCATGTCGTATCGATGGGGATTGCCGAAATCCCGGCGCGACGTGACAAGCCAATCACCGCTGCGTTGGTATATCAGGGATCTCAATAAACGGCAAGCAGCGCGGATGCACTGCGCCCATTCAGCGCCGCTTGCTCCGTTTCTGTTTGTGCGCCGCTGGAGCCGGCGTTTCTTCAAGCAGGGCGAATTGAATTTTCCTTTCCACCGGATCGATGCGGTCGACCAGCACGCGTAAGCGCTGCCCAATGCGAAAGATCCTTCGCGAACGTTCCCCGATGATCTCGCGTGTGTTTTCGCGGTAGGTGTAGCGGTCGTCGGTGAGCGTGTTGAGAGGAACCAGGCCCTCGACGAACAGATCAGTCAGCTCGACGAAGAAGCCGAACTTGGTGACGCTGATGATGAGGCCGTCGAAATCTTCGCCAATGCGCTCCTGCATGAACTTCACTTTTTTCCATTCCATCAGCTCGCGCTCGGCCTCATCGGCGCGGCGCTCGGACTGGCTGGATTCTTCAGCGATATCGTGGAGCTCGTCGAGGGGAATGGGTCCGCCGACCGGTTCGAAGGATTTCTGATGTGCGCCATGATCGCGGCGCTTGGACCACGGGGTCGCAACCGGATCGTGGTGGTCGGACCGCGTGCGGGGCGCCCGCGCGACAGATGGAGCGCCGGGATTTTGTTCAACGCGCAAGACGTGCGCCGCTCCACTGACGCCGATCGGCACGTCGTCCTCCCATTTTTCGGGGTCGGTGCGCAGGACTTCTTTCAGAACGCGATGGACGATCAAGTCGGGGTAGCGGCGGATCGGTGAGGTGAAATGTGTGTAAGTCGGGGCGGCGAGGGCAAAGTGTCCTTCGTTGATCTCGGAATATCGCGCCTGCTTCAGCGAGCGCAACATCAGGTAGCTGAGGATCTGTTCTTCCGGCTTGTCTGCGATTTTTTCTGTGAGCTTCTGATACATGCGCGGGGTGATGTGCACTTCTTTCGGGATTTCGATCTGGGGCACGTTGCGGCCCGAGCCACGCGCGGCGCGCCGGTCGGTTTTGAGCTGCACCCGCTGAATGGGCAGCGCTCCCACGCCGAGCGAGTAACCGAAGGTCGCCGCGATCGTCTCGAATTCGTAAACGCGTTTGGCGTCGGGCTTCTCGTGGATGCGATACAGCGAGGCGATACGCCGGTTCTCGAGGTAGTGCGCGACGCTTTCGTTAGCAGCCAGCATGAATTCTTCGATGAGCCGGTGCGCGACGTTGCGCTCCGAGCGCGTGATGGACTTCATCAAGCCGTGCTCGTCGAATTCGATCACCGCTTCAGGCAGATCGAAGTCGATGGAACCGCGACGGACCCGTTTGCGGTTGAGAATGAAAGCGAGGTCGCGCATCTGTTCAAACAGCGCGACCAATGGCGCGTACTGCTTCCGCGTCGCTGAGTCGCCCTCGAGCACAGCATTCACAGCGGTGTAGGTCATGCGCTCGGCGGAACGGATGACGCCCTCGTTCAACTCGTAACCCAGCACCTCTCCCTGGTGATCGATCTCCATCACACAAGAGAGAACAAGGCGATCGACGCGCGGACGCAGGCTGCAGATGTCGGTGGAGAGCTCGAGAGGCAGCATGGGCACTGCTCGATCGGGGAAGTAGACGCTGGTGCCGCGCAGGCGGGCTTCCTGATCGAGCGCGCTCGAGTCGGTGACGTACTGTGCAACGTCGGCGATGTGGACCTGCAATTCGTAGTTGCCGTTGTCGAGTCGGCGAACGGTGACGGCGTCGTCAAAGTCGCGTGCGGCCTCGCCGTCGATCGTGACAATAGGCAGACTGCGGTAGTCGCGGCGTTTCCGCACTTCGGTCCCGGGGATTACGTTCTCGACTGCTTGTGCTTCGTCGAGTACTTCGGGCGGGAAGTGGTGTGGCAGGTGGTGCTTGCGGATCATGATCTCGACGTCGACGCCGAAATCGTCTTCGTAGCCGAGAATCTCGACGACCTTGCCGCGTGGATTTTGTGTCGGCGAGGGCCAATCGGTGATCTCGACATCGACAACTACGCCGTCGAGGTCGTCCCAGTTGGTGCGGCGAGCGGCTTCGTCGCCGAGCACGCGGTGGACGGATTTCGTCGTTGGTCTTTGTTCCTTAGTCTTTAGCCGGAAGGCCTTGGGGCCGGCGATTTCATCGTGCGCATTTGCGGAGGCGTCTACCACGGGTTCTTCTGTCGACGAGCGACGACCGACGGCCGACGATGGGCCTTGATCTCTTGCCAACGACGGAACTTCTATTCCGGGCGGAATGATGATTTCCTGGCGAATCTTTTCGTCGATCGGCTTGACGTAATTGTGGCGCGAGCCGTAGTGAAACGTGCCCACGACGGTGGCGTGCGCGCGGTTCACGGGACGGATGATGCGGCCTTCGGCGCGGCCGTCGGGGCGGATCGTACCGATTTCGACCAGCACCTGGTCACCGTGCATGGCCGTGCCGATGAACGGCGGCGGGATGAAGACGTCGCCAGCGAGCTTGGACTTGAGGCTGGCGTTGATCGATTTGGGATCGGGGACGACAAAGCCGTAGCCGTCGCGATGCATGCTCAAGCGGCCGACGATCATGTTTTTGCCCGTTGCTGGCGATGGCAGCGCGTAGCGATCGGAATCGACTTTGAGGAGCTGTCCGCTAGCGACCAGGCGATCGAGGCGATCGTCGAGTTCGCGGCGCTGGTCTCCGTGCAGGCCGAGTTCGCGGACAAGCTGTTTGAATCCGGCTGCCCGCTTGGGCTGGCGCTCGATCTTCTTGAGGATGGCGGAATCGGAGAGCATGAGAGTGAATTAAGCTTTTGAAACTATCTCACAAAGAAATGAGGAGCGTCGGAATGCGGCAAGTCCACATCACGAATCAACAAGCGTGGAAGAGATGCTCGAAACCCCTGATCCCGCCGAGTCTCGGTTACTGAAGTAACTGCGCGCTACCGTTTCCAGAATTGTCCGAAAGATTTCTTTTTTGGTACCACCAGAAGCTGGAACGCACGCAACCGGATATACAATGCAGGTATCGGAAACATCTAGATGGAATCGCCTGGAAGACGCGTCAATAAAGGCCGCGAGCGGAAGTTTCCGCGCGTGAAGGTGTCCTTGCCGGCCGAGGCACGTCATGTGCTCGAGAACTATCCGCGGCGCGGGCAGACCGCGAACCTGAGCGAAGGCGGATGCTACATCGAGATGGTACAGACGCTCGAGCCGCCGACGTGCGTGGACGTCGTGTTGTGGCTCAATAACGAGAAGATTATGGCGCGGGCGGAAGTGGTGAGCCGCCATGCACACCTGGGGAACGGGATTCGCTTTATCCGGATGTCAGATTCTGACAAGGAAAAACTGCGTGCGTTTCTGGACGTCGCTCAGAAAACGAGTGGCCTGCCCTTCCGCGGGCTGGGGCCACAAGCGCCGAGGCCGGATTAAGTGCGATTACGATCGATGGCCTCCGGGTTGGTGAGGCTCTTGGCTCTGGGCGTTCGGCTCTCGCAAAACTTCACTCTTCTTGGATCATTTTGAACTTCCCGAGTGATGTAGGCCGGGACGCCCGTCTGTCCAGCGATGTGATCCTGTTCATGCGATCTCCGCACGCGCGGGGCTGGTCTGGAAGTAACGCTCCTCAAGGATCTGGCGGTGATGCACCTCGTGTCCGGCGATGACAAAGGCCAGAGCGCGTACGGTGATTTCCTTGGTGTTCGCGGTACCGCGGCGGCTCCAGTCGGTTGGGCCGAGGTTGCGGAAGAATGCGAGAGTTGCGGCGCGCACGGTCTTGAATTCTTCAACGAGATCGGTCAGAAGAATGCCAGCGTGCGGGCCGTCGCGAACGTAGTCATCTTGTTCGAAGCCTTCGATCGGCGTGCGATCGTTGCGCGCGATGCGCAGTGCGCGGTAGGACATGATGCGCTCGGTGTCGATCATGTGGCCGAGCGCTTCCTTCACGCTCCACTTGCCCGGGCCGTAGCGCAGGTCGCCATCCTGTTCGGTGCGGGTGGAGAGGAGCGCGACTGTCTTGGGAATCTGGTTCGCGAAAGTAGCGATGATGTCGTTGCCGGGGATCAGGGAGATGTAGCGGTCGTAGTAAGGGTCGTACTCACCGGGCTTTGGGCGCTCGAGGGTCGTCGGCATGGGTCTCCTGCGGTCGGTTTGGGATTCGAGATAGAACGTATTTTAGACGTGAGGGGAGGGTCGAAGTCGCAGGGAATCGTGGCTGGATCCGGAGGTCCCACCTCGCCTTTTATCTTGAAAATGCTATCGAGGCAGGAGATACCCGCAGAGGAACACGGGTCCTTCGACTTTGTTAGGCTCTCGCCTCGCGTCGGTCGGGATGACAGTTCAAATAGCGGCATTCTGTGTTCCGCATTGCTTTAGTACGATCCGCCGAGTTGCGTCTACATATAGGAACTGCCGGTCGTTTGAGCGGAAATTACCGTATCAGTGATCGAAGGGTAACCTGGCGCGATCTTGTTGGGCGGGGCCTAACGGTCAGGGGTGGAGGCATCCCCTTTGGCATCAATGAAAATCTGAATTTCCACAGGTGCTCTATGGACTGGCGGAGTAGAATGCGATTTGGTCACTGAAGTGCGGCGAGTGACTCTTAATCCAACCAGAGGAAAGGACTTTTTCGAACATGTGGAAGCCCACGAATCAGCCAACGACCCCGGGACGGCCCGGCGCTCCGGAACCGGAGCCGCGTCCGGCTATGTCTACACCGACGGCACCCGCGGCGGCAGAGCCGGCGCCGGCACCGCGTCCGGTTAGCGCGACCACGGCCGACCAGGCGACGATCGGCAAATCGCTGGTGATCAAGGGCGAGGTGACAGGTTCGGAGTCCCTCTATATCGATGGCCGGGTCGAAGGATCGATTAACCTGGCGGGCAACCGGGTGACGGTTGGCCGGAACGGCGTGGTAGCGGCCAACATCAACGCCCGCGAGATCGTGGTGCTGGGCAAAGTGCGCGGCAACCTGACCGCGAGTGACCGCGTGGATATCCGTAGCGATGGTTCGCTAACGGGCGACGTGGTGGCGGCACGCATCTCGATCGAAGACGGAGCCTTCTTCAAGGGCGGCATCGACATCCGCAAGGGCGGACAGCCGACTACGAAGGAAGAGTCCAAGAGCGCGGCGGCCGAGCCGGCAGTCGCAGCAAGGGCTTAGAAGCGGGTATCAGGTTTTAGGTATCAGGTCTCAGGCGCTAACGGTTTCGGCGCGTAATGTTAGCGCGGCCGCCTGGGGGCGAGTGGGCTTTTCATGGCAGGCATCCTCTACGGAGGATGCCTGTTTTGCTTTGAGGGCGTTGTGTTTACAAATCCTGACGCATTGGACCGCTGCAGCAACTTCACAGTGGCCGGCTGGGTTCATAGAATTGAGACAAAGGTGGGGGAATTCTATGCTTCGAAGAATGACGGTTTTCATTGCGGCCCTCGTGTTGACGGGCTGCGTCGCGTGGTCACAGGATACGCAGAACCAGCCGATGCCCGGGATGAACATGCCGGGACACGACATGTCGAAGATGTCCGGGCACGCCGATGGCAAGGAGATGTCTGGGGACGAGGCTGCGAGCCAGGCTCCGGTGATGCATTCAATGGAAGGGCATCACATGGACATGGGCCCGCACATGAAGATGACGGACATCCGGCCGCTGAAGCCCGGCGATGAAGAGCGGGCGGGGAAGGTGGTGGAGGCGGCGCGCCGTGTGGCGGAGAAGTACAAGGACTACCATACCGCCCTGAACGATGGCTTCCAGATTTTCCTGCCGAATGTTCCGCAGAAGACCTATCACTTCACGAACTACGGCTATGCGTTTGAGGCCGCGTTTGGCTTTAATCCCGAGCATCCGACGTCGTTGCTCTATGAGAAGCATGGCGACGATTACAAGTTGGTTGGCGTGATGTACACTGCTCCGAAACGGTTTACGGAAGACGACCTCGACCAGAGGATCCCTCTGTCGGTGGCACAATGGCATGAGCACGTGAACTTTTGCGCGCCGCCCACTCCGTTAAAGATGGAACCGATGTCGCCGAATCCGAAGTTTGGCTTCCGCGGCTCGATTTCGACCAAGGAAGAGTGCGAGGCGAACGGCGGGACGTTCAAGCCGTTGGTCTTTAACTGGATGGTACACGTGTATCCGCTGGAGAAGACCGAAGCGGAAATTTGGGCGGTCGATCGCGACCACGACCACGGACGGGGGAATTAAGAATCAGGTCTTGGGTGTTAGGTCTTAGGTCTTGGTCTGTTCGCGAACTTCGCTCACGTAGGTGCCTCCCCCCAAACCTTAGTCGCCGGACGTCACCGGTACTACGCCCGGCTTGGCAAGGCGGTTTGCGATCAGGACGATGATCGCGGCGATGAGGCCGATTTGCACGGCTAATCCACCATAGATGCTAGCAGGAATATGCGGCCACTCCAGAGTCGGGTCGAAGACTCCGATCGGAGTGAGCAGGCTCATGACGATGCGCGCGACGTTTTCGGACGATGTCGCCGCGATTGCTGTGAAAACGCCGGCAGCTCCGTAGTACAGACACAGAAAGAGAGTCCCCTTGACCACGGGCTGGCGGAGGCGCGTTAGAGTGCACCATTGGATAAACAGGACCTCGCGGGTGATGAACACCAACACGACAAACAGTTGTAAGGCGGCCATGCCCAAGGAACGAAGATGAAAGTCGAGTGACAGACGCCACGCGAGCAGTCCCCAGACCATCAGCGCGTAGGCGACAAGAGCGGAGATTGCCAACCATGGCCACGGAAGGCCATCTTCGGAAAACAACACGGCCGCGCCCGCAGCCCGCTGACGCCACCAGATTTTCAGGCGCTCGTGCGGTGTCAGCGTCGCCAGGCCGATGGCAAACAAAATGAGCCCGTTGATGCAGACCATGAAAGTGGCGAACTCACCGGACGGAGGGTTGTGGCCGCCCGATGTGAAGAGTGCATAAAAGACGAAGTTCAAAAATGCAGCACAGCCAACCGCCTGCCAGCGTGACAGCAGACGGATGTCCTCGTAGTCGCGTTTGAGATTACGCACCAGCATCAGCACAAGCCACGCGCCAAAGGACATGCAGAGCACCAGCGTCATCAGGAGCCACGGGACCTCGTGCCCGAAAAGCGTGGGCGTGACGTCGCGTCTATAGTCGAAGCGCACCTCGAGGATGGAATGCAATCCGGTAAGCGGACTAAAAGCAGCGAGGCCGGGAAACCATGACGTCGCGAACCCGAAGGTGCCAAGCACAAGTCCGTAGAAAGCCAGTGCTCCGATCAAGCCAACCCCGCGGCTGCGGTTTTCGAGCAGCGTTGAGATCCATAAGCCGCCGAGGCCGAGAAATAGACTTGTTGCGAAAATGGATACATAGGCCGCGATCAGCTGTCGAAGCCAAAGCCCTCCCGCCAAGCCCGCGTACAAGGTGATCGGCAGAACGCAGAGTGTGGCGAAGTAGGCGAGGATGGGCTCTCCTAGAAGTTTGCCGATCAGGAGTTCGGTGGATGTGAGGCTGGTGGTTCGCTGAAAGTCCCAGGTCTTGCGGTCGCGCTCGCCAGACACCGATTGCGCGCATGAAAACAGCGACCAGAAGGTTAGCAGTCCACTCTGCAAGCCGATCAGCCACTGCGCGAGCAGGTGCCATGCGGGGCGATTGCCTTCCTGCTGCAAGCGTTCGGCATAAGCGATGGACGCACCGCCCCAATGTTGGGCGCTCCGAGTAGCCTGATCCAGGATCTCTTGATGCTGCGCCCAGCAGGCAAGGCCGATCAGGGCACTTAGGAAGTACACGACGAAGGCTACAGTAATGGCTCGCGTCGGGCGGAGTTCCGCCCGCACATGACGGATGAACTCGGGATTGCGCCAGAATTTGAGCACTACATCACCTCGTGCTTGGAAAGCTTCATGTAGAGATCCTCGACCGTTTGCTTGACCTCGGAAAAGGACTTTACGCGCACTCCGGAGCCGACCAGTTTGGCAAGGAGAGAGGCGAGTTCGTCATCCGAGCCAGAGAACTGAAAAGTTCCCGAAGCGCCGTTGAGCTGAAGATTGGAAACCTTCGGGTGGCCGGCGAATTCCGCCTGAATGCCAGCCGAGGATTCGCCGAGCCAACTCATGCGCATATCGCGCGCCGGACTCTCGGCGGCTGTGACTTCCTCGAGACGGCCGCTGCGCACCATCCGACCCTTTTCCATGATTCCGATGGAGGTGCAGAAGCCCTCGAGTTCCGTGAGGATGTGCGAGGAGATCAGGATTGTTGTCCCCTGATCGCGAAGCGAACGCAGCAAGTTGCGCAGTTCGAGGCGAGCCTTGGGATCAAGGCCGGAAGCCGGCTCGTCGAGTAGAAGCACCTGGGGCCGGTGGATGACGGCGCGCGCGATGCCGAGGCGCTGCTTCATGCCGCGCGAGAGGCCGCGAATCATGGCGTCACGTTTGACTTCGAGCGAGAACTGAGCGATCACCTCCGTTACTCGGCCGGGGATCTCGGATTCGGCGACCTTGTAAGCGTGAGCGAAGTAGTCGAGATATTCCCAGACTTTCAGGTCCTCATAGACCGCGAAGAAGTCGGAAAGATAGCCGATGGATTGCTGAGCCATTTCGGGCTCCTGCGCGACGTCGATTCCGTTGATTAGCGTTTGCCCAATTGTGGGAGCAAGTAGGCCGCAGGCCATACGGATCGTGGTGGTCTTACCGGCGCCGTTGGGGCCGATCAGGCCATAAATCTCGCCTTGGGGGATGGAAAGGGTGAGGTCCTGGACGGCGATGAGATCGTCGTATTCTTTGCGAAGGCGGATAAGTTCGATCACGGGATGGACAGTCCTGCCTTTCGTGAGTCCGGCGCGGCGATCATATGCCGGGCAGCCTGCGGACGCTATGTTCCGTTAGACACCAACTGATACGGGCCAAGGTAACGTGCGGTTCCGGGAGACAACTGCGGCCTTCTCGAGAACGGGTGACGGTGGCTAACTTGCAAATAGTTTGAATTCTTCACCACGGAGGACACGGAGAGCACGGAGAAGAGCAGAAGCCTTTAACCGCGAAGAACGCAAAGAACACCCGCGGAGGATGCAAGACGATCTATGGAGTCAATTGCTTGAGTGGGCTTCCCATGGCTTGGGATGTTTTCGGAGAGGTTACGACTCCTCGAAGACGAACAGGTCGCTTACCACGAAGTTGACGATCGAGCAGGTGGCGATGGTGATCAGGTTGGCGATTACGTAATTCAGGTGCACTCCGTCGACCAAAGCACGCATCAAGAGCATGTTCCCTACGATAGAAAACAGACCAGTGGACAGGTTGAATTTGAGGAACCGGGCCCAGGAGCTCTCGGTGGGGCGGTCGAGCCAGGTGAAGCGCTCGTGCCAGAAGTAGTTATGAATCACCGCGGCTTCCACGGCGAGGGCGGTTGAGATGAGGTAATCGATCTTCAAGGCCGACGTCGCAACGGTAAGCACTACCAACTGAACGACGATTCCTCCGGCGCCCACGGCGTTGAACTTCAGCCAGCGAAGAATTCTTGACTGAGTTGATTCGTGAGAGTCGGTGCTGGTCGGAGGTATTGTGCCTGGTGTCGTCACTGGATGCGCTCCTCGCAATAAAGCCGGTAGCCATTCTTCGCGGTGAAGGCGATCAGCATGAGAGTCATGCCGACGAGTCCGATCGCTCCGCCGATGTCGAACAGGCGATAGTGTCCCTGCAGGACAATTGGCCAGCGAAGCAGCGCGACGTTGCCAACGGCCAGAAGCAGGCGCAGCTCGGTGGGCCCGAAGCTCCAAAAAGAAAGGCGGAACTCGCCGATCGTGTACGTCGCGAGATAAGACTGGATCGAGAGCGCTAGGAACGCCGTCAGCAATCCGACGGCGATCCATGGATGCATGTAGCCGGAGACGGCAAGGCCGGTCATCATCGCGATGGCGCCGACGGTGTCGACCATATGATCTACGTAGAAGCCGTAACGTGGCCGTTGCTGCTGGCGGACACGGGCGAGCGTGCCGTCGAGACTGTCGCCCAGCCAGTTCACCGCGAGACAGGCGATCACGGCGAGCAGGAAGTACTTGTTCCAGCGAGAGAGGGCATAGAATCCGCCGGCCATCAGCTGGCCGGCGAATCCCAACAGGGTGAGATGGTCGGAGTTCACCCCAGCAGGGGTGCGCTCGGCGAGCCAGACGAGAGTTTTCTTCTCGAGGTTGGCCAGGAAGCTGGCTTGGATGCGGCGGGCGTTGCTAAACGCGCCGCCGAGCCGGCGGATCTCCGCGAGAACCCCCGGATTGGCCCGCTCGCAATAGTCAACCATCGGACTTGCCATACGCACCTCCCGCCTTTCTGAGGGCAGTCTGGCGCGGGAACGGGTGGCGGCCAATGCACTGGCGCTCAAGCCAGGCTCAAGCTCGAATCATCTCGTAAGTCTCTGAATTACGGGTGGTTATGGTTGGAGGTAAGCCGGTTTTAGGACTCCATTTGGGCGACATCGCCAAGCGGTTTTGCGGGTTCGGTGACGGCCACAGCTTTCCGCCGACGCAGGGATTGCGGCAGGTCTGAGCGAACCAGCCAGAGTCCAGCTGCGACCGCTCCAGCCCAGGTGACGGTGCTGAGGGCGAGGGACTCGAGGTCAGAGGCCCGGCTTCCGCGGAGAGGAATGCTACGGACGACCGCCCAGCAGATACCGCCGGCTCCAGTGGCGACGAGGACGGTTTTTGAAAACTCCTTCCAGGGGAACTCGGCGAGCGAGACCAGCTTTCGGCGGTGAAGAAGAACGGCGGCGGCGACCGTGTTAGCGACGATGCCGAGGTCGGAGGCGATGGCGAGCCCGGTAACCGAGAAGGCGTGAAACAGTGCACGATACATCGGGATTGAGACGATCGTGATCAGCGTGCTCGCGACCATGGGAGTGAGCGTGTCGCCGGCAGCGTAGAAGGCGCGGGCGTAGAGCCCTTGGGCGGCCCAAAGTGCGAGCGACAGAGAGAACCAGAAGAAGTAGACGGCCGTGTTTTGCGAGTCGTGGAAGAAGAAGTGGCCCCGGCGATACACGAGATCGATCAGTGGGAGGGACGCGACCATCATCAGCGCGGAGGTCAGCACCGAGAGCGCGGAGATCCGGTAGACCGAGGCATTCACCGTGTCGCCGAATTCTTTGAGTTTCTTTTCGCCAAACAGCTTGGCGAAAAACGGGAGCGAGGCCTGCCCGGTGGCCTGGCCGAGAACGGCGATCGGGACCGCAAAGAGACGCTTCGCGTAGTTGAGCCGCGCGATGTCGCCGATGCCGCTGGAGGCGAAGTAGCGGAGGATCCAGTCGTCGGCGGTAACGAGCGAGACGCCGAGCATCAGCGGGATCGAAAGGCGCACCCATTCGCGGAAGGCTTCATTCTTGATGTCGAAGGAAGGCCAGTAGCCGATGCCGATTCGTGCGGCGCCGAAGGCGTTGACCAGAAACGGGCCGATGATCGCGCCAACGAGTGCCCCGTAGGCCAGCGATGCGATACCCATCTGTTTTCCCGCAACCACGCCGCCAAGAATGATGAAGACGTTGTAGAGCAGCGGCCCGAAGCTGGGGAACAGAAACATCCGGTGTGAGAGAAGCACCGCGCCGACGACTCCGCCCACATAAAAGAAGATCTGCGCCGGAAGAAGGATGCGGGTGAGCGAGACGCATAGCCGCATCTGATCGGGCGAGAAGCCGTGGAACATCCAGCCAACGAACTGGGGCGTGAAGATTTCGGCGGCCAGAATTCCGATGAGAAAAACCGTGGTCATGACGGTGATGATTACGGAGAAAGTTTTCTGCGCGTCGGCTTCGCGTTTCTCCGCGAGGAAGCGTGTGTAGATCGAGATGAAGGTAATCGAGGCCGTACCGCCGGCAAGGATGTAGTTGAGCCAGTCGGGCAGAGTGAAGGCGGCGACGTAAGCGTCGGTCTGACCGCCTGCGCCGAAGGCGTAAGCGATGTAGGCCTCGCGCACGTAGCCGACGATGCGCGAGAGCATGACCGTCGTCATCAGCAGCACAGTGGCGGAGAACGCGCTGTGCTGATGCGAAGGCCGCAGGATTCGGAGGATGCGGGGGAACATGGGTCAATCGCAGATTAACGTATGCGGAGTGCGGATTTCCGTTTTTTCCGGCAGGCGAAGGTACGAGTGCCTTAGTAATCATCTTGTATCGTGAGCGTGGGGAGTGGCGCGGCTTGCGGATGTGCGTGCGTCTCCAGAAATCCGAAGCGCATCTATAATTTCAACGATGACCACCGTCCAGCGCGAATCGGCAGTTCTGCGGCGATCCTTTCGCAAGTCGTTTCCTTCGGCGGTACGCGGAGAAGGCGTGTATGTGTGGGACGGCGACGGGAAGCGCTATCTCGATTTCTCAGGATCGGCCGCAGTGAATTTCATCGGCCACGGAGTTTCCGAGATTGCCGCGGCGATGGCGGAGCAGGCGGGCAAGCTGGAGTTCGTTCATACAAGTCAGTTCACGACCGCGGTCGCGGAAGAATATGCCGAGGAGCTACTCGCGTTCGCCGGAGAGAACTTTCGCGACGGAAGCGTGTATTTCACCAGCGGCGGTTCGGAGTCAATCGAGACGGCGTTAAAGCTGGCACGGCAATACCACGTGGAAATTGGTGAAACGCAGCGGTATCAGGTCATCAGCCGCAAGCAGAGTTATCACGGCGCGACGTTTGGTGCGCTTTCGGTTTCCGGGA
Organism: uncultured Acidobacteriota bacterium; assembly: GCA_963718505.1. Taxonomy (GTDB): domain Bacteria; phylum Acidobacteriota; class Terriglobia; order Terriglobales; family Acidobacteriaceae; genus Gp1-AA133. The sequence goes on along the minus strand of CAVQZP010000030.1, from coordinate 73,407 downwards.
ACAAGAAGCGGCGCGAGATGTACTTGCAGATGGTGAAGGAGTTCGCGCATGTCGGCGTGCCGTACTGCTATCGCTGCGCCTTTGACTGCACGGACGGTTGTTTCAACTGCGGCCAGCAATATGCGTCGGAAGTCGAGCAGGCCATCGAGGCGTCGCAGGGGGAGGCCGCAGCGTTTGTGTTTGAGCCGGTGAGCGGAGCGACGCTGGGAGCGGTGGTGCCACCACCAGGCTATCTCGAGAAGGTAGCGGACGTTTGTCGCAGACACGGAGTTTTGTTAATTGCGGATGAAGTCATGACCGGGATGGGGCGGACGGGGCGCAACTTTGCGGTCGATCACTGGGGCGTTGCGCCCGACATCCTAGTCACGGCGAAGGGGCTATCGAGCGGATACGCACCACTCGGCGCGGTCATCGCGAGCAAGAAAGTGGTCGACGCGATTGCGAAGGGTTCGGGTGCATTTCTGCATGGCTTTACCTATAACGCGCATCCTGTTTCTGTGGCGGCGGGGCAGGCCGTGTTGCGATATCTCATTGCCCATGGCCTCGTTCGAGCGGCGAATTCCCAAGAAAGTGGAACACTGGCGCACGCGCTTCGTCAGGCTCTCGACGGTTTGCTCGACCTGCCGGTCGTCGGAGATGTGCGTGGAGTCGGATTGCTGCTGGGAGTCGAGTTAGTGGCCGACAAGAAAACCAAACAACCGTTTGCACCGGAGAAGAATTTCGCCCCGCGGGTTGGGCAGGCCGCGGCCGAGCAAGGACTACTCGTGTATCCGATGCAAGGGAGCGTCGATGGAGTGAGCGGAGATCATCTGCTGCTGGCGCCGCCTGCGGTGATGTCGCAGGAACAAGCTTCATGGGCGGTGGATCGGTTGCGGGCGGCGATTGAGACGGCGATGCTAAGTTAGGTTTTTCAGAGAAGTGAACCGGCTGCGATCAGCCTAGGGCGCCCGGTTGTGCCGCTTGTTCGGCGTGAGTTTACGTGAGCACGGCAGATTCGGATTGCAGCACCTTCACCGCCGCTTCCGTTCCCGAGCGCACGCAATCGGGGACGCCAATTCCGCTGTAGCCGTTTCCTGCTAACGCGAGCCCATGAAGTTTCTGCAGCAAGCTGTCGATGCGCTTCAGGCGTTCGAGGTGTCCTACGCCATACTGGGCCATGGCGCCCTTCCACTTGAACACCCGCGTGAAGAGGGGCTCGGCGCTCAGGCCGATGATCTGGTTCAGCTCATCGCGCACGATGCCCAGGATGTCCTCATCGGAGAGCGCAAGGATCTGTTCATCGCGTGCCCCGCCAAGGAAGCACCGGAGAAGAGCGCGATCGTCGGGAGCGCGATGGGCGAACTTATTATGGACGAAGGTTGCCGCAAGCATGCGCTTGCCTTCGGTGCGCGGCACGAGAAAGCCGAAGCCGGGAGGAAGCAAGTGGCGGACCTTGTTGTCGTAGCCGAGGGCAACAGTTACGGAGGAGCTGTAGGCGATGCCGCGGAGCTCGGAGGCGAGTTCAGCACTGGCGCGGCCCAGCAGATTCGCGGCAGCATGCGTCGGCAGTGCGAGGATCACCGCGTCGAATTGATCGGTGTCCAGGCCTGCGGAAACGATCCAGCTGCCGTTCTCCGGCGAGACCGCCTGGACGTGAGCGTTTGTTTCCAGTGAGTCCGGAGGCAAAGCGGCAACAACGGCGTCGACCATCTGCTGCATGCCATTTTCCAGAGAAGTAAAGAGCGGGCGCGTCGAGCCGTTCTGCGGCTTCGGTGCTGTTTTACGGGCGGCCAGCATGGCACGGCTGAGGCTTCCGTATTTTGCTTCCATGTCAGCAAAGCGCGCGAGCACAGCACGAACGCTGAGTTGCGATGCTTCTCCTCCGTACACGCCGGAAAGAAGCGGATCTGCGAGCAGATCGACCATCTCGTGGCCGTAGTGCCGTTCGAGCAGCGATGCGACGGTTTCGTCGCCATTCGCCTTGCGCGGAGGATGAAACCACTCCTGCGCCATGCGCAATTTTGTCTTCCACGAGAACAGCGGGGATAGCACAGTGGGCAGAATCTTGGTGGGGACCATGAACATCAGGCCGTCGGGCATCTCAATCAGCTTGCCGCGAGTGACGATGTAGGTCTTGCGGTCGCGGTCGTTCGAGCCGATGAGCTGGTTGCCGAGGCCGAGTTCCTTGCAGAGGTCCGTGGCCCAGGGCTTTTCGGTTAGGAACGAATCGGGCCCGGCCTCGATGATGCAGCCATCGACGTTGTCGGTGACAAGAACGCCACCGAGGCGTGCTGCGGACTCGTAGAGCGTGTATTCGACCTCGGTGCCCGCACGGCGCTGTTTCTCGAGCGCATAGGCTGCCGAGAGCCCGGAGATGCCGCCGCCGATGATGGCGATTCGTTTCATAAGAACAGCTACGAGCTGCCAGCTACTAGCTCTTAGCCCCATATGGCGCAGCGTAATTTTGGGTTTTCTGCAATCGACCACGCACGATGTTGGCCAGAGCGTCGATCAAGGTTGCCGATTCATTCAAAGATTCGGCGCGCCATAGGCGCATGCCTTGCTTTTGCGCGAAATCCCGGAACCCGATGTCTATATCGTAAAGCACTTCCACGTGATCGCATAGAAACCCGATTGGCTGGACGAAGACGCTTGTGTGGCCTTTCACTTTCAGGCCAGTGATCGTATCTTCAACGGTCGGCCCGAGCCATGCCCCGCCGGACATGCCTTGGCTCTGGAACGCGAAGCTCCAGTCTCCGGAGGCGAGAGCGGCCGCCTTTGCCACAAGCGTTGCGGTTTCGCGCGTTTGCGTTTCGTAAGGATCGCCCTCGGTGATGGTTCGTTGCGGAACGCTGTGCGCGGTGAAGATGATGGGGACGCTGGCGCCTATTTCGCGGGAGGCCACGGACCATCCGGTGCGCAGTTTCTCGGCAAATGCGTCTACCAGCAATGGATGGTCATGCCAGGACTCCACAAAATCCAGCGAGAAGGGTGGTCCTGATTCACCTTCGACTGCTTTTCGGTACAGGCCGACGCTGGTGCGAGAGTTCTGTGGCGCGAGGCAGATGGCGACTACGTGCTCGATGCCGTCGGACGCGATCTTCTTCACGACATCCGGAATAAATGGCTTCCAGTTGCGCATGCCAATGTAGACCGGCAAGTGCAGTTTTTGGGCCAGGAGTTCGCCCTGACGGGCCGTGATTTCGTTCATGGGCGAGTGGCCAATAAGCGAGTAGCGGTGGCGGACCTCTTCGATGACCGGCGGCGGGACCGGACGTCCTCCAGTGACAAAGCGCAGGAACTCGGGGATGTCGTCGAGCGAGTCGGCGGTTCCGTGTGCGAGCAGGAGAACGGCAGTGCGGGTTGAGAGCGGGTTCGACATTCGTGATCGACTCGAGGTGCGAGGGCGAGACGCCCTCGCGACAGCCGGCGGGACGCCGGCGCTACATCCCATGTAGCGCATACGGCGCCTTCGCCGTTAAGATACTCACTCTTTGCATTGCTAAATACGGCACCGGCGCAAGCGCCTTCATTTCGCTGAATGCTCCTGGACAAATTTGCACAGATTCTTCACGTTGTCGACTGGCGTTTCCGGAAGAATGCCGTGGCCGAGATTGAAAATGTGTCCCGGCCGTTTAGCAGCAAGCCTCAGAATGCCTTCCGCCCGAGACTGCAATTCCTTCCACTCGGCAAATAAGAGCACTGGATCCAGATTCCCCTGCACGGCACCCTGGAACTTCATCACGTGCCAACCTTCGTCGAGAGGGATCCGCCAGTCGAGGCCGATCACTTCGGCGCCGGTTTCTTTCATCGAAGACAGGAGCGTCGCACTGTCGGTGCCGAAATAGATGATAGGCACGCCGGTCGCCTGGAGTTTTTTCACCAAGGTGGTCACATGCCGAAGCACGTAGCGACGATAGTCTTCGACGCTCAGGCATCCGACCCAGCTATCGAAGATCTGGATGGTGTCAGCGCCAGCCCGAACTTGCTCGGCGGCGTACTCGCTGGTGACGGCAACCAGCTTCTGCATGAGCTCGTCCCATGCCGCGGTCGACGAGTACATCATTTTCTTGGTGTGGACATAGTTGCGAGATCCGCCGCCTTCGATCATGTAGCTGGCGAGCGTGAAGGGCGCGCCGCAAAAGCCGATCATTGGGAGGCGATCGCCAAAATGTTTGCAGACAAGGCGAATCGCATCGGAGACGTAGCCGAGTTCGGATGCGCGATCGGTGCGGAGCCGAGAAATGTCGGCCTGGTCGCGCAGGGGTTTTTCGATGACCGGACCTTCGCCGGCCTCAAAGCGGAAAGGAAGGCCCATTACCTCGAGGGGCAGGAGCAGGTCGGCAAAGATGATGGCCGCGTCGACACCGAGGGCTTCGGCGGCGGTGACGGTGACTTCGGCGGCAAGCTCGGGCTTCTTACAGATCTCGATCAAGGAATGCTGCTTGCGGACGGCGCGATACTCCGGCATGTAGCGCCCTGCCTGGCGCATGAACCAGACCGGAGTGCGATCGACAGGTTGAGCCTTGCAGGCGCGGATAAAGCGGGAGTTCGGAGCAGACATGAATCATTAAATGTAGCATTTTCTGCGGCGGGCGCGATGACTCAGGTGCGGGGCTGGTTCCGAAATGGGCCAGGGAACGCTGAAGGATGGGGAGGCTGACGCCGATGAAGGAAACAGCGGAGCATGCGTATGCTGGACCTGAACAACCCTCGTGTGTTCGAGACCGCCGTGGACTCTCTGGATGTCGGAGTCTACCTTGTCGATCTTCACCGCAAGATTGTGTACTGGAATCGAGGCGCGGAGCGAATCTCGGGATACCTGCGCCAGGATGTGACTGGCAGATTTTGCCGCGACGATATCCTGGTGCATTCGGACGAAAACGAAGCCGTACTCTGCGGGACGGATTGTCCACTGGCGGGCTGCATGCGCGACGGCCAGGTGCACGAGGCCACAGTATACCTGCGACATCGAGCGGGGCATCGGGTGCCCGTGCGTGTGCGGGCCGTGCCTGTGCGCGATGAAGCCGGACACATCTGTGGGGCAGCGGAAATTTTCGAGGAACGACGCGTCATCCCGAAATCCGAACGTCGGCAAAATGTCCTGGCCAAGCACGGATGTCTGGACGAGGCTACGGAATTGCCGAATCGCGAGCTCATGGCTTCGTACCTGCGCGAGCAACTGGATCTGTTCTCGACGCATGGTCTTCCATTCAGCGTCTTGATGATTCAACCGGATCGACTCCAGTTGTTTCAGTCCGCCCACGGTCACGAGGCGGTGCGGTCGATTCTGCGGGTGTTCGCTCACACGATGAGGGAAGTGCTGCGGGCTACGGATTTCCTCGGGTGCTGGGAAGGGGATCAGTTTTTGGCGATCTTGCCGATGTGCGCGGAGCACCTCGTCGAGAAGGTCGGCCACCGGTTGAAAGCGACGGTAAGCGGCTCGGGCATTCATTGGTGGGGTGACCGGCTGTCGGTGGCGGTCGAGGTGGCTGCAACATCGGCAACAGCCGGAGACACGGTGGATTCGATCTTGAGTCGACTGGACTCCTCGCTCAAACAGAAGCTGGCTGAGGTGGCGCAGGCTGCAGCCAGCGGAGGTGTGTAAGTTCGATGTTTGCGATCATCGGGATCTTGGTGGTCTTCGGCGCAGTGGTAGGCGGATACCTGATGGAGCACGGCAATCTGCGCGTGTTGCTGCAGCCCGCGGAGTTGCTCATCATTGGGGGAGCCGGGGTCGGAACCGTGCTGGTGGCGAATCCGCTGCACATTCTGAAACAGATTGCCGCCGGAATCGGAGGAGTGTTTGGCGGGTCGAAGTTCACGAAAGCCAGATATATCGAGTCGCTCAAGATGATGTACGACCTGCTGAACAAGGCGCGCAAGGATGGCCTGGTCGCCCTGGAAAGCGATATCGAGGAGCCGGACAAGAGTCCAGTTCTTTCGCAGTATCCAGCATTCCTGAAGGATCATCACATACGGAATTTCGTCTGCGACACCATGCGGATCGCGGTCACGGGCGGCATTGAGCCATTCGATGTCGACCAGATGATGGAAGCGGATATGGATGTACATCATCACGACGCCATGCTACCCGTTTCGGCACTGAGTACGATGGCGGACTCACTGCCGGGCCTGGGGATCGTAGCGGCGGTGCTCGGTGTTGTGATTACGATGGGTGCCCTGGGCGGGCCTCCGGAGGAGATCGGGCACAAGGTGGCGGCAGCCCTGGTTGGCACGTTTCTCGGAATTCTGCTTTGCTATGGGCTGGTGGGGCCGTTGGCCGCGAACATGGCAAAGACGGCCGATGAAGAGCATTCCTACTATCACACCCTGCGGGTTCTGATGCTGGCGTTTCTGAAGGTATCTCGCCGATCATGGCAGTGGAGATTGCACGACGGGCGATCCCAGGCCATGTGCGTCCATCATTTCAGGAAGTGGAACAAGCTTGCCGCAACGGGGGAGCCGCAGCGGCGGCGGCATCAGCATAGGGGTCCGTGAATGTCGGGTAACGCTCCCATCATCATCATCAAGAAGAAAGGCGGACATGGCGGCCATCACGGCGGCGCCTGGAAAGTGGCGTATGCGGACTTCGTCACCGCCATGATGGCGTTGTTTATCGTGCTGTGGTTGATGAACAGCAGTAAGCAGGTGCAGGAAGCAGTCGGCGGATACTTCAAGGACCCAACAGGTCACTCAAAGAACGTGGGAACCGACATGCAGGGGTCGGGAGAAGCATTTGCGCTCTCCAAGGAGGACATGCCAAAGCTGAAGGAAGAGTTGCAGAAATCTATCCGGAAGCTGGACAACTTCGACACCCTGAAGGATCAGATCGAAATGACGGTGACGGCGGAGGGGCTGCGTATCGAATTGCTGGAAACGGAATCGGGCACGTTCTTTGAAAGCGGGAGCCCGACACCGAGCCCGAACGGGCGCGAATTGCTGATTGCTCTTGCCCGCGAACTGGGCAACCTTCCCAACAAGATCTCGATTGAAGGACACACAGATGCGAAGCCTTATGCAGGAGATGGCAGCTACAGCAACTGGGAGCTGTCGGTGGATCGTGCCAATGCGGCGCGGAGGCTAATGCAAGAGAACGGCGTAACCAAGAACCAAGTGGTCCAGGTTCGCGGCTACGCCGATCAGAGATTACGTAAACCAGAGAGTCCGGAAGATGCCTCGAATCGCAGGATTTCGGTTATTGTGCAATACGTAGTGAAAGACGCCGGTACCTAATCTAAGGCTTGACGACCTGCAAGTTGTTGGTCACAGAAAAGATACCGGGAACGCCATTCGCCCGGACTCCCGCGAAGTTCTTGTCGGCCTCATTGTCGACGACACCCTCTAGGGTTACGCGCCCGGACTTCACGATGATCCGTATGGGCTGTTGTACTCCCAGTGCGTACTTCTGCAGGGGAGCATATCCGTAAATGGCACGATACAAACGGCGGCGCAATTGATCGTCCATGGTCGACGGTGGCAGAACTTCAATCTGATTATCAACCTTGTCGACGCCTTCAATGCCTTTGACAACCCTCTCGGCGTCGGTTTTCAGCGTGGGGCGTGTGACCTGGCCTATAAGAGTGACCGTAGACCCATTCACTTTGTAGGCCAGATTGTCGAATACACCCAAGTAGGGAAGCATGATCAATTCGTGGCGCACTTCCCTCTGAATGCGTTGTGCGGTGCGATCGTCGGTGGCAGGTTGTTGTGCCAGACAATACTGAGCCGCGAGCGTGGCGGCGAGTGCGATTGAGAAAAGTCGGAATTTCATCCGGCCTCCTTTAATCTCATTTTGAAGTTCGTGGCGTCTGCAGAGCAGCTGCCGGGCCCGGGGATTTCGTGGTTTTGATGGAACCGGTCGCAGCCCTCGATGACGAAAGCCGAATGATCGAGGCCGCGGCCATGTATCGTACCGCAGGCTTGCCATCCCATAACAGGCCCCTGAGATGTTTGATCTGATCTCGCCGTTTGCACTCTCCAAGCGCTTGTGCCGCGGCGGCTCGCACAATCCAATTCTTATCCCACAGCGCCTCATCGAGCTCCCGAACAGCGTCCTTGCTGGCATCGTGTCCAAGTAAGGTGGCCGACATGGCTCGCACCGATGCGGAACGGTCCTTGGTGGCCTCCTCCACGATCGTGATACCCCATCCCGCAGGCCCGAAGAGCGAGCTGGCAGCCTCTTTCGCACCGATAACTGCAAGCCCGCGCGGGTCCTGAAGATGTTTCTTCGCTGACTCCATCTGATCTTTCATCATTCCGCTTGAATTCGATTTTTCGCCGGAGAGGATCTCGATAAAGACACCGCGACCACTACGGTCGCCCATGTCCCAAAGCGATTTGGCCGCCGCAAAACTCACGCCTGCGGAGTCGTCATTGAGAGCTTCCCGCAACTTTGGGATGGCGCTTTTTGCATGCATCTGCCCGAGGCTTCGTGCAGCGAGTTGGCGCACAGAGGGGTCCTTGTCGTCGAGCGCAGCGACCACGAGTTGAATAGCACGCTCTCTCGCGCCGAGAGTCCCGAGCGCAGCGAGCGCCTCCTGACGGCGTGCGACGGTGCGACTTCCCATCCCTTCGGCCAGCAGTTGCCAAGGGGATACATGAGTCTGCGGGCGGTTGTTTTCCGCAGGAGGCTCGGTCGAAGCATCCTTGTCGTCTGTGGGCGGGTTGGCCGGAGCCGCGGGCGTAGGGGAAGCGGCAGTCGAGTCAGAAGGTGTTTGCTGAGGTGGTTGCTGCGTTTCGGATTGAGCGCAGGTCGGTGAAGTAAGAATCAGTGATGAAATGAGAACGGCGATGGCGACTGCACTCGCATTTCTTGTCATTCGAGTGTTAAAACTCAGTATTCGTGTGAGACCAACGAAGAGCGCGAACTGATTACGACTGGCCTCCATTTGATGAGTCACGTTCAGCCCCATTCGTTACCACTGCCGCAGTCTCGGCGTTGCCGTCTTCGTGCGGTGTGACGCGCCGCCGATTTCCACCGCGACGGCTCTCTTCTTGCATTGCCCGAATCACGATCCACTGGATATCGCTTTTGCGACAGGGACTGGCGATCATCTCAAAAGCACCCAGCCGCATCGCTTCCTCGTACTTGTCGTCGGCTTCGGGTGTAGGCGACAACACAACGAAGCGCGACTTCACCGGCTTAACGGTGGGGCCAAGAAGATCCTGATAAGTCCCGTCGCTGAGCTGATCCTCACAGAAAACCAGCGAAAAACCACTGTTTGTCAGCAGGGGACGCGCTTCGTGGACGGACGAACAGAACGTCGTCTCGAGAGCCCACTGCGCCATAGTGGTTCTCACGATTTCACGATTCGTTTCTGCACCGATGATCAAAACTCGCCATGCGCTTGCCGTATCCGCCTCCCCCCGGAGCGACTCCGGGTCGTCTTTGGGAGATTCGCAGAACTGATTCCCCAAGGTGCTGGGCGTCCCGGTCCTCCGCACGTATTGAACTCCGCGTCCCCGAACGCCGCGGGTGGCGAGCCTCGACTGGGGAGTCTTCTAACTAAAGATATAAGAGAGGCCACCCCTTCAGCCCATCCGGTGAACTCTGTAACGTATAGTAGAAGCAGTCCTTAGGGTGTGAGGAGAACTGACCGGGCAGTTTCGCGATTAAACCACTTGCACGATGTTATTTCGAACGGCATATCGCACGAGATCGGCTACGGAGTGCAGATCGAGTTTCCTCATGACATTGGTTCGGTGGGTTTCGGCGGTCTTGACACTGAGATTGAGTGCCACGGCGACCTCCTTACTGGTTTTACCTTCAGCGAGTAACTGGACGACCTCGCGCTCGCGGGCGGTAAGACGGTCTTTGATAGGTTTTTCATCGCTGCGACGGTTGAGATAGCCGTTTAGGACGATTTCGGCCACGCTGGAAGTAAAGAAAGTGGTACGGCGCTGCAAGGCTTCGACGGCGGCCACGAGGTCACGGGCCGCATCGGATTTCAACAGGAAACCACGAGCACCAACTTCAAGAACTTCCCGTACAAGTTGTTCCGATTCATGCATCGTCAAGATGAGGATACGGCTGCGCGGGCATGCGATCAGGATTTGACGGGCTGCGTCCAACCCATTCAGATTGGGCATTCCTACGTCGAGTAAAACGACGTCGGGGCGCAGTTCGATTGCCTTTTCGACAGCTTGGCGCCCGTCCGTGGCTTCCCCACAAACTTCCCATCCCGCGTGGTTGTCAAGAAGCGCACGTATCCCGTGGCGAACAATCTCGTGGTCATCAGCAATCAAAATGCGAAACGTACTCATGTCTACACCTCGCACAGATGCAGTTTCGTAAAGGAAGTAAAGTCCCCACAACAAATCCGTACGCGGTTTGCTCAAACCCTCAACGGGCGCTTAACAGGGATGACGCCCGCGCTTGTGGGGCACAAAGAATTAACGGCGGGTAAATTTCGCGCAACCGCGACGAAACAGCCCTGCCGGTTGTGAGAGTTCAGTTTCGACGCCTGGTCGAACCATCGAAACCGCTCTTGACTTAGACTCTTTCGCTCTGACCATACAGGCTCTATGCATCAAAGGTGCCAAACTCGTAAGTTTCTCAAATGCAGGCCTTAAGGTGTTTTACTCATAGAATGCAATGTGTAATTTTTGCGGAGTGATGGCGCCTATACCGTAACTGTCTCGATGTGATACTTCCGCGCGTTGTCTTCTTAGCATGCCCTCACACGAAATAGATCTTGGAACGAAGCCGCCAATGACGCTGTGTGCAAATTCGAAGGTCAAATGGTTGCGATTTGAAAATGTAATGCAGCGAGCGACTAATCGATTCAGCTTCAATAACCTGCCTCGCCGAGTCGCGAGTATGAGAGCGAGAGAAAAGTTCGAATCTGCAAGAATGTTCGCTGGGCCTTAGGGCGAATTTACATAATCACGTCATGGGTCCTACAGCCACCACCCGATGCCAGCGACAGTTCCCGGCTGGTTACAGTGACGCATGACTATGCGACAGAGTCTAGACGACCTCTCCGAAAAGCAACTCGTGCGGCTGGCGCAGCTGGGAGACAAGCAGGCGTTCGCACGGCTCTATGAAACCCACAAGCGCCGAGTGTATGCGCTTTGCCTTCGCATCACGCGCGAGCAAACCGAAGCGGAAGATTGCACCCAGGAGGCCTTCCTGCAGTGCTTCCTTCGCCTCTCTACCTTCCGGGGAGATTCGGCCTTGTCGACCTGGCTGTATCGGCTGACGGTCAATGTTGTGCTCATGCGCTTGCGCGCGGCACACGTAAAGCCCATTTCCCTGGACACCAGCGGATCGAACGAGACGCAGGGAGACACCGGCATCCTGAATTCGTGCCCAATCGAAGACTTGAATCTGGAGGGTGCGGTAGATCGTATCGCGCTTCACCGGGCCCTGCGAAAACTTCCTCCCGGGTACCGAACGATTTTTCTGTTGCACGATGTCGAGGGTAAGGCACACAGCGAAATCGCGCGCGAGCTTGGATGCTCGATCGGGAACTCCAAATCCCAGCTCCATCAAGCTCGTCTTCGGCTGCGTCGTTTCCTGAGGCGTCCCTTTACGGCGCGCCCGACAAAAGCGCCATTGTCGTACCAACTGTCTGCGCAATAGGGGATTTTCTAGAAGAAGGTCCAGTGTGAAATACCCTCTTCACCTGATACGCGAAGCGGCCAGGCAGCCCTAGACTGCGCACTCGACAAGCAACTCTGCTTGCCGTCGATATGAGTACCGCAGCGCGACCTGCGAGAAGGAGCTTGATTATGTTGTGGACGATTGCGGTGATTTTGCTTCTGCTGTGGGCCGTCGGGATGGTCAGTTCCTATACACTCGGTGGCTTCATCCACCTGCTCTTGCTACTGGCGATCATTGTCGTGCTGATTCGAGTGATCCAGGGACGCAGTCCAGTTGTGTGACGGAGGCCGCACGCGGATGAAGGGCTACCTCGCATGAAGGGAACTGTCATTGCGGGCATCTTGCTAACCGTACTGGGTGTGTTGGCCTTGGCTTACCAGGGCATTACGTACACCCAGCAAAAGAAGGTCATTGACCTTGGACCGATTCAGGCGTCGACCAAGACAGAGAAGCATATTCCCATTCCACCGATCCTTGGGTTGGCGGCAATTGCTGGGGGAGTGGGTCTGATGATCGCGGGAGGGCGTCGGAGATAATCATTCCGGAAGTGCGGTGAGCTCGTTATATTTATCGAAAGGGGACTCTTTTAGCCTCCCCTTTTTCCTTTTCCCGGTTATCGTGTGATCGCCCGAGCGCGCAATAGTTCTTCAATATCTCCCATTTTGTCGCCGAGATGATTCAGCTTTCTCGATAAATTCTGGATTTCGGCTTCGGCACGGCGGTTCACATCAAAGTCCAATTCGCCGCGCAGACGATCCTTCGTGTCTTGACGGTTCTGACTCATCATGATGACGGGCGCCTGGATCGCGGCGAGCATCGACAAAATCAGGTTGAGCAGGATGAAGGGATAGGGGTCCCAGGATTTCCTCCCGAGGACTACCTGGACGATCGTGTACGCTACGAGGCTGACGAGGAACGAGATGATGAAGGTCCACGAGCCTCCGAAGCCCGCGACGCTATCGGCGACCCTCTGACCGAAGGTTGATTCGCGCTCGATGACCTCATTGGCATTGCGCATGGCGCGGAGCCGCACCAGTTGCTGCGAAGCGTGAAACTGGCGTCCGAGCACAGTGAGCATGTCCATGCCGGCAAGAGGCTTGCGCTGCAGCAGGGTGGCGATGTCGTCGCGATCGATCTCAAGGCAGACAGCTTCATTCACGGCAGTCGCAGTCGTCTGATGCACCGTCCGCTCCAGCATCGAGGCGAACCCAAAAAACTCACCATGTGCCGGCTCATCGACCACGACTTCTTGATTGTCCTGGTCGACCGTGGTGATCCGCACCGTGCCGGAAACCATAACGTAGGCTTGGCCGCCAGGATCGCCAATCTTGTAAATCCTTTGCCGAGGCGCGAAAGTCTTCAACTCGACCTGGGAGGCGAGCACAGCTGTTTCGTCAGCATCTAAAAGCGCAAAAAGTGGCACATGCTTCAAGACCTCGGGGTTGCATGCCATCGATCACCTCGTACGGTTCGCGGATGGGATCTGTTCGAGTACAGCATTCTATAAACAGCCTGTCTCTGGCGTAAGGGCTGTTGTGCGGAAATTATTGTTCCGCGCGCGGGCGTCCGCCGGTCTTGCTAGACTGGACCGCTATTTTCAGAACCAGGAACCGACAATGCCCATGAACCCGTCGGGTACAACGCATAGCCATTTTGGGGAAAACCGGTCTTCAGTCGAGGGAGCGCAATTGCCGTGGCCCAAGGGCCCCGGCAACCCGGTGCTCGACAGCATCGCGATCGTGATCGAACGATCTCAGGAAGTCCGAACGCACATCGATCGAATTCGAGATGTCGCGCAATGGATGGCGTATGAAGAGCTGCCGATCCCGGATTATGCGCTGCCCCTGGCAGTGGGCGAGAACGATCCGGACTGGATCATGGATTTCCTCCTGACCGGTGCGTCGGCGGACACGGCGTTTACCGATTTCTCCAGTCATATAAAGTTCGCAGTGAACTACGCGGGCAGGATCTGGTCGGATTCAGATGCTCTGTTTGCCTGTATCAAGCGAGCCTTGGATCGCGGTGTCCCGTTTCTCGATGGGGGTTTTCTCGCACAACTCACCCGTCCGCAGATGGAAGATATTTTTGCCGCGAACATCGAGCTTCCGATGCTCGATGAAAAAGCGCAGATTCTGCGTGACGTCGGCACTGTTCTGGCTCAGAAATATCAGAGCAGGTTTCACAATTTTGTGCGGTCGTGTTCGCCGCGGCTGTACGACGGCGGAAACGGCCTTGTAGAGCGCCTCGCGAGCGAATTCGCGCGATTCAACGATGTGAGCGACTACGACGGACACAAAGTAAAGTTCTACAAACTGCCGCAATTATCGTTTTGGTTTTTGTATTTGAGCCTGGGCAAGACAGAACATTTTCAGATCGAAGACCTGGATCGGATGACGGCGTTCGCGGATTACATTGTTCCTGCGGCATTCCGGCTGTTGGGGATCACCACATATTCTGAGGCGCTCGAAGATGCAATTCAATCGCATCGGATTATTCCGCGGGACAGCCAGTGGGAGATCGAGATCCGGGCACACTGCATTTATGCATCTGCGTTATTGGCCGAAGAGATAAACCAATTGCGGCCCGGGGACAAGCAAATCCTGGTTCCGCAAATTGATTTTCGACTGTGGAGCCACTACCACACGACCCGGTGGCCGCATCACCTGACGAAGACAATCATGTACTGAGAGAGGACAAGCCGCCACTCCCTTTGATTGAAACGTCGGGCGATTGTGCTGCCACGAACCTCAATGACACGGGAGAGGGGACTTCGAGCTGTTGGCCCGTAGCGGTCAGGTGCCCGGTTTGCACGTCGATGTTAAAGAAGACGATGTTGTCGCTGTCTTGATTGGCCACCAGCAGGCGAGTGCCCGTCGGGTCGAGTTCGAAATTACGCGGTGTTTTGCCTTGCGTCGAGAAATGGTCGACTACAATGAGGGTTCCTGTCTTTTGGTCGATGGAAAAAGCGGCGATGCTGTCGTGTCCGCGATTGGAGGCGAAGAGAAACTTGCCGTTAGGATGAACATGGATCTCTGCAGTGTCGTTATTTTCGGTAAATCCGGATGGCAGGGTTGAGAGACTTTGGAGTAAGTGGAGTGCGCCCTTTGAGGGATCGAAGGAAAATACCGTGACGGTGGATGCCAATTCGTCAATCACAAAGAGGACCTTGCCATTTGGATGAAACGCAATGTGTCGCGGCCCGGCGCCTGCATTTACTTTCGCAAAAGGCGGATCGTTCGCGGCCAGTGTGCCACGGTTGACGTCAAATCGGTACACAAGAACTTCGTCGAGTCCGAGATCGGCAACCAGAGCGCAACGGTTGTCGGGGGTAGTTTCGATCCAGTGGGCGTGAGGTCCTTCCTGCCGCGCTGGGTTTGTCCCGGTTCCGGCATGGTGAATGAAGGCGGTTGCATCGCCGAGCCCGCCATCCTTGCGTACTGGAAATAGAGCAACACTACCTCCACTGTAGTTCGCCACGAACACGTACCTCCCTGTTTTATCGAGTGAGATGTAGCAAGGATCAGCGCCTCCGGACGCGACTTCGTTTATCGCCGAGAGCTTTCCGGTTTTGTGATCAATTGCGAATGACGTGACCGCTCCGCTGGACGAGCCCTTATACCGCGTTAATTCGTTCACTGCATACAGGACCCGTTGGCGGGGATCAACCGCCAAAAAAGACGGATTCGCAGTCTCCGCAGCGAGGCCAAGAGGCTCGGACTCTCCTGATTTCGCATCGTAGGAGTACACGTAGATTCCCTTGCTTTCGCCTTTGGTGTAAGTCCCAACATAAAGAAGATGACGACCGGAAGAGCTTGCGCCCTTCTCCGCCCAGCCTAGGAGCGAAAACGTCATGACGAGAACAAAGCAGGGACGAGAGGAAAGGAGCCGAGTTTCATTTCACCTCGCGCAAACGCGCTACGTTAAATGAGGACTGACAGGCCAAGGGCCAGAAGCAGAGCAACTACGGAAATGATGGTCTCGCAAACGGACCAGCTTTTGAAAGTCTGCGAGATCGTCATGCCAAAGTATTCCTTGACCATCCAAAAACCGCCGTCGTTAACGTGCGAAAAGACGAGCGAGCCAGCGCCGGTGGCGATGGTCAGGAGTTCGGGGCGCACGCCTGTATGAAGCGCGATGGGAGCAATGATGCTTGCCGCCATGGTCATCGCGACGGTCGCCGATCCGGTGGCGAGTCGGACCATCGCGGCTACCAGCCACGCTGAGAAGAGAATTGAGATATGCGCGCGTAACGCCAGATTGATAATCGCCTGCGAAGTGCCGCTGTCCTGCAGGATTCGTCCGAAGCCGCCGCCAGCGCCGATTAATAAGATGATGGTTGCAGTTGGGGCGAGAGATTCCTCGGCGAATTTCTGAATCGTCTCGCGACTGAAGCCGCGCATTTTCCCGAGAGTGACAAAGCTCGCAGCAGCGCCAACGAGCAGGGCGACATCGGCGTTCCCGATCAGGTGCAAGATTCCGTTCAGCCGGGTCTGAGGCGTTGTGAAGGCGTCGGCCCAACTTCCCACCAGCATCAAAATGATGGGAAACAGAATTGTGCCGACCGTGATCCCAAAACCGGGCAAGTCTTTTCGCGGCGCTTGCTCGATAAATTGCTCGGCAATCGGATTGTGGGGATCGAGCTGGATGTGCGGAGTGATCACCTTCGCGTACAGGGGGCCAGCAAGGATCGCGGTCGGAATGCCGACCAGCAAAGCGTAGAAGACGGTGCGTCCAATGTCTGCGTTGTAGGCGGTGACCGCTAACATCGCCGCGGGGTGCGGCGGCACCAAACCATGCACAACGGAGAGGCCCGCGACCATCGGCAATCCGACCATGGTTAGCGGAGTGTTCGTGCGCTTAGCGACGTTGAAGGCGATGGGTACGAGCAGGACGAATCCCACTTCGAAGAAAACGGGCAACCCTACCAGCAAGCCCACGAACATCATGGCCCAAGGGACACGGCGCTCGCCAAAGAGTTGGATCAACGTGTGAGCGATGCGGTCCGCTCCTCCGGATTCGGCCATCATCTTTCCAAGCATCGTGCCTAAAGCGACGATGATTGCGATGTGTCCCAGCGTTCCGCCAAGGCCAGTTTCAAAAGATTTCACGATGCTCGGGCGTGGCATGCCGGAAACCAGGGCAAGGGCCAGAGAAATCGTCATCAAGACGATGAACGGATTGATTTTGAAGCGCGCAATCAGGACTACTAGCGCGACAACCGATATCAGCGCCGAAATAAGCAGAAAAGTGTCGTGATTGACCGTCATAAGAGTGGTTGAAATCTCTAATGCTGATGAGCGTTAACGAGCGACGTTCTCTTAAACCGGCGATTTATACGCGACGCAATCGATTTCGACTTTGCAATCGACCACCATACTCGAGACAACACAGGCGCGCGCCGGTGGATTCTCACCGAAATGTTTCCTGAACACGGCGTTAAACGACTGAAAGTCGCGTGGATCATCGAGCCAGACGCCACATCGCACGACATGCTCAGGGCCGTATCCGGCTTCACGCAAGATCGAGAACAAATTCTGGATTGCCTGTTCTGCCTGCGCTGTGATCGTGCCACCGACCAGTTCGCCGTTCAGCGTGGGTACTTGGCCGGAAACGTAGAGCCAACCATCGGCTTTCACGGCACGCGCGAAAGGAAGTTGCTGCCCGCCGGTTCCTTTGCCACCCTCGACTCCGTATCGTTGGATCGTCATTTAGTCTGGTCCTGCGTGGTTGAATTAGCGTTGTTCCTGGGCTGACGCGGGAGAAAACGGCCGCCACGGCGGCCCGTGGGTGTCTGCTTGTGATAGGACAACACACCGTTGACCCACACCGCTTCGATGCCGCCCGCGGGGCGCACCGGATCGGAGAAGGTCGCCTCGTCGCGAACGGTTGTAGGGTCAAAAAGCACGAGATCGGCCGCGAAGCCCTCTTTAATCCATCCTCGATTGTGCAATCCAAATCGTTGGGCCGGAAGGCTGGTCATTTTCCGCACGGCTTCCGGCAAGGAAAACAGTTGTTCGTCGCGGGAGTAGTGTCCGAGCACGCGAGGGAAGGTTCCCCAGAGTCGCGGATGGGGAAAGATATCGTTCGGCAATCCATCCGAGCCGATCATGGTGAAGGGATTCGCCAGAATCGCGCGCACATCGTTTTCCGACATGCTGTGATAGATTGCGCCGGCAGGTTGCAGGCGAGCAGCGGCCTCAAGTGGGCTGACTCCCCATTTTTTGGCAATCGAGGACAATGGCTGACCAGCAAGCGCCGGAAATTGGTCCGACCAAGTTACCGTAATCTGAATGCGGTCATCTACCTGGCGCGGGTCGAGAATTGTCGAGCTCGCAGCATACGGATAGCAATCCCAACCAACAGCCTGGGTTGTGTTCGCCGTTTGCAGGAGTCGCAGCATCTCGCCGCTTTGGTGCCAGTTGTCCATGCCGCCACATTTCAGATGCGAAACGACGATCGGAATTTTGCAGCGATCGCCAAGCCGGAGGGTTTCCTGAATCGCGTCGAGAACGTGTTCGCCCTCGCTTCGCATGTGGGTTGCGTAGATCGCGCCCGCCGCGTTTAGCGGCTCAGCGAGCGCGGCGACCTCTTCTTCGGAGGCGGAATGGGCTGATTTGTACGCTAATCCGGTGCTCAGACCAATGGCGCCATGAGCGAGGGCCTCAGCAAGTTGCGCTCGCATAGCTGCGAGTTCGTGGGGAGTTGCTTCCCGGTCCAGCCGATCCATGTGATTGCTGCGCAGGGTTGTGTGTCCGACGAATGCAGCGACATTCACTGCGGGTACAGCCGCGGCTACGGCTTTCACGTATTCGCTGAACTGCGCATACCGAAATTCGTCAGTTTGTCCCAACAGATTCGCAGGATGCGGTGGGTCCTTCTCGAGTTCGGTGGGTGACCCGCTGATTCCACAATTTCCGACAATGACCGTGGTGACGCCTTGCGACAGCTTAGGTAGCATTTGCGGAGAACGAATCAGATAAAGGTCGTCGTGAGAGTGAGCATCGACGAAGCCAGGCGCGAGTACGCGGTCATCGCCGTCGATGGTCTTCTCGGCAGAGCAGCCGCCCGTGTCGCCGACCTGTGCGATCCGTCCCGCCGTGATTGCGACCGAAGCTTTCTTCGGCTCGGTGCCACTGCCGTCCAGCACGAACACGTTCTGGATCAAAGTCTCAAAATCAGGCAATCTATCGTTTCTCCCTGGTTCATGGTGTGAGGTCCCCTCACAACCGCGGCCCCGCACTCGGGCGAGGGTCCAATACCAAGGTCGTGTTAGTTTCATTCTTGCCGCGCAAAGGTGGCATAGAAGCTTGAACGCGACCTGGACAAGAAAATGAGTGATGCAAAGTATCGCACAGAGCCTCGCACCGATTCGGTTCATCCCGATTTATTGATCCATCCACCTGCGAAAGGGCTGGGGTCTGCGGGTCGGGATTTATCTGCGAACGATATTCCGAAGTTGGGGTGGAATCTCCTGCGCGAGGACCTCAGCCTGCCGGCTGCGGTTCTCTATGAGGAAAAGCTTCAACACAATCTGGCATGGATGAAAGAGTTCGCGGCTATCTATCGTGTGGAGCTTGCGCCGCACGGCAAAACGACAATGGCCCCGAAACTCTTCCGACGCCAAATCGAGGCTGGGGCGTGGGGAATCACGCTGGCGACGGCGCCCCAGGTGCGCGTGGCCTACGAACACGGCATCCACCGGGTTCTGATGGCGAATCAACTCGTGGGGAAAGAAAACATAAGCGTCGTCGCGCGAATGCTGGAGGACCCGGATTTCGAGTTTTTTTGCCTCGTGGATTCCGCGGATCTCGTCGAGCATCTCGGACGCCTTCTTCCGGACTGTGGACGGCGATTGAGTGTGCTGCTGGAGTTGGGAGTTGATGGAGGCCGGACGGGGGTGCGCGATGCGAGTGGGGTTGCAGCTGTGCTGGCGACTTTAGAGAGTCGAAAGTCGCAGTTCGCCCTGAGCGGAGTGGAAGTATATGAAGGCGTTTTGCAGGACGAGGCTGCCATCCGGAAATTTCTAGACAAGGCAGTGCACGTCACCAACCAGGTCGCGCACGAAGGCCGTTTTGAGCGCTCTCCAGCGATTTTGTCGGGAGCTGGGTCGGCTTGGTACGACGTCGTCGCGGATGTATTTTCGCGGGCAGAGTTCCGTCACCCTGTCGAAATCGTTCTAAGGCCGGGCTGTTACTTGACTCATGATGTTGGGGTCTACCGCGAGGCGCAAGAGAACATCAAACGCCGCAATCCAATCGCTGAGAGGATGAACTCAACCCTCTTGCCTGCGTTGCAACTGTGGGCTTATGTTCAATCGATCCCCGAACCGCGCAAGGCAATTCTGGGGCTGGGAAAGCGCGATGCCGCGTTTGATGCTGGCTTACCGAGTCCGTCGCTGCACTTCCGTCCTGGTAGCAACAAGCCGGTTCCCGCGCCAGCGTCCTGGTCGCTCACAAAAATGATGGACCAGCATGCCTATATGCAGATCGCGGAGGGAAGTGATCTTCGCGTAGGCGATATCATCGGGCTTGATATATCCCATCCGTGCCTGACCTTTGACAAGTGGCGGTACCTCTCAGTGGTGGACTCTGACTATAACGTGATCGAAGTAGTGGAGACATTTTTCTAAACGCTGCCGGTGCTGCGGCGCCGTTGGAAGTCCAGGATCCGAAAGTGAACAAACTGGGTGCTCCGTTTGGTGCAGCCGTCACAGCAGGCTTCGGCCGCATCTCGTCAGTATGCGGCTGGGCGAAGATTATTCCAGTCGAATCGACCTCATGAATACGAAAACAGACGTGATCGTGGTAGGCGCTGGCGTCGCGGGATTGATAGTTGCAACTGAATTGTCGAAGAAGACTTTGTCAGTGACCGTTCTGGAGGCGAGACACCGGATCGGTGGGCGCATCTTTACGTATCGGGAACCAGGTCTCGGCGCACCCCTCGAACTAGGGGCAGAATTCGTGCACGGAAGGCCGCAAGAAGTGTGGGAGCTCTTTCACGGGCGGACGTCGGATCTCATCGAAGTCAAGGGCGAAAGCTGGTGTTCCTCTCGAGGCGGGGGCATTACGCGCTGCGATTTCTTCGACCAAGTAAACAACATACTCGAGCGGATGGACGACACGTCGCCTGATGAATCTTTTATTGATTTCCTCTCGAGATGCTGGAAGAACGAGCAAGGAGATCCCAAGCTGGAGGATGCAAAGAGAAGAGCGACCGCTTACGTCTCAGGCTTCAATGCTGCTGATCCACGGCTTGTGGGAGTTCATTGGCTGGTGGAGAGCATGCGCGCGGAGAAGCGGATCGACGGCGAGCGCGCGTTTCGCCCAAAGCACGGCTATGGAGAACTAGTGGAAATGTTGGCGAGCGATTTGAACAAGCGGGGTGTGCCCATCCGCACTGGCACGGTCGTTGAGTCGATCACGTGGAATGACCGTCTACCCGAGTTGGCCGCTCGCAACGATCAGGGTTCGGAAGCGTTCGTCGGGGACAAAGTCGTCGTTACTGTGCCATTGGCAGTGCTGCAGACACCTCCAGGACAAGCGGGTGCCATTCGGTTCTCTCCCTCGTTGCCCGAAGGAAAACTTGCGGCCCTGAGAAAGATGGAGATGGGAAAAGTGATCCGGGTAGTCTTCCGATTCCGAAGCCGATTCTGGGATCGAATCTCCCCTTCGCCGGGAAGGACTCTTTCAAATTTGAGTTTCCTCTTCACAGAGGACGAAACATTTCCGACATGGTGGACCCATGCTCCGGAAGATTACTCCACAATTACTGGCTGGGCGCCGTTTCGCTCCGCCGAGCAATTGTCAGGCAGGCCGGAGTCGTTGGTCATTGAATCGGGACTTGCGACGCTGGCGTGGATGCTCAACTACCCTCGAGAGAAAATTGAGCAAGAATTTCTGAGCGCTCATTTTCATGATTGGCAGACCGACCCATTCGCACGGGGTGCCTACAGCTACGGCAAGGTCGGCTCGGTCGGTGCTCAGGAACTGCTGAGTGCCCCGGTCGATGGGAAGTTGTTTTTCGCAGGAGAGGCGACAGACACTTCAGGAAATAACGGGACCGTCCACGGAGCGATTGCCAGCGGACAGAGGGCAGCCAGGCAAGTCGAAGAGTCGATGCACTGACTGGTATGGCAATCGAGTCGGCTTCTTCGTGGAGGGCCTGTCGTCCCTTGGACCTGCGGTCATCTCATTTGGGCCTCCCGCCGCCAAGTCCACCGGTCTGCGGCAGACTTTGAAAAATTCCGCGATTCATGACAAGATTTCGTCCTCTTCCAAATGAAGATTTCCCATCTCATATCCCATAGGAGGCAGATTCGGCGTCGGCATCGTGCTGGCGATGGGCAAAGGTGTAAATTACGGAGTTGCATTTTTCTGGTCGCGATCCTTTCGTTGCTTTCTTTCTTCCTGTTCGCGGGCTCGCAGCAAGCGGCTCCCGAGAAGCCCGTGGTGGTGCAACCGGGTGCCCCGGGCATGCCAAGCAAGACTTTGCCGCCATCGTCGAAAGCCAGCTTGCCGCCCCGGTCGTCGGCCGACGTGGAATTCATGCAGGGCATGATCCTGCATCATGCGCAGGCGGTGGAGATGACGGCTATGATCCCGTCCCATACGGAGAACAAAGAGTTGCGTTCGCTGGGCGCGCGGATCAGCAGTTCGCAATCAGATGAGATCAAGTTCATGAAGCGGTGGCTCGCAGCCCGTGGGGAATCTGTTCCGAAGGCCGTGCCAAACATGCCGGGCATGGATATGCCGCATGATGCGATGGCGCTCATGCCGGGAATGCTGACCCAGGAACAAATGGAAGCGCTGCGCAGCGCGAAGGGCAAAGAGTTTGATCATTTGTTCTTGGTGGGAATGATTCAACACCACAACGGAGCCCTCACGATGGTCAAGGATCTGTTCGACACGGCCGGCGCTGGTCAAGATGCCGAGTTGTTCAACTTCGCGACCGACGCGGACAACTCGCAACGCGCCGAGATCCGAATCATGGAAGGTATGTTGAAAAAAGAGAAACCCGAGGAGAAAGAATGAAGCGTCTGCTCAGTCTCGTCCTATGTACAGTGGGAACCGCTCTTATTTTTTGTTTCGGTGTAAATCGAATGCACGCACAGGCAGCGCAACCCGCAACTCCACCGCCGGCCGAGGCGCAGAAGCCAGCGACTCCAGCAGCCGCGAAGGATTCTGAAGACGACGAATCGAATCTGTTTGCGCCGGAACCATCTCCAACGCTTCCGTCCGGAATGACAGGGGCCAACATCAATGATCCGCGCGCCAAACTCACGCCGGGTCTATATGACGCGGGCGAGATGTCATTGGGAATGAAGCATCTGCTACTGCTCAAGAAGCCGGATGCGTTTCAGCTGGGAGCCACCGACCCCGATGATCCCAAGGTGCAGAAGATGGTAGGGGTGCTTGGCATGGGGAATAATCCGAAAATTCCCAAGCCGGCCCACCTGTTGATTGCGCAACTTGCTTTCGCCAATTCGGACATGGCGTTTGAGGGCAACCACCTCTTCCAGGGCAATTTTTATGGCGTCAGCATTTACGACATCTCTAATCCGGCGAACGCGCAGTTGCTGACGTCGATGGTATGTCCGGGTGGGCAGGGAGATGTTTCTGTCTACAAGAATTTGATGTTCATGTCCGTGGAAATGCCGAACGGGCGCCTCGATTGCGGAGTAGAAGGGTTTCCGCCCGAGCCTCCACCGCCCACCGACGAGGACAAGAATAAGGAAAAGGACAAGGAGAAAAAGCACCGAATACCGGCAGCGCAAAAAGATCGTTTCCGGGGCGTAAGAATCTTCGACATTTCCGACATCAAGAACCCAAAGCAGCTTGCCGCAGTACAGACGTGTCGCGGATCCCACACGCATACGCTGGTGGTCGATCCGAACGACAAAGACAATGTCTACATCTACGTCTCGGGGACGTCGTTCGTGCGACAGCCAGAAGAACTGGCCGGTTGCTCAGGCGAAAAACCCGATAAAGATCCGAATACAGCGCTGTTCCGCATTGACGTGATCCAGGTCCCGCTCGCAGCCCCCCAGGAAGCCAAGGTCGTCTCCAGTCCGCGAGTATTTATCGATCCGCGTACGGGTGCTATTAACGGCCTGACCAATGGAGGCACTCATGGCAAGAAGGGTCCCGAGAAGCCGTCTGACACTGACCAGTGCCACGACATTACTGTGTACTCGGCGATCGGGTTGGCGGCGGGTGCGTGCTCGGGGAACGGGATCGTTCTAGATATTAAAGATCCGGTCCATCCGAAACGATTGGATGCCGTGAATGATCCGAACTACTCGTATTGGCATTCGGCTTCGTTTTCGAACGATGGAAGCAAAGTCGTATTCACCGACGAGTGGGGTGGTGGGCTGGGCGCGCGGTGCCGTCCGAACGACCCGAATAAATGGGGCGCCGACGCAATCTTCCGTCTCAAAGACGACAAGCTAAGTTTCGGGAATTATTACAAGCTGCCGGCTGCACAGGGCGACACGGAAAATTGTGTGGCACACAACGGCTCGCTGATTCCGGTACCAGGTCGAGATATTGAAGTGCAGGCGTGGTATCAGGGCGGAGTTTCGGTGATGGACTTCACCGATCCCGCGAATCCCTACGAAATTGCCTACTTCGACCGTGGGCCGATCGATCCAAAGATGTTGGTGCTCGGAGGTGAGTGGTCGGCGTATTGGTACAACGGCTACATCTATGGTTCGGAGATTGCTCGAGGTTTGGATGTGTTCGAGCTGACGCCGACCACATTTCTCACGCAGAACGAAATTGATGCCGCGAAGACGGTTCGGCTGGCTGAGGAAAACGTGCAGAACCAGCAAAAGATTGAATGGCCTGCAAACTTCACTGTGGCGAAGGCGTACGTTGACCAGTTATCACGCTCGCAAGCTCTTCCGACGGGCCAAATCGCAAAGTTGCAAAAAGCGATTCGGGGCGCGGAGAGTTCACACAGCAATAAGAACAAAATGGCGAAGTTGAAAGGCATGGCGCCGTCTTTGGAAAAGAGTGCTGATACTGCGAAGACCCCGGCGGACTCGATGCGGCTGCACGCGTTGGCAGATGTGCTGCAGCGTCTTTCGTGACGCCCTGGGTGCACAAGCAACCTCGTGATACCAAAGAGAATGTGCTGTCAAACCACGAAGTGTGGCGCTTCTTAGTTCCGTGCCTGCTGGTCGGCTACGTGTTTCGTGATAGTCTCCGGGCTTCGAATGCGCGCCGCAAGGGGGAGGAGCGGGCCGGCGGAGCGTCATTCAAATCAGCACGGATCGTGATCCTCGCCCGTCCTGACGCATAAACTACCTCTCGCAGCAAGTTCAGAGCCCGCCCTGGGAATTGGCCCGCGAGTATTCTCCGCGGAAGACGACATTCCAGGTCGTTCCGTTGTCGGTGGATTTTTCCCACATCTGTTCGACCTTGTTCGGATTCATTCTTGTCACCTTCACTCGATTCAATACGTTCTCTCCGTTGGGTCCGCGGCTCGTGCCTTCAAATTCGGCGGAACCTGACGACACCCTGCCCGAAGTGAACACATGGACCCGACCCTCGTTGTCGGCGAACATCCCATACCAGCTCTTGTCGTCCGCGCTGTAGCCAAAGACATTCTGTCCGCGATGACCTTTACCGCCATCCCAGTTCTCAATGACGAGGCATTTGTCGAGCGACAAGCTCACCGTGCTATGAGCATTCCCCGAAGAACCCTCGGCGCCAATCTTCCAATTGCCGAGCCAATAGTCGAGTTGCCGATTCTCCGAATTCACAGCGCATGGCGCCGGATCGGCCGCAGCAAGGCTGGCGCCTGTGATTGCCAGGAGAACGAGAATTCCCAAAAAAATGGATTTCAAAACTCCGTGCGTGAGAATGACAATCTTGTTCATACAGATTCCTCCACCATCGAAATCATTGGTGCTGGTTGTTTTTAGTGACCGCTTCCGAACGGGCTACCCAACCGGTCGTCGAGCCCGGAATCGGAAAGCTTGTGAGTTTTGCTCGATGTCTAGTACTTCGAACCCCGCATGCTGTAGTCGGGTGTCGAACGTATCTGGATCTACGGGAACCAACGTGTCGCCGATATGGATGATCTTCATCCACCAGCTCTGAAGACTGTCGCTGCCCAAAAAGAAACCGCCCGGCCTTAGGACCCGTAATACTTCGCGCAGGACCCTGTCTTGCAGTTCTGGAGAAGGAACGTGGTGCAGCATCGTGAACGAAACTGTGCCCGAGAATTCCGAATCTCGGAAAGGCATCACCGTCGCGTCACCCTTTACCACCCGTACATTGCTTCCTTCAAGGCGTGCGCTTAGCGATCCGGCCAGCTTTGAATCAATTTCCAGCGCGGTGAGTCGAGGCACCGATGTCCGCAGTAGATCCGTCGTTAGCCCTGGACCTGGACCGATCTCCAAAACATTCGGCCCGAGGCTCGTGTCACCAATTACCCACGGAAGACGCTCCCGAATCGTGTTGCGCCAGCGATCCGAACGGCATAGCCATCGATGTAAGCGATTCATGTCCCCACTACCTGCTGAAGTTGTCTCAAGCCTAACGCTTGTCAGCAAGACGCGCCTTCTATAATGTGACAATAAATGTCGCAAAAGCGGCGCAAGGCAATTTTCGATCGGTTGGAGGATCGCGAGTCTACAATCACAACCCTCACCCGGGATTACCCTGCCGGATACGTCATACCGCTGCATTTTCACGATCGGGATCAGTTGGTCTATGCATCGCGCGGCGTGATGACAATTCGTACTCGTGGTGCCTCCTGGGTGGTTCCACCTTGTCGCGCGGTCTGGATACCCGCAGGCATCTCGCATACGATCACGATGTCGGGGGCGGTCGCGATGCGAACTCTATATTTAAAGGCGCGACTCGCGACGTCTCTGCCTCCGGACTGCTGCGTCGTGAACGTCTCCGCGTTGTTGAAGGAACTCATTCTCTACGTTTGCACGTTCAGGGCTCTAAAAAAGACGGTTGATTGGCAAGGGCATCTGATCGCGGTCGTTGTGCATCAACTGCAAGCCGTGCAGATGATCCCGTTGCAACTTCCACATCTGTCGGATCCAAGACTCGTTCGCATTGCGCAACTATTCACGAAGAACCCGGGCGATCGTCGGACGCTCGTTGAGATTTGCAGGGCGAGTGGAGCCAGCAAGAGGTCGGTGGAAAGACTGTTTCAGCAAGAGATCGGGATGACTTTTGGGAAATGGCGGCAGCAGTTGCGGCTGATGCAGGCCATGTGCTTGTTAGCGGAAGGCGAGAAGGTTACGTTTGCGGCGCTGGAATCAGGTTACAGCACGCCAAGTGCTTTCATTTCCATGTTTCGAAAAGCCTTGGGGATCACGCCGACGTCTTACTTCAAATAGGAAAGCTGCACTGCCAAACCGCCATTGCACGCATCCGAGAAGATTTTCCGAAGAACTCTTATCCCACGCAGCATCGGTGGTGATAAGGTGCTCCCGCACCGGATTACGTCTGCCCGGAGGAATGAATGCAGAGACGCACATTCATGAACATGGCGGCCGGGGTTACAACGGCGCTGGCCTTTGAACCGCTTGGCTTTGGAGGGGGACACGAACAAAAAAATCCCGTGCCCTATCCCGATGCGGCGGTGGAAGTGGTTGATCCGCGCTTCGCAAAATACAAGGTCGGCAACGCAGCGGTCGAGCGTCTCTATACCGGCACACGATGGGCGGAAGGGCCAGTATGGTTTGGCGATGGGCGCTATCTCCTGTTCAGCGATATCCCCAACAACCGAATGTTGCGCTGGCAGGAGGAGACCGGAGAGGTCAGCGTTTTCCGCAGCCCGTCGAACTACAGCAACGGCAATTGCCGCGACCGCCAAGGCAGACTGCTTACCTGCGAGCACGACACGCGTCGGCTCACACGAACGGAATACGACGGCACGATTACGGTGCTGATGGAGCACTTTCAGGAGAAGCCGTTGAACGCCCCTAATGATCTGGCGGTGCACTCCGACGGAGCGATCTGGTTCACCGATCCTGGCTACGGCATCATGTCCAACTACGAAGGACACAAGGCTTCATTCGAGTTGCCGGCCAATGTCTATCGGCTCGATCCGAAGACGCGCGAAGCGACGGTCGTTGTAAGTGATTTAGACAAGCCGAACGGGATTTGTTTTTCTCCGGACGAGAAAAAGCTCTATGTCGTGGATACCGGCGCCCCGAAGCATCCTACCGATCCGCGTCCGATTTACGCGTATGACGTCGTCGATGGCGTCCGACTGACCAATAAACGTCAGTTTGTGAATATGGCACCGGGGTCCTCCGACGGCGTTCGTTGCGATGTGGACGGCAACGTCTGGTCCGCCGCCGGATGGGGAGGGGATGGATACAACGGTGTGCACGTGTTTGCCCCCGACGGCACGCTGATCGGGAAAATCCATCTCCCGGAAACCTGCGCCAACCTGTGTTTTGGGGGGGCTAAAAAGAACAGGTTGTTCATTGCGGCAAGCCAGTCTCTCTACTCCGTCTACGTTGAGACTCAGGGCGCTCAAATACCTTGAGCAGAGGTTCTCGGCAGAAGTCGTTTTCCTCGGTGAAACTGCTTGCCCTACGAGTCTCGTGGCTTCAGCTCACCGACGACGAACCAGTAGGCGAACACTCCTGCTAAGAGAACGATCGAGGCGACCTCAAACCCCGGAACGTACGATCGAAACGCGGTAATCGAGAACCCCACAGCGAGCGGTGCGATGATTCCGGCCAGGTTCCCGGCAAAGTTTTCCGCTCCAGTCCAGATTCCAACCCCTTCCGCTGGAGCACACGACTGAAGAATCGCGAGAAGGTTTCCGGTAGCAACACCGACCAGAGAAGCTCCGATCAGTAACCCTATCGCGATGCCGGTATGGGCAGTGCGCATGGCTGCGATGAGAAACACGCCCATGGCGAATGCGATGGTCACGATCCCTTTCCGCGTGGCCGTTTCGTCCCAACCGCGGCGGATCAGAGTATCAGCGATCCATCCGCCAATCGGTTCGGAAATCCCGAAGGTGAAGAACGCGAGGGAAGCATAAATGCCCGCCTGCACGATTGTGAGCTGACGAACCGTCACCAGGTAGTCGGGCAGCCACGTGACGAGCACGTACCAGTAGTAATCGAAGCAGAAGAATCCGAGGCAAATTCCCAGCAGGTTGCGATTGAGCAGGCTGCGAGCTACGGACGCAAGATCAGGGTGCGCCACGTTCGTGCCAGCCGCTTGCAGGCGGCGAGGGAAAACCGCGAACCAGGGTGCAATCCAGAGGAGAGCCGTAAAGCCCAAAAGAAGAAAAGTACGGCGCCATCCAAGATGAACCAGGAGCCAAGGGACCAGAATGCCTTCAAGAACGAGCCCGGTTCGCGTCCCGAAGTCGAAGAGTCCCGAGGGTAGGCCCCGCTCTTTCGGCGCGAATAGCAAGCTGACGATTTTTGTTCCACCCGGCAGGTAAATGGATTCTCCGATTCCAAGGAGAATCCGGAACGCCAGCAAACCTGCAAGACTGCTCGCGAGGCCCGTAAGCCCCTGCGCAAATGACCAGATGGTGAAGGCCGCGGCGTAAAGCCACCGCAAATTGAACCGGTCTGCGCTCCACCCAATCGGAATTTGCATCAGTGCATACGACCAGAAGAAAGAAGACAGCAACAGGCCTTTACCTTGCGCGGTCAGTTGGAAATCCTTGGAGATGAGGGGGAGTGCGAACGAAATGGCGGCGCGATCGAGGTAGTTGATCAGCGATGCCATAAAAAGCAATCCGACAATTGACCAGCGCCGCTTGTTAGAAAAGTCCGAGAGATTCATTTCTGTGAAATCCAGCCAAACGCTGGACAGGATAGATCAATCGGCAGGATCTCGGGGTGAAAAGGGAGGGATTCGAACCCTTGTACGGGGTCAGCCCCGTAGCGGGGTAATGCCCGATCCCGCATGCCTGCTGGCGGGAATCAACAACGGATGTTCGCGTGGCTGAATCGTCGTGACGTTGGCCATGTCACACTGCGTCCTCAGGGGTGACTGTTCTCTCGTGGTTGTCGGGCTTCAACCTCGTTCAGGGTACGATCCGTCCATCGAACAAATTGATGCCGCGTTCGGCGTGCTGTGCGAAACGCGGATCATGCGTGACCATGCAAATCGTTGACCCGTCGCCGTGTAGTTGCTGCAACAGCTCCATGACCGAATCGGCGTTTTGCGAATCCAGATTGCCCGTGGGCTCGTCCGCGAGAAGGATCGATGGACTGCCAGCCAAGGCACGCGCTACTGCAACGCGCTGTTGCTGTCCGCCCGACAGCTGTGGCGGAAAATGCCCTGTGCGATGGCTCATTCCCACGCGTGCCAGCGCTTCCAACACCCGCCGCTTGCGTTCCCCGTTGCTCATGCCTCGATAGGTCAGCGGAAGTTCCACATTCTCATACACAGACAAATCGCCGATGAGATTGAAACTCTGAAAGATGAAGCCGATCTCGCGGTTGCGAATCGTCGCGCGCTGCGCCACGTCGAGATTCTCTACCGATTCATTCTTCAGGAAATATTGGCCTTCGCTGGGCGAGTCGAGAAGGCCCAGAATCGCCAGCAGCGTCGATTTGCCGGAGCCCGACGGACCGGCGACGCAAACGTATTCGCCCCTGCGGATCTCCAGGTTCACGCCCGACAGCGCATGAGTCTCCACCTCATCCGTATAAAAGATCTTCTTGATGTCTTTCATTGAGATCAGGACATCGTCCGCTACGGCCATGGCACTCCCCCTGTTCCGTCATTCCAGCTGGATACGTTCATACTGCTCCCAGCGCGACATATCGGAGAGGATGACTTCATCCCCTTCATTGAGCCCCTGCCAAATTTCCACACTGCTGGCCGAACTGCGCCCGATGGTCACTTTTACTCGAGAAGCAGTCTTTCCGTCGCGCTCAAGTTTGAAGACGCCGATCGTGCTCCTCTCCTCACCGAATGCCGGACGCGCGAGGAACAACACATTCATCATGCGCTCCAGATCGATGGTCCCATCCACGCTGAGGTCCGGAACCGCGCCTTGCGGCAGATCGCTCTCCAAGGCTACGTCTACTGTGCGAGTGCCGTTCTGCACGGAGGGATCGATACGAATCACCCGGCCCTGAATCAGACCGTTATGTGTATCGATCTGTGCTGCCTGGCCGAGTTGCACGTCCTTGGCTTGCGTCTCGGGAATCTTGAGTTCCGCTTTGAGCCGCTTGGGATTGGCGACCTTGGCGATGGTCGTCCCCGCCGCAACTTGCTGGCCTTCCTGCAAGCTGTTTCCGTTGAAACTCAACTCCTGCAGGATACCTTCCATGCCCGCGCGCACTTGCAGCATGCTCTTCTGCTTCTCTTGCAGGTTGTACACGGCGCGCGCCTCTTCTACTCTCGCTTTTTCAGCGGCCAACTGAGCTTCGAGCTCTTTCTGGGCGTTGGAGTAACGCTCCTTTTCTATATTGGCGCGAATCGTGAGCTGTCGCGCGCTTCCCGCAGAAATCTTGCGTGCCTGCGCAGAGACCACGCCCGCTTTCGCCAGCTCAGCATCCGTGTCCGCTTTCATACGGGCATCTTCCGCTTCCTGTTCCGCTTTGGCTGTGTTGGCTTCCTGATCGAGGACCTGGCTCCGCAATGTAACTTCGAGGTTGTGATACTGGGCTTCCTCCGCGCGCAGCTTCCACTCGGCATCGAAGGCAAGTTGTTCGACAGTCATATTGCTTAATATGACGAGCAGCGTGTCCGTTTTCACCCGCGTTCCGGGGCGCAGAAGGATCTTTTCCACCCGCCCATCGGGGAGCGTCGGGATCAGCCGGATTTCATCCGGGGTCAGCGTCCCCAAACCTCGCACCTGGCGGACCATCGCACCGCGCTTGACGCTGTCGATCCAGACTCCCGAGCGCTCCACGGATGGCATGGCTGGTTTGAGCTTCGCAACCCCCATCGTGATGCCTGCGATCAGGATCAGTCCGACGCCGGCAACGTAGATCTGCCGACGACGGCGGTCCCGGGCTGCGAAAGGACGTGGCACATCCATAAATCACCTAATCGCGCAAAGCGCGCAGTGGGTCGGTGCGTGTGGCGCGCCACGCCGGAAGAAAACACGCCGCCATCGACGCGATGGTGATGATCACCAACGCCGACCCGAACGACAGCGGATCATGCGGGCTGACGCCATAGAGCAGGTAACCGAACAGGCGCGTCGTCGCCAGCGCCGCGGCTAACCCCACGGCAATTCCCAGTCCGATCAATACAAGGCCGCGCGACATCACCAGCCGCAACAGGTGCGAAGGTGCTGCCCCGAGGGCTACGCGCAATCCCAACTCACGCGTGCTTTGTGAAACTGCGTATGACATCACGCCATACAGTCCGATAGTCGCCAGCAACAGTGCCAGACCACCGAAAATCGCGAGAAATCTGCCCGCGACCAGTTGCGTCAGTGTCTGCCGTGCCAACTGTTCGCGGATAGTCAGCACTCCGTAAGGAGCTACGTCTGGATCGAGGGCGTGCACTTCCCGTGCTAACACCGGCGCCATCGTCGAGGGATCCTGTCGCGTCCGCAGCAGCAGACCCACCTGATCCGACGGGTTCTGGCGCAACGGCACATAAAAGAATGGCTTCGCCGTCTCCAGCATGTTTTGATACTTGGCGTTTTTCGCGACCCCGATCACTCGCATCCACCGGTCTTTCACCTGCAAGCGCATGCCGACCGGATCCGCGCCGCGCCAGTACTGTGCAGCCATGGCCTCGTTCACGATCGCCACTGGAGGCGCGTTCTCGTCGTCAGCGCGCGTGAAGTCGCGGCCAGAGACGAGCGGTATTCCGATTGTCGAGAAAAACGCGGGGCTGACTTCATCGTAATCCGCGGTTGGTTGTTCGTCGGGCGATGTCTGGTATCCGTCCACGGCAACGGGCGCGGACGAGTATCCGATATAACTGAAGGGCACAACGCGCGCGTAGGCAGCCGACTCTACCCCAGCAAGGCCTTGAACCCGATTCAGCAATTCATCCAGGAAGTTTTTCGCGCGCGGCGGGTCATACCCGGCCGCGAGCAGATTGATCGAGGTGATCAGTACTCCGTCGCGGGAGAACCCAGGGCTGGTGTTGCGGATTCGCTGCACGCTCTCGAGCAGCAGGCCTGCGCCTACCAGTAGGACGAAACTCAAAGCCACCTGCAACAGGATTAGCACCGAGCGCAGCTTCGATTTTCCGCGTGTCCCGATCACGCCTACGGACTCGCACTTCAAGGTGCCGGAAATATCGAGCTTGCTGGTCTGAAGGGCAGGAATCATCCCAAAGAGCAGGATCGAGATCAGGCACACACCGGCACTCAGAGCGAGCACGCGCCAATCGAGGTCGCCCCTCATAAAAATCGGACCCGAACGCGGTGGAACCAGCAGCACCAGCAGGTTTCGGCACCAGTGTGCGACCAGAATCCCTCCTACCAGCGCGGCGCAGGCAAGCAACAGGCTCTCGGTCAGGAGTTGCTTGATGAGCCGGCCGCGTCCCGCGCCCACCGCCATCCGCACCGTCAGCTCATGACGGCGCGCAAAAGCCCTGACCAGCAGCAGATTGCTCACGTTGGCACAGGCAATGACCAGCACGAATAAGACCACCAGAGCGGTGATCTTCAGCGTCGGCAGCATCGACTGAGAGGCGTTGAACGGCGATTGCCACAGCGGGAGCAGCTGGATCCCGCGGCCACGGTTCGTGTCCGGAAAATCGTTCTGCAGCCGCTTGGCAACCGCCGAGATTTCTTGCTGGGCTTGCTCTACGGACACCCCGGGCTTGAGTCGCACGAAACCTTCGATCCAGCGCGCTCCCCGGTCTTCGAGCTGGTATCCGCTGGAATCGAACCGTTCCTGCATGGACGCAGGCACCCAAAACTGCCAGGCATAGCCGACGAATGTCCCGTAAAACCCCTCCGGCGCCACGCCCACAATCGTATGCGGCATGCTGTTCATCATCTGGGTCTTGCCGATGACCGAACGGTCGCCATGAAAGCGGTCCTGCCAGAGCTGGTAACTGATCACGACCACCGGGTTCGCATTGCGTCCCGTATCCTCACCCGGCCGGAAACCGCGGCCAAGTATCGGCCGGATACCGAGAGCATCGAAATAATTCGCGGATACCAGGCTTCCCACTGCGTGTTGTGCGCGATCGCCGATGCTCAGCGTGGTTCCTACGATGTGCTCTGCAATAAACGAATCGATCAGTTTGCAGTTCCGCTGGAAATCGAGGAAGTCAGGCCAGGAGGTTGGGTCGTATCCATTCACGCCACGGGCCGTTCCCGCCAGGACAAATAACCTCTCCTGGTGCGCGACCAAGGGATAAGGTCGGAACAGCGTTCCCTCGATCCAGCCGAACACCGCCGCGTTGGCGCCGATGCCGACGGTCAGACACAGGATTGCCAGGATGGAAAAGCCCGGGCTGCGCCGCAGCATGCGAACACCAAAGCGCAGGTCTGCAATAAAGCCATGGACCCACTGGAAACCACGCGTGTCGCGGCACTCCTCCTTGTAAGTTTCCTTGCCGCCGAACTCGATCCGCGCCTTCCGCTTCGCTTCGTCCTCAGGGAGACCCGAACGCTGCAGATCAGCCGCCCGCTCTTCGATGTGAAAGCGCATCTCGTCATCCATGGACTGGTCGAGACGGTCACGACGGAAGAGCGGTTCGAGAAGAACGCGCAGCTGCATGGATCAGATCTCCTCCGGACGCGTGTTTAAGACCGTGCCGATGGCGAGAGTGAGCCGGTTCCAGTTTTCCGTCTGCTGCCGCAGGTGCTTTTCGCCCTTGCGGGTCAGGCGGTAATACTTCGCCCGACGGTTATTTTCCGAAACACCCCATTCGGCGGCGAGCATGCCGCGCTGTTCCAGCCGAAATAGAGCCGGATACAACGCTCCTTGTTCCACCTCGAACGCGCCTTCGGAAATCTGCTGAATGCGAAGCAACACGCCGTAGCCATGCAATGAACCCAATGAGACTGCTTTCAGGATCAGCATGTCGAGCGTACCCGGAAGAATGTCAGCCGTATTTGCCATCCTTGACCCCTAAAGCGATTAGGGGAAGATAGCATTGCTCTCCTAAGCTGTCAAGGAGAGAGCCGAACCTAAAATAAACGGTTGCTGCGTTAAGCGACTGCGTGAGAGCTGTCATGTCCATACGTACGACGGACAAGAGGTGGTTCCTTTCGACGGTTGGGCAATCCACGAACGGCTCATCCTGGCCGTCGGGCAGTGTCGAGAAGCCGCGTTCTAAGAGGCGACTCTTGAGATCCGCGCGGAGTTAAGGGAGCCTTCGATGTGTCATTTGTCGGGCGTAGTGCCTACGAATCAGTCTCGGCGAAATGGAAAGATGATTCCGCCCGTTTGAAAGAGGGACCAAGGGGATGGATTTCTACGTTTGCCACGTCAACGTATTCACCGAATCGCTTTCAAGCGTCACAGCCACGGCCATCATGCCGGCTCGGAGTTCGATGGTTCGCGCCGGACCCGGATTCGCCAGGACCAGGACCCTTTTCCCATCCGGATTTACACAGGCGATGTGGCTCAAGTTTGAAGATGCGCTCGCAGACCCGAAGCGTCGGGCACCGCGGCGAATGGCTCGCGAAAAATGAGCTAACGCCCAGTACTGACCGCTATGCGTGATTTCTTTCGATTCCGAATGAATTGTAACGAGTCCACCGCAGTTGAACGGCCCAATGTTGGGGCGCCCGCGTTCGTCCAAAGCAAGGTTCCATCCAATGATCGAGGAACACCAATTGCCGAGCGCTTCGCTAAAGGTTCGTGCCCACACCGCCCAGTCTGTTGCGTAGTTGGGGCGTGTGTAATCGGGTCCACCTTCGGTCCAGTGCATGCTCACATCCGGGTGCGCTGCATGGACTTTGGAGATCCTGTCGGCCCTTCCCACGTACCCATGCCAGGCGACAGAACCACAGTGCTGGCGGACTCTCGCATCGTCTAGCGAACAGATCACGCGTCCCCAGAGATTGTAGTTATGGTCGAGCAGCCAAATCTTGGTTGACAAACCTGTACCTTCGAGCGCCGGACCAAGGTGTTTGCTGATGAATTCAATTTCGTACTCTTGTCCCCAAAGGCAGGCGGGCATACGGCCATCCTGGTCCGTATCCACCTCGTTCTGGGATGTGACCGCCTGGATCGGCACGCCTTCCGCCGCGTACGCTTGCAGAAACTTCACGAAATGCTGCGCATAACTGGGGAAGTATCTCTTTTGAATGCATCCTCCCAGCATGGATTTGTTTGCCTTCATCCAGCCGGGCGGACTCCACGGCGAGGAAAACAGGAAAAGATCCGGATTTACTTTTCGTGCGTCGCGCAATGAAGGCAGCACGTAGGCTTTGTCGTGATCGATCGAGAAACGCCTCAGTTCCGGATCGGGCTCGCCTTCGGTCGTAGCCGAACAATTCTGTGGAGTAGTCGCTGGCGCCGATGCACGTCCGGCAAACATTGAGTGCCATCTCGGATGGATGAAATAACTCATGAAACAGCTTCCCGCGCGCATCTTCGGATAGTTGTCGAAACATGTAACAGGAAGCGTCGGTAAATGCAGCTCCGAAACCAAGGATCTCCTGAAAACGCTGATCTGGATTGAGTTCGATAGTTTCACTGACCCCTGGTCCTCCTGCTCTCTGCCAGGCCAGCGAGTCAACGCTCTCGAACCGTTTCTTTTCGCTCGTGACCCACATCGAGATTTGACCCGCTGGACTTGCTGGTTCTGCATTTCGAGCCGTCAGGATTTCGGGAGCAGTGCCAGCGGCCAATCCTGCGGCTGCGATCTTGAGAAACTGTCTCCTTGTTTCGAACGTAAGGCTCTCCTCGTAAACTGATTCGAGGTCAAGAATCTCATGAGTGTCAAGTCGCTTCGCAAGGTCGCTCTGTGTTTACTAAACAACAGAGTCCATGACCACGACCGCTAGAAAGCAGAACAACTTTCCGCCACGATATCGTTTCGGTTAACCTAAACATGGAAGTGGTGGCCGAAGTAGGTGACGGCGAAGTTGCGCTCGACGCCTACAACCGTTCCCGCCCGAACCTCGTCATCATGGATGTGCGTCTACCCGGAATGGACGGTATCGCCGCCACGGCCGCGATCCTGCGCGAGTTCCCGGATGCCCTCATCCTCATGCTCTCGACTCACGCGGGCGAGGAAGAGATTTATCGCGCCATGCAGGCGGGCGCTCGTGGGTATGTCCTCAAGAGTGTGCTGCGCGAAGATCTGCTGCGCGCTATCCGTGACGTGCACGCCGGCCGCAGGCACCTCGATCCGATCGTGGCATCGCATCTGGCCGAGCGTCTGTCCCATCGCTCGCTTACTGCCCGCGAACTTGAAGTTCTTCGCATGGTCGCCAAGGGATGGGGCAACAAAGAAATTCGCAAATGTGCTCAACATCGCTGAAGTGACGGTGAAGCTGCACGTCAGCCACGTACTCGAAAAGCTGAACGTCAAAGATCGATGGATCCAATATGTGGGGAACTTATCCCTACTATTACTCCGTCGACCAAGCCGGAAATCTCGTTACTCCTACTGTTGGATTTCCCACCCGCGCCACGCGCGACGTCATCCGCACCGGAGGCCTGTGGAACTTCGACATGTCGATCTTCAAGAATATTCCGATACGCGAGCGCTACAGTATTCGGCTCCGTCTGGAAGGCTACAATGTTTTCAATCACCCTAACTTTGACGACAAGAATTTCGGCGTAAATATCAACGGGCCGTGGCAATGGACATATGGCACGCCGGCCAGGGGCGGGCTCCAGTTCTCCCGACATCACTATCTCGAAGGCAACCAATTGGAGTACCCCTGCCGACACCTACAATCCCAGCGGTGGGCCGGGCGGTTTTCGTGTCATACAACTAGGAGCCAAGTTTATCTTCTAGCAAGAGCGTTTCCAAAAAGCATGCGTAACCTCGGCGGCTTTCATAACTTCCGTACGTGAATGGGCCGGACTATATGGCCTGGTTGCCTAGTTGAAGGAGCGCGCTAAGACACTAATTACGACGGTTACTGGTTTTGCGGAAGCATACACGAATTGCCTACTCCTGTCCCTTGAGGGACTCGAACATTGATCCTTCCCTGCTAGATGTTGAACCAGCACGCGCGCCTTTATGGCTTTGCCGAAACCGAGGGCTGTTCGGAAGGTTCGTTGACTTCCAGAATCTGGTCCGCATTGACGTTGCTCAGAGTTTGGCGGATTCCGCTCGGCCATCGAATCTCAATCTTTTGTACGACCGCGTCATTGCCCAAGCCGAAGTGGACGCGCTTGTCACTGGCCGACAGATAGCTGCTGGCAGTTGAGACCGTCGCAAACTGTCGCTCGCTTGCCGTCGTAATTGCCACTTCCGCACCGATAGCATCCCGGTTGCTATGGTGGCCAACGAGTCTCATCAG
Organism: uncultured Acidobacteriota bacterium; assembly: GCA_963718505.1. Classification (GTDB taxonomy): domain Bacteria; phylum Acidobacteriota; class Terriglobia; order Terriglobales; family Acidobacteriaceae; genus Gp1-AA133. The sequence continues at coordinate 35,441 of CAVQZP010000030.1, read as the reverse complement.
GAGCCAGTGATTGTGCGTTGCGGTCTCGTTGTGCAGAACATGCACCGGGCCGTCATTTGTGGTGATCACCGCGTCGAGTCGGCCGTCGTTGTCCAGATCGCCAATCGCCATCCCGCGCGCGATCCACAGTACGCGGAAAACACTCCCCGACTGTTGCGAGACATCCACAAAGCCATGGCCGGTATTGCGTGCAAGCAGCAAAGGCTCACGATAATGTAAGGTGGGATAGGTGAGTTCGATCGTGCGATGCGGTCACAGCGCCCAGTCCGCTGACGTCACCTAATTGAACGATCCATCCCCTGAGTTCTGGTAAATGGCGTAACGTTGGGTCGCGAGATCGGTGACCACGATGTCGGGCCATCGATCATTATTGTAGTCGGCGAAATCGACCCCCCATGCCCGCATACGTTCGCTCGTCGATATCGATGTGGAAGTCGACTTTCCCGTCGCGGTTGTAGTCTCCAACCGCAATCCCCATCGCAGCCTGTTCCCGTCTCTCGTCATTCAGCGCGAAGCCAGAAAGATAGCTGATGTCCTTAAAGGTTGCGTCATGCTTGTTACGGTAGAGGTACTTTGGGACAGAATCGTTCGCCACTAACAGATCGACCCAGCCATCGTCGTCCACATCGACGAACACCGAGGCAAGACCGTAATATCCGCGTGGATCCGACACCCCCGCCTTTGTGCTGACGTCGGTAAAGGTTCCGTTCCCGTTGTTGTGGAAGAGGTGATCTCCTTCGCCGGGCAGACCACGCGGACCGCACATCACGTTGATGCCGCGGAATTGGCAGAAGCCGGGCGGGATTGAGCATCTTTTACTGCCCCATGCGGGACTCCCGTGCTCATTCCGTTCTGCTTGTCCCTGCGTCGGGTTTTCCGGGATCTGTTGCGCAGAAAGGATGCCCAGGTGGAGCACCAAACGCGTCTGGGCGCACGAGCCCGCAACGAAGCGATAGCTTTTGTTAAGGAAAAATAAGCAAGCGCAGACGCTGAAAGAATTTCTTGCGGAATTTTCTCACAGGCGCGTCCCATCTACAAACAGACAATAGGGTTCCACCGCATGCCCGTGTAACGATGACCTATGGCGCGAGTGACGCAAGGGCGAGCTGCCGGGACACGTGATTGCGAGCTTTCTAACGGAGCGCGAAGAACCAGCTCTGGCCCGAGGAAGGCGGCCTGGCTCCTCGGTCGAATCGGGAACCGCCTCAACCATCTCGTACTCTCGTAACGCTTCGTGCCTAAAGCAACGCGATGAATCTGGCGATGTTGCAGGCAGCAAGGCTGTGTCGCCGAGGGGGTTGAAAGTGCCGATGCCTGGAGATGTTTGCTCTCCGAAAATGGCCGAGACCGAATCGACCGAATTGCGTGCCGGGGCGGAATTGTTCCTCAATGCAGTTCCTTCTATCTTGATCGGTCTTGATTCACGAGGTCGGATCAACCGCTGGAACAACGCCGCCGTTCGGACGTTCGGCTTGACAGAAGAAGAAGTGTCGGGCAAGACCTTGGCCACGTGCGGGATCAAGTGGCTGACGGGAGGCATTGAGTCGAAGGTCGCCGAAGTTTCGCAATCGGAACAGCGGCTGTCCGTGGATAACTTCCGATTCGAGAAGGACGGCTGCCCCAGGGCAATTGCTCTCAATGTCAATTGGGTCAAAGTTTCTAACAGCGAGTTCGGCGAGCGGTTGATTGTCGGGTCTGATGTAACAGAGAGGAGACGAGCAGAAGACGAACTGCGCGCCAAAACGGCATTTCTGGAAGCTCAGATCCAGGCCACGATAGACGGCATCCTGGTGGTCGATGAACAAGCCAGCATCGTCTGGAAGAACCAGAGATTGATCGAGATCTTCGACATCCCCCCTCCCTTTGGAACATCCCCTCCGACGAGCTTCTTTTGGCACATGCTTTGGGACGGATGGCTGATCCCGAAGCCTTCCTGCGGAAGGTGAAACATCTTTATACACACCGCCACGAAACCAGTCGCGACGAAATCAAATTTCGGGACGGAACGGTGCTGGACCGTTACTCCTCCCCCGTCTTCGGCAAGGACGGCCATTACTACGGGAGAATATGGACGTTCCGCGACATCACCCAGCGCAAGCAGAACGAGGATGCCTTGCGACAGTTATCGGTCGCCGTTGAGCAGAGCCCGGTATCGGTCGTCATTACCGACCTCGACGGCAACATCACCTATGTGAACCGCCGTTTTACCGAGTGCACAGGATATGCCTATGACGAGGTGATCGGGAGGAACCCGCGCATACTGAAGTCCGACCATACTCCGCCCGAGGTGTATCGCGCGTTGTGGGAGACGATCAGCCGGGGCGAGGAATGGCGAGGTGAATTCCGGAATCGAAAAAAGAACGGTGACCTCTACTGGGAATCAGTGGTGATCAGTCCGATTCGAAACAGCGCGGGCGTGACCTCGCACTTCCTGGCAGTAAAGGAGGACATCACCGAGCAGAAACTTGCGGAGAGTCACTCGCGCCAAGCGCAAAAACTCGAAGCTATCGGCAACTTGCTGCCGGCATCGCCCACGAAATCAATACCCCGATTCAGTTCATCGGCGACAACATCCGGTTTATGAAAGAAGCATGGTCGTCACTCGATTCGGTCATCTCACTGTGCGAGCCAGTGTCTGGAGGGACGGCCTCCGACGACCTCTTGCCGCGAGTTCAACGTATTCTCCAGGAGTGTGATTCCGTATACCTCCGGTCGGAAATTCCACGAGCCCTCGACCAGTCGCTCGAGGGAATTGGCCGGGTTGCCAAGATTGTTCAGGCGATGAAGGAATTCTCCCATCCTGGATCCGACGAGAAACAACTGGCCGACATTAATAAGGCAATCCAGACTACCCTCACTGTTTCGCGCAACGAATGGAAGTACGTCGCGGAGGTGGAAACTCTCCTGCAGAAGGACCTTCAACTGGTCCCGTGCCACATCGGCGAATTGAACCAGGTGTTCCTGAATCTGCTGATTAATTCTGCGCACGCCATCACCGAAGTGGTGGGAGACGGTTCCAAAAGCAAAGGGAAAATCACCGTACGAACGACCCAGGACGCACAGTACACGACCATTTCGATCGAGGATACGGGAGCGGGCATTCGGCCTGAACATCAATCGAAGATCTTCGATCCCTTCTTTACGACCAAGGGAGTGGGCCGCGGTACCGGCCAGGGACTCACCTTGGCGCACGCCTCCATCACGAAAAAACATGGCGCCAAGATCTGGTTTGAATCGCAGGTGGGCAAAGGCACGACTTTCTTTATTCAGCTGCCAATGAAGGAGGCTGACTCGTAGACCATGTCGAAACGCATACTGTTCGTCGACGACGAGATGATGGTCCTTTCGGCACTGCAACGCAGCCTCCGATCCATGCGAAATGAATGGGATATGGCCTTCGTCACCAGCGGTGCCGAGGCCCTGCAACTGATGCAGCAGCAGCCCTTCGACGTTATCGTCACCGACATGCGGATGCCCGCGATGAGCGGCGCTCAGCTAATGGAAGAGGTAAAGCGGCGTTTTCCCCAGTGTTTCCGGATCGTTCTGTCGGGACAAGCCGATCAGGAAAGCATCATGAGGGCGGTCGACCCCGCTCATCAATACCTCGCGAAACCATGTGACACGAACGAACTCAAAAAACGACTGGCGAGCGCGTTTACCGTCCATGGACTATTGAAGAACGCCGAACTGCAAGCGGTGATCTCACGACTGCAGGCGATGCCGAGCCTTCCCACACTCTACATCGAAGTCACCAACGAACTCGAAACCCAGGAACCCTCCATCATCCGAATTGCGAACTTGATCTCCGAAGACATGGCGATGACGGCCAAGATGCTGCTGGCCTCTTGCACGATTCGGGAAAACTCATCCTGTCCTCGGCGATGGGCAAGAAGTATCAAACCGTGCTCGAACTGGTGAAGCGGGAAGAAAAAGCGCTGGTCGACGCTGAAACCGAGGTTCTCGGCTGCAATCACGCTGAGATTGCTGCCTATCTCCTGGGTCTGTGGGGTCTACCCGAGCAGGTCATTGAAGGCGTTGCGCAGCACTATTGTCCCGTGGAAGCTGGCCAAGCGGGTTTCTCAACCGCGCTGGCGACTCACGCTGCTACGTTTTTTCACGAACAACAAACGTCGTTCTGGATGCAAGACGGCACATCCTTGAATCTGGAATATCTCACAAAGTGCGGTTACGGCAACCGTGAAGAGACGTGGCGCAAGAAGGTCCAAGAACTGGATGGAGTCTCCGATCAGGTGTAGCCACTCCCCAAAATCAAACGAAGCCTGACTGCTTTGCCCGAAAAGCCATCCCACAGGTTCTTGAAGTTCATCAATTCAGCCATTGGTTAAAGAAAGAATTCCAGCAGCCGATGACAAGAAAGAGTAGTGCTGCCGTGCGTCAGCGAGCATGAAGATCGCGTGCAAGAACCACTTCACTCGAGCGCCCGCGGCGTGGCCTACGTTTGGAGAACCGTATCGTCACCGAGGAGAGAACCGCAATGAATGACCGCATCCTTCTTGTCGATGATGACAGCAACGTGCTCGATGCCTACCGGCGAGGCCTGAGCCGGGAGTTTCTGATCGAGACTGCCATAGGAGCGGATCAGGCCTTGCCCCTGATCGAAAAGAACGGGCCCTACGCCGTCATCGTTTCCGACATGCGAATGCCGGGCATGAGCGGTACTCAGCTATTGAGCGCGGTAAGAGCTGTGGCCCCAGACACCGTTCGCATCATGCTTACGGGCCACGCCGACATGGAAACGGCGATTGCCGCGATCAACGAAGGCAACATCTTCCGTTTTCTGCTCAAGCCCTGCGCTCGCGAGGCCATCGCGAAAACCTTGACCGCCGCTTTAGTTCAATATCGCCTGGTGACGGCTGAGAAGCAGCTCCTGGAACAAACCCTGAGCGGAAGCATCCAGGTGTTGACGGAGGTGCTCAGCCTGGTGAATCCGGCAGCCTTTAGCCGTGCCGAGCGCGCGCGCCGGTACATTTGCCATGTGGTTCACGCGATGAAGCTCGGAAATAGCTGGCAGTACGAAGTTGCCGCTATGCTATCCCAGCTCGGTTGCGTCACTCTGGCTCCGGAAACGGTCGAGGCTCTGTATAAGGGGGAATCACTCACACCGGCCGAGCAGGCAGAGGTCGCAGCGCATCCCAGCGTCGCTTATGACCTGTTGTCGAGGATCCCTCGCCTCGAGCCGATCGCATGGATGATCGAGCATCAAAACCGGCCGGTCCCACCGGACGGCGATCCAGAGCAGGCAGACATTCGCAAGGGAGCGGAAATCCTTCGTTTAGTTCTGGCTTTTGAAGACGCCATTCATCGTGGCAGCTCTCGAAACGAAGCCGCCCACCTTCTCGCTCGTCTCAACCCGAAGTTCAGCCCCGATTTCTTTTCCGCCTTGGTAAGCCTGGATCCTTCGGCGGAAGAAGATGAAGTCAAGTCTTGCCGGATTGAAGATCTCGCCCCAGGAATGATTGTTCAGCAAGAAGTCCGGGCTCACGACGGCACCCTGGTGCTTTCGAGAGGACAAGAGATCACGGCCACCGTTATTTTCCGGCTAACAAATCTCCAGTCCAGACGCTCCCTTCCCGCAAAAATTAGTGTCTCGACTCCGGGCAAGTCAGCTTCATTGACCAAGGCTGCTGGAGCCCCAAGTAGGCGCTGAGAAAAACATACTGTATTCGTCGACGACAGCAAGGAACTAGAGTGAAACGCTACGCCGCTTGGGAGGGTGCGCTCGTCGATAGGGTCCTTCGGAGAGGACAGGACACGCCACACTGTGCCTGGGGTGCGATTACAGTCGTTCTAACGCCCGCCCGTGACCTATTGCATCAATATCGAAATTCGCGAACTGCGGAGGCAGTCGTCGGATCTCTGGGATTTGGAGCACTACCTGACCCAACGTCGTAAAGAGATCGATCACAAGTACGACTATCGGTATTCGCAACTCACGCACGGCTTCGGGAGACTTTTGCACGAAGGCCGACTCAAGGAGCAGGAGTTACTCGGCCTGGATGAAGACAAGCTGAAGTCGATCCGATCTATCGCCCAAATCTTAGCCGAAGACGCAGCGTGAGCTGGGTTTTGAGCGCCATCGCCTGGTTCCAACAATTGACCTTGAGAGCAGGCGTTGCCGCACGGATTGATTTCCCATTCGCCACTTCAATGATGAGTGGCGTCGGGATCGTCCAGCAGACATTGCAACTGGTCACTGGAGCTAATCTTCTTCATTTCGATTTCGTACCATCGCCTGATCGTGTTTGGGTCGCGGCCGCGAATTGTTCCGTTGCTAAAGGCGAAATAGCTCCAGCGGACGCCGTGCCCGCCTGTGGGTGCGGTGTTCAGAAAAATGGCACTGTCTGGAGCGTACTGCGATATGAGTTTGACGTACTGCGCGGCGACAATCGTGCCACCTGCCGGGCCATTCGGGACATCGGAGGTGTCGATCACTCCGAAGGTCAGTCCCGCGGACTTCAACGCTTCGCAGAACGAGCGTACCTCATTTTCGTGACGCAGATCGAGTTGCTGAGCCCAGATCCGCGAACCCTTTGCTAACTGACTCAGCCGACCGTAAAGACGATCATCAAACAGGTAATTCGAGGCGAAGAACGGATCGCTCGGGTGTTTTGGCTCGGTGTGGAAGTGTCCAAAAGCGTTATCCCATGCTGCCTGATTCCTGCGAACTTTCTTGTCCCAGAAAGCCCATGAGTCCGGGGTGGAAAGCGTTTCCTTGTCTTCGGCAGCCAGGCGCTGGGATCGTTGCTGCCAAAATTCCAGCGATGCACTCAGGCGCAGGTTCAAGTAATCGGCGCGATCGGTGCTGGCTGCAAGGAGGGCTCGGTTGATCTTCGCGAACCGGATGGTCTCCGGATCGTAGTCGATTACAAACAACGCCTTGGCTTCGGATAGAGCGGCTCCTATGAAAGAACGCTCGGTGCCAACAGAAACATACACTCCGTGATTGCTCTTGCGGTAGATAGGCAACGCGACGGCAGGATGCTGTTCATTGGGTGGAAGGTAGATGCCGGCGTTCGGTTGAGATTCGGTGGCAGGATCATTTGCTTGCGAATATGCCGATGTCGCCAGTGCGGCAGAAGCTGCTAAAACGAGACTAACGAATCGAATTCTCCGCTCGCACCACATTTCGATTGTTTGCCTTCGAGACAGGAATGATAGGGTTTGAGCTTAAACCTTTAACCGGGCTGTCACTGGCCTGGGTGCGGACTTGATGGCCTAGTTTGGCAACAGGCCATAAACGTCCAGTTCGGTCTGCGTGCCAATATACACTTTTCCATTAGCGACGGTAGGAACGGTGAATTTGACTCCAGTTCCCGCCTGGTCGCGGTTGCTCGCTGCTTGCGAGCTGTTCCAAAACTCGGTGTTCAGGTTTGACGGGTCATAAGCGTACAGTACCCCTGGAGTCGCTGGATTGATGGCCCATAGAATTGCGTGGTTGGTGCCGGCGGCAGAAAGAACGGGTACCACTCCGGGATAAACATACCGCTCGCTGGAAGTTGAGAATGGCTTGGTCTCAAATTGATCGGTCACGGTCAAAAATCGGAATGCTTTTAGGGGGCCGATGTCCGCCGTCACGTAGAGAACGTTTTGCCAAAAAAGAGGCGTCGAATAGATCTCATTCTTATCAACCACAAAACTCTGCACGATCTGTGCGTTGTTCAGCGAATTGTAATGGCCCAGATTGTTGCGGTTGAGAACGTAAAGCGTTCCCGACTTGCTGCATCCTACAAGCAGGTGAGGAAAAGGGCCTCGCACCTGATCAGGAAGAATCGCTCCTCCCCCGGTGCCAAAATCGAGGTCCTCGTCAGCTAGTTTCTTCTGATCGAATGGCGTGAACCAGTCGGAAACTGAAAGCCCGCCGGAAGTGCTGAGCTTTAAGAAGGTGTCACCGTAATTCCGGCCGCTCGGATTGTTTGCGTTGAAATCACCATTACCTGTGATTAGATAAATGTTGCCTTGTGAATCGGCTGACGGGCTGGCCCCGGACATCCAGATGCCCCCGCGCCCACCGTCGATGGTGTCGTTCAAGACGCGGACCTGGGCAAGAGTGGAAGTGTCGTATCCCATCAGCCATCCATGATAAAAGTCGGTGTTGTTGTAACCGCCCCAACAAACATAGACAATTCCGTTCAGCAGAAGCAATCCGGCCCGCTGCTTCTGCATCTTCGCGGCAAAGGTGATGGTGCCGTTGACGTTGTCGTACCCTGTGCCTCGTACGGATGCTGCGATCATCACAGGAGACCTGGAACGCTCTCTCCCCGTCGTGATGTCGATCGCATGCAGCCGTTGGATAATCGTTCCTTTGTCTATGGTCTCCGATACGGCAACGAGATAGATGGTTTGCGATGACAGATCAATCACCGGTGTCCCGGTTATGCCGGTAACTGGCCCCAAAGCGAAGCTGTCACGTTCGAGATCGGCCAGAGGCGCTATCTTCTCACCCCTCGGGAGGAGATTCACACTGGGAGTGGACCAAACAGCTTTGCACCCTGGGCCGTCGGCGTCAAAAGCGTAAAGGCTGTCGTTTTCGGTGGCGACGAATACGACGTTGTGCCGCCCGCCGCGAATCTTCACGTTGGCCGTCCAAAGGGGCTGGGCATAGACCCAACCGTCCACCGGGCACGAAAAAAGCTTTCCAAACGTGCTACTTGCCACATTCCGGCTGGTCAGAGCATATTCCCGCGAATTCACGCCTGAGTGTGCGAGGTCATTACGCCAAGTCGTGACCCCCATCAGATCGGTCATGCCGATACTGGCCACTGCGCTCCTGGTTACATCGGCCTTGCTCGTGGCGGTAATCGTGTAGACTCCCGCACCCGTCGCGGTAAATGTAGCAGAGCGAGCCGTTCGGTTCCTCAGAATCCCGCCCGAGGAGCTCCAAGTAACGCCAGAATTTGAGGAATCGTTCTGGACACTGGCAGTGAGATGCAATGGCTGCGTTACGGTCACGCCTCCGCGCACTGGTGATAACGACACCGTGATGGTGGAGGCAGCCTTGCCGAGGTTTGGGGCATTGCTGGTTTGTGATGCAACCGGGATCCTCACCTTGCTTGCGCACGCGCCACCCTGTACCGATACCTTCGTGGCACTCCAGCCCGCGACGCCGATCACGACGCCGCACAAAACCCTTACTGGCACTGCAATCCGCATTCGACAGGCCTCATTTTTCGATAGATACGCCGGGAACTAAAATACCTATTGGCGCGTGAACTGCGCCAGGTTGTAGATGCCGAGATGTTTTTCAAACGCAGTAACTGCGTCGAGATAGATGTAGAATCCGCTACCCCCGAACGTCTTATGCTCAATCTCCTCAAACTTTTCGCCTAGCTCCTGATATTGCTGCCGGGTGATGATTACGTGAAGGGCCGGAAACAGGACCGTATCCTCGCGTGCCGCGTGGGGCGCGTACATGCGGATGAAGGCTCGGAGGTCATGGGCAAGCTTCTGTCGATCGTCTGCAGCCTTTAACGACGGCAGGGTCGAGACGATCCGATCCGTGAGCTGTCGTCCCGCCTGGTGCTGTTCGTGCAGGACATCCACCAGGTCCACCAGCTTCTGTGCATACAGGCGGAGCACATCCTCTCTGCGGAAATATGTCCGAAAGAGCGGGAAGAGATGCTCTTCTTCCAATTTCTCATGGTAGTCATGAATAAACTTGCGGACGATGTCGGCTGCGTCGCTCACGGTTTGCGATGGAAAGTCCTGCTTGGCGTCGATACGCAGAATCACCTCGTCGTACATCAGGAGCACGCGTTTCAGGATCCCGTTCTCGCGCATCAGGCCCTCATTGGTCGAGACCTGATCTTTCTGTTCGGGCTTTCCCTCCCCGATGGTCTTTTGGGCCAGCAATGTTGCAGGAAGTACTGCCGCCGCTGCCGCGAATTGACCCGTTGCACGGAGGAAAGAACGCCTATGCAGGCGATGGTCAGAGGGAATGATCTGCATGCTGTCTTCTTTCGTGTCGGACGCTCAAAATGTAGCCATATTTACCGTCGAAGCAGAATCTCGTTTTTCGACTTCAAGAAAAAGCAACAGCGATTGTAGCCGTTCCCCTGCTTGCGTAGATTTTTTCAACACCTACGCCTGTTATCAACACTTGGCGTCTGCGGCATAATTAGATCGAGCAATGGCGTAATGGCGAAGTGTACGCGCATCATGCAGATCGAATTCAAAGGCGATGGTCTAGTCGAACACGCAAGGATAGGGCGAGCCGTAGGCGAGATTATGGGAAACTAGAGCTTGGCAACCGGCAGGTGGAGAGAAGGCTTGGGGGCCTAAGAACAAGGCCAACTATCGAATCGTGAGAAAGACAGTCGCCTCGACGAAGGCCGATGGATTGAAGTAATAGCCTTGCGGGACATTCGTGGTCGCAGTTCTGCGACTCGCTCCCTGTGCCCAGTTCGGACGCGCTCCGCCGAACAGGCCGTACAGAGATCCGCCGGATGGATCAAAGATGTCCACCGGCAATCCCGACATTGCGGTAAATACCGCTGAAAGCTGCCAGTTGGAAAATATGCGATGTCCGACAACGAAGCGATTTTAAAATCCAGGCTGTGGAAGATCCCATACGAAATCCAGAAGACAATAGTGCGTGCGATCGAAGTCAGAAAGGCCGCGGTTGGCGCGCGCGCTCAACTGATTGCCCCATACATTGCCGGTGTCCAGGCCACCGCTTCGATCGAGAGAGCCGTCAGAGTTTGCTCCGCCGCCCGGGCTGGAGGTGTTGTCGATCGACCGCGAAAATGTGTAGGCGGCAGAGAACTAGAGCCCGCCGGAGAATTGCCGTTTCAGAATTGTTTGCAGCGAAATGATAGGTGGATTGCGCTCTCGATTCATTCAAGTTAAAGAACGCGGTGTCTACGCCTTGAAACGGAGCTCGCAAGGGAACATTTTTAGGCGTGTTGTGAGGCTGCATACCAATGGCAGCATCATCCAGCGATTCCTGAGGGTCTTCGTCGTGCCGGACAAAGTTGTAGCCGACGCGGATCTCATTCACGGCAGTACCGCTGAAGACGTGAATCTGCTGAACGGAAAGTACACGGTTACCGATTCTCAATTTTGTGCCGAATCCAGGCAGGCTGGAGGGCACCCCCGAAGTTGGATCCTGCGAGCGGCAGATGGGCGCGCATGATTCGATCGCCGCGAAATTCTTCTTCGCTCACGCCCGCTCCGCAAGCAGCCGTTTCATTGAGGCACCGCAGCCGACAGGCGCAGGCGGATCTAAGTGTAATCCGGGCGCGAGCTGGACTGATGCGAGCCAGAACCGCACTGGTGAACACAGCCCGCGGACTGGCCAAAAGCTACGGCGAGCGCCTGCGCGGCTGCAATGTGCGCAACATGGAACCCGGAGAAAGCGGAAGGACTGAGCCCAGAGCTGCAAGCCGCGCTCGAGCCGTTGCTGGCGGCACTGGAGTCGCTCAGTGAGCAGAGCGCCGAATACAACGAGCGCATCGAGCAAATGGCGGAGCAGAGGTATCCGCAGGTGGCGCTGCTGAAACCGATCAAAGGTGTGGGCACGCTGATCGCGCTGACGTTTCTGCTGACGCTGGAAGATCCGCATCGCTTTCGCAAGAGCCGCGACGTGGGCTGTTACTTAGGCTTGCAGCCGGAACGAAGAAAATCCGGCCAGAGTGAGCCGCAGATGCACATCAGCAAGGCGGTCCGTATTTACGAACGCTGCTGGTGCAGGGAGCACAGCACATTCTGGGTCCGTTTGGGGTCGACTGCGATCTCAGACGGTGGGGCTGAAACTGGCCGAACACGGGGGAAAGAGCGGGAAGAAGCGGGCGATCATCGCGGTGGCGCGGAAGCTGGCGGTGCTGGTGAGCGGAGAAGTGTATGAACCGTTGCACAACAGCAACCCAAGGACCGTTGCGGTCGCCGCGTAAAGGAAAGCGGCGCCTCGGGCACATTACGAAAAAGGGGAGTGGATAATGGGTGCTTACTAACTGAAGCGGCCCAAACCCCGGTGCGCAGCTTGCCAGGATGGCACAAGTATCTCCACCGTTAGGTTAGGGGTGAAGACTTTGCGAGGCAGTGGCTGCGACCGGCTGCTTCCGCCGGTGCCAATAACCCAAGACCGCAAAAAGAAGAACTGCAGGCACGCCGGTCAGTCCGCAAGCGATAAAGAAAATGCCGTAGGCATGAATGAGGCCGTGAGTGGTGCTCAGACTTTCGACCTCAGCCCCCGAAAACCCCTTCAAGATCTTTCCCAGCCAGGCGTAGGTTGAACTCAAGAGCGCATACTGGGTGGCGGTATATCCAATGTTGGTAAGACTCGACATGTATGCCACAAGGGCAACGCCTGCAAAGCTGATGCCGAAGTTGTCACCTGCCATGACCAGCGCGAAGAGAGGAATGCTCGTGCCCGCGAACGCGAGAGTCGCATACGCGACAATCGCAGCTGCCTGCATAATGCCCCCGATGATGAGCGCGCGCATGTAGCCAAGCTTCAGCGAGCAGAATCCGCCCGCTGCGATGCCTGCAAACGTAGCGATGAGCCCGATTGAGCCACGCACCGCTCCGACTGTTTGCTTCGAAAGGCCGATGTCGTGGTAGTAGGGATTCGCCATCGGACCCATGATGAAGTCCGGCAACCGGTACAGGCTGATTGCCGCTAACATCACAAGCGCCAGCCAGCCATGTGCGCGGAAGAAAGCGATGAACGGTCCCACAACAGCGTCAAAGAAACCGCGCGGTGTCCAAAGCGGCGCTTCGCGCTGTTTTTTATCCATCACCGCATCCGCGCGCTCCGGCTCTTTTGCAAACCAGGTCGCGATCATTCCAACGACCATGCACGCGCCGTAAATACCGTAGGACATGCGCCAGCCTACGGTCGCTGCCATGATGAGGATAAGGGAATCCGCAGCCAGGAGTGCAAGACGGTAGCTGAACTGATAGGCAGACGCGAGGAGACCTTGTTCTTCTCCGTCGTCTGCCGATTCAATTCGCCAGGCGTCGACCACAATGTCCTGTGTCGATGAGGCAAACGCGACGACGAGCGCAAAAGCGCCAAGCTGGCCGAGCCCGGCTTTCGTGCCAGTTCCGCCCATAGCGGACAGCGCCAGCCCGACGACAATCTGCGAAAACATCATCCATCCGCGCCGATGTCCAAGCCGGTTAAACAACGGCAAATCGACGCGATCCATTACCGGCGCCCATATAAACTTCAGCGAATAGGCAATGCCCACCCAGGAAAGAAACCCGATCGCCGTCAGGGAGGTGTGTTCATCGCGCAGCCAGTAGCCGAACGTATTGCCGACCAGGAGAAAGGGAAGGCCTGAAGAAAAACCGAGCAACAACATAGCAAGTGTTTTGGGCCGCAGGTAGTCGGCGATCCGGTGCTTGTGCGGACTCACGCGTTCATTGTCTACTGGAGCCTCACGAAACTCAACCATGTGCTGCAGCTACATGCCTGCTGGCTGCGCCACACAGATCGATCCTATGGAACGCCACTTGAGGGTGAATTTGAGCGTAACTGGGATTTGCACGAAGCCGCTGGCGCGGCGGACGCTATCGCGTGTTCGGGGGCGGCAGGTTGTGTGGGATGATGCAAGAGCTCGACTGCAGGTGATAATATGCGTCTGTGCATAAAGTTACGTTTCAACAGAATTTACAGTTAGCAAGGCCTGAGGGCGATGAGATGGCGAAACGGCCATTGAATCCCCATACCTTAATATTTATATAGCCCTCCGCGTCCGCCGCAAACGCCAGCGGCTCCCTCCAAATCCCCCTATCGCAAGTGCCCCGGCGGAACACACTCGGGCCCACCGAACAACTCGGCGCCGGCGCACTTGTCGATAGGGTACTAAGATTTTTCACCAATTGACACTTTCCCGATTGCCAACAACTCGGAAGTCGATGGTGATAAATGCGTTTATCGTTACCCCTGTGGTGAAACTTCCTAGTTCAAGCTGTGATTCGCCGATGTCGGCGAACGTGGAATCTTCTTGAAACGCATGTTTCTGTGCTGCCCCCGACCCTGTGTCGCTGCAGGACGCGCCTCAATAGATAAGCTTTAGTGAAAACTGAATTTGCCGCGAAGTTCCAGCGGTCTTGCTGATCATGCCAAACCCTGTACCCGCGATTATGTTCGCGGGTAGCCCCATGTTGACGATGTTAAACAGATTAAATAACTCTGCGCGGAATTGCAGGTCCGCTCGCTCCAAACCGCTTTCCCGGTGGCCAATCGGAGTTGTCTTGATGAGCGCAAAATCGAAGTCATAATATGCCGGGCCTCGAAGAGTATTACGGCCGAGTGTTCCAAAGCGCCCGGAGTTCGGTCCAGTCCCGCCCGCGATCCCGATGGGAATCGAAAAGAAGCTTCCGTTGTTCGCGCCCCGCCCAAAATAATCGTCGCGCGGTCGCGTTGAACTGCCGGCGCTCGAGAGGTCAGGTACCTCAATCTGGTCTGGCCGGTCCGCGCCATTTGTTCCCGCTCCCGTCTGCTGGATCCCCGAATAAACCGTAAACGGCGAACCACTCGTGATCGACGAGATGCTCAGCAACTCCCAGCCCTTCGTCAACAGGCGGGTTCGATCCGACTGAAGTCCCAAATGCTCAAAATGCAAATCCTGGGCCGCGCTCAATGTGAAGGCGTGTGTCACGTCAAAGCTTGATGGCCCTCTTTCCGCTCGTGTATCGAACGGGTTTTGCGGACTAAACAACGTCACGGCGCCGGTGGATCCTGTTCCTCCGATAATGCCACTGACATCATCCACCGATTTGCCCCAGGTATAGCCGGCCTGCAATGACGGTCCGCCGTGCCCAACATTTCCCGACAATGAGGTCTGCAAGGCGTTGTACGACGAGTGCGATGTCGCTGTCACCACAGACTCGAATCCGAAACCACCCGTCACCGCGCCGCTGGCGTCGAAGTTTGTAAACCGTGCAAATGACGGATCCGCTCCGGGATACGCGTTTGGATATGACATTCTCGGAAGTCGAAATGCGGATGTTCCAACATACGCGACATCGGCCGTGAGGCCGCCGAAAGCCCGTTCCAGCCCCAGCGTCCAAGTCTGCAAGTAGCCATTGCCAAAACGCCGGTCGATCCCGGCCAGACTCAGTAGCGAGAGCTGATGACTCGGCGCCAGCGCTGCCAAATCTTGCTGGTATCGATTTACGTCCATCACCGTGTTCGCCGGGACTTTTTTCGGATCGCCACTGGCCAACACGTTGACGCCAGCGATGTTATAAACTTGCGGCAATTCGTTCGGTGTGATTTGGAATCCGTAGGAAATCTCCCCGTTTTGCGCTGCATTAATCCGCGGATAAACAACGTAAGGCGTTGACCCTGTCAGAAGATTGTCCTGCCAGATATTCGGCGGAATCACTGTGATCGCTCCACCCATGTGCACATGCACCGCCCGTGGCGCGTTCCAGTCCACTTGCACACGGGGCCCCCAGCCGTTCCAATCGGTCTGATAAGTAGGCTGCGGATTGATCAGATATTCCTGCCCAACGCCTGCGGGTGGGAACGAATTCAGAAAGCTCGACGTCCGCCGCGCCCGCTCCGAAATCGGCGTGTAGAGCTCGTATCGCAGCCCATAATCGAGCGTCCAGTGCGGATTGATTTTCCACGTGTCCTCGATGTAAGCGTTCACGTCATTTCGGTTGATCGCCGCGGGCCCAATGTGCGCGCCATTCGATGCGTAGGGCGGCGCGACTGCGATCGTGTATGCGTACGGAAAACCTAGCAAGAGACTGCTCAAAGTGTCCGGCAGAGGCTGGCCAGGCTGAACGTCGTTCCGTCCACTCGCAGAAGGGATGAAAACGGGCGAATAAACCGTTCCACCGCCAA
Source organism: uncultured Acidobacteriota bacterium (assembly GCA_963718505.1). GTDB lineage: Bacteria > Acidobacteriota > Terriglobia > Terriglobales > Acidobacteriaceae > Gp1-AA133. The sequence continues at coordinate 19,618 of CAVQZP010000030.1, read as the reverse complement.
AATCGTACTCGCCATTGGGACTTATACCGAAGTATGTTGTGTCCCGGTTAAGGCGTGCTTCCACACCCCACTTCACCGCGTGCCGCGGGCTCGTCCAGGCAAAATTCAGTTGTCCCTGGAACAAATTCCCGAACCCTGACATCACCGAGCCCGCCGCGCTGTTGTACGCCTCATACAGACCATCGTTGAACTTGAGGGCCGGATCGGTGTGGTTCGGGGTCACAAACGAAGGCGTCGTCCGCGTAAAACTCAACGATGTCGACCACAGAAAGCGCGGTGACGCGGTGCGCGTGTAAGTGATGACCCCGTTCCGCTGCCGATCCACGTACTGCACGCCAAAGCTCGCATCGAGCAGCGTTTGATCGGGATTTGTTGTCGGTCCCGTCAGATTGTCGTAATTGAATCGACCAAACAATTGTCCTTTTGCGCCAACTTTCTGATCGATGCGGATAGAAAACTGATCCGTGTCCGTGTTCACGTTTGAAGGCGCAGCATAGGTTCGCGCAGCATACGCGCCGGTTGGGTGGTTGGGGAGTGGATAGCGGGCCAGCACCGCAGCAATTGCTGGATTCACCGGTACCTGCAGCGTGTCCGTGCTGCCGTCCGGGTACTTCACGATGTCCTGACCCGCTCTCTCGGCTGCGGTTGGTACAGCCAAAACCTGGGTCGTTCCCAGCACCTGCCTGAATCCCTGATACTGCACAAAATAGAACGTGCGGTCTCGACCGTCATACAGATGCGGCAACACGACCGGACCGCCATTCGTAAATCCGAACTCATTTCTACGGAATGGAGGAATTCTGCCCGGCTCCGCAATCGATGGGTGATCGAAATAATTCCGTGCATCGAGAGCGGAGTTCCTTAAGAACTCGAAGATTGATCCGTGAAAACCGTTTTTCCCGGATCGTGTCACGATATTGGTAAAGCCCGCCGCACCGCGCCCGACGTCCGCCGGCATCCAGCCTGAGCTTGACTGCAACTCTTGAATCGCATCTACGTTGAAATTCGTGAACGTGCTCCCGCCCATCTCTGGATCGCTGACATCCGCATCGTCCATCGCGAACACAGCCTCGACGCCGCGCTGTCCGTTGATAGCGAACTGCTGGGTGAAATTCGTCTGCCCGTTCACATCGGTCATAGTGCCCGCTGCTAACAGCAACAGCGTGCTGAAGTCGCGTCCATTCAACGGCAACTCATTTACCTTTTGGCTGGAGAGTTTCTCCGCGCTTGTTACGCTGACTGCGTTCGAAGTTGTGCTCGAGTTCCCATTCGAGACTCCCGCAGAAGGTTGCGGATTGGCTGCAATCGACAGCACGTTTGGATCGGATACCGTCAGCACAACTGGTATGCCGGTAATATCCACTCCGGTTGACGCTGTCGGACCTCGCCCGGGCAGTTGTACGCTCACGGTATGTGGCCCGGGGCGAACGTCCGCAATCGCGAACCTTCCGTCGCTTCCCGTCACTGCTGTCATTTTTTTCTCTTTAGCGGCCGCCGTGTGTACCGTTACCTTCGCTCCGGCCACAGGTTCACCGGCCGCCCTGCGTACGACACCGGTCCACACTGTCGCAGACGGAGAACTCTGTTGTGCTTCAAGCGAGACCGCGACCATCAGTCCAAGCAGCAAACACCTCTCTACCAGTCGGAAGGCCTTGTGAGAGCTTCGAGCTATTGGGTGTTCCTTTGCGTAGCGGAATTCATACATGACAAATTTCCTCGAGTGAAGAGGAATGCAATCGAGTGCATGAAAGACTTCAACGAAAGAGAAGACTTCCTGCTAGGGCGCGCATTTTCCGTAGATGCCAGGAACAAGCGGAACGATCGAGCACCGAACCGCTTCGGTTTACGTACTTGTCACTTCTATGCCTTGGGAGCGGTAGGGATTCAGGACATCTTCGTCAGATGCATCGGTGATCAAACGTGTCAGTCGGGAAGCAGGACCGACCAGGTAAGGCAGAGATGTTCCCATTTTCCCAAGTGAAATCAGGCCGACCACTTCCGTTGAAGCCCCTATCATCGCTTGCTTCACGTACGCTTCTTCTCGGTCGCCGACGGTTATTCCGACCTCCGGGTGCAAACTACACATTCCGAGAAAACATAGATCAGCGCGAATGGATTCGACTCGACGAATGGTCTCGATGCCCGTCGTGACCCGCGCCTCTTTAAGAAAATTTCCTCCGAGCATCAGCACGCTCAACTTCGGATGATCCGCCAACGCCAGCGCAAGCGGTGGGCTGTTGGTAACAATCGTTGCTGAACGCTCTCTTGAAAGGTAGGAAGCAATTCTTAGATTAGTGGTACCTCCATCAATCAGCACCACCTGACCGTCGCGAATCATGTCAGCCGCCGCACGAGCAATTCCGATCTTGCTCTCCATGTCGATTTGTTGGCGAGACACGAAAGGAACGGCCTCGGCACGGCGAGGCAAGGCGCCGCCGTGTACGCGTTGGATCTTTCCCGAACTCGCCAATTCGCGCAGATCTCGACGAATCGTGTCTTCAGAGACCCTGTATCGACTGCTAAGGTCCGCGGCGAGGACTCGGCCCTCACTGCCAAGCAGCTCCAGAATGTACTGGTGGCGCTCTTCCTTGAGGGCGATTTGGCCTGCTTCCGCTTCTGGTTTCATTCTCTCCGTTTTGCACGGGTGCACTTGGTTATGCACGTTTATACGTGTATTATCCGATTTATGCATGATACTGTCAAACGTAGCGCCATACAAGGTCTCTCGCAAAAGCGTTCGGTTCGGGCAGTCGTCTTCGATTACGGAAACGTTCTTTGCCTCGAGCAAACGCTGGAGGATATGAAAGGTATGGCGCTCGTGTGCTGCATTCCCCATGAGCGATTCTTGGAACTCTACTGGAAGCTACGGCCGCCCTACGACCGGGGTGATATCGATGGATCTGCCTACTGGACAGCGGTTGTTAGCCAGCAGAAACTGGGTTTGAGCAGAGATCAGATAGCAACGCTAATCAAGCTCGATAGCGAAAGTATCACTCGACCAAATCAAGGCGCTGTGCAATGGGCAAGGCTGTTGCACCATGAAGGGTTCCCCTTAACCCTTCTCTCAAACATGCCGCTCGAACTCAGTCGCCATGTGACCAAGTCCTTTCCGAGCCTCTCTACATTTGAATACCTGATTTATTCCTGCGACTACGGAACCATAAAGCCGGAGCTGTCGATCTATCGAAATTGTCTCGAACTACTCAAAGCGGCCCCGCAAGACATCTTGTACCTGGATGATCGCGCCGAAAACGTTGAGGCGGCAGCTCGCTTAGGAATTAACTCTGTACTGTTTGACACGGTCGAAAAGACTGCATCAAGAGTCGAAAGCCGATTCGACATCCCTGTCCCGAGTTATGGCCGCAGTCGCCAATCAAGTTCACAGTACAGCTCAACAAATCGGCACCCGGATCGGATGGAATCCGATTGATGCGGCAACGCAGCCTCCAACAGGTACGCGTGAGCGTGTCCTTAATCTTTCTGATCCACGGACTGATCATTGCAACCTGGGCTTCGAGGATTCCTGCCTTTCAGGCGCACCTCCATCTTTCTCCCGCCGTTTTGGGCAGGTCGTTGATGATGGCGGCAATTGGTTCCGTTCTCGCCATGCCTGCCGCTGGATGGCTCATTAACCAGTTCGGCAGTCTGAGCATCGTGATTAGGTCGACATTGGGGTTTGGGCTCGCACTGCCCTTGATTGCCGAATCCAATACGGTCCTAACACTGTCGGTCGCTCTTCTTTTCTATGGGGCGATGGCTGGTTCGATGGATGTAGCGATGAATACTCACGCCGTGATGCTCGAGAAGCGATACCAGCGTCACATCATGTCGTCGTTCCACGCCCTCTTCAGCTTGGGTGGAATGGCCGGATCTGCGTTAGGGGGATTGGTTGCTTCACGTGCGGTTCCGGCCGGGATTCACTTTTGGGTCAGCGGTATAGCACTTGCCGTAATGTCCATACTCGCATTCAGGTGGCTTCCACTTCCGTCAGCACCTGAGGACTCCGAGAAAGTGGCATCCGGAGGCACGATTACGTGGTCTGTACCATTAGGTGCGCTCGCTCTTCTTGCATTTTCGATCATGCTGGTTGAAGGTGCGATCGCCGATTGGAGCGCGATTTATCTTCGCACTTCAGTTCTCACCGGCCCAGGATTGGCCGCTCTTGGATATGCGGTGTTCTCAGGCGCCATGGCTGGAGGTCGCCTGACAGGCGACTATCTCACTGGGAAGCTTGGACGCGGCCACCTTGTATGTTACGGGGCTCTTTTGGCTGCGGCAGGGCTCGTCTTCGTCTTGTTGTTCGGTAATGCCGGTTGGGCGTTAGTGGGATTTACGTGCGCTGGAGCAGGTCTGGCCACGATCATTCCCAATACATTTGCCGCTGCAGGGAATATTGAAGGCAGTGCACCCGGACCCAGCCTCGCCGTAGTCACGACGGCTGGCTATGTTGGCTTCCTTGCCGGTCCGCCGCTGATCGGGTTCATCGCGCAGCTCTCGACCATTCGTGCTGCGCTATGGATACTTGTGGTCTTGAGCGCGTTGAGTGCTTTCGCATCAACAGAACTTCGCCCCTCAGAAGAATACCCTGACATCCAGTCTTCCGCAAAGATGCCGAGCCGTTGGCACCTACGGCAGCGGCAACGGTATGTTTGTCAATATTCCACGTCCGTGCTGCTGCGAAAAGAGCATCGAATTCGGGTGGCACTGGCCGGAGCCGATGCAGGCTTGTTTGAGCGATACCCGGCAGAAGGAACACCCAAGTTGACGGCAAAGCGCGAGGCGCAGCGGGCGTCGTATCTGGATCTGCCTGTGAAGACCCATGACCCGTGAAGCCCCGGCTATGAGGTACATCTCAGGAGAGTGGCGGAAACAGTGAAGGTATCCAGAAACGGGCTTCGAGTGACTTTTTCGGACGCGAAGCCGGGATGAGTGCTCAAGGCTGAAAGAAGGTGTGAGGCGTCGCGTTCGAAAAAGCCGTCAGAAGGAAGCCGCTGGCGCGGCGGACGCGGTACTTATGCAAATTGAATGGAGCCAGAGAGGTTTGTAGAAGTTGTCGGGTGGTCGAGGTCCGTGGCGGAGGAGCCGACGCGCATGGGCAAGGGCCGAAGTGGCGCTTGAAGCGAAGCCTACTCTGGGGCATGAAGAAGGTGTCGAGCGGCGACGGAGACACACTTCGGCGGAGCGCGCTGAACCGCGACAGCAGTTGGGGTTGTGGGCGAGTGATTTCATGCAGCGTGACCAGGAGCGGTGGAGAACGAAGTTGGAGTTGTGCTGCGGTGAATCGTTCGACGACGGCCATCGGTCCGCCGCACTTGGGACAGCGCCACAGCGGGTGCGCTGTAGGAGCGGTCGACGTTTCCGATTCGTTTTTCGGTGGAGTGGCGTGAAGAGCAGCGAAGCACCGTGGCAGTAGAGCGGCGCGCCTGCGGTTGGCGAGGAAGCCGAAGTGGCGGATGCGGACGAAGCCCTTGGGGAGCAGGTGAAGTAGGAAGCGACGCAGAAACTCATCGCGCGAGACGGTCATCACTTTCTGCTGATTGTGGTGGGCGGAGTCGCGCCAGCGAAAGGTGACGTGGCCGTCCGCCAGTGCGACCAATCGATGGTTGGAGATGGCGACGCGATGGGTATAGCGGCCGAGATACTGCAGGACGTACTCGGGTCCGCCGAAGGGTGGTTTGGAGTAGACGATCCAGTCTTTGCGGAAGAGCGGACGCAGCCAGGCAGCGAAGAACTTGGGATGGGTGAGCGGTGCGAGCTTTCCGGCCAGGTGCAGTTGACGGCGTTCAAAGGCAGACTTCAGGCCGGCGACGAACTTGCCACGAAATACGCGCCGCAGTACAGCGATAGGAAGAAAGAAGCGTGGACGAGACCGAATCCAGCGGGCGTGATCGCGGGAGAGTCCGCCGGCGGGAACGACGCAGTGGACATGGGGATGAAGTTGGAGTTTCTGGTTCCAGGTGTGAAGCACGCTGAAGAAGCCGATCTCGGCTCCGAGATGGGCGGGATCGCGCGCGACCTCCAGCAGAGTTTCGGCGCTGGCCCGGAGCAGCAAATCGTAGATGAGTTTCCTGTTCTGGAGAGCCAACGCAGCCAGTTGCGGCGGCAGGGTGAAGACGACGTGGACGTAGGGCGTGGGCAGCAGTTCACGGCGACGCGCCGCGATCCAGCGTTCCCGCGCCCCGGTCTGACACTTCGGGCAGTGCCGGTTGCGACACGAGTTGTAGGAGATGGTGGCACGGTGTCCGCAGCCGGCGCACTCATCGATATGGCCGCCGAGAGCGGCGGTGCGACAGCGCGCGATGGCCAGCAGGACTTTAAGGTGGGTCCAGCGGAGCCACGAACGATTCCGCTCGATGAAGTCTGCACCTGCGCTGCGAATGATGTCGGCCACCTCTAACCGTGGCCGACTCATTTACTCCTCCTCGAATGACCTGCCTTTCTTCAGCATCAGCGCATCCAGCGGACTGGGGGTGGCATGCAGGTGCCGTTGCGAGAGGTGGAGATAGCGAGCAGTTTCTTTCAGATCGTGATGGCCTAACAGGATCTGGATGGTGTGCAGGTCGGCACCGGCTTCGAGCAAGTGGGTGGCGAAGCAATGGCGGAGCATGTGGGGATAGATCCGTTTCTTAATCCCGGCGCGGCGGGCGGCTTCGACGCAGGCGTGGTAGGGCGTCTTGTCATCCATGGGGTGATCACCACTGTGCCAGCGATTACCGGGAAATAACCAGACGGATTTTTTGCGCAAGCGTCGCCAGTGAGCGCGTAGTTCCTCGAGCAGGACGGGGCTGAGCATGACGTCGCGGTCTTGGTGACCCTTGCCGTCCTGAATGTGCACGACCATGCGTCGGCTATCGATGTCGCTGACCTTGAGGCGCGTGAGCTCGGTGCGGCGCACGCCGGTGCCGTAGAGGGTCATCAAAATGGTGCGATAGAAGGGAGTCGGCGCGGCATCGATGAGCTGTGCTACTTCTTCCTGACTGAGAATGGTGGGCAGGCGATAGCGCTTCTTGGGATAGGGAGTATCGGCAATGCTCCAGGGCCTCTTGAGCGTCTGGATGTAGAGGAAGCGCAGGGCGCAGAGATGGTTGGTTACCGAACCGGGAGTCAGTTTGTGCACGGTAAAGAGTTGCGCTTGGTACTCGCGGATGTGTCGCGGTCCCAGGCGATCGGGCGAGGAGTGGAAGTGCTGGGCGAACCGCTCGATGAAACGAATGTAACGTCGTGTGGTAGCTTCAGAGTAATGACGTCGCTGGAGTTCCTCCAGCATCATTTTGCGTAGATGGGTCACAGGGACCTCCTTGTGACCCACAATTATCTGAGCCGAAAATCAGGACTGCCGACATCACCTACGCGGCAGCGTCCGCCGCGCCAGCGGCTTCGTTCTGACGGCCCAACCGGAAGCTGAGACGGATGGATGCGGTGGAGCTACAATGATCTCGCTAGGTGAAACGGAGCCGGGTAATGCAGGGACGCAGCCACGCTAAGGGATAGACTGGTGCCTTGAAAATCCCCGCCCGAAGGGTGGGATACTCACTAACGGGGAGCGCCCTCTTTCCATTTCAGGCTGAGCCAACACAGTAGACCCCTTTCACTTCACATCCGTCACTTGCTCCCGCGCTTCGCTGTATGTCCCGAACTTCTTCGCCACTACCTTCAGCGTGGGATAGAACTGCACAAACGTGTGCTCGACGGCGGCATGAGCTTCGTGGCACGACGAGAATGCCTTACCGATACGTTCGAACCAAGGCTCGTGGCTCATAACGGGAGGCTGCGCGGATCACCGCAAGGAAAGTTTCCTGGACGAGATCCTCCGCTCCGCTCGGGGTTATTCAGCCGGCGCCCGAAGAAGACGTACAGTGGCTTGCGATAGCGGGCAAACAGTTCCTCGAAAGCTGCGCGTGATCCGCCCTGAAATTCCAGCATCAAGGCTTCGTCGCTAGTCATAGTCGGTGCGCCGGTTCAATCTGCACAATCCTTCTGCGGCATCTTGCACATCGTTCATGCTTCTTTAATGTCACAAGAAAGTAAAAAGTTCCCGCTCCGTTCCATTCCTCCTGTGTTTTTTGAATCTCATCAATAGGATCTTGCGACGGTGGCCTGACCTCCGGCACAAAATGACCCAGATCGGCCAGGTTTTGCGCCGCCAGGAAGGCTTTACGGGCTCAACAAAATGGCCGGATATCCGCGGCCGGCTGATCGGTTGGGCGCGCCGATTAGGGTTGCCATCGGTGGATTCGCATCCGTGGCAGCATCGTGCTGGTTCGGATTACATCTGCCCAAGATTCGCGTGGAAGCGCGCAAACTAATTCTGGCGCAGGCTGTGGCCGGCAGAGAACCAGCAGATGCCACCACGGCGCGAGTGGTGCAGGAATAGTCATGTATCGTTCGCCGCAGTTACTTGCCGAGAAACTCCAGCAGCGCGCGGTTGAATTCGTCCGACTTTTCGATCTGCGGGACGTGACCGCACTGTTCAAACACCATCAGCTTGGCTCCCTTGATGCCGTCGCGAAGCTTCTCGCCGCTGGCCAACGGGATCAACTCATCCTGCCGTCCCCACATCACCAACGTTGGTACATGAATGGAGGCCAGCTTCGCATCTTCAAACTGGGGTGTGGCGAATCCCGCCACTGTACGCTGGATCGTATATCCATCGTTATTGCGCATGCGGTCAGTAAAGACCTGGAGAACAGCACCGTCAGAAACCATTTTCTTGTCATAGAAAACAGACTCTATAAGCGTGCGCGTCGCTGCTATGGAGGAAGGATTCATCTCCGCGAGAGGTCGCAGCCAGGCCAGTCCCGCGGAATCCACCAGCACCAGTTTTTCCACCATGCTCCGGGTGCTGCATGGCAAAGTCTAGCGCGATCCAGCCTCCAAAAGAGTTCCCGACCAGCGTGGCCTTTCCAATGTTTTGCGTCTGCATGAATGCGTACAGAAAATCCACAAAAGTGGCGATTTTGTAATCCAAGAGTGGCTTGTCGGAATGGCCAAAGCCAATCTGGTCGATCGCATAGACGTGATACCCGGCAGCAAGTGCGCCGAAATTTCCCATCCACGATTCCTTGACGCCACCCATTCCGTGTAACAGGATTACCGGCGGTCCCTGACCGGCTTCGATGTAGCGGATATTTTGATCGAAAACCACCGCGGTTTTTTCCTGTGCTGACTGGCCTTGGGTGACGGCGCATACCGCCACCAAAAAAACCGTCAAAAGTTTCAAAATCCAACGATCATCCATCCGCATGTTGTATACCTTGATAACTGACTTATCTTTACGTTTTAAGATGGCATTTCGGGCGGGTGCGCCGGCGTTCGGGCATTGATCAGGCGTACCCGACGCGCGGCCCCGGCGCAGTTTTGCAATGCCCCACGCCGTGTCCATACCTGCGTGCCTGTTACGATACCCACTTCTTTCGAGCCGCGAGGGCCGCGTCACGAAAGGCCGCATGCAGCGGATCAAACGCTGGTCGCGACATCTTTTCCACACTCGGTGGGGCCTTCTCCGGCGTCCCCGTCCCGAATGGCGGCTGCGGGTCATACTCTAGAGCTAGCTCAAGAAACCGGGCATAGTCCTCTCCCCGCAACTGCGCGGCGACGCGAAGGCCAAAATCAATTCCCGCCGTGATGCCGCCAGCGGTGATGCGGTTACGGTCTTGCACCACACGGTTGACGACAAGCTCCGCTCCAAGCTGCGGCAGGATGTCACGCACCGACCAGTGTGACGTCGCTTTGTAGCCGCGCAGAAGGCCGGCCGCGCCGAGGACCATGGATCCGGTGCACACGCTCGTTATGAGCTTGGCGGTCTTTCCACGCCGCGCCAGAAAATCAAGGGTTTCACTGTCCGTCATGAGCGCCACAGTGCCGTCGCTACCGCCCCCTACAAACAGGATGTCCACAGGATCGACACAATCCGCGAAGGTTTTGGACGGCTGGATGGTAATGCCAGTGTCGCTTCTCACCAGGTCCTTCGTCTTGGCGACAAGCTCCACGTTGACGCCCGGGAGATAGCCAAATACCTGCTGCGGACCGATCAGATCGAGCGCTGTCATGCCCGGATAAATCAGCATGGCGATTTCTTCCGGCTTCTCCGGCTTCGGCTGCTGCATGCCGTTGGTGGAGTGGGTCTGCTGCTGTGCAATGGCCATCCTGGCAAAGGCTGCGGTCAAAGCCGCTCCGCATAACTGTTGGCTGAATTCCCGTCGGTTCATATCCATGCCTCCCTTGCATCTCACCTGTAGTCGATTTAGGCCGCGAATTCGCTCCGTTGAAGTAACACGCAGATCAGATTGCTACATAGCCTCAATGCCCGCCGGTGGTCTGCGGCGATGGTGTTCCGTCCGACCACTTGCTTACCGGAACGTCAATTGTGGTATAGCGGCCTATTTTTTCTTCGTGCGCGTCCAACGGGACGTCATCCCCCAAGTCGGATCCCAAGGCTTTAGGGTCGATTTCGGGGACAAAAAACATCACGTGGGGAAGCCAGGGTCCTTTGACGCCGGCATTCAAATACCCTTGCTTTGACATCATGTAGGACACCGAACCGGGTTCGGGCGTGGGCAACTCACCTTTCGCGATGCCGTCTATTATGGCGTCCTCTATCCGAGTGTTCGAACGTCCGGCAATCGCCAGTTCGGTCTTCTTGAGGTAGATCGGAAGAAAAGACCGCGCACCCGGAGCGCTCAGGCAGATCGGACCGTGTATCTTTGGGTCCCAAAAAGCCGGATTGTTTTTCGGTAAATCCCATGATCGTCCCACCAGGCACACGAAACCGTTCTTCCCCTCCACGGCCGTTTCATAGCCATGCCGTCCAAGAACCAGCACCTTGGCCCCGCTCGAAACGGAGTTCGGGCCGGCGCTGCGGGACATCGCAATCTCCGCATCGCGGTCCATCAGATATAGATCGATTGAGGCCATGGTGGAAGGCGCTGAGTTGTCTTGCGCCTGCATCCGCCGCGCCGTCGAAAAGCCAAACATCAATGCAAAGCTCAAAGAAGCAAATACAACGAACGTTCGCTTGCGCATCATTGTTCTCCTTTAGAGGCTGCTTTCTTTTTCTGTCGGTTTACTTCATTCAACTTGCGCCGGCGTTCGGGTATTAATCAGGCGCTGCTTCGGCCAGAGTCGGCCGAAGATTCCTTTTGTCCTGAACATTTTTTAAAATTCTTTGCTTACTTCCGCACAACGCCCTGCAATGGCCGTCATAACGAGGCGTACCTTTCGATGAGTTGAGCCACGGCCTCGGGCTGCTCGTCTGCAACGTAATGCACGCTATTCTTGACGACTTCAATCTTGACGTTTGCACACCCATGATCCCGCAACGCTTCGGCAAAGCCCGGCATCAGCTTCTCAAAGGGCGAGTTTTCTGCGGGAGCCAGCACCAGAGGCAGGCTGATCGGGCTGCGCTGCGCTGCATTGAATTTCTCATTCACCGGAAAAGCCCGGTATATCTCCAACAACGCGCGCAGATGTTCAGGAGCGGCATAGGCCCGCGCATAGCGGGCGACATCCGCGTCACTAAAGGTGTCGCTGTCGAGAAAATGGCGGAGGTAAATAGCTTCCCGCCCGGCAATCAGTTGTTCAGGCAGGTCCGGCGTCTGCTGAAAATGGATATGCCAAATAATGGGATTGGCTTTAACTGCATCCCACGGCCCAAGACCTGGCACGGGTGCGTCGAGCAACATCACGCCGCGGCAGGTTTCCGGATACCGGCGGACGAAAGCATAAGCCACCATTCCACCAATATCTTGCCCGACGACGTAAACGTGTTCCAAATGCAGGTGTTTCGCCAGTTGATGAACGTCTTCCGCCATATTTGCGGCGTCATAACCGCCTGCCGTTGCCGCCGAACCGCCTATGCCGCGCAGATCAACTGCCACCACCGTAAACTGCTTCGCCAACAGCGGCATGACACGGTGATACGCGTACCAGTCTTCGGGGAAGCCGTGCAGCAAGATGACGGCCGGCCCCGCCCCGCCGCGAACGTAGTGGAGGGTTGTTCCGTTCGCCGGCGCAGCGCCCGAGACCAACTCGCCTCCCAGCGACTCCAGCCCCGGATCGATGCGCTGTTTTGGCGGTGACTGGCCCTGGATGACGGCGCATGCCGCCACCACAAAAACCGCCAAAAGCTTCAAAATCCAACGATCATAGATCCGCATTTCCACTCCTTGCTGGCTGGAGTGAAACCGCTGTCGCGCTCTTCTCATTGAGACATTCCTACATAGCCGGTGCAACCGTTCCATCAGACCATTTGCCAACCGGAATCACGAACTCAGTGATGGGCTCCGGACCGTCCCGAAACTGAGGATTCAGCGTAACCGGCGAGTCGCGCAGATCCGCACCCCAGGAGGATTTGTCTGTCAGTGGAAAGTAGAACATCAGATGAGGTACGTGGTGCCCAAGAGCGTCATTAAGGTAGCCTGCCCGCGACATCATGTAACACATCGCGCCCGGCGCCGGCGCCGGCAGCTCTTTATTGTGGAATCCGGCCTTGATGCTGTCGATCATCTGAGCTTTCGACAGCCCGGCTAATACCATCTCCGTCCGCTTGATCGTGAGAGGCAGAATGGATTGCGCGGCTGCCGGATTGAAGCAGAGCGGCGCACGTACCTTGGGGTTCCAGAACTCCGCGGAGTTGAATGGGGACATCCATGATCGTTCCACCATACACACAAAACCGTTCTTTCCTTCGTCGGCGGTCTCATAGCCCCGCCACCCGAGAACCAGGATCTTTGCGTCGCTGGATATAGCTTCCGGGGCAGCGCTTCGCGCCAAAGCGATCTCGGCGTTGCTATCCGGCATCAGGTATTTCTCGATCGAAGCCATGCTTGGATACGCTGTCGAGCGATCCTCATTCTGATTGCGGCTGGTAAGTGTTAACTTCAGTCCCACGACCACGCAGACGATAGCCAAGGCCCCGGCCCAGACCCAGCGGCTCGTCATCACTCTGTTTTCCAATCTCGACGAAGTGACCTTTGCCGCTTGCCGCTTCTGGAGGTACTCCCCAAGCGCCGCGTTGAGCTCCGAGGAGATGCCTACTTCTGGTGACTCAACTTCCCAAGCCAATAGATTCTTGGGAAACACCCCGGAAATCGGCAGCAAGGGTCTGGCACTCCGGGCACAGTTCCAGGTGCGACAGGGCCTCGGTGGCTTGGTCCGCGGACAGTTCGCCGTCGAGATAAGCCATGAGTTCTTCCGGTTCGATCGGATGTCTGTTCGTGCTCATTGCATGCCTCGTCTTCGTGGGTGCGGCTGCCAGGCGCTCGCTCTCAGGCCAGGATTGGTTTTTGCCTCCGACTCTAGGTAACTCTTCAATGCGAGTCGCGATCGAAAAAGCCTGGACCGGACTGTATTTACGGGAATTCGCAACAGCTCCGCAATGTCGGAGTAACTCAGTTGTTCGTATTCGCGCAGCATTAAGATTTCGCGGTGCGGCGAATCCAGCTTTTCCATGGCTTGCCGGACCCAGAGCACGTACTCGGGAGTTCCGTCCGTCTTAGGCTCCGGAGCGGACTGTCCTAATGTGCTACTTGTCGAGAACTTCCGCCGTTCCGCAGCCAGCAGATTCAACGCAATGCCACACAGATACGTTCGAACCAAGGCTCGTGGCTCATAACGGGAGGCTGCGCGGATCACCGCAAGGAAAGTTTCCTGGACGAGATCCTCCGCCCGCTCGGGGTTATTTAGCCGGCGCCCGAAGAAGACGTACAGTGGCTTGCGATAGCGGGCAAACAGTTCCTCGAAAGCTGCGCGTGATCCGCCCTGAAATTCCAGCATCAAGGCTTCGTCGCTAGTCATAGTCGGTGCGCCAGCTCAATCTGCGCAATCCTTCTGCGGCATCTTTCACATCGTTCATGCTTCTTTAATGTCACAAGAAAGTCAAAAGTTCCCGCTCCGTTCCATTCCTCCTGTGTTTTTTGAATCTCATCAACATGGATCTCCACCGGTAGGGACTGGGGCAAGGAAACTTGCCCCAGTCCCTACGAACAGCAGTATGCCAGGATTCCCTCGCAACGGGTGGTTTGTGTTATCCCTACTCAACGGCATTGAAGGTAACATCAGCTTTGGTGAGTTCGTGCTTCACTGGCCTTGAGTGAAGCTCTCATCGCACGGCAGCTTGGATATCAAACTCCGAAAGAGTTTGCCGCTGTCCCGGCCTCACGCTCACGGCCGGCAGCGGCCGGGCGCAGCGACTGCAAGTGGCCAATCACGCTTCTTTGTCCGGATTGCAACGTCCGTGGATCCTGCGAATTCTTCCCTAAAACCACGTACCCCTCCCACGCCGCGATTAGGAAGGTAGCCGTTTCATTCGCGTTGATATCATTCCGCACTGCCCCGCGTTTCCGTCCTTCACGCCGTAGCTTCGCCACGGCGTCGTGCCAGTCCTTAAAAACTTTTGCCGTCCTGCTGTGGAATCCCTCATCAAGACCTGACATCTCTTGACACAAGATAAGCAGGGGCAGCCACGCTGAACGTCTTCTCTTTTCAGCGATTCGGAGTGAATAATGCGGACCAGAACGTCGAGTGGGTCTTGGCGTTCCGTAAAGGCTGCACCCACTTCTGGTGAAGGTTACTCGCGATGACCTCGTCCACCACCGCATAAACGAGGGCCTCTTTGTTGACAAAGTGGCAGTACAGCGCGCCTTTGGTGACGCCGGCTGCGGTCAGAATGGCATCGAGGTCAGTGCTCCGAAAGCCAGAGCGGTACATCTCTTGGAAGGCAGCCTGCAGCAGGAGTTCTCGTGTGCGCTCCGGATCTCGCGAGGTCGCCCGCCTGCGTCGCGATCGTTTCCTAATAGCTAACATACCAACCAGTCTGCATCTGCGAATTTACCTGGGTCAGCTTGCAAGGAATCTCCGGAAATCCGGAGTTTTGGAAATTCATCTTCTGTTTTGAGTAGTCCGACAGGCCGCCGCCACAGTCAGACAGACACGCGACCTCACGCGCAGCACGTAGGCCGTGAACACCGTGCAGTTGGCATCCCGCATTTCATAACCGCAGATCCGAGCATTGATGTAACCGATTGAAAACGCGACGACGACACTCTGGTTCGCTGATTGCTAACACTCAACGCGGTGGGAGTGTTTAGTGACTCATCTAGTTTCTCGGTCAGTCGTGACAACTCAATCTTTTGGTCGGAGGAAGCAATGTACATCCGAAGCGTGAAGTTGGCTCAGGTTCTGTTGTTGTTGGTTTGTATGGGCAGTGGCAGTGTCCTGCCCGTGTGGTCACAATCGACGTCATCCGGCACGGTTGCCGGGTCAGTGACTGACCCGTCGAACGCGGTGGTGCCAGGCGCCACGGTTGCGCTGACCGATAGCTCGACCAATATTGCGAGAACCACCACCACAAACAAAGAGGGGCATTACATCTTTGTGGACGTGACTCCGGGCGTCTACCGCATTTCGGTCACGAAGTCGGGCTTCGCCACCAGCAAGACCGAGAAGCAGGAGGTAAAAGTCGGCGAGAGTCTCACGCTGAATTTGTCCTTGCAAGTGGGTGGCGCGAATGTGGTCGTGGAAGTTTCAGCCACCGGCACCGAACTGGAGACCATGAATGCCACGGTGACCCAGTCGCCATCGCCATCGACAACCTGCCTAGCGTCGGCCGCGATGTCGACACCTTCATCGAGTTGCAACCGGGCGTAAGTGCCGGTGGCGACGTTGCGGGCGCGGTGAACGACCAAAGCTATTTCTCGCTGGATGGCGGCAACAACACCAACGATATGGATGGCAGCGGCGGAGTATCCGGCACGCAGCAGAATATAGGTTATCGGCGATGCAACCGGAGGCATGTCGTCAACTCAATCCTTTACTCCGCGCCCCGTCGGGCGTATTGCCCACTCCAGCCGACAGCGTCGAGGAGTTCAAGGTGAACACTGCCGGCCAGACTGCCGATTTCAACAGCTCTGCCGGCGCCGAAATCAAGGTAGTCACGAAACGCGGCACCAGCAGTTTCCACGGCACCCACTCGGTAAAAGATAACAACTGGTCATCGAATTCCTGGGGGAACAACTCCGCGACTCCCCACATTGGGCTTCCTTCGTTTCATTACAGCCGGTTTGGCGGCGCCATCGGAGGGCCAGTCACTCCGAAGCCGGTTCTGGGCGGCAAGACTTTCTTCTTTTTCAACTATGAGGGCTTCCGGTATCCAAACTCCCAGACCATAACCAGAAACGTCCCCTCGCCAGCCCTGCGGTTGGGATTGTTAACCGATTCCTCCACCGGTAAGATCGCCTACAACCTGAACAATTCTCCGGTCACCTTCAACGGCATCACATACCCAGCGAATTACGGCTGTGCCGGTGCTCCGGGGGGACTGTGCGATCCGCTCGGCCTTGGCCTCAAGCCCTTTGGTTGCGCAGATATGGAACACGTACGAGCCCCAGTCAAACTCCACTTGCGCGGGCGGCCAGTACCTGTGTGACAACGCTAATGTTCTAGGATTTGCGGGCAACCTGAGTTTGCCCATCCGCAGCAACTTCGACGTGGCGCGTATCGACCACGATTTCGGTTCCAGACCATTTCATGGCGAGCTATCGCTATTACAACATCAAGCTTGCTGGGGACGAGCAGGTCGACATCGGCGGCTTCTTCCCGGCGATAAACTTGGCGTGCCGCCTCCGCGTCGAGCGATCCGGTTCAAGACTGGTACGGGGTTGTGGGACTGACCACAACATTACCAACAACACGACCAACGACTTTCACTATAGCTGGCTGCGCAACTGGTGGTCTGGGGACGCAACGGATGCTCCGCCCCAGATCGCGGGGCTCGGCGGCGCGCTCGAATTGGATAGCGGCCAGTCGGAGACCCAGGATCTCGGCCCGTTTAACGTGGACAATCAGCAAATCCGCCGCCGTTTCTGGGACGGGCACGATCAAATGTTTCGTGACGACCTCTCCATGCTAAAAGGCAACCACCTGCTCCAGTTTGGCGGCCACCTACCAGCACAACTACAATTCCACCAGCGTTCAACGACAATGGTGGCAGCATCAACCTTTTCCCGATCTACCAGTTAGGGCAGAGCGCAACTAACGGATGTGGGAATCGGACGCCCTCCATGTCCTTGCAGCCACGACCTCTGCCATCTGACACGACTCCGACGGCCTGCGATTCCCTTTACGCCAACGTGCTGGGAATCGTCACAGCTGCGCAGGTCGCAGATACCCGTTCCGGACCATACTGGCCCGAATCCGCCGCTCGATCACTCCTTCCGATGCCGCCCCATTCCTTACTACAACGTGACTTCAGCGACACCTGGCACATGAAACCACCTTGACGCTTAGCTACGGTATGGGCTGGGCGCTGGAAATGCCGCCGATTGAAGCGAACGGAAAGCAAACCGTGCTGGTGGACGCGGCAGATCGAACCCGTTACAACGCTCGACTACCTGGCGCAATCAAGGCAGCCGCGCTGGAAGGGCAATGTCTACAATCCCGAACTCGGGTTTGCGCTCGTGGGTAATACGTCGAATGGAGCAAGTATCCTTACAACCCGTTCTACGGGGCCTTCACGCCGCGCGTCGCCGTGGCTGGAACCCGCACTTCGACGGCGACTGTATCAGCGGGAAGCTCTTCGGTCACGATGGCACGGTCATCCGCGGCGGATATGCCCGCGCCTACGGACGAACGAACGGCGTGGACCAGGTGCTGGTACCGCTGCTGGGAGTCGGCCTAGAACAGCCCGTGGCGTGTAACTCGAACCTTGCCAGTGCCGGTTCGCCAGGGAATTGGGCCTGCGGAGGCTCGGGTGTGGGCACTTATTGAACGGATTTCGCGTGGGGTCAGCGGTTTCTTCTACCGGGAGGCCCGGCCCGTGCCCCTAGTCTCGAATGTGAGCGCGACCTTGCCCCAGCCTGCCTATCCTGGGTTCAACAACTCGTTCTCCACGAACCCCGAGGGTTTGGATCCGAATTTCCGGGCTAATGCGATCGACTCGTTCGATTTGACCATCCAGCGCCAGATAAGCCATAGGGTGACTCTGGAAGTCGGCTACATTGGGCGCAGAATTACCCATGAGTACCAGCCCGTCGAACTTAACCCCGTTCCCTATATGATGACGCTGGGCGGGCAGCAGTTTAAGCAGGCCTACGCCAATCTAGTGACGCAATACTGCGGCGGCCTCAAAGGGCTCGCTGGCGGCGGTTCGCGCGGGGGCAAGCACGACCGGTCAGACCTCTGTCACCCCGCAGCCTTTCTTTGAGACCGCCCTTGCGGGTACGGGCTACTGCAAGGGGTTCGCGAGTTGCACTGCGGCCGTGGCCTCCAATGAGGGGGTCGCCTACGGCGCGGGCTGTACCCCTAGTGCTACTTGCCCCGCTGTCAATATCGCCACAGGTAACCTTAACAATGCGCAAGTCTGGGGCCTGTGGAGTGATTTGGACAGCGGAGCAGTGGGATGCCCGGCGGGCGGTTGTACTTCGTTGCCTGACGTAGGCAATGTTGGCGATTCAACTTCCCGCGCAGCCTGCAGAGCACGCCGATTCCCGCCACTTGCAACGCGACAACCACCATCGGTTGTTCCGGCTCCTACACCGACGGTCCCTTTCTGAACGCCAGCATCGGCTACGCAATACAACGCCGGTTTCGTTACCCTCGAAGATGGCCGATTGGCGCGGATTAACCATGCAGTCTGAACTTCACCTGGTCGAAGGCTCTGGGCTTGGGAGCGCAGGCGCAATCCTCGAGCGTACTTACTGCCCTCCCTTCAATCTTGAAGAACAGTA
The DNA here is from genome assembly GCA_963718505.1 of uncultured Acidobacteriota bacterium. Lineage (GTDB taxonomy): Bacteria > Acidobacteriota > Terriglobia > Terriglobales > Acidobacteriaceae > Gp1-AA133. The sequence goes on along the minus strand of CAVQZP010000030.1, from coordinate 896 downwards.
TGGGAGACAGGCCTGGAACCGAAAGTTCATCTATAACGTGTTCTACTTGTCTATCAACCTCCTTTTCTTCAAGGGACAGTCCGGATTTATTGGACGAGCCTTGGGCGGATGGACATTACGCAACCATATCGCTGCCGGGTCCGGGGTTCCGACGCAGATCGGTACGACCTTTTTCAGATTACCAGGGCTTTGGTGCATGCGATGGCATCGGCTGCGCTGACTACGACATGGAAAATGCCGTACCCATCGGCCCCGTTCCCAACCGTCATGCCAACTACTGCGGTTCCTGCTCAGGTCAAACCAACGGGTTCCCCGTGAATTATTTTCCGGACGGGGTGGCCCAAGCCAACAACTGGCGCAACCCAATTCTGGGGATAGATACCCGGGATGGCGGCGCTGGAATTCTCGGTGGGCTGGCCTACTGGAACATGGACTTTAGCATCAAGAAGAGCATCCGGGTGGCGGAGAGCGTGAGTCTGGAATTCCAGGGCGTTTTCGCCAACCTGTTGAACCATAATCAGTGGACCGATAACTACCTTTGTCTCTGCAATAACGGCGGCTTTGGCGCTCTCGGGTATAACACAGCAGCAAACAACGGCATCGGAGTCGATATGGCGAGGCAGAGCCGAGAAACATCGAACTGGGCCTTCGCGTTCGCTTCTAACTACTGAAATTCGAGGCGGCACGCCGCGTGGCGCCTCGAACTAACCCAATCCGTAACGCTTCCCCTCCGGCCGCACTACACAGGTGCGGCCGCTATTCTCTCCTTCGGGGGAGTGTTGTGGACCGCACATGAAGACCCTCGTTGAGCCGAGGTCAGTGGAAATCGCGCCCTCACACACCTCGAGCGGCGATGTGCGGCTCAAATGTTGGTTCAATACTCAGGCTATCGAGAC
>CAVQZP010000029.1:0-201942 GCA_963718505.1 uncultured Acidobacteriota bacterium | reverse complement strand
GCACGCCACGTGGGTTCCGGCCGAGACGGGATATTTGTATTGATAAGTGGTCCGATGAACGATTTTATAAATCATTGTCCTAAGATCATTAAGCGAGAATCATTGAACGAGGATCATTGGCCTATGGAGATGGGCAACGTGCGAGCATGACTAAAGTATCGGTTCGATAAGTTATTCGACCATGAAGGCAGCAATCCTTCCAGCTCCCGGAGGAGACCTGCAAGCCGGGTGAGCCCATCGGAACTATTCGTCGCCGAGGCGCCCGGCAATGGATACTTTAACTTTCGCAAATCGAAACTTCGTAACAATGCCAGAGCAGCCCGCATCGCTTTTAAGTCAGCCGCGAGATGCCGAGGAAGCTTTTGATAGAGATCGGCGAGGTGGCTCAGTTGAAAGTCCAAGGAGCGGGGGTTCGTCTCATCCGCCATGAGCACATCCAACACGGCTAACGGCTGCAAGGTCGTGTAGTACCGGGCCCGATAGGTCACAGAGCTATCCGCAACCTCGAGTAAGCACTCCAAAAGCGTCCAATCCTGCTCGGTCAGAGGCGTAGTGATCTCGCGCAGTTGCCGCGTCAAATAGATAGCTCGCTCCAGCCGCCGGCCAATGGTCATGAACAGCCAGCCCAAACTACGGTTGATGTTTTCCCGCTCCATTCCGGAGAATGCAGAAAGCAGTTCCAAACAATCGGTCAACATCCCGGGACACTCGAGAAACGGCGTGCCACGCCCGATCTGAATCGAGTCCCTCAACTGGCCGATGAGGAACATCATATCGGCCGACAAGCGCTCGCGAATAGTGCCGCCAGTCCGGTATACCTCGGCCAGAGTGCACGCCAGACTGTCAGGCCGCTTGGTATCGGTCAACAGTGAGGTCATTTCCTGTTCCAGTTCAGCCGAGGTCGGCCGTCGCCGTTTAGCTTTTGGCAACTTGCTGTGTCTCGATTCCAAGCACCTGTGCAGCCGGATCAGGCAGCCGAGATCCGCTTCCTCTGAGCGCCGTATGCGAGGGATCATGGCGCGCAAAATCCGGGCGATGTTCTCCGCTCGCTCGACATATCGGCCCAACCAGAAGGCATTGTCGGCGACACTGCTCGGCACAACCCGCGAGACCCGGCGCAGTTCCACCGGTTCGTGCCGCGGACGTAACATACTGAATGTATCGACCGGGCTGTCCCACAGCACCCAGGCATCCTTGCTGTGACCGCCGCGCTGCATCGAGACCACCGATCCTTCCGCTTCGGCGACCCGTACCAGTCCTCCCGGAATCGCAATCCACTCGCTGCCGGTATTGAGCACGTAAGTGCGCAGCACCACGCTGCGCGAGTTGAGACATCCGTTATCCCACACCGGCGCAGTGGACAAAGCCACCTGCTCCTGCGCAACATACTCGTGCGGGCGGGCCCGCAATCGCTCGGCAAACTTGCCCTTCTCGGCGTGCGGGAGTTCGGCCCCAAAGACCGGCTCCATGCCGCTCGAGGGAAAAGCCGGTTTCAGCACCACCGAGTCGAGATGGTCGAGCACCCAATCGAGCGCGTACGGCTGCCCGCACCACCAGGTAGCGACGGAGGGAAGTTTAAGCTTCTCGCCCAGCAATTGCGTGGAGAGGCCGGGAAGAAAGGGCATGATCGCAGACGTCTCAATCAGACCGCTTCCCAGTGCGTTTGCCACCTTCACATTTCCAGCGACGATAGCGTCGACCAGGCCGGGCACGCCCAGAAGCGATTCGCCCCGCAGTTCGAGAGGATCGCAAAAGCTATCGTCCACACGGCGCAAAATCACATCGACCCTCTCCAGTCCGTCGACGGTCTTGAGATGCACGCGGCGGTTGCGCACCGTCAGGTCCTTGCCCTGGACTAGAGTGAATCCCAGGTAGCGCGCGATGTAGGAGTGTTCGAAGTAGGTCTCGTTGAGCGGCCCGGGGGTTAGCAACACGATTCGCGGATTGTCGCGTTGGGCGAGGTTGGTGAGTGCCTCGCGTTGCGCCCGGAAAAATGGCGCGAGACGCAATACGTTCGAAGTGCGAAAGAGATCGGGCAAAACGTCGGCGACGATGATGCGATTCTCCAGCGCATAGCCGCTGCCCGAAGGCGCTTGCGTGCGATCGGCCAGCACCCACCACTGGCCGTCGGGCGAGCGGGCAAGATCGACGGCCAGCATATGCAGATAGCTGTGCGCGGGAACACGCGCGCCCACGAGCGGCCGCAGAAATGCGGGGTTGGCGTAGAGAAGTGCGGCAGGAAAGCGGTTCTGCGCGAGCAGGTCCTGCTCTCCGTAGAGATCCTTGAGCAGCAGACTGAGCAACTGCGCGCGTTGAATAATGCCCGCTTCGATGTAGCGCCACTCATCCGCTGGAATCAGCAGCGGAACGATATCGATCTTCCAAGCCCGGCTTGCCCCAAGCGGATCACCGTAAATGTTGTACGTGATCCCGTTCTCGCGAATGCGCCGCTCGGCACGGGCCCAGCGTTGTGCCAGTTCCTCGTGGCCGATCGCACGAAGTGACTCCATCAGGTGGGTCCAGTGCGGACGGGGAGTCACCCCATCGGCAGACAATTCGTCGTAGGCAGCTCCGTAGCGGAGCGGAGACTGATATAAATCCACCGTCATGGGACAAGCTCCGGCTTCTCGATGCGGGCCTGTTTTCCGGGCGGAGGAAAGCGCAGATCAAGAGTCATGGGAAAGATTGGGTTGGTCTCTTCCTCCGGCACCGCTACGGCCCCAGGTGTCGGGCCGGATACCTGGAAGCGCTGCCGACGGCGGTCTGCGGCCTCCGTTGCGTTTACCGGGCGGGCTGTATAAGCGCGGCCGTCGGGTGATCCCACATGGTAGACACATCGGCCTATGGAGCGCTCTTTCCAGCGGTCAATCATGTCGAAGGTTAACGGTGCATGCACGGGAACTGTCGGATGTAACACCGCCGAGAGCTGGCGGGCGCGATATCGCACGCCAGCTACAGCCGCTCCAGCTTCACCGGGAGAATGTTCACCATGAGAATGTTCGCCCGTGTAATCGAGTGGCACCCTGCGACCGTTGCATGCAACTGCATAGCGAGATTCCGTGGCGAATCCAGACACCTTTACCTGAATCCGCTCAAACGACGAGTCCACGGCGCGAACGGTTCGGCCGGAGTTAGTCTCTTCCGCGAGCACATTCCAGGGTTCGAGGGCGTGACGCAGTTCGAGTTCGACTCCCTCCGCGCCGATCGTTCCGATCTTCGGAAAGCGAAACTCCAGGTGCGAAGCAAACCACTTCTCTTCGAAGTTGTAGCCAGACCCGCGCAAGCAGCTGATCACATCGAAAAAGTCGCGCCTCACAAAATGTGGCAACATAAAACGGTCATGGAGCGCAGTGCCCCAACGTACCAGGCTTCCTTCGAATGGATGGTTCCAAAACATGCCTACCAACGCGCGGATGAGCAGCATTTCGATAAGACCCATTTTCACATGCGGAGCCATTTCGAAGGCACGTAATTCGAGCAAGCCAAGGCGCAACCCGCGACCTTCGGGTGGGTAGAGTTTGTCGACGCAGAACTCGGCGCGATGCGCGTTTCCCGTGACGTCGACGAGCAGGTTGCGGAACAATCCGTCCAACGTGGCCGGCGGGCAGTCATTCGCGGGTAAATTGCTAAAAGCGACCTCCAGTTCGTACAAGGCATCCGTACGCGCCTCGTCGACGCGCGGAGACTGGCTAGTCGGGCCGACATACATGCCGGAAAACAGATACGAGAGCGATGGATGGTTCTGCCAGAACGTCAGCATGCTGCGCAACAGATCCGGACGGCGCAGAAAAGGGCTGTCCAACACCGTCGCTCCACCGATCACAATATGGCTGCCGCCGCCGGTAGCCAGATGACTACCGTCATACCCGAATTTTTCAGCGGTCAGCCGATTACGACCGGCTTCTTCGAAGAGCACCGTGTTGATCTGTTCGAGTTCGTCCCAATTGCTGGTGGGCGGCAAGTTTACTTCCAGAACTCCGGGATCGGGAGTGAGGCTGAAGGATCGCAACCGCGGATCGGAAGGCGGAGGGTAGCCTTCCAGCCACACTGGCTTCTGCAGAAACTGGCACGTATCCTCGACGGCGGCGATCAGGTCCAGGTAATCCGCAAGCTTGGACACATATGGCAAAAACACTTGCAGGCGGCCTTCTCGAGCCTGCACGCAGAGCGCGGGCCGGATCAGTTCGGGCGCAGTTTCCGCAACTGCCGAAAGAGCAGGCAGCGGATCCGCCACCGGATTTTTCTGGAAGAGATCCATCCGCCGGCTCGGGCGCGATGGAAGCTTGATTCGGGGTTCAAATTGAGCGAACGGCGCAGCCTCGTACTCGTATTCGAGTTCATCCGGCGCCACCCAGGGAATCGACTCGCTCGCTATGCGGTAGCCGATGGGGGAATCGCCTGGCGAAAGTAACAGACGTTCGGGGCGAGGGAACCACAACTGGCTCGACCAGCACAACCGACCCGACGGTTGACGGCGGCGAATGGGCAGAATGTATCCCGCCGGGTCCGTCGACTCAGGTTCGCTGTTGTAAGCCACCAGCACGTTTTCGAAGCTTACCTGAAGGCGGCGCGAGAGTGCTTCTATGAACTTCAAAGCATCGGCCGCGCCGGAACCATAGTCCTGACCCTCGTGAGCGATGAGATCGATATTCTCCCAAACGGGGATACGGTCGGCGCGCCAACAGCAGCTCAGCGCCCAGCGGGGCAAGGGCTCGCCGGGATACCATTTGCCTTGTCCGAAGTGAAGCAGTGCGCCGGGCGCCACTTTCTCGCGGAGGCATCGGATGAGAGACAAGCCGCGGGTTCGCTTCATCGGTCCCAGAGCATCAATGTTCCATTGCGGGCTCTCAGGCTCGTCGATGCCGACGAACGTAGGCTCGCCGCCCATGGTCAATCGCACGCCCTGCGCTTCCAGGTCCGCATCGACGCGATGCGCGACATGTTCGACCTGCAGCCAATCCTCCTCGGTGAAGGGCTTGGACGGCCGTGGCGCGTCATTCAAACGGCGAATGGACATGGAATAGCTGAAGTCCACGTTGGCCAGCTCGACCGTTCCCTCGATGGGCGCGGCTTTGGATGCGCTCGGTGTGCAGACGAGCGGGATGTGACCCTCGCCCGCGAACAAGCCCGAGGTCGGATCCATCCCGATCCAGCCCGCACCCGGCAAGAATACTTCCGCCCAGGCGTGGAAATCGGCCGTGTCGGTTTGCGGACCACTCGGACCCTCCGGCGATCTCCCGTCCGCTGCCAACTGGATCAGGTACCCGGAGACGAAGCGTGCGGCGATTCCCAAATGTCGGAGAATCTGCACCAACAGCCATGCAGAGTCACGGCAGGATCCCGTGCCCTTTTCAATGGTCTCCTCGCATGTCTGGACGCCCGGATCCAGCCGCGTCACGTAGCCAATTTCGCTTCGCACCGTTCGATTCACATCAACCAAGAAGGTGATCGTTCCCTGCAGCTCCCGGGAGAGTCTCCCAAGAAAAGCCTGGAGTAGAGGTCCCGCGGGATCGGTCGAACGATAAGGTTCGAGATCCTTAGCCAGCTCCGGAGCGTAATCGAATGGGTAGTCTGCGACTCCTGGCTCCAGGAAAAAATCGAACGGATTGAAGGGGGATAGCTCCGCGAAGAGGTCGATCTCAACCACGAACTCGTTGGTCTTGTCGGGGAAAAGAAGGCGCGCTAGATGATTATTGTGGGCGTCGAGCTGCCAATTGAGAAGATGTTTGGTGGGACTGACGTGCAGCGAGTAGCTGAGTATCGGCGTCCGACAATGCGGGGCGGGACGCAACCGTATAACCTGCGGACCGATTGAGACCGCTTTGTCGTAACGGTAACGTGTCCAATGATTGAGAGCAACCTGTATGCTCATGCATCCTCATGCGTCCACACCGGGAGTCTCTGTTCGTCACTTCGCTACTGTTGTTGCTGAGCATTGACCAGGTGTAATTGTTGGGTCTCGTCAAGAAATTGGGACCACTCTTCGTCCGCCGCAAACTCCTCGTCGGGAGGGAGCACGGCTTGGGAAGGCGTGACTCGAACTCGAACTTGGAGCTGCGTATCTGCTCTTCCCATCATCATACCCATGGTGGGTGGAACGTCGGCATAATCACGGCCGATTGCGGTGCGAATGTGCCCCTCGCCTACGAGGCGATTAATTGTCGGATCGAAACCTACCCAGCCCACGCCAGGGAGAAGGGCTTCCACCCAGGCATGCGTGGCGCCGTCCGCCAAGGGGTCCGCATCTTCGCTGCTGTGGTAAATGTATCCGCTGACATAGCGACAGGGAATGTTGGCATTTCTAGCCAGTGCGATCATTATATGAGCAAAATCCTGGCATACCCCCTGTCTCGACCGAAGGGCATGCGCAATCGGCGAATCTACCGCGGTGCTTTTCTTCACGTAGCTAAAACTGCGATGTACACCGGCGGCAATACCCTGCAGTAGTGCCAAAGGGCTGCGTCCATCCCTTTCAGTCGCGCCGATCTCCTTCGCCAACTCTGTAAGCTCCGGGGATGGGCGCGCAAAATGACTCGGCATCAACATGTCCCAGTAATCTTTTTTCTCCACAAGCTGTTCCAGATCACTCCACGCTTCGTAGTCCATGACCTCGGGAGCCGGGGGCTGAACGTCAATATTTACCAGAGCGTCCGTGATGATGGTGAGCTGGCCATGGCGGGAAGGCAAGTCGAAGTGGTGCACAAGGTTGCCATAGGAATCGGTATAGCCAAAAATGCGGGCTCGCGGATTGACCGACAGCTGAAAAACAAAACAGCGCTGGTTGCCCTCGCTCCTGGGGTGCATGCGAACTTCCATCATGCTCTGCCAGACGGAGTGGCTGTAGCGATAGCGCGTGAAATGGCGGATGGCGTAGAACATCAGGTTCGGAAAGCACCCTCAATCGGATATTCGATATAGAGTTCGTGAACCGCCGCATGCAGTTCGCGACATTGCTCGGTAATTGCCGCAAGATACTTGTGTAATTCGGCAATGATTTCGCCAACCTGTACGTAGGCGACCATCGATTGCAAACGCCCGATCAGTCTTTCGACTTTTTCCGTCCTGCGGCTCAAGGAAAGATTGTTGATTGACGTCAAAGCCTCGTGCATTCGGTCCAGGGAATAACGGACCGAATAAGGGAACTCGGGCTTCAGCAGGAGGAAATTCGCTATCCTTTCCGGTTTGAGTTCGGCGGTGCATGCCTTGCAATAAGCTTCAAACGCAGCACAACTGCTTAGCAGGCCCACCCAATCTAAATCATCAGCATGCTTGTCGACGACAAAATAGGCATCAAGCAGGACGCTGAGATTACAGGCTCTCTCTATGTATTTGCCGAGCTGGATAAAATGCCAGGCCTCGTCGTGATTCATCGTGGCGGCGGTAATTCCACTAAACCTGTACGAGCCTTCGCGAACCAGGCTCACCGCTCGCATGGCACCTGCGTCATCATTGGGTTGCAGCTCAATGCCAGTCACGTCGTGGAAAAGGCGATTTAGGTGCTCCCACATCTCCGAGCTAATCTCCTCGCGAACCTGCCGGGCATTCTCGCGGGCAGCGCCGATGCAATTCACAACCGAAAAAGCCCCTTCCGTATCCGCTACCAACAAAAACAGGGCACGCTGCGGGTCGACGTTGCTGGAAGCTGCACCGGGGGCTAGCGAGGAAACGGCGCGAAACCAACGCTCTTCCGTGGAAAACTTTGCAGGATTTAGAATCAGGTTGTAAGTCGCCTTCAGCACGCGCGAGGCGTTGTCCGCCCTCTCGAAATAGCGGCTCATCCAGTAGAGACTGTCGGCTACGCGAGAAAGCATGGTGTTTTGTATCCCACTTCCTCAAAATCTCAATTCTGCAAGACCCACGTGTCTTTCGAGCCGCCGCCTTGAGACGAATTGACCACCAGTGATCCCTTTCGCAGAGCCACTCGCGTGAGGCCACCGGGAACAATGGTAATCTTCTCGCCGTAGAGCACATAAGGTCGGAGATCGACGTGACGGGGCTCGATGGTTCCGTCCACAAAGCACGGCGCGGTCGAAAGATTGATTGTCGGTTGCGCGATATAGTTGCGCGGCTGGGTGTTAATTTTCTCTCGAAATTCCGAGCGCTCCTGTTCCGTGCTGTGCGGACCGATCAACATGCCGTAACCACCCGACTCGCCCACAGCTTTTACCACGTATTCCTCCAACCGCTGGCAGACGTGGTCCCGTTGCGCTGGATCGGACATCAACAGGGTTTCAACGCTTTCCAGAATTGGATCTTGGTCGAGATAGTAGCGAATGATTTTGGGCACATAGGCATAGATAGCCTTGTCGTCGGCGACCCCCGTCCCCAGCGCATTTGCGAAAGCTACGTTTCCGGCCCGATAGGCATTGAAGAGACCCACAGCACCGAGCGCGGAACCGCGTTCGAATACCAGGGGATCGAGATAATCGTCGTCGATTCGCCGATAGATAACATCGACGCGTTGCAGTCCGAAGGTGGTTCGCATATAAACGACATTATCGTGGACCACTAAATCTCGCCCCTCGACGAGTTCAATGCCCATCCTCCGTGCCAGGTAAGCATGTTCGAAGTAAGCGGAGTTGTAGGCACCCGGAGTCAGTAAAACGACGGTGGGCTCGGAGCGGCCTTCGGGCGCTAGAAATCGCAGGGTCGAGAGAAGCTCCTGGCTGTACTGCTCAATCGGCCGCACCCGACATTTTTGAAATAGCCCGGGGAATATTTGCTTCATCACTCTGCGGCTGGTGAGCATGTAAGAGACCCCACTGGGCACGCGGAGATTGTCCTCCAAAACCACAAAGTCCCCCTCTGGATTCCGTATCAAATCTGTACCGACCACTGTGATGTAGACGTCGCGAGGCACTTTGATGCCGCGCATTCCCCGGCGGTAATGTTTGCAGGTGTAAACAACCTTACCGGGCACGACGCCGTCTTCAATGATTTTTTCCTCATGATATACATCTTTGAGGAAGAGATTCAGCGCCGTGATCCGCTGCGTGAGTCCGCGTTCGATCCTTTCCCATTCCGCCGCGGTAATAATCCTGGGCAGCAGATCGTGAGGAAAAATCCGCTCCGTGCCTTTGTCATTTCCGTAGACGGTAAAAGTGATCCCCTGGTTGAAGAACGATTGGTCAGCCTCGTATTTGCTGCGTCGTAGCTCGCCCGGACCCAGGCTCAAAAGCAAGTTGTGAAGTAGGCGATATTGTTTTCGCGGATGATCCACGGTGCGGAACATCTCGTCGTAAGCGCCATCGAGTTCGTACCGGCGGAGAGTTTCTGCACCGCCGCGATCCGACGCATCCGTCTCTATTATCATGATGGTAGCGTTCCTCGTCAGAATAACGCATTAGACGGTGAATCGATTACCGTAAAACCGATGCGAGTCATTGAAGAACCTGCGTGAAGCGACTGAGTCTACACACTGGATCGCGTCGTTTCTCTGGGTGAAGTTCGAATCCTTGTGACGCGATCCAAGCCGACGTGCTGGGATTAACCTCGCGGTGCGCCGCGGACACAATATCGGCGCATCGGATTCCCGAGAGCTTCCCCGAGATTTTGCCACCAAGAGGAAAGCGATTCTGTGCTTTTCAGCTCAGAAATGAAAATGCAAAATCCGCAGATCGGCAGAACAATCGGAATAGCAAATACGAACCGACGGACTTCTCAGGGTGTGCTGGCGACTCGGCGGGCAAACGCCGAAATTGCGCTAAACCGTGGCAACGGAAACTGCTGTGAGGTCCAGGCTACAGTCGGATTAGTGACTCTGCTGCCGAGAAAGAAGCATGCGCCAGCGGTGTTTCCGCCATCGTTTCCAAATCCGCACCCTTCGCTGTTCTGATCGCGACGGCTCGGAGTCCGCTTAATCAAATGGCAGCTTGATTTCTTCACGGTCTGGTTTCGGGACGGTGATGATGCAAGCCCTACTCTCTGGTGTCTCCCAAAATCCGAGTCGATCCCAACACGAGTATGAGGCGGTGGACCCGAGTACGTTGGCCCGAGTGCTTGCGACACCTTCTGGCAGTAACGTGCATTGCTCTAGAGGGGCGACTTAGCCTGAGGGAATCGGGCCATGACATACGTCATGACCAAAGCTTGTCCAGTCTGCAAAACAGCAATTAAGAAAGAAAGGGCCTACCGACAGAAGCGCCGTGTACCTGCGGCATGCATGTTTGGCAGGGGTTGGAGGAAAGGTGCAACCGTCCACTTCGGCGACTCGCTCAAAACGTGATTTTCGAGCGGTGAGGCACCTCGCTGTATTGTGTGCGCCGAGGCGACCTGTTTGCAGCGGGCAACATTGTCGAGATGAGTATGGTTAGTCGCATCGTCGCTCAGTAAGTGTCAATTAGCATGTGATGTACAGCATTTTCTGTAGCGCAGATTTTCTCGGATCCCTCCCAAAAATCCTGCGGCACGCGGGCGGACGGGAAGACCGGCCCAACTACACGCTATAAGCTGATGGCATGGCGCTTGCTGCCCGGAAATGCATGGAGGAACTCATGCATCTGTATATCGACAAAATAGGTGAAATGACAATCGTTGAGTGAGCCGGCAGAGTCGTCGGGAGCGACGCTTTCAGGCTACGGGATGTGGTCACCTCGCACGGTGACGCGCGAATCATTGTGATTGATCTCTCGGAAGCAAGGGCGATCGAGGGCAGCGGCTTGGGCATGCTCGCGTTCCTTGGACAATGGGCGCGCAGCCGCGGCATCCAATGCCCTTGCGGCGGAGAGCACTTCGTAGCCAAACCTTCGAATCGCGACCGAACAGCAAGAACGTGCGAGCGGTGGCGTAGGGCCACGCTTCTCGCATCTGCTGCACGATCCAAAGGGCGGTAGGATTGCGAGTCACGTTGAAGCGCAGAATCTTGCGCCGGTCGTGGCCGATGACGAAGAAGCAGGACAGGCGCCAAACGTGATCGTCGGTACCGTAAAGAAGTCCATGGCGGCGATTGCCTCGCGATGATTGCGCAGGAACGTTAGCCAACGCTGGGCCGGATCCAAGTTTCTCGGAACTCGCCGAAGCCATCGCGAGACCGTTGGCTCCGAGATGTCGAAGCCGAGCTTTAGCAATTCGCCGTGGATACGCGGTGCTCCCCAGGTCGGATTCTCGGTCGCCAGGCGAAAGATTAGCGCTTGGACCTCCTTGGTCACTGGTTTTCGACCGCCTATCTGTTTAGCTCTTGAGAGCCACTTCCAATACAGCCGGAAGCCAGCCCGATGCCAACCAATCACGGTTCTAGGGGTGACCAGAATGAGCGGCCTTTTCCATCCAGACCAAAGCCTTCGCAACACGACCCAGAACAGGTTGTGCATCGCAGTGAGCCGACGGCGAGGTCGTTTGGCGCGCAGAGCTAACAGTTGCTGGCGGAGAGCCAGATTTTCGAGGATGAGGCCCTCTCGGGAACCAAAAGCAGAGACAATCCCGTCCGAGGAGCGTAAATATGTGCATCCTCCACGTCGCGTTTGCTGCTGGGAGTTAATCTTCTGGGTGTCTTGTTGCAGTTATTGATGGGGAATAATCACCTGTACAACCGTTCCAGGGCTCGTATTTTGCAAGCTCAATTTGCCACCAAGATCTTGTGCCCTTTGTCTCATTGCGCCGAGGCCTGAGCCCACAGAATCGGCGGAGAGTGCACGAATGATCACAACCACTTGGCCTTGCGCCGACGTAAGCGAAACCGAGGCCTTGCGAGCGTCAGAATGCCGGAAGACGTTGGTCAAGGCCTCCTGAATAATTCGGAAAATCGTAGTCTCTAGTTCTGGCCTCAGCCGCGGAAATTGTGCGGGATCTACATAAAGTGAAGTGTGGATACCGCTACGCTTATTGAGTTCGTCGAGATACCACTGAATAGCCGAAGACAGGCCAATCTCGTCCAGCAGCGGCGGATGCAAGAGATGAGAAATGCTGCGGATCTTCTGGATGATACCCTGCATTAGCGTGCTTGCCCCCATACGCGCGCGTTCATTGACCTCAATTTGATCACTTCGTAAATTCATGTGATCCACCATCATCTTTGCAGTGACGAGGTCTTGCCCCAGATCCTCGTGTAGTTCGCGGGCAACTTGCCGTCGTTCGTCATCTTGCGCTGTCATCAACCGACTCGACAGGTGGTGAAGCTGGCGATTCAGCTGGTCCAATTGCCGGGACTTGCGATGCAAATCAGCAAAAACACTGACCTTGGCACGGAGTACTTCGGGATTTACTGGAACGGCGATATAGTCGACGGCGCCGCGCCGGTACCCCTTGATTTTGTCGTCATCCGTCAGATGTTCAACAGAAACAAAGATGATCGCGGTTCTCTGAAAGCGAGGATGATTGCGAATCATCTCGGCGACTTCAAAACCGTCGAGTTCCGGCATCCGCACGTCCATTAACACTACGGCGATGTCGGTTTTGAGCAGCTGTTCCAGGGCCTCCTTACCTGAATTAGCCTTTATGAGGTTTTCACCTAGTTCGCCGAGAATCGCTTCATAGCTCAAGAGTTTCTGAGGCTGATCATCGACCATGAGAATGTTAACTTGTTCCATGCGTGGCACCCTAGAGCTAAGATCATGGCAAGGAATTCAATTGTACTGCGCATTTGTCCCGAGCTTCGCAGTTCTCGAGCATGCGCAGAAACAGCTGAGAGTGCGATTGCTGCGTGGAAAGCCAGGCGAGTCTCTCGGACTCGCATTAGGCACGCCGGTAATGGGTTCCCTTCAGCAGTTGCTCGCGAACTCCCGCAGCCCACTCCAATATTTGCCGCGTCGACACGCAATTGAGAATTCGTTTCGGATCAGGTTTTGCGCGTATGGTCACGGCAATCCCTAGGTCCGTAAATCTAAGCTGCGAAGCGCCGTGCGAGTCAGTGCCGAGCGAAAATACGGCAGCCTTCCTTTCCGGCGATCGTTAGCAGATCGATGCTCAAACCCTGCCGATCGGGATAGCAGTCGATTTCGACCGCTTTGTCTTACCTGTGCTGAGAGGCCTAAGGCCCTCGACCAGTCTGCGGTCAGACCAACACGAAAGTTGTAAATGCGCCCGAGCGTATGACCAAGTACAGTTCGGCGACCTCGGAATTCCGCACGCTCTTTAATGATGCGGCTTGAGCTGCTAGCAGACGGCCAACTCAGGTGTTTCCGAAAGCTGAGGCAGTTCGTCAATCGCTGGTCCGACACCAAACAAACCCTTGATGTCGCCAGAGCACCTAAGGGGTGACGCGTTTTCAGCGGGGCGACGGGTGCCTTAAGTTTGAAAAGGAGTGATTCCCGTGACCGACGATCCAAATAAGCGACAAAGCGAACCGAAGCAGACCGACGAGCGAACTGGCCAGCAGCAACAGGGACAGCAGTCCGGCAAACCCGGACAACGGCGGGCGTCATAGGGTGGATGCCCGGCACATCGTGTCGGGTCCGTCTTTTTAGATTCGACTGCCAAATTTATCGTGGAGGAAACATGCCAGAGCAAGGATTGAAGGATTTGTATATCGACGAACTCAAGGATCTCTATAACGCCGAGAACCAATTGGTGAAAGCGCTGCCGAAAATGGCGAAGGCAGCTTCTTCCGACGAACTCAGACAAGGATTCGAGGAACATCTGGAACAGACACGTGGCCATGTACAGCGATTGGAGAAGATTTTTGAATCTCTCGAGGAAAACCCGAAAGGCAAGAAGTGCATCGGCATTGAGGGCTTGATAAAGGAGGGCAGCGAAGTCATGGAAGAAGATTTCGAAGGAGCCCTCATGGATGCCGCCCTGATCGGTGCAGCTCAGCGCGTCGAGCACTACGAGATCGCGGCCTACGGTACAGCGTCCGAATTCGCCAAAACCCTGGGTGAGCGCGAGCATGTATCACTGCTCGAGGAAACCCTGCAGGAAGAAAAGGAAACCGACGAAAAGCTGACCAAGTTAGCTGAGGAAATCAATCCGCAGGCTAATGAGGCCCCGGAACAGTCTGAGGAAACCAAGGCAAACCCAAAGCGTCCAAAACGTGCGGCCTGAAGGCATTCTTATAGGAGAGAAAATCTATGGCAAGCCCGGCAAGTATCCAGAAACACCCTATCCATCCCATGCTCGTGGCCTTGCCAATTGGATTGTGGATCTTTGCGCTGGTTTGCGACGTGGTACGTGCGGCCGGTGGCGCCGCAATCTGGGGATCCGTCGCCACGTATTGCGTCGCAGCTGGCATCGTCGGTGCGCTCCTGGCCGCCGTTCCGGGCTTGATCGACTATTTCTCTATCGATGAAGCACAAATGAAGCGTATTGCGACCTTTCACCTGGCGGTAAATTTGGGTGCAGTGTTCATTTTCGCGATCAACTTATGGCTTAGATTTCGGCTGCCAGTGGAGAGCAACGTGCCACTTGCACTATCCCTCATCGGAGTTCTAGCAATCGGGCTTGGGGGATGGCTGGGTGGCGAGATGGTGTATGTCAAAGGCATGGCGGTCGAGGCAGTAGAGAAGCTGGCGAAGAAGGTTGAGGAACCGCGGCGTCGCCGAGCCGCGTGACGTCGCCAAGATCCTACAAGTCCCCATCGATGACAGCCCCCGCTGTAAAACCGAAAAGCGAGCCTTCAGAGCGTCCTTCTCGCCCTTCTGGTGTGGAACCTGGGAAAACCCCGTCATGGAGCCACTTCTTTGCTAAGCTCGGGCCGGGTTTGATTACCGGCGCCTCCGATGATGACCCAAGTGGGATAGCAACCTATTCGCAGGTAGGCGCGCAGTTTGGGTATGGACTCCTATGGACCATGCTGCTGTCTTACCCGCTCATGGCAGCCATCCAGGAAATCTGTGCCCGTATCGGTCGCGTTACCGGCTGCGGCCTTGCGGCGAATCTTCGAAAAACTACCCAAGACCGGTCCTTTACTTCGTGCTGATTGCGATGACGGCGGCGAACGTTTTCAATCTCGGAGCGGACATCGGCGCCATGGGAGGGTCACTGGCTTTGATCCTGCCCACCAATGTCATGCTGTTAACTGTGACATTCGGAGTTATATCGCTGCTGGCAGTTCTGTTCATCCCGTACTCCAACTATGCCAAATATCTGAAGTGGCTTACGTTCTCGCTTTTTGCATACGTCGGGGTAATTTTCTTCGTACATGTTCCATGGCCTACCGTGCTGCGAGCGACCTTGATTCCGCTGGTGGTCCTCAAGAAGGAATTTCTGATGGCGTTGATCGCCGTGCTCGGCACTACGATCAGTCCATATCTATTTTTTTGGCAGGCCTCACAGGAAGTGGAAGAGGTGAAAGGCAACCGCGGCGAAAAAGCATTGAAGCACGCGCCCGCGCAGGCAGGCACTCAAATGGAACGAATCCATATGGACACGTATGTCGGGATGGCGTTCTCAAACCTCGTCGCTTTTTTTATCATTCTGACGGCAGCTTCCACACTGCATACCCATGGCATCACTGAGGTTTCAACTTGCGCGCAAGCTGCTGCCGCTCTGAGTCCCATCGCCGGACGCTTTGCATCAGCACTGTTTGTCTGCGGAATTGTGGGTACCGGACTGCTGGCAGTGCCGGTGCTTGCGTCATCGGCCGCCTACGGCATTGGCGAGGGCTGTCAATGGCGTGTGAGCCTCGAGAGACGGCCACTGCAGGCGGTAGGCTTTTACAGCATCATCGGCATCGCCATAGGGACTGGACTGCTACTCAATTTTCTCCGCATTGATTCTGTGAAGGCGCTGTTCTGGGCGGCAATTCTGAATGGCATCGTCGCAGCGCCACTCATGGCTGTGATCATGATGATGGCTTCCAATCGAAAAGTGATGGGAAAGTTTGTGATTCCTCCTTACCTGAGATGGGTAGGGTGGTGTGCTACCGCCGTCATGCTTTGTGTTTGCATTGGAGTTCTGTTTAGCTGGAAGGCCTAATCGATGGATCTGGCAATTCGATTTCTGGTCGGTGGCTTCGTTGTTTCGTTCTTCGCAATGATCGGTGGCGCGCTGAAGCCGAAGAGTTTCGCGGGTCTTTTCGCCGCCGCCCCTTCGGTCGCGCTCGCGACGATCAGTCTTACGGTGCTCAAGAAAGGAAGTGCATATGCCGCGATAGAGGCGCAATCGATGATCCTTGGCGCGATCGCATTTCTGATTTATGCGTGGCTGGTCTCGCAAGCCCTGTTTCGCTTGAATTTGCCCGTTCTTCCTACAACAAGCCTTGGACTCGTCGCTTGGATCGGCCTAGCTTTGGCCTTGAGGTCCTTAATATGAGAATGGTGTGCAGATGCTGGTGAAATTCGAATCCTCGTCGGTCCGGGAGACAAAATGGAGCGAATTTGCAACCCGCTTTATTTTTGGAGGTGCGGTTACACTACTGGCCGGGCTAATTGCGGATCGCTACGGACCCGCTATCGGCGGGCTCTTCCTGGCCTTTCCCGCAATCTTTCCGGCCAGCGCATCGCTGATCCAAAAACATCAGCGCCAGAAAAAAGAAAGCGCAGGGCTCGATGGCACCAAGCGGGGACGCGTCGCGGCTGGGATTGACGCGGCCGGCGCCGTAGCTGGTTGCCTCGGTCTCATGGCATTCGCGGCAACCGCTTGGAAATTGTTGCCTCGGTATCCCCTTTGGCTGGTTCTAATAGTTGCAACGTTGGTTTGGGCCGCGCTGTCAATCACAGGGTGGTTCGCACGAAAACGTGCCCATGCCCATCATGTGTTCAACCGACCTGCCCTATAGCG
Organism: uncultured Acidobacteriota bacterium; assembly: GCA_963718505.1. GTDB lineage: Bacteria > Acidobacteriota > Terriglobia > Terriglobales > Acidobacteriaceae > Gp1-AA133. The sequence continues at coordinate 185,289 of CAVQZP010000029.1, read as the reverse complement.
GAGCTCTCAAATGGTTCCTGACATTGAATTTCGCATGTGCAAACATCCTTGATTAATGGGAAACGCCACGCTCTCGTGGGCTACGCTCTGCCGGGTCTTATCACATTGCTATCTTCCGCGTTTAGCGAGTGTTAGGGGTTCATGTCGGCGTGGCAGAACTGGGGGCGGCCTGACCAGATACATCTTTCTGTCATGCCTGCCAAAAACGTCGCCCTCGGGAACATCACCCCGAGTTCCGCGAGTCGCGAATGTCAACCCCGTAAACTCTATAGAGCCTTGTCGGTATCCGCGGCGCCCCAGGTTCTCTTTTGTTTACACGAACCACCTTACGCCTGCTTCGCAGTTTCACATCATCTTACGAACAACCACAATTTGTTGAGGTCCAGCGTCCGCCCTCGTCGCAGAAGCTGATTCGGAGCGTGCACTGGAATGGGTGAACGGCCATTCCTTTATTTAAGGGGGATCAACATGACAATTAAATCAGGCTGGTCGCAAAGAATTACAAGCGGCCGGCAAACATTTAACTCCTTGCTGGCAATTGCTGCACTGTCGCTCGCATCGTTTTGCCTGTCCGCGATGGCGCAAGATCAATATCAAGGTCAAAACGACGACCCCCCGGGTCGTGTGGCGCGACTCGGATACATGCAGGGTTCAGTTTCCTTTGAGCCGGCGGGAGAGTCGGAATGGGTGCAAGCGGTTCCGAATCGTCCTATGACCACCGGGGACCGACTATGGGCCGATCAAAACTCGCGGGCGGAAGTGGAATTAGGCTCAGCATCGATCCATCTCGCACCCAACACCGGTTTCTCCTTTCTTAATCTCGATGATCGCACCGTGCAGATCGAACTTAGTTCTGGAACACTCGATATTCGTGTGCGCGGCCTGGATCAAAATGATGTTTTCGAAGTCGACACACCGAATCAGGCTTTCAGCGCTCTAGCACCCGGCCGCTACCGAATCGAGGCTTCTGAAGACGGCAACTCAACGTTTGTAACCATTCGCGAAGGCGATGGTCAGGCAACCGGGAACGGCCAGGCTTATACCTTGCGTGCCGGTCAGCGCATTCTGCTCAGCGGAACGGACTCCTTGAATGCAGAAGTACAACAAATCGCCGAACCCGATGACTTCGACAATTGGAGCTATTCGCGCGAGCGTCGTTACGACAATTCTCGTTCTTCGCGCTACTGCTCACGCGACCTCGTGGGGATGGAAGATCTGGACGACTACGGCGATTGGAGTTCGAACTCAGCATACGGAGACGTCTGGTATCCGCGCGTAAATGCTGGTTGGGCGCCATACCATGAAGGAAGCTGGGCGTGGATCGATCCGTGGGGATGGACTTGGGTTGACGATGACCCCTGGGGATACGCGCCATTCCACTATGGACGGTGGGCCTCGATCGATGGACGGTGGGGCTGGATTCCCGGTCCGCGCCAGGATCGGCCCGTCTATGCTCCTGCACTCGTCGCTTTCGTGGGTGGCGGCTTGGCGGCCGGCAATGTTGGATGGTTCCCACTCGGCCCGCGCGAAGTTTACGTCCCGTCCTATCGGGTCAGCCAGGCGTACGTGACCCGGGTGAATGTTACAAACACTAACGTCAACACCACAACGATCACGAATGTCTACAACACAACGATCGTCAACAAGAGCACCACGATCACGAATGTTAATTATGTGAACCGAAACGTTCAGGGTGCAGTGACAGCAGTTCCTCAGCGCGCGTTTGCGAGCGCGCAGCCTGTCGCGCGCAATGCCGTGGCTGTCAATTCTAAAGAGCTCGGGGCGGCGCCCGTCAATGTGCGCGCAGCAGTGCCTCCCGCACAGGCAGCGGTTTTGGGAGCACACGCCAGCACCGCGAATCACGTTGCTACACCACCGCGTGCTGTGACAGAACGCACAGTAGTTGCGAAGGCGACGCCGCCACCGCCACCCGCCTCTTTCGCCACTAGGCAGCAAGCGTTGCAGGCACATCCCGGTCAGCCGATGGACCGGACTGAAATGCAAAAACTACATCCCGCTGCGGCAGTCGCCGCTCCCGCGGTAAAGCAGGCGCCTCCAGCGAAGCCGGCGACTCCAACGCAGGCGAACAATCAGCCGCCAAATCGGCCTTCTCCAGCAAATGAGCGGCCAGGAGCAGTAACTCCTCCAGTCCCGCGTCCGGGAAACGCACCGGCGCCCAATAATCGTCCGGAAGCTGCACCCAATAACCGGCCACCGGAAACAAACAGACCGGCTACAAATCCTGCCGTTCCGGCTCCGCCACGTAACGACCGGCCACCTTCCGCTGAGCCGGCGAATCGACCGAACGCGCCTGCGCCCAGCCCGAACAACCGACCGGAAGCCAGTCGCCCGGAGAATAATCGGCCGGAACCAAACAATCGGCCCGAACCAAACCAGCCCACGCCGAACGCAGCGCCGCCGACGCCGCCTCGGAATGATCGCCCAGCTACCGCTGTGCCACCGAATCGACCGAACGCGCCTGCGCCCAGCCCGAACAATCGACCGGAAGCCAATCGCCCGGAGAATAATCGGCCGGAACCAAACAATCGGCCCGAACCAAACCAGCCCACGCCGGACGCAGCGCCGCCGGCGCCGCCTCGCAATGATCGGCCAGCTACCGCGCCAGAGAATCGCCCTCGCCCGGCCCCAACCAATCGACCCGAATCGCGGCCAGCTGCAGAGCCACCACGCAACCAACCGGCTCCGCGTCCACAGACACCGGCGCCTGCTGCGCGTCCGGAACCTTCGAAGCCGCCTTCAAATGCGCAGGCGCCTCGGCAGCCCGAACCTCAGCAAACAAGGCCCCAGAATCCAAATGAGAAACAGCCCCAGAATGAACAACGCAAGAAAGATGAAGGTGCGCCTCCGAACAAGTAGCGCACTTCCGACCTCGGGAGGCATCCGGACGACCAGTTCGGATGCCTTTCTTATTTTTGGTTGAAATTCGTGCGGAGCTGCCAACTGAACGTTTCTAACGGATAGGTGTTGAGCCATCGGGTAGACGGGAGAGCGTGTCATAGGTGGATTTTGTTGGGCCCTTTATCATTGAACTTTTGTTGTGAAAACAAGGTCGTTTGATCTCGGCCTGTCCAACATAGGTGACAATTCCTGCCTTTTTTGGGGAGGGAGTGATGCCCTGGAAGGAGTGTTCGACCCCGACATCCCCATCCTGAAAGAAGCCAAAGCCGAGTACGCGAAGCTGCAATAGAGGCTCGCGCTATCATGTGCTGGATTGCGACAACGATACGGAGGTCACCATGCGTCGAGAACGGGCACTGAAGGTTGTGTTGGTGGTGGTGGGACTGTTGTTTACGGCGGGAGTTGTTCCGCTGACAATGTTTTTCTCGCGAGAACCTGCGGTGCCAATGATAATGAGCATCTATGTCACACTCGGAATGTTCTTGCTGCTGGCGGTGCGTGACCCAGCGGCGAACCGCAGTCTGATCGCCTTCGGCGGATGGGCAAATCTTGCTCATGCTGGAGTAATGGCTGCGCAGGAATACCGGAATGTGATCGAGCGCCGAGAACTGGTGGGAGTGATTGTGTTCGCAATCGTCGGCATAGTGCTGGTCGCGCTGGCTCCCGCGAAGCAGTCAGTCGAGAAATCCTCGGCTGTGGTCGCGTAGGGTTGGGAGCTAGAGAACCGAAGGACTAGCGACTCCATGAGCGTCGGAGCCATCATAATCATCGCGATCGTTGCCACGGGCGTACTCATGATGCGGTTTCGCCAGCGATGGCTGGCGAAGATCAACATCACCTTCACCAACCGGATCACCGGGCTGTTCGCAGGCTGGCTTCCCGGCTTCGGCATCCTGACCCACATCGGACGAAAGTCCGGCAAGGTCTACCGAATTCCGGTAAACGTCTTTCGTGCGTCCAACAGCTTCATCATCGCGCTGACGTATAGCAGCCAATCGGAGTGGGTGAAGAACGTCCTTGCGGCGGGCGGCTGCGAACTTTAAGACTGGTGGCGGGAAATATCGGCTTGTCGCGCCGCGGGTTGTGCGCGATCCCACGCGGTTTCCCATTCCGGTACGCCTCATACTGAGGATCGTGGGTGCGGATGAGTACATGGAGCTTTCGATGGGGGCGTCCCGCAAAGCAACAAGCAGCATCTAACCGCTGACCTGCCATCGTGATTGACCGCTAACGATTGCCGTCCTAAGATTCCCGCCAATGGGCGCATCCACCCAACTCGTGGGTCAAACCATCTCGCATTACCGCATCGTCGAGAAATTGGATGGTGGCGGGATGGGTGTCGTCTACAAGGCTGAGGACACTGAACTCGGACGCTTTGTCGCTCTTAAATTCCTGCCCGAAGATGTTGCCCATGACCCACAGGCGCTCGAAAGATTCCGACGAGAGGCGCGTGCAGCGTCCGCACTCAACCATCCGAACATCTGCACGATCTATGAAATCGGCAGGCATGGCGATCGATCTTTTATCGCGATGGAGTATCTCGAAGGGCTGACGCTCAAGCACCGCATCGGCGGAAAAAGCTTGGAGATCGAGACCATTCTATTGTTTGGAATCGAGATCGCCGATGCCCTAGATGCTGCCCACGCTGCGGGTATTGTCCATCGCGATGTCAAGCCCGCGAACATTTTTGTCACGAAACGAGGACACGCGAAAGTTTTGGATTTTGGATTGGCGAAGGGCACACTCAGCAGGATGGCAAAACTCGCGACAGTCTCAGAATCGACCGTGACGCTGGAAGAACACTTGACCAGTCCCGGCACGGCGGTGGGAACCGTTGCTTATATGTCGCCGGAGCAGGCGCGTGCGAAAGAGTTGGATACGCGGACTGATCTGTTCTCGTTAGGAGCTGTGCTCTATGAAATGGCGAGTGCGAAGTTGCCTTTCAACGGAGAGAGCACGGCGGTGATCTTCGAAGCGATCCTGAACCGGACACCTGTTCCGTTGCAACAATTAAACGGCGATGTGCCTGCTGATTTGGAACGAATCGTCAACAAGTGTCTGGAGAAGGATCGTAATCTGCGCTACCAACACGCGTCTGACATTCGCACGGACTTGCAACGGCTAAAGAGGGACACGGAATCGGCAAGGATGCCAGCAGCAAATGCCGGAACTCGTCATCGCCTTGGAACACTCTGGAAAGTGACTATTCCCGTCGCATTGACGGTCGTACTCATCGCCTTGGGCAGTTATCTCTTTCTTTATCGCCCGCCCAAGCTCACTGACAAAGACACTATAGTTCTCGCCGATTTTGCTAACGCGACGGGCGATCCGGTATTCGATGACACGCTGAAGACGGCACTCGCTGTCTCTTTGGGGCAATCGCCGTTTCTGAATGTGCTCTCCGACAACAAAGTGACGGCAACATTGAAACTGATGACGCGCCCGCCCGACACCAAGCTCACCCCCGATGTTATTCGCGAGGTTTGCCAGCGGGCGGGGAGCAAGGCATACATTGCTGGAGCGATTGGCAGTCTAGGCAGCGAATATGTGCTGGCATTGAAGGCGGTGAATTGCCAGAGCGGAGACACGCTGGCGCAGGAGCAGGTAACGGCAGCGTCGAAGGAGAGAGTGCTGGACGCGCTGGGCGAGGCGGCGTCCAAGCTGCGCGGCGAACTGGGCGAGTCGCCTCGCTTGGTGATTGACGCCGCACCCCTGTCGAACTGCCGGTCGATCAGGCAGCGCGATTCGTTAGGGGAGTTCGTGACTCGGCCATGGTTCGGATATCTCGATTCTCGAAGACCACGCTTCGGCGCTCCTGTGTTTTTCGAAGCACAACATCCATCATTGCCCGGGCTAAGTCATCGACGCGAATCACCTGGTTAGCACGTTCTTCTTCATGGAGCTAAGTTTAACGGAACGTAGCGTAACCCAATTGACATCGGCTGTCGCTCTAGTATAAAACGGAACGTAAAGTAAATTAAAGGAGTCGGATAGCTGACTGAAACCAGTATCAATGCAAAAGGAGAATGCAATGAATAATCAAGGGCATGCCCTACGAACCCCTGACGTCCCAAAATGCCGCGCTCGTTCTCGTCGACCATCAGGTCGGTCTTATGACGGGCGTCCGGGACATTTCCACGGGCGAGCTCAAACACAACGTGGTGGCTCTGGCCAAAGCTGCGAAAGCACTGAAACTCCCAATCGTCGTTACCACGACTGCGCGTGACAGCATGTGGGGTCCGACATTTCCCGAACTCGTGGAAGCGCTGCCAGGGATTGAAATCATCGATCGATCATCGGTCAATGCCTACGACGACGCGCGCGTGGCTCGCGCGATCGAGGCGACCAAGCGCAAGAAGCTGATCTTCGCCGGCATCTCGCTCGAAGTCTGCGCGGCTTTTCCGGCCATCACCGCCGTGGGAAAGGGTGTCGTTCGCCAAAATGCCATCTAGCCTGCGATCCTTTCCAATCAATAACATCCGAAAGTAAGAAACTGAACCCCGGGTTTAAACGTCTGATCGGGATGTAACAATGTTACATGTGCCCGAAAAAGGTCGCATGAGTTTTAGCGAACCACAGGTCGTCTACGAAGCTTTTGTGGAGTGCAAACTGGAAGCGGCGAAGCATCTTGCCCGGACTGTGCACGATCTCTACTTCGAGCCGAAGTACGAGGAGTTTCGTTCGCGAACGACTTGGAACCAGTCGAATGTGTTCACGTCGGCATCCAAAGAACCGGATCCCATTCCCCAATTCAGGGCGACCGCTAAGCTGGGTGAATTTCTGGCGGCCCGGTTCTCGCAGTCGTTCTAACCTTCAGCGGTGCCGCCCGGGCCGCCGCTCCCTGCCGCTGATTTCCCATACCCAGTTTATGGTCAGTCTCCGCGTGGCCGACCATAGACCAAAAAACCTGGTCTTGAAATACGGATATCGACCAAAGAAGACCAAGAATGCTCAGGTCACATGCATGACTGTGGCTCGACGGTAGCTGGGCGGAAACTCGGTAGCGGGTATCCCCACCGCGCACTGCATTCGGGTAAAAAATATGAAACGCTGCAAGCGCACCTGACATCAGAACCACTGACAACTGAATTATGAAGGGAACCGGCCATTCAAGCTCGTTGGAGTGACGGTTTTTGCAGGTCTTCGAGGTACGTCAAAGACAAAATGAAACCACCAACCATCGCAGGTGCGTTGGTGCTCTGCATTCTTGGAGCAATCGCAAGTTTTGGTCAGGACGCGTTCATGGGCACGTGGAAATTAACCGAGCGGAAGTCAGAATTCTCACCGAGAGCTCCGAAAAACAGAACCGTGGTCTATGAGGCGCAAGGGGATAAGGTGAAAATCACGGTCGACAGTGTGAGCAGCGATGGCAGGGCAACGCATTACACGTGGGTAGGCAAGTTCGATGGCACCAACTATCCGGTTGCTGGCGACCCAAATTCTGATTTCCGTTCGTACACGGTTGTCGATGACCACATCTTGGGGTTTAACGTCACGAAAGGTCGTAAAGTCATCAATAGCGGTCGCATTGTCGTGTCTGTGGACGGCAAAAGCCGCACGGTCATCATGAGTGGAAGCGATGCCAACGGGCACAAGTTCAGTAGTAGCGAAGTGTATGAAAAGCAGTGACGCCCCCCACACGATTAATCGTGAGAAGTTTTCAGCAGTCCTCCATGGATCGCCGCGAATTTCGCGAAGCAATTCCTGGCGAGGAACCTCTGCAACGTCCCTCCCACCGGTCCGGGGGACAACGGGACACGCGGAGTCAAGAACTCGGGCGCAGGATTCAGCTGGGGGCGCCCTCTCCCAACAACGTTTATCACAAAAAATCACTGAGCAGTATCGACGCGAGCTCCTTCCCTCGAAGGCTTTGCGGCTATCACGAATCTGCGTCGGGAGAACCAGTCACCCAATCTCCACAAAAGGAGGTGGGTGTTGAAAAAGTCCGTGATGGGAAGGGACTCTTCCCCGTATCTCTGCAATCCAGTGTTCCATTCCACTTCAGCTAAGCGGCAGCTTCCGTAGTAGGTGTTATCGGTCGGCTGAGGAACCGCACCAGTCGTTTGATGTTCTGGGCCACCGCTGCCAGGAAGAACTGATCTCGCACGAACTTCAGTCTGCGCAGACGCAAGCGCCGCAATCCGATCTGATTCTTCAGTTCCGCGAACAAGGCTTCCACCTTCTTTCTTTGCCGCTGTGCTTTGGCGAACTCTGGCGTGTTGACCAACTCCCGCGCACGTTGTCGGGCTGGTTCGTTTTGGTGGATGATGAGGCCCCGGAAGGCAGCGCTGGTGCATTGTGGTCGAAGCGAGCACGGGCCACACTTTTTGCGTGTCCCGATGTAGTTGTAAGCGCGGTTCCGATGAACCCAACCGCCGTAGTTCAAGGTCTGACCGGCGGGGCAGATATAGCGATTGTTTTCCGGTTCGTAGGTGAAACGCTCGGGGCCAAAGAATGGGCTCCTCTTTCGGTGGATACTGTCACGGGTCCGCATGTAGGGAGTGACGCTCCGATCAGCTAGCCATTGCAAGAACTCGCCGTTCCCGTAGGTCGTATCGGCCGCCACCGATTCCGGCTCTCGTCCTTGCCATTGAGCGAAACGGGCGAGCATGTCTTGCGCGGCCACGGTTTCCTGACTCATGCGCGCTGCCGTAGCTTGCACTCCCACGATCACACAACTGTGATTGTCCACCAGATAGTTGTCGTAGTATCCCAGCCGCGCCGGTGTGCCGCCTTTGGTGGCGTAGGTAGAATCGGGATCGGTGGTTGATACCTGAGCTTGCTGGTGAGTCGGTCCCTCGATCGGATTCTGCTGTTCCAGTTCCACCAGATACTGGCGCACGGTTTGCTTCACTTGTGCGGCGTGTGCGAGTTGCTCGCGTGGAATACGGCTCTCTTTGGACGCATTCGCCTCCACGAAACTGCCATCCACCGACAGATGTTTCCCCTGCACCAATCCCACTTCCACACACTGCTTCACGATCTGTTCGAAGAGTTGCTCGAACAGCTTCGACTCCTGAAACCGCCCGTGCCGGTTTTTCGAGAACGTGGAATGATGTGGAATTTCCTGATCGAAACCGAGGCCGGTGAACCACCGCCACGCCAGATGCATGCGCAGTTCTTCCACTAGCTTGCGTTCGCTGGTGATGCCGTACAGATAGCCGATCAGCAGAATGCGCAGCAGTAGCTCGGGGTCAATGGAAGGGCGGCCGGTATCGCTGTAACTCGCTTTCAGCTTCTCCCGCACAAAGGCAAAACTGATGTGCTTTTCAATGAGCCGCAGCAGATGAGTCTCAGGAACCTGATCTTCCAGGCGGAAGTAATAGAACAGCGCTTCGGAGCGGTCGTGTTGCCCCATCATGATCAGCAGGCCTCCGACGATCAGAATCAAACACAGCATGGGCGAATGCTTCCTTCTAACATGCTTCTGCTGAATCTCATCCCGCTAATCGACGTGACTTTTTCAACACCCACGGAGGATTGCAACCAGCGCGCCGTAAAAGAGCGGTGAGCGCACGTCGGATTTTACTTTCCAGTAAAAATGAATCACGCCGGCAATCGCCGCAAAATAAATGGCGCGATGCATGATACGCCAGCGCCTCCCGCCGAGGCGGCGAATCCAGCCTGCCGTCGAAGTAATGGCCAGTGGAACCAAGAGCAGAAAACCGAGAAACCCTACTGTGATGAACGGGCGCTTGGCGACATCTTTCCACATGGCGCCCATATCGAAAGACTGATCGGGGCCAAGATAGGTGAGGAAGTGCAGGCAGACGTAGAAAAAGGCGAAGAGGCCAAGCATGCGGCGGAAACGGATGAGATCCGGGAGGTTGAGGAGCTTGCGAAAGGGCGTGATGGACAGGGTGAAAATCAGAAAACGCAGAGTCCACCGGCCGGTGGTGAGCTGTATGAACTCGACAGGATTGGCGCCAAGGCCGTGATGAAGAGCGCGCCAGGTGAGCCCGCCAAGTGGAATCAGGCAAAGGAGGAAGAGGACAACCTTGGTCCACTTGCTGGTAAGGAGAGCACGCATGCGGGAATACCAGCTCAAAAGTTCTTCTTCAGGTCCATGCCACTGTACATGCTCGCGACCTGATCGCCGTAACCATTGAACATAAGCGTGCTGCGCTTGAAGATTTCGCCCAGGCGGCGCTCTTTGGCTTGGCTCCAGCGCGGGTGATCCACATTTGGATTCACGTTCGAATAGAAGCCGTATTCGTTGGGCGCGGCAAGGTTCCAGGTAGTTGGCGGTTTCTTCTGCTGGAATTTGATTTTGACGAGCGACTTGATGCTCTTGAAACCGTATTTCCACGGAATAACCATGCGGATGGGCGCGCCGTCCTGGTTTGGCAACGATTCACCGTACATGCCGACGCAGAGCAGCGTGAGGGGATTCATGGCTTCGTCCAAGCGCAGGCCCTCAACGTAGGGGAATTCGATGCCCGCCCAGCGCCCCTGAGGCATCTGGCGGGGATCATAGTAGCTCTGGAAAGCCACGAACTGTGCCTTGGGGGTGGGTTCGGCGAGCTTCACGAGATTGCTGAAGGAAAAGCCAATCCAGGGAACCACAATGGACCAAGCTTCCACGCAGCGATGACGGTAGATGCGCTCTTCGAGCGGGGCGAGCTTGAGGATTTCGTCCAGGGTGAACTTGCGGGGTTTGGCCACTTCGCCTTCGACGGAAACAGTCCAGTTCGATGTGTTGAAGTTTTTCGAATTTTTCGCGGGGTCGGTCTTGTCGGTGCCGAATTCGTAGAAATTGTTATAGTGCGTGACATCGTCGTACGCATTTGGTTTCTCGGCGGTGCTGAAAGCGCTCTTGGCAAGGCCGCTGAATTTCGTTCCAGCCAGGACGGTCTGGGCAGGAGCGGCCAATTCGAAAAGGCTGCGCCCGGCCATCGCCACGGCGCCAGCGATGCCCATGGCGCGGAGGAATTTCCGGATAAAGTAAAAGGCATCGTGAGGTGCCGTCCCCGGAATTCAGAGAGTACAGGAATTCGCTGCCAGCAGGCGTTTTCGCGATTGATCAAGAAGGGGGAGCTCTGGTCAACCTGAGTGAAGACCCTGTCATCTCAGCGAAAGCCGGATTCAACGGGATCGCTGCGTTTTAGCTTCTGCCTTTTTCCCCTTCTTACCCTTCATTTCATCCTTGCCCAAGGACAAAATGAAGAAGGACGACATGAAAAAGGACAACAGCGTGAAGCATGACGATATGAAAAACGACAGCATGAAACAGAACTAGTGCTAGTCCCGGGTACATGGGCCAGCCGTGGCCGTAGTGAAGAGTGCCACGGCTGCCCAGATTCTTCGCCGCGCTCGGATCCTCGCGGAGCCGACTCAGTAACCCCCGTTGATCGCGCGGACTAAAGCCTGACCGACGCGATCCTTCAGCAGCGGGTTAGCGGGGGAAACCGATACATCGTTAGAAATTCTGGAATACGCGATCGAACCTAAGTGAGATCAAAAGCCGGCCGGAGCAGTGCACGATCCGACAGCTCTCGCACGCGGATCAACTTTTACGACGCTACCAACTGGAATCAGGACGTAAGTCGGATGGCGTTGTGCAGAGTCCGGTAGAGGGGACACTTCATCGCATAAATGGTGTGCACGCGGTCAACCGTCTCTCTTGTCTGTTCCAGTGCAACCAGACGCATCGCTACATCAATCCTGCGGATGACCAGCACTCCATCTTCCTCTTCCACGTCGCCGGTCACTTCGGCGCTGAGCTTCCCATCGCTGGCATCAATTTGACGCGCTTCCAGCGCGCCTCCGAAAGTGCCCAGCATTCAACCGGCGGTCGCCGAAATAACATAGTCGATCGTAGCGGCGTGTGATTCGCTTAGTTTGGCTGGGTCAACTTTATAGTGCTCTGCAATCCCTCCATGCACACTATAGACAACTGGCTGAGCCTCACCTGGCAAATGTGCGATGCGCAGTGGGCCGCGCTTGCGTTCCTCATGCCTGCGATTGCCCGAAAGGTCCGTCAGGACGGTGCGTCCTTCTATTGGCATCTGGGTGACTATCGGGCAATCTACAACTTCGACCAGGATTTCAGAGAAAGCCTGCCGCAAGCAACTCTCTCCACTTATCAGTCAACAGCCTGGCAAGACTTTATTGATCGCCGGTTGACACCCTTCGGTGATTTGCCTGTTTATCTCGCGCTCGGAAACCACGAAACAATTCCACCTAAGACTCGGGCCGAAGCGATTCAACAATTCGCGGACTGGCTCGACGCGCCTGATATCCAAAAACAGAGGCTGGCCGACGACCCGAAGGACCATCTGCTGAAGACCTACTACCACTGGATCGTTAGAGGCGTAGACTTTATCGCCCTCGACGAAGCATCCAAAGAGCAATTTGGCGGCAAACAACTCGAGTGGTTCAACGCGGTCATCAAGCGGGCTGCCGAGGAACCAAATATTCGCACCGTCGTTGTAGGAATGCACAAGGCATTACCCGACAGTTTGTCGAGCGGTCACAGCATGAACGAATCAGCGGAGGGAACTCAAAGCGGCAGGATTGTCTAACAACAGCTGGTGGAATTTCGAAAACGGACTCACAAGAACGTCTATGTTCTCGCAAGCCATTCGCATTTCTCATGGAAAACGTCTACAACACTCAATGCAGGAGTAAAGGAGTAAAGACCCTAATAGCGTTCTGCCGGGCTGGATTGTTGGGACAGCCGGTGCAGTTCGTTATCGATTGCCTCGAGACTTGAATGGGGCTGGCGAGGCCAAGACCGACGTGTATGGCTATCTTCTCGCGGGTGTCTCACCGGACGGTACCGTTGGCTTCAGATTCCGCCAAGTGCGCAAGAACGATCTTTCGACCACGGACCTACAGGGGTACTCCGCAAAGTTCGTCGACAGCTGCTTTGTGGGCAATTCTTCAACCTACGTACCTGACGGACCTCCCCAGCCACCCAACTGCCCATGAGGGATTCTTGTCAGTGGCTTTCACGGGCGGAGCGGCACTCAGACCAAGAAGTACTTAAGTTAAGACTGCTGAGCCGTTACGAAAACAGTTGTTTTGGAACGGTCCAAAGGCGATCCTGGCGATCATTACAGCACAGCAATTTAGCAGGCAAGATTCCGTGGGGATTTTGGAACGTGCTTTCTTGTCACTGTGAATGGAGCAAACTCGATAACAACTTTTCGCTTAAAAGTAGGAAATGTCTGCGCTGCAACACGACAAGCAGGAGTAGAGACGGGGATCATTCCTAACGGTGTTCGCTGTTGCGTTCTGACCAGCTAAGCGCGATCCTCTCGCAGAAGGAAGTAAACCAGAACGATTCCGGAGCACCACACAAAGAAGAGCGCACTCTTGGAAGTGAACAGGAAAAGGTAACGACTCGGCTGGACGACTGCCAACACGCCGAGCACAAGAAGAACCGCTGCCAAAAGCCAGTGCACAGCATGGCTCAGGCTGATTCTGCCGGGGGAGAGCATTACTCGACATGTTAACTCCAATCCGAACGAGACACTCCATTTTTCGTTTCGAATTTCGTATTTGGCGTATCGAGTTTTGAACACCTTCAGTGATGCCCCCCCCTTTAGCACTTTCTTCGTATCCGACGACGATGTTGCTGAACGGCATCCTTGCGTTCTGAAAAAATAGCTGCTCAGGCTATAATTTCGCCCGCGCATGGCACTTGCTTCCGGCAAGAAGCTAGGTCCGTACGAAATCGTTGCTCCTCTCGGCTCTGGTGGCATGGGCGAGGTGTACCGCGCCCGAGACACCCGCCTTGATCGTACGGTAGCTATCAAGGTACTCAATTCCACCGTTGAGTCGTCCCCCGAGCTAAAGCAGCGCTTCGAACGCGAAGCGCGGATCATATCCCGGCTAAATCACCCGCACATTTGCACGCTGCACGATGTCGGCCATCAGGACGGCACCGATTTTCTGGTGATGGAATATTTGGAGGGCGAGACACTTGCGCAGCGAATAACGAGAGGCGTACTCGCCGTTCCCGAAGTTCTGAAGATAGCTATCGTGCTCGGACTCATCGGGTTGGTTCGCGGAAAAAATCCGTAGAAGTTCGATTCCGCGTAGCTGCGTCTCAGTGGTTGATGCTGTTCGTGACGCGATTGTCAGCCCACACCGCGAAGACGATTAGTAGGACGATCAAGATGCCAATCATGTGAGTCAGCGTATCGCGCCGCGCTCGGACTGTCCAACACAGGAGGGCACTCGCGCGACTACCTTCTTCGCCGTCGTTAACCTCACGGGCGAGGCCGTGGCTGGATGTAGTCATGACAATCCCCGGGAGCCGAACAAAACCTAAGGAGACTCTGATTAAGTCCTCCCTTTCCACAGGGAGTATAGATAAAGTCGTGCCAGCATGAACTCGTTGCGCAAGCAGAGGACACTGGCGATGATGACGGGATTCGAGCGGTACACGAAGAAGACTCGGCGGGCAATGTTCTTGGAAGAGATGGAGCAGGTGGTGCCGTGGGGGAAACTGTGTGGGCTGGTGGAGCCGCACTATCCCAAGCCGGGCAACGGGCGACGGCCGAAAGAACTGGAAAAGATGCTGCGGATTTATTTTCTGCAGCAGTGGTTCAATCTGGCGGACCCGGCGGTGGAAGAGGCTTTGTACGACTCGGCGACCCTGCGGCAGTTTGCGGGGGTGGACTTGGGAGCCGAGCCGGTGCCGGATGAGACGACGGTGTGCAAGTTCCGGCACCTGCTGGAAGCGAACCATCTGGGGGAAGAGATTCTGGGGACGGTGAACCTGCATTTGCAAGCCAAGGGCGTGCGGATCACGACGGGCACGATTGTGGACGCGACCCTGATTCACGCACCTTCCTCGACCAAAAACCGCGAGCAGAGCCGGGACCCAGAGATGCACCAGACGAAGAAGGGGAAGAACTGGTACTTCGGGATGAAAGCGCACGTGGGCGTCGACAGCAAGACCAAGATCATTCACACGGTGGTGGCGACGGCCGCCAATGTTTCCGATGTGGCGATGTTCCCGGACCTGCTGCATGGTGAAGAAACGCGGGTGTGGGGCGACGGAGCGTATCAGGGCCAAACCGAGGTGATGCGCGAGTGCGCGCCACGAGCACGGGATTTCACCCAGCGGCGCTGTCGCTACAAGGGCCAAATCGTGGATGAAGTGGCGTGGGCGAAGAACCGGACGAAGTCGAAGGTGCGGGCGCGGGTGGAGCACGTGTTTCAAGTGATGAAGTTGAAGTTCGGATTCGTGAAAGTACGCTATCGCGGGCTGAAGAAGAACGCGCACCGGCTGTTCGTTACCTGTGCGCTGGTGAATCTGTTTGTGAGCCGCAGAAAACTGCTGGCCGTAGCGTAGGCTCGCCCGCCTTTGCCCCGTAGGCGAGGTTGCAACGGCGGTGCTGAAAAGCTCCGGCATCCGAGACCCGAACCGGCAGTGCGGATTCCTGAACACTGTTGTTAGTCGACTTAGCATGAGCGCTTATTCAGAGTGTCCCTAAGGAGATCGAAGGGTAACTAGAAGGTTTGGGACTTACCACTCGCAAATTAAGTGAAGGTAGATTTTTTCCCAGTCAAACTGGTTAATTTAAAGCCTCGTTCGAGTAGTGTAGCTATTAAGCAAGCGGAGGACACCGGGTTCGTTATTGAGCGAAGCCGTCACTCCGTCGGGCAACGAAGGGCGGCCCTTAGGGACGGGGGAAGACTAGCCTTTTCTGTCCATCCCATTTTGCAATTGTAAACTCGCATTTACATGCTAAAAAGCAAAATTTCGAAGGCCGCGTTCTACGGCGTTCACCTGATAGCGTGAGCAGACCGGGCCTTATTGCCTTGGATTAGCCGGGGAAGGCGAGCTTTTGCTGCAAGGCAATAAAACGCGGGTCGCTGCGGAGGTCGTCGAGTTCCGGTTCTACCTTCATGAATACGAGGCCATTCGAGCGATCCGCGAAGGCCTTTTCCAGCCAATCAATCGCCTGTTCATGCCGCCCCAGGCCAATACAAACGATCGCGAAATAGTAAGGAGAGACATATTCCGACTTCGCCTTAGACCGCAGATCGGCCAGAAGCTTCTCGCCCTCGGCCCGGTTCCCGAACCGGCCATACGCATAAGCTAGGGCCGAAACCATTAAGGGCGTTCCATGAGACAGCTCGACGGCCTTCTTTAATTCGGGTATCGCGTGGCCGTAATCTCCCTTTTGCTCGTATGCTTGCCCAACGACCAGGTGGGGCAGTTCGTAGGTAGGGTCCATTTCGAGAGTGTCCTGCAATTGCGCTATCGCCCGGTCATATTGCCGAGCCATGTAGAGACGCCATCCCAGGCTGAAATTGATGCTGATTGAAAGGGGATCGAGCTCGCGTGCTTTCTGGATCTGCGCGAAGCTGTCCTGAGTTCGGCCCATGGCGATGAGGTACAAAGAATAGCGCTGGTACGCGGTTGCATAACTTGGATTGAGACCGATGGCCCGTTCAAATCCCTCGGTGGCGCCGCTCCAGTCCCAATCGTAGTTAAACTTTACGGTCGCGAGGGAAGTCTGCGCCGCCGCTTGGGTCGGATCTATTTCCAGTGCCCGGAGTGCAGCCGCTTTGGCCTTCGGCGCTGCCTCGGCCGCGGGCATGGTCCCGAAAATCTCGGCACTGATAATAGCGTAACAATCTGACAAACCCGCGTACGCCAACGCGTATTGCGGATCAGTGTGCGCCGCGCGCTCAAAGTACCCGATGGCCCTTGTGAGATTCTCGTCCGATCGTTTGTTCCAATAGTAAAGACCCTTGAGGTAGTTTTCGTAGGCTTCGGGGGCTACGGCGGGAGTTTTTGCCAGACGTTCCCGCTCTTCCGGCGTCAGGTTGATGCGGATCTCATTCACAATCGCGGACGATACTCGGTTCTGCAGAGCGAGCACGTCGCCCATCTGACTCTCGTACGTATCGGCCCACAGATGGTGATCGGTAGAAACCTGGACCAGTTCTGCGGTAATCCGGACGCGGTTTCCAACGCGCATCACGGTGCCCTCGACGACGGCGTCCACGTTCAATTCGTGAGCGATGGCGGAAAGAGGTTTCCTTGTTCCTTTGTATGCCATAGCCGTCGAGCGGGAAATCACGTGCAGTGACCGGATCTTCGCAAGGTTCGCAATCAACTCGTCGGTCATGCCGTCGGCGAAGTAATCCTGGTCCTTGTCGCCCGAAAGATTTTCGAGCGGAAGAACCACGAGCGAGGTGCTCTGTGGTGGAGTTGCTTTTCCAGCCGCGGCTTTGTGGATCAGGCGCCCCGCTAATGTCCAGAGCGCGATGACACAAACGAGGACAGCAGATGCAAGTAAGGCAACCCGCGGCAGTGTCGACCAATGGCGGACTTTCGACAGCCACTCGGCCGGAGAAGGCGCGGTTGCTGGAAGTGCGGCTATCCGGGAGACGCTAACAGAGGAAATATCGCTCGCTTCGGGCAGGATCGGACTGTTGGCGGGACCAGCAGCTTCCTCAACCGGGGCAACGAAACGATATCCTCGCCGCGGAATCGTCTCGACATAACGAGGATGGTCTGACGAGTCGAGCAAAACCTCGCGAACACGCATCACGGCATTGTTGAGGCCGTGATCGAAATCCACAAAAGTATCGCCCGCCCAGAGACGGCTGCGGAGTTCTTCACGGGTAACAATCTCGCCGGGATGCTCCAAGAGCATTGCCAAGACTTGAAACGGCTGCTCTGAGAGTTTGAGCCGGAAACCATGCTTCCGGAGTTGGCATGCTTTTAGATCCGCCTCGAATACTCCAAACCGCACAATCCGAGCGGACGCTACAGGAAATCCCATTTTGACCCCACAACTGGGTCGCAAGTATAGCGTTGCCGCCATTCCAGCGTCAAAGTGATATCGGGTGTTAATTGCTTTGTTTTCAAGAGCGACATTGAGGAGGTAGAAATGTTTTCGATTGGACCGATCAGGGATTGCCCCGAGGCGCACCGCTAGGCAAAGTCGGGTCGCATAGGGCACCAGCTATTGTGCGTTGCTTCACCCCAAGACCATGGGGATGGGATGGCCATGGCCGAACCCAATCAAGATGGTGGGTTGACTGAACGAGCGAAAGGCGTTTGAGACGAGTTTCCCACGGAGGGGCGATATGAGGAAACACATGAATTCCGGAATTTCATGTTCATGCTTTTTGGGTGCACTGTTAGTTGCCTGCTTGGCGACCTTGACTCCGACTCAGACCGCGGCGCAGGTGGCGGGCGCGACTCTGTCTGGATTGATTACGGATTCGTCGGGAGCAGCGATCGCGGACGCTACAGTTTCTACCAAGAACGTCGCCACGGGTGAGGTGCGTGAAGTCGTTACGAACGGCGAAGGGTTCTACTCCGTTCCCAACTTGTTGCCGGGTGCGTACGACCTCACGGTTACAGCAAAACAGTTTCAGAAGACGGTGCAGAGGGGAATCACCCTAACCGTTGGAGCTCAGCAGGCTCTGAACATCAGCCTGAAGCCAGGCGAGGTCACCCAAGTCGTCGAAGTCATGGGCACGCCCCCCGACGTGCAGACGGCTTCATCATCCATCAGCTCCACCGTCGACTCCAGGACCGTGCGAGAACTTCCGCTCAATGGCCGTGACTGGACCACATTGGCGACGCTTGAACCAGGTGTGTTGAGCGTCCCTAACCAGGCAACCACTTCATTCAATGCTAATAAGGGAAATCGTGGCTTCGGCAACCAACTAGCGGATTCCGGACATCGCCCGAATGAAAACTCCTATCGACTCAACGGCCTGACGATCAACGACTATTCCAACGCGGCGCCGGGCGGTGCCACGGGACTGAATCTCGGCGTCGACTCGGTGCAGGAATTCTCGGTGATCACCACCGGATACACGGCGGAGTATGGACGAACATCGGGGGCGGTGATCAATGCAATTACGAAGTCGGGAACGAACCAGTTTCACGGTACCGGTTTTTTCTTCGACCGCGACAGCGTCTTCGACGCGCGCAACTATTTCGACGGTTCAAAGATCGCTCCCTTCCGGCGAATCCAATTTGGTGGATCAGGAGGCGGTCCAATCGTAAAGGACAAGACTTTCATCTTTGCCAATTATGAAGGATTCCGTCAGAGCTTATCGTCGTCGGGAACCGTTCACGTACCGGATGCGGCCTCGCGCGCCTCGGCAGTTGCCGACATTCAACCTTATCTTGCATTGTGGCCAGTCGCGCCTGCGAGCGCTCCCGACGCCAACGGAATTCAAACGTTGAACGTGAATGCGAACACCATCGCCAACGAGAATTACTTCATTACTCGGTTGGATCACAAAATCTCAGCAAACGACGGATTGGCGGGCAGTTACTTCATCGATTCCGGACCACAGTCGCAGGCGGATCCTCTTGGTAATACCGTCCACCAGGTTTTTTCCCGAAGGCAGATGGGAAGTTTTGAAGAGACACACATTTTTGGTCCGGCGGTTGTAAACACGTTCCGGCTGGGTTTGAACCGAGCGTTGGGCAAAATCAACGATCCGGTCTCGGGCGATGCAGTGGCCAAGAACGCTGGACTGGCCATCGCTCCTGGCGCGGGTGCGCCTCCACAAATACCGGTGTCGGGACTCACGACAGCATACGGTCTGGGGGGATTTAATCGCTTCACGCACGCCTGGAATTCGGGGCAGGTCGCAGATGACGCCTTCCTGACTCGTGGAACCCACGCGATCAAGATCGGCTTCGCTTTCGAACACATGCAGTACAACGTGCTCGAGCAATTGAGCCCGAACGGCAGGATGAACACCTACGGAACCCTGACTGCTTTCCTGACCAACGCTCCGGATCAACTCAACGCGCTCGCTCCCGGCGGTTCCCACGAAGTCGGCTTTCGGCAAAGTCTGTTTGCCGGTTATATCCAGGACGACTGGCGCGCGCGGCCAAATCTTACCGTCAACCTCGGCCTGCGCTACGAGATGACCACCAGACCGACCGATGCTAACAAGGTCCCGGGCTATACCATCGCCGGGACCAGTTACAGCGTGGCAACTGCGGGTTTCCAGGAGATCACCACCCTTTCGGAATGCACGCAGAGTCCGACGGCGTGCGGGCCAATCGGCGTGAGCAGCCCGATCTTGCAAAATCCCACCACGAAAAATGTCGAGCCGCGTATTGGGCTGGCATGGGATCCGTTTCACAATGGAAAAACCGCGGTCCGTGCCGGCTTCGGCATGTTCGACGTGTTGCCGCTTCCTTACGAGTTTGGACTGAATACGGCTGCCACCGCACCGTTTCAGATCATCGGCACCGCGCCCGGGGCCACACTGGGATCGGGCACAAATCCAAATGTTAGCTTTAATCCTCTTACGATACGCAATCGTTTCATCGACGCCTACCCGAAGCGAGCGGATGTGCTGAACTGGAATCTCAACATTCAGCGTCAGCTCGCCGAGGGTATGACACTGTTGCTAGGTTACGTTGGATCCCGCTCCGTTCATCTTTCTGCGGCATCGGACGACGTTAACCTGGTACAACCCAGGGCGGTTAGCGGTGTGGGACTGGTCTTCCCGTGTGATCCCAGTGCCGCGGCCGCGGCAGGGGGAACCTGCGCCGACCAAAAGACGGGTACGCGCATTGATCCGAACTGGGGAGGCGGCGCGGGCATCCGTCCAGTACTGTTCGACGGTGCGTCTTCCTATAGCGCTCTCCAGTCGCAGTTGAAGAAGGCATTCAGCCAAGGGGTGCAGGGACAGGTCTCTTACACCTTCGGCAAATGCAGAGATCTGAGTTCGGCTCCGGTCACGGGAGACACCTTCCTGAATTCGATCGCTGTCCCGCTGATGCTGATCAAATCCGCGAGACTGGGAGCTTGTGACTTCGACATACGTCACGTATTGAGTGGAACCCTGATGTGGGACCTGCCTTCATTGAAGAATTCGGGAACATTTCTCTCGACTGTAACCGGAGGATGGGAGTTGGGCACCATCGTCACCGCGACGAGCGGTGCACCGTTCACGGTAACGACCGGCGACGGCAACGACCCGCTGGGCACAGGATTCAACGGCGATTTCTCGATGGATTTCGCCAGCCTGATACCTGGATGTAATCCCACTAGCAGTGGCGTGAACTATCTGAATGTGAACTGCTTTACACCGCCGACGGTGCCGGCTTCGCTACCAGCGGCAACGACGGCAAATCCTTACGGATGTGCACCGAATTCCTTTCCGGCCTTTAGTGGCGTGGCTCCTCCGAGCGGCACTCAGTTCTGCTCCAACGTTTTAGGTAATACCCGTCGCAACCAGTTCTATGGCCCCCATCTGACCACCGTCGATTTCTCAGTCTTCAAGAACACGAAATTCCGGGCCATCTCGGAGAGCTTCAATGTCCAGTTCCGGGCGGAGTTCTTTAACATTCTGAACCACACGAATTTCTTGTCTCCGGGATTTCTCAACACGTTCGGCCAGAACAATTCCGTTTTTGACTTCGACGGTACTTCGCTTCCCACCGCGCTCAACCAGACTGCGACCTCTTCCCGACAAATTCAACTCGGGCTGAAAGTTATCTGGTGAGGTTGCCAACGGGAGGCCACTCTTCTGGGTTGGCTTCCCAGTTATCGCGGTATGTGTTGGCAGGGCTGTGGAATCTGAACAGTCCCTCTAAGAAGGATCAAGAGAGTAACGATACCCTCAATCCCTCCGCGGGAGTGCTCAGTCAATCATCGGCACGACGTAAGGAAGTCAGTTTGAAAACAGCGAGCAGTACCACCCAGGAACCCACATCTCCGTGCGAGATTAGTGAAAGCAATCCGACTCGCGTTCGTTGGCGCATCATGGCCATCGTCATGGCCATCATGGCAGTAACGGCCCTGAATCGGCTCAACCTGAGCATCGCCGGCAAAGCGATTGAGGAGGATTTTTCGTTTAGCACACTGACCATGGGAGTGGTGTTCAGCGCCTTTCTATGGGGCTACGGCTTGTTTCAAATTCCCTGGGGATACGTCTGCGACCGCATCGGACCGCGCCGTACCCTCACAGTCGCCATCTTCATTTTCGCGGTGGGGACGGGAGCCATGGCTCTGGTTCCCACAATGGCCCCTATGGCAGGAATTAGTGTTCTCGCCGGCTTCCGCATGGTTCGGTTCGTGACCGGAGTGGGGGAGGCGGCGATCTCGTCGAACGTTACCAGGGTGATCGCGTCCTGGACTTCTCTGCGCGAACGCGGCTTCGCTAGCGGCCTTCAGGTTTGCGGACTTGGTTTGGGTGGAACGCTTACTCCTGTTTTCATTGCGTGGACGATGGTGCATTGGGGCTGGCGCGTTTCATTTGAAGTTTGCGCCGTTCTCGCTTTTGTCGTCGTGACGCTGTGGCACTTCTACGCTACTGACTGGCCCGAAGAGCACTCGGATGTCAACGACCCGGAATTGCAGATTGTTCATCCAGGTTCGCGCCACAGTGATGTTGGTGCTCGCTCTACGCATAGAGGCGTGACCAGCGTGCCCTGGCTGAGAATGCTGACCAGCCTTTCCGTCTGGGGACTGATTCTTGGCTACGGATTTCAAGGCTATACGTTCTACGTCTATTACAACTGGTTCTATTTCTATGCCGTCAAAATGCGGGGCCTGGGAATCATGCAAGCGGCCGCATGGACTTCGGCTCCCTTTCTCGCAATGGCCCTGCTATCGCCGGTTGGGGGATGGTTCTCAGATCGAGTTGCCCAGGTGAGCGATCGGAGAAGAGGCAGGTTGGCCGCTGTATGGCTTGGGATGGGAGTCTCAGCACTGTTGTTATACAGCGGAAATCATCTCTCGGTAACCGTGATTGCCTTGCCCATGATCGCGCTCGCGGCGGGGTTCAATATGTTCGCGGCGGCGAATTTTTGGGCATCGTGTATTGATCTCTCTCCTTCCTGCTCCGCGTCCCTCTCCGCCCTGATGAATACGCTGGGCAGTGTTGGCGGTGTAATCTCTTCGACTGTCACCGCATCCATTGTGGTTCATCAGGGATGGGGGCCTGCGCTCGACGTCGCGGTCTGGATCACGTTGGGTGCCGGGCTGCTCTTTACTCTCGTCAATGCGAATCAAAGCATTGAGGTAGAAGCGTGATACCCCTCAGTTGATGAACCCGAAGAGCTTACCGAAGAGCGGTACGGCGAACCCCGAAGCCAATTTTGCGGACGGGACTGGTGAATGACGCTCTCAATCGAAAAGCATCCACACTGAGAGCGATGTGTCGGGCCGTTTAGGAGACCTCAGTGGAGGCACTTTCAGGCTGCCTTCAGTTGTGCGGCGTACCGTCCACAATGGAGGAACAAAACATGAACATCCCTCGAGAGATCAGCCTTGTAGTAGTCGCCACCGTGTTTCTGACCCTTTCTGCTCTGGCGCAAGAAAACAAGATCAATCGTTCCGATCTTCCACCAGCCGTTGAGAAGACCGTCGCCTCACAAACTGAGGGCGCGACCATTCGCGGTTTTTCGGAGGAGAAAGAAAACGGACAGACTCTCTACGAAGCCAAGTTGCTAGTCAACGGTCACAAAAAAAATGTCCTTATGGACTCGAACGGCGAAGTAGTAGAGGTTGAAGAACAGGTCGAACTGGATTCGCTGCCTGCTGCAGTGAGGGACGGACTGAAAGCCAAGGCCGGAAAGGGCAAAATCATCAAAGTGGAGTCGCTAACCAAGCATGGCAAACTGGTCGCCTATGAAGCGAAGGTCATGACTGATGGTAAAAAGTCAGAAGTGCAAGTCGGGTCCGACGGAAGACCACTGGATCACGAAGAATAAGCAGAGTCTGGTCATCGCGACGGCGTTTTACAGTTCCACCTCGATTTATCGGACACAATGCCCGTCAGAGCAGCCCCAGTTCCTACGATTCGGCATCGGATTAACCCAATTTCGCGGACAGTTTGGCGACCGACGCTCAGACAGTCAAGATGAGCTATTCTGGTGATATGGATTACCTCGAAGTTCTGCGCGAGAAGATCGGGCATCTTCGTGGGGAGATAGCTGAGATTCAGGATTTGAACGAACGGTATCGGCGTCAGGGCGGGAACGACAGAGATGCTCAAATCGCTCACGGCCAGAGGCACGAACGGCTGCAAGCAATTCAGCAGGAACTGATCCAACTCGCTAATCTTGGCCACAAAGTTGTATCCGTCGAAGAGATGAAGGAAAGGCACCGCTCTCGGCTCCATTTGCTCAAAGAGGCTTCATAGCCCTTTAGGTTTCCTACGTCTATGAAAGAAGAGTAGGCTCACCCGGACAAATCAGAAAATGGATGGAAGCACTGAAGATTCCCTGCAAAAGTGTGTCATGCAGGTCGCGGGCGATCCTCTCCCGTTCCTCCAGGCGGTCATCGAACCGGGATTGGATGCTCGTGGCCAAACGGCGCACCCGAAGAACATAGAGGAACCAAAGCAGTCCAGCCCCCGCCAAGACGCTTAACGCCCGAAACCATGCGGTCTGAAAGAACGCCGGCAGAATGGTAAAGCGAGCAGTCGCGCCCTGCTCGTTCCATACTCCATCGTTATTGGATGCAATTACACGGAATTGATAGTCCCCGGGAGGCAGATCGCTGTAGAAAGCTCGGCGACGGTTTTGCGGATCCTGCCAGTCCGCGTCACGTCCTTCGAGCTTATAACGAAACCTGACTTTTTCCGGTACCACAAGGCTGAGTGCTGTGTAGTCGATCTCAATATCCCGAGTCCGTGCCGGGAGCTGAAGCTTCTCCCTTACAGCATATTTCTTTCGGTCTGCAATGATTTGTTCCACCACCACAGGGGGCGCGATGTGGTTCCCTTCCAGATGCTCGGGATCAACCATCTGCAAGATGTTTTCATTGGCCAACCACAGCTTGCCGTCGGGCGCTCTCGAAACTTCCGGGCGAAAGTTAGTCAGTCCGGGCTGCGCACCGTCGAAGACGTCCAAGGTCTTCACTCGTAACTTAAGATCGGATTGTTGCCACCAACGTTCCAGTTCGGCGGACTCGATTGCGACGAATCCGCATTGCGTATCAAGCCAAAGAGAACCCTGGCCATCCCTCACCAGGGCGAACATATCGTCGCAAGGAAGCCCATTACGAGAATTCAAGGTCCCTACTCTGGCTGTTTTCCAGCGGAACAAGCCTTCTTGAGTGACCCACCATGCCGAACCATCTGCGTCTACCAACAGGTTCCGAACAGAAAAATTTCCGGGAAGATTGGTCGTCACCATCTCCAACTGACCGCTCTTGTAGCGGGCTAAATTCCCATTCGATAGTCCTAGCCAGATGCCGTCCTTCGGGTCGGCCGCCAAAGAGAGCACACGCGGAATTCGTGGCGGCTTGATTTCCTCGCGGACTGCTAGATTCTGGATTCGAAAAAGGGCCGGTTCCGTCGTTGCCACCCAAATGTTGTGATCAACATCTTCGGCGATAGCGGTCACGACTCCAAGGGAAGCACCGTCAGATTTTGTGATCCAGCGAAATCGAGCGTTCTCGTAAAGGGTAAGTCCACTGTCCACTCCAACCCACACACGTCCACTCTGGTCTTCGAATAAGGAGGTGATCAACGTTCCCGGCAGTCCTTTCGCTCGACCGATTCCGTTGAACCTATCGTGGCGAAGCACGTCCAACGCATGTAAGTTCCCAATCCATAACGTGCCGTCATGGGAGGCGAGCACCGAATCCACGTCCTCTGAAGTCAGTCCCTCCCGGATTGAATAGCTCACGACGCGAGTATTGCGAAAGCGGTCAATACCTCTGGAAGTTGCCACCCACAGATCGCCCTCGCGATCCTCATAAAGACCCTGGACTGCATCGCTTGACAAGCCGTCAGCGCTGCCGAAGTGGTCGGCCTGGCCGGCATGAACCCTGTAAAGTCCATTGTTGGCGGTGCCGAGCCACAAGTCGCCTTCACGGTCTCTCAGCAACGACGAAACGTGCATTTCCGAACCGTCTAATCCAGGCAAGATGTAATCCCGCCAAACGCCTTCGCGCAATTCCTGGAGCCCTAGTCCTTTCCCCTGTTGCCTCATGCCCACGAGGACTGAACCGTCGTTACCGGGAGCAATCGCGCTCACTCCAGCCAGGCCTTGGACGCGCATCAAGGCTTTGACGATGTACGTCTTCGCGTCGCCGGATTTCCACCGGCAAACGCCGACGGAGCTGCCGATCCAGAGGTTCCCGTGGACGTCATTGAACAATGGCTGGGCGTAAGGAAACGAAATTCCGTCCGCCGTACCGTGGCAGCGCAATGCGTTGCTCGCGACTTCGCAAAGTGCGCCTTCCGCGTCGCGGACTTGGCTGCGGGTCATCCAGACCTTGCCTTCAGAGTCTTGTACGATGGCCTCGACAAACGCTGGCTCTCCGTGAAGAGTGAATAGCTCACCCTTACTCCAGCGTGCCAAACCTCTCGAAGTTCCAATCCACAGGCTGCCATCGCTTGTGCCAAGCAGGGCATGTATCCGGGAACTCGGCAACGCCTTGCCATTGGGCGATGTCCAGGGAACGAAACTAATCCCATCGAAGCGCACCAATCCGGCTTCTGTTCCAATCCACAGGTATCCATCTGCGGTTTGCGTGATTGTCTGTGGGGTTCCGCTGAAGAAGCCATCCTGAATCCGCCACGCCGTGTGCGCGTACTGTGAAATTCGGCGGTCCGGAGAAAGTGCTAGCCCTGAAGAGCAAAGTATTAGCGCGACGACCGCGAGAATGATCACGCCCCCCGAGACAGTTTTCATCACGCATCGAACAGGAAACTTTCGTGTGTCTGCCACGCCAGGGTCTTTGGATAACAATTGCACGTCGCGCCGCTGCTATTCTCGCGCAAGGATCTCTGATCGGCCACAAAAATAAGCCAAGTCTAACCAAATCGGACCAGTGGCCGGGTGTCGACTTTCCTTCCGACTATCCCATGGCGGCAAGAAAAGCCGCATGAATCGGCCCGATCGGCGAGGCCGAAGCTTTGCGACGCTTTGCGTTTCGACTCAAAAGAGGAAACAAAGTTGGGCAAGCGAGATCGTTAACAGGTCTGGAAGGTCATCAGTTGGCGAACGAGACGTACGATGGCGCGGAACCATCCGTGGAGTATTATGTTTGGCACGGCAGAGGGCGCCGCGGTTCGATTTCTTGTGCTCATCACTTATGTTCGTTACGTCCAGCCAGATCGGTAACGACAAGTCGGCTTGTGGCTACCGAAGTATCAATATTTGTTGATTGGCCGGAAACGGGCTTGGAGGAAGTTGGCCGGATTGGTACCGAGAAGCGTGCAACTGGCGTTTGCCAGACAGGGTGCAAAGGAACAGGGGGAGAGCGATGATGATTGGCACCGGTCGGATGACAGCTACAGCCCGCGCCGACACTGGTGCTTCTGAAGCCCGACGATAAGCGTGGGTCCGAGGTTTGCGTACAGACGTGTGATGACGCTCGTCAGCACTGACGACGATCTCGATTGGGAGTTTGCTTTTGATTCGCGCCTTGGGCATCCGGCCGGTCCTCGGAGGAGCCAATGGCGAAGAGAGCAAAGAAACGGTGCGAGCAATTGCCCATCTTGCACCCAGCTGCAGCCGGCATCGATGTAAGTGCAAGCGAGTTGTTTGTCGCAGTCAGCCCTGATCGTGATTTCCAACCTGTCCGCAGTTTTCCAACCTTCACCCGCGATCTCAATGCGCTTGCGGACTGGCTACAGCAGTGCGGAATTCGTTCAGTAGCAATGGAGTCAACGAGCGTGTACTGGATTCCCGTGTATCAGATCCTCGAGTCCCGCGGTTTAGAGGTGTGTCTCGTCAACGCGCAGCACGTAAAGAATGTTCCCGGCAGGAAGACCGATGTGTCCGACTGCCAGTGGCTTCAGTACCTCCATTCGGTGGGTCTGTTGCGGGCCAGCTTCCGTCCTGCTGGCTTCATCTGCGCTATTCGCTCTCTCTGGAGACACCGCAGCAGTCTCATCCAGATGGCGGCAGAGCATGTGCTGCACATGCAGAAGGCGCTTGATCAGATGAATCTCCAGATTCACCGCGTCCTGAACGACATCACCGGAATGAGCGGCCTCCGGATACTGGATGCAATCCTCGCTGGCGAACAAGATCCCGAGACCTTAGCTCGGCTCTGTCATGGCGGCGTAAAAAGCAGTGAGGACACGATCGCGAAATCGCTTGAGGGTGACTATCGCCCAGAACACTTGTTCGCGCTCCGACAGTCGCTGGCTGCGTTCCGCTACTACCAACAGCTGGTCGTTGAGGTGGATCAAGAGATTCAACGTCAACTCGGCGCTCTGAAGACAGCGACGACTGCGGAGCCAACAGTACCCAAACGAACCAAGGCGTCCGCATATCAGCGACGCCGGTATGAGCCGAAGACGTTCGACCTCCGCGGTGAGCTGTATCGAATCTTCGGAGTCGATCTCACCAACGTGCCTGGCATCAGCGCGATTACAGCCCAAACCATCCTCTGCGAGATCGGCACAGATGTGTCCCGGTTTCGCAATGCTTCCGCCTTTGCATCCTGGTTGGGACTCTGTCCTGAGAACAAGATCAGTGGTGGCAAGGTGCTCTATACCAAGAGTCGCCGCGTCAGGAGCCGCGTTGCTACTGCGCTACGAATGGCGGCCAACTCGCTGCATCATGCAAAAGATTATCTCGGCGAGTTCTTTCGGCGGATCACTCGGAAACTCGGCAAGCCCCAGGCAATCACCGCCACCGCTCACAAACTCGCACGCATTGTGTATCACCTGCTTGGCACGAGGGAAGCTTACGACGAGAGTGTCTTTCACCGCTGCGACGAAGAAGCTCTAAAACGCGCGCAATTTCGGCTCCGAAGGCAAGCAGCTCAGCTCGGGTTTCAAGTCATCCCCCTACAGAACGGGTGATGTTCCTTGGGAGTCGGCTTCTCGTCAGCAATCGCGCGGGTCGGTCAGAACGTTCGGCCTTCACATCCGAGTGAAGGCCGGGCTAGCGCTATGCGGCCACTTGCTTACTTTTCTTGAGGAACGTTAATAGGTCGGCGTTAATCGTGTCGGCCTCAGTCGTGGGCATACCGTGAGGAAAGTCCTTGTAGATTTTAAATGTGCTATTCCTCAGCAACTTTGCCGACAGCGGTCCAGCCGCGACATAAGGCACGATTTGATCGTCCTCGCTATGCATAACCAGGACTGGCACAGTGATTTTCTTTAGGTCTTCGGTGAAGTCCGTCTGGGAGAAGGCGACAATGCCGTCATAGTGCGCCTTGGTGCCTCCCATCATGCCTTGGCGCCACCAATTCCAGATTATGCCTTCAGAGGGTTTCGCACCGGGTCGGTTGTAACCATAAAACGGTCCAGCGGGCACATCATAGTAGAACTGGGCTCGGTTGGCAGCCAGTTGCGCCTGCAATCCGTCAAACACCTCCTTGGGCTGACCGGTCGGATTGGCCGCCGTCTTCAGCATCAGCGGAGGCACTGCGCTAATGATGGCCGCTTTCGCCACCCGACTTTCGCCGTGGCGAGCCAGGTAGTGCACTACTTCGCCGCCGCCGGTGGAATGGCCGATATGAATCACATCCTTGAGGTCGAGATGCGCGGTCAGCGCCGCCAGGTCGTCGGCGTAATGATCCATATCATGGCCATCCCAGGTCTGGCTG
The DNA here is from genome assembly GCA_963718505.1 of uncultured Acidobacteriota bacterium. GTDB lineage: Bacteria > Acidobacteriota > Terriglobia > Terriglobales > Acidobacteriaceae > Gp1-AA133. The sequence continues at coordinate 155,878 of CAVQZP010000029.1, read as the reverse complement.
GAACGTCCGTGACCCCGCCGGTCGTGAGCAATGACACGGTAGCCGCGTTGACCGAAGAACAACATCTGGTTGTCCCAATCGTCCGCTGAGAGCGGCCAGCCGTGGCTAAAAACAATGGGCTGACCCTTGCCCCAGTCCTTGTAGTAGATTTCCGTTCCGTCTTTCGTCTTAATCGTCGGCATAAATGCTCTCCTTGGTAGTTGCGATTTTCTCCGCCTTCAAAATTGGGTGGTTTGCTCTTACCAAATCACGCGGAGCCGCCTCATCTCAATTTGGCTCAGCCACTGGACGTGCCCCCACGTTGCGTTTGTTATCGCACATGGTCGAAGTCAGGGTAAATCCCGCAAGTCTCTCCTGTCGCGCTCTTTTGTGTATCCTGCGCGGTCGAGGCAGGTATTGGCTGTAAAGCACTGATGCTAAACTCTGTTGGACTGATGGAGGCTGGCTTGGAGAGCTTTCGATCCTCACACACTGTCGTTCGTTTCGGAGGCTTCGAGCTGGAGCACAATTCGGGAGAGCTGCGCAAGGAGGGAACAAGAATCCGATTGCAGGAACAGCCACTCCAAATCCTCCGGATTTTGCTGGAACATCCCGGCAAAATAATCACGCGCGAGGACTTGCGGCAGAAAATCTGGCCATCCGACACTTTTGTGGATTTCGATCACGGCATCAACAATGCCATCAAGCGCTTACGAGAAGCGCTGGGCGATAGGGCCGAAACCGCACGCTATATCGAAACTCTTCCCCGACGCGGTTACCGTTTTATAGGAAGGATTGAACGCGAAACTCCAAACTTTTGCTCATTGGCAGTTCTTCCGCTGGAGAACTTGTCGCGCGATCCGGAGCAGGAGTATTTCGTTGATGGAATGACGGAGGCGCTCATAACCACTTTGGCCAAGATCGGTCAATTGCGAGTCGTCTCCCGTACTTCGTGCATGCTGTATAGGGGAGTCCGCAAGCCTTTGCGGGAGATTGCGCGAGAGCTGGAAGTGGACACCATCATCGAAGGAACCGTACTCCGCGCGGGGCCTCGCGTGCGGATCACGGCTCAGCTTATCGATGCACAGAAAGAAGAGACGCACCTATGGGCCGAAAGTTACGAGCGTGGTTTGAGCGATATATTGGCCTTGCAGGCCGATGTTGCACAGGCCATCGCACGGGAAGTTGAGGTAAAACTCACGCCGCAAGAGAAAGCCCATTTGGCGCGAGCGCACCCTGTTGATCCAGAGGCGTACGAAGCCTATCTGAGGGGTCGTTATCATTGGAATAAGCGTAGCCGGGAAGGACACGGCAAGGCCGTTCAGTATTTTCAGCAAGCGGTTGTCAAAGATCCAGCCTATGCAAATGCGTATGCAGGTCTGGCCGATTCCCTGTCGATCATGGGTTTGTGGGGGCTTGTGCCTCCTGAGGAGGGTTGTGGCAAGGCCAAGGGACTTGCGTTACAGGCACTCGAAAAAGACCACAGCTTGGCAGAAGCCTGCGCCTCACTCGCCTGGTCAGCGCTCCATTACGACTACAACTTCGCCGATGCGGAAAGGGACTTCGAACGGTCTATTGAAATGAATTCCCGCAGCGCCACCGCTCACCATTGGTTCGGAATGACGCTGGGCATGATGGGACGTTATGAGGAGGGCTACACAGAATTGAAGCGGGCCATACGCCTGGATCCCCACTGGAGCTTGGTCCACTTTGGAATGGCATTCGTTTATTGGTGCGGACGCCGATATGATCAGGCTATCGAGGAGTGCCACGAGGCACTCGAATTGGACCCCAACTCCCCCCAGGCACACGTTTGGCTCGGACTCTGTTATGTGGCCAGGTTAATGTGGGAACCAGCGATCGAGGCACTGCACAAGGCTGTTGAGATTTCGCGACGCACTCCGGTCGCCGTTGCCTGCCTTGGCGAGGCATATGCGGCGGCTGGGTTTACCGACGAAGCCCGGAATGTCTTGCGCGAACTAACGAGCAAGGCACATGTGACAGCCTATTTTGTGAGCCGAATCCATGCGGCTCTGGGGGAGAGCAACAAAGCCATCGACTGGCTAGAAATTGCCCACAAGCAGCATGGCGAGTGGATGGTGTTGCTGAAGACCGATCCCCGGTTCGAAAGCCTACACGATGACCCGCGCTTCCAGGACTTGATGCGACGCATGAACTTTCCCGAGCGAACCAGGAGCGTGGTCCCCAGCCCTCGCTGAGTCCGCTCGGAGCCACCCATTATTACGCTCGCTCCACGTTTTGAATAAACTGTACAGCATCTCTTGATGCGGATCTCGCCATAGAACGCTCTGCTGTAAGCCTTGACCGAACAAACTGCACTACTCCCAATAAGTCGGGATCTCGTCAGCGATTGCTGACGAGATGCGCGTTTATCGATACTAATCCGACCGACGAACGATAACTTGCGAATTGCCCGTTACTCGCCCAGAACGCCGAACTCAAGAAAATTCTCTGGTTAGCGTATTCGCTGACTGCATCGGCGGTTTGTTTCCAAGCACCGGTAGGTGGCCCGATAGGTTAATCCTTCTCGGGCCATCTGCCACCAGAGCAACCCTCAGTACTTTGCGGCTGTTGTTGAGTTGGCGGCATCCTTTGACGTCATGTCGAAGGTGAGCATGAAGCCATTCGTGCCCTTGTACTCGAAAGCTTTCGGGCCCTCACGGTAAGCCTCAACCTCATTCGGCATCATGATGAAGCCGTCATTGCGCGGCGTTGCCCAGTACTTCACGTTCTTAAGTACGACGGGCTCGTCGGTCATTCCGTGGAAGCTCTTGAGTTTGACTTCCGCGGTTTTGCCGCCGTTCACGGTCGCGTGAGCCTGGTCTTTATCGAACGTCCACGTGTCAATGTTGCCTTCGGCTACTTGGAACGATTTCCATTTAACCGGAAAGACATGCGGCACGATCTCAGTGATTCCCCGCCGTTGTTCCGGCGTGACCGATTTGTCGAAGGTGACGAGTACCCAATCCATCTGTCCCGTCGAGAAATCACCACCAAGATCCCCGCTCAGCCAAAGCTTGGCTCCTGCGAGATCTGTGCTGCCGTAATTTCCCTTGTTTATTTTGTAGGCGATGTTGAACCGGCAGTAATGTTCCATTTTGCCGTGGTCGTGGTGTGCCGCCGGATGGGAGTTGAAATAGCACATGCAAAAGTGTGGACAGCTGCAGGCCTCAATCGCTGTGGCATTGATCGCCCAGTCTGATGGAGCTGTATGCCCGGCAGAGATTCCCAGCAAAGCAATTGTGGTCAGAACCACTAAATGTCGCATCATTGTGCTTCCTCCGTCTTCGTTTTTCGTGATCTTTCGAGCTGGTTTACGGAGCTTGGCCCGAAAATGCCGCGCAGGAGACGTTTGGGTGCCAGTTGACGAACGCGCCGTTTGGGTTTGGCTTCCATGCCCAGACGTGCAAGGTGTAGAAGGGCGGAAGGCCGAAGCGGTTGGGACTTTCGAAGTAGTGATATAGCTGGCCCATCAGCTGTGGCGCGCCTTGCCCGGGATGGGCTTTATCCCACTGATCAGCCAGGACCAGAAAATCCGCGCCAATCAATTGGAGATGACCGTCAGGTTGCGGTTCGTAAATCACGATTTGGGGCCGGGTGGCATCGACGACACCGCTGCCCACCAGAGCCATGTTCACGTAGTGAAGGCCCATCGCGCCTGAATCGGGGCCAGTGACGCAACCGAACAGCAGGGAGTACCCTTCGGCCTCCGCCACCGAGACATCTTTGAACCTTGCTGTTGACTCGCGCACGGCTTGAAGGAGTGCGCCTTGCGCGGCTGAAAGTGGTTGAGCGTTCGAAGTTGCTGCGTGGTTATGTGTAGATTGCGCCGTGGCGTGTCCGGGAGCCATAATGCCCATAATCAGAGCCACGAGAAAATACTGTGCGGGAATCCTTGCGATCTTCATTGTTCAAACCTCCGGTGCGAGATCTAAATTCAGCCATCCACGAAGCTCGTTCCTAAACCCGCCGGAATGCGTTAGAATCGCCGACATTCTTGTGGGTTAACGGCCAGAGCGACTTGCTGTGTTCTGAGCAAGGTACCGACAACGTGCCTGAAAAGTCTTTAAGCGGTTCTGAAGAAGTTATGGAGAATTTCTTCCTGTGGGCACTTCCTTGAAAGCAAAGCACATTTACCGATTCGGCGCTTACCGCCTCGACACCGAGGAAAAGGTCCTGGTTCGCGAGGGACAGCCTATTGCCCTTCCACCGAAGGATCTGGAAACGCTGGTTGTGCTGGTCGAAAGGGCGGGACACATCGTCGAGAAAGAAGAGCTACTGGAAAAGGTCTGGCCGGGCGTTTTCATCGAGGAAAATAATCTTGCACGACGAGTCTTCAACCTGCGACAGGTGCTAGGTGATGCCCCGGATGGACGCAAGTACATCGAGACCGTCCCGAAGCGCGGGTACCGGTTTATCGGATCCGTGCAGGAGCGGGACGATAGCTCAGAGTCTTCGCTGCCAGCACCGCCGCCAATCGATTCGCCGCAGCCTGCTCCGCGTCTTAAGCGGCGGAAAATTCTGTGGGTATGGGCGCTCGCAGCCGCTCTGGTCGTGGCAGCAAGTCTGCTCGCGCAACGTTTTTGGCGGGCGGGGAACGCCTCTCCTCAGAGGGTTATGCTGGCCGTTCTTCCGTTTGAAAATTTGAGCGGCGATGCTAACGAGGATTACTTCTCCGATGGTCTCACGGAGGAGATGATTGCTCAGTTGGGACAAGTACAGCCTTCGAGACTGGGCGTAATCGCGCGGACGTCGATAGTGCACTACAAAAACACCAAGGAGTCGATCGCGCAAATTGGCCGGGAATTAGGGGTTGGTTACGTGATGGAGGGGAGCGTTCGCCGTGTTGGAGGACGCGTGCGGATTACCGCTCAGCTCATTCAAGCAGCCCAGCAAACGCATGTGTGGGCCGAGACCTATGAACGTCCGCTCGATGACGTTTTGACCATTCAGAGGGAAATCGCACAAAAAATAACGGACTCGCTGTCGATTGAACTACTGCCTGCCGAAGCGCAGTCGGATGCGAACGCGCATATCAATCTGGAGAGCTACGACAAATACCTTCTCGGCCTGCACGAACTCGGGCAAGGCACCAAAGGCAGTGTCACGAAGGCGATTCAGTATTTCCAGGAAGCAATCGAGAAAAATCCCAAAGACGCGCGCCTCTATTCCGCATTGTCCCAAGCCTACGATGCCGCAACTACGTACTACAGTTCACCTGTTGACGTAATGCCGCGCGCGAAAGAAGCTGCCCTCAAAGCGGTCGAGCTCGACCCCAATCTTGCCAGCGCTCACGTCAAGCTTGGCTATGTTCACTTGTTCTTTGATTGGGACTGGCCAGCGGCGGAAAGAGAATATCACCGAGCCCTTGAGATTAATCCGAGTTCTCCAGAAGCGCAGCTGGGCTATGCCAATTACCTGGGCACATTGGGGCGTTTTGACGAGGCGCTTTCCCGTGTGCAACAGGCGTATCTTTACGATCCGTTGGCGGTCGAAAGTCGCAACGAAGCGCTTTGGATTTATTACTTCTCCGGTCGAATGCAGGAAACAATAGATCAATGTCATCGGACGATAGAGCTCGAGCCTGGGGCGGGCACGCCTTACATTGTTCTTGCCATGGCTTATGCGCAACTTGGGAAACGCGCCGAAACGCTACGGGCTGCCGAAGATGCTGCCCACTTCGCAGATTTCCCGAGCGGCAACGCTACTACGGCCTCGGCACTGGCCCAGGTGGGCGAGAAAGTGAAGGCCCAGCAAATCCTCGATCGAGCACTGGAACAGGCAAAGCGACAGTACGTCTGCCGCTTCATCGTCGCCACGGCTTACACGGAGCTGGGCGACAACGAAAAGGCGTTGGATTCCCTGCAGCAAGCCTTCCTGCAGCAATCAACTTGAATACCATGGATCGGGGTGGATCCCCGACTGAACCCTTTGCGAAGCGATCCCAGGTTCCAGGACCTCGTTCGCCGCATCGGAATTCCGCGCAGCTAATTCACGTTGTAGCCTGGATTTCTAACGAAAGACAACACTGTCGCGTAATCGTTCGCGATTGTCGTTAACCGCGGAGTCACTCATTGAGAACTGCACGAGCTGTTATTGCGTTCCGGGTGGATCGTCGGCAAACCTTACCTTATTGGGTTATGGAAGGGTTGCCCGCGATCCGCCAACATCCCCATTTCGGACCTCTCGGAGGTCATTCATTACGAAAGGCTCGCGGCAGATACGTGGAACGGCGGCCTTAACGGTCGCCTAGGTTCTACGCCCGGTTCGAACTGCTGGCGGTCGACGCTGACATCGCCAATGATGGTTGCTCAAATCCGCCGACGCGCACTGGTGTCACCGCGCTCACCAATGCTGTTACGGTGAAATTGATCCCTAGCGCGATGAACCCAGCATTCAGACCATAATAAGGATCGTGTCCAGTCAGCATGAGCAGGGCGGCGATGGAAATGCCAATGATGAGTCCAGCAAAAACGCCCGCCGTGGTTACTCGCTTTGAAAACAGGCCGAGGATAACCCCAGGGAAAAGCTGTGCTACCCCGGCATAACCCAGCATCAGCAGGGAGACCAGACTCACGGACGTAAAAATCGCAAAAAAGACAGCCCCAAGAGTGAGAACAAAGACCATGATCCTTGCCAAGCCGGCAACCTGCTGGTCCGTCATCCTTGGTGCAAAGATGGGTCGGAACAGGTTCTTGGCATACAAAGTTGCTCCAGCCAAAAGCTGAATTGCAGCCGGCAACATCGCGGTGAGTGCTCCCGCGCCCCCGATGATGCCTAGGAACCAAGCCGGGAAAGTCTTACGGACGAGTGTCAACAACGCAAGATCACCGTTACTCAAGTTGGGCAAAACCAAAACAGCGCAAAAGCCGACAAACAGCACCAGGGACATAGTGATCGAATAAAGTGGCATGATGATGGCATTCCGCTGGATGATCTTGGCACTCTTGGCGGTGAAGGTGGCGGCGAAATATTGCGGCCACATGTAGAAACCGACCGCCGTCATAAACACGCTCGAGACGTACCACAGGTGTCCGAGATTCGTAGTGGAACCGGGCATGACAAGATGGTCTGGTTTCGCGGAGGCGAGCGCGGCGAACATCTTGCCAATTCCCCCAAAGTAAATACGTGGGATCGCTATTCCGATAAAAAGAACCGTGGCTAATAGCAACGCGTCCTTGATCACGCTCACCCACGCCACGCCGCGTATGCCGCTCACAAAAACAAAACCGGCCACCAGGCTGACGCCGATGATCATCGCGAGAGAGCGATGGATGCCACCAAAGCTCGCGACCTCAACAATCAGCCCCAGGCCCGTGACTTGAATCTGCAGATACGGAATCAGGAAAACAACTCCCACCAGTGCCACGAATGCAGCGAGATATTTACTGCCGTAGCGCACCTGGAAAAAGTCGGCTTGCGTCTGTAGCCCGTGCTTTCTGCCAACTTCCCACACTGGCGGAAGGATGTAGAAGGAGACGACGTACATCAAAGGCGCATATCCGATCACGTACAGAACCGGGCCGCCCCTTGAATAAGCCCAACCGCTCGCCCCGAGAAAGGTGAACGTGGTATAGATCTCGCCGGCCATTAGCAGCCAAACGAGCACCAGGCCAAACCCACGGCCTGCCACAGTCCACTGCTCAAGATCCATCTTGTGATGAAATCGAGCCAAGAAGCCGAGAAGGGAACCAATCAACACGATGATAGAGGTGATCGTCAGCGCAATAATACTGGGGCTCAACCTGAACTCCCCTCTTCGCCGCGATCGCCTTTCGTGCGCGAGACTTCGCAGTGGTAGGCCCCCCACATGCAGACCGGCGTGAGGAATAACCAGAGCACTAGCCAGAAGAAATTGAAAGGCAGCCCGAAGATCATGGGATGGATGCGATCCCACAGAGAAACCGAAAAACACGTCGCGGCAAAAGGAATGAGCCCCAGGAGGATCGAACCGATAGACGGGCGCGTCATCGCAAACGGCCTCCGGACGGTCGCGGCATTCTAACAGGAAAGACCTAACGCCAAAGGCGCAGCTTTTGAAACGGTCCTCGACCTTACCGCGGTTAACTGGCGAATCGTCGGCAAAGCGGAAAGTGAGGGGCTCGTTCAGCCCGGTGGCTCTATCCCAATTTTGTCGTTGACGGCACCTTGAATCCGCTGTTTGCAACCGAGGTATCGTTCGGTTGTTTGAATCGAAATGTGACCAAGCAGAAACTGAATCTGCTCCAGTTCGCCTCCCGCGGCGTGGCAAAGCCGTGCACAAGTCCTGCCCAGATCGTGCGGTGCTAACATGTCGATGGCCGCTTTCGCGGCATACTCGCGAACCACGTGCCACACAGCCTTTTCCGTCAGCCTGTCTCCCCAGGCTTTCCCCATCTCGTGCACACGACGAAACAGCTTGCCCGATGTAATGTTCGCTGCCTGAAGCCACTGGTCCAGGACATTCTTTACCCATGTTGGCACCGGGATGGTGCGGATGTGGCCTGCCTTTCCTTTCAGATCGACAATGGCCCAGTGTTCTTCACACTGCTGAATGTGGCCGAAGTTTAGCTCAACTGCCTCATGACACCGTAATAGAACCCTATCGGAACTGCCCCGAAGCCGGAAGTGCCAGGTGGGATGCGGTCGGGGCAGTTTCGATAGGGTCGTTTGAAGTGAGCCGCTAGCGTTTGCGGCGGATGCGGTGAGAGCTATGGGATTTCGATTGGGTTGTGCAGGTTATTAATCGTCTTTGCAGCAACAAACCGGAACGAAGAGAGCAGTGGACCTGTTCTTGTAAGGCGCCATGGAGTCTCCGGATTGCAGAAGAAGAGGTCGCATCTGTGGGCAGAACCGTAGGTTGAGCATACGAGGGCATGGCGTGTTGGAACACACCCGCGATCGACGATCATCGAAGCAAGTTGCGCCATAGTTGTCTCAGGAACTATCAACCGCGTTCCGCGGTAGATTGAGCAATAACAAGCCTGAGCGAAAGTAAAGCTGGCTGCTGGTCATCCGTTCGAGAACGAGCATCGGACCAGAGCAAACAGGACAGCGCATCTGAGCAACGATCTCGGTATAAGTTGCGCAGTCGTGTGCACCGAGAAGAGCACGGCAGCGTGCGAGCGTACTGCCACGCCTGCGGTTGGCGAAAAGACCGAAGTGGCGGATGCGGACCAAGTACCGTGATCTGCAATTGGAACATCAGCGTTAACAACTAGGCGGCCGTCCGGATTTCCGAACTGATCCATGCCCATAACGTCCTTTCCCACCGAGCACATCAATCGCGTGCCGCCCTCTCCAAGAGCAGATTCCATGGCCCACCGTTCCCCTATCCATTTGGCGTGTTGTCTATCTGATTAGTGAATGCACAGCCCGCAGACTGTCGAGTGCGGTTCGGCAGGCCCCCTGTTTACTGAGCCGCCTTACGTTCTTTCAAACGGTTGAGTTTGACAAGCGTAATGGCAGAACACCATAGCAGTGTGGTTATTCGCGTGCTGTGTTCGCATGTGTCGGGGTACAGATGTTTTGATTCGGCGTCGCTGTAGGGCGCTAATGGAATACCGGAATTCAAAAAAGCCGGGCTTGATTGGGAGACGGGGGCAAACAATCCCCCGCCCAATATTACGCTCATCAACCAGCACGATACGCCGACAAACTGGAGTGTCAGCGTAAACAATTAGCGGCCCGTCCGCTTTTCGGAACGAGATCGTGCCCATGACTCGGTTCACACCACGAGGAGCACTTTGTTATGAAGTCGAGAGCGTCTCTCTACGTACGTGCGGTTCTGCTTTTGATCACTTTCAGTATCGCGGTGGGCTGTTCAAAAGCTCCGAACGATGCGCAAATTGCCAACCATATCCAGGCCAAGATTAAAGCCGATTCTGGTCTACACGGCAAGCAACTCGCGGTGCAGTCCGCCAATGGTTCGGTGACACTCTCAGGAGTTGTCGACAATCATGCGCAGCGCGAGGCCGCAACTCGCTATGCGTCTTTCGAGCCGAGGGTAAAGCAAGTTGTGAATAATTTGGAAGTCACGCCCTCGACGCCCGCACAGAGTGCGCAGGCGGCACCGCCGCCCGCAGAAGAACCTAAACCGGTCTCTCACCACCAAGAGAAATCGCGTAAACCCGAGGATGATTCCGCTTCAGGGTCTCCGCAGGAAGTGGCACAGAATCCGCCGCCCACCATAACCCCGACTGTCGCGTCTGCGCCACCATCCGCACCGCCGCCTCCACCTCCGCCGCCTCCACCTCCGCCGCCTCCACCTCCGCCTCCACCTCCGCCTCCACAAAAAGTTACGATTCCGCAGGGTACGGTTCTGGTGGTTCGATTGGTAGAACCTATCGACAGCGAGAAGAACCAAGTTAGCGATATATTTCATGCCACGCTCAACAATCCGATCACGATAAACGGCGAAACCGTGGTTCCGTCCGGTAGTGACGTTCGGGGGTATCTCGTGGACGTAGAGAGTGCGGGCAGATTCGTCGGTCAGTCGCGAGTCATTTTGCAGCTGGACAGCATCAACTCCGGCGGCCAGATCTACAATATCCAAACCGATCAGTACAAGATGCAAGGCAGCTCCCGCGGCAAGAACACGGCGGAGAAAATCGGCGCGGGTGCGGGAATCGGAGCTTTGATCGGAGCGCTCGGCGGTGGCAAAGGTGCCGCTATCGGAGCAGCGGGCGGCGTTATCGGCGGCGGTGTTCAAGCGGCCAGCAAGGGCCAGCAGATCAAGCTGCCGTCAGAAACCGTGATGAATTTCACCTTGCAGGCGCCAGTTACCGTGGTGGCCACCAACCAGGGACCCAATGCCGGACGCCAGAAACTAGACATCAGCCAATAACGGATTCTGCACTATTATGGATCAAGGTGTTTGGGGAGATGCAACCGTAAGGTCAATAGTCTTGTGATCGTGTTCGGACAAGCTAACGCTTTTCGGATCGGAAGAGATAGCGCCTCCTTGGTCTTGACTAGAAGCTTTCGCAATCATGCGATACTGGCCGGGAGCGAGTCCTATAAAGGAGAAGCGGCCACTCTGATCGGTAAAGGCGGTACCCGACCGGAAACGATTAAACCGCGTTTCTGGATCGGGGGTAATTCGAACCCTTGCCCCGATCATTGGTTTGTCATCCTGCGTAACCGATCCTGCCAATTCTGCGCCATCGCTGCTGATGACCACCTGGATTGTCCCACTGCTCTCTCCCGTTACGACCTCTAACCCCTTTGCGAGAAGGTCCTCGGCGCCTAAACGCACTGACTTCAGGTACCAATTTTCCTCCAGCCCGTTCACACGGATGGCAAAGGTGCCATTGGCGACGTCCGTGATTTGGAACGTGCCATCCTTCTTTACTCGTGTCCACGCACGCGCACTCGGATCATCGTGCGAGAGCAGCTGAAGAGACATCCGCTCGAATCGGGCTGTGCCGGTGCCGGAGAGTTGAACTCGCCCCGAGATACTGACGCCACGCCCCATTGCCAGCGTGATGGAATCGAGGTTGTCGCTGCCGACCTCGATCTTTTGACTCGCGTGATAATTCGTCTCACCAGTGGAACGTTGTTGGGCATGCAACAGATAACTACCGGGAGCCACACCTTTGATTTGAAACTCGCCTTTTGCATCGGTGGCGCCGCCGTGATTGATGCCATAATCTTCGGTTGGTAATTCTTCTAGATAGACGTACACGTCAGCGGGTTTTCCATCCACACCAATCACGCGGTCTGAGATGTTCACAGTCCTGATCCGCCGCATGGCAGGGTCGGCCTGAGCCTCTTGTCCCGAAGAAAGGGGCACCGTCTCTGCTTGCCCGATCTGGGGGACGCCGGGGTAGTACACAGGGGCATACCGGCTGCCGAGTGCTTCGTGCATCACCCATTCGCTGCCCGTCTGGAATATCGGTTCGAACTGATCCACTGCTTTGATGTAGTACTCGCCGGCTCTAAGGCCGAAAATGCGATATTGCCCGCGATCGTCGGTCTGGGCGGTCCCGGCCGGGAGTAATTGCTCACCTCTCGACGGAAAACCCTCCCATGCTTCCATCTCGTCCTCAGTGGGCCTGCGCAAAGCCATGACTTGCACCGACGCCATTGGCTCGCCATCTTCGTCGTTTACGCGGCCAGTGATGACGGCGGCCAATGTCATGCGAAAGAGAATATCTTTCACTTCCTGTCCGGCTTGGAGTGCAAGGATCGCGCCTTCGTCGGCCTCATTGGATGGATAGTACTGATCCACGTAGCCGGTGTGCGCAGCAAGGAATTGGTAACGGCCCGCTGGAACGTCTTTGATGATGAATCGGCCGCTACTGTCTGATTCGGCGGCAAAACCCTCTGACCCTCGTGTCCTATGCTCGGGGACCAGCGCCACACGCGAGGATTTCATTGGCGTTCCATCAACCGCGGCGACGACACGGCCGGTAACCGTACATGGAGGAGGTTGTTTCTCCGGACGCTTAGAAATCTCTGGAGTGGGACTTTGTGCAAGCAAAATTAGGGCTGCTGCGCTCGCGACGATTGTGGACAACATCCCGCCGTCCTCGAGGGCGTGTTGACGAGACCAATTTTGCTCTTGTTTTTACCGTCGTGCAATCGGCCAAAGAGAGCAGAACCTGATGGCAAGCTACTTCTGGGAAATGTCACGCTTTCTCTCTGTTCTGAACTAGCGTGTTTAAAGGTGTGCGAACGTCCCTGGATCATGACCTGTTGCCTGGACCGATGAAGACTTCAATCCCGAAGATGATTTCTAAAATGATCGCATTAGAAAACTACGCATTTCTAACGCCCATGTTCGATTCCAAAAACGGCAATGTTTTCGGCGGGTTAAAGGGTATATTTTGCGGGGGTTTTCTAACGCCATCCGTAGTCTGAGCACCAGGGGCAGGGTGACGATGCCAGTGTCGCTCACCTCAAGGAAAGGCAATTTCGCCGTCTCCGTTTTTTATCCCGAACCTCAACAAGAGCAGTGCCGCAGTGTGGGTCATCAGTTCAACAGGGTGTTCCGAAGAAGGCCCCATTCATATCGAATGGAATTCTGAATGGCCTGACGGTGTGACAAACGGAATCGCTCATCTCTTCTGCGGTGGACACAACATCGATGCTCTGCCGATCAGCCTTCGGCCGACCGTCTACGCCTGCGGACTACTGTTATTTCTGGTGTTCGATGACCGAAACACCCAGTTCATTTACTTTTCAATTTTGAGTTGGCAATTCGGAGGGAGGGGGGAAATCACTCCGCTAATTGCGATAATACTCCACACTTTTCGGCAACGTTTTTGACTTTCCCCATGTGGGTGAGCGGGCAGGTCGGTTCTATGAATTCTCTCTATCTCTCCTCAGCTAACCGGAGACGGAGCTTATGCGTGGCGCGGACGAGCGTGTTCTTCGCGGTCTCTTCCGTCGTACGCAAAATCTCGCCCACTGTGCGCAGCTTCAAACCGTGGTAATGCTTCAATTCGAAAACCAAGCGCTCACGCGGCGTCAGCTTCTCGAGCGCGCAATTGATGCGATCGCCCAACTGACGACGCATCAGATCCTTCTCGGGATTCGAGCCGGCGCGCCCATCCGGCACCTGGTCAAGGATGCTGTATTCCTCGCCGGAGGCATCCGTTCCGACCGGAGCGTCTTCTTTCCGAACCTGTTTTTTACGGAGATGATCGAGGCAGAGGTTGGTAACGATGCGGTAGATCCAAGTGTAGAAGGAGCACTCGAAGCGGAACCGTCCAATATTGCGATAAGCGCGTAGGAACGTTTCCTGGTAGATGTCCTGGGCGTCTGCGGTGGAATCAGTGAGATGCATGGTCAAACGCAGAACGCTGCGGTCATAGTTCCGAACCAGCTCTTCGAAAGCGGCGGTGTCGCCCTGCTGAGACCGCCGAATCAGGATGGTGTCATCGACACGCGCAGAAGACATGGGCGCCGGCACATGGCCTGCTGCCGAGAAGGCCATTGCCCCACAAACCGGAGTTTTGTTTCGCTGCTCCACTCTCTTCGTCCTTAAAGACTGCCCAACTCCCGCGTTCACCCGATATTCAGGGCCTGCCTTCAATTCCAATCACCCTACGAACTTGTAACCCGTTCCGTGCACAGTGAGAAAAAAGCGCGGATCATCCGGCCTGGGCTCCAGTTTTTGCCGCAGGCGCACGATGTGCGCATCCACGGTTCGCGTCGTGGGGAACTTGTCATACCCCCAAACCTCTTCAAGTAAACGATCCCGCGTGAGGGCCTCGCCGGGATGAGAGAGGAAATATTTGAGCAGATCGAACTCCTTCGATGAAAAATCCAGTGACCTGCCTCTCCGCGAGACTTGGCAACTCTGCAGGTTGACCTCTACATCGCCGAAGGTGTAACGATCTTTGGCTTTTGGTGCTGACTCGACGCGGCGCAGAACCGCCTTCACTCGGGCCAGGAGTTCACGTATGGAAAATGGCTTGGTGACGTAATCGTCAGCGCCTAGTTCAAGCCCAACTACCTTGTCGATCTCCTGTCCGCGCGCGGTGAGCATGATGATCGGAATGGCTGGACGCCTGGATTTGAGCTGCTTACAGACATCCAGTCCGCTCATACGGGGCATCATCACGTCGAGGATGACGAGGTCGGGTGAGTCAGCGAGAGCGCGCTCGAGTCCGGAGACGCCGTCCATGGCGCTCAAGACCTGGTAGCCTTCGAACTCGAAGTTGTCGCGCAAGCCAGCCACCATGCCGGGCTCGTCTTCAACGATCAGGATCTTGGGCATCGCTCTACTCCGACATTGCCGTCTGAGAGCAACGGTTGCAAAAAAGTTCTGGTTACTTGCTCATCGATGCTGCTTACGTATGGTTTGCCATCTCTGTTAGCGGCAGCTTGATGGTGAACTTGCTGCCTTGGCCGGGCGTGCTCTCGACCGAAATCCCACCGCCGTGTGCGTGTGCAATGTGCTGCACCAGCGACAGCCCTAGTCCGCTTCCCTTCGTGTTGTGAACCAGCGGGTCTCCAACCCTGTAGAACTTCTCAAAAATCTTTTCTTGCTCTTGGCTTGGTATACCAATGCCGTGATCAATCACTTCCAGCTTCACCGAACCGTTCTCACGATATAGATTCACGCCAATGTATTTTCGGTCCTGGGAGTACTTGAGGGCATTGTTCACGAGGTTCACTAGCGATCGCGCCATGGCTTCGCGATCCACCCGCACGTGCGGCACGGGATCGATCTTTTCCTCCAGCGTGAACCCGTGCTGCTCGATCTCATAGCGATAAGATTCGAGTGTGTTAGCCACTAGTTCTCGAAGGTCGGTTTCGCGGAAGTCATACTCTTTGCGTCCCGCCTCGATCCGGGAGAAATCCAGGATATTATTGATGAGGGCAGTAAGCCGTTCACTCTCCTTGCGAATGATCTGGTAGTACTCCTGAAGTTTGTCCGGCGTTTTCAGGCGACCCATCTCCAGAGTTTCGGCATAGAGGCGAATCAGCGACAACGGCGTTCGCAGCTCGTGCGAGACATTGGAAACAAAATCTGATTTCAAGCGAGCCAGCGCAATTTCCTTGCTTACGTTGCGGTAGGTCACTCCTAGCCCAACCGCCAAAAGCAGAGATAGACCGCCTAGAATCAGGAAGCTCTGCCGAAAGAAACGATCGCTAATGGCTTGCAGCGTAGTGCCATGCATCTTCATCGCCAGCACTAATCCAGGAAAGGCGCCTTCCCAGTTGTGCTCAACCTCGGGTTCCCCGCCATCCCATCCCGCCGATGCCACAATGGGGGTGGAATCCATTTTGGCGTGGATCATCATAACTGCGTGATTCACGTCACCTTGGGACTCGGTTACATTGCGGGTCATGACGCTGTCCAGAGCCTCGGGAAAGAAGTGGTCGCGCAGATACTCGGCGTCAAAGATCACGCCGCCAATCGACGGTTTCCCCCCGTCTGATGCCGGCATCTGAAACATGGCCAGTGACTGATAGAGATGCTTGTCACCTCGGGCGGGCCAGTTATTCTCACAGGTGTAGGATAGGCCTGTGCGTTTCTCCTTTTTCTGCAAGCTTCCTACCAGCTCATCGTAATAAGGCGGCATCCACGTTCGCGCCATTTTGAAGAAACTTTCACTCTCCTCGCGAAAGTCTGGTTCCTTCATGCGGTCCGGCTGGGAGCGGAAAACCCAGTTTTCTCCCTCGGGACTATAGATAAATACATGAGCCGCGTAAGGATGCGTAGTCAGGATCTTGTCCAGAGTGCCGCTGGAGTCCGGACTGGGCCTGGGAAACTGCTTGCGTACGTCGTCGATCAGGTCGTAAGCCCTCTCGTTAATCTGCTTTTCCGAAATAGCGAGTACCTGGTTGAAGTCGCGCTGGATCGCCGCGGCCACTGCCTTATCACGCTCGATATGCTTCAGGTGGTGCACGCTGAGCCCAATCAATATTCCCACCGGCAGGATTACCGCGAGCTCGAGCGTGAGCATCAGTCGAGTCTTCGCATTCCAGCGCGGGCTCAGCTTCTTGAAATTCACCTTATCAATTCCTTGTTTACGCAGTCACATTATCGAAGCATGAGTTCGTGGGTGTGAAATCGAGGTAAAAAGACGTAAAAAGTTGTTAAATGGGCATCCACAAATATATATCCCGGCGCGCTGACCAAGGAGTTTCGCTCGCAGCTCTGACTGGGCCATCCTGCTCTCGCTCAGTCTGTAACGTTGCCCCGCACTGTCAACGCTCTCCGCATCGAATTACCAAAACGACGCCACCAAGTTTGATCTTCACAAGGACTTTGGACTCGAGATCCCGCAATCATTTAGCTGGCCGTCTCTGCCTTTGTAGCGGAACTCCACGGTTGTGAAGCCCGGTAAAGCTGTGCAGCAAACGCTCCCAAACCGAGGCACAGCACCCCCAAGTGGACCAGTCCACCAAGGTACGGAACGAGCCCGACGATTGTGAGGATCAGCAGGCCCACCAGAAGTCCCAACATCCAATCGCCCTTCGTGGCTCCCGAAGACTTCAGAAGGGTCCGGCCCAAGAAAGCTCCAACCCAGAGCTTTGCCAAGTAGAGCGCGGCGAGATATAGCGCAAATAACATCAGTGCGACTGGGAGGCCCAGCAAGGTAATGCCGGCCACGATGATCACGACCGGAATGCCCGCCAGAACGCCAACTCCCAGTGCGGGGATGCTCCAGCCTGAGCCCACGGCCTGAGTAGTGGCCGGAACGAATCCGGGAAACAGAACCAGGCCCAGCCATCCCACCAGCATGGCGGCAGCGAACCAGACAGCTTGATGGACATAGAATCTGGGGCGCGCAAACCGACTTTGTCTCACATTCACCTGGATGTCACGTTTGCCCGCAATGGTCGCGCCGTCGTCAATGTGTACGTCTTTCAATTGACGCACGCGCGCGCTCAGATTGCCACCGACCCGGGCCGTCTTCGTGAGCGTTAGGCCAGCTCCGGCCATGGTCAGATCACGGCCGATACTTCCGCTCACATCGGCATTACCACTTGCAAGAATGTCAACGCTGCGCTTCACGTCGCCCTCGAGGCTGACCTCGCCGGCGGCAACCACAATACCCTCGCCGACATGGCTTCGGTCATTCACACGCAACGATTGCGCAAAGCCACTGGACGAAGCGGGTGAGCATCTGTTGCGCGGCTACCGTCTCCTGACTCATCCGTGCGGCACCGGCCGAAACGCGCTCCCCGAGAGCAAAGGGGTCGCACGGCTATTTCGGATCTTGATTCGTAAAGATGAATTTCCCCCCGCTTCGTGCAAGCATCACCGACTGCACGCTTTTGAGTTCTTTCGGGTTCGCCTGATCAGTCCACAGGAACACTCTGCCGGGACCGCTCCATAGGGCCGCTAACGATTCCGGTGTCTCGAAGATATGCGACGCATCGGGGAATTTCGCGCCATACCACAAGTTCCCGCTCGGTTCATGCAAGACGTGAACCTGGACACCGGTGTAAAAATTCAGCGTTGAAGCCTCATGGTACTCGCCGTCGATGACGATCACATCACCCGGCCGAAAGTGCTTTTGAATCGCCTCCGCGAGATCATAGGAAGACAGAATGGGCGAAAATCGAATGAAAGAAAAATGTACACAGGCAAGCAAGACGATCATCATCGCGGCTAGCGCTACATTGCCCGCGATCGGACGGCCGCGCCTTCGAAAAATCCAGTTGAGTCCGGTCCCGAGGAACAGCGCCAGCGATGCTCCAAGAAGTGGACCGCGAAAGGCGCCTAGCGCCCGCGGCGTCAGATCAAGCACATGACCGAGCGAGAGGTTGTACTCGTCCGGATTCTTGGTAAGCAAGTCGGCTAAGTCCGCGCCAGAAGCAGGTCGATGGGAGATGGACAAAACAATCATTCCAGTTACGAATCCCAGAGCGCCCAGAGCGAAGAGGACTGTCGATGAGATCCGGCCTGCTCGCCGGTCCGATTCACTCGCTACCGGTCCGGATTCGCGCGCCAGCCAACCGCCAACCAGGAGCGCCATGCCCGGCAAGACAGGAACCGCGTAGTACTCCTGCCGGGTCGAGAAGCTAAAAAAAACCAGAACTACTGCAACCCATAACAGGAAGAGCAAGTTCGCACGGCGGCGATGGTCCAACTTTCTTACTGGTGTGCGAAGTTCGCGTAGCCTGATCGGAACGTCGAGAAGAGCCTGCGGCAGAAACGCAGTCCACGGGAAAAGCCAGGCTAGAGTCAGCCCCCAGAAAATGCCGAGCGGAGCCGTATCAAAACCCGCAGGCACGCGCTTACCGAGAAAGCGCATCAGGTGTTCGTTGATAAAATAAAGCCACAGAAAACTCGGCGCCTGGCCTTGAGCTGGAGTTCGGACGGCTGCCAGGATATGCCAGGGCGCGGCAATCGCCAGGAACACCAGCGTGCTCGAAACAATACGCATTTTCAGCATGTGACGCAGGTTTCCGGTCAGCAATAAAAAACTTCCGATTGTTGCCGCCGGGAACACCAACCCGATAAGACCCTTCGTTAGCACGTTGAACGCACAGGTTGCCGCGAACCCCCAGCATGCAACACGCGAAGGCCGTTCTTGGTCGAGCGTTCGCAAAAAGAAGTAGTAGCCCAGAGTGAACCACAGCGCGATCATCACTTCGGGAATCAGAAATCGCGTGTAAATGTACACGCCTATCGAAGTGACCACGACTAACCCCGCATATAAGCCGCCGGTCTCTCCGTAAACGCGCCGTCCGAGGAAATACGTCGCGAACACCAGCGCGAGAACGCAGAGCATCAGCGGCAAGCGGGCGCTCCATTCTCCGATTCCAAAAATCTTAAAGCTGGCAGCTACGCTCCAAAACAGCATCGGAGCCTTCTCCATGTAGCGGATGCCATTGGTGTAGATCGTCACCCAATCATTCTGCAGCGCCATTTCGCGCCCAGCTTCGGCGTGGACCGAGTCGACATCGTCCAGCAACGGAGGGCGCGAGAGGTCGGCCATGTAGATCGCTGCCCATAACACAACTAAACCGCTCGCAGCGATGACCATCCAACCATTCCGGCGGCTGGGCTGAGTGTCAGGACTTTCTCGTTGGATGGAAGGTCGATTCTCCAGCGCTTCATCCACATCAACAGAATCATCAAGCCCCATAAGTGGTAACCCCAATTCGCTCTTCTCTCCATGTGCTCTCTCAGCAAGGCTTCGATAACATGCCAATCGAACAAGTTGCTTTCTGCGACAGCCTTCTGACTCACAGTGTCCAGTAGCAGTGGCTTAAGTACGCCTCGAAACCAGTCATGGACTGGGATATCGAATCCAACTTTCGGCCTTTGCAAGATAGCCTTTGGAAGTTTGTCTCTCATCAGTCGACGAAGAACGTATTTTGTCTGGGACCCGCGGAGCTTGAAGTCATCCGGCAGGCTGTTCGCGAAATCGACGATGCGAGTATCCAGGAACGGAGGCCGGGCCTCCAGCGAATGCGCCATGCTGATTCGATCCACTTTGTACAGGATGTCGTCCGGAAGGTAGTAGCGTTGATCGAAGTCTAACGCGTGGCGCAACAGGCTTCGATGAGTCCCATTTGCGGTTATTGCTTCGAGAGGTTTGGTATCGGAGTAGCGGAAAAAACACTGTTTTTCACTTTCAGAAAAAGTCCCGTTCCAGAATACATGCGCGAGTTCGGGAGTAAGCAGTGATCCCTGCAAGAACCTTTTGACCTTGTATTCGAAGCTGATCTTTTCATCCGAGACGGGCAAATGATTCGCACAGGCAAGCGCTACCTTGCGGATAAACTCCGGAGTGCGACGTGCCATGGCATTGTGCCTGTCGGCGCGGTAAGTAACGTATCCAGCAAAGAGTTCATCGGCGCCCTCTCCAGACAGCAGGACGGTAACATCTTTCCGGCTCATTGCTGCCAGAAACCAAAGCGGGAGTGCCCCCGCATCCCCACTTGGCTCGTCCGAGTAATACGACAAGTGTTCGATTGCACTCGTCAGATCAGCGCCTGGGTTGAGATCAAACTCGGAATGCTCGGCCCCATACAGGCGGCTGACTTTACGAGCGTAGGAGCCATCGTCGAACGAACGCCCCCT
This sequence comes from uncultured Acidobacteriota bacterium, assembly GCA_963718505.1. Lineage (GTDB taxonomy): Bacteria > Acidobacteriota > Terriglobia > Terriglobales > Acidobacteriaceae > Gp1-AA133. The sequence goes on along the minus strand of CAVQZP010000029.1, from coordinate 135,396 downwards.
GAAGGTTACGGAGAAAGTCTTCAATCGGCCCGGGTAGTGGCGAGCGACATAATGCAGGACCGTAGAAGAATCGAGACCCCCGCTTAACCAGATTCCCAGTGGAACGTCGGACACCAATTGCTCAGAGACGGACTGGTCGATGAGACTGTCGAGTTCCTCGCAAGCCTCTTCTATTGAGGGAGGCGACGGGAGTGGGGCGCGCGTCCTGAAGGATCGTACTGTGGAAGTGCCCTTGTGCCACTCAAGAATGTGCCCAGGCATCAACTTGACGATGTCTTCGGCGAGCGTGTATGGGCCCGGCACATAGTTCACGCCAAGAAAGCAATTCAATCCATGAAGACATAGTTTGCGAGGAATCGATGGGTGGGCAAAGATGCCCTTCAACTCAGACGCGAAACAGATTTCTCCATTCCCAAGCCAATAATACAAAGGCTTGATGCCGATCGGGTCGCGGGACAGGATGAGGCACTGATCGGATTCAATCCACACTGCGACAGCGTACATTCCACGTAAACGGGAAAAGCAATCTGTACCCCAGCGCAAGAAAGCGTTCAGAACGACTTCGGTATCGCAATGGGTGTCGAAATGAAATCCTTCGGTTTGCAGCTCTGCACGGAGATGCTGGTGATTGAAGATCTCGCCATTAAAGATAACGACAACATTCTTATCCGGACTGAACAACGGCTGGTCACCCTCCGCCAAATCGAGGATACGCAACCGAGTCACGCCAAGTGAGATGTGGCGCGAGACAAATTGTCCTTGATGATCCGGCCCCCGATGGGAGAGGCAGTTTAAGCCGCGGTTCAACACCTCCGGCGGCAAGCGGCCCGAAATGTGTGAGTACCCGAGAATCCCACACATAGAAATCATCGAGGCACGTTGGAAGAGATTCGTTCGACGCCGACAGCCCCAGTCGGCGGCAATCTCAACCGCGCCCGTTGAAACTTAAGAAACCTCAGTCCTCAAGAGAAACGGTGGTGTGCAGTTTAACCGCTTAAAGACCAAAAGACCATAGATAAGCCCATAACCACACTCGCATTCGGAAATAGTGTCAACAAGAGCAGAGCGATTGGCCATTGTAAGAAGGACTGCGTCGCTGGTAGTCCACGCGACATCTAGATGCGTTTGTCAACTTCGCTCTTGGGAGTATCGCGATTGCACTCATCTACCGTCAGTCAAACACTTTCCTGCCGCGGACCTGCTATCGCCCGTTAGGTGACAAATTGTCGGTTGACTGGGAAGTATTCGACAACTACGATTGTCGGCGCCTTTGGGCCTCGCCACCTTGCGTCTCAGGCGCCGTTGATTCACTGCCGGCGTGCCACCACCACCCTCATTACGTACTGGAGGGCGTGCCATGAAGTTCGAAGTGCAAACTCCTCACTCGCTTATCAAGGGTTCTTTGATCCTGTTGGTTCTACTCTTCTGCGTCGGTCAGGCTGTGACGCAGGCTGATCCACCGATTCCGGCCGGAGAAGTGCGCATCCACTATTTTCGGCCCGATGGCAACTACTCGGGCTGGGCGCTCTACACGTGGAATGCATCTACGGAAAACGCCGTGTGGTGCCAGAGCGAGGTAGCGATCACGGGCACCGACAGTTTCGGCGTCTATTTCGATGTCACAGTGAATCCAGCACAGGGTACGCCGGTTGGTGATTTGGGTTTCATCATCAATAACTGCGCTGCAGGACAGATCAAGGATCCGGGGCCAGATCAGCATCTGCAGATCACACAGTTCAACGAGGCCTGGGTAATTCATGCCGACGCTACGGTGTTCACGACGCAGCCAACGGCGCAGCAGATCGCCAACGCAGTTCTGGGCATTGAACAGGCTTACTGGATCGACCGCTCGCATCTCGCGATTCAGTCACAATATATACAGAGCGGATCGACCTACGCACTTACTACCAGCCTGACTGGCGGCTTGAATCTGACCAACACTGGGGTGACGGGCGGCACGCAAATTCCTCTGACAGTCGGAGGAAGTCTTTCATCCGATGAACTGGCGCGTTATCCGCAATTAGCCAGCTACGCAGTCCTGCAGTTACCTTCAGGCATTGACCTGAACACCATCAAGCAAGCGCTGAAAGGCGAACTCGCCTTCTCGGTTGTGAGCTCAACCGGCACGTTGCTCTATGCGACCGGCCTTCAGATCCCCGGTGTACTGGATGACCTCTACTACTACTCGGGAAAACTTGGCGCTGTGTTCAACGAAAATTCGAACCCTGTCCGGCTTAAAGTCTGGGCGCCAACCGCTCAATCGGTTTCGCTTGAACTGTTCGATCACGCTAGCGATACGGTGCCCTCGGCGACGATTCCCATGCAGGAGAATAACGGAGTTTGGACCGCGAATGGCACCAACGATTGGAAAGGGAAGTACTACCTCTACAACCTGAGTGTTTGGGTTCCGCTCGATGCGGCCGTCGACACAAATCTCACCACCGATCCTTACTCCATTGACATCGCGATCAATGGAGCGAAAAGCCGCATTACCGATCTCGAGTCTGCCGCAACCAAGCCGGCGGGATGGGATCGTAGCGGCTCACCCGCGCTGCGCAGCTTCAGCGATATGAGTCTGTATGAACTGCATATTCGCGACTTCAGCGTGAATGATCCGACAGTCCCAGCTTCGCATCGAGGCACCTACGAAGCCTTTTCCGATCAAAACTCCAACGGCATGCGGCATCTGAAGGATCTCGCGAAAAATGGTTTGGCCGCTGTGCACATTCTTCCTTCGTTTCATTTCGCGAGCGTGAACGAAGATAAATCCACGTGGCTGACGACCGGCGATCTTTCGCAGTTCCCACCTGACGGTCAACAACAGCAGGCAGCGGTCGCGGCGATCCAGGGCAGGGACGCATTTAACTGGGGCTACGATCCGGTGCACTACATGACGCCGGAGGGCAGTTATGCGATCGTTCCCGACAACCGTGTGCGCGAATACAGAACGATGGTGATGGGCCTGCACAACGCGGGATTGCGGGTGGTACAGGACGTTGTTTTCAATCACACGAACGCGTTTGGCGAAGGACCGAATTCGAATCTCGACGAGGTAGTGCCCGGTTACTACCATCGCCTGGACGCGAATGGGAACGTGGAAACCGGATCTTGCTGTCCGGATACCGCCAGCGAACATCGCATGATGGAAAAGCTGATCATCGACACGCTCGTGCTCAATGCGCGCGAGTACAAGATTGATGGCTTCCGCTTCGACATCATGAGTTTTCACTTCACCTATAACATGCAACACATTCAGGCCGCCCTTCAGGCTTTGAGGCCGCAGAGAGACGGGGTGGACGGCTCAAAGATCTACTTATACGGCGAAGGTTTCAACTTTGGCGATACGGCCAACAATCAGATTGGACCGAACGCCAGCCAGATCAATCTGTACGGGTTCGGCATTGGAAGTTTCAACGACCGCATCCGTGACGGCATCCGCGGCGGCAGCCCGTTTACCGATGAGCGCGTCCAGGGATTCGCCACTGGCCTGTTTACTGATCCAAGCGACTATACGAATCAGAATCCTCCCGGAGCGGGTCAGCAGGGCCAGCTCTTGCAGTATTCGGATTGGATCCTTGTCGGTCTTACCGGGAATCTGCGCGATTACAGTTTCACGAACAGCGCCGGGAATACCGTGACCGGTGCTCAGGTGAATTACAACGGTCAACCTACTGGCTACACGGCGACGCCGATCGAGTCCGTAAACTACTGCTCGGTGCACGACAATCAGGATCTGTTCGACGCGGTCCAGTTGAAGTCCAGCTTCAACGACAGTATTGCGACACGGGCGCGCCGCCAAGTGCTTGCGATGAGCCTGGTGGAACTGGGACAGGGCGTTCCGTTCTTTCAGGCGGGTGACGATCTGCTGCGCTCGAAGGATATGGATCAGAACAGCTACGACTCCGGCGACTGGTTCAACAAGATTGATTGGAGCGGGCAGACCGCCAACTGGGGGATCGGCCTTCCCATCGCCAGCCAGAATGGGGGCCAGTGGTCGATCATGACACCGCTGCTCAGCGATCCGGAATACACGCCGCAACCGCAAAACATCGCGTACAGCGGGAATGCGTTTCGCGAGTTCCTGCAGATTCGGTACAGTTCGCGACTCTTCCGCATGCCGACGTTTGGCGAGGTTCAGCGGAATCTTACGTTCCTCAATGTCGGCCCGAACCAGGTTCCGGGATTGATTGCCATGAGGCTGAATGCGAATGGAGGCGACTACGGCCAATACACCAACATTCTCGTTGTCTTCAACGCAACCGATCAGCAGGTGACGTTTACGGACGGAAATTTGACGGGCTTGCATTTACGTCTGCATCCGGTGCAACGCAGTTCAAGCGATCCGTTGACGCGGCAATCCAGTTTTAACTCGAAGGCAGGCTCAGCCACGGTCGCGGGGCTGACTACTGCCGTCTTCGTAAGCGAGGATAGATAGGATTGAGCGGCCCGAACGAGCTGGAGGTGCGACGACGGGCCCCGTGCTCGATCAGGCGGAACTGAAGGTAAGTACGGCAGAGGACGCCGGCTTTGACAGCATGATGCTGGGGCGCCCGGAACCGCGTATCTGCAAATATATATCGTAAAGATATATATAGAAATAGTGTATATCTAGTATGAACACAAAGAGTTCTGGCAAAAATGCGAAACGAAGCCACCAAGTATCTTGTTTTCAACGCGACTGGAGTTTTGGCGTGTACCGATTTGCGGGAGAACGTCACCTTACCGCCCCCTTGCCAGCAGACGTACGATAGAAACAGCAGTGCAGGAGGTCTCCCATGATTGCACTCCGTCTCGTTCGTCTCATTGAGAATCATTCCGCAGAGCTGGCCGACGGGCTCACTCGAAAACTCCTCTCCTCTGATCGAACCCGGGACTTGCACAAAGTGCCGGCGCAGGAGCTTCACCAGCGTTGTCACGAGATCTACCATAACCTAAGCGACTGGTTGCTTTCGAAAACCGACCACGAAATCGAATCGGTCTACAAGAGCCTCGGTGCCCGGCGCGCTCACCAGGGAGTTCCGCTCGCAGCTCTGACCTGGGCCATCCTGCTCACGAAAGAGCATCTCTGGGGATTTCTAGAGTCGGAAGGCGTGTACGGAGGATTGCACAACGTCTTTGGTGAGCTCGAGTTGCTGCGATTGCTGGATCAGTTTTTCGATCGCGCCGTTTACTACGCGACGGAGGGCTACGAACAGGCAACAGCGAAGGTGGCTTAGGGACGAGCACTGAGTCGCGAGCATTTCGGCGCGTAGACCTTCGCTCTTAGTCCCCGTGACTTCTCGACCGTTTCCCGGGTCTGTTTAGCGTTTTGCGCGGACCGCGCTTCCATTTACCGCGCGAAATGTCATCTCCAAAGCCGGACTGCGCGTCCGCCGTTTCCAGGCGAAGAATAATCCCGCATACGTGTCCGTAATATAGGCAGACTGCTTTATTCCCAATATCTTCGCCGTTTGGTCGATCCAACGCGCAGGTCCCTCGATCTCTCCGAAGTTGCCGATCGGCGTTTCGTCCACGACCACGTGTCCTTTGCCATCGGCCCACTCGGCGCGAAACTTCTCGTAACGGAACGTCGGCTGAAAGCCTAAAGCGTGCAGGATAGCCTCCATCTTCCTGCCGTCGGATACTTTCGTCTCCGTCTCCACGCGTGTTTTGTGCCGTCCCACCTTGCCCTTGGCCTTGTGCGTGAGGACCCATTCTTTTCCATACAGCCGCAGCCGCAAGAGGTCGCCGCGCTTGCGCAACGGCAACCCGGGCAGGTCATAGAGCGTATTCATCTCGTGTGTACGCGGGGTGATGCGCCGAAGTCTCGACGCCCGCAGACTTCGCGTGAGTCCGCGCAAATCGGCGACACGAAATTTGATTTCGATTTCTCGATTGGAAGCCATACTCAACGCCGGCGACACCCCTGTCCCAAGACCAAAGGTTTGTCCTAACTGAACGTGGGCAGTTTCACCAGATCCTCGCGCGGTACGGGCTCTGTCGGTTGCCCGGCCTTTCGCCAAGCGGCCAACCCTCCCACCAGAATAAAAGCGTTGAAGCCTTTCTCCCGCAGCAAGTGCGCCACCCGGGCGCTCGTGGCTTCGCGCTGTCAAGTGCAGTACAGATAAATGTCCCGGTCCGGTGGGATTCTCTGCAGTTCTTGTTCGAGATTGTTCGGCTCGATACGGATCGATCCCTTAATCCTGGACGCCTGCGGATCGTAATAGCCGTGGCTGCGCACATCCACCACCAGGATCTTGTCCGCCTCTTCTGACTTCAGCTTCTCGATCAGTTCCTGAACCTGCACCCGTGGAACGACTCGATACACCCGGTTTTTCCGAACCAGCCACAAGCGATAGATCACATACGCAATTACGCCGACAACGAGAACCTCCTCGATCGTATGACCGGCCGTCTGAAAACCAACATTAATCGTCTTCAGAAAATCGCGTCCCACAAAGCCGAGTGTGAAATACGCGAGGATATATAACGACGCGCCCGCGATGTCGTAAGCAAGAAACTGCCCGAACCGCATCCGCATGCTGCCCGCGAGTGGCGGGCCCATCGTATTCACGCCCGGGATGAATTTCGCGATCACCAGCGTCAGTTTGCCGCGCTTGTAGAAGGACTCCGCGGACCGAAAGATGCAAGTCTCAGGATTCGCGGAGACTTTGCATAAGAATCCAAGGAGGGACCATCCAGTGTAACGTCCGGCAACAAACAGCAGGGTGTCGCCCACGACCATCGCCGTGAGCACGAGGGGTAACATGACCGACGCGTGCAGAGCACGGCTCCCCACTGCCGCCCCCGCCCCCACCAGGGCGACCGCTGCGGGTACCGGCAATCCGATCGCTTCCGCAAACACCAGCGCGACGATGACCAGATAACCGTGCCGCGAAATCAAGGTAACAATTTCTGTCATGCCAAGAATTAGACTAGCGGGGATTGGAGGACCCGTCCAGCGACCCTGGCCCTTGAAAACCCAGAATCCATCTGGCAATGTCCGTAATCGAATGCAGCAAACCCTGAAGTCAATCGATGGCGATATGTCAGAGTTGAAAACCTCGTCTCGTCGCACGATCAATCTTCCAGGCCGTCCTGCCGCCCTGCCTTTCAGCGATGCGGTCCTGGTAGGAGATACGCTTTACCTCTCCGGACGGATTGGCATCGATCCAGTCACCGGGCGGGCCCCGGCCGATCTCGACGCCGAAATCAAACTTCTTCTCGACGGAGTGGAGGCTGTGCTTGCCGAAGCAGGTATGCACATGGACGATCTGGTTTCGGTACAGATCTTCTGTCCGGATGTATCTCTATGGGAACGTTTCAGCGCGGCTTATCTGAAGCGTTTCTCGCAGGAACTCCCGGCGCGGGCTTTCGTCGGTTCTGGACCGCTGCTACTTGGTGGACGGTTCGAAATGATGGGAGTAGCAGTTCGTCGTTCCTGAAAGGCAGTTGGCGAACGCAGGGGGGCCTAAGCAAAGTCCGAACAAGCAATTGTCCGACCCTCGGTTGCACGGGCGTACCAACCGGCGCCCAACTCCAACAGCCACGCAATCCTCGTACTCGTGAGGCGTGTGGGAATCTGGGCGTCCTCGAACTACTGCGAGGGCTGGGACGCAGTTTCAGCGAGTCGTCACATGTTTTCCGTTTTCAAAGACGTTCGAGTCTTGCGGAAGAACGATGGGCCCGGTGCGACGCATGGTGCTCCAGTCGTATCCGAAGGCGGTGCCGCAGATGAGGCAAACCTGGTAGTCCTGCCCATGGGTGCCGCTATGAGGCCAGGAAAAACGGTGAGGGCAGAGGTTCTCGATAAGCCGCTGGAGGAAACGGGCCATACCTGTCGTACTCCTTAGGGGACCTGGCACGTCGGGGCGCGTCGCTTTCCTGGCCAGAAACGGAATCGCGCAAAACGCCTGACTGGTACCGGTTTTCACACTAACACGAGTTTTCGAAACACGCGCACGCCATGGTGCATGGCTCGTGTGCGGAGGGTCATGGGCTGGTCCATTACCCTCCATTTTGTTGCCGAACGGATGGTGTTTGAGGACGATCCGTGAGTTGATGAGAGCCCGCACCTCTTGCCGGGCGATGCGCACGGCGCGTCAGCGTTACCCTACTCGCCCTTGGAGGAGGTTCCTTCCGCACTCAGGTCCGGTGTTCGTGGCTGGTGTCCCGTAACACAATGTCTCTTCTGGCACCCTACCCCAGGATTGAAGTCATGGAAGATCGATCGTTCGTCGCTGCCTGCGCACAAGGGTTTGCGTATCACTCCCAAGACTATGCCCGGAAGACGCTCGTCTCCACCGATGCACCTCTGTGCACGAGGCGTACAGGCCCTTCCGTAATCTAGGGAGTGTGATTACTAACTTCCTATACTGTGCGTGCAATGAGCACCCTCCCCCAAGTGCAAGTTACGCCACGTTCGCCCCGTCTGCATCTCGACGGCGGGACCCCGGCGGTTGTGAGATTCTCGGACGGCGAGCGCATCTCCGGAAGCCTGGAAGTCATATCCCTGAGCGGCGGCCTGCTCGCGCTGGATAGTCCACTCGCCCAGGGATCCCAGGTAAAACTGATGTTCGTAACCGGCGCCGGGTCGGTATTGGCTGGAGCCGAGATGCTGCCTCCGGTGGACCGCTCCCATCAGCCCTTTCGCTTTACATCGCTGGCTCGGCAGGACCGCAACCGGCTCGAGTCGATCATTCCAGTGTCGGTCTACCAGGACATCGTAGAGCCGGACTGGATGAAAAAGCTCAGGGCCGCATCGGAAGACCGATATGTACCACGCAAGCAGAGACGACTCAATCTGACTTTGCGTACCGTCGGCGTGATTGTGCTTAGTCTGATTTCGGCTGCGTTTCTTCTGACCCGCTTGCCGTTACTCAAGCTCGTGTTGAAATAGGGTCTGCCGGAGCATCGCATGAGCCTGACAAACAAACGTCGCTGGCCGCGCTACCACGTCCACCTGCCTGTTTTTATTTCTACGGAGACCGAAGTGTCGACGGTGGCCGTTCCCGGCGTGGTCAGCGAGATCAGCCGGGGCGGCATGGAGTTGTACGGCGGCGTGCAAAGGCGGCCGGGCGACCTGATGGAGGTCGAGTTCCAAGCGGCTGGCATTCTGCGCGTAGCCGGCGTCGTTCGTAGCCAGTCGGGATTCTGTTTTGGACTTGAGTTTCTCAGCCTGTTACCGGCCGAGCCAGGCGGCGGACTGCGGCCTTTGGCGCGCGAAGATGGGCGGATGACGCTCGGCGAACTGGGCATGAGTTCCGCGCAACCACGCGGTTCTGCAACCCAAGGCCATGACGAGATCGACTCAGACGATGCGCTGTTCGTGGAGATCTTCCTCGACCGTCATGATAGCTTCCTGCGTGAAGCCCAAATGGAGATACAGAGCCTTCGCCAGAGGGCGCTGAAGATCAGGCAGTGGCGGGAGGAAATGGAAGCAGTGCTGAAGCAGCGAATGGGCCGGGAGTTGAACCTCGAATTACCCGGGGCCGACGGTGCCCCAGGTTCGCGTCCGTTTGCGGGACGCTAAACCTGGGCAAATTACCGTGTGGTTCGTTCCTTTGCGGGCGGATTGAAGCCCAGCGTGCGCATCACTGCTTCTTCATAGTGTCGTTCTTCATGTTGTCCTTGCTCATGGTGTCTTTCTTGCCGACGGGCGATTCCTGCGCCTGCTTGTAGCCCGCCTTCTGAGCGTCAGCCTCGGTCATGTACTGCCCATGCTTGGTCTTGCCGTACCAGGAGTCTCCTTCTTTGTGATAGACCTTGGTGTTGCTGTTGACCCATACTTTGCCGCCGCCCCCGCCGGGAGCCTGCGGAATCGTCGAGGGGTCCACTGGAGCAGACTTCGTCTTCGCGGTCTTGGTGGGTTTTGAAGTGTCGGATGTGGCCGGAGCAGTCTGGGCAATACAAACGGCCGAGGTCGCGGCGGCAAGTATGGCGAGGATCAGGAATCGCAGTTTCGGAGTCATCAAGGCGTTCTCCTTCGAGGGGATTGTCTGTTGCGTGGGCCCGGAGAAATGTGTACGGCGGGGGATTATACAGCGTTGGACGACTACGGTGTGTGTCTTAAGGGCTAGCGGCCGGTGATGATTCCTTTCACATATGGGGGATTTTACGATGTGCCGAGACAAATTGTCTTTGCGCATGGGGGATCCCTTTATGTGCTGATTAGCGTTTTTGATGAGCAACGCGATGACTACGCCGATTGCTATTCCGTGTACAAGGCACTGCTTTCGGCGAGAGATCAGGCCAGCGTTCCACCGAAAGACTTCATCAACAACCATGCCAGCATTGGCGCCGAACTCATGGGCGAGGTACCTGTCAGGGACATGCTCTTCGACAAGACCCTGCGTAACGAACTGGACGTAGCTGTCGTTGAAAAACATATTTTCCGAGTCGGACGGGCACTCAAGAAGTAAGGTTCGTCCCAATTGACACCCCCTCCAGGCACCCCTAGACTGAAGGACTGGACGCGGGGCACGAGGACGCATGAGCTGGCTACAGAACAAGTTCGAAAAGAATTTCCTGATCACCACGGTCGATTACGTCTTCAACTGGGCGCGGAAGTCGGCGGTATGGCCGATGACCTTCGGGCTGGCCTGCTGCGCGATCGAAATGATCGCGTCGTCGACGGCGCGCTTTGATATTGCGCGCTTTGGGTCGGAGGTGTTCCGGCCGAGTCCGCGGCAGGCAGACCTGATGATCGTCTCGGGCACGGTGACGCTGAAGATGGCGCCGGTCGTGAAACGGATTTACGACCAGATGCCCGATCCGAAGTGGGTGATCTCGATGGGCGCATGTTCGTCGGTTGGCGGGCCGTTCAATACCTACGCAGTACTGCAGGGCGTCGACAAGATCGTGCCCGTTGATGTGTACGTGATCGGGTGCCCGCCGCGCCCGGAGAATCTGTTCTATGCACTGCTCAAGCTGCAGGACAAGATCGACACCATGACTCTGGCGAAAAAGCCTACCGAAGTGCGGCTGGACGAGAACATGGTGGAGAATTTCAAGAAGCAAGTGATGATCGCGCAGACACTGCAACCGAAGTAGCCGCGAACTCCGAGCGGCTAGCTGCCAGCTTAAACGCGCGGTTCGTTATGCCGACCGATCCACAAACATCGCAGTCGGCATTCAGCACTCGGCATTCAGCCGCGGCACCTTCGCGGTTTCTATGTACCGAACAACTATGATGGCTGAATGCTAATTGCTAACTGCTTAGAGAGCCGCGGCTCACTCCATGTCCCAGCTCGTCAAGCTCACAACTCAATCGGAACTGCCGGCGGCGAATGAAGCCAAGGAATTCCCCTGTGGCGACAAGGTGATTTGCATCGCCAATGTGAACGGGGAGTTCTCGGCAATGGATAACGTCTGCCTGCATCGTGGCGGTCCGCTGGGACAGGGCGTGGTAGAGAAGGGCAAAGTCGTGTGCCCGTGGCATGGGTGGGTGTGGGATCCGAAGACAGGGCAGGCCGTGCACAATCCGGCGGCCAGGGTCGCGGTCTATCCGATGAAGATTGAGAACGGGGAAGTGTGGGTAGAGATTCAATAGAGCTGACTGGGATAGTCGATGGTGCCCGTATCCCCACTCCGCTGTGGATTTTTCTGCTGAACCTCGGCGCCCGAAGGCGCTCGACCAAGATCGCCGCTTGCGGGCACAGCTGAAGGCGTGCCCTCCCGAAAAACTCTATCCAAGGTATTTGAGGAACTTTCCTGACTGATTGTCGAACTCAGGGAAGACTTGCGCCAGCTTGTCGTTGCCCAGGTGGCGCACCACTGCTTCTCCGACCACGCGACGGAAGTCAGTCGTGAGCGCGAGGTCGCGGCCTTCGTAGAGTTGGGCCTGATCCAGGCCGGGCCACTGGCCGTATACTTTGCCGCCTTTCACAGGCCCTCCCATCACGAACATGACGTTCGCATGGCCGTGGTCGGTGCCGCGATTGCCGTTCTCGCGTGCGGTGCGGCCGAACTCCGACATCGTGACGACAACGGTGTCGTCGGCGAGGTCGCCGAGGTCGATCCAGAAAGCCGAGAGCGACTGTGAGAACTCGCGAAGCACGTTGGCGATCTGGCCCTGCGTGCTGCCCTCGTTGACGTGATGATCCCAACCGCCGATGTCGGCAAAGGCAACCTGCACACCGAGATTGGCTTTGATCAGTTGCGCGAGCTGCTTGAGGCTGTCCCCGAAGCGACCGCGTGGATAATCGGCGCCCGGGGCGGGCTTGTACTTTGCCGGATCGGCGGACTTCAGCATCTTCACTGCGTCAAATGTCTCTTCGCCCGTTCCGTGCAACACGGAGTCAGAGGAGTGGTCGTACATCGCCTCGAACGTATTCGCAATCGGCGCAGCGTTCGGATTGCGGCCTCCTACGCCGAAGTCGTTAATGTTATTGACCGCAACAGCGCGCTCCTGGCCGGTGAGAATGCGCGGCAGCGCTGGGCCCAGCGAGATGGCCCGGAAAGCGGACTTGTCGCCAGACTCGGGCGCCGAACGCAGCGCACGATTCAACCAGCCGTCGTTGGTCGCTTTTAGGCCGGGCGTGCCAGACTCCATAAAGTCCTGCGCGTCGAAATGCGAGCGCGTGGGATCTGGAGAGCCGGCGGCGTGCACGATGGCGAGATGCCGCTGATCCCAGAGCGGCTGAAACGATGCGAGCGAGGGATGCAGGCCGAAGAATCCATCGAGATCGAGGACGTCTTTGCGCGGGATGTTAATGCTGGGCCGCATCGCGTAGTACGCGCGCTCGCCGTGGGGCACGACAATGTTGAGTCCGTCGGCCGCGCCGCGCTGGAAGATCACGACCAGCCGCTTGGTGCGCGTGCCGGGTTCGGTCGCGCCGAATGCCGCGCGGGTCAGGAAACTCGGGATAGCAGTGGTGCCGACGACGGCCAGAGCGCTGTTACGGAGAAATACGCGACGTGTGATGGGCATAACGGACCTCAACAACCTATCAGTTCTCAGCTTTCAGCTGTCAGTTAGACGATGATACTGACGGCTGATCGCTGATGGCTGGCGACTCTTGTCATCTTCTTTGAAATTCCGGTGAACCTAAAATCAATCCCGCGATCGCGCCGGCGTTTGACGCGGGCGGCGGAGGAGCAGGCTTGTCGTTCCTGCGCGCGGCCGGCTTCACCACTGCTTTCACATTCGATGATGCAGCCGCCTGGTTCTGCAATTCGGCAAGAATCGCGTCGTGCGTCTGTTTGGATACTGTGCCGGCCAGCAACGAGCTCTCAAGTGCCGCAAGAGCTTGCGCGGAATCTGGTTGAGAGGCAGCAGAGGGATCTGAGGTCACGAGACGATTCGCGTCCACCTCGACCCCCCGGATTTTCCCCGACATCAGCGCCACTGAAAAATTCATCCGGCCGAGCAGCGCCGACGAATTCACCCACGATTCTTCTTTCATCGAGTAGCCAGTGGGCGGCTGCATACCGTACAGCGGCATTCCCAATTGATTCAGCTGACGGGCGAGGGGCAAGGCATCAGTGACATCGGCACCGGTGGCGCGGGCAGACGAGACAACGAATTCCAGCGGCGTTTTTACCTTGGCACGGTAAGCGCTTTCGCTCCAGAATTCTGGTGATTTCAACATGGTCGTGAGCACTTCACGAATGTCGCCATTCTTCTTGAGGAAAGTCTGGGCCATGCGATCGACCAGCGCTGGCGGCGGATCGTCCGAGACGAAGCGCATCGCCAGTTTGGTCGAAATGAAATGGGCCGTGGACGGATGGTGCGCGAGAATGTGCAGCACCTCCATCCCTTCCTTCTCTGCTCGGTCCTTGATCTTGTGCCCGAGCACGATTTTTGTTCCCGGCTCGTGCATGCGCTCTTCGTACTTGAAGCCCCCGCCCTTTTGTGGCTGATCGATGGTCCAACCCGTGAGCACCTTCGCCACTTCGGTCACGTCCTGTTGGGTGTAGCCACCGTTCACGCCGAGCGTGTGCAGTTCCATCAACTCACGGCCATAATTCTCGTTGAGGCCTCCATTGCGCTTCTTGCCTTTGGCCTGATTCGGAGGCGGCGGAAAACGGCGACGGTACGGCCGATTCGGATATCGGCGAATTCCGCGTGCAATATCGGAATCGGGGCCGACGCTCAGCCAATTGTCGAGATAGAAGAGCATCGCAGGACTCTTCGCGGTGGCCACGAGCAGGTCTTCAAATTTTCCCAGGGCGTGTGGCCGGATGACTTCGCGCTCGTAGCTGGTCACCATGTATCGGTCGGCGCCTTTGCCGATAAAAACGTTGAAGTGGTTGAACCAGAAGTCGGTCATCACTTCGTCAAGCTGGCGCTCGCTGTAGATGGCGCGTAGCAGCTTGGCTTGCATAAGCTCGTCGCCAACGACCTGCTCGGGATTGTTGAGCGCGAGCATGGCCTCCTTCTGCTTGGGATTCATGCCTTCCAGGAATTGATCACCCTTTGGACTCCTCAAAGAACCCGAGAGCGTAAGCTGTTCTTCCGGCGACATCTGCAGCACTTCTTTCATGCGCTCGTCCGGAGGCTTGTCGAGCAGTTCTTCAGCTTTCAAGTCGGCGTACAGCTTGTCTTCGCGGCGCTGAGCCTTGCGGTCGTCCGCAGGCGAATGATCTGCCGCTGTGGCTGTCGCTTCGTTCGTGTTCGTGGCGGGAAGCGTTGAGTTGTCGCCCAACGGGCTCGGCGCCGATTGCGCATTCTGCACTGGCGCTGTTGTTGCTGCCTGTGATGCCGCGGCAGGCTGCGGCGCACTGGTCGCCGGGTTATCCCCCGCCTTTTCTTGCTTCCGTTCTTCCCGTTCCTGAATCCGTTCGATCTGGGCCTGGTAGATCGCGCGCTTTACCGGATCGGACGGCATCGGTTTCTTGCCTTCCATCACGGCGCGGATCACGGGACCGGGAGGAAAGTTCTCCACCATCTCCTTCGTGTCCATGTGCAGCGTGCGGAAGGGCGCGAGACGAGCCTCAACGGCACTGTCGTCGATGTGGTCGGGGTGCAGTTGCTGGTCGATCCACCTATCGAGGCCCATGGCCGTGACGCGCTCGATGTCGCCAGGGCGCGGGCCAAACGTCAGCCGCTGCAATGCGTGCAAGGCTTGCGTATGAGCGTCCATCTGCGCCGCAGCGGCGATCTTCTTGTCTTTTTTCCAGGCGTGGGCGGCTACGGCAAGGCTCAATAAACTGGAGGCCAGCCAAGCGACGACAAGGAGAAGACGTCTGCGCTGAACGAGCATGCTCGGAACCCACCACGACGGAATGCGGTCTCTAGATTATGAACCCGAGCACAGGGAAAAGTTGCTCAAGAAGGGCCAGCTTAGAACCTTAGGAATCAATAGGTTGCGAAGGGGGCAGCGAAACTACTCGTCCGCGTGTCAGCCTGTGCTGCAGGTTCGCTGCAAGCTGATCGATATCGGCAGGTGCAATGTTGATAGCCATGCGGTCTTCGAGCAACGGCGTACGATGGCTGCCGACGGAGTCCCGTCGAATCTGAATCAGCAAGCCTTGGACGGCAGCAGGATCATATTTCAGGGGTGCGAGGTGGACGATTTCGCTCAGAGTTCCGCCGACCGAGAGCGGTTCGCGATATGGGCGCGCGCTGGTCATGGCGTCGAACGTATCAGCAAGACCGATGATGCGTGCGGACAAGGGCAGTTCGTCCATGTGCAGGCCGTCGGGGTATCCGCTTCCGTCCCCGCGTTCGTGATGCCAGCGAACGATTTCGGGAATTTTCGGCCAGGGGAACTGGATGCCGCTAACGATCTGGTGACCAACGACGGTGTGATCGGCCATGGCGCGAAATTCGTCGGGATCGAGCGCGCTCGGTTTTCCAAACAAAGCTTTATCAACAGCGACCTTGCCGATGTCGTGCAGGTATCCTGCGGAACGTAGGGCGGCCACTTCGTTGGCGTCGAGTCCCATGGCCTCGCCGATCGCGGCGGCATAGCGCGCGACACGCAGAGAGTGGCCATGAATATTGACGTGCTTGACATCGATCGCCGTGGCGAAAGCTTCGAGTGCGTTGTCGTAGAAGCCGTGCAGGGATGCGAGCAACTTCAGATTCTCGGAGACGCGCTGGCTTAGCGTTTGCGTGAGATTGTGGTTCTGCACGGCGAGCGCGACATAGCTGCAGAGCAAGCTAAGGGAGTCGAGTTCCTCGTCTTCGTAGAGGGCGTCACCTTCGCGGCGTCCGAGCGCAAGCAGGCCTGCGACTTTCCCTCCAGCCTTCAGTGGCACGATGCACTTAAAAAGTTCGGGAGCGACATTTCCGTTGGAACTGAAAAAGACGTCGTACGTGGTTTCGTTCAGGACGACCGGGCCGCGCGCCGCCGTGAGTGCATGCACATGCCGCGGAAGCAGCGGGATGACGGCTGGTTCCGGAATGAGCGCGAATCCGCGGGACGCGGCAGAAGATAACAGGGACGGTTTATCACTGAAGGTGAACAGAGCACCTTCCCGCGCACCAGCGGCTTCCATGAGCGCGCCGAGCATGAGTTGCGCCGACTGGGCGAAGTCGCGCTCAGCCGTCAGCTCAGGACCGAGGTCCGACAGCGCCTCTACCGTGCGCAACAGACGACGGAAATTGTTTTTTGGCACTGCCAATGTGCAGGCAGCGAAAAACCAGAGCAATTTGAGATTACCATGCAAGAAAAATGCGCGGATATGGCGTTGTTGGTAAGTGTGGTGCCGGAAAGCAGTCGCCGGTCCTCAGTCGTCAATGAATCTCATGCATTCAGAGGAGAACGTCTTCAGTTGCCAGCTCGGCGCCTTCCCCTAGAAGTGTTCGCGGAGGTCGCTGAACTTTTCGATCGTCAACAAGCGGCTTGGCGGCGTTGGTGCGGCGACTTCATCGTGTTCGAGGACCCACGTATTGCCATGTGGGATGAAGACGGCGTTTAGTCCGATGGCAAGTGCAGGGTTGATGTCGGATCTGGGACTGTTCCCGATCATCCAGGTCGCATCGCCGGCGAGATCATATTTGGCGACGACCGAGCGGTAGGTGCCTTCGTCTTTTTCGGCGACGATCTCGATAGCGGCGAAATAATCCTTGAGTCCAGAGCGCTCGACTTTCCCGGTCTGCTCCGCGAAAGCGCCCTTGGTCATCATGATCAGGTGATGACGGGCCGACAAATGCTGCAGCGTTGCTGGAACCTCGGGCAAGAACTCAACCGGGTGATCGGCAATCGTGTGTGCGATTGCGTGGATGCGGGCGTGCAGTTCGGGAGTCACAGGTTCCACGGAAAGCCGCTCAAAGGTCCCCACCAGCGCGTGAGCAAAGCTGTGCAGACCATATCCATGGGTCACGATGTTTTCGCGCTCCACGTCGTTGAGGATTTCGCGTACCTGCTCGGGCGTGTACGTATGATGATTCAAGAACGAGATGAACTTCGCGATCGCCCGCTCGAAATAGATGTTGTTCTCCCAGAGTGTGTCGTCAGCGTCGATCAGCAGGGTCTGTGCCCCGTTTGAATTTGCCGTGCCTGCCATCCTGTTTTCATGATAAAGGTTCTTTCTGTGGATGCGCGAGCCGTCACGCGATTTCTATCAGCGTCCCTCTGCTAGAATCAGAAATTTCATGACGATGCTGAGAGTTCACCGCACAGTCGTGTTTATTTTTTTCTTCTTTCTTCTGCTCATGCCGATCACGAGTACCGCCCAGAAAAAACGAAGCATGGTAGGTTCGGCCGCAAAGACCACGGATCCGGCCACCGTCAAGGTTGTCCCCGATCTCGCCAAGCGCGTGGCCAAGTTTCGTTCTGTGCAAATGACGTTTCAGACCACAGGGCTGACCGTCAACGAGCGCAAGATGGTCGGCAAGTTGGTAGATGCGTGCCAGTTGCTGGAGAGCATTTTCTGGCGCCAGAACGATCCCGAGGCGTTGCAGCTTTATCAATCGCTCGCTGGCAGCAAGAATGAGCGCAACATTCTGCTGCGGCGTTTTCTGTGGATCAACGCGTCGCGTTTCGATCTGATCGACAACAACAAGCCGTTTGTCGGAAAAGATCCGATGCCGCCGGGGCGAGGCTTCTATCCGCAGAGCTTGACCCGCGAACAAGTGGAGAAGTACGTCAAAGAACACCCCGACAAGAAGGCCGGAGTCTACAGCTCGACGACCTTGCTGCGTTGGCATGGGGACCAACTCGAAGTGATTCCATATCACATCGCGTACCGGTCGTTCCTCGAACCCGCGGCGAAAGCCTTGCGCGACGCGGCAGAACTGAGCCCGGAACCTGCATTCGCGAATTTCCTTCGCCTCCGCGCGGACGCGCTGCTGAACGACGATTACTTCCAGAGCGATCTGGCGTGGCTGGATCTGAAGAACCCGAAGTTCGACATCATTTTTGCACCCTACGAAACGTACGACGACGATCTGCTGGGCGTGAAGGGAACTTACGGCGCTTCGGTCTTGGTACGGAACGAAAAAGAGAGCAAGAAGCTCGGGATGTTCCAGCAGTACGTTTCTCAGATCCAGGATGCGTTGCCGCTGCCCGCCGAAGACCGACCTTCGAAGCAGGGACTGGAAACTCCGATGGAAGTGATGGACGCGCCCTTTCGCTCCGGCGATCTCACCCACGGCTACCAGGCGGTTGCCGACAATCTTCCCAATGATCCGCGCGTACATGAACAGAAGGGAAGCAAGAAGATTTTCTTCAAGAACTTCATGGATGCGCGTGTGAATTACGTGATCATCCCGGTGGCGCGGCAGATGCTGCGATCCGAGCAGGCGGCGAAGGTGTCGGGCGAAGGATATCTGCTGGGCACGATTATGCACGAGATCGCGCACGGATTGGGGCCGGCCTACTCGAGAACGGCGAACGGGAAGATGCCGATCCGCGAAGCCATTGGTCCCATGTACAGCGGACTTGAAGAGGCCAAAGCCGATGTTGTCGGCATGTTCGGGCTGAAATGGCTGATCGATCATGAAGCGCTGCCCAAGGACAAACTGGAAGAGTTTTACGCGTCGTATGTAGGCGGAATGTTCCGCACGATCCGCTTCGGTGTGGCTGAGGCCCACGGGCAGGCCGAGATGATGGAACTCAACTACCTGATTGAGCGCGGCGCCGTGACTCGCGAATCGTCAGGACGGTATGCCATCGATTACGAAAAGATACCCGGCGTCATCGCGGACCTTGCCAAGGAGTTGCTGGAGATCGAAGCGATGGGCGACCGCCAGCGCGGGGAAAACTGGTTCGCGAAGTATGACAAGATGTCCGACGAGATGAAGACCGCGCTACAGAAAAAGACCGCCGATATCCCCGTAGACATCGACCCCGTGTATTCGTTCAAGCGGGTTGTGAAGTAGTGCGATTTCTTCCGCTCGGCGGGTAGGATGCCTGCTGGGCAACCGGCGAGACGTGGCGCTACATACCTCTTGGACGGGCGAGGACGCCCGTCGCTCCACGCTATCCTACGAATTCAACTTTCGCCGGGTGCGGAATGATGCCGGCCTTGTGTCCCATGTCGAGCAGGCGACGAACGGCTTCACGCCCATCGGGACCGTAATCCAGCGTCCGATCATTCACATACATTCCCACGAACTTATCGGCGAGCTGCGAATCGAGGTCGCGCGCGAACTGCATCGCATAAGCCAGTGCTTCGTCGCGATGATCGAGCGCGTATTGAATGCTGTCGCGCAGGGCCGTGCCAACGCTGAGCATGAGTTGCGGTCCAAGAGCGCGTCGAATCGCGTTCCCCCCCAGGGGCAACGGAAGTCCCGTAACCTTCTGCCACCACTTGCCGAGATCCACGATGCGGTGGAGACCGGACTTGGCATAGGTCAACTGGCCTTCGTGAATGATCAGGCCGGCTTCGTATTTCCCCTCGAGCACCTGCGGGATGATCTGGTCGAACGGTACGACCTCTACCTCAATGCCTGGAGAGAAAAGCTTCAGCGCGAGGTACGCCGTGGTCAGCTTGCCGGGAATCGCGATGCGCTTCTTTTTGATTTCCGTCTGTGTAAATGCACGCGTCGCCACGATCATCGGCCCATAGCCGTCGCCGACACTGCCGCCGCTCGGTAGCAGGGCGTAATGATCCTGAATATAGGGATAAGCGTGAAAGGAAATCGCGGTGACGTCGTAAACGCCTTCCTGCGCCTTGCGGTTGAGAGTTTCGATATCACACAGGGTGTGTGTGAAACGCAGGCCGGAGACACGCACCTTGTTGGTCGCGAGCCCGTAGAACATGAACGCGTCGTCGGAGTCGGGACTATGCGCGACAGTGATTTCGCGTGTCGCCGTCTCGCCTGCGTGCGATGTTAGCGTATCCGAGGTGCTGCTGTGGCTCATGCCTGCACCCTGGGTGCTCGCTTGATTCTGACTGCCACGGCCGCTGCCAACAGCACCTTGATCACTTCCGCGAACACGAACCAATAAAGGCCGAAGAAGATCGCCTTCTTGAAGGAACCCGTCGCGATCGCGAGCCAGGTTATGCCGATCGCAAAGAGCAGTATTTCGGCGACGATTCCAGCAGCAGCAGCCCGGGCGAATGTCTTGCGGCCACGCTCGAAGAGAAACCCCGCGAGACCCGCTACGAAGGGATAGGCCAACAGATATCCACCTGTCAGGCCAAACAACTGCGCTGTTCCCCCCGGACCTGCAGAGTTGAACACCGGCAGGCCGCCTGCACCTCCCGCGAGGTACAGAATCATCGCCGCGAACGCACGGCGCGGCCCGAGCAGAAGTCCGACCACAAGAACACCGAAATTCTGAAGAGTCAGCGGGACCGGATTGCCCGGCAACGGCACTGTAACGCGTGCGCACAGCGCCACAAACAGGCTGGCTCCAACGACCATTGCAGCCTGTCTTGCCCATTCCAAAACGCGATCCTGCGTGGGATGCAGTGACTGAACCACTAATTTATCCATAAATGCCTTCCAAGATGAATTGCGACGGACGAGTCAAGCGACAGAACTAAATATGATCGGCGGGTTCATGCTCCCCGCCTTCTTTCGCGGCGGCTCCAGCAATCCGCCAGTGCGTGCGGATACGCAAATAGATGGCGATCGCAACGCCCACGACAAGCAGGCTGCTGAAGCCAAGGACGACGAACCACCAGATCATCCGCACAATGGAGCTAGGATATCAAACTCTCAAACCCATGCGTTGCGGCGTTCGCGCCAGAATGCGCAATTTACTACTTCGAAGTTCCTTTTGCGGACTTAGCCGACTCCTGAAAGGCCCCGACGTTGTTCTTGTCGATCAGAACGGATCCCGTGTCCACGAATGCTGGAATCGGCGCGAAGCTGTCGCGTGACCAATCATTGTCAAGCTTGGAAAGCTTGTTGTGGTAGAGGTCGTCGAGAGCGTGCAAGCCGACGAAGGCCATGGTGTAAGCCTTCTGCGAGATGGTTGCTGCGATCACGCCTTTTTGCACCCAATCCAGGGTCGGCGCGTCCGTGTCCATGGCAATGACGACCTTATCGTGGACGTTGTAGTTATTCAGAACCGTCGCGACTTCTTGTCCTGATTGCGCCTCGAGGCAAACGAAGGCTTGCACCTTGTCCTTTTCTTTTCCCAGGATCTCAGTGGTTGTGTCGAATGCGACACGTGGATCGCCCTTGATGTCGACGACTCGATCGATCTTGATTCCGGGAGAGTTTTCCAGCGCGTCACGATAGCCCTGCAGGCGCTCAGCAAGATTGGTCTGCTCCGGCATTGTAAATACCACCACGCTGCCCTTCCCCTTCAACTCCTGCGCAAGCCGCTTTCCTCCCATGAAGCCGGCTTGATGATTGTTCGTCCCGATGAAAAAGAGACGCTTGCTTTTGGGGGCGTCGGAATCGATGGTCAGAATCGGAATGCCGGCGGCTATCGCGCGATCAATCGAGTCTCGCAAAACCTCGGGATCGGTCACCGAAACCAGGATGCCCGCCGGCTTTTTGGCGATGAGGCCATCCAGAGTTTCCTTCTCGCCTTTCGCGTCGTACGTGTCAGGACCGACGAACGCCGCCCGTACCTGCAGTTGCGAAGCGGCTGCAGACAGGCCGGCACCCGCATTTTCCCAGTACGGAAGCTTGATGTTCGCGCCGACAAGGTAATAGTTCTCGTCGCTGTCGTGACGGGAGCCGCAGCTGACCATGAAAACGGAGAGGAGAGCAACGACGAACAGAGAGTAGAGCTTGCATGCGCGGGACATTGGAGCCTCCTTCGTGCGATGAGACGCCTGCGCTGACGAGGACCCAAAAAGCGCACGGATTTTAAACCACGCGACCCGGAAAGGGAAGATGAGCGCAACGCAGGAGGGTCCATGGGCTCCTCAGGTCAATTCTTGGCCCCGTCTGGGCCGGCTGACTGCGGATTATCGTCGTGGGAGATCGAGCAGCACCACGTCCGAGCGTTCCTGTACTCTTTCAAGAACAATGTCATGGCCATCCGCGGAGATGTCGAAGTCGCGAATGTCAAAGTCGGGAGGGAGGTTGGTCAGTTGGCGCTCAGCGCCGGTCTCCAGGTCGATCAGCCAGAGATTCTTGTGTTGAATCTCGCCCCGTAAGAGCACGAGAGATTTTCCTCCTGGAAGGAATGCGATGTGGCGAGCGCCCCGAGTCAGAGTCATTGCCGGTAGCGGATGCGGTGTGGCGTCGCCGGCAACGGCTTTCACCGAAAACGTGGTACCGATGTCTGGTCCCGAGTAAACCACGAAACGGCCGTCCGGCGACCATGTTGGGTCGACCGAATATTCCTGAATAAGAGCGATCGGGGGACGCCCGTCGAGGGCCACACTGAAGAGATGCGGGATGTCGTGATCTTGCGCCGCCGTCGTGATTGATTGGCCGTCGCGCGACCACGCGGGAGCACCTTGCAGGTCGAGTGAATCGGTCACCACCCGCGCATTCGCACCGTCGGCCTGCATCACGTACAGAAGGTTTCGCCCGTTTTGCCGGAGCGAGAACGCGACTGATCGTCCATCGGGTGAAATGGCCGGCCCACCCAAGATCTGTGCTCCCTCACCGCTCCATAGCTCCGTGCCGGTTCCGTTGGCAAGCTTCGAGATGCTCTCGCGTGTACCCTGCGACGAAGCGTAGAGCAGATAATTTGGGCCCAGACGCGGTGAGAACCCTGTGCTGGTGGTCAGCGAGATTGGAGCGGCCGCCGAGACCTGATGGGAGGAACCATCGATCTGCATGCGCCACAGCGTTCGCTTCGGAGTCGCAATGGTGATAGCCAGGTGGCGAGCGTCGGTGCTGGCGGCGAGCGACGTGTACCGGTCAAGGCCAGAGGTCAGACGATGGGGAATGCGGCGTTCTACATCCATGCTGTAGAGCCACGGTCCAGAACCATCGGGGTCGCTGGCGAGGTACAACAATGTCCGTTGATCCAACAGGACCGGATGGGTTACACGTGAGTTGTGTGACGTGATCCGTTCCGGAGTTCCACCGGACGGACGAATGCGCCAGATGTCCAGTTTGTCTGGAAGCGTACCCTGAACGAAGTAGATGAAGCGCATGTCTGGCGACCACGACGGAAAGTGACTGTGGAGCCCGGTAGGCGCAGTGAAGATGGGTCTGTCTTGCACTCGCCGGGTGCCGTTCGAGACGAACAGCGGGTCTCCGGGGCCGGGGGTGTGATATGTGAGGCGGGAGCCGTCGCGTGACCAGTCGTACTCGGCTACACCCTCAAGATATGGCTTTGGCTCTCCGCCCAGCGTGGGTACCGCCCAGACGCTGATGCCGCTCGCATCGTTTTGCTGGCGAGCCCAAAACGTGACGAACGAGCCATCCGGCGAGAATCCCAAGTCGCGGAGCGAGGGATTCACGAGGTCCCGTGCACTCCCCCGGGTCAGATTGTGGAATTGTCCGGAACCGATTTGCGTAACCCAGATGTCCATCTGGCCGTCCCGGTCTGACTGAAACGCCACGAAGTGACCATCGCGCGAGATCGTAGCGGCCTGCTCGACCCCATCAAAATCCGTGAGAGTCTGAAAATGCGCGTCGGCGATCGGGTTTCGCCAGAAGTATTCCGTCTTTTGAAGCCAGAGAATTGCGCCGATGACTAGGACAGAGAGCACCACTGCCGGCGGGAAGAAGAGCTTCCATCGGCTAGGAGAAGTCCCGATCGTGGATTCCGGCGTTGGCAGAGCGGGATTCGGCAGGGAGGGGCTCCCCGCGTTCTCTGGTGCCTGCGGCAGATTCCGACTGTGTGTCCACGTGTCCAACTCTGACCGGAACGCGTAAATGGACCCAATTTTGTCGTGCTGGTGGCGGTGAACAGGCATCCCCTCCCGCTTCTCCCAGCGCTGGACCGTCGTCACATCCCGGTTGAGGTAGGCGGCGATTTCCTTCCATGACTCCAAGCGGTCATCGCGTGTTCGGGTAGGCGGCAGCGCGCTCTGAGGTGCTTCGCCCATCATCCTCCCTTGTTTGGCCCACGGTTCGCGCGAGCCGGGAACCGATTGTAGCCCCGCTTCCCCCTACGGCAAAGCACGGTATTCAGCAGCAAAGCACAGAAATGGCGGAATTCTACAGATTGCTGTTTGACGTACCTACCAAAACGTTTGATTGTGTCTGCGCGTCTTGCACGGATCGGCGCCAACAAGAAAATTAGGAGGGCGATATGCAAAGAAAGCTAATGGGGATGGTATTGCTCGGTGTCGCGACTGTTTTCGCCCAGGCAGCGGAGGCCGAATCCTGGCACGCGATCGTCGGAGCACAGAGCTCCGATAAGGGTGTGCAAGCGCTGGCGTTTCTTCCGAATGAAATGTGGATTCACGCCGGGGATAGCATCACCTGGACTTTCCCGACACCGGAGCCGCATAGCGTTACTTTTCTGACGCCCGGACAGATACGCCCGACCTTCCAGGTTGGTTGCCCGGGTACTTCGCCGGATGGCAGCACCTTTGATGGCTCGGCGTGTGTCGACAGCGGTCGCATTGGCACCGTCGGAACAACCTACGCCGTCACATTTCCCAGCCCCGGTAATTACCGGGAAGTCTGCCTGGTCCACGTGAACATGACCGGGATCGTGCACGTTCTGGACCCGTCGGAGCCTCTTCCATACGATCAGGCTTTCTATGACCGGCAGGCAGTCGCGGAACAGCGCGACCTGCTCACCAGCGACGCAGAGGTATCGGCGAGAAAGCCGCAAGCCCGAAGCCATGCGCACAACCACCAGATCGTTACGGGCTCCGGAAGACTCGTCTCTACGCAAGGCGGGATCCAAAGTGTGTCCGTCATGCGCTTCATGCAGCCGAATATCACAATCCACGCGGGCGAGACAGTGGAGTGGGACAGCTCGGATGTGAGTGGCCACGCCATCACGTTCGGTCAGGAGCCGCCGAACGTCTCGCCCTCAACTCCGCCATCGGCCAACGTATATGTGGATCCAGATGGCGCACGCCACGCCCTCATCAGTTCGACTACCGACAATGTGCACTCCGGACTCATTGCGCAAGCTCCTCACGAGCGGACCGGGGTAGCTCAAGCCCCTGCGGGCGTCACGCGGTTTCGCGTAACCTTCACGCGTCCCGGAACCTACCGCTACATCTGCGCCTTGCACGACGAACTAGGAATGACAGGCCAGGTGGTTGTCCTGCCGTGACTCGCGGCTAACTAAAAACGAAGGTCGGTTTTCAACCTACAAGCTGCGCCTGCTTAAGAAGGTGCGGGACCCGGTCCTGCGACGTCGGTAAACACGACGCCCGGAGGCGGAAGGGTAAGTGTGCGCTTACGCGCAAGGAAGTATCTCAGGGTGCGATTTGAGGCGCAAAAAGCAAGCCGTACAGGTCTTGAGCGAACGACTGAGTTCAATCGTGGGCTCTTGGGATGTCAAAAACTAAGGAGAAATGTAATGCGACAAAAAAGATGGATGTGGTTGCTGTTTTTCAGTGCCGTGATCGTGTTCACGGCTCTCTACCATGCGAAGAAGGTACAAGCAACAACGGCTGTCGGGTTCGTGGGCACAACGCTCGCCAAGGGCACCTTAGGTGCTTTCGACGTGTTTAACCATGCCGTTCTGCCAGGCACCACCAAGCACGACGACGACAAGAACGTATGGATTTCGATGCAGAAGACCAAAGGGTCGTCAGACCTGTACGTGCAGAACAACGTGTGGCAGCCGGGAGGAAGTACCGGGTGGCACTCGCACCCAGGCCACAGCCTGATCATCGTGACGGCAGGAACATTGACGGACTACGAAAGTGACGATCCCGAATGCAAGCCGCAGGTTTACACGCAGGGGATGTCGTTCGTGGATTCCGGTGGCAATCACACGCACATCGTCCGGAATGAAAGCTCCACGGACGTGGCGACAGCTGTCGCCGTCCAACTCATTCCGGCGGGCGCAACGCGCCGAATTGACGCGCCGGTTGCCCCACCAAACTGCCCCGGCATCCAGTAAGGACTCGGGCAAATCGAAGTCGCTGTGAGGCTGAGGCTTGGAGTGTCGTGCCACGTTCCAAGCCTCAACGAAGCGGTTGTCTCTCAAGTCAGAAACCGGAAGGATTTCTCTAGACCCCAACCGGGAAGGGCTTGGTGTGCGTTTCCGCGCTGAGGGAGATACCCGCAAAGCGGCCTTGTAACAGAGACATCAGCCCCGTGTACCAGTACCCGATCACGAAAAGAAGAAGGAACGGAACGGTAATGTAATTTTCGTTTTCGAGTGCGTAATAGACGGTCATGGCGAAGTAGCCGCCAATCGCCAGTTCGGCCCAGGGAATCCAGCCAAGGCGGCGACGGTATTTCGTGGCACCGACTTTGTCTTTTTTGTTTTCCACGCGATATTTCGGGGTGCGCGCGAATGCGCTCTTTTTTCCAGTCAAAGCTTCGAGAACTGCTTTTGTATTGGTGATGGTCAGGCCGATGCCGAGCGCCATCAGGAATGGCAAGTACAACAAGGCGCGCGGCCAGGTTTTCGGAAACAGTTCGCGCTGCGATACGAGATAAAAGCTGGAGATCGAAAATGTCGAAGCCATAAACAAAGGCAGGTCGATGTAGAGCATCTGGAACCAGCCCTGGTAGAAGCGGATGATCATTGCGGGCAGAAGCAGCACCGACAGCACAATCATCAGCGGATAACTGAGATTCGCTGTCAGGTGGTACCAGGCTTCGATCTTGGTGTGCAGCGGGACATCGCTCTTCAAGACACGCGGCAGAATCTTCTTGCCGGTCTGGATCAATCCCTTGGCCCAGCGCGCCTGTTGTGTTTTGAAAGCCGTCATCTCGACGGGCAACTCAGCTGGGCACTCGACGTCCTGCAGGTAGATAAACTTCCAGCCGCGCAACTGCGCCCGGTAGGAGAGATCGGTGTCTTCGGTGAGTGTGTCGTGCTGCCAACCGCCCGCATCCTCGATCGCCTTGGTCCGCCACATGCCTGCGGTCCCGTTGAAGTTGAAGAACACTCCGCTCTGGGCGCGACCGGAATGCTCGAGCACAAAGTGGCCGTCGAGCAGGATCGCTTCGACTTCGGTCAGGAACGAGTAATTGCGGTTGATGTGCGTCCAGCGCGTCTGCACCATGCCGATCTTGGGATCGGTGAAGTGATGAATGGTCTTCAGCAGGAAGTCTTCGGGAGGTGTGAAGTCGGCGTCGAAGATGGCTATGAATTCGCCCTTCGCTGATTTCATGCCCTCTTGCAGCGCGCCCGCCTTGAAGCCCTCCCGATTGGTGCGGTGGTGATAGGTGATCGGATGGCCAAGCGCAGCGTAGCGCTCGACCAAGTTGCGGACCACCTCAATGGTTTCGTCGGTCGAGTCGTCGAGAACCTGAATATCCAGCTTGTCCTTCGGATATTTCAGCCGGCAGATGCAATCAATCAGGCGGTCGGCGACATATTGCTCGTTGAACATCGGCAACTGCACGGTGACGCGCGGAAGGTCCTCAAAATAAGCAGCCGGCTCGGTCGTGCGCTTGTCGCGATGCTTGTAATAAAGATAAACGAGGATGTAGCGGTGCACGCCGTAGGAGGCGAGCAGAATCAGGACGACGAAATAAGGAATCAGCAGCCCGATGTCGAAGGCGTTGGCGTGGTACAGGCCCTGAAACGTCCGGTCGAGGAAATGCTGGCGGATGTAGGGCCCGATGCCTTTTGGTGCGGAATCGGCGGCCATGAAAGCGAACTGCGGAATGAAGACCTTGCTCAGCAAACTGCTCCTGTATGGAGGGGCCTGCGACGGGACCTGTAAAAGTACAATTCTACCTGAACTGGTAAAACGGTCCTGAATCACCGCATGAGGACGCGAGAGTGACTAAGGTTGATCTGGCGGTGCGGGGATGACCTTAAGCGAGACGGTCTGATGGGTACCCTTGTCGACCTTCGCGACCGCGGCCCGACCCTCAAAGGGTGCCAGGAAATCGGGGTCAAGATACTCGTCGCCATCGAGACCCTCCCAAGCCAACAGCTTGTACTCGCCCGGACGTATCCCGCGCAGCGTGAAGTGCCCAGATTGGTCAGTGGCCGTTGGGTAATATCGGTACAGATTTTTTCGGAACTTTGGATCTGGAACGGCAACGACCGTTGCATTCGGAACAGCTGCGCCCTTGTCATTTGTTACAGCTCCCTCAATCACTCCGGGTTCGTTGCTGACAGTGATATCCAGCGACATAGTCCCGCCGGAGACATCGAGCCCAGTATCGACTACGTCCTTCATGCCAGCGAGGACGGACTCGATGAAGGTATCGACGAAAGCTCGGGCGTCAGATGCGATATAGACGTCGTACAGCCCTGCCGGTACGTTTCCCATCTCGAAGCGGCCGTCAGGCTTTAACGTGACGTTAGTCCGAACCGCAGCGCCTTCCTCATTCGAGAAAATCATGCTGTTGAAGAATTCGTCATTTCTATCCCGTGGGCGTAATTCGAGCATGATCAAGGCCGAGTCTAGGCGAAGCAATTTTGGAAAGTGCACCTGGCCGTGCAGGGTTGCACCCGGCTGGGGAGTCAGGCGAAGGTCATTGATGTTGGATTCACCCACCTCAATGGTGCGGTGTACGGCCTGCGTGTTGTCACTCAGGACGGTCATGGCCGCTAATGTGTAGGAACCAGGCGAAACGTGCAGTATCTCGAACTTGCCATCCTTGGCGACTTCGGCGGAATCAAACACGGAGCCCGGGTCGTTGCCGCGCAACATTACAACCGCCCTGGCGCCCGAAGATACCCCTTCGACCGTACCCCGAATGTTCACGGTGTGAGCGCGTACCAGTGAAAAGTCCACCGGCATGTCATCACCTGCATGCAATTCGATCGGGGATGCTGCGAAGCGCTCTGTAGTATTGGGGTAGAAAATCGGCACGTAAGAGAGGTTGGCAGACGGAACTGCAGGATCGTCCGGCTTTTTGTGCTCTTCCACCAAGCTCTGAAAACTCGGTAAAGGGCTGGCCAACACGTAGTATTTGCCCGTATGCAAGCCTCGGACTCGGTATTCTCCCAGATCGTCAGTTTGCGCATGCCCGTCCGACTCGAACGTCATGCCGCCGGCCGTCCGTTTCCGGCGATAAACTGTGATCGCGACATTGGGCATCGGATCGCCGTCCTCGTCCAGAACACGCCCAGTGATAACGGCAGCCGGGAGCATGTGCACCACTTGATCCTTAACCTCCTGACCGGCGCGAAAGGAGAGCGTTACGCCCATGTAGTAGCGATCTTTTCCATGGGCTTCAAGGTAGCCGGGGCGTTCCACCATGAACCGATAGCGTCCTGGCTGAATCGCTGTGATCTTGTAATGTCCCTCAGCGTCGCTGGTCGCGGTATAGTTGCCGCCTTCTTCCTGGTTCTCGCCGATGAGTTCGATGACCGCTTTTTTGAGCGGTTCGCCGCTGGGGTCTTTCACAACCATACCCTCGAGCGAGGCCAGCGCCGGCTCTTTGGAAGACACGGGCTCCTGTGCCGCCGCGGTAGAAAGGAGCGCAGCAGCGCACGCAACGAGGGCCAGAGTCGTTCGCATTGGGAACCGCCGGGGGGATTAATTGAGGAAGTATGTCCGGTACAGCGTGTCACGCTGCGCCGGCCGGAATCCCGCATCTCGTATGATGCGGCGCAATTCTTCCTCGGTAGTGCAGTTCGTGACACCCGCCGCCCGCACCACATTTTCTTCCAGCATCACCGAGCCTACATCATTTCCGCCGAAGCGCAAACCCATCTGGCAGACCTTCAAGCCCTGGGTCACCCAACTAGACTGAACATTAAGAAAATTAGAGAGATACAGGCGGGAGATGGCTAGGACTTTCAGGTACTCTACGGCCGTCGCTTCGTCCCAATGGCGCCCTCCGAGGGCGGTATTTGCCGGCTGAAAGCTCCAGGGAATGAAGGCGGTAAAGCCGCCGGTCTCGCCCTGCAAATCGTAAAGCCGTTGGAAATGGTTAATGCGATGCTCGAACTTTTCGCCGACCCCGAACATCATGGTGGCGGTCGTCCGCATGCCGAGCTTGTGCGCGGTGCGGTGGACGCTGATCCAATCTTCGGTCAGGCATTTCAGACGCGCGATCTTGTAACGGACTTCGTCGTCGAGAATCTCGGCACCGCCGCCAGGAATCGAGTCGAGCCCGGCGTCGCGCAGACGCGAGATCGTGTCGTGCAACGTAAGGCTGCTGTACTCGGCGATGGCGAGAATCTCCGATGCCGAGTAGCAGTGCAAGTGAACTTTTGGGAAGCGCTGGCGGATGCCGCGCAGCATCTGCTCGTGCCACTCGATCTTGAGGTCCGGATGCAGTCCGCCCTGCATCAGAACGCCCGTACCGCCCAGTTCGACAGTCTCCCGAATCTTGTCGTAAATCGTCTCGAAATCGAGGATGTAGCCTTCCTTCGCAGCTGGCCCCTTGAGCGGACGATAAAACGCGCAGAATGTGCAATATTCCGTGCAAAAGTTCGTGTAATTGATGTTGCGGTCGATGATGTAAGTGACCACTCCCTCAGGATGCAAACGGCGACGGACTGCGTCGGCTTCCATGCCGATGCCGATCAGGTCATCGGACCGAAACATCTCGAGGGCTTGCTGCTTGGTGAGGGTCATCGTGGTTCAGCGCAACATTCATTCTAGCGTTCGCGGCAGCCATTCTCCAAGTCGGGGCATGTAGCATCGCTGTCCCGGCGGCTGTCCGGTGGGCATCTTGCCCACCCCGGGGGCGAGGGCGGGACGCCCCCGCGACAGCCGGCAGGATGTCGGCGCTAAATACGCGCGCTGGATACGTGAGCCCGCCTTCCGAGCTCAGAGGCTACCTGGGTAGCGCTATCTCTGCTCCGGCCGGGGGCGCAGGGCTGTCAGGGCTGCCAAGCTCACGACGATGACGTTGGCGACAACGACCGGCGTTGCGTGCAGGACAACTCCGTAAATGATCCAGCAGACCGCCGCCAAGGCCTGCACCCACCGCATCGCTGCGGGGCTTCGGACGAAATACGACACCGCGAAGATGGACGTCGCTACCCACCCGATGAGGTCAGGCACGGGCGCCCTCGGCACGAACGGCGTTCGCCAGCGGAGCAGACGAGTTATCTCGAATCGTTACGACATCGGTGGAAACCTTGTCCCACTCTTGGATGACAAATCCCTGCTTCTCAAGGAAGGCACGGATCTGCACGCGCTCCCACCCGACGATTTCTTCAAGGATCGGAATCAGCACACCGAGAGCGTTCTGGCTGAGCACGGTGCGCTTGGCAATCGGGGCGAGGTGTTTGTTCTCCGAGACTGCGATGGTGAAGCCGTCTCTGCGGTTCACGTGCAGCATCACGTGGACGTCGGAGCTGCCGTCGCCCACATAGACGATCCGGTCGGAGCTGATCTGCCGCTCTTCCTGGATGCGGTCGAGCGCTGCGACTTTTCCGTATCCGGCGGTCACGCGCTCGATGGCCGCGATCTCTCCGGATGGGTGATAACGGAACTGTGTCCCGAAGATGTGATCGGCGGGCACGATGTTCTCGAGCGCCGACTGTATGACTTCCACCGGGGCCGCGGATAGCACGTAGAACTCGAAGCGATATCCCGAAATCCCCGTCTCGAGCACGCGGTGCAGGAAGTCGATGTTCTCTTTCAGGCGAATCCTCTTTCCGACTTCGCGAAGGTGCTCGGGACGCACGCGGTCATGAAATTCGGGATCGTGCAGGAGTAGGTAGGCAAGCTCTCCACCTTGCTGCACAAGGTTCAGCTTGGCCATGCCTTCCGCTTTGCGCTCGAACTCCTTGGTAGGGATGCCGAGCAACTCGCTGAGCACATACCCTGAGTCCTTATAGCTCAGCGTCTGATCGAAGTCGCTGGCGAAGAGAAAATGCTTGTTATTGGATGAATGCTTTTCCATGATTCATTAGATCCAAGTGAAGCGGAAAAGACTAGTAAAAATATCGTGAATGTCGTGTAAGAGCTTGATTTCACAGTATTACTCGAAAAATCGCTAATTCCGATCAGTTTGCGTGTTGCTTGGAAGCGGTGAGGGGAACGTTTTCCGAGCCCTCACCCTCATGACGATATCGGAGATACGCGATCAGGGCTGCGAGCCCCGCGATCACAGAAAATGCCAGCAGCACATACAGAGTAGGCTTCGTGTACTTGTTGAAGAAACGCAGGAAGTGCCTTCCGTAGAGCACCCCAAGGTAGGCGAGGAGTCCGTAGCGCAGGGTGCGTCCGAGCACAAGGGCTGCCAGAAATTTCTGGCGCGAATATTGCATCGCACCTGCGGCCAGAAGAAACGGCACGAACGGAAACGGCGGGGGCAGCAGCGCCGGCACAAAGATCGCCCAGAATCCCCAATGTTCAAACTTTGTATTGATTGACGTGGCCCGTTTCTTTCCCAGTCGATGTTCCAGAGTGCCTTTCCCGCCTTTTCGTGCCAGGCGATAGGTGATGTACCCACCGATCAACGACCCGAGGGTCGCCATCATCGCGTAATACCACCACGCACTGTGATGGTGAACGGCGAACCAGATCGTAAGGACATCCATACTTCCCGGGAGCGGGATGATGGAGTTGTCCGCTAGTCCAAGCAGCACAAGTCCCGGGCCGCCTTGATGACGAATCCAAAGCCAGAATTTTGAAACGAGAAATAGGGCAGGAGCAGTCATGAAGGGTTGGTTGAGAGCGTCGCGAGATTATGCCTGCATCGGTTACGTGGTCGCAAATTTTGCGCTCTCCACGAATTGTAGCGGCGGGGCCGGCGGCAGAGCACCGCACTCTGCGGCGTACCGGTAGAAAAGCTGCAAGCCTTCGAGACATCCGCGATCCAGTTGATAGTGGATATTTTCGGTCAGGTAAGAACGCACCTCCCCTTCGGAGAGGCGCAATCGGCCGGACCACTCCCTCGCGATCGAGTCCATGCTCGCCGGCTCCAAGCCATGATCGCGCGACGCCTGAAAAATCGCCGCCAGATCGCCCGAGCTCTCCGCCAGTGCGGCGCGGCGTACCGCCCAGAACGCAAACACAAACGGCTTTCCCGTGAAGCGAATCCATTCTTCCGCCAAATCTACCGTCAAGTAGCACGTGCGATCGACCTGCAACGCCGTGTCGCCGATCACGAGGCCAGCATCGTGTTCGAGCAACATCGCATCCAGATTCGGAGCCATAGGCGTAAAGGCGCGGCCCGGCCCAAGCCAGCGTTCGAACAAAACCTTGGTCAACGCAACCGAAGTCATAGAAGAAGTATCGAGTGCGACGCTGCGGATCTTCTCAATCGGCACCTTGCTGACCAAAAGAATCGAACGTACGGGGCGGCGTGCCGCGATGGCAATGCCGGGAAGAATCGCCAAATCAGGAATTTGTGTATACGCCGCAGCGGGAATGATGCCAATGTCCGCCCTTCCGGCCTGCAACTCCGCCGCGCATGCGGAAGGCAAAGTATAGGAAATATCGAAGTCGACCGCGGCGGAGCCGTGTTCGAAATCCCACATTAAGGGCACCGTATTTAGAAAGGAAATGGCTGAGATACGAAGACGGGTCATAACACTATGTTTGATTCTAACAAAGCACTGTGCGCACCTACCTTGACACTCTTTTTCTGAGGCATGTAGACCGGAATTTGGAGGCCCTCGTGTCTACAACCATTCCGGTAGCGAACAACGCTCCGATAGCGAACAACGCTGCGGAGCAAATCTTGCAATGGCTGGCTCTCGGTCTGACGCCCGGCCTTGGACCCACGCGGGCTCGGCGCCTGGTCGAACATTTCGGGAACGTAGCGGCGATTTTTCGCGCGTCGCTCACGGAACTGGAGGCCACCGGATTGCTTGCGGTCTCGGCGCAGGCGCTCGGCACAGGCAAGTCGCTGGAACTCGCGCAGGAAGAACTGGAAAAGGCGCGGGCCGCTGGAGCCAAGATCGTAACGTTCGATGATCCGGTGTACCCGACACGGTTGAAGCAGATCTACGACCCGCCCCTCGTCCTTTATGCACGGGGTGACGCGAACGTGCTTTCGCAGACGGGGATCGCCGTTGTTGGCACGCGGCATCCAACGCCGTACGGTTCTGGAATGGCGGAGCGTTTGGCGATCGATTTGTCGGCGCGCGGGCTGGTGATTCTAAGCGGGATGGCGCGCGGCGTGGACACCGCCGCCCATCGCGGAGCGATTGCCGCCAAGGGCAAGACGGTCGCGGTCTTCGGCACGGGAGTGGACGTCCTGTATCCGAAGGAGAACACGCGGATTGCCGAGCAGATACTTGCCTTTGGTGGAGCACTGATTTCGGAATTCTCTCTGGGCACGTTCGCCGCGCCACAGAACTTTCCGATCCGCAACCGCATCATTAGCGGCATGTCGATGGGTGTTCTGGTCGTCGAAGCCGCGGAGTATAGCGGCACCCGCATCACGGCGCGTTGTGCCCTCGAGCAAAATCGCGAGGTCTTTGCAGTACCGGGCAACGTGACCAACAAGAATTCCTGGGGCCCGAACACGCTCATCAAACAAGGAGCGAAATTGGTGGCCACGTGGGAAGACGTGTGGGAGGAACTTCCTGAAAACATTCGGCTTGCGTTGATTCCCGCCAGGCCCGATGAATCTCCGGGGGGCGGAACGGCATCTCTATTCCCGAGCGACGATCAGCTGTCCCCTCACGAACGCAAGATCTTTGCGCTGCTTAAGGCAGACGAAGCCACGCACATCGATAAAATTGTGGAACGGCTGGAGCCGGAACTGTCGTCGTCCGAGATATTCGCTGCATTGTTCGAACTCGAACTCAATGGAAAGGTGCGGCAGTTGCCGGGGAAGAATTTTGTAAAGAGCTTTTGAGCTACGAGCTGCGCGCTACGAGCACGCTCAATGGACGGAGATGTGGGGGGAAAGGAAGTGGCGGTTGAAGGACTTCAAAGAATTGAACGTGTGGAGAAAGGCGCGTGAGGCAACACTCTCGCTGTATCGATTGACGCAACCGTTTCCCAAAGAAGAGCTTTTTGGTCTGACATCCCAGATTCGGAGAGCGGCATCCTCGATCGGTGCAAACATAGCAGAAGGCTGCGGACGCAGATCCGATGGGGAATGCGTTAGATTTTTAAATGTTGCTCGCGGCTCCGCCGTCGAACTGGAGTATCACTTGTTGTTAGCACGTGATCTCAAACTACCACCGGTCGGGACCTTTTCGACGCTGGACCGCCAGTTGGACGAGATCCAAAGGATGCTGACCACGTTGATACAACGCGTAAAACCGGTGCGTCGGAGCGTTGGCACTGAAAGCTAAAGGAGCGGGTAACAAGCTCGGAAGCTCATGGCTCGTAGCTCGCAGCTTGGGTCGTAACTTGTTGCCGCGACCGTATTCGTGCTAGCTTCAAAACCAGTAAAAACGTCAAAGAGGAAACATTGGCAAAAGGTTTAGTCATCGTTGAGTCGCCCGCCAAGGCGAAAACCATTCAGAAATACCTGGGCAAGGGATTCACCGTCGAGGCCTCGCTAGGCCACGTGAAGGACCTGCCCAAGAGCACGCTTGGCGTCGACATCGACAACGAATTCGATACCGAATACATCGTCATTCCGGGAAAAGAAAAAGTTCTCATCAAGCTGAAGAAGCTGGCGGAGTCAGCCGACCACATCTATCTCGCGCCTGACCCGGACCGCGAAGGCGAAGCCATCGCTGCGCATCTCGCCGACGAACTCGATACCAACGGCGCCAAGAAAAAGAAGAAGGCAGCTAAAAAGACAAAAGAGAAGAACGGCGACGGCCTGCGCATCCAGCGCGTTACCTTCAACGAAATCACGCAGCGCGCCGTGCGCGAGGCATTCGAACATCCGCGCGAGATCGATCAGAACCTGGTCGACGCGCAACAGGCCCGCCGGGTTCTGGATCGCCTCGTCGGCTACCAGGTTTCGCCGCTGCTTTGGGATAAGGTGCGTCGCGGCCTCTCCGCAGGCCGCGTGCAGACGGTTGCGCTTCGTCTGATCGTGGAGCGCGAACGCGAAATCAAGGCATTCGAAAAGAAAGAATATTGGACGATTGACGCGCATCTTTCCGCCGCCAAGCCCCCCAGCTTCGACGCCCGTTTCGTTGGCAAGGGCGAAGAAAAGATCGAAGTTCCGAACGGGGAAGAGGCGGAAAAGATTCGCGCCTTCCTCGAAAATGCAGATTGGCTGGTCCGCTCCGTTGATAAGAAAGAACGCCGCCGGAACGCGACCCCGCCCTTTACCACGAGCAAGCTTCAGCAGGACTCCGCCCGCAAGCTGCGCTTCAGCGTGAAGCGCACCATGATGATCGCCCAACGCCTGTATGAAGGCGTGGAACTGGGCGAAGAGGGTCTGGTCGGCCTCATTACTTATATGCGTACGGATTCAACTCGGGTTGCGCCCGAAGCGCTGGCCGAAGTGCGCGAGATGATCGGCAAGGATTACGGGCCGCAATACCTGCCCGAGCAGCCGAATACCTTCAAGTCGAAGAAGGGCGCGCAGGAAGCGCACGAAGCGATCCGTCCGACGTCGGCGGTCCGTCATCCGGACTCCGTTAAGCGGTATTTAAAAGAAGATGAATTCAAGGTTTACAAGCTGATCTGGCAGCGCTTCATCGCTTCGCAGATCATGCCGGCAGTCTTCGATCAGACCACGGTCGACATCGACGCAAAGCAAGCCAGTGACAGCTACTGGTTCCGCGTCACCGGATCGGTCCTGAAGTTCGACGGCTTCCTGAAAGTCTACGAAGAGTCGAAAGACACGAAGGACGAAGAAGACGAGGAACTGAAGCATAAGCTGCCGCCGCTTGAGCCGGGACAGAACCTCACGCTCAAGAGCCTCAAGCCCGAGCAGCACTTCACCGAGCCGCCGCCTCGCTACAACGAAGCGTCACTTGTGAAGGAACTCGAAGAACGCGGCATTGGCCGGCCGTCCACGTACGCCACGATTCTAGGAACAATCCAGGAGCGGCAGTACGTCACCAAGACAGGCGGCAAATTTGCGCCTACTGAAATCGGCCTCGTCGTCACGGATCTGCTCGTCGAAAATTTTCGAGACATTTTCGACGTGGCGTACACGGCCCGCCTCGAAGAAGAACTCGACGAAATCGAAGAAGGCAAAGAGAAGTGGACCGACGCGATGTCGGAGTTCTACAAGCGCTTCGCCAAGGACCTCAAATACGCTGAGAAGCACATGGAAAACATCAAGCGTATGGAGAAGCCCACCGACGAAAAGTGCGAGCGCTGCGGTTCGCCCCTCGTCATCAAGTGGGGCAAGCACGGGTCCTTCTACGCTTGCAGCTCCTACGACAAAGAGAATCCAGAAAGCTGCACCTTCACGAAAGAAAACCCGATCAACCTGCCCGATCTCGACTCCGCCGACGTGCAGGAGACGGCGCAGGAGGAATACTGCGAGAACTGCGGGCGCGTGATGGTCCTGAAGCGCGGGCGCTTCGGCCAGTTCATGGCCTGCACGGGATATCCCGATTGCAAAACGACACGCCGCCTCGATCAGGGGAAACGCGTGCCCGATATTCCGCTCGATGAGCCCTGCCCGAAGTGCGGCCGCAATCTGATGATCCGGCACGGGCGTTATGGCGAGTTCACCGCGTGCTCCGGATATCCGGACTGCAAGTTCGTGAAGCAGAACTTCATCGGCATGAAGTGCCCGCTGTGCAAGGACGGAGAACTGGTTGAGAAGAAGGCGCGCAAGGGCAACACCTTCTACGGGTGTTCGAATTATCCGAAGTGCAAGTTCACCTCGGCCAACAAGCCGATCGCGGAGAAATGCCCGAGCTGTGGGCACGAGTTCCTGGTCGAGAAAAATTTGAAAGCTGGTCCGGTGATCGCCTGCCCCAACAAAGAATGTGATTATGAACGGCCCGCGCCTCCACCCACGGAGGACACTGCCGCTGAGGGCGCAGCGGGAACGGCTGGCCATTAAGGGTGCAGAGGCAGGCTCACCGCCCGCCGGGACGGACGAGAAGTCCGTCCCTCCATCGCCTGTTGTCATGAACGACGCTCTTTTGCATCGCGGGCGAGCACCGATCATCTAAAATGACCGTTCCGTTCAACCTGCATCTTCCTTGGGGGACCTCTCATGGGTAAGCCGACACACGCCGACGCCGAACTGATTCTGAAGCTGTACGAAGCCCGCCGCGAGACCGAAATCCGCAAGGCGCGCCAATGGTGGACCACCACCTTTTGGCCCGAGAATGCCGACGACGTCGTGAAGGTCATGCGCGCGTCCGGCACGCAGGAGAACGCCTGGTTCCGTCAGGTGCTGGGATATTGGGGGATGGCGGGGTCCTTCGTCTCACACGGCGTGCTGAGTGAAGAACTGTTCTTCGAAGCCAGTTTTTGCGGTGAGATGTTTGTGATCTTCATCAAGCTCGAGCCATTTCTGGCTGAGGTCCGGGAGAAAACGAACAACCCGACACTCCTGAGTAACCTGGAAAAGCTGGTTCGTTCCGAGGCCGCCAAGGAGCGCTACGCAGTCGTCTCGCGCAACATCGCGAATATGCGCAAAGCGAGAGCGGAGAGGGCCAAGGCGAGCTAGAGTCTTCTCCTGCACGGCTTATTCCTGAGCGCACGGGCGGTCTTCAGAGAAGGCCGGAGTGCAGTCTCTGAACCACGTCTTCTTCCACGGAGAAGATCTTCTTCGGTTTTCGACTAAATCGTTCTTCAAGTTCGTAGGCCTGACGTTCCAACGGAATGCCGTCGTAGCCTCCGTGATTCAGAAAACCTCGAACGTATAGGTCCGCAAAGCGCCGTAGTCCCAATACCTGATACTGCACAGCGTGGACGAGTTCGTGGAATAACGTTTTCCGATGCATGGGATCGGGATATGCAACCAGATCGACCAGAGTGATTGCCCCGATTGACGACATCTCCAGCACGCCTTCGATTCCCAGCATTTTTACCAGCCTATAGAACTTTGGGTTCGGTACCGAGGCGCACACTATCCGTGTTTCTGCGAGAAGGGAAGATGAAAAAAAGCCCGAGAGATCTTCCTGGTCACGAGCGGAAATCGGCTGCGAAGCCGGGAGAAGCCGCTCGCGATGGCGGGCAATGTAACGTGCCGTGAGCCATGAGAAGAGTGGAACAAAAGGCAGAATGAACACCGTGCCACGAATACGAGGCATCTATGAGATATATTCGCGGATGTACTCGTTTTTAGTGTGCGCGAGTTCTTCGATGTTCCCGTCAAAGATAACCTTCCCCTCGCGCAGCATCAGAAATGCCAAGGGTGCTTCGATCTTTCCTCCAGGCGGTACCACCCTCATTTGGTTGGCCTTCGCATCGAAGTAATGATTCGCCATGATGAAGGCGTCCTGCAGGCGATGGGTGACGAGAAGCGAACTGGCTTTTGAGACGTCGCGCTGTTTCACAATCAGTTCGACGATCGTGGTCGATGTAATAGGATCGAGTCCGCCCGTGGGCGAATCGTAGAGCAGTGTCTCCGGCTGCGTAATAATCGCCCGCGCAATCGCAACACGGCGCCGCATCCCGCCTGAAAGCTCCGCAGGAAACATGTCGACGGTGTTTTCGAGTTCCACGAAACGGAGCGCCTCGCGCACGCGGCGCTCGATTTCTTCCGCCGGCGTTTTCGCTTCTTCCATCAGTCGGTATGCCACATTCTCGCGAACGGTCAGCGAATCGAACAGGGCACTTTCCTGAAATACGATTCCCACATTCCTGCGGAGTTCGAAGAGCTGATCCTCCGTCATCTCAGTCACGTCTTCGCCGAGGGTGTAGATATGCCCGCTATCCGGTTTCACCAGCCCAAGCGCCATCTTGAGAATGGTGCTTTTTCCAGAGCCTGCGACACCGAAGATCGCTTTCGTCTCTCCATGCGGCAGCGTGAACGAGATACCATCGAGCACTACGTTCTCTTCAAACGCGATCGACACGTTGTCGAACACGATGACCGGCTTTAACGGCGGTTCCATCGTCGCCGTCGGTGCTGCGGTTGGAAGGGAAGGGGTCGCCATCGTCAGGATCCCAGCACCACCATGAGGAAGCGCGTGACGAAGACGTCCACCATGATGATCAGGATCATTGCGGCTACCACTGCTTCCGTGGTCGAGCGGCCGACTCCTTGCGTTCCGCCCTTGGTCGAGAGTCCGTAGTAGCAGCCGATGGTCGCTACGATAAAGCCGAACACGAGCGGCTTCATGAGGCCCATGAATACGTCGGAGAACACCAGGGTCTGCCAGGCGTTGCTCCAATATTCGTGAGAATCCATGCCGAGCAGAACACTCGCGACCACGCCTCCACCAAGCAGTCCCATGAAGTCCCCGAGAATGGTTAGGAAAAACATCATCACGACGGTCGCAAGCACGCGCGGCGTGATCAGTTTCTTCATCGGATCGGTGCCCAAAGCCCGCATGGCATCGATCTGCTCCGTAACGATCATGGAGCCGAGTTCGCTGGCCATTCCCGAGGAGTTGCGTCCGGCGACGACGAGTCCGGCGAGCACTGGGCCGAGTTCACGCACGATGCCAATGGAAACGAGCTGGCCGATCACGGTCGTGGCGCCGAAGCGGCTCAGCGTGGTGGCGCTGTTGAGGGCGAGGGCCGCACCGGTGAAAAAGACGGAGGCTAGCACGATGGGCAGCGAACCGAACCCAATCAGGTCCATTTGCTGGACCATGTCAGCCACGTAGCGGGGAGTGCGAAAAAGGTTGGCGACTGAATGAAAAGCGAGGATCGAGTAGTCCTGAACGGACTGGATTTTACGCTTGGCGAATTCTGTGGGTGAGATGAGGTCGATGCTGCTGAGGAAGTCTCCCGCTGCCATGCTTCGCTCCGTCGGATATTAGCCGACTATAACAGGAGCCGCGAGCGGCGAGCTATGTGCTTTGAGCTACGTGCAGGTTGGCGGCTGTCAGGCGCCGGCATTCGGCCTGGGAAGCTTTTAAGAGTCCACAAGAACCGACGCCTAAACTGAAAAAGCCCAAAGCCTAAAGCCCAGAGCCCAGAGCCTGTTCCTACTCCCGCCCCTTTTTCTTAATCTCGATATTCAATCGCTTGATCTTCTGATTGAGTGTCGAGAGAGGCACGCGGAAGCGCTCCGCGGCTTCGGTCTGATTCCAGTTGCACTTCTCCAGCATGTCGGTAATGATCCGTCGCTCGCAGTCTTCCAGGATGTCGAACAGCGACGCATCGGGCCGATGCTCGAGAACCGGGAACGGAGTACCACGCCCGGCAATCTGGTCCGGCAGCAAGTCCACGCCGATCTCCGTACCTGACGAAAGAACCACCGCGCGCTCGATCACGTTCTCGAGTTCACGAACATTCCCCGGCCAGGAGTAGCTGATCAGGGGACGCAGCGCCTCGGGCGTGATGCGCCGGTACTGGCGCTCGTTCTCCTGCGAGTACTTGTGCAAGAAGTGCTCGACCAGAAGCGGAATGTCTTCTTTCCGCTGCCGCAGCGGCGGCAGGTCAATGCTGATGACATTCAGCCGATAGAAGAGGTCTTCGCGGAACTTCCCGTCACGCACGAGTTGGCGCAGATCCACGTTCGTGGCTGCAATGATGCGGACGTCCACCTGCAATTCGTGAACACCGCCCAGGTGCATGAACTTGCGATCCTGCAGGACACGCAGGATTTTGCTTTGCGTGTCGAGGCTCATCGTCCCGATTTCGTCGAGGAAGAGCGTGCCCTTATCGGCGACCTCGAACAGGCCTTTCTTCGAGGCGATCGCGCTTGTGAACGCGCCTTTCACGTGGCCGAACAGCGTTGACTCCAGCAGATCGGGCGGCATCGACCCGGTGTTCACCGGAACAAACGGGCGCTCGCGCCGCTGCGAGTTCAGGTGAATCGCCTTGGCGATGAGTTCCTTGCCTGTGCCACTCTCTCCCTGTAACAGCACAGTCGAGCGGCTGGGTGCGACCTGTGCCACGAGGTCGAAGATCTTCAGCATCGCCTCGCTCTTGCCGATGATGTGCTCGAAGTTGTATCGCTGTTTCAGGGCCCGCTTGAGCTGGATGTTCTCTTCCTCAGCACGG
This sequence comes from uncultured Acidobacteriota bacterium, assembly GCA_963718505.1. GTDB lineage: Bacteria > Acidobacteriota > Terriglobia > Terriglobales > Acidobacteriaceae > Gp1-AA133. The sequence continues at coordinate 93,168 of CAVQZP010000029.1, read as the reverse complement.
CGCCGGGCCACGGTTGCGCGCACATCGGCCAGCAGCTTTTCGTTATCCCACGGCTTCTGGATAAAATTCGCAGCGCCCGACTGCATCGCCCGTACGGCATTCTCAACTGTCCCGTACGCGGTGATCATGATGACCGGCTGTCCCGGATCCTGCGTATGCAGATCCATCAGGATGTCCATGCCATTGCGATCCGGCAGGGCCAGATCGAGCAGGATCAGATCGAACGAACGCTCGCCGGCGCGGTGCAGTCCTTGATGGCCAGTTGCCGCAGTCTCCACATCGTAGCCTTCCATCTCGAGAAGGGTCTGCAGCGACTCGCGGATTTCCGCCTCATCATCGACGATAAGAATCGAGCCAGCCAATGTCGTGGGTTCGGTTTCGTGCGAGCGGGTGCGTGTAATAACGGCGGCTTCAGACATTGACGGCCTTCCTGGTCAGAGGGAAATCCAGGTAAAACGTCGTCCCCTCACCGGGACGGCTTTCCACGCGGATTTGGCCCGCGTGCTCCTGGATGATGCCGTAGGTCACCGAGAGGCCGAGACCAGTACCGCGGTTTTGGCCCTCCCGAGGAATGTTCTTGGTGGTAAAAAACGGATCGTAGATGCGGGCGATGTGCTCGGGTGCGATGCCGCTGCCCGTGTCCGACACTGCAACACTCACCCCGGTCCCATTCGAGGTAATCACGTGCAACGTTCCGCCTCCCGCCATCGCGTCTTTCGCATTGAGGAATAGATTCAGAAACACTTGCTGCAGTCGTCCGGTGTTCCCCTGAATCAGCGGGAGATGGTCGGCCAACTCATCCTCGACCGTGATTCGCGACGTCTTGAACTGGTGCTCCAGCAGCGCCAGCGTGTCGGTGATGATCTTGTTGACGTCGACGTCGCTGAACTCGGCTCCACTGGTTCGTGAAAAATTCAGCAGGTTGTTGACAATCTCCGACGCACGGAACGTCTGTCGCGTGATTTTCTCAAGCAGGCCTGACTTCTGCGGATCGCTCTGCAACTGCTTGGAAAGCATCTGGGTGTAGGACGAGATAACTGCGAGCGGTGTATTCACTTCGTGCGCTACGCCTGCTGCCAGCAATCCGATCGACGAAAGCTTGTCCGCCTGGGAAAGTTGCGCTTCGAGTGCGACGCGCTCGGTGATGTCGTCCATGATGATCAGCCGGCCGATCACGTGGAACTTCTTCGTCACGAGCGGAGCAATTGCTGCATTGATCGTGCGGACTTCGCCCGCAGGCGTGCTCAAGCGGAACTTGTACAGGTTGTGAATCCCCGGGTTCTGTCGAACCCGATAGAACTCCTCAACGAACTCAGGCGGAAACACCTCGCTCAACGGCCGTGTCAGCGCCTGCCACCTCGGCAGCGCGTACATGACTTCCATCTGCGAGTTCCAGGACTCGATACGGTCCGCCAGATCGACGGCCAGCACGCCGACGTTAATCGACTCGACAATGTTCTCGTTGAAGTCCTTCAGCCGTTCATACTCGGCGACTTTTTGTTCGAGCGAGGCGTAGAGGCGGGCGTTCTGGATGGCGATGCCGATATAACCAGCCAGTGTCTCGAGCAGTTCGATGTCTTCGCTGGTCAGGAAGTCGCCTTCCATCGTCTTGCCGAGCCCGAGCACGGCGATCGGCTTCCGTTGCGCACGACAAGGAATGTAGTAGTTCAGGTCAAGCCGGGCGATGGTGTTCTGCGCCGACGCGGTCTCGCGCGGCACCTGGTGTGTGTTATCGAAGAACAGATGCCCTGCTTCCATCTCGGGGCGCTGGGCACTGAGGAAGGTCAGATCCATGTTCGCCGTCTGCGTCATGCCGAACGACTTGGCCAGCACGAAATGATCGACTTCCTCGCCGGTCACGAGGAAGATCGCCATTCGGTCGACCAGCAACGTCCGAGACAACCGATCGACCACCGACGTCAGCATCTCGTCGAGATCGGTCTCGGAACTCAGTTCGCGCCCGAACTCGATCAGCGTCTTCCGGTAGTCATAGCGCGTGCGATAGAAGTACTGATCGACTCGCTCCTGAATCCACTTGCGCACCGGATCGAACAGCAGAGCGGTCACAACCATCGCGAGGATCAGGCCCGCTGGACCGCTGCTGGGAATCCGCGCATGGACCAACTCGACGATTCCCGCCACCAGTGCGAAATACAGCCCGACTACCGCGGCCGCAGCCAGCGTGTACACCATGCCGCGCTTGAAGATCAGGTCTACGTCCATCAGCCGATAGCGGAAGATGGCGTAGCCGAAGGTCAGCGGGAGCAGGCCCAGCGACAGCACCGAGACCTTCATGGCCGCATTCGGCAGCGATCCACTCAGGTACGGAATCACGTACAGAAGCGTGAACGGAGCGATCGCCAGAATCGTTCCCCGCGTAACCCACTTGAGTTGCTGGCGCAGAATCGGAGAACTCGCCCGCCGGTAGCTGCTCCACAGAACACCCGCCGAAACCACAAAGAACGTCGCCAGGTACAACATCTCGAGCCGGTCGAGGTTCCAGCGCAGACGTTCGGTAGCGCCTAGGTAACGCAACGCCAGCAGGTGGATGCCGACCAGCATTGCTCCCGGCACGTACACCAGGGGGACAACCCAGCGATGCTTGCGCACGATCGAACGCCGTTCGGGGAAAGTCAGGACGAAATGCAGGAACAACGCCGGCTGAAGCATCTCGGCGAAGACATTCGTCAGCAGCACAATCCAATCGAACGTGTTCAGCTTTCCGGTGTAGTGGAACGAATAGAAAATGAACGAGACCAGGCAGAAAATATAGAAGTGCGTCGAACTCGGCGCCGTCCAACGCCGCAGCAGAACGTAAATTCCGATGCCCAGGTAAATCAGGGCGATCAACCGCAGCCAATTGTTGAGTGAACGGTCCGCCGGAACCAGAATGACGTCGGACTCAATCTGTACCGATTGGCGCTCGACTTGGTACGCCGCCTTCGACCAGACACCAACGCCGTAAAGCTGGCGCTGGAAGGCAGGCGTCGTCTTCACCTCGCGCCCGTTTACGGTGGAAAGAACGTCACCTTCGCGGATTCCCGCTTTGTCGCCCGGTCCATTCGGCTCGACTTTGTCTGCGGTGAGGTGCCCGTGACTCTCGAGCCACCAGATCCCGTCGTAGGGAATCTGGAATTCTTGCTCTTTCTGAAAGTTAATCCACGCAAACGTGCACGCGGCCACCGTTACGAGGAACAGCAACCCGGCAGTAAACCGTACCTGGAAGTCCTTGTCCATTGAACCGAGAGGCGACACGAAGGCGACCGCACCGGTCGACTCCGAGCTTCCCCAGCTTCGCATGAGCAACTTCGCTGCCATGATGAAAAGCCTTCCACAAGCCGCTAACCTATTCTCTGCCAGCGACTTTTACGATTATAGGCGTTGCGTCGACCAAGGGATATGGTTTTTGGAAGGTTTCTCTGCGAATCCGTATGAGCCTTTGAGATCTTGTATTTACGAGGAATACCCTAATCAGCGTCAGGTTTTGAGCCGCTCCACAGGCGGCTCGGGTAAAATTCCGATTTCCATGACAAACGAACAGATCGCCGACCTCGAACGCCGCTATCTTTTGCCAACCTACAACCGCTATCCGGTCACCTTCGAGCGAGGCAAGGGTGTCTTCTTGTACGACCTGGAGGGCAAAAAGTATCTCGACTTCGTCTCGGGCATCGGTGTGAATGCGCTGGGGTATGCCCACCCGCGAATCGTGAAGACGATCCGCGACCAGGCCGCCAAGCTGATCCACATCTCGAACCTCTACTACCACGAGTATCAGGGACTGTTGGCCGAGAAACTCGCCCAGTTCTCCGGTCTGCAGCGCGTCTTTTTCTCCAATAGCGGCACAGAGGCCATCGAAGGCTCGATCAAACTGGCTCGTCTGGCAGCCCATCGAGTGGGCGGAGCAGAAAAGAGTCGCTTCATCGGTCTGGAAGGCTCATATCACGGACGTACGTTCGGCGCTCTTTCCCTCACTGGGCAAGAAAAACATCGCAAGGGATTCGAGCCTCTCCTCGAAGACGTCACGTTTGTCCCGCGCAACAACATCGAGGCGCTCCGCGCAGCGGTGAATGACAACACCTGCGCCATTGTGCTCGAGCCCATCTTCGGCGAAGGCGGCATCTTCGAGTGCTCGGTCGAATTCTTGACGGAATGCCGCGCGCTCGCCGACCGCTACAAAGCCGCGCTCATCTTTGACGAAATTCAATGCGGCCTGGGACGGACTGGAACCTTGTTTGCTTTCCAGGCATTCGGCGTGACTCCCGACATTGTCGCCATCGCGAAACCGATTGCGGCCGGACTTCCTCTCGGTGCGTTCATCTCGAAGGAAGAATTCGCCACCGCCATCTCTCCGGGACAGCATGGCACGACCTTCGGCGGAGGACCGCTCGCCTGCCGCGTAGCACTCGAGTATCTCGCGATCCTCGAGGAAGAAAATCTCCTCAGCAACGTGTCCAATGTGGGCGGATATTTACACCAGCAACTTCAGCAGTTGGTAGATGATTACGCCGCTGCCAAGGAAGTTCGCGGGCGCGGATTCATCCAGGGCATTGATCTCGAGATCCCCAGCCGCCCCATTGTGGAGCAGGGACTCGCCCAAGGCGTCCTCTTCAACAGCACCCACGACACGGTCGTTCGCTTCCTCCCGCCGTTCTTGCTGCAGGAGCAACACGTCGACAAGGGGATTCGCGTTCTCCGCAAATTCCTGGGCAGAAAGCGCCGGAAGGCCGCCTAAAAAATCGGGGAGCCGAAGCTCCCCAATCACAGAAGCGACAGAGGCGATATCACTAAGATAGAGTCCGGCGCGCGAAGAATAGTTGTCCGCGCGCCCCGGGAAACCATCGTGAACTCGAAGTTGTCGGAAGATTTTTCCTCTCCCACGCCCAAAATCGAAGAGCTTTTTGCCGAAGTCGAGGGCTCGCGCATGCGCTATCTGCGCGCGGGTTCTGGGCCCGCGTTGATCCTCGTCCACGGATTGATGGGCTACTCGTTTTCTTGGCGCTACACGATTCCTGCGCTCTCCCGTTACGCGACCGTCTACGCCATCGACCAGCTCGGCACGGGATTTTCGGATCGCCCTGAGAACCTTGATTGTCGCTTGCGCTCGATTGTGGAGAGATTCCTGCGCTTCCTCAAAGCAGTCGGTGTGTCGTCTTTCGATCTGCTTGGGACCTCCCACGGCGGGGAAGTCGCCATGATGGCAGCGTCTCTATGTTTGCAGCGCGCGGATCTTCATTTACGGAAGCTGATTCTGGTCGCACCGGTGAACCCGTGGTCCCCGCACGGGCAGACGTATGCTCCCATGCTGGGAACTCCGATCGGTTCGGCGCTCTTTTTGCGGATGATCGGCAGCATGCAATGGGCTTATCCGCATCTCCTCGCTCGCCTCTACGGCGACCCGAAACGGATCCCGCCCGGAACACTCGAGGGCTATACCGCTCCAGTCCGCCTCCCGCGCAGTTTCGAATACGCGCTGTCGATTGCGAGTCACTGGACGGCCGATCTTGAGGACTTGAAATCCGTCATCCCCACGCTTGCCGAGATTCCGACGCTCTTGATCTGGGGAGAAGCCGACCGCGCCGTCTACGTGCAGTCTGCCGAGAAATTGCGCTCGTACTTCAAGAACTGCCAACTCGTGGTCTTCCCGGGTGTCGGCCATCTTACGTACGAGGAAGTACCGAACGAGTTCAACCAAACGCTGGTGGAGTTCCTGACGGGCTCGCGGTAAAGCGAAACGCTTGAGACGAACACGATAAGATCACACCTGAGTCCACTTTGAGGACGAGTCCATTCTCCAGACACTCCAGCACTATGTCGCTCACTATGGCTACTGGGCGATCGCGATTTCCCTGTTGCTTGAGAACGCCGGCATTCCGGTTCCCGGCGAGACGATCCTGCTTCTGGCCAGCTTTCTGGCGTATTCGCGGCACGAACTCCAACTCGTCTACATCATCCTCGTAGGCGTGTGCGCAGCGACGCTCGGAGACAATCTCGGCTTCGCCATCGGATTTCGCGGAGGGCGCCCGCTGCTAGACCGCTACCGCGATTTTTTCCGCATCTCGCCCGCGACCATCGCCCGCGGCGAGCGCCTCTTCGATGAATACGGCGCGGTCACCATCTTCTTTGCACGTTTCATCTTCGGATTGCGCGTGATTGCCGGTCCGCTCGCCGGCGTGCTGCGCATGCAATGGAAGCGTTTTGCTCTGTTCAACTTCCTCGGCGCGGTGTTGTGGGTGAGTGTGATTGCGGGCGTCGGCTACAAGTTCGGCAAGCATTGGGACCAGTTGGTCGATTACATCAAGAATTTGAACATCGGTATCGCGATCGCAGCGGCAGTCGTAATCTTGCTGGTGTGGTTGTGGCATCGCCGCCGAAACTCGCACTGAGCTGCTTAGTCCTTGGCAGTGCGCCCGCCGGATGCAATAATCTCTGTCCCTTCGTTCGAGGCATCTTATGCATTGGCGCCTCTCGTTGCTCTTGTGGGCAGTTCTGGGCGCCTGCGGTTCCGCGCAAAATCCCGTCACAGAAAAATCTACCTTCGTCGTTCAGGGGCGAGTCGTCCAAGACCCCAGTGCGCAGCCGATTCGAAAGGTGGACGTTGCGCTCACGCCGCGTGACGGTCAGCAAAGTAACCAGTACTCGGCGACCAGCGACGTCGAAGGAAAGTTCCAGATTCCCAACGTAAAACCGGGCTCCTATCGAGTTGTTCTCGACCACGCTGGATTTCTACAAGCCGGCGGTCGCCGTGGCACGTCGCTGACGGTGACCTCTGCCGAAGATGCCCACGATCTTGTGTTTCACATGCAAGCTGGAGCGACAGTTTCCGGAAAGATCGTCGACGGCGACGGCGATCCCATGGCGAACGTGAGCGTCCAGGCCGTGCGTGCGGGGTCGAGCGGCGCGAGATTTGCTCATGACCAGGGATATGCGAATACGAACGACCTTGGCGAGTACAGGATCGGAAACCTGCGGGCAGGGAAGTATCTTGTTTCCGCAAATGCTTTGGGTCATCGGCCACCCAAGACAAGCGACAACGACCCCGGAAAGACGACTCTCGGCTACGTTCCGACTTACTATCCAGGAACCCTCGATAAGAGCCAGGCTGTTCCGGTCGAGGTCCATGCCGGCGAGGAAACGCCTGTCACGATCACCCCGTTGGCCAGCCCGACGTTTTCTATAAGCGGCACCGTCGTGAAGCCCGCAGGAGCCAAATTCACGCAATTGATGCTCCGCTCGGCCGACAACGGTCCGATGCAGAACGATGCCGACCCCACCCGCCAAGATGGGTCGTTCGAGTTTCGTGATCTTCTTCCCGGCTCCTATACCCCCTATCTGATGGTGGTCGATCTGGCGTCGCTCATGGCAGAAGGGCAGCAGAATCGCCAACCGCAGATGGAGATCATGCGTCTCGGTCAGCCGATCGTCATCACGAATGCAAACGTCGAGGGACTCCACCTCGTTCCGGAAACCCCGGGGCATGTCCGCGGACGCTTTCGCATGGACAAAGAACGCAAGATGGACTGGTCCCAGCTGAGCGTCATGCTCACGGCAGAGGATTCGTCGGAGCTCATGGCTGGGAATCTCCCTCGCGGTATGACGCTGGCTCGTGTGCAGAACGATGGATCCTTCGACTTGCCGAAGGTTGCTGCGGGCGAGTATCGCGTGGCCGTCACTTCGAATTCCAATTCGCTTGCGGACTACTACACGAAATCTGTCAATCTGGAAGGCAAAGATGTCGCCGACTCCGGCTTCGCGGTAAATGGTGGAACATACTCGCTCGACGTTTTGGTAAGCGCGGACGGGGCGACGATCGATGGCACGGTGGTCGACGCAAAAGATAAGCCCGTTGCCGATGCCACGGTCGTAGCCGCACCCAACGGCGAACGCCGCAAGCGTTTCGATGTATTCGGCGAAGACAAAAGTGACGCACAGGGGCACTTCAAGCTGCGCGGGTTGATCTCCGGCGAGTACACCGTGCTCGCCTGGGAGGACCCGGACAACAACGTTCGCGATCCCGAATTCCTTAATACGTGGCAGGATCGTGGCGAAAAGGTTCAACTCGACGACGCCGCTCGAAAGAGCGTTTCCGTCAAAGTGATTGCCGCTACCGACGAACCGTCCCAATAGAGCGGGCTTCCAATAGCCCCGCCTGACCAAGTTACGAAAGCGTCCCAGCGGCCCTCCCCCGGATTGCCCACCCTTTGGCCGGGTGCTACGCTCAAGGTTCAGTCCCACCATGAGCGAATCGGAACAGTCAAAGACCTCCTCGCTGGGAGCGCGCTTCGCGCGCGTGCATGAGATTTTCCGTCTCGAGGCGGTTGACATCTGGTTCAAGTTTCTGCTCGCCCTCGTCGGACTGGCGCTGGCCTTTGCCGCCGCGATTTTTTCCACCGTCTCTCGGGAGTCCGGAAATGTCTGGGCGACTTTGATTCTCGCCTCGGCTGCGCTCATCCTGGCCACGCTCGTTGGACTCACCACCGTTCCTCATCTCGCTCGCCGGGTCGTGGTGGCTCGCCTGCGCGACGCCATCGACTACGAAGTCACGCGCGTCGGAATGATCTACGCCATCAGCACGCTTCTCATCGGAATCGCGGCGCTCAACACCGGCAACAATCTCCTGTACATCATTGTGGCCACAATGCTCGCGGCCATGGTCGTTTCCGGCGTCGCATCGGCAATTGTGCTGCGAGATCTCGAACTCGACGTGCGCCTGCCCGATCATGTTTTCGCTGGCAAGCCGGTCCTTGGCCGCATCCTGCTGCATAATCCGCGCCGCTGGCTGCCTTCGTTCTCAATTCACGTCGTCCCGTCGAAAAAACGCAAGCCCGGAAAGAAATGGTCGTGGGAGCCCGCTGTTTTCGGCTTTCCGCCAAAACGTCCTCCGGAGCAGCAATGGGTCCGCCTGCCCGATCGCCGCGTGCGCCGCATCGTAAATGACGGCAGCATGCCCGGCCTCTTCGAAGGCTACGCCTATTTCCCTTACATTCCCGCTGACGCCGAGCTCTCCGCCGATCTTGAGTTGCGCTTCCAGCGTCGCGGACGTTACGTGGAAGAAGGCTTCGGTCTTGCCACTCGCTTTCCGTTCGCATTCCTTACCAAAACGCGCCGCATGCCGCTGCCTCGCACGGTGCTGGTCTACCCTGGTGTAGAGCCGACCGACGAGTTTCTCGACATCCTGCCCATGATTACCGGAGAGTTTGAAACCTTCGTGCGCGGGCGCGGTTACGACCTCTACCGCATCCGCGAATACATGCCGGAAGACTCCGCACGTCACGTGGACTGGAAGGCCACCGCGAAATCCGGTTCTTTGAAAGTGCGCGAGTTCAGCAGGGAAGACGAGAGGAAGTTACGGCTCGTGTTCGACAACCCCGCGCCGGGCGTGCTCTCTTCGGATGCCTATGAGCGCGCCGTGGGCCTTGCTGCATCGCTCGGCTGGCACTTCACCAACGAGGACGCGGACGTCAACTTCGTCGCCCAAGGCTACAAGGGAGATCCCGACATCTACCAATTCCTTTCGTTCCTCGCCCTGGTCGAGCCAAAAACTGAGGAGTCAGTGATCGAAAAACTGCCCGTCTCGGGCCATTACAACATCGTGCTGACCACGCGCCGCCGCGGAACGATCCCCTCCGGCCTCTGGAACACTTCGTATATGATCTTTCTCGCCGACGCCGCTCCCGCGACCCAGGACGAGCGCGCCCGTATTCCAGAAAAGCTCGCCCGAATTCGCTAGGCTTCCGATCACTTGCGCCACCTGACGAAGGCGCTTCTCAGCAAAATTACTGTCAGCAACCTTCGACTCGGTATCTCCAGCAATTCCTGTATATGCCGACAACACCTGCCGTGTTATTTCCTTCGAGGTGCCCGGGATTTTCGTCGTATACTCCGCCCTGTTCCGGGTATCTGAACTGTTGGGACGAGTAGCTGCCTACAAATTCGACTCTCTGGAGGTGCCCCTTGTCGTGCATCTACGATCTTGTCCGGAATCAGGACACATACCGCGCCGATGTCGATCAGACAGTTTTTGACGTAGCGCGCGCCATGGTTGAAAGAAATATCGGCGCTGTTCCGGTGCTCCGTGATGGTCTGCTGGTCGGGGTGTTTTCCGAACGCGACCTGATGCGGCGCGTCGTAGTCGAAGGGCGCGATCCCGGCAAAACCAAAATCGCTGAAGTCATGACCGAAGACCCCCTCACCGTTTCGCCCCAAGAGGATATGGATACCTGCCGTTTCCTGATGCACCGTCACGGGTTCCGCCACCTACCCATCTGCGAGGGTAAGCAACTCAGAGGCATGGTTTCTTTGCGGGACGTCATCCAGCATGACCTTTCCGAGAAAGATTACGAAATGCGCATGATGCGTGCGTACATTCACTCGACGCCCTAACCTTGTCGCATGGTTGGTTACTCAGCAGGGAATCCATTAACCGGAAGGTAACCGCGTCATCCGCAAGTTGCTCTGCAGAAAGACATTGCTTGGAGCGACGGTAACGGTTACCCTGAGTTACTTTGGTACATTGATCCATCGAGCAGACCTGCTAAGGTGGAATGGAAGTGGAGTCGCTGTCGGGGTGTCTGATCACCCCTTTTGACCACGTCTATCCCCCGTGACGCGGGACATGTGATGAGCCTGAACTTACATTTCGCGAACATGGCGCTTTGGCTCGCGCATCCGCTCCTGCAGGGGACGCTCGTCGCGATCATGTTGTGGCGCAAGCTCTACCGGACATTCCCGTTTTTCTTCGCCTACATTGCATTTCAAATTGTTTCCTTTGCGGTCACTTTTCCACTTCGCGAGGACCGCTTCTATCGGCTTTTCTTTAATTTTTATTGGCTCACCACGGCAGTCAGTGTGGTCCTCGGCTTCTTCGTGATTCGCGAAATCTTCCTCGACGTATTTCGTCCATACCATACGCTGCGCGATCTCGGCTCTGTGCTCTTCAAATGGGCGGGCCTGGTGATGCTGATGGTGGCGGGTGTGGTGGCGGCTTCGACGCGAGCCAACGCTGGCGATCTCATGGTGAATGCGATCCTCACTGCGCAACGCAGTGTGCGTGTAGTGCAATGTGGCTTGGTACTTTTCCTGTTGGTGTTCGCGCGTTATCTGGGCGTGAACCGGGAACAAAAGAGCTTCGGTGTCGCGCTGGGTTTCGGCGGATTTGCTATCGTGGAATTGTCGTTGGTGGCGATCGGCACTGACTCGATGAGCCCTGCTATCAGCGCCTTCGTGAACATGACCGCGTACAACCTGGCGATTCTGACCTGGACGGGATATATGCTGCTGAAGAGCCCCGCCCGCGAAGATGCAGCGTCGATGCTGCGCCCACAGCGCTGGGAGCAATCCCTCAACGATTTGCAGAATCCAGTTGCGGCAGACTCGCTGATCCCCATGTTCGAAAGCATGGTGGATCGCGCACTCTCCCGCACCAATGACCCGTCCCCCCTGCCGAAGGCCGACACAGCCTTCGAGGAGAGTCGCTCTCGCCGATCACAAGTAGTCTACCCACCGCTGCCGCAAAGAGTCGGCTCGAAGTCCTGATCGCCTCTCCGTAAATTACCTGAGATTTTTCTCAGGGAATTCCCGATACAACAAAACCATACATTCTGACAACTACGACTGTTCAAACCTCCGGATCAGCCCGATCTTGATCGATTTTGGATACGGATGTCTCGCTTTGTTTAAAATTCCACCCCAGTTGTAAACGAGTCTTAGCAATTTTTTTAGATCGGGACGCAGTTGCAGAAAAACTGGAAGAAGCTTTCCGATGGGACTGGAAAGAAGGATTTTATAGATTTTGACCTGGGACCCCGCCGGGTCAGTTTGGGGACAATCCGGACAGACGACTACGGATTAATCTGTAGACGACTTGACGAACGACTGTATAATGCGGGCGCGTGCTGGGCCGCAAACCCTTTGCGGTCTACACGCAAGGAGAGAACCCAATGAAACGTGCGATCAGGGCGATGTTCCTGTTGGTAGCCCTTGTGAGCACATATGTAGCAGCCGCCGCCCCTAGAGTTCCCGCTCCGGACGGTGGACCGCTACCCATGTGCCCACCCAGCAAAGGTCCAAATTGCGGCAAATAGTCGAAAACGGCAAGATCACCAAAGTAACCTGCGGGTAACCCCGCTGTACTTCTAAATTCTGAGATCTCTGGACCGACGTGAGCCTACCACTCCCGTCGGTCTCTCTTTTCGCATGTAAACGTTCCCATTCCTTGGATTGCGATTTAGGCTGCGGGCTGGCTCGTGCGCTCGCGCAAAAGCTGCGTGAGTTTTTCCGGCTCGGACACCGGTGGTTGGCAAGTGAAGTTGGAACAGACAACAGCCCCGGCATTTCCTGTCTGAACTCCAGGAACATTCGGAATCGTTTCCGCAAGGGATGGCGGCAGATTCTGTGCGACCACTTCATTGGCGGCGAGCCGCAGGACTGTTTTGTTGAAGGCAAATCCTGCGTTCGCAGCCGACCACAGGGCGTCCGCCTCAGCGCCACTACCGATCACAACGATCTGCGTATGCGGCTGCAAGATATGCACAACGGCGATCCCGTACGTCGCCCCGAAAATTCCAAACTGCTCGGCCGAGCCGGCGAATACTTCCATCGTCTCTTCGGCTTTTTCCCGATAGCTAGCATCGCCGGTGTACCCGTGCATCCGCAATAACGCGATCGCCGCCATCGAGTTGCCTGCAGGCGTGGGAGCATCCTGAAACGGTTTTCTGCGCGCCGAGAGAACTCCCAGCCCCTTGGCTTCGCCATCGCGGATATCCGTGTCGAAGAAGCCGCCCGAAACCGGATCGTAAAATTTCTGGATCATCGCGTCTGTAATGCTTCTCGCAAACTTGAAGTAGCTGAGATCCGCGGTCGCTTCGTAAGCATCCAGGCATGCCACAGCCGTAAACGCATAATCGTCAAGATATCCCGCCACATCGCGGCGCTTCGCTTTGGGGTCGGAATACGCAATGACGTGCATCAGGCCCCGTTCCGGATGCCAACCTTCTCCGAGGATGCGGTCGAGCGTGCGCAGCGCGAAGCGGCGCGCGTCGTCTAGGCCGAGGACTTTCGCCGCTTCCAGGTAGGCCGAGATGCACAAACTGTTCCACCCGACGTACACCGTCTTGTCAACGTAAGGCGTTGGCCGCTCGAGACGCGCCGCGTACATTTTCTTCTTCGCCGACGCCAGAAGTTCCTCAACCCGCTCCGCTGGAATCTCCAGACGGCTCGCAATCTCTTCGATCGATGCGCGCACGTACAGCACGTTTTTCGCCGTGTTGTGGTGCATCTCGCCGATTTCGTTGATGTCATAACGCAGGCAGGCGACCGCTGCTTCTTCTTCGCTGAGGACGCTTTTCGTCTCGGCGACGGTCCAGGTAAAGTAATCGCCGTCGTCATCCATCGAATAGTCGGCGTCCTGCGAAGCGTAGAATCCGCCGCGTTCGCGATCGCTCAGCCATTCATCCATCCAGCGAATGATGTCGCGCGCCACCTCCGCAAAGAACTCGTTTCCTGTTACCTGGTATCCGTGCACGTAGTTCTTCAGGAGTTCGGAGTTGTCGTACGACATCTTTTCGAAGTGCGGCACCACCCAGCGTTCGTCCACCGAGTAGCGGTGGAATCCACCGGCCAACTGGTCATACACCCCGCCATTCGCCATGTGCTCGAGAGTCGTTACCACGACGTTCTTGAGTTGTTCGTCGTCGTTTCGCGCGTATTGTTCGATCAGCAGATCGAGCGTGCCGGGATGCGGAAACTTCGGCGCGTTTCCGAAACCGCCATTGCGCGCGTCAAACATTCCAAGAGCCGATTTCACAATCGCCTCGACGACCCGCGGAGACACTCGGCCGCTCCGTCCCGCAAACGACTCGGCGTGCGAAATGGCCTGCTCCACCATGCGGGCTTGCTCCGCGACATCCGCCTGCTTTTCGTGAAACGCCTTGGCAATCGAAGCCAGCACGCGCTTGAAACTCGGCCGTCCCCACTGTTCGTTCGGAGGGAAATAGGTACCGCCGTAGAACGGCACGCCGTCGGGCGTGAGAAACGCCGTCAATGGCCAGCCACCTTGTCCGCTGATCGCGCTCACCGCCGCCTGATAACGGCTGTCGATATCGGGCCGCTCGTCGCGATCCACCTTCACCGCGACGAACTGCTCATTCACAATCTGCGCGACCTCTGGATCGTCATACGACTCGCGGTCCATCACGTGACACCAGTGGCACCACACGGCGCCGATGTCCAGAAGCATCGGTTTGTTCTCGCGTTTGGCGGTGGCGAAAGCGTCCTCTCCCCACTCATGCCAGCGAATCGGCTGGTGCATGGCCGAACGGAGGTAGGCCGAGGAAGCTTGAGCGAGCGAGTTCGTCGAGTCAGAGGACATAGTGTTATCCAGTGTAATTCGTTCCCGGGATTCAGACGTAGCACCGCCGCTGGGAACTTGCTATTCTGCGCCGCACACCCAGGAGGAGTTCATGGGGCGGTTTGCCAAGTGGTTGGCTCTTGTTCTTTTGGGGCTCGCAATCATCATCGCAATCGCCATCTCTATGACGATCGGCTGGCGTCCCTTCATCGGTCCCAAAGCTCGTCCGGTCACTGCGAAGAAATTCGAGGCCACACCCCAACGTCTCGAACGCGGACGTTACATCGCGACCGCCCTGAGTGGTTGCTTGTACTGCCACTCGCGACATGACTGGGCCGCTTCGGGAACACCCATCGTCGCCGGTACGGTCGGTTCTGGTGAGGTGCTCCCCTACGCCGGTCTTCCGGGTCGCATAGTCGCTCCGAACCTGACGCCTGATCCCGAAACCGGCGCTAGTCGATGGAGCGACGACGAACTCGCTCGATCGATTCGCGAGGGCATCGGCCACGACAGCCGTGCGCTGTTTCCCATCATGCCGTATCCCCACTATCGCAATATGTCGGACGAGGACGTCGCCTCGGTCGTGGTCTATCTTCGTTCGCTGCCAGCCGTGAGCAACTCACTTCCGCCAACGGAAATCATCTTCCCGGTGAAGTACCTGATCCGAAGCGTGCCTGAACCGTTGACGTCCCCGGTTCCGGAGACTGACAAATCCGACCGCGTGAAATACGGCGCCCACCTTGTAGACCAGGCGGGCTGCATCGATTGCCACACGGCGCAGGTCCGCGGAGAAAATGTCGCGGGTATGGATTTCGCGGGAGGATTTTCCTTTGCCGGACCGTGGGGCTACGTCGCTAGTGGCAACATTACGCCCGAGGCCAGCGGCATCTCGTACTACGACGAAGCACTTTTTCTCGAGGTTATGCATACCGGCCACGTCAAGGCCCGCAAGCTCAGCCCGATCATGCCTGTTATGGTCTACGGAAATCTTCCCGACGACGACCTGAAGGCTATGTTCGCGTTCCTGCGAACAGTGAAGCCGGTGAAGCACCGCGTCGACAACTCAGAGCCGCCCACGGACTGCAAGCTTTGCAAACAGAAGCATGGTGGCGGAAGTGAGAACTAGAGTGCAACACCTGAAATTCTCACGAGGAAGTGACGGCCTTCTCGCCCGCCGGCGACGTCGACTTCTTCGGCTCACCTGCTGTTGCCAAGTCCTGTCATCTCGAGCGGAGTGAGGCGAAGCCGAACGTAGTCGAGAGACCTCGCGTTTTGGAGCGCCAGCCTCTTGCTCTTGACCAAGATCACACCGTTCTTTCCAGGTCTCTCCGCGGCCATTTCCCAAGATCCGCGCCCGCCTCGTAGGTGGTTCGTGCGAAAGCGATCAGGGCGTCGTGCGGCGACGTCGCAATGCGCACTGCCTCGTATGGCAACAGAAATTCCTTCATCTGCGTGTCATAGTAAACCTCGGGTGGTTTTACCTCGCGTTTCGCAAAGCCTTCCGGTTCCGGCGCCGCGTAGGCGTAGTACGTCGCTTCTTTCACATCGCCACCACCCGGCCAGAATCCGCAGCTGATCACCTCGTGTGAGTATGCTTCCCGCGTGATCGAGTCGGCCCCTACCCGCTCCGGGGCGCGCCGACCCGAAAAGCGCGTCACCGCCAGGTCGAAGCTGCCCCAGAAGAAATGCACCGGACTGCTTTTCCCGATAAACTCCGCGCGAAATTCTTTCAGCACCGCGTCGCTCGCCACCAGGATCCGCCAGAAACGATTCGCATACTCGGGATCGTACGACGCATGCTGCGTGTCCTGATCGAACGGAATCGGGTTCGGGATCTCGCACGGCATCTTCCAGATCTTCACGCGAATTCCGAGCGCGTCCAGAGCCGACATAAACTCTCGATAGAACTCGGCCACCGAGCGGGGCTTCAGCGCCAGCTCACGGCTCGCCTGATGATCGGTCTGAATTGTCAGCCTGTGATCGATGAAGTCAAACTGGATTTCGAATATGGTGTGCCCGTAGGGGATTGGCGACGTTGTGAGCCCTCTCGTGTTGACATAGAGCGGCACCTCCCACCAGTGGTTCATTCGCGGACTCAATGCTAACCGCACTTTGCCGACAATCTGCGTCCACATGTGCAGCGTCGCGTAGGTATCCTGCCATGCGGCCAGCGGAAGTTCGGGCCACAAATCCGGGTGCGAGATTGGAATGGCGTTCATGAAATCCTCCCGATTGCCTGGCGCGACGTTTTGAGTTCGCGAACCGTGCCATTGTAAGGCGAGTGCGTCGACGCCGCAGAGCACTGCCACTTGTCCTTTCCTGCTGGCGGCAAAAGAAAAAGCCGCACCGGGATGAGTGATCCAAATGCGGCCATCCGTCGACGAACGCGTCGCTACCTTCCCAGATACATCACATGCACATACGTGCCGAGGCGCATGTTGTACGCCAGGTACCAGCCCACGTGATCCGGATCCTCATAGACCACGATCTGGTCCGAGTCCCAGAGCCAATCGCCGCAATAGCCGACATCCACGGGTGCGACGTTGAAATAGAACCCGCCAAACCAGAAGCGTCCCGGTCCGCCTCCGGCCAGCCGCCACACATGGTGAGGCCCGAAGCCGCCGCCGAAATGTCCATGCTCCCAGGGATGGTCGAGGTGAAAACGGGCGTCGTTCCGTCCAGTATCGTGTCCGACCCAGTGCCCATCCTCATGTACGTGCGGTGCCTCGGGATGACCCGGCTGATCGGCGAAGTGTCGGTTCTCTTCGACGGGGTGGGGACTGCGTTCCGGCTGTGGGCCGTGGGCCGGCGGCGCATGCATCTGACCGCCGCCATGGCCTTCGTTGTGCTCGCCATGTTGGGCGAATGCGAGGAAGCAGAACACAAAGGGGACTACGAGAAAAGCCAGACTTCTTTTCATCCTCATCTCCAGTTCTAGCAGCGCCCCGGAATAGGATGACAGAAATGGCAGTGGAGTTGGGTAACAATCCGTTTAGGCGAGTAGTGGATTTACGACCTGTAATGAATCGTAGCGCTGCGCCTGGGCAAGGTCCTCTGAATACAGGACAGCCGCACCTGCGCGCCAGGCAGCATGTATTACTAATGCATCCCAATAAGAGATCTTGAAGCGCTTCTCGATATCCAAGGCTTCCACCACGGATGTCGCGTCGTTCGTGACGACTTCCCACGCGAGATAGTCCTCGACGAGGCGACGGATTTCTTCTGACGGCAACGGCCGCGAAACCTTCTTGCGCAGGTTTACGCATAGCTCCTGCAGAACCTGAGTGCTGACAACGCCCTCACCTGTCGCCCACAGGTGCTCGATGAGCTTGCGTGCCCGTTCGTGCTTCACGCCCGCTGAGCGGTCGTGTGCATAAAGCAGAATGTTTGTGTCAACGAAGTACTTGTCGCTCATCGTTCGTGCACGTCGTCGCGGGAGTGAGGCCTCTTCCAACGGAGATCAAGTCCCTCACGCAGGCGTGCCAGAGCTCTGTGGCGGGCCCGATCGTAGGCTTTCCGTTCTCGCACGATTTGCTCCAAGCGCTCGGACAACATGGCGCTGATCGATGTACCTTGTTCTGCGGCAAGAACTCGAATTTCTCGCAGCAGGTTCGCGTCCAACTTGAGGGTGATGTTCGTTTTCATGGTGGCACATAAACACGTGCAGCACAATCTTACGTGCTATTTCCCCGCTGCGTCAATGGATTCGGTCAACTGCCTCGCGATCCGGCAATACAATTCCACCGCCTGGGCAAGTTGATTTTTCTCGACGTACTCACCGTCGGTATGCGCGACGTGAATCGAGCCCGGCCCGACCAAGAGAGGCTCGCCCCAATTTGTAAGCGCGGGAATGTCGGTTGTGAACGCCGCCACCATCGTGGGCAAACCGTCGACGGCACGGAAACGCATGAACGGAATTTCTAGGTAGAAGTCCACCTTCGCCAGATCGCCGACGGTCTCGACGATCTGCCGCCGCAGTTCTTCCGTCGGGCCCACCAGCCGGTACAGCAGATGCGCCTCGGCGCGATCGGGAATGACGTTGGGCGCCCGTCC
Source organism: uncultured Acidobacteriota bacterium (assembly GCA_963718505.1). Lineage (GTDB taxonomy): Bacteria > Acidobacteriota > Terriglobia > Terriglobales > Acidobacteriaceae > Gp1-AA133. The sequence continues at coordinate 74,771 of CAVQZP010000029.1, read as the reverse complement.
CCCTTCAATCAAGCCGATATTGAACGTGCACGGCCCAATTCCCTCGGTCGAAGGCAACGGCATCGCGCGCAGGTGGGTGAGTGCGACAAGCATCTTGTCGATCGCCGACTCGCCCAGTTCCGGATACGCCGAATGCGCCATGCGCCCCGATGCCACCAGTTCCACGCGCAGCGTCCCCTTCGACGCTAGCGCCAGATGATTCTCGGTCGGCTCGCCGTTCACGAGAAACCTCGCGCCCATCGGCTGCTCGTTCGCAACCTTCGCGCCAGTGCTGTCCCGCTCCTCGCCGACGACAAACAGCAGTCCGACATGCACGCCTTCCCGCCGCAGCTTTTCGGCAGCCGTGATCTGGATCGCGATGATCCCCTTCGCGTCGCAGGAACCGCGACCGTAAACACGAGTTTCATCTTCAGACGAGGAAATGAACGGCGGCACCGTATCCATGTGAGTGGAGAAGATGATCGGCGGACGTGGCTGCCCCGGCACAGTCGCAACCACATTGAAGCGGTCGCCCTCGACCGGCATTTTCTGCACGTCGTATCCCAGCCGCGAAAGTTCCTCGGCGAGAACGTGCCCGACCTTCGCTTCGTTCCCGGTGATCGATTCGATGTCGACTAACTTGCGCGTCAGCGCGACGTAGTCCATGCAGAAGAGGATAGCGTATTCGTCGTGGAGCAGCGGGCGTCCCCGCCCGCCCAATGACGACGCCTATGTCATGAAGCCGCGGTCTTTCCCGCCCGCAAGCAGCGCCACAGCCCACGTGGGGACAGCCGCCCTCGGCTGTCCGGCCGGGCGCAGCCCGGCATCCGTATTCCATGCAGCACCTCCAATGGAGCGTGGCCAATGTGGTGATCGCCACGTCCCCCATCAATCGCTCCTCTCCCGCCCCCTCGTTGTACTCTACCCACGTGCCCGATACCTCGACCGCCATCCGATCCTTTTTCCTGAACGGCCCTGCCGGGCAACTCGAAGCTCTCCTGAACCCCGGTTCCCCCGACGCCACGCACGCCGCGCTCGTCTGCCATCCTCACCCCATGCACGGCGGGACGCTGCACAACAAGGTCGTCTTCCACGCCATGAAAGCCCTCAACAGCTTCGGCTTCCCGGTGCTGCGCTTCAACTTTCGCGGGGCCGGCCTCAGCCACGGTGAGCATGCTCTGGGCGAAGGCGAGGTCGACGACGTCCGCACGGCGCTCGACTGGCTCGACCACGAGTTCCATCTTCCGCTGATCTCCGCCGGATTCTCCTTCGGTGCCGCCGTCGGCCTGCGGGCCGCGTGCCCTGATCCGCGCGTCCGAGCGGTCATCTCCCTCGGCACGCCGATCTCCCCGGTCGACGACCGCTCCTACCACTACTCGTTCCTCGAAACCTGCACCAAGCCGAAGCTCTTCATCAGCGGCTCGCGCGACCAGTTCGCCACGAGAGCGCGGCTGGAAGCCCTGGTCGCGCCGCTACCAGAGCCGAAAAAACTCTTGATCATCGAAGCCGCGGATCACTTTTTCGAAGGCCGCCTGCGCGAGATGCGGGAAGCAATTGAGGGATGGGTTAGGGGTGTAGTGCAGCGCGAACGAGAGTGAGTTCTATCGGGTTTTTCAACGTGATGGAGCAGACCGGGAAGATTTGATATCCCGCTCGATGTGGAGCAGGGCCCGGTCTGCCAGACACCGAGCGTGACCGCGATTCCTCGCCCAGTCTTACTTCAGACGGAAATCCACCTCAATCGCGATCTGAACTGCCACAGGCACGCCGTCCTTGGTTGCGGGCTCGAACTTCCAGGTCTTAACCGCATCTATTGCCTTTTCATCGAGCCCTTTTCCGAGGGACTTCAACACCTTGATGTCGCGTGGATTGCCGTCGGCGCCAACGATCAGGGAAAGTACGCATGTGCCTTGGAATTTGGCTTCGCGCGCCTCTTTTGAATAATCCGGCGCTGGCGAAAAAATCGCCCGCGGAGGGCGAATGCCGCCTGGCAACAGCACGTGGTCGTTGGCCTTTTTGAACCACTCTTCCGCTTTGGAATGATCTTGTGGAACTCCAAGACCGTTCGCGTAGAGTGATCCGACGTCGTTTTCTGCGGTGGCGTTACCTTGATCCGCCGCCTTGCGATACCACTCCATCGCCTTCGCGTAGTCCTGGTTCACCCCATGTCCTTCCTGATAAAGGCGGCCGATCGCATTCTGTGCTTCACTGTCTCCTTTATCAGCAGCCCTGAGATACCAAGCCATCGCTTCCAGATAGTTTTGCTCAACTCCGTGTCCAATTTGATAAAGGAGACCGAGATGGACTTCCGCCTTGACGTTGCCCTGTTGCGCTGACGTCCGGTACCAATTCGCTCCTTCAGCCGGATCCTGCTTGACTCCGAGCCCGTTGCTGAAGAGCAGTCCCAAGTTCGCGCTGGCCCGTGCGTTTCCCTTTTCCGATGCTTTTCGATACCAGGCGATAGCTTCGGCATAATCCTGTTGACCCCCCCACCCATTTTGATAGAGCCATCCGATGCTATTTTCAGACTCGGCATAGTCTTGGCTTGCGGCCTTGTGAAACCAGTTCATAGCTTCGCCATAATCTTGCTTTACTCCAAATCCATTCTGGTAGAGCCAGCCGATGTTGTGTTCGGCCACGGGATTGTCTCGTTCCGCGGCCTTGCGAAACCACGTCATGGCTGACGAATAGTCTTTTTTGTCCAAATAATCATTGCCGAGCCGCACTTGTGCGTCGGGTGTTGTTGGCTGTGGTGTAGAGCTATTTTGAGCAATCGCTGCGGTGCAGAGTAAGGCGACGCAGATACCCCAAAAGCAGTAACAAGCGAATTTCGCTACGGGCATCTTAAACAGTGATTTGGATCGCTCAATCATGGATTGCGTATCTAACTTCGGATCATTCCTAACCCTTTAAGAGGGTCACGCTCCCACAATCTTCCTCACCACCGCTTTCGCCAGCGTCACCGGATGTGTCGCCGCGATCGTGAGCTGTCCCAGCAAGCTGCGCGGTTCGTGGAAAACGCCCAGTTGCCGCAACACGGTTCCGCGATCGTAGTAGATCTTCTCTCCCGCCAGACGATCGTTCTCATCGAACGTATACACGCCGCACAACGGAAGCTCGATGCGGCGCCCGGTCGGCAGCAGGCCGCGCCACGCTCCTAACTGCGTGCCGTGAATGATCACCTCAAGCACGATGGCGTCATCGGTCACGTGCCGCTTCTTGATTTCGATTCCGAGATCGGGCAGCGCCTTCATCAGTTCGGTATAAAACGTCCGCACCCCGTCGCGTCCCTCGAAGTGTTCGTTCCACGGCTCGTCGTCGTAACGGGCCGTGTCGCCGAACGTCCCGAGCACGCCCTCGAGGTCATGCGCGTTTTCGAGGCGCACGTGTTCCTCCACGATCGCGACTCGTGCCGCTGCTCTGTCTCTTGGAATCGTTGCGCTAGCCATCGCCCCTCCGTTCCACACGGAAACCGGATCGAGGATCCCGATACTACCACCTCGGCGATCTGGCGTATCTGACATGGCGAGCAGGTTTGTATTGGGCGCGCCTTCAGGCGCGCCGGTAAAGCGCATGTGAGAAAAGCTGGCTTTAGCCGCTGTGGGTGCGGCCAATTGATCTTGTTTCTGCCTTCGCCCCGAACGTGATCCCCTTTTGTTACCCTGACTCCTGCATGTCATCCGATCCCCACCGCTCCTTCCGCGACGCCACCCGCGCCATCTTCGATCATGCTCTGCGCGAGTCTTCCATCTCGAAGGCTTTTGCGCGACACGTGAGCTGCGAGCGCGGCATTCTGCGCATCTGCGAGGATCTCTATGACCTCAACGCCTATTCCCGCGTCTTCGTCGTCTCCATCGGCAAGGCTGGACACACGCTCGTCGAGGCGCTCGAAGCCCAGGTCGGCAGCCGCTTCGAGGGCATTGTTGCCAGCTCCGTCAATCCCGGATCGCAGATCCACGGCTTCCGCTACTTCCAGGGCGCGCATCCTACGCCGAACACCGAATCCGTGCGTGCTGCCGAAGCGATTCTCAAGTCGCTCAATGCGCAGACAGCTTCGTCGCTGGTGATCTTCATGTTGAGCGGCGGCGGATCTTCCATCGCCGAGAAGCCCATCGACGACGAGATTTCGCTCGCCGACCTCATCGCCACCTATCGCGCGCTCGTGCTCTCCGGCGCCCCGATCGCCGAAATCAACGCGATCCGCAAGCATCTTTCCGCGGTCAAGGGTGGACGCCTGGCGCGGGCGGCTTATCCTGCGCAACAGGTTTCGCTGCTCATCTCCGATGTGCCCGACACCGCGCTCGACGCGCTCGCCTCCGGCCCGACCATGCCGGACTCGACCACCATCGCAGACTGTTACGCTCTGCTCGAGAAGTACAAGCTGCTCGAACAATTCCCGCTGTCCGTCCGCGAACTTTTCCAGCGCCACGCGCTCGAGGAAACGCCCAAGTCCGATGATCCGGCTTTCGTTCGCGCGCGCTGGTGGCCCGTGCTTTCGAATAAGACAGCGATTGACGAAGCGGGCGTCATCGCAACCAGCCAGGGCTTTGCCGTCGAAGTCGACAACAGCTGCGACGACTGGGACTACGCTCGCGCAGCCGACTATCTTCTCGGCCGTCTGCGCGCCTTGCGCAAAAGCGTTTCGCGCGTGTGCCTTATTTCGGGCGGGGAAGTGACGGTAAAGGTCACCAACGGCGGGATCGGCGGGCGCAACCAGCAATTTGCCTTGTATTGTGCGCAGAAGATTGCCGGCGAAAACATCACCGTCCTCAGTGCAGGCACCGACGGGATCGACGGCAGCAGCACGGCGGCCGGAGCCGTGGCTGACGGAAGCACCGCGGAGAGAGCAAAAGCCGCCGGATTCGATGCCGCGACGGCCTTGGCGACCTTCAACGCTTATCCGTTATTCGACGCGCTTGGCGACACCATCATGACCGGACCGACCGGCAACAATGTGCGGGATCTCCGCATCCTGCTCGCGTATTAGTCTGCGTGGGGACCGCCGCCCTCGGCTGTCCGGCGGAGCGAAGCTCCGCTAATATTCCTCGAATCGATTTGCCATCACCGATGCCGCAGAAACGAAAAAGGCACCGATCACGTCGGTGCCTCCGTCTCTCATTGCGGATGGTCCTTTTACGCTGTCTTCTTCTGCTGCATGTGCTTCATCATGTCGTCCTGGGCCTTCTTCATCTCCTCCGGCGACATGTCCTTGATGTGCGTGGCGATCGACCACTTGAACCCGTACGGATCCTGCACGATGCCGTAGCGGTCGCCCCAGAATTGATCCATCAGCGGCATCTTCACGCTCGCGCCTGCCGCCGTAGCCTGCTTGAAAAGATTGTCAACGTTATCGACGTAAACATGCAGCGTGATACCCGACGCCTCGCCGCGCGGTGCCGGCGATCCCCCCATCTCGGGGAATTCGTCGTTCAACATGATGACGGAATCGCCGATTTTCAGCGTGGCGTGCATCACTTTGCCGTCCGGAGTGTGCGAAACGTTCTCTACCTTCGCTCCGAGTGCTTTCTTGTAGAACTCAATCGCGCCCTTGGCGTCGCGCACCGTGATATGCGGAGTAATTGTGTGAAAGCCATCAGGAATGGGTTTTACGTGTGCGGGCATTGGAACCTCCTTCGTCGAAGAATTCAGAATGGTTCGAGGCGGGAACCGACCAAAAAAGTGTACTCTCCGCCGCAACCACGCGTCCACGCTGGAGGTACATTTCTACAGACGCAATTTTCACACTCGGTTGTTATCTGTAGAGACAAATCGGTAAGACGAGTATGACGAACGCCGAAGACCGACGACCGAATCCCGGCCCCTAGAAGAACTTCGTCACGCCTTCTTCGAGGACCACGACGCGGTCCTGGATTCCCGCGTGCTTCGCTTCTTGTTCCAGGAGCTGCAGCGGTTCGTCCACGGGTTCATGCGACAGACGGAAGCTGCCGTAGTGCATGGGGACCATCCAGCGGGCGTGCAGATCGAGAAACGCGCGCGTGGCATCTTCCGGATTGGTATGTACGGTGCGGAAGGTCTCTGGATTGTAGGCGCCGATCGGCAACAGTGCGACTTCGGGTGAAAGGCGCTCGCCGATCTCCTTGAAGCCGTTGAAGTAGGCGGTGTCGCCCGCGTGATAGAGCGAGTGTTTTTCCGATTGCAGCACGTACCCGCCGTACCCTCGATGCGAATCCTTCAGAATGCGCGCGCCCCAATGGCGCGAGGGCACATGCGTCACCGTCAGCCCGCCGTGCCGATAGTGATTCCACCAGTCGAGTTCGATGATCTCTTCAAAGCCAAGATCGGAAACGAGATCAAACACATGATGCGGAATGACGAGCGTCGGCCCGCGTCCCGTCCAGCGCCGTGTGTGATTCACGATCGCCCGCAGCGATGGACGATGCAGGTGATCGAAGTGCGCATGCGTCACCATTACAAGATCGATCGGTGGAAGGTCGCTGATGCGCAGGCCGGGCTTGCGTACGCGCTTCAAAAGAAAGAGCCATCTCGCGAAGTTGGGATCGATGGTGACATTCTGCCCGCCCATCTGCACAAAAAACGCAGCGTGCCCGATGAACGTAACGCCTAGTTCACCGTTAGTGACCAGTCTGGGTGTGTGTGTGCTCCCCGCGCGCGGGGTGACCGCGGAGTGGCGGACCAGTCGTCCGAATTGCGTGGCCCGTTTCCGCAATGCTGGATTGCGAAGAGTTGCTTTAATCATTACGCCCTAGATAATGCCAGAATCCGCCCCAGATCCCTTACTATGCTTGTTTTTCCGGACAGCGGAACCTTACGAATGTTCCGCCGCCCCACGCCCAGTAACAAAAGAAACGGTAACTCTTATTTTACGGCAAACGCATCGCAGATTGCTTGACCATCATTACGATCGTCATATCTAATTCGGCTACCTAAACACAGATTGAGGCGCGGCCTTCCTCGTCTCGCCTTTTTATTACCTGAGGCGCAAACAAGCCGCGACTCGGAACGCAACCAAACTTTGGAGAGGACGCAATGCGCATCGCATTCTTGGGCTTAGGAATCATGGGCAGGCCGATGGCCGCCAACCTGGTGAAGGCGGGACATGAAGTTGCAGTCTGGAATCGCACTCCGGGAAAACAGGTAGACGGTGCGCGGGTTGCCACCACTCCGGGCGATGCGGCCAGCGGCGCTGAGGTCGTATGGATGTGCGTCTCGGACACCAAAGCCGTGGAAGGCGTTCTGTTCGGAGCCGGAGGCGTCGAAACCACGGTCGGTTCGGGTGCAGTCGTTGTCGATTCCAGCACAATTTCTCCGACTGCGGAGCGCCAGTTTGCCGATCGACTGAAGGCCAAAGGCGTTGATTACGTAGATGCGCCGGTTACCGGTTCGAAGGTTGCGGCCGAAGCCGGTTCACTGATTTTTATGGTTGGCGGCGACGAGGCGGTACTCGCCAGGATCGATCCGCTCTTCAAAGCGATGGGCAAGCAAGTCTTCCGTATGGGTGAAACCAGCAAGGGCCAGGCGGCGAAGATCGTGATGAATTTGCAGATCGCGCTCATCTTCGAGGGTTTCGCCGAAGCGTTGACGCTGGCGGCGAAGCTGGGAGTGAGTCTCGAATCGTTGTTGCCTTTGATTCAAGCCTCGATGGTGCGATCGGGTGTAGTGGACTACAAGGCGCCGTTCATCCTGAAGCGCGATTTTACGCCGAACTTTCCTTTGAAGCTTATGCTGAAGGACATCCGGCTCGCGCGCGACGCGGCGAAAGAAGCGCGTGTGAAACTGCCCGGTCTCGAAACGGTGGAGGAAGTCTATGAGATGGCCGCCGAGGAGGGACATCAGGACCTTGATTACGCGGCAACCCTCACTTTGCTCGAGAAGTGGGCCGGCGTTGAAGTGAAAGGCGCAGCTTGACGAGATGTCGGCAGTCTCGCCGACATTCGGGCACGTTGGGGCGCGTTTTTCTTGGCCATAGCCTTGGGCTAACAAGATTGCGCTAGGATCACGTATAGGCTCGCGTTTTGATCCGGACGGCCCCCTTGGGTTACCCTGGGCCCTGATCGTGCGCCTGAGGGCTCCGTATCGCTCGCAACGGGCATTCTGTGAGGCGTTCACGGTGGCCTTCCGGCCGTGCTGCCCATTCCGGTTCTGTCGTCTATCTATATCTGCAAGATAATCACCAAACTCCGCTGCGCTGGGGCGACCCGCTACAATGCCGCACGCCGCAATCCTCGGCACTCCTTTGCGCGGGTTCGAACACATGAGCATGCTTTTTCAGATTCTGGTCGGCGCAGTCATCGGCATTCTGGTCGGCATCACGGGGACGGGCGGGGCGTTCGTAATCCCCGCGCTGATGTATCTGTTCCGCATGGACCAGTTACGCGCGCAAGGCACCGCGTTGATGATCTCGTCGGTTCCGATCTGGGTCATTGCGTTCATTCCTTACGCACGCTCGCACCAGTTCGATTTGAAGCTCGGCGTACTGATCGCGCTCGGCATCTGCGCGGGCAGCTATTTCGGGGCGGACTGGGCTCAGCATCTGCCCTTGCCGGTTCTGCGCAGGTTTCTGGGCGGCGTGCTCGTCCTGATTGGCGCGCGCTTTCTGTATCAGGGATGAGCGAAATTGTGATTACTGCGAGCACGGGCGGGGTGCCGTGACACTCCATCGCCTCGTCTCGATCGATTCGATTGCAGGCGCATGTCCGTGCTTCGAATAGCGCATAGCCGGAGTTTCGCGAACGTCTTCGTGACCTTCGGCAGGAGTGCGCGTCTAACGCGACGGGCTCGGGTGCGAAGCTTCATTCAGTTCCCACTACATTCAGCATTTTCAAATCGAATGAAATATCTGCGATTTCTGGTGCTTATTGCTTATTGCCTGCCGTTGTTTGGCGAAGATACCGGCATGTTCCGTGGTGATGCGCAGCACAGCGGTCTGTACATCGGAGCGGGCGTGCCCCAACTGCACAGCGTGAAGTGGAAATTTCACACCAAGGGCATGGTGATCTCGTCTCCCACCATCGCGGGCGACACGGTCTACATTGGCAGTACCGATCACATGCTGTATGCGCTCGATCGCAGCAGCGGAACTGAAAAATGGAAATTCAGAACGGACTCGCGAGTGTCTTCGAGCGCGGCGGTCGCAAGCGGCACGGCCTACTTCGGCAGCTACGATGGCAACTTCTACGCGGTCGATACTGCCAGCGGCAAGCTGAAATGGAAATTTCAGACCGACGGCGAGCACCGCTTTGCGGGAAAGCACCTGCACGGCGTGCTGCCGGTCGCCGAAACCATGCCGGATCCGTTCGACGTATATCTTTCCTCGCCACTGGTTGCGAACGGCCTTGTCTATTTTGGAAGCGGCGACGGGAACGTCTATGCGCTCGACGCAACTTCGGGAACGCTGAAGTGGACATTTCCCACCGGCAACGTGGTGCACGCTTCGCCTGCGCTGGCCGATGGCACGCTTTTCATTGGCAGCTGGGACACGAATCTCTATGCAATCGACGCGGCCAGCGGGAAGGAGAAATGGCGCTTCAAAACCGGCGACGACCACGACATGCACAACCAGGAGGGATTTCAGGCGTCGCCCATGGTGCATGACGGGGTGGTCTACGTGGGCTGTCGCGATTCAAACTTCTACGCGATCGACGCGAAAACCGGACAGAAGAAGTGGGTGTTCAACAACAAGGGTTCGTGGGTGGTGGGATCGGCAGCCGCCCTGGGCGGGAAGGTCTATGCGGGAACGTCGGATTCCGGACGCGTGTATGCCTTTGACGCTCAGTCCGGCACGTCGGTTGAACTGATGTCGTCCAAGACATGGCCGATGTTTTCCTCTCCCGCGATCGCGGGCCGCACCCTCTACATCGGGTCGAACGAAGGCAAACTGTTCGCGATCGACCTGAAGACCCAAGAGCTGGCCTGGACGTTTGCGACCGAGGGCTCGCAGAAGAACGGCGCGGCGTACACCAAGGCGGACGGAACTCCGAACTACGAGGCGGCTTTCCCGGGCGACTTCTATGACGACATGGTGAGCGGCGTCCAGACGCTGATGTCGGTAGGCGCGATCCTGTCGTCACCCGTGATCGTCGATGACGTGGTTTACTTTGGAAGCACCGACGGAAACGTGTATGCGCTGAATTGAGATGGGGAGGGCACAAAGCCGGCGTGCACCCTGAGTTGTCCAGCGCCTGAAGGCGCGTTCCTCCAACCCCGTGTGCGGCGTGCCTGAAGGCACGCCCTGATAACGAACCGGATCGCACGATGTCTTCATCAGGCGAACGGCGAAATTAGCACCCTGTGAATCCGCAATAGCACTCGCGCCCTCGAGCCATTACGGCCGTAACGCCCTAAGTAGTTGCTATTACACAAGTATTACAGTGCGCCACACGATTCCCCTGATACCTTAGCCCTGCCACTGTCCAAACAAACGGGGACCATACACCATGGAACTGGAAGCGATCGGGCGCGACCACGCCGGCGACGATCAGATTAATTGGGTCACTGCAATCTTCATGATGCTGTTTCACATGGGCGCCGTGGCGGCGCTGTTTTTCTTCACCTGGAAAGCATTTTTCGTGGCGTGCTTTCTGTGGTGGGTGTCGGGTTCGCTCGGCATCGGCATGAGCTATCACCGGTTGCTCACCCATCGCGGTTACAGGACGCCAAAGTGGATGGAATACTTCCTCACTGTGTGCGCCACGCTCGCGCTGGAAGGCGGCCCGATTTTCTGGGTGGCCACGCACCGCATTCATCACCAGTATTCGGACCAGGAAGGCGACCCGCATTCCCCGATCGATGGCACGTGGTGGGCGCATATGGGCTGGATTCTCACGGGCAAGTCGATGCACCATGACACGACCACGCTGGCCCGTTACGTTCCGGACCTTGCAAAAGACAAGTTCCACGTTTGGCTCACGAAATATCACTACGTTCCGATGATCGTGCTTGGTTTGATCCTGCTCGCCATCGGCGGGCTGCCCTTCCTGATGTGGGGGATTTTCATGCGCACGGTGGTCGGACTGCACGCGACCTGGGCGGTGAATTCGATCACGCACATGTGGGGCTCGCGTCGCTTCTCGACGCGCGACCTTTCGACCAATAACTGGCTGGTGGCGATCTTCACCTTCGGCGAGGGATGGCACAACAATCACCACGCGCATCCGACCTCTGCCCGGCACGGGTTGACCTGGTACGAAGTCGATTTGAACTGGTACGGGATTTGGGCGCTCAAGACGCTCGGGCTGGCGTGGGACATCCGGAGGGTGAACCTGACCGAGATTAAGCAGGGATTAGTGGCGGCGCCGAACGGACAGCTGGTGACGCAGTTTACGGATTAAGGTTGAGATGCGAGGGCGAGACGCCCTCGCGACAGCCGGCAAGATGCCGGCGCTACAAATTCAAGCGGCCTCTGCGGAGGCCGCTTTTGTTCTTGGGGAATTGTTTTAGCGGGAGTCTACGAACATGCTGCGAGTCGCGTCTCTATTGACAGTTCAACGACGCGCTTTCAGAAGTGCCGTCCGCTGAAGCGGACTCGGGCTTTTCCGCATGTTCACCCCGCACTGACGTGCGGGGCTAGTTTCTGGCGTCGCTGCGCGACTTGGAGTCCCAGCAAAAAAACGCTGCGGCCGGACAGCCGGGGGCGGCTGTCCCCACGTGTATTTGCGTCATTCACACGGCCTTTGCCTCAATTCGGATACGAGAGACCTGCAATTGCCCCAACCGGGATCCGAGAATTCTCACACCCACAGAATCATCACTTCGGTCGCCTTAATCAGGGCGGCGGCGATCGGGCCTCTCTTCAACCCACCTCTCGGACCGCGCCGGCGGTGATCAGCTTTACCGCCGACGTTGAGCGTTGACCTGCGCCACGAGGCGGTCGACGAGATTACCAAGTGAGATAGGAGATGGGTGGTGGAGAAGTGTCGGCGCCGCATGGTGGGCGTTAGAATCAGAGCGGCAGCGGGCTTGACGCCCACGGAACCTGAGACCTGCATAAGCCATGCGCATCACCTCACGCCGCAAGACGATCGCTTTCTTCGTCACGCTAGGCGTGTGCCTGGTGGGACTGGCAGTTGCGCTCAACGTTGGTTGGATCATCCTGAACTGGCGCGAAGGCGTCATGCTATTCCTGGGGGTGATTTTCTTCGCTGTGCTGATCGCGGGCATGATCGTGAACACCAGCTTCCTGGTGCGGGAGATTCGGCGGAACGAGCAGCACGACAGCTTCATTAACGCAGTCACGCATGAACTGAAAACGCCGATCGCGTCGATCCGTCTCTATCTCGAGACGCTGCAGAGTCGCGCCGTGGACGAGCCGCGGCGGCAGGAGTTCTACAAGCTCATGCTGAGCGATACGGACCGTCTGCTGGGGACGGTCGAGCAGGTCCTGAAAGCCGGACAAGCGGCGCAAAAGAGCGCAAAGCACCAGCGGGCGAAGGTCGAATTCAGTGATCTGGTGCGCGAGTGTATGGACCTGGTTCGCACACGGCATCACCTGCAGCCGGAAGCCATGCGCTACGAAGGGGGAAGTAATGGCGCGGGTACGGTCGTGTTGGGAGACGCGGAGGAGTTACGCACGGCGGTCTCGAATCTGCTCGACAACGCGATCAAGTATTCCGGCCGTCACGTGGATGTTGCGGTGCGCATCGACACAAATGACAAGAATGTTGTCTTGCAGGTTCGCGATATGGGAGTGGGAATCCCGCAGGGTGAACTGAAGCGCATCTTCAAGCGGTTCTACCGCGTGTCGCACCGGTCGCTTGCGCAAGTGAAGGGAACCGGGCTGGGGCTTTTTATTGTGCGGGCGATTGCGCGCAAACACGGGGGCAAGGTCTTTGCCGAGAGCGCGGGCGAAGGTCAGGGAACGACGGTGACGATGGAACTGCCGCGGAGCGTGGCGTAACGCTTCATTCGCGAGGTGTTTGTTTGGAAGAGCGGACCATCCAGCGGCTGAAGCCGATGGCTCTCCATGCCGTTTCGGCGCGCCTGAAGGCTCGCCCTGATACAACCTGAAGGGGCGCCCCATAGAAGACGTGGCTTCTGGATGTGATGGGCCGGGTTGTAAGGACTTACCATGATTCGAGGCTTTGCATGAGCCGGGTGCTGGTGGTGGAGGACGAAGCGCATCTCGCGAACGGGCTGTCGTTCAACCTGGTGGCCGAAGGGCATTCGGTGGAAGTGGTGGGCGACGGCGAGGCGGCCCTCGATCGTCTGCTCGCGAAGAAAGAAAACTTCGACGCCGTTGTGCTGGATGTAATGCTGCCCGGGAAAGATGGCTTCGAGGTCGCGTCGGAGTTGCGCGAAGCGAAGAATTACGTCCCAGTACTGATGCTTACCGCGCGTGGGCGTCCTGAGGACGTGCTGAAGGGTTTCGCCTCGGGCGCGGATGACTACCTGCCCAAGCCATTTGAGCTTGCGATCTTGCTGGCGCGGTTGAAAGGGCTGTTGCGGCGCAGGGAATGGTTTCGCGAGGGGCGGCGCGTCGACGCGGATACGATCCAGAGCGGGAACGGCGACAAGATGGTCGAGGTGGGCGACGTTTTCAGCTTTCGCGGCAAGACGATCGACTTCACGACGCTGGAACTGAGCACCGCGTCCGGAATAACTCACCTGACGCTGATGGAGGCGGAGTTGTTGCGGCACCTGATTCGCAGCAATGGGCGGGTCGTATCGCGGAAGTCGATCCTGGAGGAAGTGTGGGGATTAAAAGAGGACACCGACACACGGGCGATCGATAACTTCGTGGTGCGGCTGCGGAGGTACATCGAGGACGATCCGGCGAAGCCGCGGCATCTGCTGACGGTGCGGGGGATTGGATACCGATTCCTGGCGGAGCCGGAGAAGTAGCAGTTGGCATTTGGCGCTTGGCATTTAGCCCGTTCCGGCTGCCGTTTTCCGCAAGTCTTCATACCACGGAGGCACGGAGACACGGAGATATCGAGGATGACCGATGATTTCCCGTGCTCGCGGAGACACGGAGATATCGAGGATGACCGATGATTTCCCGTGCGTCGGGCCTTTTAGTTTCGCGCTTACTCCTAGGAGACCGTGATCGACGTTACAAGTTTGCAGGTCGTTCTTATCGTCTTCGTCGCGACCCTCATTCGCTCAGCATTTGGCTTCGGAGAGGCCCTGATCGCGGTTCCGCTGCTTGCATTCTTCATTCCGCTCACCATTGCGGCCCCTCTCGGCGTCCTGGTATCGATCACGGTTGCGATCATCGTGGTGCTGCAGGACTGGGAGAAGATCCATTTGCATAGCGCCGCATGGCTTGTCGTTTCGACGCTACCCGGAATTCCACTTGGCCTTTTGCTGCTCACCAGCAGCCATCAGGCGATCGTGAAAGGCGTGCTCGCGCTCATCATCATTGGTTTTTCTGCCTATTCGCTGATCGGGCGAATGCCGCCCGAACTGCACCACGATAGCCGTGCATGGCTTTTTTTCTGTGGGCTGTCTGCGGGGATCCTCGGCGGCGCCTTCGGAATGAACGGTCCGCCGCTAGTGGTCTACGGATCGATGCGGCGGTGGTCGGCACAGCAATTTCGCGCGACCCTGCAAGCGTACTTTCTTCCCGCGAGCCTCATTGGCATGGCGGGGTATCTAGTCAGCGGGCTATGGGTGCATGCCGTGACGCGTTATTACCTCTTGTCGTTGCCACTCGCGATTCCAGCAATCTGGCTGGGCAGATGGGTGAACCATCGTCTGGCTGGGGACAAGTTCTTGAAGTACGTTTACATGGGTCTGGGAGCGATCGGAGTGCTTTTGCTGAGTCAGGCGTTCGGGGGGCGGGTGTGATATGCCAGCGATGTAGCAAGATGCGAACTGGCCGGCGAAGATTGAATGCGACAAGTAGAACCAAGGGCTGAGGAAGGCGAGGGCGGGACGCCGGCGCTACCCTCAGAACGCGAGAACTGAGGGCCCGAAGATCTGGGAACTGGAAACTGATCTTAGAGTTGCTTGGCGGAGGCGCCGGCGGCCAGCTCGCGGAGGACGGTCAGGAATCCGGAAGCGGCTTCGGGGTCGGCGAGAGTTTCCAGATCGATCGTGGCGGAAAAGTTCGGTGAGTCGGGACGGAAGCGGACTTTCAGGAAGTTGTGCTCGCGGGATGCCATGAGGGCATTCACGACCGGTGTCAGTTCCTGGGTCCACTTGGCGCGGGTGGTGAGAACGACCGGGCCTGGCCGCGAGATCTCCCATGTGCGCGAGTCATCAGCCTTGCCGGCGTTGTGGCCGCACCAGCGATGGTTCATCACTTCGAGGCGGAAGACGGGTGGGCAGTCGAGGTCGGCTTCAAAGGTCAGCGTCTCTTTTTGCTTGCGCCAGCGGCTTACCAGCCATTGCACGGGTAGAGGTCGAGGCAGAAGGTTCAAAGTAAGGTGAGCGTTTTCGAACCACCGGGAAGGAAACTGAAAGCGGGCCTGAAGGCGGGAACTGCCGCTCCAGCGGGTTTCAACGACCTTGCCGCGCCCCCGGCAGGCGATCTGTACCCACCGAAGAGCTGCGGCGCCCTTGCGGCGGTTGTAGCGCGCGAAGGCAAAGTACCAGATGCCTAGGGAGATGATGGCACCCAACGCGTCGATCAAGAACAGGCGCCCCACAGAGACCTCGTTTACTGGCATGGTACGTCCGGATGCGGGACAAGTTCAAGGCCCTTGGCGTGCTAATTTTTCGGACTCGCCAAAGCACGCCTTGATGGGATGGAAGACCGGCTTATCCCCTAATAGGATGAGATTTCCATGACTCACGCCGGTTTCAGGATTCGGGAATTTCGGCGCGGCGACTTCAATGCCTTGTGGGAAATCGATCAAAAGTGTTTCCCTCCGGGGATTTCCTACTCGCAGATGGAGTTGCTGACCTACATACGGCGGCTGCGCTCGCTCACACTGGTGGCAGAGCGGGTCGAGGACGGACGTCACGGCGACAGTGGAGCTCCGGTCGGGTTTATCGTGGCGGAGGCGGGACGCCAGAAGACAGGGCACATCATTACGATTGACGTCCTGGAGGAGGCGCGGCGCAGCGGATTGGGATCGCGGCTTCTAACGGCGGCGGAAGAGCGATTGAGGGAGGCGGGTTGCCGGGCAGTGTTTCTCGAGACGGCCGTGGATAACCGCGCGGCGTTGGCGTTCTACAAGCGGCATCAGTATTTTCTGGTGAAGACCCTGCCTCGTTACTACTCGAATGGCGTGGACGCCTTCATGCTGAAAAAAGATTTGCTGCCTGCCGGGCCGGACGCGTAAGGTCGTTCGTTCGCGGATGAGTATCCGCACCAATCAGATGAAAATTGCGATCCAGGGAGAGTTGGGAGCGTTCAGCCACGAGGCGGCGCTGCGCATGGTGCCGCGATGCACGATCGTTCCGTGTGCGCGTTCGGCCGAAGTGTTCGATCGCCTGGGGAAGGGAAGCGTTGGAGGGGCGGTGATCCCGATCGAGAACACTCTGGCCGGGTCCGTGGCGGAGCATTACGATCTGCTGCTCAGCCGCGATGTTTTCATCGAGACCGAATTTCCGCTGCGGATTGTGCACAACGTGATCGCCGCGCCGGACGTGAAGTTTGGCGATCTGCGGCGCGTCTATTCACATCCGGTGGCGCTCGACCAATGCCGGGATTTTTTCCGGCGCAATCCAAAGATCGAGCCGGTGGCTTTCTATGACACGGCGGGAAGCGTGAAGCACGTCGTCGAGAAGCGACTGCGCGATGCTGCAGGGATTGCAGGACGCCAGGCAGCCGGAGTCTATGGCGCGAAAATCCTGAAAGCCGGGATCGAAGACGATAAGCAGAACTTTACCCGCTTCTTCTTCATCCGGAAGCGGCGGCACGTCCGGCCGGGCGCCAACAAAACGTCGGTTGCATTCAGCGTGAAGAACCTGCCCGGAGCGCTGTTCAAGGCTCTGAGTGTGTTTGCGCTGCGCGACATCAGCCTGAGCAAGATCGAGTCGCGTCCGGTGCGGGGGCGCCCGTGGGAGTACGTGTTTTACGTCGATATTTTGCGCGGAGAGGACGAGGCGGCGCGCAATGCGCTCAGGCATCTGGGGGAAGTGGCTGATCTGGTAAAGGTCCTCGGAGTCTATCCGGCTGCTAGGAAGTAAGAATTCCCGAAAAGGGCCAAAACGGGCGGCGCCAAAAACGAGCGCCCTTACAAGGTCATGGTAAATCGTCACATTTCCAAGTGAGTTGGCACACCGCCAGACGCGGTTGAGGCTCCTATCCTGAAAGTAACTCCCGGCAGACCGGGGGGCGACAGTGAAGGAGATACTCATGCAAACATCCAAAATGCTGGTGTTGGTCGTTATCAGTGTGTTGATGGTGGCCGTACTGGCATCGGCCGGCGACAAGCTGGGCATTGCGAACTCGCAGCGCATCAGCTTTTCCGGGAATGTTCGGATCGGCGATGTAGTCCTGCCCCAGGGCGACTACGACGTGAAGCACGTGATGGAAGGCGAGAACCACGTCATGGTGTTCAACCGTGTTAGCCCCGGGAAGGTTGTTTCTTTCCGCGTGAAATGCTCGTTGGTTCCGCTGGGAGAAAAGGCGAAGACGACCGAGAAGAAGTACGTGTTGAACGCGGCGAATGAGCAGGTGATGCAGGAAATCGTGTTCCGGGGCGACTCGGCGAAGCACGTTTTTCAGCAATAGTTTTTAGCAGTCATTATGAAGTGAAGGATCCCTCTCTTCGTGCCCGAGGATTCTCCCAGGGCGCGGGTGGGGGATTTCCCTATTCGTGGTCAGCCAGGTAACCTGTACTATTGGCGACGTGCAAAACCCCAAGAAGGGGTTTACAATCCAACACTCTACGGGCAAAAGCCCGACCGGCCTGCATCTTTTTGAGCATTAGAATCATCAAAAGTTGAGCGAGTTACACTCAAGGAGAAACATGGCACAGCAGTCGCGCCCCGAGCGCCCGAATAAAGCCAAAGAAGAGCAGGACGAACGCTCTCTGCCGGTTCTCCCGGTTCGCGATACCGTCCTGTTTCCACATGCAGTTCTACCTCTCACGGTGGGCCGTGAGAGCTCCGTTCAACTGATCAATTCTCTCGGTGAGGACAAAACGATCGTGGTGGTCGCGCAGCGCGAGGCGCGCGTCGACACCCCGCAACCTACCGATCTGTACACGGTTGGGACCCTGGCGGTCGTGCACAAAGTTGTGAAGATGCCGAACCAGAGCCTGTTCGTATTCGCGGAGGGCCTGGAGAGGGTGAAGCTGGCTGAGTTCACGCAGCTGACTCCGTTCATGCGCGCAGGTTTCACAACGATCGCAGAAACGATCCCGCCGAAAAGTTCCGAAATCGAAGCATTGCAGCGCAACGTACTCACCCTGTTTCAGCAGATCGTGGCCGGCTCGCCCACGCTCTCGGACGAACTCTCCACGGTTGCAATGAATATCGAAGAGCCGGGACGGCTGGTGGATTTCATTGCGTCGTCCTTGCCTTCACTGTCGACCAGCGACAAGCAGGACACGCTGGAAACGACCGATGTCAATGTCAGGCTGGAGAAGATCAACCAGCACCTGGCGAAGGAACTCGAAGTCCAGCAACTGCGCAACAAGATCCAATCGGAAGTCCAGGATAAGGTGCAGCAGACGCAGCGCGAGTACTACCTGCGCGAGCAGATGAAGGCCATCCAGAAAGAGCTGGGTGAGCAGGATGAAGGCCAGCGCGATAGTGACGAACTGCGGCAGAAGATTGATGCCGCGGGCATGCCGGACGAAGTGAAGAAGGAGGCCCTGAAAGAGTTGGGGCGGCTGTCGCGCATGTCGCCGATGGCCGCCGACTACGGCGTCACGCGCAACTACATCGAGTGGTTGGCCGTGTTGCCGTGGGCCAAGACGTCGGGTGGAGAAGTCGATATCCCGAAGGCGAAAGAGATTCTGGATGCCGACCACTACGATCTGAAGAAGGTCAAAGACCGCATCCTGGATTACCTGTCGGTTCGGCGACTGAAGCCGAACATGAAGGGCCCGATCCTGTGCTTTGTCGGACCTCCGGGCGTCGGCAAAACATCATTGGGCAAGTCGATTGCGCGAGCGCTGGGACGGAAGTTCGTCCGCATCTCGCTGGGCGGCGTGCACGATGAAGCCGAGATCCGCGGTCACCGGCGCACTTATATTGGTGCGCTGCCGGGGCAGATTATCCAAGGCATCCGGCGCGCGGAGACGAAAGATCCGGTCTTCATGCTAGACGAGATCGATAAGGTAGGGCGCGATTTTCGCGGCGATCCGGGATCGGCGTTGTTGGAAGCGCTTGATCCGGAGCAGAACGCGACGTTCCGCGACAACTACCTCGACGTTCCGTTCGATCTGTCGAAGGTGTTGTTCATCACGACCGCGAACATGCTCGATCCGATTGCGGAGCCTTTGCGCGACCGCATGGAAATCATCGAGCTTCAGGGCTACACGGAAGAAGAAAAGGTACACATCGCGTTTCAATATCTTGTTCCCCGGCAGGAGGACGAAAACGGAGTCGCGCCGGAGCAGATCGAGTTTCCGGAAGCGTCGATCCGGCACATCATCCGGCACTACACGCGGGAAGCGGGCGTTCGCAACCTCGAACGCACGATCGGCACGATCTGCCGCAAGCAGGCGCGCCGACTCGCGGAAGGCAAGCACGAAAAACTAGTCGTGACGCCGGAGATTATCCAGGAGTTCCTGGGCGGCATCAAGATCCGGACCGAAGGCGAAATCGCAGAGCGCACCAAGCGCCCGGGTGTCGCGGTCGGTTTGGCATGGACGCCGACGGGTGGAGATGTGCTGTTCGTCGAAGCGAACGTGATGAAGGGCAAAGGCGGCTTCACGATGACCGGACAGATCGGCCAGGTGATGCAGGAGTCGATGCAGGCAGCCTTGACCTGGGTCCGTTCGAACGCATCGCGGCTGGGGATCCAGGAAAGCTTCTTCGCCGATCACGATATTCACATTCACGTGCCGGCGGGGGCGATCCCGAAAGACGGTCCCTCGGCGGGCGTGACGATGGCGACCACGCTGGTTTCGTTGCTCACCGATCATCCGGTGCGGCCACTGACAGCGATGACCGGAGAAATCACACTCAGCGGAAATGTGCTGCCGGTGGGCGGAATTAAAGAGAAGGTGCTGGCGGCCAAACGTGCGGGCGTGCGGGATGTCATTCTCCCGGCGGAAAACAAGACGGATGTGGAGGAAGATTTGACGCCGGAACAACTCGAAAACCTGAACGTGCACTACGTCAAGCTGATCGATGAGGCGTTGGAACTGGCGCTGCCTTCGTCTCCGCGCGAAGTGAAGCAGGATGCCGAGGAACGCGAGAAGGTGCTCAGCGGTCAGTCAGTGTGAGGCACGTGTCAGGTCTCAGGTATTGGGTGTTAGGAAAGTTGCTGCCAGTCTCGAAAGGGGCTGGCAGTTTTGTTTGCTTCCAAGACGGGCGGGGACGCCCGTCCGTCCATCATCAACACAGGTGGAACGCCGGTGCTCCGCAGACGGATGTCGGCGCGTGGGTAAAAAGCAGGTCTTAAGGTCTTGGGTCTCAGGTCTTAGGAAATGCCGCTGCCGCATCCCGATGTCGGCAGCCACGCCAAACGGATACACTAACGATGATGCGCGTACAGGTCTTATTCTTCGGGGTTCTGAAGGACATTGTGGGGCGGGGCGAAGATGCTCTCGAACTGCAGGACGGTGCCACCTTGGCTGATGTCCTCAGTCACTATGAGGAGCGTGTGCCGAAGATTCGGGAGGTCCTGCATACAGTTGCACTCTCAGTAAACCAGCACTATGCGGGGCCGGGCGCCGTTCTGGGCGAGGGCGACGAAGTTGCATTGTTGCCGCCGGTGAGCGGCGGGACATCTGCGAGCGGCGAGGGGAGACGCGCTGCGCGTGCGGCGATTGTGCGGGAGCGCATCGATTCGCAGGCCATTCTTGAACGAATCAAGCGGCCCGAGGATGGGGCGGCCGTCTTGTTCGACGGCGTGGTGCGCAACAACACGCGCGGAAGGCAGACACTGTTTCTCGACTACGAAGCTTACGAGGACATGGCTCTCCAGCAGATGGAGGATCTGGCGGCGCAGGCGATCGAAAAGTTTGGTGTGCGCGACGTGGCTCTTGTTCATCGGCTGGGCAGGCTTGAAATCGGCGAAACGAGCGTGTTGATTGCGGTGGCGTCGGCGCACCGGGGGCCAGCGTTCGAAGCATGCCGCTGGCTCATCGATACGCTGAAACGTACGGTGCCGATCTGGAAGAAAGAGTTTTTCGTGGATGGGGCGGTCTGGGCCGATGGGGAGCCGTTTCCCGAGGAGATTCCGCGCGCCCAAGGCAGCCCCAGCGGGCAGGTTGCATCTAAGTGATGCGACTGATGATTCGTTCCGCCATCCTGATCCTGTTTCTCGTTCCGGGCGCGGTCTTTGCGCAGGAAGAGCCTTCAAGCACCCTGAAAATCGATGTGAAGCTGGTCAATGTGTTCGTGACCGTCACGGACGCGAACGGCGCACCGGTGGCGCGGCTTTCCAAAGACAACTTCCAATTAAGCGAAGACGGAAAAGAGCAGAAGATTGCCGTCTTCGACAAAGAGTCGGCGCTTCCGCTGTCGATTGTGCTCGAGGTCGATACGAGCCTGAGCACGAAAAAAGACCTCCCGCTGGAACTGGCGTCGGCGCGGCACTTTGCCCATGTCATTCTTCGTCCAATCGACGCGCTCTCGGTATTCCAGTTCAGCGAGGTGGTAGATGAGGTCGTGGGCTTTACGCCCGACCTGAAGACGATCGACCACGGGATCGACCGGATCCGCGTGGGTTCGGCCACAGCGCTCTACGACGCGCTCTACTTGGGATCGCGTGCGCTCGACCGGCGCAAGGGCCGGAAGGTGATGGTGGTAATTACCGACGGCGGGGATACCGTCAGCAAGGTCGATTATCGCGATGCCGTGCGCTCGGCGCAGGAAGCGGAAGCCATTGTGTACAGCATCATCGTGGTGCCGGTGGAGGCCAGCGCCGGGCGCGACACCGGCGGCGAACACGCGTTGATCCAGCTCTCAGAAGACACCGGCGGCAAGTATTATTACGCGAGCTCCCTGCCCCAGCTGGACAGCGCCTTCCGGCAGATCAGCGATGAGCTGCGCACGCAATATCTGCTGGCCTACTACCCCTCGCAGCGATATTCCGATTCCGAGTTCCGCAAGATCGACGTGAAGGTCACCGGAGAGGCGGACGCTCCGAACTTCCGGGTGCGGCACCGAACGGGGTACTACTCGTCGAGGCCGAGCGAGTGAAGGCCGACCACTTCGTCGGGTCCGTTCCGTCAGTCAAAGCGGGCGTCCTCCCTCCCGAGCAGTCCCTCCGGCTCTCAAAACTTAGCTAGTTTTCCCGCCTCAAAGCCTCACCGCCCAGCGCTTTCCAGACAGGACCAATGACAGACGCTAGTAACTCTGGCATGTCTGTCTATGTTTTTGTGGATTTTGCTATTGAATTCCGTACCGGCTGGCGGCGTTTTCATAACAAAAACACAACAACATTTCATTGATAACAAAAACAAAATGAACAACATAAATGACAACTACTATGTTGGACTGTTGATTGCACGATGCGAGGCAAATGCTACGGTTCCGGGTCTCGTAGCCCTCGATTCGAATTCACCCTGTGCAGTACGCGGTCTCATTGCAAGACATCTTGGGACGTAACCAAAGCAGTCCTCGGCGTTTCGCCAGGTTGGCTTGAGTTGCCAGGTTCGCTTCTCGCAAGTTGGATTCAAAAGCGCGCGATCAGGATTGAAAGGAAGGAATGCGAATGTTGACGAATCTCAAAGTTTCCCCGCTGCCGTGCGATTTTGCGTGATTCTCGCGGCAATTTTGGTTCTGCTGTGCGCCGGCGCTGATGGCGCAGACGACGGTCGGTACTGGAAGTATCGTTGGTACGGTGTCTGACCCGTCTGGTGCGGTGTCTCGGGGGAGCCAAGGTTACGATCACTAATACCGGCACAGGACAGACCATTGAGACTAACAACCAATTCGGCGGGCTACCTACAACTCGGGCGCGCTTGCTCCGGGGAATCTACAAAGTCAGGTGAACCAGAAGGGTTTCAATTCGGTGAGCACAACTGTCGTGGTGCAGGTCGGCAACACGGCCACCGTGAACGCCAAGATGACGCTCGGTCAGGAAAGCACCACGATCGAAGTGCAAGGTCTCATCAGTGCAGGTCAACACGGAACAGGCCACAGTGCAGGGTGTGTTGACAGCGCAACAAATTGAGAACCTACCGGTAAACGGTCGCAACTTCCTGGATCTTGCACAGTTGGAACCCGGCGTCCAGATTCAGGAGGGCCAGAACTTTCGATCCGACCAAGAGCGGGTTATTCGTCGATTTCGTTCCGGGGACGTTTCGGCCGGACGGCGCGCATCGAACGTGGATGGCGTCGATATCTCCGATGAAACCGTCGGGACAACTACACAGAACATTCCGGCCAGTGCGATCGAAGAATTCCAGCTGTCACAGTCCAGCTTAGATCTCTCGACTGAGTTGACTTCCTCCGGAGCGGTGAACGTCTCGACTCGCTCTGGGAGCAATGTCCTTCATGGAGAAGCTTTCGGGCTATTCCGTGATAGTCACATTGCGGCACGCCTGCCTGGGTCGGTCGCTCCCCCATTTCAGCGTGAGCAATTCGGGGGACGGTTAGGTGGATATGTAATCAAGGACAAGCTGTTCTGGTTCATTGACGCGGAACGGTCGAAGCAAGACCTGACCGCCGCTCAGCCCTTTTCGCCTCCGTTTGATACCCTGAATACCACGCTGCAACAACCCTTCCGCGAGACGCAGACCGTTGGCAAGTTGGATTACCAGATCACCGGTTCCAGCCACTTTTTCTATCGGTTCAATTACGACGAGAACAGCCAGATTCGTCCGTTCGGTTCATCCAGTTCTCTGCAAGGATTCCTGAACAAGAACCATACTCCGACTCAAGCACTCGGCCTCGACTTCAACAGCGGCAAGTTCACCCACAGCATCCGCTTCTCGTATTTGAAATTCAAGAACGGCATCGCGGATGGCACGAGTGGGATTTCCGGGGTTGACAACCCGTTTCCGGGACTGGGCCTTAATATCGGTGCACCAGTCCTCGGCCTTTGCTTATTCAGTGGAGGCGGTTCTTACTGCGGCGGACCAAATTTGCTAGCTCCGCAACAAACCGTTCAGTCGAACCACCAGATTAAATACGACGGCAGCCGAGTGCTAGGCAACCACATTATTCGGTACGGAGCTGCGTTCAACCATATCCAAGGTGGTGGCTTGGCCGCGTTCTTTACTTTCCCGCAAGTGGGCACGACAACTGCAGGTACCAGTTCGGATCCAACCTCTTACCCCATTCAGTACGCATTTCTAGGGAATGGAGTGGGTTTTTCCACCGCAAAAGCGGCTCTCGGTTTCCCGGCGGGTGGGCTGGGACCGGACAATCGGATCGAACTGTACATTGGGGATGCGTGGAAGGTTCGGCCTAACTTCACCTTTTTGTATGGCCTTCACTACGAGCGTGATACTGGGCGCGTAGACAGCGATTTGGGGCCGGAGCCGACCCTAAACATGTGGGGTGCGGGCCTAGGAAACCGAGTTCGCACGCCAGGATCGAACTTCGGGCCGCAAGTTGGTTTTGCTTGGGATCTGAAAGGCAATGGGAAGACGGTGGTTCGCGGTGGTGGCGGGTTGTTCTACGAGAACTCAATTTGGAACAATGTTTTGTTTGATAGTCCTGCTCGTATCCCACAGGGGATTTTCTCGTACACGCCTTTGGTATGTGCAGCGGGTTCTCCGAATCCTTTCACTTGGCCGGGCGGCAGTCCGGGTCCAGCAGGAACGCCAGTTGGCGGAGGATCTGGGCTTTCGAACGGGGATGGGACTGTGTCACCGACATTCTGTGGTGCCACGATCGGAACGGCCGGCAGCCAAGTGCTTGCGCTGAGCAGCGCTTTCAAGGGCGCTGCCGCCGCCGTGACAGGCCTTGGACCGAATCCAAACTACATTGGGAATACACTTAGCGCCCCCAACGCTAACGGCTTCGACGTGTTCAATCCGAACTATCGGACTCCCCGTTCGTGGCAGATGAATATTGGCCTCCAGCGTGAAATACGTCCTGGAATGGTGCTGAGTGCTGATTACATTCGCAACATCGGTCTCCGTTATCTGATTGCAGTCGACATGAATCACAGCGGAGCTGCACGGTCATTCAACTTGGCCAACGCGGTGGCGGCTCGAGACAGTGCTCAGACATCAAACGGCTGCCTTGCGGGAGCAGGTCAGGTTGGCTGCATGATCACGAATTTGGGTCAATCGGGTGCGCAGGCAGCGTACTCAGGGGCAGGACTTGACTCCAACATTCAGGTCACCGGCGGCTCACCGTGCAACTTCTGCGCGTTTCCCGGAATCAATCCCGTCTCCGGTAACAGCGGCACGGTAGGTACGCTGGATATGCTCTCGCCAGTGGGCCGTTCTGTTTACAATGGATTGCAGGTGTCGTTAAGACAGGCGACCGGAAAGATCATGCCAGGAGTAAAGAGCGCGAATTTCCAGGTCTCGTATTCCTTGTCGAAATTCGTAAGCCAAGTTGCAGATCAGGATTTCATTAATCTAGCGACGAACAATGACAATGTGCTGCAATTCACGGGTCCGAACGGGCTGGATCGCACCCACCAGATCTCTTTTGGTGGATTCTTCGATTTACCCTTCTTTACGAGGCTGGCGCTGATCGGTCACTTCTACAGTCCGCTGCCTCAGAATATTCAACTCCCAGAACTGACGAGCGGCGGTGAGATCTTCGCGACTGACTGGCTAGGTTCCGGGCTCGGTTCGGCCGGCGCCCCGCAGCCGGTACCGGGCACGCAGATTGGTCAGTTTATGCGCGGCACGAACGCCGGGAATTTGCAGGGACTGATCAATACCTACAACACTAAGTACGCCGGCACTCTCACTCCGGCCGGTAACCAACTGGTGAGCAATAATGTCATTTCCAGCGCTGACATGACTGCCCTCGGATGGGTTATGCCGTCTCTGCCCAGCGTGCCGCCGGGGGCCCAAAACTTCCCCTGGTTAAGGTCGTTTGACTTCAAAGCAAGCTGGCCCTTCACTTTTAAGGCGGAGCGACTCACGGTGGAGCCGAGCGTGAGCATCTTCAACATCTTTAACTTCTCAAATCAATTTCTCCCTGGGAATTTGCCCAATGCTTCGTTGGTTCCTGGGTCAGGTGGAACTCTCGCGCCGAACGTGATTGGCGGTGTGACCGGCGGGTCCGCCTTGACGCCATACCGCGCCAGCTTCCAGTCCGGAACGTATGCGCTTGGTGCGCCACGACAGTTCGAATTCGGGCTGCGCGTGACGTTCTAGCGGAAAAACCAAAATACACAATGCCGCCGACTCCCGGGTCGGCGGTTTTTGTTTGTACGCCGTGCATGTTCGACAGCTTGGAGGTGAAAGTCCTCTACCAACCTGATGGAGGTGAAGGGTAGCGAAGCGCAAGGGCGTCATCGCAAGGTGGGGTCTGGAGGAAGCGTAGAGCAAACACGCGGGCCGATGAACAAGAACCGGATGAAGAGGCCTACGGTGCCGGGCGAGCGAGCAAACAATCGGGAAGCCCATATCCATCAAGGGCACTGGTGGTAAATCCGGCGGTCGTGCGTGGACAGCGGTCGAACTTATCGCGGGAGATCTGCTGTGTGTCACGTATTCGTGACTGAGGACATCGAGAGGTGTTCTGACCGCATAGCAGAAGTCAGCAGAGGGCGTAGTAGTCGCGTGAGCGGCGAAGGCCCGAACGATAGGAAGGGTCAGTAGTGCTTGGGTCTCGATGAGGGTATTGCACTGGCCATCCTGCTTCGGCAGGCCTTGGGTAGGCACAGCGCGGTGAAGCCGCAACGGATGCTAACCCGAGAAGTGAAACCCGCACGGCGTCCCCAAACTGCGAACGCCCAGCCCACGTCGTTATCCGTGGGACGAACTTATCGAACCGCCGTATGCGGGACCCGCCTGTACGGTGGTGTGGCAGGGGAGGAGAGGTGACTCTCCCCCCTATGCCGATGGGCAAGTTTGCGAAGGCTTATTTGTCGACTGAGCCCGCGAAACGCACGCTTTTAGGAGGGACTGCCGTACCTAATATCTAATGCGATACTTGCGAGCGCAATTCCTTCGCGGGTTTCTCGATTTTTTTCAGCCTTTGTTCGAGGTAGCGAGACAGAATGCCTTTTGTCAGGGATGTTCTCGATAAGTTGCCTCCGCGCGACGATTAAAGTCATTTTGCCGCCCTCAGCAAAACGATGACATTGCAAAACAGGCCTTGTGTCCTGGCGTTTTGTGTTGTCCGTGATTCTTGATGAAGTGTGGCTTTTTCAATTCGTTCTAAGACTCCGCGAGTAACCCTTCAACAAGAACATTTCAAGGCAAGAGTGATGGGTGTGACTGCGTTCTCCCGTTTCACGGATTTGGCTCCTTGTTTATGGAATTACGAGTAGCGCTTAACAAATTGTCCGCCTGAGTTGATCCTTCCGTGAAATCCCAGTCAGGAAACTGTTTGTCGGCGATGGATGTTATGGCGTGTCCATTGCAGTTCTTCTCGTAATCGCAAACGCCGAGCTTCTGCCGGCGCGCAGCTGACGCGCGTCCGGAGAGGCCCTGTCCAGCAAGGCGAACGGTGTGTTTCACACTCGGGGTCTGTTGTGTTGAGGGGCGAAGAAGACAAAATTTTTGGAGGGAAGGTGGACGAATGTTGAGATCACAGAATTCCCGCTATGCATCCCTGCGCGGTTGGGTGGCGCTGGGCGCGATGCTGGCGCTGTTTAGCGCCGGACTGCTGGCACAAACCACAATTTCAACCGGCAGCATTCAGGGCACGGTGACCGATGCGTCGGGTGCCGTTCTGAGTGGAGCGAAAGTCACCATCACAAATAAAGCAACCGGCCTGAGCGCCGCGACGACCACGAATGGCGCTGGCGCTTTCGCGTCCGGAGCGTTGACGCCCGCAGAGTATGACGTCCGGGTCGAGGCGCAGGGATTCAAGACGCAAGCGCAGACCGTTCTCGTTCAGTTGAACACGACCTCGACCGTTAACGCCAGGCTGGCGGTCGGCGAAAGCACGCAAGTGGTCGAAGTACAGGCGTCTGAAGTAGCGGTGAACACTGAGCAAGCAACGGTGCAGGGCATTCTCAACGCGACCCAGATTGAGAACATGCCGATCAACGGGCGAAACTTCCTCGATCTTGCGCAGCTCGAGCCGGGCGTGCAGATCCAGGACGGCGGCACGTTCGATCCCACCAAGAACGGATTCTCTTCGATTTCGTTCGGAGGACGCTTCGGGCGCACGGCGCGTATTGAAGTCGACGGCATCGACATCAGCGACGAGAACGTCGGCACCACCACGCAGAACATTCCGCTGGGCGCGATTCAGGAAGCGTCTCTTCAGCAGTCGTCGCTCGATCTCTCGACTGAGCTGACGTCGTCCGGATCGGTGAACGTCACGACCAAGTCCGGAACGAATGCGCTGCATGGCGAAGGCTTCTACTCCTTCCGTGATCAGAACATGGACGCAGCACTTGCCCGGCGGATCCGTCCAATTATTTCCAGCGGAATCAGTACGGAGGCAAGCATCGGTGGTCCGATTCTGAAGGACAAACTGTTTTTCTTCGCGGACGCCGAACGAGTACAAAGCAGGATTTCGTGAACCCCGTATTGCCGAGTGGGCCGTTCTCGGGATTGACCGGGAGCTTCACCTCGCCGTTCCGCGATCCGGAGTTGGTTGGCCGTTTGGACTACAGCGGTGGTCCGTACAAGCTCTTCTACCGCTGTCAGCTATGAGAGCAACCGGAGCACGTTGCCGTTCATTCCGAACTCGTTTCAGCCATTCGCGAACAATAACCATGCCCGCGATCACGTGGTTGGATTGGATTTCAACACAGGTTCATTTACTCACAGCATCCGCTTCGGATACATGAAGTTTCAGAACGGAATTTTGGATGCAGTGACAGGCTCCAGCATCTTCGATCCGGCGCCGGGGATTGAGCTGGCGATCGGCTCGGATGTTCGCTGCCTGACCTCAGGCGCGAACCAATTCTGCTCGGGAATCAACTTCCTCGCTCCACAGACGACGATTCAGACCAATCATCAGATCAAGTACGACGGCAGCAAGGTTCTGGGCAAGCACATCCTTCGCTTCGGCGGCGGATGGAATCACATCCAGGGTGGCGGTTTTGCGAAGTTCCTCGGACTGGCCCCCGCGGTAGGCGCTCCTCTGGCTGCTTGCGCACAGAATCCGACAGTGTGTACGAATCCAGCGAATCCTTTGACGTATCCGGTCGAGAACGTGATCCTCGGGAACGGGCAAGGGTTTTCGACCGAGAATTCAGCCTTCGGGCTCCCAGCGGGAGGACTGGGTCCGGACAACCGCATGGGTGCTTATTTCGGAGACTCCTGGAAGTTCAGGCCAAACCTCACGATTACCGCAGGGTTGCGCTATGTGCGGGACACAGGAAGAACGGATAGCGATCTGGCCGGTATTCCAGCGCTGGCCCAGTTCAACAATCAGTTCTATTCTGGGCTGCAGAACCCGGTACGGCAACCGAATGGCAATCTCGCACCGCAAATTGGATTCGCCTGGTCTCCGGGATCGAGCTCGAAAACGGTGATCCGCGGCGGCATCGGGCTGTTCTACGAAAACGCGATCTGGAATAACGTTCTGTTCGACCGGCCGGGCCGTCTGCAGCAAGGACTGTTCCTGGGGACAACTAACGCTTGCCAGAACGGCACGCCACAAGCCTTGCCATTTACGACGACGATCGACCTGAACCAGATCTGCGGGCAGGCGATTGGCAACGTGTTTCAACAGATTGTCACCTTGCAACAGCAGTACCAAGCATCTGTACTGGCGGCAGGGCCGGCGCAAAACGGAGTGTATGTAGGAAACTTGATGGCAGACGGTGCGAACATTACCGGTACGAACCTGTTCTATCCGAACTACCAGACGCCGCGCTCGGTTCAGATGAATATCGGTATTCAGCGCGAACTGAAGCCGGGAATGGTGCTCACGGTGGACTATCTGCGGAACATCTCAACCCACACACTGCTGAGCGGCGATACCAACCACGTTGGCGATTCGCGATTCTTGGACATGGGCGCAGCGCAGGCAGCTGTCTCAGCAACGAACCAGGCATTCAGCTGTGGTACGGGATTCGACAGCGCTTCAATCCAGTGTGCAATTGCAGCGGGAGCCAAGATCTCGGATTTCCGGGACACGGACTCGACTCTGGCTATTCGCTCTGCAGCGGTCTACGGTGCCTTGGCGAGCACATTCAAGGCGGCTTTTCCGGGCGTCAACTCGGACTCGGGGCAAACCAGATGCTGTTCCCAATCGGACGCTCGGTCTACAACGGATTGCAGACTTCGCTGCGTGAGAACGTCCGCAATCCGCTGCCCGGGATCAAGTCGCTCGACCTGCAGGTGTCGTATTCCTTCTCGAGGTACGTCTCGACTGCGCGTGATAGTGACTTCATCAACTACGCCGCGGACAATCGCAACCCAACTGAGTTTATGGGTCCGAATGCGCTGGACCGTACTCACCAGCTCTCGTTCGGCGGCACGATGGATCTTCCAGCCAACTTCCGGTTCACGATGATCGGACACGTCTATAGTCCGCTGGCGTTGAACCTGAATCTTCCGGGCGGAGGCATCTTCGTCTCGGATCTCACCGGTGACGGAACTGGCGACGGCGGCGCGGCTTCGAACGCTGGACTTGGCGATCTGTTCCCGGGCACAAAGTACGGAGCGTTCGGGCGGGACGTCAGCGTCGACAAACTGCGTACGTTGGTCGCCAATTACAACAACAACAATGTCGGTCAGCCGACGCCGGCAGGGCAGGCACTGATCAGCAACAACCTGTTTACGCTGGGCCAACTGCAGCAACTGGGCGGAGTGCAGCAAGCGCTGAACCCGGTGGTGTCGGGTGCGGTCGGGCAGGCCTGGCTGCGCTCGTTCGACCTCGGCCTGAGCTGGGGCTACAAATTCAAAGAGAGGTACGAAGTTCGCCCTGGTGTGACTGTGTTCAACGCTTTCAACCTGGCGAACTTTGACGGAGTCAGCGCGCCGTTCAGCACCACGCTAGACGCGCTGGGAACGGTTACTCCGGGCGCTCCCAACAGCACAACCAATCCGCAGCCCGCAGGGTTGAGGCTGGGCTTGGGGTCGGGTGTATTCGGACTCGGTTCGCCGAGAGTGGTCGAGTTCGCGTTGAAGTTTATCTTCTAAGCGGACTTTCTTCGCTTTTGCGCCTTGGGCCATCGGAGCGATCCGATGGCCTTTTTTTTGTTTGGCACGTTGGGCGTTTTTCCACAGGCCAGACCAGCCATCAGCATTTCAGCAGTCGGCACTCAGCTGAACGCCCTTGGCATTTAGAGATTAGCGTTTGGCCTTCTTGCGGGTGCACCGATGGCGAGGGCGAGACGCCCTCACGACAGCCGGCGAGACGCCGGCGCTACAGTTTTCAGCAACGCTGAAGCGATACATCTGATACCAGGCTGGAGGCCCTCCTTGGAGAACGGTCGTCGCCTCTGGAGTGAAGCTTTGCCCACTCCCATATTTTCGCTACCGCGCAGATTCTCAAGTTGTTTAGTAAGATATGCAATTCGACTTTCTAAAGCGGAAGCAACCATTCCCGCGGGAAGCGATTCCATGTGGCAGTACCCGTATGCTCTGGAATGGGGAGGAGAGAGCGTTTGTTGAAATCGCGCGCTTCGAAGGGCTCGGCGGCACGCTGTTCCTATCATCTTCTGGTTCTGGCACACATCGCATTTACATTTGCAGTTCTCGTAACGGCCATCGGATTGGCTTCCGCGCAGGATGAGCTTCCGCGAGGCTCCATCCAGGGCACGGTGATCGATTCCGCGGGAAGCCCCGTCGCGGGCGCCGCGTTGACCGTTTATTCCAAGCAGACGGAAACTTCCGCTGCCGTCACGACCGATGCCCAAGGGAAGTACGATTCGGGACCGCTACCCAAAGGCACCTATGGGATCGCAATCGAGGCGAGGGATTTCCGCATCAGCCGCTTTTCGGTGATCGTGCGCGATGGCCAGACCACGAATGGCGACCGCAAGCTGGTAAGGATCAATCCGGGCGCTCCGGAGTTGAAGGGCACGACGAGTCCTGACGGGATTAACGAGTTTCCAATCGATGGCCGGGACCTTCTCGGGCTGACGCAGTTTGAGCCCGGCATCCTGGTTCAGGACGGCCGTTCTCTGGATGCGACGAAGACGGGCAATTTCGCGACGTCGATTGACAAGATCAGCGGGCAGGCAACTGAGTACCGACTGGACGGGGTGCGCATCAATGACGAGACGAAGGGGGATGTTGCGGAGAACGTCGCGCAAAGCTCGGTGCAGGAGGTGACGGTCCACCGGTCGGCGCTGGATGCGAGTTTAGGGCCAACTTCGTCAGGCGTGGTTGATATTACGACGCGCAGCGGGACGAATAACCTGCATGGCGAGGCATTTGGCCTCTTCCGCGATCACAGCATCCTGTTTGCGAAGATGCCCGGGGCGCAGAATCTTCCTTACCAGCGGGAGGATTTTGGAGGCCGGGTCGGCGGCGCCCTGATGCCGGATAAGGCTTTTTTCTTTGTGGGAGTTGACGGCGTGAACCTGGATGCGCATCGCGCGGTGGTGATGCCGTCGCCGTTCCAGGCTTTGACTGGATCCTACTCGGCGCCATACCGGAATCTCTCCGGCAGTGGGAGGCTGGACTACAAGTTCTCAGATACCGCCCACGCGTTCTATCGCTTCGCCTACAACTTCAATCGGTCGGTGGATGATTTCGGGGACGACTACTCGATCTATCAAAATCACGATACATCGCCATCGCACACCGTGGGCGTCGACCTGGTGCGCGGAGACTACACGCACAGCTTTCGCTTCAACTTCCTTCAGTATCACAATTCGTTGCAGGACGGGGCGGCCGGGATCAATCCTCTCGGCGCCGCACTTCCGGTCAACCTGCGATTCAGCGATCTGGCCGGCGGGCGCGTCCAGTTTGGCCAGAGTCCGTTTGCGCCGCAGGCGACCTATCAACGCAATCTGGAAGGCCGATGGGACGCGTCGCGCGTGGATGGGAATCACTCGTTCCACTTCGGCGGGAATGTGAACTGGATCTCAACGGGCGGTTACGCACAGCCTTATGGACTGGCGCCGCAGGTGACGACGGCGCTGGGCGCGGGAACCGATGCGAATCCGTTGGACTACCCTGTGTTAGGAGCGACGTTCAGCAACGGGCAGCGCTTCACCTCGGAAAAATCGGGTTTCGGTTTTCCCCGAGGGACACTGACTGATCTCCGGTTGCAGGGGTACGTGACCGATGCGTTTCGCTATCGTGAGAATCTCACGATTACGCTGGGTGTCCATTACGTACGCGACTTCGGGCAATTGAACAGCGATCTGAGCCGCATCCCGTGTACCGCGGCGAATCCGGGCCTGCCCAGCGGCTTTGTGCCCTGCACGGGGAACGACGCGTTGCTCGATCAATTCTCGCCGTTCGCCGGGCAAGGCCTTCCCGTCAAGCAGCCCAACTACAATTTTGCGCCGCAGATCGGATTTGCGTGGGATCCATTTCGCAACGGCCGGACGATCGTTCGCGGCGGAGCGGGCGTTTTCTACGATACGTCGCTCATGAGTAACGCCAGGCTGGACCGGCCGACGCGGTTGAGTTCCGGGCTCTATGCCGCAACGAATGTGTTGTCATGCGCGCCCGGTTCGGCGCCCGGCACGACGGCGGTCTATTTCCCGACGGCGAATGGATTGCCGACGGCGGTGCGCTCGATCGATGGTCTCGATCTGGCCTCGCAGGTGTGCGGGCAACCAGCAGGCGCGGTGGCAGGGGCGATCGCCGATTTGCAGACCGCGTATGCGACGGCAGTCACGGCCGCGGGCGCAGCGAGTAACCCGAACTTCGTCGGAAACACGCTATCGCTGAGCTTTCCCGCGAATGGGCTGGCGGCGTTCGCGCCGAATTACAATTCGCCGCGTTCGTTCCAGATGAATTTCGGGATTCAGCGCGAGGTCTGGGGCGGAGGGACATTCACGGCAGACTACGTACGTAATATCAGCGAACACTTTGGACTCATCGCCGATACCAATCATGTGGGCGATGCGAACTTCCTCTACAAGAATGTGAGCGGAGTTCCCACCGCAGCGCTGAGCGCGATCACGAACACGATCACGCAACGGGCTCCGCAATGTCTGCCGGGAGTGCCGATCTCGGCGGGAGCGATTTCGCAGGCGGCGGTCTCCTGTTACATCTCGGCGGTTACGAATCCGAGCATCAATGACTTTGCTGTGAATGGACTGGATTCGGGCGTCGCGTTCCTGGGCGGGTTGCCGTCGAACATCGCCGTGCCAGTTGCGTCCGGGGCAGACCCGCGCGATTTCGGAGCGGCGTTCCCCGGCGTCAACGCTCTTGTGGGGCAGGCAACCTTTCAGACTTCGAGTGGGCAGAGCGTCTACAACGGCGCACAGTTTTCGCTGAAGCAGAAGTACGCGCAGGACTTCTTCATCTTCAGGGGCGGAGACATTTTGATGTCTTACACTCTGTCGAAGTTCGTCTCCAACGGTGGGGATAACCCGGCCGGAGCGAGCGCGGCGTATGACTTCCGGAACCCGGGCTTCTACAAAGGCCCATCGCCGCTCGACCGCCGTCATCAAGTTACGGCGGCCTGGACGATGCAGACGCGATGGGGAGGAGTGCTTTCGTTCACAGGACGCTATGCGTCGCCGGCGCCTTTGCTGCCCTCAATGCTGGTGTACTCGGGCAACCCGCAAACCACGCCCGGGGAAATCTTCCGCACCGATTTCACCGGCGACGGGACGCCAGGAGATTTATTTCCATTCCGCGGCGTCGGATCGTTCAGCGCTATCTCGGCCAGCGATCTTTCGTCTGCTATCAACAAATACAACAACACGCAGGCCGGCTTGTTGACGCCAGCGGGGCAGGCGCTGGTGAACGCCGGATTGCTCTCTTCATCGCAGTTGGCGACCTTGAAAGGTGTGACGCCCTTCATTGTGCTGCCGCCGATGGGTCAGTTCAACAATGAAAGTTTCAAATCACTGGATGCGGCCCTCTCCTGGCCGTTCAAGTTCGGTGAGCGGTTGACCGTCGAGCCGACTGCGAGATTCTTCAATGTCTTGAACTTCGGAAACTTCGCGCCACTTTCGGGGCAACTCACCTACTATTTCCCCAGCGCGGGGCAACCTGCGACGGGTGGCGCGGGGTCCGCGAACGGGACGCCTTCTGGCAATTCCCGGGATGTTCTGCGGATCGGGCAGGGATCGGGCGTATACAACTTCGGGACGCCGAGGCAGATGGAATTTGGGGTGAAGGTGACATTCTGAGGCACTGAGGTCGCGAACCGCAAGGCTGCGCGGGGCCTGTCGTGTTCGACCCGTGTAAAATAACAAGATATGCCATTCAATGCAGGGGGACAGGGATCAGTACGCCGCGGAGGGAAAGCTCCGCCGCCAGACGAGACACACGAAGAGGCCGCTTACCTGAAGCAACTGGGAGAAAAGCAGAAGCTGGTCACAGTGAAATTGGTGGGCGGGGAAGTGGTTAAGGGCTGGATCGAGTACTACGACAAGAATATGGTCCGCTTGACGAGGGAAGGCGCTCCCAATCTGTTCATCTTCAAGCACGACATCATGTATATCGCGGAAGAGGCATCAAAGCGCAAGTAGGGGGCTTTGGTTCCATTGCTCCTTGTCATTTTGATGCAACCCCCAAATCAGGAGTTTTTCTGTTCTCGTGAAAAGCCCTTCGACAGAAATGCAGGCCGGAACCGATCTGGAGTTCGTGCCGCGAATGGCGGAGATCGCTCGCGAAGCCGGTACTCTGCTGATGGAGTTCTTTCACCGCCGGGTGAAGATCGAGTACAAGGGCGAGGCCGATCTTGTGACGGAGGCAGACCGCTCTTCCGAGAAGCTCATTCTCGAGCGGATTCGCGCGCGCTGGCCGGACCATGAGGTGATTGGCGAAGAAGGAGCGCGCATCGAGACGGGCGGCGATTATCGCTGGTACGTCGATCCGCTGGATGGAACGACGAACTTTGCGCACGGATTTCCAGTGTTTTGCGTTTCGCTTGGGCTGACATTTCGCGGAAAGCGTAAAGCAGCCGTTCTCTACGATCCCACGCGTGATGAGCTTTTTTTCGCTGAACTCGGAAAAGGTGCGTTCCTGAATGGCCAAAAAATCGAGGTTTCGAAGATCGACAAGCTCGCGCAGTCGCTCGTCGCGACTGGATTTCCGAGTCACAAGCGGCATAAGAATCCCAACATCTTTTTCTACCATCAGCTAACGCTTAGAACGCATGGCGTGCGTCGCGCAGGATCGGCGGCGCTCGATCTCGCGAATGTCGCTTGTGGCCGCTTCGACGGATTCTGGGAGTTCAATCTGAACGCTTGGGATACCACTGCCGGAATTCTGATCGTGGAAGAAGCCGGAGGCAAAGTTTCTGGATTTCACGGCCAGCCTCTCGAAATTACGGATCGGGACGTGTTAGCGACCAACGGGTTGATCCACGAAGCGACGCTGCACGAGTTTGCACAAATCTTTTCGGGCCGCGGGCTCGAGCCATTGCCGGATCCGAGGGAATATAAAGCCGGCTCTTAGCACTTGGCAGTTAGCATTTGGCCCATCGCTTCCGCGATCCAGTTCGCTGCTTGGATATGATTCCTCTCCGGTCAATCTGCTTTCTCGTGGTTCTATGCGGCATTGGACTCGTGTCCGGCGCCTCGGGGCAGGCTCAAGCCGCTCCTGTCTTGGATCAGGACTATCGTCAATCTTTTGAAAAATGGAAAGCCGACCTCGTGGCAGATCGCCGGCAGAACTGGCTGACGCTGGTTGGCCTGTTCTGGCTGAAGCCGGGAGCGAACACATTCGGTTCGGATCCGAACAATGAGCTGGTGTTGCCCGCTGGGACAGCTCCGGGCAAGGCGGGAAAGTTTGATCTTCAGGGCAAGAACGTGAGCATCAGCTTTCGCGACGGAGTCTCCGGCACAGTTGGTGGGATGCCAGTCACGACGACTCACCTCGATCCAGATGTTTCAGGACATCCAACGGTGGTTGAACTCGGCAGTTTGCGAATGCACTTGATCCAACGAGGCGACCGCTCTGGGATTCGCGTCAAGGATCTGAAGAATCCGGCAGTCGATAAATATCGTGGAGCGACCTTTTATCCCCTAAGCGCGGCTTACCGAATCCGCGCGGAGTGGGTTCCGGGGGATGGCAAGAGAACGGTTATCGTGCCCAACGTTCTCGGAGATGTGACGCCCACACCGGTGGTCGGGGAAGCTCGATTTCGTGTCGATGGCCAAGAGGTGCACCTGTCTGCAGTCGGCGGCGATCCTGAACATGGCCTGTTTTTCATCTTCAATGATATGACGCGCAAGACTGATACCTACCCGGCCGGCCGCTTTCTCGAGACGGAGCCGGTGAAGGACGGGAAGGTCGTGCTCGACTTCAACCGGGCCTACAATCCGCCGTGTGCAGTGACCCCTTATGCAACCTGCCCGCTGCCGCCGAAAGAGGATCAACTGACGGTGAGTATCCTAGCCGGGGAGAAGTACGATCATTCGCAGAAACATCCGTAGGATGGGCCACGCCGCCCCGAATCAGCAGTCAAAAAAGCGGTAAAATAGGAAAGCAATGGGGTCGTGTTTCCGGGAACCCGCCTTCCGCAGCCTCTTCCCGAGATCATTCTTGCAGGTCAAGTCGTGAGTCAATCGCTACTCGAGCGCGAAATCAGCAAGCGTCCCGATAAGGTCCGGCTCTCGGGCCGAATTCTGTTCCTCACCGAAGATCCAGCGTTAATCAAGCGGCAACTAGCCGGGGAAGACCTCCCGTGGGATACGAAGAATCCGGCCAACAATCCCAAGCTTCGGGACGACATCTCGACCGACGAGATCACGCCCGCACACTACTGCTTTTATTTCGACCAGACGCTTGGCGAGATCCCGTACATGGGATTGAAGTGCGGCAAGGTTCTGCCGATCGGGCGGACGGACGTAAGAAAGGGTGGGTTCGTCTGCTCGGTCAGCGGGAAACGGCGCGGAAAAGGGTCGAGCCGCGAACAGTCACCGTACGCCGAGATGGCCGCCGGCATCCAGGTGGTGATCGCCGAAAACATCGAGCGAATCTACAAGCAGAACTGCCAGAACCTGGGACTGCTGACTTCGACGAACTTTTCACTGATCGACAAGATTCGGGCTGGCCAGGAGATCGCGCTGAGTGAGTTTACGGCCGGCGAGGACGAGATTACGCGGCAGGTAATCGAGTATGGAGGATTGTTTCCATTTAATGTCGCGCGCATGCAGAAGAAGGTCTTCTTGCCGGCGATCAAGACCTCGAAGCGGCCCATGACGCTGGCAGAAAAAATCTTTGCCAAGCACATGGTGACCGGAGACGGGAAGGTCGGCGTGGAGGCGGTGAAGCCCGGAGATACCGGCTTCACGCGTGTGGACCTGAGATTCAGCCACGAATACGTCACGCCGATGGCGGCGATTTTTTACGAGCACTACGTGGGCAAAGACGTGCCTGTAAACGACGCGGCGAGCATCCGCTTCTTCCGCGATCACCTGACATTCCTGGACGAGGTGATTTCCGAAGAGAAGAAGAAAATCGGACTGCTCGATCTGGCTACGCAGCTGAAACTGAAGCAAGAGGATTTTGCGAAGGCGCAGGGCATCAAGTTGCACGGCGAGTTGAAAGACCGCAAAGGCTCCGAAGGGATCTGTCACTCGGTGATGCTCGAAACCTACGCATTGCCCGGTCAGGTGAATGTCGGATCCGACTCGCATACGCCGCATGTTGGAGCGGTAGGGTGCGTGGCTTTCGGAATCGGCACGACCGACGTCTTCAACAGCTGGTTCACGAAAGACGTGCGGGTCAAGATTCCGGAGTCGGTCAAGGTCGTGATTCGCGGAAAAAAGCAGCCGAATGTCACGGCAAAAGATTTCATCCTGAAGATCCTGAGCCTTGATTACGTGCGCAGCGGTAAGGCCCTAGCCAAGGTGATGGAGTATGCGGGAGAAGCTGTCGAGACTCTGAGTGTGGATGAGCGTGCAACCATGACGAACATGGCCGCTGAGATCGGCGGGTTCACCGGGATCGTGGCTCCGGACGAGAAGGTAGTCGATTTTCTGGTGGAGCGGCGCGGAATGAGCCGCGGCGAGGCCCGGGAGCTTATTCGCGGTTTGCAGAGCGATTCCGGCGCCGAGTATGCGCAGCTCATCGAGCTGGATGCGGCGGAGATTGCTCCGATGGTGGCGACCCCGGGCGATCCGGGCAATGGCAAAGATATCCGTGATCTTCACACACCGGTGCCGGTCGATCTGGCTTATGGAGGCACCTGCACCGCCGGCAAGAACGAAGACATGGATATGTACGCCGAGGTGCTGGCCGACGCCTTGAGGCAAGGCAAGCGGGTGGCGCCATCGGTGGAGTTCTATATACAGTTTGGGTCCCAGGAAACGCGGGAATACTGCGTGAGCAAAGGCTACCTGGAGATTTTTCAGAAAGCCGGCGCACGGGTGATCGAGCCGAGTTGCGGGGCCTGCATCAATGCCGGGCCCGGTGTTTCGACGCGGCCTGAACAAGTAGTGGTCAGCGCACAGAACCGCAATTTCCCCGGACGAAGCGGACCGGGGCAAATGTATCTGGCCAGCCCGCTTACCGTGGCGGCGAGCGCCGTGGCTGGGTATATCGTGGAGTATCAGCCGAGTCAGCAGCGGGAGTTGGCTGGCAGCCGGCGGTAGTTGGTGCCGGTACGAGGACGACAAAAGCCACGCCGGGCGGCCTGTTTCCCGGGCTTTGTAAAAAGGTGATGAGCCGGGAATCCCGGCTGTACCCTAGCCGTGATTCTTGCTAGAATTCGTGGTTCTTTGAGAGCCGCAGATTGTTTCAGGAGACAGAACAGACATGACCTACGTGATCGCAGAACCCTGCATCGGGACGAAGGACACCGCTTGCGTGGACGCGTGCCCGGTGGATTGCATCCACCCCAAGAAGGACGAACCGGCCCACGCCTCGGAAGAGTTGCTCTACATCGATCCGGTGGAATGCATTGACTGCGGCGCATGCGTACCGGTCTGCCCGGTGTCGGCGATCTTCGCGCTCGACGACCTGCCGGAGAAGTGGGCGGCGTTCACCGAGCGGAACGCGAAGTATTACGGCAGATAGCCGGCGGCCTCTCAGGCAGCGGTTTTCAGCGGGCCCAGGCGTAAATGCCTGCCAGATGTAAGGCGCGTGTCCGACTACGGATATGCGCCTTTTTGCTTTGAGGTCGCAAAATGCGACCTCAAAAAGCCAGTGTCCCGATATCGGACTCAAAAGGCAAACGAGGGCTGCGAAACAGCCGATCTGAGCCGATTCCCCTGACGTTGCCTGCCTCCATCCGTTACAATCAAGGTTTATCTGCTGGGCTCCCATGGCACTGAAGGAGTCGGAAGCGATCGTCTTGCGGACGTACCCGTTGCGCGAGGCGGATCTGCTGGTCACCCTTTTCACGCGGCTGGAAGGGAAAGTGCGGGGCGTGGCCCGCTCCGCCAAGAAGTCGCGAAAACGGTTTGGCGGCGCGCTCGAGCCCCTGACGTTTGTTCGGGCGTTTTACGAGGACCGCGAGCGCCAGGAGCTGTGCCGGTTCGATGCGTTCGAAGTGCTTGAGTCGCCGCTAGCGAGCGAAGTCAGCTACTCGCGAGCCGTGGCGCTGGCGCACATCGCGGAGTTGCTGGATGAGTTGCTGCCGGACCGCGAAGCGAACGATGCGGTGTTTCGGTTGACGCTTTCGGTATTGGGTCGTTTGCGGGGACCGGAGATATGGATGCCGGTCACGTACTTTGAATTGTGGCTGACGCGGCTGGTGGGATTCTTGCCCGACTTTTCCGAGTGCGTGGTATGCGGGCGAGTGCTGAACGGCAGCCGGGCGTATTTTCACGTACTCGCAGACGGCCTGATGTGCGCGGATGACAAGCGCCTGGCATCGTCAGAGATGTCGAGTGAGTCTCGAGTGCTGGCCACCCAGATGTTTCGAGCACCGGTGGAGAACTTTGCGGCAGGAGATTGGCCGAAGGCGAGAGCGTCGGATTTGCGCAAGTTCCTGATGCAAACGCTGGAGCGGCATATTGAGAAGAAGCTGGTGACGGCGGGAATGATGGAGAAGATCAGTTCTTAGCACTCAGCAATCGGCACTCAGCCATGCGGCAGCGTGAACAAATCAGGAACTCGCGATCTCTTGAGGGACTGAATGCCGATTGCTGAATGCTGATTGCTTCAAGTCAGTCGTTGTCGAATAACCGATGACCTCATCAAAACCCAACCCGCCGACCTTCCAGGAACTCATCCTGAAACTGCAGACGTTCTGGGCACAGCGTGGGTGTGTGCTTCAGCAGCCCTACGATGTCGAGGTTGGTGCGGGGACGATGGCGCCCGAGACTTTCCTGCGCGTCCTCGGACCGCAGCCTTACAAGGTTGCGTATCTGCAGCCGTCACGGCGTCCGGCGGATGGACGATACGGCGAGAATCCGAATCGGCTTTTCAAGCACACGCAGTTGCAGGTCATTCTGAAGCCACCACCAGAGAATGTGCAGGAACTTTATCTCGAGTCACTGGGCGCGATTGGCATTGACCTGCGCCAGCACGACATCAAGTTCGAAGAGGACAACTGGGAGTCACCGACGCTGGGCGCCTGGGGCATCGGCTGGCAGGTGATGCTCGACGGACTCGAGATCACGCAGTTTACTTACTTTCAACAGTGCGGGGGAATCGATCTGCTCCCGATCTCGGCCGAGCTCACCTACGGGCTCGAGCGCATTGCCGCGTTTCTGCAGGACGTCGATTCGATTTACGACATCGTGTGGGCACGTGATCCGGAGACGGGTGCGGTTGTAACGTATGGTGATGTTCGTCTCGCGGATGAGTTGCAATTCTCGGTTTACAACTTTGAAGTGGCTGACGTCGAGAAGACCTGGAAGCACTTCGAGCTGTACGAAGCTGAATGCCGGGCGTTGATCGAGAAGTACGGCGACCTGTCGAAGTCGAAATCGGTTTCACTCGCGGACAAGAAGCGCTTTCCGTTACTGGGCGCTTACGACCTGTGTCTGAAGTGCTCGCATCTCTTTAATATT
Organism: uncultured Acidobacteriota bacterium; assembly: GCA_963718505.1. Classification (GTDB taxonomy): domain Bacteria; phylum Acidobacteriota; class Terriglobia; order Terriglobales; family Acidobacteriaceae; genus Gp1-AA133. The sequence goes on along the minus strand of CAVQZP010000029.1, from coordinate 32,689 downwards.
CTCGACGCGCGCGGGGCGATTTCGGTTACCGAGCGCGTCGGCGTGATCGCGCGGGTGCGAGCGTTAGCTGTGGGTATCGCCAAAGCGTATCTGCAACAACAATCGGACCAGCCGGCACCGGCTGAGGAAGAGCCTGCTGTGGTAGAGATTACCGTCGGTAAGACGCGAGGAAGAAAGAAGGAAACGGCGCCGGTGGGCTAGCTATAGGCCACCAGCCACAAAGCTGCTGGCTCATGCTGTGACGATGCTCACATTCACGATTTTGTAATTCTGGGAAGATAGATTGATTGTCTGATGCCAGACTTCTTGCTAGAGATCGGTTGTGAAGAAATTCCAGCCCGCATGATCGATGCGGGTTCGCAAGAGTTGCGTGAACGCGTGAGCAAGCTTCTGGAACGCGAGCGCCTGTCGCCCTCCGATTCCGTCGTTCCGTTCGATACTCCTCGCCGGCTCGCAGTCCTCGCCTCGGGAATTCCGGCTGCTCAACCTGATGTTACCGAGCAGATTACCGGGCCTTCGGTCGCAGTTGCGTACAAAGACGGACAGCCAACTCCAGCGGCTCACGCTTTCGCGAAGAAGGCCGGCGTCGAGGTAACAAAACTCGAAAAGACCAGCACGGCGAAGGGCGAATACCTGTCGGCTCGAGTGACAAAAAAGGGAAGACCGGCGAGCGAGATTCTCGCGGAACTCCTTCCGAAAGAACTGAACTCGATTTACTGGCCCAAGAACATGTATTGGCAGAAGTCGAGTGAACGCTTTGTTCGGCCCGTGCGCTGGATCGTCGCGATGCTCGATGGCGAAGTGATCCCGCTGGAGTTCGATGGCATCCGGGCCGGGAACATGTCGCGCGGACATCGCATTCTGGCGGATCGCAGCGTCGCTATTCCTAGTGCGGGTGCAGCCTACGTCACCGCTCTCAGCGACGCCAAGGTTCTGAATCGGTCAGAACGCGAAAAGCAGATCCGCAAAGCGCTGGACGCGGCGACGCGCAAAATTCCCGGCGCGCGCTGGCGGGAAGATAAAGAACTGCTCGATACCGTCGTCAATCTCACCGAATTTCCGTCCGCCATTCTGGGCAATTTCGATCCGCAATTTCTCGAGCTTCCGGAAGAAGTGCTCGTGACCGTTATGCGCGATCACCAGAAATACTTTGCGGTAGAGGACGCGAGCGGGAAACTTGCCCCGCATTTTCTGGCGGTACTGAACACGGACGGGGATCAGCACAGCACGATTCAGCACGGCAATGAACGCGTGTTGCGTGCCCGCTTCAACGACGCGCGCTTTTTCTGGCAGACGGATCAGAAGCAGTCGCTGCGCGACCGCCTGGAATTGCTCAAGCACGTGACCTTTCAAAAAGACCTCGGCAGCTACTACGACAAGACGATCCGTACCCAGCGGTTGGCAAGTTCGCTCTCCGAGATCGCGAGACAGGGCGGAGTTACGCTTCGCCCGGGCATCGTGCATAAGGCCGCGTGCCTCGCTAAAACCGACCTGACCACGGAGCTGGTAAAAGAATTTACCGAACTGCAAGGCATCGTGGGTGGCTTGTACGCACGTGTGCAAATACTGGATGAACACCTCGGTGATGACGTCCGCCAGGGCGTTTCGGCGGCGATTTACGACCACTACAAGCCCGAGTCGATGGACGATTCTGTTCCGCGCACGATCGAAGGTGCTGTACTGGCGATCGCGGACAAAGCCGACAGCATCGCCGGCATGTTTGCGCTCGGCCTGATCCCGAGCGGATCGAAGGACCCATTCGGGTTACGGCGTCAGGCGAACGGGATCGTGAAGACGATTGCGGAGCACAAGCTGCCCTTCGGCTTGCGTGCACTGATGAAAGATGCGCGTGTACGTTACCGCGGATCAGAAGCCGAAAAGAAATTCGCTGCCGATGCCGCTTTCGAAGAAGCGACGCGCGCATTCTTCCGGGAGCGCCTTGAATTCTATTTGCGCGATGTGCACGGATTCGCGTACGACATAGTGAATGCGGTGCTGGCAGCCGACGCGGACGATGTGGTGGACGCGTTGGCACGGGCCGAGGCAGTTGCAAGGGTGCGGCCTTCCGCCGATTTCGAGTCTATCTCGATCGCATTCAAGCGGATGAAGAACATTCTGCGGCAGGCGAGCGAAGCGGGCAGGGAAGTGGGCGGTGCGGTGAACCCTTCGATCCTGAAGGAAGACGCCGAAAAACAATTGGCAGCCCAAGTTCCTCAGACAGCCGAACGCGTGCGCGCTCTAAAAGCGGAACGGAAATACGAAGAGGCGCTTCTGGAAGTTGCAAAATTGCGTCCCGCGATCGACCTGTTCTTCGACAAGGTAATGGTCATGGTCGAGGATGCAGCGGTTCGCGCGAATCGTCTGGCCTTGCTCCAGACGCTGGTCAACGAGTTCTCGACGATTGCGGATTTCTCCGAAATCGTCACTGAAGGCAAAGAATCGAAATAACACAGCAAAGGAATCATTATGGCGACGACAACTCTCCCCGAAACTGAAATGGAACTGACCACCAGCCCCAAGAACGAAGTGAAGTACGTCTATTTCTTCGGTGGTGGGAAGGCTGACGGCAACGGAAAGATGAAAGACGTGCTGGGCGGCAAGGGTGCCGGACTGGCGGAAATGACGAATGCCGGGCTCCCCGTGCCTCCCGGATTCACGATCCAGACGGAAGCGTGCCGGGAATACATGCGCCACAATGCGGTGTCCAAGGAAGTGGACCGCCAAATGGAAGAAGCCCTCAAGCATCTTGAACAACTGCAGGGACAACCCCTCGGGAAGGGCGAGAATCCGCTGCTGGTGAGCGTCCGCTCAGGGGCGAAGTTCTCGATGCCGGGCATGATGGATACGATTTTGAACCTTGGCCTCAACGATCGCAGCGTGGAAGCGCTGGCCAAGCGTGCCGATGCCCGCTTCGCCTATGACTCCTATCGCCGGCTGATTCAGATGTTCGGCAATGTCGTGCTTGAGATCGAGAAGGCAGAATTTGAGGAAGTCTTCGACGCCAAGAAAAAGCAGAAGAAGGCCAAGCTCGATACCGATCTTGATGCAAAGGCGCTCAAGGAAGTGATCGACGAGTACAAGAAAGTTGTCAAAAAGCACGCGAAGCGCGACTTCCCGCAGGATCCGCACGAGCAGCTTGTGATGGCGCGTGATGCGGTGTTCCGTTCGTGGAATAACGACCGCGCCAAGCACTATCGCCGCATCAACAACATCTCGGACGATCTCGGTACTGCAGTCAACGTTCAGGCCATGGTGTTCGGCAACCTTGGCGAAACGAGCGGGACCGGCGTGGGCTTCACGCGCAACCCCGCCATCGGCACGAAGGAGTTCTACGGCGAATTCCTGCTCAATGCACAGGGCGAAGATGTTGTGTCGGGCGTGCGGACGCCTGTGCACATCCTCGAACTCGAGAAGATCATGCCCGAGGTCTACAACCAGCTGCGCGACATCACCACGCGCCTTGAAAAGCACTACAAGGACATGCAAGATTTCGAGTTCACCATCCAGGACGGCAAGCTCTACATGCTGCAAACCCGCAACGGCAAACGCACGGGCCTCGCGGCGGTTCGAGTTGCGTTGCAGATGGTGGAAGAAGGCCTCATCACGAAGGAAGAAGCCATCTTCCGGGTTGAACCCAATCAGCTTTATGACTTCCTTGTTCCGCGGCTGGATGAAAAAGGCGTGAAGATCGAAGTGCTGGCGAAAGGTCTCCCCGCATCGCCGGGGGCGGCGGTCGGACAGATCGTTTTCACCGCAGATGAAGCCGTAGAAAAGGCGGGTCTTGGCAAGAAGGCTTCCGTGATTCTCGTGCGCGGTGAGACCACGCCGGAAGACATTCACGGAATGGAAGTCGCAGCAGGAATTCTAACCTCACGCGGAGGCATGACCAGTCACGCAGCCGTCGTTACCCGCGGCATGGGCAAGTGCTGCGTGGCGGGCGCCGGCGACATCGAGGTGAACGAGAAGGCACGGGAGATGCGGGTGAAGGGGCAGGTTTTCAAAGGGGGCGATTGGATTTCGCTCGACGGTACTACCGGCCGCGTGATCAAAGGCCGACTCAATACTCTGCCCCCCTCGCCCGACGACAAGGAACTGCAGACGTTCATGGCTTGGGCGGATCCGTTCCGCAAGCTCAAGGTGCGTGCGAATGCTGACATCCCGCGTGACGCCATCCAGGCCCGCGCGTTTGGTGCAGAGGGAATCGGTCTGTGCCGCACAGAGCACATGTTCTTTGCCGAAGATCGCATCCCTCACATGCAGGCGATGATTCTGGCGAACAACGAAAAGGACCGCCGCGCCGCGCTGAAGAAGCTACTTCCGATGCAGCGCGCGGACTTCATCGGAGTGTTCCGCGCCATGGATGGATATGCGGTTACGATCCGCACGCTCGATCCACCGTTGCACGAGTTCCTGCCGCGGCGCGAAGAGTTGATGGTCGACATCGCGATTCTGCCCCATGCCAGCGCGAAAGAGAAGAAGGAACTCGTCGAGAAGTACAACCGATTCGGGGCGAAGAAGGCGTCTGACCTGAAGAAGGCAATGGAAGCTCTGCTGCGTCGTGTTGAGGAACTGCATGAGTTCAACCCGATGCTCGGCCACCGTGGCTGCCGCCTCGGTATCACCTATCCCGAGATCACCGAGATGCAAGCTCGGGCCATCTTCGAGGCTGCTGTTGCGGTCGCGAAGGACGGTGTCAAAGTTTTGCCCGAAGTCATGATCCCGCTGACGGCCACTTTGAAAGAGATGGCGAACCAGGCGGCGATCGTACACCGCGTGGCTGCCGAGGTTTTCAAAGAGAAAGAGCGGAAGGTCGATTATCTCGTTGGCACCATGATCGAGCTTCCCCGCGCTGCTCTAGTGGCGGATGAGATCGCCAAGGAAGCACAGTTTTTCTCGTTCGGCACGAACGACCTCACGCAGACCACCTTCGGCTTCTCGCGCGACGACGTGAACAAATTCCTGCCTACGTATCTCGAAGAGGGCATTCTGAAGCAGGATCCGTTCGCCGCGTTGGATCGTGAGGGTGTCGGACAACTGGTGAAGATTGCCACTGAGCGCGGCAGGAAGACTCGTCCCGATCTAAAAGTGGGTATCTGTGGTGAGCACGGTGGCGAGCCGTCATCAGTTGAATTCTGCCACCAGGTTGGTTTGAACTACGTGTCGTGCTCGCCGTTCCGAGTGTTGACGGCTCGTTTGGCGGCGGCGCAGGCGGCGGCAGCGGACGCGCTCAAAGTGGAAGGCGGTCGCACGAAGTAAAACTGCGGTTTGCTCACTACAATGAGTTAAAGGCGCGAGGCGGACCTCTACGGCCTCGCGTTCTTCATTATTGGACCTTCTGCAGGCGGGCGATCAGTTTTTGCGCGAGATTATCTTCTGAGTCGGACCATAACAATCGCCCATTGGCATGGGCGTTCTGTTCGATCTTGTTGGTGAAATCGACCAACTTATGAACGTTTGTGCGCACGCGATCTTCCGCCTCCGCGTTCAGTTCGACCTGCTCCTGCAGGAACGGAGTGTCGAGTCCGAAATCAAACTCGATCTGCCCAGTGCCTTCGGCGGCGCCCTCATCAAAGTCCTCGCCCTGAACGATCATTTGAACGCGGCTTGGGGCTAGCGTCCATTGCTTGGTCGCGGGATCCAAGATCCAGAGATCCCAATGCAAGTCAAACATGTAGGCGTAGTCTTCGTGGAGCAGATCTGACGCTACGTTGATGGCATCCTCGGGAGAGACGCCGGAGGGAAATCTGCGCTCCAAAATGGTGGGCTCATTCCATGAAACGGGATGCACCGCGAGATATGCGACCCCGGGCCTTGCCGCCGAAAAGGGAAACTGGCGCAGAACGGCAAGCGCGTGGGCCATCATGTTTTGCTCGTCGAAACTCGGAAACCACAAGCTCAGATAAAGAGGATCTGCCACAATACCCTCGTCGACAGCGCCGCCGTCAACGTCTGATTGTAAACGTTTCAGCGAGGGTACAGGTGTTTGATGCAATCGGTTGGTTTGATGGGACCCGTAACCTGCGGAATCTTTGTGTCGTGTGTGGATTGTGATCCAACCTTGTGAAATCTTGGCGAGGCCAGGCACGATTACCTGCGTGCCCACCTTGCCCGCCTCAGATCAGCACTGCCGTCAATGACCAAAAAATGAGAACACTACTGGCGTCGTAGCGACTCTGAATTGACGGTGATTACATACGAAAGTCGCCAACTCCCTGGCGCTGAGACTTTTTGACAGTTGTAAGAAACGCTTGTTACTATCGATTGTTCGAGAAAAGCAATCCTGCCTTTCTGTGTCTTCGTCCCCGTCGTCTAGCCCGGCCTAGGACATCGCCCTTTCACAAGGGCTATGTTTCGTAATTACAACCACTTGCAGAGCACGGCTAGCGTCATAAAGTGTTGCAAGGAAGCACAAGGAACACCCTCTTTTGTACCGCGGTACAAAGCCCCCGAGCCTCAATTCGAGCGGCTCTAGGTCATCCTGTTCACGGCGCGATCACCTTTCGAATACCGTGAAGGTCGATCCTGATGGTGATTAGAACTATGCCAAATTGGCAGATATCAGAAAACCACCAGCTACAGGGAAGAGGAAACAGGACCATGTCACACCCGGACTGAGGCGGCTGGGCGAAAGCCCCCGCCAATCACCGGGACGCTACAGTCACTGCCCCTCTTCTCGACTCCACAGTGCAATCGAGATGTTGCGCCAACAATGCCGCGTAAGTGATGATTAGGCGAACAATCAGAATCGTGGATGGATTGCCTTGAGTACACTTGCGATATGGGGGTGAGCTCTAGCCTGTTGACTGATTCGCAGGATGACGGAGCCAGCCCATGGCATGTGGTGGCCATAGTACTCCAAGTCGTTTGCGCCATGGATCGTCTCATGATGTACGTGGCCGAAGGTGGGAGCAAACGTCATCCACTTGGTCGGAGGGCCGCCCATGAAGTACTTGTTTTTGCCCCAGAATTCAGTCGTTCCTCTGTCCTGGTTCAGCACGGCAGTGGTATCGATAGACCGACGATCGTACCCCGTCTCATCGGAGAAGAATCTCATCCACGACTCGGTCTGGCCCTGATTTTGCCTGAAGCTTAAGGGTAATCCTTTATAGCTGAGATGAAGACGTGTTTGGGTTTCCGAAACCATTGCGACCCGCGATGGGGCATCAGGAAGTCGGACAGCGGTCTCCTCTGTCGACGTTCTCTGCGCCCACAGGACGTGCGTGGAAAGCACCAACAAGCTGACCAACAGAATCGAAGAAAGATGCACTGAGCCCCGCATGGGATTTCCTTCTTTTAAGGGTCTGGGGCTGCCCGCCCCGTGACCGCATCGGGTAGCTGAAGTGCCTCATCACCGCCGATGAGGATGCCCTCAAATTCGACAATGGCCGTTTCACCAACATCATCCATGTTCAGGTCTTAGCATGCCCACCTTTCCTGATAACGAGAGAGGCAAGTTGATTACCAAAGCGGAGAGCTGTGTTTCTGCTAGTTAGATTCCCAAGAAAGTAATACTGGAAAAATTGGCTAGGGGAACCGAGCAAATCTGCGATACAGAGAATGCAGTATAGGCAGGTGGAAGCATGTTCGGCTTAACCTTTGGCTTGCCCATAGCGACGGCCTCCCCATGTCGCAGAATGGGACTACGGCAGAACGCCTGGGCTACGCAAGCCTCGATGGATAGGTAAACGGTTTCGGCCGGATGCCCGTCATTCGGAGAACGCAGTCAGCTGGCATGTAACTTCCGTAACCTAGGGGGGTCAATAGCGCAGTTTTAGAATCGCACGGAGTGCCACCGAAATTGCGTCTGCTTTCAAAAATCTGGATCCTCACGCTTATCTTCCTCACGGTGGTGCAGTCGGTGGCGTTCGCCCTACTCCCGCGCGGTCTTGCTCGTGCAGCTTTTAGCGATATTGTCTGTGCTCTGCTGATGCTTTCCGTGCTGGTGGTCACCAGTTTGAACGGAATATCGAGCAAGGGGCGGATGCGCGTGTTTTGGATACTTCAAGCCACGGGGTGGGGACTCTGGCTGCTTGACCAACTGATGTGGATTGTTTTCGATCTTGTGCTGAAGAAACAAATGCCGGAGATGTTTTCCGCCGACGCGCTCTTATTCATGACGGGCGTCCCAATCTTAGCTGGCCTGTTGCTTCGGCCTCATCTTCAGCCCTCGGAGCGCAGTGCTCGATTGGGTGCCCTGGATTTTTCGCTGCTCCTGTTGTGGTGGCTCTATCTCTACGTGTTCTACGTGATTTGTTGGCAATACGTCTCTCCTGATCAGGCCCACTACGATATCAACTACGATCTGCTTGATGCAGAGAGGCCCTGGTACTTGCCTCTGTTTTGGGAGTGTTCTGGTACCGGGCCGCAGGACAGTGGAGGAAGTTTTACGGTTATTTTCTTGGAGCGGTGTTATTCAATAGCGTGGCGTTCTACCTCCTGAATCGCGAACTCCACAAGGGAGTGTATTACACAGCTAGCTGGTATGACCTTCCCTATTCAGCATCGTTTGCGGCGTTCACCTTAGTCGCGCTAGCCGGACAAGGATTGTTGTCTACGACGGAAGCTTCCACAGACGAAACATACGCTTCCTGGATAGCAAGGCTCGCGATGATGGCAGTGTTGTCACTGCCGGTCATGGGTGGCTTCGCTCTTTTGGGCCACAACATTCCTGCTTCAGTTGTACGTTTTCGTGTACTCGTCACGCTCGGCACAATGTTTGCGATGGCGTTTCTCATTTTTTTCAAGCATTATCGCTTAAATGAGGAATTGAAGCGTACCAATAACGTGCTGCAGGAAGCTTCGCTGACCGATCCTTTGACCGGCCTCCGCAACCGCCGATACTTCTTGCCACCTATCGAAGGAGACGTCAGCCATGCGTTACGCTGTTACGCAGACAATCGCGATCAACGAACCCGAGACCTGGTGTTTTACCTGATTGACGCGGACAACTTCAAAGAAGTCAATGACCGCTATGGACACCGATGTTGGTGACAGAGTGCTAGTAGAAATGTCACGCAGAATCAGTTCGGCTATTCGGCACTCCGATGTTTTGGTGCGGTGGGGCGGTGAGGAATTCTTAATCCTGTCGCGCTATACGGATCGCAGGGATGCTGAGACTCTCAGCGCCAGTCTCTCCCAGGAAGCTTCGCGCCTCAGTAGTCGAATTCAGAAGGTTCTAGAAGACGCAAACCTAAAACTGGCGAGCGTGGCGACCAACGTTCTCGGCAAGAGTGGACGGGCAATGCTGGAGGACATCATCACCGGTAAAGATGATCCCGAGCACCTCGCCTCCCTCGCCCTGGGTCATCTGCGCGTGAAGATTCCGCAACTACGACTTGCACTAGAAGGAAAGATCCGTTCCCATCATCGCTTTCTGCTTCGACGTTTACTGGATCAAATACAGTCTGTGGAACACGAAATTGCATTGCTCGACGAACGGCTGGAGGACATCGGCCGACAAAGACCGGACCTGGCACAAGCGGTTGCTCGCTGGGACACGATACCGGGGATCGATCGAGTGGCAGCGTGGGCTCTTCTAGCCGAAATAGGTGACAACATGGGGCAGTTTCCAACCGCTGAGCATCTGGCCAGTTGGGCAGCGCTATGCCCCGGCAATCACGAAAGCGCCGGCAAGCGTTTGCGCGGTACAACTCGTCAAGGGAGCCCATGGTTGTGCCGTATGGCTTGTCAGTGCGCCTGGGCTGCCGCGCGAACCAAGAACACTTACTTGTCCTCGCAGTTCAGACGCTTAGCAGCGAGGCGCGGCAAGAAAAGAGCCATCATCGCGGCTGCGCATACCCTCATAGTCATTGGCTATCACTTGCACAAAGACCAGAGCAACTATGACGATCTTGGCGGAAACTACTTCGATCGCATTCACTCCGACGATCTAAAGCGGTACTTGGTGAAGCGGCTCGAACAACTCGGCCACAAGGTAACTTTAGAGCCGATTGAAGCTGCCTAACCCATCACCTTTCCCAACGGTTTTCGAGGGAGAGGTTACGCCAAAGTGAAGGAGTCGGCGGCGCTCATGAGACAGAACCAGAAAAACGAAGAGCAACCAAGCCAAGGTGGGGCACATTCGGGTCGTCTGGATCGACGATGACAAGCTGCCGCTTGAGGTCGTCGGCAGCAAGGGCTGCGTCAGTCATAAAACTGGTCCTTTCTTTTGAGGAGACGACGAATCGATCGGTTGTTGCCCGCCGTTCCAAGCCGGCAACGCACACTTCCATCGAGTTTTCGCTACAAGGAAGCAATGCGTGTTCCATTGCACGGCCTTCTCTTGTCAGCTTCACTCGCGATAGCCCCTCCACCCTATTGATGTGCCGTCATCGCGAGGGTTGGGTAATCCGTGTTGCTTTTTTACCCGCCACTATAAAACGTCGAAGGGTCTGGGCATTCAGAGGTGCATTTGTCTCGATGCGTTCAACTAAATCCGATTCGCAAGGCTCATCGACGCGACGGCAATCACATCCGCAGTACTGTTATCGATGTCCGCAACCCTGGTCGGAAGGTCCGCCCCTCCGCGATTCAAAACGTGCAGGTACGCGAGCCCGAGGCGACTCAACTCGCGAATCAAAGCGCCGTAAGCGGTGTAAACATCGTTTTCTGCGATGTCATTAAATGTGTTTCCGGGTGAAATTCGGATGCCCGTACGGCCTCGCAATTTCGTCCGCAACGGCTGAGTCCACTTCTAGGGCAAAACGAATTTTTCTTTCAATAGAACCGCCATCAATAATGTGCGGGCATGACCGAAAGCGCCAATAGCTGTGTGGGATCAGGGGTTTCCGAGGGACTCCCAACGATGGCGTATTAGGGAGTGTGCCCTGTTACTAGTGCAAAACTTGGCGCAGCGCCTCGAACGTTTCGTCTGACATTGACCTGAGCACGTCAGTGTGCTCTCGCAAGAACTTTTTCAACCTCATCAACACATTCTTAAACTCGCGTCGGTGCCGCTTTGCGCTGGCCTGGGCACATAACTGTTTCACCGTGTTTTCCACTTCTTCTTCGTTTTCCATAATCTCCCCAGACTAGTCACAAGATGGGCAGCCACCATCAGGCCAATGGGGTAAGTCCGACCCAAACTTAGCCCATGCGGTAGCGACCAGAAAAATCCAGGAAGCAGCGATAAAAAACCTACGGAAAGTGTACAGCTCCTTTACTGGACTCACCCGATCCTCAACGTACACCGCACGCGCCACAATTACCTAACGAAAGGATGCAGTCGCTTCTCAAGTGAGCTGAGAACCCAGCTCCGATTCCGAACTCACTTCCCGAGCACCGCCATCCGGGATCCAGATCTGTGTGCGCGTGTTACATTCCGGCTGATTGTAGGGTGACAAAGGAGCTTTCAATGGGTACAGGCGACTCAGATCGGATTAAGAAATCATAGCGACATCGCGCAAGGTGATCACTGAAAATGTCGTTCGTCTTTTGGAGAGCCAAATGTCCAATTGTAGAGTGATGCCAGTGGTGGTGATTTTGTTGATAAGCGTGGTGTGCGCCGAGGACCGGTTGCAGTCCGAGTTGCGATTCGCCGCTCACAGCAAAGACGAAAAGACCGCGGGAGTGTGGGTAGACGGGCAATACGTAGGCTTCGTGAAAGAACTTGCAGGTGACAAGAAACTAATGCTCTTGCCCGGCAAGCACGAAATTGTGATCCGCCAGGCCTGGTACAACGAGTTTGTCAAGGAGGTCATCCTGGAGCCTGGGCAGACCCACGAAGTCAAAGTCGAGTTGGTGAAATCGGCTCGGTTGCCGACCAAGGACGCCACCGGCGAATTGAAAATAGCCGCCACCCCGTCCCGTGCGGCGGTTTTTGTCGACGGTCAATATGCCGGCCACGTAGACGAGTTTGACGGCGTGGGCAAAGCCATGCTTCTTACTCCCGGACAGCACCGCCTACGTATCGCTTTACCGGGCTACCTGCCCTTCGACACCACGGTGGATTTACACCCGCAGCAGAAGCTCAAGATTCAGACTGATCTCGTAAAAGGCAGCATCACCAAGGCCGGATCGCAGGTCAGCGAGCAGTAGAAAGATCGTCAGCTCAGAAAGGGCGCGGCGCAACTCCTGATCCAGCGAGAAGCGTTTGCGACTCGCCGAGCAAGCGCTCGCTGTGGCGGCCGGCTGGTCGCCAGGAACTGGAGTCGTTTGCACCTGCTCGTGGGGCCAGCCATGAGCAAGCAGGGCAACAGTGCTCCGATTTCTGCTGGTTGCCAGTGCCCGTGAAAAGCCGCAGCCTCAAGACCCATGTCCTCCCCGAAGGACTGAAGTGTCTCGCCCTTCGAGAGGAGAAGCTTTAGAGCGCACAGGTCGCCGTGGTAAGCGCACAATTGCATCAACGAGCCACCATCACTCGTCTTGGAACTCGGCGGATGACTTTTCCCCAGATAATCAAAAGACCAGATCGGTACGCCCCTGAGCGATTCGCTCCAGCATAATGACTCCTTTGACAGTCACGGCAGGATATTCCGAAGATTCTAACTGGCGTAAAAATCTTGGTGCTCTATCGACAAGTGCGCGGCGTCGAACAGGCGAGCGGAGCTGAGTGTATCTCGCCCGGGCACTTGCGATAGGTGGATTTGAACGAAGCCGCTGGGATGACCCTCACAGTCGCCGTCAGGCGCCGCTACTTCCCCGACGGCTCGGAATTCGAGGGAGTCGGCATTCGCCCGGACGTCGAGGTACATACCTCAATCGACGACGCGAAAAAAGGACGAGATCCAGTTCTAGTAAATGCCCTAGGACTATCCGAAAAGCATCTGATGGTCGGGAAAATGGCTAGCCATGATTCGTGGGAGTGACGGCTAAAGTGCCGAAGCCAGTCCAAGTTGATCTGTTGATCTCACCTGAGGACCGAATTCCTATGAGTCCGGGTTTCGTGTTCGGTCCCCAACGGTTAAGTGTCCCGACGCTTAGGCGAACACCGGGCGCTGGTCACGGAATGTCACACTAATTTGGCCATACTGGCGAGTTAAGTTGTCCGTTGATTGAAAACGCGGAGGCGCAAAGAGCGCAGCCCTGAGGCTGCGCTCTGCGATTCGCCGAGGATTTACCTTCATACGTTTCATTGAGTCAGTTTGTTAGCGCGCGCCTAATAGGTCAAGAGCGCTTCAATATTGCGGCGTCCGTGGACCACGTGCAGGATGTGAACTCCGGATTCAGTAGCGCGATAGAGAATCAGATATTCTCCCACTGGGAAGCTGCGATATCCTGGCCGCAATTCGCCACGTCGGCGGCCAGCGTGGGGATTTTCTCCCAACAATTGGAAATGACGTATCACAAGGTCAATAAATCGGTCGGCGGCTGGTTCGTTGTCCTCAGCGATATGTTGCCAGATGTTGAGCACGTCCAAACGTGCTCGCCCCGTCAGTCCTTGGAGAACGGACTGGGAGTTGCGCTCACAAAACCTGCAAAACTACGAAACCTCTGATTCGTCCCAAGCCTGGGAGGGTTGCGGGTTGGCGAAGAGTACCCCGTCACTTGCGATAGGCTGTTCATCGTTACCGATTTTCGCCCCACATCCGATCAGACTACCAATTGCTGAGCTGACTATACGAAAGTTGCGCTTTGTCGCAGAGCGCTTGCCCGCTACCCCATTGTGTTCGTTGGAGACCTTGCCCTGGCACAGGATCACAATTGCAAGGGCAGCAAATGCAGATTTGATGAGTGAACAAGTTCATGCGCTCTTTCCGTCTAGCTTTTCAACGGAATAAGTGCACGCAGCCCTTGATCGCGCAAGTAAAGTCCTAGCCAAGAAGGTTCTGTCTCACTCATTATCCCCCTTTAAACCTCCCCAGGATGGCGCTTTGCTTCCTTGAGAAATGCAAAAAGCGGTCCTAGACCTCTCCTACTCCGAGTATGTTCCGTTGCGCCTAAAGCTTCGAGGTCTTTCGCTATCGCCTCCAACGTTGGGATACCCACTGGGACCAAGCGGGCCCCGATGGTCATTGCGGTAGTCGAAGATCTATATGCTGATCTCTTCGCTTCTCCTAAACTTGAGAAAACGGCGGGCATTGATGCCCGCCGTTTTCTCCGCCTTCAAGCGGCGGGGGATTCGCTGGTCTTGGATATTTCTGCAACTGTCTTTGATACTCGTTCCGGATTGTCTTTTAACGCCAAATCAGCCTGCGCAACGATTCCAATGACGTGATCATCCGCATCAACGATCGGCATGCGCCGGATCTGGTGTTCCTGCATCAGACGTTCACAATTCTCGAGGTTTTCTCCTTCGCGACAAGTGACGGGATTCAACGTCATGAACTTTTCAATTGTGACGTTCTTAGGATCCAGACCGTTCGCGATAACCGAACAGCACAAATCCCGATCCGTGATCACCCCGACGAGTTTGCGCGAGTCCTGATCGAGCACGACCGGTATGGAGCCTACGTTGTGATCGCACATCGTTCGAGCTACTCGTTGTGCGCTGTCGGTTGGGAGACAACAAACGGGGTTCGGGCTCATCGCTTCTCTAATTTTCATGGAAACCTCCGGAAAACGTGCCGCTCGTACGCGGGCTCATGTTTGTCGCCGAACCCTGACCTTGTCCACCACCTTCCGATCACCCGCATAGGACTGGGCTATCCGCAAAGCCAGGTCATGTTGCACATCACTTTCAACAGTGCCCATCAACACCACCGAAGTATCGTCTGCTTTGACGGTCAGGTTGGAATTCGCGAGTGCTGGTTCTTTGTGGAAATGTGCTTGAATCTGGTGTTGGACCTGGGAGGGGGACAGGGCCTCTGGTGGCGGAGCCTTTTGATCGGGCGGCATCTGTTGCCCTTCAGGAAACGTCGGCGGCGTCGTGTAGGGTGGAGATGCAGGCGGAGGCTGTGCCTGCTGCCGAGATAAGCCCGAGATCGTTAGCAGCAGAGTGAATCCACACAACAGTAATGTGGGCTTCATAAATACCTCCTTATTCTTCAGTAGATTGACTTCCGTTTCGTTGGTTAGATGCGCAAATACACAGATATGTTTTTCGCCGGTCCAGGTAATCTCCTGCGAATTCAGCCACTTGTGGCGAACGATCAAAAGACCTTTTACCCTAGGGGGAAAACTCGAGGCACGTGAACGCCCGGCACTCCTGACAGCAACTCTTTTTTTACCAATCTCTATCCAAAGCGAATTGTGCAACCATGCTGTCGCGTTCGTAACGACCATCAATTGCTGGGTCCGCGCCCTGAATCGACGCATGCCGAAGTCTTCCTCACGTTTGGAAGGCAATCCCAGTATGGAGAAATACCCCTACTGTCCGCTTTGCGGATGAAACCTGGCTACCCTTTACTCTTGCCTATCTGGTCCGTTGCGCGGCTGCGATCGGAGCGCGACCTGCGGCGGAGACTCTTCTGGCGGTTTGCTTGGTTGAGCTCCCCTGAAGCTTCCATTCAGACTACCCAAGGCTGATTTTTCGGACGGGGATCTCTGCACTAAGCAAAAGAATCGGACCGACTTTAAGACTCTTGGGACGATGATCGGTGCAAATGATTTGTTCATCGCAGCTCCATGCCCGTAGCTTGGCATGACACTGTTTACGAACAATCCGCGAGATTTCGGATGAGTCCGCCGTTTGGCCCACAGAAAACTGGGCAGTCGGTATCCGCTGAAGATGCCCGTTCAGGATCGCCACGGGTTGGAAGCCTTTTCGCAACTATTTCTACGAAGCCAGCGGGTCCTTAACCAATTCCGCTTGGACCTGGAGTTGGTTGGTGATGTCCTGCATGATATCGACGCCACCCGTGATTTGGCCCTGACTCCGAAGGGGTATCGCGGAATTCAAAACGGTTTTGTTGGTCCCATCCAGACACTGGACTTGGACAATCTCGCACAATGTTGTCTCGCCCTTTTCGATGGCACCTGTAATGGCCCAATCCTCACGTCGGATCGGCCGACCGGTATTCGGCCACCGCCTGGTGTAATCTTTGTAGTCTTCGGCAGAAGGGGTTCCCCCACCCCAAATCCGCCGGGCTTCTTGGTTCAGTTGTTGAATTGCCGCCGGGCGCGCCGTTTGCGATGCACCCCGCGTTTGCGTCCCCGCGCCACCAACCCCGCTCCCTGCAGCGCCTGCTTCACCCAGGTGTAACTCAACTCGATGTCGTGGTCGGCCCCCAGCTTCTCGTGGAAATGCTGCACGTTCAGATCGAAATACTTTTCCCGGTAGAGCGCGAACACTTTCTCCACCGTGGCCACCGGCACCCGCCGGCGCGACGGCTTCCCACGCCGCCGGTCGAACAGCCCGTCGTAACCCTCTTCCACATAGCGCTCCCGCCAGCGTCGCATGTGCCGGTCGCTGATGCCCAGAATCTCCGCGGCCTGCCACCAAGTGATCTTCTTCGCCATTGCCTGCAGCATTACGTCCTGTACTTTCATCGCCCGCTCCATCGCGGCCTTCGGGTAAGAATCCATGCTTGCCATGGTCTCCCACCCTCGCCGCCCGCAAAGCGGACATATCACTTGCTATCTCAACCGGACATATCATGTGCTACCGACATTGTCTGGGGAAAGCCTTGACAGGCGCGGGTTTTGGCGGTACTGTGCCGCCGCACGTTTGGGGGTTGCGGTGCGTGGACGACGACGGGGGGAAGCGTCGTCAGTTCGAAGCGCTGGCCACGAACGACGCGCCGCACCTTCCTTAGAATTCTGGCCTACGGTTCAATTCTTCCGAAGAATTTGCTGATAGTGTCCACACTCGCGGCGCCGCTCCAACTCGATAAGGGTTTTGTCTGACGCTAGCAACTATTTTCCCGGACCTGAAGCTCGGTCTTCTCTGAGCAGGAAGAACACCAGAACGATTCCAGCGCCGCACACGAAGAAGAGCGAACCCTTGGAAGTGAACAGAAAGAGATACCGACCCGGCTGGACGACTGCCAGCATGCCGAGCAAAAGAAGAACCGCCGTCAGAAGCCAATGCAGGAGCCTCCGTGGTTGTGGTCTGAATCAACGTGGCCGTTGAGTTCAGCTCTTTCTACACCACGTGCTCCTCTTGTACTTAGCATTCAAACAGTCAGAATACTGAAATACTGAGGTCGTGCAGCGCCCCATAACTTATGATCTATGATTCCGTTTCTGATCCCGTGCAAGTTGCGCACGACGACTCACGCGAACTCCATTTGAGGCATGCGGACTCAGGCGAAGTCATTTTGCGCGCCAATCTGATGCTCGCTATGTAACCGAGGTTACGCTAAGCGCCCCTTGAACTCTGCTCGCATAACTCAACGGCATAACATTTTGTTGCCAGTTGGCGACAGTTGCGGGAGCGTTGTGTTGAAGCGAAATTTGTCGCTAGTGTCGAGAGAACCTGATGGGGAAGCGCACCAGACTACGCCAGTGATTTTGTCCTTCCGTAATTTCGATCCTCTGCCCTGCATCAATAAACTGGAACGACTGCCGAAGTCCGCTTGGCCAATCGATCTGCAGGTGCTTGACTTTCTTCTCCCGGCCAACTCCCAAATGCACGCATCGAGAATTGCCGGACCCAAAACCGGTGCCGCCGTTCACCCACTTATGGATCGTGCCTTGTCCGGCAAGCGCAGTGATTTTGGCTCCGATCGCATCGCGGTTTGAACGGGTGCCAACAAGACGAATTTCCAAGGAGTTATTCCCCGAGCCGGAATTGCGGTACAGCCGGCTGGTCTCGCGCGATCCCCAATAAAAACCGCCGAACGAACCGAAAAGACTCAAATTGCCGGAGTCGTCGTAATCGGATAAGGCCATCCCATGCAGCATTCCGAAGTGCACGAGTTTCGAGGATTCGGCAACATCCGTGAATTGGTTTTTGCCGTTGTTGTGCAAGATGACTTTTGGTTCGCACCAATCGAGCGCAGGATTGCCCGTGCCCAGAAGAATCTCTTCGAATCCATCGTTGTCGAGATCGCCGTTTTGGGAGGACATGGCGCCGAACCAGCCTGTGATCGCCGCCGCCTCCGTTATATTTCGAAATGTTCCATCGCCGTTATTGCGGAGTAACAACTGGTGCTGGGAGTGGTCAGCCACGCTGCGGCTGATCTTGGACTCGATCATCGTTTTGTAATCCCCTTCGGGATACGTGGATACGAAAATGTCCAGCTTGCCATCATTGTCGAAGTCCAGAAATTCGCAGGTATAGGCATGCTGCGAACTACGGATGCCGCAGCGTCCGCTGACGTCCTCGAAACTACCATGACCTAAGTTCCGGAACAAAAACGGGCCTGCATCATAGCTGGTTGCAAGCAAATCCTGGCGTCCGTCGCCGTTATAGTCGCCCCAGCACACCGATATCCAGCGAGCTTTTTGAATCAAACCTGCTTGTTCGCCTATCTCCCGAAATTTCCCGTTACCCTCATTGTGATACAACCGTATGCGGTCTCCGGCGGCAGGATCGACAATTCCGGCCGCTACGGCCAGGTCGGCCAGACCATCATTGTCGTAGTCGGCCCAAGAACTACCAAAGGCGTTCACTGGCTCCGCGAGACCGGCGGCACGGGTGACGTCTGTGAATCGCTTTCCACGATCGTTATGGAAGAGGAACAGCCGTCCGCCGCCTCCCCACCCGTTGCTAGTAAGAAAGATGTCCTGGAAACCATCATTGTCATAGTCGACGAACTGCGACGCGTAGCAACCCAAGCCCTCGGGGTCGACCAAGCCCAGGTTTTGCGCCACATCTTCAAACGTGCCGTCCTTTCGATTGCGCAGCAAGCGGAAGGGAGCACGTTCAGCGCCAACCAGAATGTCGTCGGATCCATCGTTATCAAAGTCACCCCAAGCCGCACCTCGTCCGAGCGCCAGCCTTCCTGCGCCGGAGTTCGTTGTCACATCGCTGAATTGAAAAGTTGCAGGCGCAGCAGGAGGGACCTTGAGTCGAAAGGACTCCTGAATCGTTTTCTCTGTTTGACCAGAATGCAGGGTGAGAGTGCGCAGCATCCACCGATATCGGATATCGTCCGGGCTGTCTTGGCACGCCTGACGCGCGTAAGGGATTCCTTCTTCGTATCGCTCCATTCGCAGATAAATGGCTGCAATCGCATAAGGGACAACCCCGGGACGCGTTTTGACTTCGGGAATGAGGACTCTTAATGCCTCGTCAAAATGCCCGGCAAGAAGCGGGTGCTGAGCCTCTTCATATTCGGCCAAGTCTCTGAAATGTTCACTTGAAGCATGGGGAGGAGTCGCCTGCTGCGCGAGGATTCTGGCAAGCGCACCGATATGCTCGGGAGACCAACTGAGCAATCCCGCGCTGACTAGGGACTTTTTAATGAAGTCGCGGCGTCTCAAGAACTCTTCTGTCGGTAGCGCTTTGGTCGGGCGATGCGGAGGGTCACGCTATCGCAAGAACGACAGGGTCGTAGGTCGCATCTAGTTCGCACGACTCTGCGAAAGCTCGGCCGAGCTGTTGGTCGAGTTCAAAACCTGAGCGGCTTTCTTCGCAATCAGACCGAATCCTTTTTCGGTAGAGTCTTTTTGCACCGCCTCGAGCAACTGCCGGCCGTTCGCGGGGTTGGAAAGCATCTCCAATTCCCCCAGCGCCAACCGTGCCTGGAGGGCGTAGTCGGCGAATCCTCGCTGAGTCGCTTCCTGAACAAGTTTCTGCAACTCTTGTTCGGCCTGTGTTCGGTCATCCGCGTGCCCGATTGCGGCGTGGACTTGTGCCCCGGTCAATTCGACCATGAGTTCGACGATACGGTCGTGATAGGCCTCGCGCAGCGAAATGGCTTTGTCGGCAGCCATCTGCGCGCGGGCCGAGTTGCCCAGATTCAACAGGGCGCGGGCCAGCACAGCATAGGCTAATGAGCCATCTCGTGGCATTTTCCGCCGTTCGAATTCGACAACCGATCGCCGCGCGATCGCAACAGCTTCGGCCGGATTTCCCTCATCCATTAACAGCTCGGCCAAGATCAGCTGAAAGCGCGCAGCACTCTGGGAGTCGCCGATCTGATCAAACATCGAGACAGCCTTAATCTCGTAATTCCTGGCTTCGTCGAGCCTGCCCTCCATTCGCAATGCGCTGCCTACGCCTGCCAATCCGATGGCGGCTTTGCTGCGATCGCCAATGGTCTGGCAGATCTCTACGGATTCCTGGCTTATCCGCTTTGCTTCCTCGTGCTCACCCGCCGCCAGCAAAACAGGTCCGAGCGCGCCCTTCGCCAGTGCCACTCCGTCCTGATTGCCGATCTCAGTGTCCACCGCAAGGGATTCCTCGTAGCTCTTGCGCGCACCGTTCAGATCCGCAAGTGCGAAGAGGACGTCGCCGAGATTATCGAGTTCGTCGGCCACTCCTTTCCTGTTTCCGAGCTCGCGGTAGATGGCGAGTGCACGTTCGTACTTCTCCTTCGCGGCAATTGCGTCGCCCTCATTTTGCAATACGATCCCGCGGAAATTGATGCTGCGCGCGACTCCTCTCTGATCACCTGCAGCTGCGAATATTTTCTCCGCTTCCGATGCGACAGCGGAGGCTTCGTGCAGTCTTCCGAGATTATTCAACGCCCATGCGCGCTCAATTTGTGCTGGAGCCAGCAGCAATGAGGCGCCCAAGCTCCGGGCTTTCTCCGCTGCGTGCGTGCTTGCGGCAAGGTCCCTTTTGAAATCGCCCAAGGACTCGGCGGCCGCCGCTTCGGTCAGGTCAATGCGGGAATCAACTCCCAACGGGGAGGGTAAACGGTGCAGGGCCTCGGTAGTGGCCAGAGCATCCCGGCCATGTCCGCCGCTGGTCTGCGCGTTGGCAAGCGCCAAGCCGTAGTCCAGGCTATCGGGATAAAAATCGAACAGGGCACGATAGATTTCGATCGCTTTCTCCCAATCCCTTGAGACCTCGCGATAACGTCCTTCGACCAAAAGGCGCTCGGGACGCGGCAACGTGGCAGACAGTTCGGACGCGCGCTTCGCGTTTTGGCGCGCCTGATCTTCGTAACCCAAGGCTGCCCATGCGCTGGCGAATGCTGAGTAGGACAATGCGTACTTTGGCTCAATCGCAATGGCCTTCTGAAATAGATCTCGTGCAGCCAACGCATCGAAAACGCGGAGCCTGGCCAAGCCTTCGGAATACCAGCGGGCGGCTTCGTGACTGGACGGCAACGCGACTGCGACTTCCGCGGCCTGTTGCTGAGTAACCGCCTCAATTCCCAATCTCCCGCGAAAGCGTTCGCCCGCGTGAGAAATCAATTCGAACAGGCGCGATTCGCTTCCGGTCTCGGAGATCGCTTCCAGGGCATCGCCCGTTCGTGTGTCCTCCAGCCGCAAGTCGAGCCGAATTTCTCCTCCCGACTGAGCGCCCTGGCTGGCGTAAGAGCCGACCACCACCAGGTCGGTGCCCAGTTCCGTTCCGATACGCAACAGACTCTCCTTTCCCAAGGCGTCGATGTCAGAGGCGGGCAACTCGATGCACATACGAGCGACGCTCTCCCCCGGGATCGTCCGCAGTTGGTCGCCGGCGGACAATTCGGTCGTCAGCCAATCAGAAATAGCCGTGGACAGCCACATTTGGTCGGAACGTCCGGAGAGATTCTTAAATCCGAGCACGGCGACAGAGCGTCGCGGCATGATCGCAGGTGTGTTCCCCTTGACGTTGGATGGCCGAAGCCACAAGAACAATACCGACGACAACAAGAGCGCTGCTGACCCAGACACTGGCAACCACCGCTGGAATCCGGAAGCATGCGCCGCAGAGCGCGACTGAACTGCAGGGACGTGGATCCGTCTTCGATCGGGCTGGCTTGGCGACCAACTCCGATCCTCATGGACTACTTGGCTTGAGCTTGCCGGGGTCTCCTCGCTCTGGACCGGCGCGATAAATCGATATCCTCGCCGGTGCAGCGTCTCAATAAACCGAGGGCTTTCCGCAGAATCCCCCAGAGCGAGCCTCAGTTTATTCATCGCCTTATTGAGGTTGCGGTCGAAGTCGACAAACGTGTCTGACGACCAGAGTCTTTGCCGCAGCGCTTCCCGGGTTACGAGTTGCCCGGGGTGGTCGAGCAGCGCCATCAAAATGTGAAAAGGCTGCTCCTGCAGGCGAATGCGGACACCGTGCTTGCGCAGTTCTGCCGCATGGGGATCAAGTTCGAAGACACCGAATCGAAGGCTCCGCGCCGGTTGGGGGATGGCTTCCATAGGTCAGAGCCGGTTGGCCGGGAGTGACGGCGAGCGTACCACGGATGTAGCTCGTTATCAAGAATTGAACCCTACCACCACCGGGACGCTTGGTCCTTAAATCCATTTGGATCGAACAAAATGTCAATCCGCATGCATGAAACACTGTAGTTGGTTACGCGACTTCGCTTGATCGTTATAAGATTTGTTGCACCATGTTGTCTTCCCCGGTGGCAAGTTTTTTGTCCAGGTATCTGACCGTGTGCGTTTTGTGGGGCGCGGTCGGTCATGCCGAAATTCTGTTCGCCCAATCGCAAGCGACCAATCCCCGAGTTCAGCAGCTCTATATCCAGGCGAAGGAGTCTGAAGCCGCGCGCGATACTGACTCTGCGATCGCAGACTATCAACAGATCATAAAGATTGCACCCCGGCTTGCTCCCGCCTACAACAATCTGGGCCTTCTTTACTTCAGGCAAAGGCGTTATGAAGAAGCGATCACTGTGCTGGAGCAAGGGCTGAAGGTTGCGCCCAAGTTGTCGTCAGCGCATGCGCTTCTGGGGATCGCTTACTTTCAGCTGAACAAATTTGAGGACGCTCGTCCGCATCTGGAGGCGGCTCTTCAGTCCAATCCAGCGGATAACAATGCGGCCCTGCTGCTTGCGAAAGATCTGATGAACTTGAACGATTTCGGTGCTGCGGTTGAGGATTTGCAGCAGCTCGCGAAACGCCAACCCGATAATCAGGAGGTCTGGTATCTGCTGGGCAAGACTTATATGAAGCTTTCCGAAGAGGCGCTTGCCAAAATGAACGCCATCGATCCCGAGGCGGTGCTCGTGCACGAGATGTCCGGTGAGATCATGGAGGGGATGAAAAACTACGATGGTGCGCTGGTGGAATACAAAAAAGCAGTCGACATGGCGCCCACACGTCCCGGCACCCATTACATGCTGGGCAATGTGTACTATCAGATCTCCGCGTGGGATGCCGCGATCGACCAATTTGAGGCCGAACTGCGCAATGATCCCTCGAATTGCAAGGCCGAGGCTCTGATTGGCAACATCTTGCTCGAGCAACGGCACGAGGACGACAAGGCGCTCGCCGCTGTTGAGAAGGCGCTGGCGCTCTGTCCAAAGTTGTCCCAGGCGCATACCGATCGCGGGCGCGCGTTGCTGAAGTTGAACCGCCCTGAAGAGGCTGCCAAGGAATTACAGATCGCGGAGCAGGCAAATCCGGACGACGAGACAACCCATTTCTTTCTCGCCCAAGCGTACCGGGCGATGGGGCAAGGTGAACAAGCAAAACGTGAGATGCAGCTTTTCAGCAAGCTAGAAGAAGCACGTCACGCCGCGAGTGCCAAGAGGGCGGAGGAAGTGATCAAGAGCAAAGAAGACTTGCACTGAAAGCTTCGACAAATGTAGGGAGCGCGCTGGAACTAAATGCTCTATCGCATTTGCTCCTGTGACGCCCGCGCCTGATTTAATTTTGCCGATCTTTCGAACTCGGATTTGGCTTTGTCCATCAATTTCCGCTTCTGATATACGCGTCCGAGAAGGAAATGCAGAGCAGAATCCTGGGGCGATATCTTCACTGCCTCCTCCAGTTCGCTCTGGGCTTCTTGCAGCTTTCCGGAACGCTCATAGGCTTTCCCGAGCGCCTCGTGCGTTCTCGAATCAGCCGCCGAAATTCGTGCGGCCTGCGCGAGGTAAGGAATAGCCTCGTTGGCACGATTCTCATCAAGTAAGAGGGTACCCAGGTTGAGAAATGGTCCGGAATCCTTGACCGCCTTGTCGGACTGCCAAGAGATCGCAAGCTCGTAGGCAGCGATCGCCTCGTCTGACCTTCCCATGCCCGCATAAGAGAGCCCGAGATTATCTTCGGCTTTGACGCTTCCTGGCTCTTGCTTGAGACATTCCTGAAACGCACGAATGGCTTCTTCGAATCTGTTCTCTTTGTATTTCGTGCGTCCCAGGTAGTACCAGCCTTCGGGATTCTTCGGGCTGCGCTCCAGGGATTGGGCCAGCCATTTATCAGCATCCATGTAGTCGCGTAACAAAACGTAATCGAGCCCTACAATTTCAAAGTCGTACGCACTGGGCTCGCGATACTTGGCTCCTTCGGTGTACTCGGCTAACGACTCTTTGGCTTTCACCGCCCTGAAGAGAATCAATCCCAGCAGGAAGTGGGCGTCGGCGGAAGTGGAGTGAGCCCGCAGATAGCTGCGTGTCTCTTGTTCGGCTTGCGCCACCGCGCCGCGATTCAATAGAGTACGTGCCTGCGCCAGCTCCGGATCGAGATGGCCAGGTTGGTTAACAGCGCCGGGTGCTCGTGGAAGATCCGGCTTGGGGTCATTCGCTTGGGAAACGCTATACCCGCTGCACAAAACCAGAATGCTAATGGTTAGAGAAAATGACCGAAGCCTGGTCCGAGCGGAAATCAAACCTGGCAAGCTGATGAATCTGGTCACGGCACCCAAAATTCTAAGTGCAATGGCTCGAGCCGTCCAGAAGGCAAAAAGCCGGCGAATGGTCACACCGGCTGAAAGGTTCGCGAGTTCAAAATCGAAAGATAAAGGTAGCTTGTCCCTGCCGCGGGAGGTTGCCCTGGCAGGCAGTATTTGCGAAGCCAAAGGCGCCGGCCCCGGCGTCGACATTATTTTGCAAGGCGCTACTAAAGTTTGGATCATTAGGCCCGCAAGCACGGAAACGGTTCAATATGTCGTAAAACTCCATTCGCAACTCGCCCTCCACTCGCTCGGTGAACCTGAAATGTTTGGCCAAGGCGATGTTTTCGTTTTTGAACCATGGATCGCGAAGTGCTCCGATGTTGCGCGGCGAATTACCGATGGCCCATGCGCCGGGGCTGGAGAATGCGGCACCATTCAGAATGGGCGGACCGCCAGAGAAGCCGGTCGCCGCTTCTGCCTTGTAGGCGCCCCAATTTAAGCCAATGGGCTGCCCGGAAACAACGTTCGCGCGGTTGCCGGCTGCGAGCAGGGGATTGCCGTTGGCGCTAATGCCAAATGGAGTGCCGCTCCCGTAAGTGGCCACGCCGCTGATCTGCCAACCCCCGACTAACAAGCGGTTCGCTGTGCTGTTGCGGTGCAGAACTTTTTTCCCGGGCCCGATCGGTAATTCATAAACCGCACTGATATTGATCAGGTGCTCCTGGTCGTTACTTGCCAGCGACCACTCCGCTCTCTGATTGTACGGATTCAGCGCTCCGCCATTGAAGGTGGAGAAGCCAGAATCGGTATTGGTCATGTTCTTCGACAAGCTATAGGTCACCAAGTAACTCAAGCCGTTGGTGAATCGCTTCTGCGCCTGTAATTGCAGCGCGTTATAGATAGAGGTGCCGCTGGTGTCGAAATTGGGAGTAACAAAGCCGTACTGGGGAAAAGGGCGGAGAGCGTGTGCCAGGTCCGTTGAGCCGGGAGGGTTGTCACACGCAAAATTGGTGTAGGGGGCGTACAGCCCTGGCGTGCAGGAGTTTGTCACGCCAAAGCCAAGGCCCTTCAACACTGCCTGAGATGTCGGATCATCCCAATTTACGCCCAGCTGATTTCCCAGTGACAGGAACCCAGGATTCACACTGTTGGGTAGATTCAGTCCTGCCGGCAGGTGAATACCCCGGTTTCCGATGTAGGCAGCGGTGAAGAACATGTTCCATGGCATTTCGCGCTGGATGCCAATGTTCCACTGCTGCACGTAAGGGAGCTGCCCCGTACTACGAGAAAAAGAATTTACGCCCAGCCCGCCGCCGCCACCCGTTGGATTGAGGACGGTCGGAGTAAACGGTGTCGGCGGCGGTTCCGGCATCGTTCTCGTATCCCAGGAGCCGTACTGCGGGATATTGTTGTTTGCGGTCGCCTGATTGAAGATACCGCTTAAGGTGTTTCCATAATCCACTGCAACCTTGTTGGTCCCATACTCGAAAGCGCCTCCATCCAGGTGATTCAGAGAATAGCCGCCGAGCACGACCGTTCTCGAGGTCACAGCATAAGTGAATCCCAACCGGGGGCTGAATTCACGCCAGTGAACGTCCGCACGATCGTAGCCGATGCAGGTCGGGCAGGTACCCAGCAGACTCGCTGCACCCGGAAGCGGCTGTCCTGTAATCGTGCTGGTGACACCCGGATTCGGCGCCGCCGCGTTAAAGAAAACTACCTGGTTGGCGGGTTGCCCGGAAGTGGCCGCAACCGTGAAGGGCACAGCAATATCCCAACGCAGCCCTGCATTAACAGTCAACTTGGGAGTGACTTTGATGTCATCCTGAAAATACGGTGCAAAATACTTGTTCCGTAGCTTGGTCTCCAACGCAAATTTTCGGGAGGATTGGTCCACCTCGCCCAGCAGGAAACTGGCGAAAGCACTGCCAGTATTATTGATGTTCTGGGGGTCACCGGTATTCTGATCGCCGTTGCTAGTGGTCTTGCTGGTGAATCCAAAGCCGCCGCCACAAGCCTGGCATTCGTGGTCGTCCTGGTAGGAGCGCCGAATATCCATACCGAAGTTCATGCTGTGACGTCCACGAACATACAACCAGTTATTGGAAAAACTCAGGCCGAGCTTTCGGTTGTCCGAGAACGTTTCTCCGTTCCCATTTACCCCCCAACTGGTGGGCGCAAACGTATCGCTGGAGTTTGTATCAGTGTTGGAACCCGTTTTCCCGAAGTTGATCGTTGGCAAGATGGTGCCGCCTTGAACTCCGGCAAAACTGAACTTCCCATGCACATTGGATTCGTTGTTGATCTCGCCCATCCAGCCGAACCCGGCAGTCATTATCAGATGGTTGCTGATGCTATTGGAGTAGGTGAGGAAAACGCCCGTCCCGATTCTAGGTTCGATCTTTAGGTCGGACAGAACGTTCGAGAAGGGAGCGCCGTTGTCCTCAGCATAGGTGCTGTAGGTGTTCCGCCAATAACTAAAGTGCAATGTCTGTTTCTGGGTCAGGTTATGGTCAATCGAGAAACCGCCAAGAAAATTACGGGTCGGAATGCTCGTCAGTTGCGATGGCAGGTTCGAGGTGAAGCCGGAAAGTTTTGGATCAGGAATCAGTGAAAGCAGACTGCTGGCCAGGGGACTGAAGCAGGACTGCGGAATCGCCGTAATTTGCTGCCCTGGAACCAACGGGCAATTGGGAGGCGGGGTGTACCCCTGCTTGGGCACAAATATAGGCTGTGGGAAAGCGCTGAAATCGCCTTGCTTCATGGCGGGTGTGGGGACGGTGAGCGGCGTCGTAATCGCCTGATTCAAGCGATACCACTCGATGCTCACATGGAAAAAGGTCTTGTCCTTCCCGTTGTACAACTTGGGAATGTAGACCGGTCCGCCCAGCGTGAATCCGAAATTATGCTCCTTATCGACGGGTGTGCCCACTCCAGCAAATTGGTTGGGAAAATTATTGGCGTCGAAGTAGTCATTTCGCAGGATTTCGAAAGCGTCGCCATGTAGGGCGTTTGTGCCGGAGGCGAATTGGTAATAGGCGACTCCTTGCGCCAGACCGTATTGAGCTGAGAAGGTGTTCGTCAGCACGCGAAACTCGTTCACCATCTCAAACGGAGGATTGATGTTGGATTGATACCCCTGCGTTTCCGACTGGACCGCGGGTATGCCGTTGAATACGACCTCGTTCTGAAAGTCCACCCCTCCATCAATGCGATGACTGAAAGCTCCGCCGTTCACGCCGGGAGCGAGGAAGATATATTGGTCAATCTGGCGGCCGCGACTTCCGGTGCCGCCTAGACCGCCCCCCAGTTCGAAAGGCAGCTCCTGCACTTGTTTCGTTTCAATGGTGGTACCCAACTGCGGTTGATCGGTTTGGAGGGCGATTGCGGGCGCGGTAACATCAACCGATTCCGAAACGGTTCCGGGCTGCATAACGGCGTTAACCGTGATCTTCGTACCTACTTCAATCCTGACCGCACCGTTCACAGTGGATTTGAAGCCGCTCTTTTCAACCTTAACTGTGTAAGCCCCTGGAATGAGATCCGTAATGATGTAGGTTCCTGTTGAACTGGTGTGAGATTGTTTCGACACACCGGTATCATTGTTGACAGCTGTCACCACCGCATCGGGAACGACCGCGCCACTGGCATCGGTCACCGTGCCATTGATTCCCGCAAGAGTTTGCGCTCCGAGACTAGGGACTAACACAAACAAGGCGAGGCAAAAGCTGATGATTGCTGCGAGCCAGCCAGTGGATTGAAAAATGGACGCGGGCACAACTCCAGAATTCCACAGAGTCCTCATATCCGGCTCCTTGTGGACACGTGCTTCGGCGCGTTTCCACGCTGAGGAAATAAATCCCCTACTCGGTGACGCCACTGGGATGCTTTTGCCGATCACACGAAAGCAAAAATTCCGACCCCATGAATAAAGCTGTGGCCCGTATTGCGTGGCAGTCTGTTCTCCAGTTCTGCGACGAGTCAATGCATCTGCATGTCATCTCTAGGTTCCCGGATATCTCCCTGAGAATTTTGGGATTAGAGACAATTGTTCCCGCGCCGAAGCGGACTCTTAGGCGGGCCCGCACTCGGTCACTCGGTCATTCTGGAACGGAACCCATTCCAGCACTCCGTTTCGGCTGATTTAATCTGCGGTTGGATTCAATATCTGGAAAGCTGATCCAAATTATGGGAGGAGGCGATTACACCTTGTTCTTCCCGGATGATCAGAATGGTGTCGACTGAGCTAACACTGACATTTTCCTTGGCCCCACTCGGCCACCGGATCTCGACCTGCGCCTTGGAGGCTGAACCCAGACCGAAATGGAGACGTTGATCTGAGCTCGATCCGTAGCTACCACCGCTCAACACGTCGCCGCGCTGACGAACCGACCCAGTCGTCACGAAAACCTTCGCGCCAATGGCATCCCGCGGGCTCTTCGGTCCGCCCACTAGCTTTAGTGTGAGCCAGTGGTTGCCATTCTTGATCACATTACGCAGCAGGGTAGGAGTCGAATCCATGTTGTTGATAATGACGTCGATGTGCCCGTCGTTGAACAGATCGGCAAATGCGGCTCCGCGCGCGGTGATCACGTCCGCTAACCCGCTGCCAGTTGCCGCCGGAACTAGCCGAAACTTTTGCCCATCAACGTTGCGAAATAGCAATGGCCGCTGCGCATATGTGGTCCCCCAACCTTGGCGATCGACATCACGAAATACGTGGCCATTTGCCTGAAAAAGATCGAGGAATCCATCGTTATCGAAGTCGAGGAAACCTGTCCCCCAGCCGAGAAATGGAATCGTCGGCTCCAATAAATCACCCTGCGCCGTTGCGTCGGAAAACTGAGCGTCTCCCTCGTTGCGATAGAGGGTTTTGTAGTCATCGGAGAATGTGGTCACAGCCAGGTCGACGCGCCCGTCGCGATTGTAATCGCCTACGGCAATGCCCATCGAAGCTTGCTCGCGGCCTTCTCCGCTCACCGCAAAGCCTGACACGTAACTGACATCCTCGAAAGTGCCGTTGTGACGATTGCGATAAAGAAAGCTCGGGACCGAATCGTTCGCCACCGCAAGGTCTGGCCAGTCATCGTCATCCACATCAACAAATACCGAGGCTAAGCCATAGTATCCATTCGGGTCCGAGACGCCTGCTTTCACACTCACATCGGTAAACGTGCCATCGCCATTATTGTGGAAAAGATGGTCCGCTTCGCCACGCAGACCACGAGGCCCGCAGAACACCTGCACGCCGCGGAACTGGCACGAGGCCGCCGGAACCTCGCTGGCGGGAGAACCGGGTGGATGATCGACATCATAGTGGACGTACCCAGGAACAAACAGATCGAGTCGTCCATCGCGGTCGTAGTCGCCCCACGTCGGGCCAGTAGACCAGCCCCCGCACGTGACTCCTGACTTTTCCGCCACATCCGTGAATGTTCCATCATGATTGTTGTGGTACAGGCGGTTCTTGCCAAAATTCGCAACGTAAATGTCAGGCCAGCCGTCGTTGTCGTAATCGCCAATCGCAACCCCAAATCCCCAGCGCTCGTTGGCTACGCCAGCCTTGTCAGTCACATCGGTGAACGTTCCGTCGTGGTTGTTGTGTAGCAGCATCGCGCGAGGTGAGGGCTCCTTGCCTTTCAGTGCGCCGACCGTCGAGCCGTTCACGAGATAGATATCCAGCCAGCCATCGTTGTCATAGTCGAGCACGGCAACGCCCGATCCAGGAGTCTCAATAATCGTTGTTTTCTCGGGGCTTCCAGATCGGTGATGGAATTCGTCAAGGCCTGCTTGCTTGGTAACGTCAGCAAACACAACTGGAGCTCCATCGACGAAACCACCCGCGGTAATGGGACGATGCTGGGCGTCGAGGACGGGAGCGTGCGCCGCTCCGGACGCAATGCCTGCTTGTGGCTGGGTTTGCCTGCCTCGAAGCAGTGAGAAGCCACACAGAGTGAAAACGACCATGAGCGAAACGATGTTTGTTCTGCGCAGCTTCACTGTTTCCGTTTGGGATCGGGACTCGCAACCGCATCCGGTTCGTCCACTCGTATTAGCTGGTCGCCGTGCATGTTCTTGAGCTCCTGCACAATTCCGCTCGGCCAGCGGATCTGAACCGCTTGTGCGTTTCCATCTGCGCCCAGGCCGAAGTGCAAACGCTTGTCGCTCGAAGACAGATAGCTTCCAGCGGTCGTTACCGTTGCGTACTGCGAGCCTGCCGAAGAAGTGATCTTCACTGCTGCGCCGATTGCGTCGCGATTGCTGCGATGTCCCACCAGGTTCAGTTCGAGCCAGTGATTATTCGTCACGGTATCGTTCCGCAACACGTAAGCAGGTCCACCATTCGTGGTGACAAGCGCATCAATCCTTCCGTCGTTATTAATGTCGCCAATGGCCAAGCCTCGTCCGACCCACGCTTGTTTGAAGACATCTCCGGATTCTGCGGAAACATCAACGAATCCCTGCCCAGTATTTCGCAACAACATCATGGGTTCGCGATAGCGCACATTGGGACTGGTGAGCTCGATCGTATCCAGATCATGCCCTTGTGCAATCAACAAATCTTTCCAGCCATCATTGTCGTAATCCAGGAGACGGATTCCCCATCCCGAGTGGAGGCGCGTCAAGCGGGCGAGGCCGCTCGGATAACTCGCATAGTCGAAACCTCCGGCTCCATTGTTTCGGTATAGGGCATATATCTGCTCTGCGAGGTCAGTGATCACCACGTCAGGCAAGCCATCGTTGTTGTAGTCGGAAAAGTCTACCCCCATACCAGCAAAAGTGTGCCCATTCGCGTCAGCAGCGATGCTCGCCGGCAGTCCAACCTCCTCAAACGTTCCATCTCCCTTGTTGTGGAAGAGGAATTCGAACATAGAATCATTGGCGACGATCAGGTCGATTCGGCCGTCGCGATCGTAGTCGGCCAAAGCAATTCCCAACCCTTTGCTCGGTTTATCAATTCCGATTTTCTGCGAGATTTCGGTGAAGTGGCCGTTGCCCTCATTGTGGTAAACAAGCGGCGCGATCGGTCGAAAAGCATCCGGATGGCAGTACGCCCGATATTCGGGTTTGCGATCCCCGCACCAGATATCGTCGAAATCCCATTGCACGTATCGGAGCACGACCAAATCCAGCAAGCCGTCATTATCCAGGTCAACCCATGCCGCGCTAGTCGACCAGCCACTACCTCCGACCCCTGCTTGCTCTGTTACATCGGTGAAGGTTCCATTGCCGTTGTTGTGGTAAAGCTTGTTCCCGCCATAGGCTGTCACGAAAAGGTCTTCGTAGCCGTCGTTGTCGTAATCTCCGACGGCCACACCCATGCCGTATCCCGTTCCCTGGAGTCCCGCCTTTTCGGTCACGTCTTCGAACGTGCCATCGGATTTCTGATGGTAAAGACGATTCCAGTCGTTGCGCCCTGACTTCTGGGGAATGCTTCCTTTTGCGGACGGGTCAAGAATCGGAGCCCCGTTCACCAGGAAAATGTCCAAACGGCCGTCATCGTCGAAGTCGAACAAAGCTCCCCCGGACCCCATGGTTTCGATCAGATATTTCTTGGAGGTGTGTGATGCAACGTGCTGGAAACGAATGCCTAGTGCGGCCGTCACATCTGAAAATTTGCCGGGAACGGCTTCCCCGAATTCCGTGGAGGGCTCCGGCCTTGCCGTAAGTATCCAACTGAAAACAAGCACTAGGCCCAGTACAGAACGCATGTGAGATTCGTTAGCCAGCGCAAACATACCGACGTTTTCATGATGTCGTTGCGCTCATTCATTCGACTGCGGTCCCTAACATAGCATGGTGTAATAGAGAGGGACGCTCAAACCTTTGTATGGGAGCAGCCATACAGTGGGAAGAAGTTCTGCAATTTGTATTCTCCTGAAGAACTTAGTGGGGGATGCACAGATGACATCGTAGTGCATTGACAGGCGATTCCGCACCACGAAGATGGACAATGCATGGCCGATCCGAAACACGGGGGCCGATAACCCTGTATGAGGCAGTTTACTGCGTGTTGCGTCGTCTTCATGTCCACCGTTAGGCTTGTACAGTGCCAACAGAACGAACCGACGCCGCCAGAGGATCCTTTCACACCGGTACTTCAGCACCTGCAGTCGCTGATCACGATGGAGCTGCCGGACTGGCATACCGCGCCGACATCTCCCATCCAGAAGACCCTAAGGTTGCGGA
>CAVQZP010000028.1:0-521582 GCA_963718505.1 uncultured Acidobacteriota bacterium | reverse complement strand
TGAACTTGAAACGAGTCTTTACTCAGCAAGGCTCCGTTGAGCACGGCCTGCGACCAGCGACGGGAAACCACTCCTTTTGACGGGGGCACGAGCTCCGTCTTCCCGGGTACGTCACCGGCAACGGCATTGATCCATGCACCGGTGGGGACACCAAAGCCGGATTTGGCACGGCTTACGACCTCGTTGGGCAAAGGCGAGGTCGGCGCGGCCGCAAGCGCCACTTTGCCGGCTCCGGGAGCAATCGATGGAATCGCGGGCGCGAGATCGCCCAAAAGCTTGATGTCCACCAAGGGAACTCGGATCTCGAGGCCATGCGCCATCCCCGCCCAGTCAGCGTCGCGAAGAAGTTGATTGCGCATGTAGTGGGCGGATTCCAGCACGCAGACACGCCCCAAATCAGAGTCCTGGATCAGGATGGAGGTTTGCCTCCAGGCGACTCAGAGGCCGGAGCCTCCGCATACCCTCCCGTGCGATCTCGGGATCCATAATTTGCGGAAGCTCGTTCGGAAGGAACAAACCACGCCGCAACAGATAGGCCCCGGCCCATGTGTCCGAATATTCCAAAACGCCGAGCGACTTGGGTTTGGCGCTCGCAAAATCAGGAGCGAAATACTTGATCAGTTTGCGCGCCAGAGATCCGAAGCCGGGAATCCGCGCTAACAGTCCGAACCGGCGATGCCATCGCGGAACGTCGGTGAAACTCGCATAACCACCCAGCAATTCGTCGCCGCCGAGTCCAGAGAGCGCCACTTTCAGTCCCGCTTCTTTCGCCGCCTTCGAGACGAACCAGGTATTTACACCGTCGATCGACGGCTGATCCATTGCCTCAAGAATCAGCGGCAAATCTTCCAGAAATTCGCTTTGGCTCAATTGGCGAACGACGTGTTGCGCCCCGTATTGTTCGCACACACGAGCCGCCAATGGCGCCTCGTCTTCCGGTGTGTTTCGAAATTCGTCGAACGCCAAAGTGATGGCGCGAATCTCGCGTTGCCCGGCGTCGCGCATGCATCCGAGCAGTGAACCAGAGTCAATGCCGGCCGAGAGGAATACGCCGACCTCAACGTCAGCGAGCAGATGTGCGCGCACGCTATCGAGAACGCCCTCACGAATTCGTTCCGGGATTTCAGTGCGCGAGAACGGCTTTGCCGCTCCTTTCGCCAAGACAGTTGCGAGATTTGAAAATTGCCTTGGCTCGCGCGGGCCCGCAGCGTCGACCCACTGGGTATGGCCAGCCGGCAGCGCACGCACCTCGCGATACAAAGTGAACGGCTCAGGGACGCTGCCGAAAAGATGGAAGCCCACGATCCCGGCGGGCTCGGGATCCCGCGAAACCTGACCACCCGCCATCAGCGCCTTGACCTGAGATGCGAAGCGGAAGGTCCAACCGTCGTTCGCCGTGTAGAGCGGCTTGATGCCGTAAGGATCGCGCGCGAGAAACAGCCCTCGTTGCGCGTCGTCCCATAGGGCTAGCGCGAACATGCCCCGGAGTCGTTGCACCATGTCAGCGCCGTGACGAGCGTAAAGGTGCAAGAGAGCTTCTGTATCCGAGGTCGTGCGGAAACGAACACCTTCACGCTCGAGTTCAGCGCGTAGCTGCGGGTAGTTATAAATCTCCCCGTTGAACACAAGAACGAAACGGCCATCGTCGCTAACCATCGGCTGCGACGCGCGATCGGACAGATCGATGATCGATAGACGTCGGTGCCCCAATCCGCATCGGCGATCCTGACTCCACCAAAGGCCCGCGCCATCAGGACCGCGAGCGCGCATCGCTTCGCGGGTCGCGAGCAACTCAGCCTCTTTCGGCTGGCTCGAGGCCGAGTGATACGCAAAAATGCCGTTTATTCCGCACATCGATGGTTACCGGATGAAACAGGCGAGTACGAAGCAGGAGTGGGCCCGGGGTGAGATGCGCTCTTGCTACGCTCGCGAGAAACTATGCGATCGCAGAACCAGAGAGATGATGAGGCAGATGAGATGTTAGGAACTAATGAGGTGTCGGACCTGACGCAAGATAGGCTACCGCCCTCTGCCACACAAAATGGTGGTTTTTTGAAGCGAGGACATTAACCCCGACAGCCAACGTGTGTCAAATTATGGGCATTGGACGGCTGGATCGTCAAGAAGCCGTCTTTACTCGCGGGAAACGGGGCGTTGTGGTCCGTTCCGCCAGCACGAACTCCTTTGAATCCGGCGACCGGCGCCCGGTTTACTCATCGGGAAGCCGAGCGGCCCTCCTGAAGATATCCACAAACATCTTGCGGGTCAGTTTGCCGGTTTGCGTGTTCTGGTTGGACGGATGGTACGAGGCAAGAATCATCTTGCCGTCCGGCAGGCGGTACTGCGCCCCATGGCCGAATTCGTACAGCGCACGGACTTTAATCAATCCCCGCCGCTTCAAATAATTCAGGTATGCGTCGAAGCCAATCTTCCCCAGCGCGACGATTACCTTTAAGCGCTTGAGCCCCTCGATTTCGCGATCAAGATACGGCGCGCAATTGGCCAGTTCCTCGGGCAATGGCTTGTTATCGGGAGGAGCGCAGCGCGCCGCCGCGGTGATGTAAAGATCGCGTAACTGCAGCCCATCGTTCCGATCCGTGGCCGTGGGCTGATTCGCGAAGCCGGTCTCGTAAAGAACGGGGTACATGAAGTTGCCGGAGGCGTCGCCTGTAAAAGGACGGCCGGTGCGGTTGGAACCGTGTGCGCCTGGGGCGAGTCCGAGTACCATCACGCGGGCGTTGGGATCGCCGAACCCTGGAACCGGTTTGCCCCAATACTCCCAATCGCGATACGCCCGCCGTTTCTCTTGCGCAATCTGCTCACGATAGGCAACCAGCCGTGGACACTTGGTGCAGGCAATGACTTCGCGGTTGAGAATGGTGAGCCAGCGGGGAGTAGTCATTCGTCGTCAGGCTTAGCGGTCAGGAAGAGTCGTTGGTCGCGAGAGTTCGGTCGTTCTGGTCGTTCGGTCATTGGTCGTTGGCCTTCAGACGGCATACTCGTTATCCGAACCCGTGATCGTAGCATTCGCGAGCATCGTCCTGTCTTGCAGAGCAGATGCATCGGACCAATTGTGCGCCGTTTCCTGTCTGGACCTCCCCGCCGACTGACGACGGACGACCCGCTGAGAGCACTTCCCCCGACCTTTCGCGTTTGACGCTTCTCTCTCGCAGTCTTTACACTAAACTATCCGCGAGCGGGGCGGCTTGACCCCGCAGCTTGTCCTTTTTCCTTGCACATTAGGGAACGATGTATTTGAAAGGTGTCCAGTGAGCCCCACTGAAACAAAAGAAAGTACGAAGCGCGAGATCGCGGTGGAAATTCCCGCGGCAGAAGTGACCCGCGAGACCGAAGCATTGATCCAAAAGTATCAGAAACTGGCCCGCTTGCCCGGCTTCCGCAAAGGGCACGTCCCTGCGTCCATCATTCGGCAGCGCTTCGCCGAAGACATCAAAACCGACGTGGTCGAAGCTCTTGTACCCCGCTACTTCCGCCGGGAAGCCGACAAGCAGGGCTTGATTCCTGTCTCCCAACCCCGGGTATCGGACCTCCATATCCATGATGGCGAACCCCTCCGCTTTAAGGCCAGCTTCGAAATCCTTCCCGAAATCAAGGTGGATGGTTACAAAGAACTTCGGGCCGAACATCCCGTGATCGAGATCACCGACGACGAGGTAGAACAGGCGTTGAATCAGCTGCGCGAGCAACACGCCACCTACGCGGCGATTGAAGGACGTCCTTTAGCGGATGGCGACTTCGCCCAGGTGGCGCTCGACGGCAAGCCGCGTGCCGGTGAAGGTCAGCCGGTGCACATGGATGATGTACTCGTCGAGATCGGCGGCAAGAACACGATGCCCGAGTTCACCGAGAATCTACGGGGAGCCTCCGCCGGCGAGGAGAAGTCCTTTGAGGTCAAGTATCCTGAGGACACGTCCGAAACGCGGCTCGCAGGACAGACTTTCGACTACACCGTGAAGGTGCTTTCGCAGAAACAGAAGACCTTGCCTGAGCTCAATGACGAGTTCGCGAAAGAATTAGGGGATTTTACCGGTATCGACGACGTGAAGAAGCGCATCCGCGAGAACATGGAAGCGGAGAAGAAGCACACCGCCGAGCACGAAGCCAAGGACAAGCTCGTTGCAGAGCTTGTGAAACGCAACGACTTCGAGGTGCCGGAAGCAATGGTCGACCGGCAGATCGATGTGCGCCTCGAGCGCGGTCTCCGCGCTCTGGCGGCACAGGGTATGCGCCAGGAAGACATGAAGAAGATGGACCTCAACCGTCTGCGCGCCGGGCAGCGCGACCAGGCGGTACAGGAAGTCAAGGCAACATTATTGCTCGACAAGATCGCCGATCTGGAAAAGGTTGACGTCAGCGAGGAAGAAATCAATCACGAGATCGAGGCGCTCGCAGCGCAGACGAAACAGACGTCAGAAGCGGTGCGGGCTCGTTTGACACGCGATGGGGCGCTGGATAGGATTAGGAACAGAATCCGCTCCGAGAAGACCCTCAACTTGCTGTATCACCAGTCCGCGTAGTGCGGACCACTTTCGATCCTCCCTCGCAAGCGAATTGGCAGTCGGGGCAGGAGTGTGGCAGGTGAACTTGAACGACCCAAAGATGATGCTGGTGCCGATGGTGATCGAGCAGACCGGGCGTGGCGAGCGCGCGTACGACATCTATTCGCGGCTGCTGCGCGACAACATCATTTTCATTGGTACGCCGATCGACGACAACATTGCCAACCTCGTGATCGCACAGATGCTGTTTCTGGCCCAGGAAGACCCCGAAAAGGATATTCAGTTGTACATCAACTCGCCGGGCGGATCGATCACGGCGGGCATGGCCATCTACGACACGATGCAGTACGTGAAGAACGACGTGACCACGATCTGCATCGGGCAGGCTGCCTCAATGGCGGCACTTTTGCTTGCGGCGGGTGAGGCGAAGAAACGTTTGGCGCTGCCCAATTCGCGCATCCTCATCCATCAGCCCTCCATGGGCGGCTTGTCCGGTCAGGCCACGGACATCGATATTCATGCCCGGGAGATCCTGCGCATGCGGGAAATCACCAACCAGTTACTTTCGAAACATAGCGGACAGAAGCTGGACAAGGTAGAAAAGGATGTAGAGCGCGATTTCATCATGAACGCGCAGCAGGCTAAGGAATACGGAATCATCGACGATATCATCTACAAGACGAAGTAGAGTTATGATCGGCGTTCGCCGGTCGCGTTCTACTGGAGGTCTCGGCGAGATAACGGCGTGCCTGCCGACCGGGCGAAAGGCGCCTCGGGGCGGGCAATACCGGGTGATTGCGAAGGAGTAAGCCGAGTGAAAAACCGGTCGGGCACTGACGAAATCTTGCGTTGCTCGTTCTGCCACAAGTCGCAGGACGCTGTCGCCAAACTGATCTCGTCGCCCAGCGACTACCCGCGGGCGTACATTTGCGACGAGTGCGTAGCGGTCTGCAACTCCATCCTGGAAGATGACCGCACGACCACCACTGAATCCGCGGCTCCCAACCAGCTTCCCAAGCCGCAAGAAGTAAAGACTTTCCTCGACGAATACGTCATCGGCCAGGAACAAACCAAAAAGAAGCTCGCGGTCGCCGTCTACAACCACTACAAACGGATCTTCATGAACCGGCAGAAGGCGGGCGATGGCGTCGAACTGACCAAGTCGAACATCATGCTGATCGGCCCGACGGGCACCGGCAAGACACTGATGGCGCAGACGCTGGCGCGCATGCTGGATGTGCCCTTCGCGATCGTGGACGCGACCACGTTGACCGAAGCCGGATACGTGGGTGAGGACGTCGAGAACATCATCCTCAAACTGCTGCAAGCGGCTGAAGGCGATGTGGGCCGCACCCAGACTGGCATCATCTATATTGACGAGGTCGACAAGATCGGGCGCAAGGACGAGAACCCCTCGATCACGCGCGACGTTTCGGGCGAGGGCGTGCAGCAGGCATTGCTGAAGATCCTTGAAGGAACGATTGCCAACGTTCCTCCGCAAGGCGGCCGCAAGCATCCGCACCAGGAATTCACTCCGGTCGATACCACCAACATCCTCTTTATCTGCGGTGGCGCCTTTGTGGGCCTGGAAAAGATCATCACCCGGCGAGTCGGCAAGAAGGCCTTGGGCTTCCGCACGGGCGAAGAGGCTGAGGCCGAGGATACGGCAAACGTCAGCAAGCGCAACTACCAGTTGCTGAGTGACGTGCAGCCCGAGGACCTCATCAAGTTTGGTTTGATCCCTGAATTCGTCGGCCGCCTGCCCGTGGTGGGTGTGCTCGAGGAGCTGGATGAGTTCGCGTTAATCGAAATTCTTACCCGTCCCAAGAACGCCATCATCAAACAGTACCAGCGGTTGTTCGAGTTTGAAAACGTACGCCTGAAGTTCAGCGACGAAGCCACCCGAGCCATTGCCCGGCAGGCGATGGCACGGAAGGTGGGCGCGCGCGGGTTGCGCATGATTCTGGAAGAATTGATGCTCGACCTTATGTACCATCTGCCCAGCCAGAAGAAGGTGAAGGAATTTGAAGTGACCCGGGAGATGGTCGAGAAGCGCGACGTCTCGCTGGCGATGATGGACAAAGCGGGATAAGACAGCTCTTGGCCCTTAGCTCTTAGCCTTTTCGTGAAGATGCGAGCAGGCGTGCTAAACGAGCTTTTCAGGCTAAGTGCTAAAGGCTAACAGCTTAGGAGCTCATTTTTAGTGACCCAGTCCAAGGAAAAGTTCGAAACCAAGAAACTCCCGATGATGCCGATTCGGGATGTCGTGATCTTCCCGTACATGATGACGCCGTTTGTCGTGGGACGGGAATCCAGCGTGCACGCGCTGGAAGACGCGTTGGCCGCCGACAAGAAGATTTTCCTGGCCACCCAACACGACGCGTCCATCGACGAGCCCAAAGCCAATGAGATCTACCAGGTCGGCACGATTGTCAACATCGTGCAGAGCCTGAAGCTGCCCGACGGCAATATCAAGGTGCTGGTCGAAGGCATCGAGCGCGGCAAGATCCTGCAGGTCACCGACACCGACGGCTACATGCAGGCGTCAGTACGCGTGGCGCGCTATGCCACGGAGACAAATCCGCAAATCGAAGCCGGGATGCAGCGCGTTACCGGCCTGTTTGAGCAGTACGTGAAGCTTTGCCAGTCGCTGAACTACGAGACGATGATCGCCGCGGTCCGCATGGAAGATCCGGCGAAGCTGACCGATACCATCGCCGCGAACCTGCAGCTTTCGATCGAAGAGAAGCAGGAACTGCTCGAGATCTTCGACCCGGCCGAGCGGCTGACGCGTATCGCTGATGTACTCGACATCGAGATCGAAAAGCTGAACATGGACCGCACCATCCAGTCGCGGGTGAAGCGGCAAATGGAGCGGGCCCAGAAAGAGTACTACCTCAACGAGAAGATCAAGGCCATCCAGAAGGAATTGGGCCGCGGCGAGAAGAGCGAATTCGACGAACTCAAGAAGAAGATCGAAGCCGCCGGAATGCCGAAAGAGGTCAAAGACAAGGCCGTCCAGGAACTCAAGAAACTGGAAGCCATGCCGCCGATGTCGGCCGAGTCGACTGTCTCCCGCAATTATCTCGACTGGCTGCTTGCAGTTCCGTGGAAGAAGCGCTCAAAGGAAATCCGCAACATCTCGCGCGCGGAAAAAGTTCTCAACGAAGATCACTACGGGCTGGAGAAGATCAAGGAACGGATCCTTGAGTTCCTCGCCGTCCGCCAGTTGGTAAAGAATCCCAAGGGGTCCATCCTCTGCTTTGTCGGACCTCCGGGTGTCGGCAAGACTTCGCTGGGCATGTCGATCGCGAAGGCCACCGGGCGGAAGTTCGTCCGCATGTCGCTCGGCGGTGTGCGCGATGAAGCAGAAATCCGCGGGCATCGCCGCACCTACATCGGCGCGCTGCCTGGGCAGATCATCCAGATGATGAAGAAAGCCGGCACCAAGAACCCGGTCTTCATGCTGGACGAAGTCGACAAGATGTCGATGGACTTCCGCGGCGATCCGTCGGCTGCGCTGCTCGAAGTGCTCGATCCGGAACAGAATTTCATGTTCGTGGATCACTATCTCGATGTGGAATACGACCTCTCGCAGGTAT
Organism: uncultured Acidobacteriota bacterium; assembly: GCA_963718505.1. GTDB lineage: Bacteria > Acidobacteriota > Terriglobia > Terriglobales > Acidobacteriaceae > Gp1-AA133. The sequence continues at coordinate 513,460 of CAVQZP010000028.1, read as the reverse complement.
TCTTCGTCGCGACGGCGAACGTCATGCACACCATTCCGCCGGCGCTGCAGGACCGCATGGAAGTACTGCGGCTGCACGGCTACACCGAGCCGGAAAAGGTCGAGATCGCCAAGCAGTTCCTGGTCAAAAAGCAACTGGCACAGGCCGGCCTGACCGACAAGAACATCAAGTTTACCGATGACGCAATCGTGAACATTATCCGCTCCTACACGCGGGAAGCGGGCGTCCGCAACCTCGAACGTGAAATCGGCAACGTCTGTCGCAAGGTTGCGCGCAAGGTGGTGAAGGAAGGCCCGGACTACAAGATCGCCATCACGGGCGAGAACATCGGCGACTTCCTGGGCGTAATCAAGTTCCGCGACACGCTTGCCAACGAGAAGAGCGAAGTTGGCCTGGTTACAGGCTTGGCCTGGACCGAAGTCGGCGGCTCGATCCTGAGCACTGAAGTCACGGTTGTGGACGGCAAGGGCAAGCTGACCTTGACCGGCAAGCTCGGCGACGTGATGCAGGAGTCGGCGCAGGCGGCCATGTCGTACGTCCGTTCGCGCGCCAATGCGCTGGGACTGCCCCGCGACTTTTACCGCAACCTCGACATCCACGTGCACGTGCCCGAAGGCGCGATTCCGAAAGACGGCCCCTCTGCCGGCATCACCATTGCTACCGCAATTTCCAGCGCCCTGAGCAAGATCCCCGTTCGCCGCGACCTGGCCATGACGGGCGAGATCACGCTGCGCGGCAAGGTGCTCCCCATCGGCGGCTTAAAGGAGAAACTCCTGGCGGCGCACCGGGCGGGGCTGTTCGAAGTGATCCTGCCCAAGGACAACGAAAAAGACCTCGCTGAAGTACCCGAGAATCTGCGATCCGAAATGAAACTGCATTTCGTGGATACGATGGACCAGGTCCTCAAGATTGCGTTGGAAGCTCCTCTGCCGCAGATCATGGAAGAGACGCCCCAGAGGATCGCTCCGATTACACCGCAACCCGGAGAAGCCCCGACGGCTCACCAGTAAAAGCAGTTGCCAGTTCTCAGTTACTCGTTTTTTGGAGGCCCGCTCCGGCGGGCCTTTCGCTTTTGGATCAGCGCCTTGGATGACGGCCCGAAGTAAAATATACGGGAGAGGCTTGCCATGATATCCGACAGGCTGGTGGCCGGCATCGCAGCGGTCGTAGCTCTTCTCTTGTTGAGTGTGTTCCTCGGCTTTGGGATTGCCGCGCTTCTTCGCCTCTATCACAAATACAAGCCCGTCAAAGAGGCGGAAGTTCACAACGACAAGCATCCCCTGGGCCTCGACCGTTAGCTGAGTCTCACAGTTGTAGCCTTTATTCGATCTTAAAAGTCATCTCTACCGCCGACGATCCTGGGCCGGTCCACTTGCAACTTCGGCGCGGAAGCTCCACACTGATCTGTGCGCGTCTTCTCCCGATTCCTGCTGTCGGCCAGCGATGTGGCTCACTTCCCTTCTCCGACCCTGCCGGAGATCGCCTTTCTTGGGCGTTCGAATGTCGGCAAATCCAGCGTCATCAATTCGCTGGTCGGAACCAAGCTGGCCAAGACCAGTTCCACTCCCGGACGCACGCGAGCCATCAACTTCTTCGAGGTACGCGTGGCCGGGAAGCCGCGTCCGGAGCTCATTTTCACGGATCTGCCCGGTTACGGCTACGCCAAGCTTTCCCGTGAAGTCTCGGCTCAGTGGCCGCAGTTCATTGACCCCTATCTGCGAGATCGGCCGACGCTGGCATTGTGCCTCGCATTGATCGATTCCAATATCCCTCCACAGGAAAGCGATCAGCAACTGTTGGAGTTTTTGACCGCGACCCGGCGGCCGTTTGTCATCGTTGCCACCAAGAGCGACCGCCTATCGGGAAATACGCTGCGAAATGCGCTGCGCGTCTTCGAAGAAAAGTATCCTTCGGCGAGGATCCTTCCCTTCTCCGCCAAAACCGGTGCTGGCCGGGAAGAGTTGTGGCAGGAGATTCGCAAAGCCGCCGAAGCGCTCTCCGTCTCCCAAGCTGAATCCCAATCTCGAACCGTTTCCCTAAACTGAACTCTCCCCGATCCGCTTGGTGCGCCATCGACCTTTGTGACGCTGATTTCCGTCGAACGCTCTCGATAATAGAGATAACAAGCAATTCGACAGGGAGTCCGTATGACTGAGCAGAGCGGCGCCGACTACTTGCGACGGCTGAAAGCCGATACAGAACGGCCGGTCATGTCGCCATTTCAGGCTCCAGCGCCAACATCGGTTGAAGCCGATCGTCCGGCCGCTTCGCAGAATGCGCCGGAGCGGCGGCGCAGTCCACGCTACAAATGCGAAGGCAGCGCGGAGTTCCGTGTTGGCGGAACCGACGTGCGCACCTGGGGCACGCTCACCGATCTGAGCATTCATGGGTGCTACATCGAAATGACGGCCACGTTCCCCGTGGGTGCGATGGTGGACCTAGTGCTGGAAATTGAGTGGCCGGCGGGTGAACGTGAAGGGCGAAGTGCGCGTGAGCTATCCGTTCCTGGGAATCGGCGTCGCCTTTCGCGATGTTACCCCCGAGAGCGCGCACACCTTGCAGTCAATGGTCGCCAGTCTCTTGGCGCAGCAGCGAACTGCCTCCGACTCACATGGCACCGGGAATCCTACCCCGATATCGGCTCCCCTAATCGCCAATCCCGCCGCGGCCCTCGAAGCCGTCTGCGGACTTTTTCGAGGGCCACTCGAGCCTGAGCAAAAGTGAATTTCTGCAGTTAATCCGGAAAAACCAGACGCAGCCGCGCTAACAACCTTTGGCTCGCCCATGGAACCAGACCCAATGTCCGGACAGGGTACAGGATCGCATGTTTCCCGGTTCGGTTCCGGTTACGGTGTACTCGGGCGGTTCTACGAAATGCCCGGTTTTTGGATATGATGACAACCTATGGCCCTCTATCTCGTCACTGGAATTGCAGGTTTTATCGGCTCGTCCATCGCACGTGCGCTGCTCGCCCAAGGAGATCAGGTTCGAGGAATCGATAATCTTTCTACCGGCAAACACGAAAACATCGCCGAGATTCTGAATCGCATCGACTTTCGCGAAGCCGACCTGCTCGACATGGAGGCGATGCGGCGGGCCTGCACGGCTGTCGATTGCGTGTTTCACCAGGCAGCGATCCCGTCTGTTCCAAAGTCCGTGAAGGATCCCCTCGGCAGCAATCAGACAAATGTCGATGGAACGGTAAACATCCTGATTGCTGCTCGCGACGCCAAAGTGAGGCGCGTGGTCTATGCGGCGTCTTCCTCGGCTTATGGCGATACGCCAACCCTGCCCAAGCACGAGGAGATGAGGCCGGATCCGATTTCCCCATACGCGGTGGCGAAACTGGCGAGCGAATACTACATGGTATCGTTCTATCGCTGCTACGGGCTGGAGACCGTGTGCCTCCGCTATTTCAACATTTTTGGCCCGCGCCAGGATCCGACGTCTCCGTATTCCGGCGTTCTGGCGAAGTTCATCACGCAGATGTTGCGGGGAGAACAGCCCATGATCTTTGGCGACGGAAGCCAAAGCCGTGACTTCACCTACATTGACAATGCAGTGCACGCGAATCTGCTGGCAGCGAAGGCCCCCGCGGTGGCAGTTGCCGGCGGTGTCTTCAACGTGGCGACGGGAACCCGCGCCGATCTGAACGAGACTTTCCAGATCCTGAAAAAACTTACCGGCTACTCCGGTGACGTGAAATATGGACCAGAGCGTGAAGGCGATGTGAAGCATTCACTGGCCGATATCTCGAGCGCCGAAAAGCATCTCGGCTACAAGCCGCAAGTCGACTTCGAAGAAGGCTTGCGGCGTACCGTCGACTGGTACCGCGGCGAAAGCAGGGCGGCGGGGGTATAAGCACTGCAAGCTCAGAAGACAGGAAAGGCTACAACCGGCGCCGCATCTCATTTGTCGGTGTGAACCCCAACGCTTCGTAGAGAGATCGCCCCGACGGACTGGCGTGCAGGATGATCGTGTCGACTCCATTCTCGCCGCACCACTCGAGCGCTGCCATCATCAGTTCACGTGCCAGTCCGCGGCGCCGAAAATTGGCATCGGTGTAAACGTTGAGGATGTTGCCGCGCCGCGCGCCCTGACCAATCATGTGCGGCGGCCAGTCCATCAGCCACAGTCCGGTACCGGCCGCGATCGAGCCATCGGGCGCTAACACCAACCAGGCAAGATAATCCCCGCCCTTCAAATGCTCGAGGAGCCAGGGTCGAAACTTGGAAGCCATCGCGGTCATTGCCGCTTCATCGCTGTATCCCATGTCGCGAAACATCGCGCGCCGGTGCTCCACCAGAATATCGAGATCGGCGGTGGAGGCGCGACGCAGGGTGAATCCCTCCGGCAAAGACATAGGGTCACGATTTTAAATGGAAGAATCATTAGTCAAACCTTGGCATTACCAACGGCACTGGCAACGAGTCCTTGACCGGATGTAAATCTATTGACGCCAGAGCGCTCCTACTTCAGACTGCGCCTGAAAGAATCGATGTTTATGACGAAATGCGACTACTGCGGCTCCACGATCCTTTTCGGCGGAAAGCGCGACGCAAACGGACGCTTCTGTAACCAAAAATGTCAGGCACGCGGAGGGCTGATCGCACTTTCCCAGCAAGTACCCGACGCCACGGTTCAGGAGCAGGTAATGAAAGCTCATCAGGGTCCCTGCCCGAAGTGCCAAGGCCCTGGTCCGGTGGACGTGCATGTCGCCCACAAAGTCTGGTCTGCGTTAGTGCTCACATCCTGGAGCAGTACGCCGCTAGTCTCCTGCCGTGCTTGCGGGCTGAAGAGCCAGGCCGCTGGTACCGCCTTTAGTCTGGTGTTGGGCTGGTGGGGATTCCCTTGGGGACTTCTTGTTACTCCCATCCAGATTGGACGAAATCTCTACGGCATGGCTCGCGGGTCGGAATCGTCGCGCCCGTCGGCGCAGCTTGAAAAGATCATTCGCATGAATATAGCCGCGAGTGCAGTTCAGGCGAGGACCACAACTGCTGCGAACACCGCGCGAACCTCGCAGTAATTGCCGAGCTTTTCAGGCATGGCCCATTCTTCCCATTACCTTCGTGATCTAGGGCGTGATTACGCGTGGGACTAGATTCAGGGCATGACACTTTCCTCGATGGTGGTTTCGCGTGACTGGCAAGAAGTGAGCGTTCTGGAATGCATTCTCGGCGGTCTCAAAATCGATGTCGATGTGGAATCGCAACCCGAACGCGCACAAGCAAAGCTGGCCAAGTCGAAAGTCGATGCCCTCATCGTGGATTGTGACCTGAGCGGAAGCGATCGATTTCTTCGAGATCTGCAGCGCGACTCTCACTTTCCCGTCAACACGCCGCTGGTGGTTATGAGTGGGCCGCGCGATCGTCATGAAATCGTCGCAACAGGCGCGCTCTTCAGTTTCGAGAAGCCGATTTCAGTGGAGCAAGCGGTGCGGACACTCTCGGCCGCGCGGAATCTGATTCTGGACGGGCGACTCCGTTATCACCGTCAGACGCTCGGGATTCCGGTTTCTTTAAGCTGCGGTGCTCGCAAGCGTTTGCAGGCGGAACTCGTAAATCTCAGCCAGGGCGGAATCGGTGTGCGCACCGACCGGGAACTTGATGCGGAGAAGGCGATCCAGGTTTCCTTCAAACTGCCTGGCACGCGCTACACGGTGAAGGCACAAGGCGAAATCGCCTGGACCGATCGACAGGGCAACGCCGGCATTCGCTTCGTGGACGTTCCCACTCGTTTGCAGAAGGGACTGCAAATCTGGCTGGCACAGCAATACTTCGCGCAGTAGGAGTGGCACGCGGCAAGCGCGGGACTTTCTTAAGCCCACTCTCGTCTCTCTAACGGAAGCGCGCTTCTTTCTCCCGCAGTTGCGCCTGCAACTCGGCATCGGGATCTCGCATTGCTAATTTTGCAAGAAGTACTCCCGCCGTGCCCCGTCCCATCACAGCAAACAGGTACCAGTAGAGCGCGGTAAAGAACCCTCCGACCCCAAACAGCAGTCCCAGCGCGACAGGCCAGGGTGGAAGCGCGTGAACGAAGCCGAGGAAAATACAAAAGAAAATCAGGACCGCAGAAAAGAGCACGAGGCCATCCATGAACCCAGCGAGAGTGCGCGCGGAGACCGGCCAAGGCCACCAGGCAATCGACACAGCGTCGTCTGGTTGTTCCACAACTTGTGGCCGCACATCGGTACGAGGCAACCGGATGGCAGGGAGTCCCAAAGGAGAGAGCACGAGCTCGTCAGAGTACTCGGGATGCGTCAGGACCGGCGATGCCTGCTCAATCCCGCGAAGTAGCGTGGCGAAGATCCAGTCATTCAGCTGGCTTTTGACCTGGGGAGGCATCTCGAGGAATCGCAAGCCGGCCTGGCCGCCGGAATTCGCCCAAGCCACCTGGGCGCGCACATCAATGCGAGCCCGGGGATTCATCAGGTCGAAACGCATGCGCACGTTTTGATTCACTTCGATAGGCCCTACGGCCTGGATAGCAGCTCCGCCCTGGCTCAGGTTACGGATGATTCCGCCATTGCCTTCATCGAGGCTGACGTACACCAGCGAGTTGATTGGGTGCCGGTAGTAGATCCGCGGCGAGTCAGAGGGACTCGAAGCCGGGCTGGCGGCCACTCCCGATGGGAACTGCATGCCGAATCTTAGCCCCGAAAATGACACGGGTCGCAGTACTCATCAAGGTTCTAGCAGGCGTCAGGAAGCGGTACGGTGTTCGCCGGGAGACTCTTGCGGCTTTGTTTTCATGCGCTTAGCGTTATCCCGCGCAAGGAGTTTCTGAAGATCGTAGCTATAGGGCCCGTATCCCCGGAAAGAATCCTCATCGAACAAGCGCTTGATGCCGCAGCCCGTACAAACCTGGTAGGCACAGCCTTGGGAGCGAATGGGCCAGCTCATCTTGCTGTGCCAGCATCCCCGAAGGATTACGGCAGCCCCCGCCAGCCCGGTCGCCATCAAACCGACCGGCCACAGCCACCGCGAACGCTTGCTCTTCAACGGCTTGGATTCGTCTTCCAACTACCACCTAACCTGTAGAACCTTACCTTTCAGAATATGACGATTCGCCGGTGAGGGCAATCGCCAATGTGGGCTACCGTCGGCACGTAGCTTCCGGCTTTGGGTGGAGTTCCTCCGAAGAGTGCCCTGTCCTCTAAACCCGGCTCGAAGCCTGAAGTTCCATACTGAACCTGTGGGAAACGCAAACCATACCGGAAGGGCGATGTGACGTTGGTGTATCTCCGGCGATTGCAAGTACCTACAAAGCCCGATAAGGTAGGGAGGATAGCCGGCGTTGAAGGGACAAAAACCGGAGATATTGACTCCTCCGTAATAGGAAGAACGGTCAATTGACAACCGTATACCCTTCGCCGACACTGACTTCCGCAGAGCTGTGCACTGCGTGTAATCAACCCCTGGAATGGCAACTAACCCCTCGAATGCGAATCCGGGATTAACCATTAAGCCAATGGGATCACCGGAATCGGCTCCGCAAGGCGCCATCGCCACTGCCTCACCAACGGCAGATGAGCGGGAAGTGTTGCAAGCCCTTCTGGCGTTTTCCACATTGCATGAGCAGATTCGCCGCAAGCGCACCGAGGACGCCAAGCGCTACGCCACGGGATTGGGTCCCGTCAAAGATGCGTGGGAGTTCGAGAAGTTTGTTCTCGACGAAGTCCTACAACTGGTGGCCGAGCGCGCGCAGGCGATTACTGGGGCGGACGGAATCGCCATCGCGATCGCGGAAGGCGAGGAGATCATTTGCCGTGCATCGGTAGGGAATATGGCTCCCGATCGCGGTGTGCGACTGGATTCCAAAGCCGGCTTCTCTGGAGCGTGTTTCCGCACCGGTCGGATTATCCGATGCGACGATTCCGAGAGAGATCCACGCGTCAATGTTGAGGCGTGTCGGAGACTCGGCACGCGGTCGATGGTCGCGGTACCGCTCGAGAGCCAAGGCAGCGTGCTGGGATTGCTGGAAGCGTTTTCTACCCAGCCTTTTGGTTTTAAGGATGGCGATGTTCGCAGCATGAATCTGTTGGCGGAGTTGATTCTTGCTGCATTGAAGCCAGAGGACGCAAGAAAAAATGGCGCGTGCGGCCAAGGTGGCCGCTGCTGAATTGCGAACGGCTGAGCTTGAGAGCCTACGCCAGATTCCAATGGCACCGCCGCCTCCCGCGCCGGTTGCACCTCCTCCATCTTTTCCGTCGGGTTATGCACCCTCCGAGCCCGAAGCCGTTCCCCTCGAACTCGCGAAGGAAAGTATCGCGCCGGCTTTGCACGACGATGGAGGCGAGGCCTTGCGCCGTGGCGCAATGGTGGGTCTCGCTGTTGTGCTGCTGGCGGGGATTCTGGTAAGTGGGCTGGTCTGGTGGAGATTCCACAACGCTTCGAAACCGGTCACGGCTGCGGCAGACGCGAGCCACGCAGCGCCAGCGGCAACACAGCCTGTTGGAGCGTCACAGCCGAACCATGGGTCCGACGTGGCTGCGCTGACCGCAGCCGCCACCGAGGCGACGCCCGCCACGACTACAGACGGAAAGCCGTCCGGCACACCCCTGGTGACGGGAGTCGAACACTACTCGGCGGCTGGATCGAGCACCGTCGTGGTTTTGTTGCAGGACCAGGTGCAGTACGAAGCGCACCGTCTTTCAGATCCCGACAGAATCTATTTCGATCTGCTTGACACCTCGCTGAGTCCGGGCCTGAACGGAAAAGTGATCGATGTGCAAGACGGCCTGATCGGACGCGTTCGGATAGCCAAGCCGGCGGATAACGTCACGCGCGTGGTGCTCGATGCGAAATCGGGCTCCAGCTTCGCGGTAAGCATGGAGCAAAATCCTTACCGGCTGGTGATCGAGGTTCGCGGCCCGGGAGCGCCTCCGAAAGCGAATGTCGATCAGACATCAGTTCCCAAGCAACCGACACCGCAACCCAGCGCACCGCCATCGGCGCCGCAAGCAAAAGAAGATCTCGAGGCCCGGGCACATGCCGGCAAACTGCGAATTGTCCTGGACCCGGGACACGGTGGCTGGGACCTTGGAACAATCGGACGCGAAGGCCTGATGGAGAAGAATCTGGTTCTCGAGGTCGCACAGCGGCTGGGAACGCTGTTGGAGAGCCGGCTCGGGGCCGAAGTCATCTTCACGCGCAACGACGACGACTACGTTTCGCTCGAACAACGTGCGGAGCTCGCAAATCACGATCAGGCGGACCTGTTTGTCTCCGTTCATGCCAACTACAGCAGTCTGGCAACCGCACGTGGCGTGGAAACGTACTATTCGAGCTTCTTCTCTCCTCCGGAAGCGCGAGAAATAGAATTCCGCGAAAACGGAGATGCGCTGGCCGTCACACATGCGAAACTCACCGGCGTGCAGCTGCGGGACAAAGTAGAAGCATCGCGAAAGCTGGCCACCGATGTTCAGCACGCGCTGCACGGAACATTAGCGTCTCAGAGCGCTGGCATCCGCAATCGTGGCGTGCGGGAAGCGTCCTTCGTGGTATTGACGGGCACCGAGATGCCCTCAATCCTCGCGGAAATCTCCTTCGTGAGCAGTCCCACCGACGAGGAAAAGCTGCGCAACGCCGAATACCGCCAGCAGATTGCGGAAGCGCTCTTCAAGGGCATCGAACACTTCGCTTCCAGCACGCGGCGCGTCAAAATCGCATCCGCGGCTCCGCACTCTCAAGGGCAATAGCCTACCGGCTCGTCTCTATTCAACCCCAGCGCATCTCCTTGCCTAAAATCCAATCACCGGTCGAAGAATGCCTTGTGCCCTGCCGACTCCGGGCTGAATCGTCCTCCGATGTAGAATGAGGCGGTTCTGCGTCAATCGCCAGTGAATATGAGATACACAACTGCGCTGATCTTCGTGTTGTCGATGTTCGCCGGCTCTTGTCATGGTGCGGTCTGCGAAGGCAAGAAGCACCCAGGGATCACGGCGATCTACATGACGCAATCGGTCAAACCAGAAAGCGCAGCCGAAGAATGGGTATCCGCGTTCCGCGAACGGCTTCGAAAATCCGATCCCTATTGCATTGTGTCCGACAAAGACAAGGCAGTGATGGTGATCAGCGTCGTGGGGATGGACGCGGACATTAACAAGACAAGCACCGCAATCAGTCTCGCGATCTACACCGTAAGAGACAGTATCTTCCTCGATCACTGGATGTACGTTGCGGATAAAGAAAACCTGCAAAGCTCCTGCGACAAGGCGGTCGCCGCACTGCAAAAAGAGATGCGCGAGTTGAAACGTTTGCGGATGATTTAGGCGCCGGCGGTCTCGCCGGTTTTCGATTCCCGTCAGTTGGCAGAGGAGATACGCGATCTCTATTGTGAAACCGGATCGGCATTCTTGAGCGAATCGTCAAGCGATTGATTCGTCCGTGCAGTCCCCTCCACCAGGCGCCAGCCGTCGTCGTAGTGCTTCATGGTGACGGTGGACTTGTACTGCAGGCCTCCCGCATTCAGCGCGGCGCCGACTTCGTTCATCGCCGTCCACCGCCACGTGAATTCTACGTCGGCTACGTTGTCCGCTTTACTGATCCCGGTGATCGCCACCAGTTCGCGCCTCGCAGTCGGAATGCTGAAGTACTCTTTGCCGGTTTCCGTGCCATGAATCAGGTCGCGAAATGTGTCGACTCCCAGGGGAGTCATGGCGACTTCCCAACAGGGCGGTGGGCTTACATCGGACGGACAAGGCGTGATCGAACCAATGATCCAGCCGTGATGTTGCAGCACGAGATATTGCGGCGAGGCGAAGTCCTTGTTGGAAACCGGACCGATGCGAAGCCAGAACTGCTGAGGACTGGTGAATGCATCCGAACCGGCGATCAGGGTAGAGGCGAGGCGGCGAGTCAGGAAATCACGTGGAGTACACGCCGTGAGCGCGCAGAGCGTGGCCAGGATGAAGACACGTTTTCGCATCAATTGAGGTGGTTTATACCTTATCGCCGATCAGCGATTGTAACCAATCGCGCTGCGCGTCGCGGCAGGAAAGGAACGGATGCGATCTGGCCCTCGAAGTGAGGCGCCCAACGTCCGGGAACGACCTCGCTGCAGGATGGGCATTTGCCGTCGGGCGTGATCCGGTACTCCTCGACGAGATAACTGTAACGCCCGATGAGCGTGGCCGCGCAGCGATGGCAGCGCGTGTCTTCGAGATCATTGACCCGGCCGGGCAGGTTTCCGGCATAGATGTACCGAAGCCCTGCTTCTTTCCCGATCCCGGCGGCGCGCAGCAGATCCGATGGCCGCGTGTCGCGCGGATCGGTCATCTTGTAATCGCCGTGATAGGCGGTGACGTGCCACGGAATCTCCGGAGAAACGCTGGCCAGGAACTCTGTCAGGCCCCGCAGTTCTCCTTCGGAATCGTTGAAGCCGGGAATCAAAAGCGTGACGATTTCCAGCCAGAGACCCATCGAGTGCAGGGCGCGAATGGTCTCGAGGATCGGCTGCAGGCGTCCGCCCAGTTTGCGGTAATGGTGATCGTCGAAGCTCTTGAGATCTACTTTGTAGAGATCGAGCCAGGGGCGGAGGTATTCAAGGACCTGCGGCGTGCCATTTCCGTTCGAGACAAAGCCCGTCACGAGCCCGGCGGCCTTGGCCTCCTTCATGATGGCGACGGCCCACTCGGCGGTGATGAGCGGCTCGTTGTAGGTACTGACAAGAACCTTCGCACCCTGGCGCAGCGCATCGCGAACCAGTTCTGCCGGCGAGGCTTCCAACGGAGGTGACACCGCATTTGGATCGCGCAGCGCCTGCGAGGTCACCCAATTCTGGCAGTATGCGCAGTGAAGATCGCAACCGAGCATTCCGAAGCTGTAGGCGAGGGCGCCCGGATAAGCATGGAAGAAGGGTTTCTTTTCGATGGGATCGCACTGCACGCCGCCGACATATCCCCACGGCACATAAAGCTTCCCGCCACGATTGAAGCGGACCTTGCAGACGCCGGGCTGGCCTTCGGGAATGGGGCAGGCGTGACCACAGGCAAAGCAGCGCACGCGGTCGCGATCGAGTTTCTCGTACAAATCGCCCTCGCGCACGCGCTCATCCACGAGTTCGCGAAGCGTAGTCATATCTTCTGATTCCAATTTTACTGCGGCTTGCCATGAGCAGGACGCGAAAGATACCCGAGCAATCAGCCCATCGCACCACGCCGATGGGGAAGCGTTTGCGGGTCCGCTCCGGAAGAAGTCTCGACAACCGATTCACTGGCTGCTACGGCAGGTCCGGGGTCGCGCTAGTCGGAGGAGTCGCTGTGCATCAGGGGTGCATGCTGGCGTTGGAATTTTCTGGCTTCCTGCTCGATCGTGCTGGCCTGAGCGCGGGTCAACTGCGACGTCATAAATGCAACCCGATCCTTGCTACTCTGCATTCCTTCCGCTCGCGCCAAAACCGACCAGAAGTAGGCTTTGGTCACGTCCTTGGGAACGCCGCGCCCCATCCAGAAATAGGAGCCCAGAGCATCCTGAGCGCCGACATGGCCTTGTTCTGCTGCTCTTAAGTACCAGCGTACAGCCATGGAGTAGTCTTGCGGGACGTCCTCACCTTTTGCGTAATGCGTAGCCAACGCAGCCTGTTCGTATGGATCGCCAACCTCGGCGCGCTTCCGGACCTCAACCAGATCTGCAGCGGGTGCTGGATTTGCGGCGGGTGCTGGGGGATCCGGAGGCGGCTGCACAAAGGTGGCCGGCTCAGTCTGGGCTGGAGCCGCTTCAACCGGCTTGGGACGGCGGAATCGATCCAGAGCCCATGGCGACAGTAGGTACGCCAACACAGCAACAATCGACAATGCCGCAATTACGAGGAGCACTAAATGGCGACGCGGAAAATTGTCCTCTTCGGAGGGCGATTGAGATTCCTGAAGGGCGGCCGCAAAGGGATAGCTTGCGGTAGAAAATGTTGGGGCAGCCACCATCGTGGTCGCCTGACCATTGCTCTCTGCAGCTTTCGCCCGGGCCCTCGCGCGCTCGGCGCGATTCACAGCTGCCAACGTGGTATCGGCGAGACGTTGCAGGATAGTGCCGTGGCGATCATTGAAGGCGTGCGGTCTGGACGAAAAAACTTCCAACAAGCCGATTACAGTTTCCCCGAGGCGGATCGGGACCGCGATGATTGACCGTATGCCCAACAAGCGGCAACTCTCGCGATCCACGCGGAGATCCGTTTCAGCATCATCGCAGCGCTGGAGAAATCCAGTGCGCGCGCAATATCCCGAAAAACCAGAACTCACGTCGAGTCTTGCACCCACCGGTGGAGCGTCGCCGGCGCTGGCCCTGCAAACCATTTCGTTGTTTTCCGAGAGCGCAAGGGCTGCGCCGTTGGCGTTGCTGAAAATCTTCGAACGCTCGGCGATGAGCTGTAGGGCGGCATCCAGGTTAGGGCCAAGGCCTTCAACCTCGCGCTGCACGGCCGAGAGGGCCGTCAGTGTTGACGTGTAGTCGGCGCGCGACTCGCGTGTTGTATTGCTCAAAGGCATCTGACGTTGCTGACTCAAAATTTCGCGGTAGCTCACGCTCGACTCGCCGTTCCGCGAAATGTAGTTGGCCGCGCCCACCATCGCGTTCAGGAACAGCCACTCCTGCAATTTGCGCCGGGAATCATCCGGCAGTTCCGGAAAACGGACTCCGATACGACCAGACTTGTCGGCCCACACCACCTGGCCTGTGGTATGCAAGTAGGTCCTCGTCTCGGAGAGATCCAGACAAAGATTCACGAGGCGGTCGACCTCGAACGGAGACGAGGTCTGTATCGCCGCGCCACGCTCGCTGATGTTAAGAACCTCGCTGAGGTCCAACACCATGTCATCCGATCCGCCGTTGAAGCTGGCGTACGCGGGGGTGTGGACTTTTTGGCGAACTGCGCGACGTCGACCGCGCGGCACCGCCTTTACAAGACTACTCCTTGCGGATGCGTGGGTCCCCAGGGGCTCCATGTGGTTGATGGACCCTTCAATTATTACCTTGATCGTTCTAGAAAGGAAAGCTTTTCGGGGGTACTCGGAAGTGCACCTAGGGGAGAGAGTTAGGGACGAACCAGGTAACTGGATCCGGTTACTCCTAAACCGGCCATTTGCGCTTCACGGGACGCTGGTGAGACAGCCGGGTCATGGCGGCGACCATCACGCTGGACAGAAGCTGCATGGTGGAAACGTCGCGGTGATCGAATGCATACGGAGTGGCAGAAAGGACTTCGAACACTCCAAGAGTCCGGCGGTAGTGCCGCAAGGGCGCCACGAGGATGGAACGCGCTCCAAGACGGCGGGAACTCGCCAGATCCACGCGCGGATTGCTCTCCGCGTCATGGCAAAGAAGAATTTCGCCGGTGCGGACGCATTCGGCCGAAAGGCCCGAATCTGTCTGCAACCTCACCCCAAGGTCAGGAGCCGTGCGTCCCGTGCGCGCGCGGCAAACGATCTCGCTGCCAGAATGAAGGGCGATTGCGGCCCCGGTTGCGCCGGTTAACGTTTGGGCGCGTTCGGCAATGATGTTGATCCCTGGTTCGAGGTCAAGTTCGCTGGGCTGAATGTCGATCTCGGCCTCGGCGGTATCGAGTTTGAGGGCATTCGCGCCGGAGATGCCCACGGTACGCAGATGATGACGGCCGGGATGCATCGCGACTGAAGCCGCAGGCTTCTTTTCGGCGAAGACCGGCGCCTCGGGAACAGTCCGCAGAAGGTCGCGCACTAACTGGTCGAGCTCAGCATCGACGATGAGGTGCGCAGTCTCTTTTCCCTTCAAGGATCCGCCGAGCACCCGGGACAAGCTCAGCATGGCTTGGCTGCCGCAAGCCAGACAATAGGGCGTGTGATTTTCGCTGATCAGTTCACATTCCGCGCAAAAAACAGCGGTTTCGAGCGATAGAAAGTGCGCATTTTTCGCTGTCACCCACCCCAGATACATTTCTCTCGCTTCCTTCCGGATTTCTGTGATGCAGAAAAGTAAATGCACCAGCTCTGCGGCAGAAGTGGCGCAGATGGTTCGTGGCTGTGGATAAATTGAAAGAATTCCTCGAACGTCGCGCTCCTGGGGCGTGTCCGAGAACTTGGTTAAATACCTTGAAAAAGGGTCATATCCGCTGACACCGGCTCATTGCCGGTATATACTTTTTCACATCTCGCGCAGGCGGCCGCCCGGGGGAGCGGCGAGCCTAGATCTTCCCTCTCTGCGAGAAAGATTCCCCTTCCCTTTATCGTTGTTGCCAACTATCGGATCGCCCATGGCCGAACAGGGCAAACCACGTCGTGAGCGAGACGCCCACTCCCCAGCGGACGGAGGCGCGGCGGTTCGCACGCCCTCCAGCGGCTCGGGCAGCTCTTCGTCCGATATACCGCCTCCGTCGGACGCTCCCACACTAGTCCCGGGTTCCGGGTCAGGCCCAGATGCTCCCACGCTGGTACCTCTCACGCACCTTTCCCCATCAGAGACACCGACTATCGCGGACGGCGTGACGCCACCCCCGCGGAGAGCTCCGCGAACCCAGGGGTTTTACGCGCCCCAGCCGGTGCTGGAAACCGGCGCCGTCCTGGCCCAGCGGTACGAGATTTTGCAGACGCTCGGTGAAGGTGGGATGGGGGCGGTGTACAAGGCGAAGGACCTGGAGCTGGACCGACTGGTGGCGCTTAAGGTGATCCGTCCTGAGTTGGCCAAGAATCCCGCGATCATTGAACGTTTCAAGCAGGAATTGCTCCTGTCGCAACGGGTCACGCACCGCAACGTGATTCGCATTTACGACCTCGGTGAAGGGGATGGCGTGAAGTTCATCACCATGGAGTTCATCGAGGGCCAGGACCTGCGCAGCCTGATCTTTGAGCAGAAGAAGCTTTCGCCCGAAGAGGCGGTCGCAATCATGGAGCAGGTCTGCCTGGCGTTGGACGCCGCGCATAGCGTGGGAGTGATTCACCGGGACCTGAAACCGCAGAACATCATGCGGGACAAGGCAGGGCGAATCCTGGTTATGGACTTCGGGCTTGCGCGAACCCTCGAGGGAGACGGCATGACCCAGACCGGCGCGCTGGTCGGGACGATGGAGTACATGTCCCCCGAGCAGGCGCTGGCGAAGGAACTCGACCAGCGGTCGGACATCTTCAGCGCCGGGTTGATCTTCTATGAGCTATTGACGGGGCAGATGCCGTTCCGCGCCGAGAGCGCGCTGGCAAGCCTGATCAAGCGCACACAGGAGCGGGCGCGGCCGATCTCCGATCATGACAACACGATCCCGCAAAATCTGACTGCAATCGTCAGCAAGTGCCTGGAGCGAGAGCCGTCAGCGCGTTATCAGTCTGCGAAGGAGTTACTCGCTGATCTGGAAGCCTGGCAGGGCAAACGGGCAGCCGGAGCGATCGCGTTCCAGGCGGTCAAGCCGTGGGGACAAACGATTCCGTGGCAATGGCTGGGAGGAGCAGCGGCGGCTATCGTCTTGCTGTTGGTCGGCTACACATTTCGAGCAAGCATTTTCAGCCCCAGCACGACAAAGGCGACGCCTGCTGTTGCGGCTGAGTCCTTGGCGATCCTTCCCTTCCACAACGCTTCGGGCGATCCCAGTCTCGACTGGCTGGGGTCCAGCCTCGAGGAGATGTTGACTACCGATGTGGGGCAATCATCCGGTCTGCGCACGGTTTCGCCGAATCGCCTGTATGAGGTGCTGTCGGACCTGCACGTCGCTCCGGGTTCGGTGTTGGACGCCGTTAACGTGCGCCGGTTGGCAGAGTTCAGCAACGCCGACAGGATCGTGGTAGGGCAGTACGCAAAATTCGGAGATCAAATCCGCATCGATGCGACTCTGCAGGACCTTAAACATCCCGAGCGCAGCACCACACTTAAAGCGGAGACCTCCAGTCAGAACGACCTTCTCGCTGCAATCGACCGGCTGTCGCAGAGCATACGCGAGAGCCTGAAGCTTTCGCCAGAACTGACCAAGGAACTGCAGGAGCAGTCGTTCAAGCCCAGTTCGAAGTCGCTGGATGCGCTTCGGTTCTATAACGACGGGATCGCACTAACGCGCCAGGGCAACAACCAGGGGGCTCTGGCACGTTTTCAGGATTCGGTGAAGGCGGATCCCGAATTTGCGCTGGCCTACGCGAGACTAGGCCAAACCTACGCCAACCTGGGATATGACAACGAAGCCGAACAGGCAGCGCGCCACGGCGTGGACCTGAGCGGTAACCTTCCCACCCGCGAAAAATACCTGATCTCCGCCAATTACGCGCGAGTCGTCAACGACAATCCCAAGGCGATTGAGGCGTACGAGAACCTCGTCAAGGTTTCCCCGGACGATGCGGATCTTCTGTTTGATCTGGCAGCACTGTATTCGTCTACCAGTTCGTTCGATAAGGCACGTGCGATGTACAGGAAGTTGCTCGATCGCGATCCCAAGAACGTGGAAGTACTGCTGGCCCTGGGACGCCTGGAAATCCGCAGTGACAACGCCGCAAACAGCCTCGACTACCTGAATCGCGCTCTTACGTTGGCCATACAACTGGACAACCAAGAGGAGCGGTCAGCTGCCCTGAATGCCATGGGAGTGGCATACAAGAACCTCAACAAGTTCGATGAGGCCGCACGCAATCTCGAGGACGCGCTGGCAATCCGCCGACAACTAGGCCAGAAAAAGGGCATGGCGATCAGCCTGAACGAGTTGGCCCAGGTGCAAGCGAGTCTTGGGAAACCAGAGGCTGCCAGGATCAGCTTCCAGGAAGCTCTCCAACTGCGCCGGGACATTGGTGACAAAAAGGGTGTGGGTGACACTCTGATTGACCTGGGAGGCTACTACCAGGATGCCGGACGCTACGACGAAGCCTTGAAACTCTACAAAGAATCGTTGCAGATCCAGCACGAAGTGGGCAACGAGGACTATCAGGCCCTGTGTCTGAACAACATCGGGCTTGCCTACCTCTCGCAGGGAGACTACGACAACGCCCGGACATACTTTGAGCAAGCGCTCGAATTGCGCCAGAAATTCAAGGTCGCGGGGGATACCGCCGACACGCTCCATAATCTCGCCGAGACGTCGGCCAAAACCGGGCAGTTCGACAAGGCAGTTGATCAGTATCTGCAGGCCCTGCAACTGTATCGCAGCGCCGACGACAAAGCCGGGGCTGCGCGAGAAGCCTACAGCATGGGAACGATCTTCGAGTTTCAGGGACGCTATGGAGCAGCGGTTTCCTCAAAGCAAGATGCCTTGAAGGCGTTCCAGGAACTTCAGGATCGCAGTTTCTGGATGGGCACGATCCAGGGTGGATACGGCTACGCGCTGGCTCTGGCAGGGCGCGGAGAGGAAGCCACTCCATACTTTGAACAGGCTCTCACCCTGGCGCGAGGCCTGAAGAATCAGGCGCTCATCGCCGAAACGCTTAACTTCCAGGGTGACTCGCTGTTCTTTCGCGGCGACCTGAAGGGAGCGCGCCGCCTATATGAGCAGGCGACCGAGGCTGCAGCGCACGGGAATGACCGCAGCGCGGTGTTGCAATCGAATGTCAACCTTCTCAAGGTGGACCTCAAGGACGGCGCCGCCAAAGCTGGCGCAAGGCTGAAATCCCTGGCGCAGGAGGCCGACACTCTTGGCCTGAAATACCTCTCGCTGGAAGCCTCGCTCGATCTAGCAGAGGCGGAAATGGGCACTAAGGATTATGCGCATGCGAAGCAGGATCTGGAGCGTACGGTGCTCAGGACCGAGAAACTCGGGCTGCGCGCACTGAGTGCGAGAGGCCAGTATCTGTTGGGAACGGCGCTTCGACTGTCGGGAAACGAAAACGACGCTATCCTTCACTACAAGCAAGCCATCAGTCTGCTCGAGCAGGTTGCCAAAGACCCCGGGGCGGACAAGGTTCTCCAGCGCTTCGACATGAATTTCATCCACACCGAATCTGCCCGTTGGGTCTCTCCCAAGGCATAAAAAAGCCGGGCGCGAAGCCCGGCTTGGTTGCATCCCCCCGTTCTAGTCCTCAGGCACGATTTTGATCGTTTCCGAAAACGATGCGATGTGGTTCGACTGATCGAGCACAGTCACCACGTACGTTCCCGGCTGAAGATTCTTCGTCGGCAGGATGTAGTACCAGAACCCGAAGAGAACCTTGAAGGATGTGGACGACAGCGTCACCGGCGTCACGGTCCCGGAGGGATCCACGTGCGCCAAGGAGAAGACTGGACTGAGATTGGTAAGGAATGGACCCCTGCCGCACCTGCCACTATTTGCCGCGGCACGGAACACGAAGGTCAGCGGGGACTCCGCCTCCCATGTGAGGCCATTCGGCGGAACGATGAAACCGCCGCAAGACGAGGCGCTGGGCGTGGGCCCCTCATTATCCACGTAGGTGGAGGGCGTGTTGGTGTGGCCCTTCGTGCCCGGATCGAGGAAAACCGCCGTGGTGATATCGGAGGTTCCGTTTTTGATCATGCGCGGGTTGATCGGGTGATTGGGCTTGAAGTTCCAGTGGTGATAGAAGTCGATCGAAGCGAAAGCCGGCGTGTCCACGCTGATCTGATGAACCACGCATTTGGTGCCGTCAGAGGAAGCCAGTTCGCAGGCGCCATAGCCGGGCAGGTCTGAATTTCCCGCAGATTGAGGGATCTCGGTGAAAGCGATGGTCACGTGGGCAGTTTGTGTGAGCCCGTTCAGCGTCGTCTGCCACGAGTTGCTGCTGTTGTCGTTGAACACTGTGGCGGTGTTATTGGCGGGAGTCAGGGTAACGGTCTGAACGACAGGCTGCGGCTGGGCGGCGGCGGCGACCCGTTGACGCAGATGCCGCCAAGGCTGCGGTATTGGATTCGCTGCGAATGCGCTCCGTGGCGATCGGGCCCGCCTCGATCGAGCCCGTGACGATATTAAATCGGTAGAGATTTCCAGTGTTGAAATCGCCGCGCCCAGAAAGACGTTGGATTCCCGTTGCCATCCACATTGGTGTCCAGGTTGACCGCGAACCAAGTACTCTCCTCGCTGGATCTCCCTGTAATGTTGGACAACGTTGCCTTGCGCATCCGTCCGGATAAGGTGTTCGGTATCCGCAATCAGGAAACCGCCGCCGATGGTCTGGGGCAGCAGACGGAACTCGTAGGCGTTGCTGCCGGGCAAGGACGTCTTCACCGCTGGGATATCGGGCAACTGTGTGTTCTGTGCACGAGATCGAACGCCTTGATGTGCTCCCTTTCGGATGTGTAGTAGAGAGTGTTGCCGTCCGGGTGAGAGTTCCGTCCAGTCGGAACCGCGATCCTCAGTCGCCACGGTGAACGTGTTCAGCAAACTTCCCGCGGGGCTGTACTTGAGCACGACCGCTTGGCCTTCATTTGGGTGATAATCGGCGTTGCCCACATAGAAGTTCCCGGAGCCGTCAAACACAACCGACTCGCTGTGGCCTCCGGGAGCAACCGCATTGGTGTCGATGGTCTGCGAGACAGAATGCGGATCTGGAATGGAGAAGCGGTAGACCTTCGTGTTGGAGAAGTTTGTCGTGTATAGATGCGATGTGGAGTCGAAGGCGCAGCCCGCGGTGAATCCGTTGCCACCGCTGCCATTCTCGCCCGAAACCGTACCGCTGCCATCGGTGATTGTCTCAATCAAGGTGTAGATGCAGACCGTCACCGCTGCTGGTCAGACGATACACCTGGTACTGGCCATTCCCGATCCCAACGATTACGTCTCCTCGTTGCCACTCGGTCGCGTGCGCTGCGACAGCAACGACCAGAACCCACAGGGTGAGTAATCCGGTACGAATGAATCTCATTGTTCTCCCTCCTTCCAAGGGTCGACTACCTTCTGCTTGAATTAGCTGCAGGACGTGAAACGGGCCGACTGGCGGGGGAAGGGAACGACCAGGCCGTTAAAAAGCGCAGCAATTCTCGCTTCTCGACGAAATGGTGTCAAGTGCAAGTCGCTCCGCTGAATGCATATCGCTCCATCCGACTCCACTGAATGGATGATATTGCGCAATTGACACCCTTAGGGTTTGGTTCCCGTGGATGTGCTGTCGGCAGGCGCGGTGAGTATAATCGCGGGTTCCCGCCAGACTCGCTGGATCGTCTTTCCCGGGCGGTCCGGAAAATCGTCGGAGGAGCAAAGAAATGGCAGAGCAGAAACCGGCGGCGGTCAGCCGCCGCGACTTTCTTGGTGTCGCGGGCGCAACCATGGCAGCGGCAGCCGTCAGCAGCGACACGAAAGCGAACGCCCTGAGTTACGCCGGAGGCTCGATGCAGTCTCAACCGAATTCTAAGCGCAAGAAGATTCCGATCGGGGTGTTTGACCCCGTCTATAAGGACGTCCCTCTGGACCAGATGCTTGAGAAAGTCTCCGCGCTCGGGCTGGAGGCGATGGAAATCGGAACGGGCGGGTACCCGAATTCCTACCATTGTCCGGTTGCCGAGCTGTTGGCTGATCCGGCCAAGGCGAAAGCGTGGAAGAAAAAGTTCGAGGATCACAACATTCGCGTCGCAACCCTCAGTTGCCACGGCAATCCCGTCCATCCAGATCCCAAGCATGCGGCCCGAGATGCCGAGTCTTTCAGGCATACGGTCTTGCTGGCCGAACGCCTCGAGGTTCCGGTGATTGTCGGTTTCTCGGGGTGCCCGGGGGGATCGCCCACCGAGACGCAACCGAATTGGATTACCTATCGCTGGCCCGATGAGTTCAACGACATGTTGAAGTGGCAGTGGAAAGAGAAGCTGATTCCCTACTGGAAAGACGCGGCCAAGTTCGCGCGCGAACACGGCATCAAGCGGCTGGCTTTCGAGATGCATCCGAATTTCTGCGTCTACAATCCGAAAACGCTGCTGCAACTGCGCGAAGCTGTCGGAGAGGAAATCGGCGCCAACTGCGACCTGAGCCATCTGTTCTGGCAAGGCTGCGATCCGGTCGCAGTCATCCATCTCCTTGGAAAGAACGGCGCCCTGTTCCACGCACACATGAAAGACACCGTGCTTTATCCAGAGAACGTGGGGAAGTACGGCGTTCTGAACTTCGCGTTCAACAAGGAAGAGCTGCCGGAATCCTCGGACACGTTCCGCGCCGTTGGCTATGGTCACAGCGCCAGCGTGTGGAAGGCGATCCTGCAGGCATACATGGACGTGGACTACGAAGGGATCCTGAGCATCGAAAACGAAGATCCGATTCTGTCGGGCGAGGTTGGAGTCGAGCGGGCCGCGTACGTGTTGAAAAATGTTCGTAATGAGTTGCTGGCCTGACGAATTGCGATAGCTTTCGTGCGCCGATGATCGGAAATAGCTGGGACAGGTCGATCGCGAAGCCATTGCTAGTGTGTCCACGCTGCGACCGACTCCGTCAGAACAGTTCTTGCTGCCGCAACGACGCGGTCCGGCGGCTGTTGTTCTTGGTGCTTCAACGTGCCAGCATTCATGCTGGTTTGGCGCAGGTGTCCACGGCTTGAAGACGGGCGGCGGGGGTTGCGGAAGACCGCTGGCGGCTTCACGGGGTGTGGCATATACTAGTGTATATGCCACATCAGGAGGATGAGCAAATGCAGCGGAAAGCAAAAATCTTCATGAACAATCGCAGTCAAGCAGTTCGCCTGCCCAAGGAGTTTCAGTTTCGAACGCAAGAGGTGTTCATACGAAAAGAAGGGAGCGAAGTCGTGCTGTCGTCTCGACCCTTCGACTGGACTTCCTATCTCGCTGAGGCGCCTGTCGCTTCAGTAGGCTTCATGGCTGAAATTGAAGATCTGCCCGTGCAGGATCGTGAACAGTAATGCTGCGCTACATGCTGGACACCGATATTTGTTCTTATGTCATGAAACGTTCAAATGATGCGCTTTTGAAGCACCTGAAGAAGATTCCCGTAAGTGACGTGTGCGTTTCTGTAATCACGAAGTGCGAATTGCTCTACGGTGTCGAGGTGTCACCTCGGCGGCAGCAGGACGAAACGGCACTGAACGCGTTTCTGAATTATGTCGAAGTTCTGGAGTTCCCCGACAAAGCGTCTTTGCATTACGCGCAGATTCGTTCGCACTTGAAGAATTTGGGGACCATGATCGGTGGCAATGATTTGTTCATTGCAGCACACGCTCGCAGCTTGGGACTAAGACTGGTCACGCATAACACGCGCGAGTTTGGACGTGTCTCCAGACTAGCGATTGAAGATTGGACGATGGCTCCTTGACCGGTCGACCGGCCGCGTTCCTTGTGTGCGAACTGTGCCGAATTCAGCGCAGCCGGAGCGAAGAGTCGAACCTCGTATTCAGTCCGGTAGCTTTTCCCCGAACAACAGTATTTACGGGCCGATTAGGCCACTTTCTCTTCAAACAAATGATGAATTTCTCGCTATCACGATCAGCTGTGGGCGGGATGTGTTTCTCTTTTTGCGAGCCCGGAGGAAATCTCGACGGCTCGCACAGTTGGCCAGATCTTTTCGGTTCAGTACGACGATTGCGGCGAAGAAAACTCGTGTGAGCCGGGAAGTCTTGAGACTCGAATTCAAAATTCCGACCACGCATCACAACGCATCCACGATTTCTAGAATCTGCTTCCGAAATCCGCCTACCTCCTCTGTGAGGACCAAGAATATTGCAAAAGCTTTCTCGGCCCGAAACAGGATCGCGACCTCACCGCTGGACGAGATCGGTCTGCGGGGGATTCAAAGACCGCACCCGCCCTGCTCCCGGATACCGAGCATCGACTTACTAGAAACGAACTAAATTCACAAATTCATAGAGCTGTTGTTTGTATTTCATGTTGCCGTAATAGACGGCTGTTAGGGTTGCTGACTGGAGGAAAATATGACCCACCTTTTCGCCAGACAAATCTCTCGGATTGCGATTGTCTCAACCACGCTGAGCATGGCCTCAGCCGCTTGGGCCCAGCACGTCCGGCGGATTGCGACGTTTGCGACCGGAACCGCTATCAGTGCCACGGGACCCGACTCCATTGCTCTGAGCAGAAGTTCCGTGTGGGTGAGCTATACCAACGGGGCCGACAGCACAGGCCTCAGCGGCAGCAGCACAATCGTCGAGTACAAGTTGAGCGGCGAGGCGCGTCAAACTTATTCCATCGCCGGCTCCGTTGACGGCCTTAAACTTGACCCGAGAATCGGGCGGGTGTGGGCTCTGCAAAATCAGGACGGCAATTCCACCCTAAGCCTGATCAAGCCGAAAGCACAGACCGTTACCGGCCCGATTCCCTACGCTGTCAAATCGGCTACGCAAGGCTACGACGACGTCGTTTTCCGGGCTGATCAAGTATTCCTGAGCTATACAAATCCCGCAAGCGACGCAGATCCGATTATTCAGCTTCTCGAGAACGGTTCTAATCCCTTGGCCGTCACCCCAATCTTGTTACGGGGTACGCTTGGAACCAACCTCGCGACCGGACAGCCGAACCAGCGTACCGCAACCAACGATCCCGATTCTCTTAAGCTAACGCCCACCGGCGACCTTATGCTTAGCAGCGGGGATGATGGTCAACTGGTTTTCGTTGAAAAGCCTGGACGACCCGATCAGTCAGTCAGCTTCTTGACCCTGCTCGATCCAAGCACCGGCCTGGCTGTTTCCGGCTTAGATGACGCGGTTTTTGCGACGGCCAGGAAAGGGACTTTTTATCTGGCTGATACCAACAACAATCGGATCCTCAAGATCGAGGTAGATCACGTTCCAGTCGGCTCACTGTTTGCTTCTGTTGGCAGTCTGAACGAACTCGCGGTGGTCGACATCCGCACGGGTCTCACAACTCCACTCGTCAATAATTTGAGCGGTCCGCACGGATTGGAGTTCGTACCCGATGATGATGACGAACAATAGGTTTTGGCTTCGACTTCGGGAGGCAATCGCACGAGCTTCGTGTTCAGCAAGATGCACGCGTATGTTCGCGCGCGCAGATTGACATTTCCCGCCTTCGCGATGACGCGGGGTTCTCTCGGCGACGGGCCGCGGTTTGTAAGGCGCAGACTGTACGTTCGGCCCAACCAGCATTTCGAGGGGGGCCCAATACAGTGTTCAAAATGTCGCTCCCGATTACATCGCCACGTCCTTGATGTGAGTTGCGATGTACCATTTGTTCCCAAACAGGTCCTTGACGCCCGCATTGCGGTCGCCATAAGGCTGGTCCGTCGGCTCCTGGAACGTGGTCGCACCCGCCGCCAGTGCCTGTCGATACACAGTCTCCATGTTGGGTACGTACAGGTAGAACATGGCCTCCATTGGCTCGTATGTGCCGTGAGCCTCGCCCATCTCCAGGACGGAATCTCCGACGCGAACTACCGCATGGTGCACCACGCCGTCCGGAGAGGCGTACTTTGCCACTTCCTCGGCCCCGAAGGCACGCTTCAGGAAGCTGATCAGCGGTTCGGCGCGGCGCGGGTGCAGATACGGATTCACGCTGAACAGCCCTTTGGGAACGTGGCTTTCGCCTTTGGCGGTTGCGACGTACCACATGTTTCCTGCTCTGTCCTTCAGCGTGCTTGAGCGCTCTCCGTATTCCTGATCTCGTGGCTGAGCGACGAGCGTCGCCCCGGCGGCAACGGCTTTCTTCGTGACGGCATCCACATCTTCTACATAGATGTGCAGCGCGTTCGGCTGCGGCATGCCGGGGAATTTCTTGCCTGCAAGGCCGCCACCCATCATTAGCGTGGTGTCACCCATACGCACTTCGGCATGAAGCCCGGCAGGCACGACCGTGTGCATGATTTCTTCCGCGCCAAAGGCCTGTTTCGTGAACTCGAGCAGCGCCATTCCGTCCTCGGCCATTAGGTACGGAGTCACCATGCGGAATCCGCGAGGAACCGGATCCACACCCTTAGGTTCCTCTGAGACTTTCCCGCCTTCAGGACCAGGGCTCATGCCCTTCATCCGCCGATGCATTTCGGCGGCCGACATTTCCTCTTTCACGGTGAAAATGCCCCACGAATAACCGAAGGGATCCTGCAGGGTCGCGTCGCGGTGTCCGTAGAATTGGTCTTTGGGTTCACGAACGAGCTTCATGCCTTCAGCGACGGCGTGCTCCACAAATGCGTCTACATCTGGCACCCGAATCGAAATCGAAATGGGCGAGTATCCCAGCGTTTCCGCGCTGAAGCGGCCTCCCTCGGGCCATTCGCCGGTCACATCGATGGCGGAATCGCCGATCATCAACTCGGCGTGCGGGATGTTATCGCCAACCTGGAAACGGAATGTTTCCTTCGCCCCCAAAGCATGCTGGTACAACTCAATCGCTTTGGCAGGATCTCGGAACGCTAACCTCGGGGCTGCACGCATGCGAACGGCGGCGACGGGCTCGGCAACGGTGGACATACGATTCTTGCCTCCTAATTCAGATTTCAATCGTGCCTTGAAACTCGCGCTCGGTAGATCGCGTAATTCCACCGCGATGCGTACCAGTGGCTCCATCTCGGTCCCCACCTCGCCAACGCGACCGTCATCGCGCGCCAGCATCTTCTCGACAGCCTGGTGCAGCCGGTCGAACTTCTTTGGGTCGGCACTTCCTGGATGTAGAGAGCGCTTAGGCATCGGCACCCTCCATCCGGGCCCTCAACGTGCTCAGAGCGCGAAACTGTAACTGCTTCACTGCCCCCTCAGTCTTGCGAACTTCCCTCGCGACTTCCCTAATGCTCTTCCGCTCTACGAACCGCAGCACCAGCACGCGTTTCTGTTCGGCCGGCAGGGCCTCGACCAGCCGAAACAGCGTTGCCTTGCGCTCCACCTCTTCAATTTCTGCCGAACTGACCTGCGCCGAGTCGATCGCCTCGTCATCGATCAGCTCACGGCTGGACCGCTGCCACCTGTCGGAGATCAGGTTCGCCGCGATGCGGAAGAGCCATGCGGCAAACGGAATACCCCGCCACTCGAACCGTGGCAAATTCGCCAGCGCGTGGTGAAAGACCTCGGCGGTCAAGTCCTCGGACTCGGCTCGGTCCTGCACGCGTTTCACGACGTAGGCATAGACCCTCTCAAAGTGGATCTCGTAAAGCTCCCCAAATCGGGCGGGATCCCGCTGCGCAGCCTCGATCAGAAGTCGCTCGTCCGCTTCTTTCTTCAGAGCCTTCAACAAGTTCTCCGCGGTTTGGCCTTACACAGGGATAAACGCCGGTTGGGTGGAAAAGGTTACGGCGACCTCGACAATTCCGGCCCCATCCCGGTGGACTACCAGAAAGAAGCCCGGGAAAGGATAGTAACTCTTCCGATCGGTCTGCTTCACGATCAAGTTGCCTTTCATGGGATCGCCAATTGTGATGTCGTTCTCCGTCTGACTCATGCATCAAGATGAAATACCCCGAGCCTCCCGGCAGAACACCTCCCGCGATCGAAGGGCTGGGCGGAGACATACGATCCACGGGTTCAATCCGCACGCTGATGAGGAACCCTCCGCCGGTCCGAGCTACCTGTCCCTCCACTTCGGCCGAAATAGATAAATCGCATGCAGGGATGCACACCTTTCACATTTGCCGTTTTGTGGCCGTCCTCGCGCGCGGCGTTTCTTGATGGGGAGAATTTCACAACCTTGCTGTCGCGCCAGATCTACACGGGTAGGCCTGAAGCGGGATATGTTCGTCGAT
This sequence comes from uncultured Acidobacteriota bacterium, assembly GCA_963718505.1. GTDB lineage: Bacteria > Acidobacteriota > Terriglobia > Terriglobales > Acidobacteriaceae > Gp1-AA133. Next base: position 485,968 of record CAVQZP010000028.1, on the reverse strand, counting down.
AGCTTTAGCCGCTGCTAGCTTAAAGGCAATTTCGGCCCGCTCGATCGCTAACTGCAATCCATCCTTTGCAGTCGTCAGAGGCTGGTCGACGGCAACCGGCTCGAGTCGCTGGTCGGGACGGTAGAGCAGCTTGAGTTCCTGGTGCACAAAGAACGGAGTACGAGACGCGTAATCAGGAGACGGGGAGAACTCGTCCTTCCCGATTGCTCTGCTCGGCCAGTTCGATGAGGCGAACAACCTCTCTCGCCTGTTCAGGCTTCACCGCGAGTTCCTCTTCGCGGCGCACGGCGCGGGCCAGGTTGCTGTAGTAGCTCGGATACGAGCCTGGTAGCGTAGGATATTTCGTCCGTTCAAGCGCAGGATCGCACTGCGTGTGGACCCCCCACGCGTCTTCGAAGACCCGATTCTCTCGGGCGAGGTGGGCGTAGAACGCGCAGCATACGTTTTGAAAAATGTTCGCGACGAATTGTTGGCGTGAGGGACAACTAGACTCCCAGGTTAGCGTCCAAAGAACGGACGCGAACCTGGGGCACCGGCGCCATGGCGAGGGCGAGACGCCCTCACGACAGCCGGCGAGGCGCCGGCGCTACCCGGGATGACGGATCGTCACGAGACTGAAATCATGCGTCTCTCCTCGTTGCTCTGGTCTGCCAGTTCGATAAGACGAATAACGTCCCGGGCCTGCTCAGGCTTCACGGCGAGTTCCTCTTCGCCTCGCAGCGCACGCGCGACGTTGGTGTAGTAGCTGGGATATGAACCGGGCAGCGTGGGATATTTTTCGCGTTGCGGCGCAGGATTGCAATGTGTGTGTACCCCCCACGCGTCTGCTTTCTCCACTCCCCAATCCGCTTGGTTGGGCAGAGCGCCGCTCTTTAGCGCGGCCTCTTGCGGATCGAGGCCGTACTTCACGTAACTTCCCTGCGTTCCGTAAAGAACGAACCGCGGGCTCGGTTCACAGACGAGCATGCCTGCCTTAACCATCACCCGAAGGTGGGGATACTCAAGATGCACTTCGATCCTGTCGTCGGCGACCGCGTCTTCGCGCTGACGGCGAAGCTCGGCGTAAATGCTTGACGGTCGCCCGAACAGAACGATGGCCTGATCCAGCAAGTGAGAGCCGAGGTCGTAGAGTAGACCGGAACCGGGCAGCGGCTGTTCCCGCCATGCCTTTGGATTTCGTGCCGGACGAAAGCGATCAAAGCGGCTTTCAAATTCTGCGACGCGGCCCAGCAGGCGCTTCTGCAGAATTCGCCGAACAGTCAGAAAATCGCCGTCCCAACGACGATTCTGAAAGACACTCAGGACGCGACCCGCTTTGCGCGAAAGCTCAATCAGCTCATCCGCCTCTTTCGTCGTAACCGTGAACGGCTTATCTACGACGACGTTCTTTCCCGCCTTCAGCGCGCGTGCGGCGATCTCGAAGTGGGTCGAGTTCGGAGTGGCAACCACTACCAACTCCAACCCGGGATCGGCGAGCAGGATGTCGAGATCACGAACAATCTTCGCTTGCGGATACGCGTTCGCCGCTTCATCACCGTGCCGCTGCACAATGTGCGTGAGACGCAAAAGAGGATTTGTGCTGATCAGCGGCGCGTGGAACACGCGCGAGGACATTCCATAACCAACCAAACCGACGTTGATAGGAGAAGTCACAGCGCGTATTCTAAGCGCAACCGCTCAGGTCAAAAAGCCGTCCCCGCCCCGCTTCGGCGGACTATAATCGGCAACTTCGCACCACCATTCCAAGATTGAGGCCGTCCTCATGGCGCAAGTAGCTCGTTCCCCCAAGGTTTACGACGTCTGCATTATCGGATCGGGAGCTGGGGGTGGAACGGCCGCGAAGGTTCTTTGCGAAGGCGGATTGAATGTCGCCATGCTCGAAGCCGGGCCACCGCTCAACCCGATGGTCGACTTCAAAGAGCACGTCTGGCCGTACGACCTCCCACATCGGGGCGCCGGGGTTGGTGGAAATGCGCTGAAACCCGGGAACGGGCTCGAAGATGAATTCCTCGCACCGACTGGCGCATGGACGATCGAGGGCGAGCCGTACACGACTGTGCCCGGCTCGAATTTTCGGTGGTTCCGCTCGCGCATCGTCGGCGGGCGCACGAATCACTGGGGACGGATCGCGCTCCGCTTCGCACCCGTCGATTTCCGCTCGAAGACGCGCGACGGCCTGGGCGACGATTGGCCGATCACCTACGACGACATCGCCCCGTACTACGACAAGGTCGAATCGTACATTGGCGTCTTTGGAACCAAAGAAAACATTCCCAGCGCACCCGACGGCATCTTCCAGCCTCCACCGAAGCCCCGCTGCAGCGAAACGGTGATCAAGAAAGCCTGCGACAAGATCGGCGTGACCTGCATTCCCTCGCGCATGGCGATCCTGACGAAGGCTCTGAACGGGCGGCCGGCTTGCCATTATTGCGGACAGTGCGGACGCGGCTGCCAGCTCGCTTCGAATTTTAGTTCCAGCCAGGTAATGATTCCGCCCGCCGAAAAAACTGGACGTTTCACGCTGATCACGAATGCCATGGCGCGCGAGATTCTCGTCGGCAAAGATGGGAAAGCAAGCGGTGTGTCGTATGTCGATAAGGCGACGAAGTCTGAGAAACAGGTGCACGCGAAGGCGGTTATGGTCGCGGCCAGCGCCTGCGAATCGGCGCGGCTGCTCCTCAACTCAAAATCGTCACTGTTCCCTGACGGACTCGCGAACTCTTCCGGCGCAGTTGGACGCTACCTGATGGATTCAGTCGGCAGCAGCGGATTTGGCTATTTTCCGCAGATGGCCAAGATGCCGCCCCACAACCATGACGGCATCGGCGGCATGCACATGTACATGCCATGGTGGAAGTTCGATCGCAAAAATGATTTCCCCCGCGGCTACCACATCGAATTCGGCGGTGGACGCCACATGCCGGGCATCGGCATGTTCCACGAGACCTGCGAAGTCTTCGAGGGTTACGGAAAAAAACTCAAAGATACCTGCCGGCAGGAGTACGGCTCGTACATCGGCTTCGCGGGCCGCGGCGAGATGATTCCGAATCAGGACACCTACTGCGATCTTGATCCTTACACGGTCGATCAATGGGGCATTCCTGTGCTTCGTTTCCACTTCCGCTGGAGCGACTACGAGATCAAGATGGCGAAGGATATGCAGGAGACATTCAAGGCGATCGTCGAAGCCGGCGGCGGCACATATGTGACGAAAACGTGTCCGGATGGCGAGAATCCGTATGGCATCGCAGACGGCGGCGTGATTATTCATGAAGTCGGCGTGGCACGCATGGGTGCGGATCCGAAGACCTCGGTGCTGAACGGCTATTGCCAGGCGCACGACGTGAAGAATCTGTTCGTCGCCGACGGTGCGTGCTTGGTCACGAACCCAGATAAGAACCCGACGCTCACGATCATGGCGCTGTCGTGGCGAGCATCGGAGTATCTGGTGGAGAAAGCGAAGAAGGGCGAGCTGTAACACGATCGCAAGAGGAAAGAACGCAATGTCATCATCGGATTCGATCAGCCGGCGCGACGTACTCAGGACTCTGGCCATGGGGGCGGTGGGGGGATCTGTCCTGCAGCTCATTCCTCTCGCTGCGGCCGAACATGTTCACCGCATGGTGAAGCAGGAAAAGGCACAGGCGGCGGCCGGCGCCTACAGTCCGAAGTTCTTTCCGTCGCATCAATACCAGACGCTGCGCTCGCTGTGTGACGCGATCATCCCTGCTGACGAAAAATCGGGTGGTGCGATTCAGGCGGGCGCTCCGGAGTTCATCGACCTGCTGACCAGCGAGAACAAGGAATATCAACTCGATCTTGGTGGCGGACTCATGTGGCTGGATGGCTTCTGTAGCGATCGTTTCGGCAATCCGTACCTTAGCTGCACGGCAGAGCAGAAGACTCAAGTACTCGACTTAATCGCGTACAGGAAGAACGCCGAAAGCGATCCCAGCCTCAGCCAAGGGGTCGAATTTTTTGCGTTTCTTCGAAAACTTACCACCGACGGCTTTTACAGCAGCGAAATTGGCATCGCCGACCTCGAGTACATCGGCAACACCTTTGTGCGCGACTTTCCCGGGTGCCCGCCCGTGCCGGAAACCTGAGAATTAGTCGCATTACGACATATATTGCACAGAGTGTCCTCGTCGTTTTCTTGGACGAATCCTACCTGTTCGCGTAGTATGTTCGGTCGTTCCTCGATACATTCGGAGCCCTCGCATGAAGAAAGCCAAAGTCATGTTCGCGGCAGCGATTCTCTTCTCAACCCTGGCTGCTTCCCTTCCCTTCTATGCCCAGGAAAAAGTCGATCTTGAGATCATCAGCAAGATCCGCTACGAAGGATTCCACAACTCAAAGATCATGGAGATAGCCAGCGGGCTCATGGATGGGATTGGGCCCCGTCTCACCGGATCGCCCAACGTGAAGCGAGCGAACGAGTGGACGCGGGATCAACTCACCGCGTTTGGTCTGTCGAACGCGCACCTCGAGTCCTGGGGTCCCTTCGGCCGAGGCTGGTCGAATGAGTATGTGAATGTGAGGATGACCTCTCCGGATACGGCTCCGCTCATCGCCTACGCAAAGGCGTGGACGCCGGGCACAAACGGCGCCGTGAAAGCGAAATGCATTCGGGTCAAGATCGAAGACAAGAAAGACTTCGACAAGTACCGTGGCAAGCTCGCGGGCCTGATTGCCATCTTCGGGCCAGATGTTGAAGTGAAGACTCCAGCGCAGGCGTTCTTCAGCCGCCTCAGCGACAAAGAGCTCGCGGACATTGGCGAGTATCAGATTCCGAATGAGAAAGCAGCCTTCCGATTTCGGCAATACCTCAAGCGGATGCAATTCCAGAAAGAACTGAACCAGTTCCTGGCTGACGAGAAAGTCCTGGCGCTCGTCGATCACGGATACGGCGCATTTGGCGGAGGAGCTGTATTTGTGCAGTCGGGCGGCACGTGGAAGACGGGCGAAACGACAACCGTTCCCGCAGTCACGGTAGCGCTCGAACAGTGGGACCGGATCGCGCGCTTGCTCGATGAGAAGAAAGATGTCGAACTCGAACTTAATGTGGCGAACACCTTTTATGACAACGATCCGATGCAATACGACACCATCGCCGAAATTCCGGGGGGCGACAAGAAAGACGAAATCGTGATGGTAGGCGCGCACCTGGACTCGTGGCACTCCGGAACCGGAGCCACGGACAACGGCGCCGGAACCGTGGTCATGATGGAAGCCATGCGCATTCTGAAGGCTCTCGACATCAAGCCGAGGCGTACGATTCGGATCGGCCTGTGGACGGGCGAAGAGCAAGGACTGCTGGGCTCGCAATACTACGTGCAGCAACATTTCGGATCACGCCCACCGATGGAGGAGCCTGACTTCAAAGGAATGCCGACGCTACTTCGTCGTGAAGCGGGCCCAGTCACGGTAAAGCCGGAACAGGCGAAGTTGTCGGTCTACTTCAACGTCGATAATGGCAGCGGCAAGTTGCGCGGAGTCTTCTTGCAGGAAAACGAAGCAGTCGCTCCTATCTTCGAGGCATGGATGCAGCCCTTCAAGGATCTCGGCATGACGACGCTCACCATGCGCAACACGGGCGGCACCGATCATCTCTCCTTCGATGCAGTCGGTATTCCCGGCTTCCAGTTCATTCAGGATCCGCTCGACTACGAAACTCGGACTCATCACTCCAATATGGATGTGTATGACCGGTTGCAACCGGACGATCTGAAACAGGCTGCGGTGATCGTAGCAAGTTTCGTATATCAGGCGGCGATGCGGGACCAGATGTTTCCGCGGAAGCCGATCGAGAAACCATTGCCGAAGGAGACAAAGCCGGATGACGAGTGAGTGGGGGTTCCGGACGGAATCAGAGCGCGGTTACTGATGGTCTGCGAACGCTCGATCCGAACAGGTTCCACCCTGCCACCAAGGGTATAAGCCGCTTATTTGTAATGGCTTATGCGGAGGCAAGCAGAATGCCAAAACGTGTCATTGCGGGCACCCTAAAGTCGTAGTACCATCGCGTTCTCCCCTGGATCATCGCGTGGTCCCGCTAGTTTCCCCGCTCTCGTGACCCGCAACGATTCCTATCTCCCCCGGAAAAGGGACCCTATGCCTTCCGTTCTCAAATCGTTCGCGTTCTGTGCCTGCTTCGGACTCTTCAGCATCACGGCTCTGGGCCAGGGGACCACGTGTTCCACCGACGGGGAAAACTCCAAGGGATCGCCGATTGCCTGTGTCACCGGCGAAGGAGTTCAGATCAAAGCCGCCACGACGACGGAAGCGCAATCGTCCGGCGTGTCGCCGCTGGCGCCCGAACAGAGGCCGGCAATGCGGCCGGTGGTGATTTATCAGAACGGCAAACTTACCATCACCGCGAACAACGCCACGCTTGAGGACATCCTGAATATCGTGGGTGAAAAGACCGGCGCCGTGATCGATATTCCCGGGCCGGCGACGGAGCGCGTCGTGAGTCAATTGGGTCCGGGACTGCCGCGCGACGTCATCGCATCCCTTTTGAATGGCTCTCATTTCAACTACGTGGTGGTAGGAACGGAAACGGATGAGACTGCCGTTTCGCGGGTGGTGCTCACAGCAAAAACGGACCATGCGGATAGCCCGGCAGGGCCAGCCAATGGACGTCCAGGCTTCGCGACGGCGGTATTGCCCCACCCGTTGAATCAGCCGCGCGCCGCACTGCAGCAAGCGCTGGCTCAGGCGAGTCAGGTGATGCAGGAGCAAACGGCTCAGCAGCTCCAGACGCCGGATTTCCAGCAGCCTCCTGTGGCGTCTACATCGGAAGCACCCGCCCCAGTAAACCAAGCGAGCAGCAGCGGCGAATCTTCCGCGGCTCCAAGCGGTCCGACGGGCACGGAGACTGCCGCAATCGACCCAGCCTCAGCGAACGACGGCACACAGAAATCAAACGGCGATCGCACGCCGCAGCAGACGCTGCAAGACCTCTACGAAACGCGCCGGCAGATGATGCAGCAACAGGCGCCGAAGCCGCAACAGCCAGCTCAATAAAGGCAGAGAAATTCAAGTCGCATTGGGGCCCGACCACACGTCGGGCCTTCCTTTTTCGGCTACTGCCGTGGTGCGATTTGAGTAGGGTACACTTCGGTTCCCGAACGTCCAAACGCGTATCGCAAGAACCATTGGCTGGGAACGGCCTGACCGTTCTGTTGCGGAGGCCTGAATTTCCAGTGCGTGGCCGAGTCCTCCGCAACCTTCGCGAAGTAATGGCTCGGGCCCGGGGCTTCGAGATGCGCGCGCGTGACCTTGCCTGATGCGTCCACGTCAACCTTCACCGTGACCCGCACATGGCCGCTGATCGTGCTGCGCGACCTCTGCGGTACTGGCGGCACGACGCGCTCCAACACTTTTCCGGGAACCGACGCAGCCGGAGCACTCGGCAATGGGACACGGGCTGGTGAGGGCGCGGAAGGAGAAGACGTATCGGACTTTGGCGCAGTGCTTGGCGCCGGTGATGCATTCACTTTGCCTTGATCGGTTGCGCCCGAAGGAACCGGAACCGTTGCCGCCGGAGCTTTCGTTACGGGAGGTGTTGGTGTTGGAGCTGACGTCGTTGGAGCGTGACGTCGCGGGAGCCGTGTGCTGATCATGACTGGAAGATCCGCTCGGCGCGCCACCTTGTGGAGCTTCACTAGCAGGGGTATCGACTCGCGACTGTTGCGAACGAGACTCCGACCCCGTGCTCAAGAACTTTTGGCCGACAATCACTCCGCCGATGATGAGTGCGAGCACGGCCGCTGCAACACCATAACGCCAGGGAAAATTTTTCTTCGGCGGTGGCGCTGTTGGAAGCAACCGCGCGGCGATGTCAGAGACGGTCCAGCGACGTTGCGGATCCAGACGCAAGCACTGCCGCGCAATCTCCAGAAATGGCGCCGGAACAGTTTCTGGCAACAGGGGATCTCCCTGCCGGATCCCTTCCCCGAGCGACGGCCTCTGCGTCAGTGCCTCCACGAGCGTCACACCGAGCGACCATACGTCCCCGGCCGGCGAGAACCCCGCGGTCGTCGCCTCGGGCGGATCGTAGATCGTCCGCACTGCGTTGGTCGGCTTCTCGTTGGCCCGGGATACACCATCGCTGGAGATTTTCAGTTTCTCTTCCACGGCCATCACGTTGGATGGCCTGAGACGCCCATGAACCAGTCCATGTCCATGCAGATACGCGAGCGCTTCGAGAACCGAGCGCAGCATGTACTCGGCCTCGGATGAATTCAGCGCGCGTACTGGCAAAATCTGCGAGAGGTTTTCTTCGGCAAACTCGGAAACCACATAGAACATGGAAGCGCGGCCGAGACGGCAACTGCCGAAATGCAAAATGCGAATCAGATGAGGATGGGAGAGTTTCGAAGCTCGTTCCCAGCGCGCCAACTGCGACTGAGCGTCCGCCGAAGCGGCTTCGACAAATTTGAGGGCAGCGTTTTGTGGAGGCTGGCCGATTTCCGTAAGAAATACAGCGCTATGATCGGAACTGCCGAGAAACCGCAGGAGTTGAAAGCGCTGGTCGACAACTTCGCCTTCCCATTGTCTCCAGGCCTCGGACATCCTCAGTCGTTCAGCGGGTGCACTCATGAAATCCTGCCGCATTATTTTATGCGCCCGTTGGCCAGAAACCGGGCAAAAAGCAAAAAAAAAACGAACACCAGCAATCTTCAGGTTGCCGTCAAGAAGACGAAACGGTCAATCGGGCCTTGTTGGTAGCAGCGAAACAGTTCCGTGGGGGAAGGTTGAAACGTCGAACTGACTAGCCGGCTTGCGCTTCTATCAGACCATCAGGACTTCCGGGCGGCACGACGAGCATCGCCGCCGCTTGTGTCACGATCCGATCCACCGCGTCGGCGAGCGCGACCGGGAACTCCATGGTCAACAGATTGATGTCGAGCTGCAGAGGTTGTTCTGTGTAGCCGCGATGCACGGTCATCGAACCCCGCCGGCGGTTCGAAGACGTCAGCAGATCCAGAGTCACCGACCACGCACCCGACATCCCCTGGGCAACAAACCCTCCAGGACGATTCCAACGGAAGTGAACCGTTCCCTGGCCCGATGCCATGGGTAACTGTGGCAGAACCCCATGCTCATGCAGTAACAACTTCACGTTCAAATCAAACGCGTCAAAATCGTTGGAATTGAATGCGGCCACGAGAATCCGGCAAAGCTGATCGTAATCCTTGGCAACTTTTAATTCTTCGGTAGCCCGGCGGATCGAGAGATTGTTGATCACAATCTGACGCTGATCGAGCGTGCGCTGCGCAACACGGCGGATCTCTCCAAACTCAAGATATCCGAGATGCTGCACACCAAGCCAAACACCGGTCCCCAGAACCGCCAGCACCAGGCCGAGCGAACTTCCCGTGGGCCAGAGCAGGAAAAGACTCAACAGGGCAAAGAGCGCCGAGACAGCGTACAGCACGATGACTACTTGCCGATGCGACAATCCGAGTTGCAGCAACTTGTGATGAATGTGTTCGCGATCCGCGATAAACACTGGCCGCCCGCTGATCAACCGGCGAAGGACGGAAAGCGATGTCTCGAGAATCGGCAACCCGAATGAAACAACCGGAATCGCGACAGCGATGACGGTCGGAGCCTTTTGCGCGCCTTCCAGAGCGAGAGCACTCAAAAGAAATCCGATAAAAAGGCTGCCGCAGTCTCCCAGAAAGATGGTTGCCGGATTGAAGTTGTAGCGCAGAAAGCCAACGATCGCGCCTGTGAGGGCGATCGTCATGAGCGCCACGAGCGACGCATGGCTCAAGAGAGCGACAACAAAGACGACCAAGGTCGAGAACAGCGCTGAGCCGGCCGCAAGACCGTCCAAACCATCAATGAGGTTGAATGCGTTCGTAATGCCCAAAACCCAAACGATCGTGACGGACAACCCGACGAACCAGGGAAAATTGCGGGCACCAAACAGAACGGGCAAGTCAAGGATACGCAATCCGCCAAGCCACAGCATGGTCGCCGCGATCGCTTGGATGGTGAACTTCGCGTAAGGGCCGATGGTTCGAACGTCGTCGTAGAGACCGAGCAGGAAGATAAGAAATCCCGGAACCAGGATCGTCGAAAGTGTGCGCAGGGACGAGCCGAACTGCAACTCCGGGCGAACGGCGGAAATGATGAGGGCAACCGCGAGACTCAGAACGAAGGCAAGAAAAATGGCGACGCCGCCCAGTCGCGGCAGAGGCGCTGGATGAAGGTGTCGTTCCAGCATCGGCGCGGACACAACTCCGCGCGCCATCGCGGTATTACGAACAAATCGCGTGAGGATGAACGACAGGACCAGCGAGAGAACAAAGATGCCCAGATAAAGAACTGTCAACTACTTCTCCCTCAGTGCGGTGCTAAAGGAGCTCAGCCGCAGTCAGGTCTTGCTTGTCGCCCCTGGCCAGCCACCATGCCGTCCGGCGGCATCCCAATGTTGAAAAAGTAAACCGACGATTGAAGTGATGAGTCAGCGAGTTCAGAAACTATAGCAGGTTGCAAAAGGCTGTTGCAATTCGGTTTTGGCGGAACGAGGTTCCTGATGGGTTATTAGTACATTGGCCATTCGGCCAATAACAATTCGTCGACCACGAACCTATCGATCGGCCTCCACCGGAACTCGCTGCGCCCACTTCCAGGCAGTCGAGACGATCTCCCGCAGCGAGTATTTTGCCTTCCATTGAAGCAATTGCTGCGCCTTGGAAGGATCTGCGACTAACGCTGGCGGATCTCCCGGGCGCCGAGGACCGATCGTTCGCCGGACCTTCTTCCCTGTAACCTGCTCCGCCGTTTGTACAATTTCCAATACAGAACAGCCCTGGCCGGTTCCAAGGTTTACTGCGAACGATTCCGCTCCGCCCGCTAACCGATTCAGAGCAATCGCGTGAGCTTCCGCCAAATCGTTCACGTGGATGTAATCGCGAATACATGTTCCGTCCGGCGTGGGGTAGTCCTCGCCAAAGATCTGCAATGCGGGAGCATCCTCCTTCGTAGCAGCCAACGCGAGCGGGATCAAATGCGTTTCGGGATTGTGCAGTTCGCCGATTTCGCCGCTGTCATCCGCGCCCGCGGCATTGAAGTAGCGGAGTGCCGCGAAGCGCAAGCCATAGGCGCGCGAATACGCCTCCAGGGCCTGTTCCAGGAAAAGCTTCGAAACGCCATATGGATTGATCGGCTGCCGGACGGTGTCTTCGCTGATCGGCACCTTCGCCGGCACGCCATACACCGCACAGGTCGATGAAAACACAAACGGCATGACGCCTACGTCCACAATGGCGTTGAGAAGATTCAATGCCGACTCGACATTGTTGTGGAAATATTTTCGGGGATTCGTCACTGATTCGCCGACGTACGCATAAGCCGCAAAATGCATCACCGCATCGACACGTTGGAGGATGGGTCTCACGCGGGCCGCGTCACCCAAATTCCCACGAATCAACTCAAATCCTTTCGCGAGAAACTCAAATCCGGTGGAAAGGTCGTCGAAGATCACGACCTCGTGTCCATGCTTACGCAGCACTCGTGCCGCGTGACTTCCGATGTAACCCGCACCGCCGATCACAAGAACTTTCATAGATGTTTTCCACGGAAAACGTCGCGTCACCGCAACTCTCGGGTTGCGCTCGTACTGCTATTTGCGCTGCTCGAGTTTCACGGATGCTTTCACTGGCCGACCGTCGCGTATCACCGTAACGTCCACAAGGTCGCCGACTTTGCTTCGGCGGAGCGCGTCCGTAAAGTCGTAGAGATTCTTGATTGGCTTATCGCCGAACTGCACGAGAACGTCGCCGCCCTTCAGTCCTGCTTTCGCGGCGGGGGAACCGGGCTTCACGTCGGAGAACTTCACGCCGTTCTCGGTTTGGCCGAAGTCAGGGATCGAACCGAAGTACGGACCGTATCCGCCCCCGCTGCTCGCGAGCGGTTTGTCCTCGACCACCGTAACGAAGGTTGGTCGATCCGCAGCATCAGCGAGTTCCAGCGCCGTCTTGCCGACGACATCGACCAACCGCGCGGCCGATTGCGAATCGATCTTGTCCCAAGTGTCGGATGGCTTGTGATAGTCCGAGTGCAAGCCCGAGAAGAAGAATAGCACCGGAATGCGTTTGGTCACGAACGAAGTGTGATCACTGGCGGAATATCCGCCGGGCGAGTATTCGATCTTGAAATTTGATCCGGCCGAGGCCTGCTCGAGTTCGGTCTTGAACGTCGACCCCGTACCCACGCCACCAATAAAGACTTTGCCATCCTTGATGCGCCCGATCATGTCCATGTTCAGCATGGCGACGGCTTTGTCGATGGGAAGCGTCGGATTTTGTACCCAATGCGCTGACCCCAGAAGGCCCAGTTCTTCTCCCGCGAATGAAGCGAAGAGAATGCCCCGCGGAAGCTGCCCCTTCATGGGTGCGAACAGACGAGCGAGTTCCAGAACCCCGGCGGTCCCGGAGGCATTGTCGTCCGCACCAGGGTGGATTTGCCCGATCTGAGAAGGCGCAAGAGAGTCGGCGTTGCCGTAGCCGAGGTGATCGTAGTGTGCGCCGATGATCACGTACTCGTCGGTTTTGCCGGGAAGGTACGCCAGGACGTTGTTGACCGTGGCGCGCGTGGTCTCGATATCCACATTGACCGAAACATGTAACGTTTCAGGGAATCCAAACGATTGCGGTTTTATTGCATGGTCGATCTGCCCCTGTACGTCAGCCAGAGACTTTCCCGACGCCTTGAACCACTCGTCTGCGACCTGGTTCTTCACCTGCACCAGCACAATGCCGGTATTCTCCGGACCGCTCACGCTGCCAAAGCGGGTGAGCAGATCCTCCTCGCCGTCGCCGAGTTTTCCGTTGACCAGGATAATCGCCTTCGCGCCGTGATTGCGTGCATTGATAGCCTTGGTGATCAGTTGAGAATGCCGCGTCAGGCCCGCATTGCCGCTTTTTGCAGCAAAGCCCGCGGGCTCATAACGCAGCAGGAGAACAATTTTGTCCTTTACGTCGAGGCCGGCATAGTCGTCGTAGCCGAACTCCTCGGCCGTGGCGCCGAACCCGGCGAACACCAGTGGAGCGGCAGCCGCTCCCGATGTCGAAAAACTGAACGGAACGAAATCCTGGTTCAGTTTCAAGTCGCTTTTCTGGCCGCCATTGTCAACCGTGATCCGGTTGTGCGACTTGAGCTTGGCACCCGTGATCACGCTGAACGGCTGCAGATAGGCATTGGTACCCGCCGGTTCGAGGCCGAGCTGCTTGTAGCGCTTCTCGAGCTGGCTTGCGGCTCGGGCGATCCCCTTGGTGCCTGCTCCGCGGCCCTCCATCGGTGGTGCTGTGAGGGACTTGATGTCATCCAGGTATTGAACCGGATCGGCTGCCCCGAGTGTTTGCGCGGACCCGATTCCGGTTGCCGACAACGCGACCAGCGCGAGAAAGAAAACGGCGAACCGCACGCGCAGGCGAAACGGGCGATTTGGCAAACTCAAAGTCATGAAGGGACCGATGTGTGCGAATGCTATTTGGCGCCGGGGACAGTGTCAACGAGGAGCGCGCAATGTGTCGCGCATGCCGTCAAATTATCTGGCTTTAGCGCAACCAGCGGTCGACGAACTCCCACCAGATAAGTCGCACCCATTCGTCAAAATTCGTTTTCGCCCACTGGCGATGGCGCCACCACGGATCTCCAAATTGCTCGGGATCATAGGCAGCGGCCACGTGGATCGGGGTGTTCGGAAGCTCACGCCGGAATATGCTGGCAGCGCGGCGGGTATGAAAATCCGAGGTCACCAGCAGAATCGATCCCGCTCCCACTTTCTTCGCGCACTCTCCAGCTTCAATCGCCTCGGCCTTCGTCGACAAGCCGCGAATCGGGCAGACGCTCACTTGCGAAGCCTGTGGTAAAGATGCAGCCCATTTCTGCGCGAGTTCTTGACAAGTGGTGCCAAAGATACGCGAGTCGGACTGAACATCGATGACGATGTTTTTCGCATAGTTCTGCTGAAGCAATTCCAGCGCACGCGCTGGACGTCGGTCGGTCTCACCGGCCAGAACTACGATCACGTCGGACCGCTGCGGCTCATCCACCACCAGGAATCGGTCACAACGGGCTACGAGCCAAACCAACACTACGGCCAGGACGACAATGCGTAACTTTCGCATGGGACGGCTTTCGACTCCTAACGCCCTTCGATGGAACTGAAGGGGAATCTTTGTGATCGTTTCGGACGTGCCAAAGTGGGCTTAAGTCGCCAGGAGACGCGAATTCGACTGTTGCGAATCACAAAGGCAAAATTTTGCATCATGCTAGAATTTCGTTTGCGGATTTAGCCCGCCGAACTCATGACAACACCAACGCTTTCTTCTCTTTCCAACGCCCTTAAATCCAAAATTGAGAGTCGTCAGGCGCAGGTCGCCGTGATCGGACTTGGCTACGTCGGCCTGCCGCTGGCGCTTCTCTATACCGAGCAGAAGTTTCCGGTGACCGGCTTCGACATCGATCAGCGAAAGGTCGACACGCTGAACGCCGGCGGTTCCTATATCTTCCGCATTACGCCCCCGGAAATTCGGACGGCCCGCGCCGGCGGCCTGAAAGCGACCTCGAATTACGTCCAGATTTCCGATATGGACGCGATCATTATCTGCGTCCCGACGCCGCTTAATGAATACCATGAGCCGGATCTGAGCTTTATCACCAACACTGCCCATGCGATTGCGCCGCATCTGCGTGCCGGGCAGCTGGTGGTGCTGGAAAGCACCACATATCCGGGCACGACCGAGGAAGTGCTCGTTCCCATTCTCGAAAGCGAAAATAAAGCCGGACTCAAAGCAGCACGATCCTCGAACGGCGCCGACAAGGAATTCTACGTGGCGTTCTCTCCGGAGCGTGAAGATCCGGGAAATACCAGCGTGGCGCGTCGCGACATCCCAAAGGTGGTCGGAGGTCTCGACCCACAAGCGTCCGATATTGCGGCCGCTCTTTATGGGTCCATCTTTAACCGCGTCGTTCGCGTATCCTCTCCGGCCGCCGCCGAGATGACGAAGTTGCTGGAGAACATTTACCGCTGCGTGAACATTGCACTCGTAAACGAACTGAAGCTTCTCAGCTTGAGGATGGGACTGGACATTTGGGAAGTGATCGAGGCTGCGTCCACGAAGCCCTTCGGATTCCAGCCCTTTTACCCGGGCCCCGGCCTGGGCGGACACTGCATCCCGGTTGATCCGTTCTATCTCTCGTGGAAAGCAAAAGAATGGGATTTCCGCACTCGCTTCATCGAGTTGGCCGGCGAAATCAACGTGAACATGCCGTACCACGTGATCTCTTCCGTTAGCAGCGCACTCAATCAGCACAAAAAAGCGCTGAACGGATCGAAAGTGCTCGTACTGGGTGTCGCCTACAAGAAAGACATCGATGACCTGCGCGAGTCGCCCTCGTTGACGATCATCGAACTCCTGCAGAAGGAAGGGGCCGAAGTCAGCTATCACGACCCATACTTCCCGACCATCGGCAAAGGCCGAAAGTACGACCTGCAGATGAAGTGTGCATCCCTCGATAACCTTGGCCAATACGATTGTGTTCTGATCGTGACCGATCATTCGGATTACGACTACCGCAAGATTGTGAAGGAGGCGAAATTGGTGGTGGACTCGCGCAACGCCACGAAGGGGATCGGGGACCCCAAAATTGTTCGCTGCTAGTAACTCTTTATGAAACCGGGGGGACGTCCTCCGTATAAACGGGTTAACCCATGGTGGGCCTTCGTGCCTACCCAGAAGATGTAAATATTTGCCCCTTTGGCGCTAGACGGACTCGTGGCCGCCTCGGTAGGATGTAAATACTTAGTGGCGAAGTGGTTAGTCGTTACTACCACAACCAGAAATGGCCTTCGGGTTGCAATAAAAAGGCGTCTGACGCAGTACTAAAACTGGTTCGATCCGTCCCGGGTTCACGTAAACCGGATCGACCGCCCAACAAGCAGGAGATCTTGACGAGGCAGCAATGCTTTGCCGCCCGTCATCTGAGTGCCTATGGCTTCCGACCCTCAACACACTCCATTTTCTCTTCTGCCCGATTCCAGGCCGCCGTGGAAGGAATTTGTTTTCAGCATGGTGACTCAGGGCGGAGCCATCGCGCTGTTGCTCTGGATCGGTATTTTTCGTCCGCAGATTTTGACGCCTCCAGCCCGCGACTATCACGCCATTGCGTTGGTGGACACGCCGCCTCCGGTCAACCACGAACCGGCACCGATTCGTGAGTTCAACGTACCCGAGCCTGTGGCGCATCTGGACACGCCGATTCCGGAGAACCTGCGCCTGCCAACTCCGACTCCAAAACCGCGGGTCAATCCGGAAGTTGCCGAAGCACCCAAGGTCGAGGTTCCTGCGAGCAAGCCCGATATTCCGCAGAGTGCTCCAGCGATTCCGCGGCGTTTGGTTCAAACCAACGTCTTCTCCACTGGAAGTTCAGCCACGCCGACGATCGCGGCCGCTCCACAGAAGGTTCAGACGGGAGGCTTTGGCGATCCCAACGGCGTGCCCGCCAAGGAGAACTCGAACGGCAAGCCCGCAACGATTGCCGCGCTCGGATCGTTTGACCTGCCGGCGGGCCCCGGTTACGGCAACGGCACGGGCGGCGCAAAAGGTGTGCGCGGCGTAGTCGCGAGCACCGGTTTCGGAAACGGAGTCGCTACCGGCGACGGCAGCGGTCGCGTGAATGCGTCCCGCGGGAACGGTGTGGTGCGTCAGGCGGGATTCGGCGATGCCGATGCCGCAGCGGCTCCGCAAGCGAAACCCAAAACCCAGGAAGTTGCGCCGCGGATTACCCCTGCTGAGATTTTGTCTAAACCAACGCCGGCATATACCGACGAAGCGCGGCGCCTCCATGTTGAGGGTGAGGTTTTACTCGAAGTTGTGCTTGAGGCTTCGGGCAAACTCAAGGTCGTGCGGGTGGTGCGCGGACTCGGTCACGGACTTGACGAGTCGGCGATCCGCGCAGCGGAACAAATCAATTTCAAGCCGGCTTTGCGGGATGGCCAGCCCGCAGATTCGACGGCGGTGTTGCACATAATTTTCCAGTTGGCCTGAAGCAACTGGCTTCGTAAAAGGGGTCTATGCGTAGTCTCAGGTTTCTTTCCCTATCGTTGGTTGCAACGCTCGCGCTAGCTGCGGTCGCCAGTTGCCAAAATTCAGCTCCTGCGTCACCGGATTCGGATAGCTCCACACCAGCAACGCTGGTGCAATTGCCTTCGTCCAATCCTCCAGCTACTCCTGGGTCCTTTGATCAGGTCATCGATCGCATCGTGGAACGGGAGCACTACTTTGTTGCGCAGATGAAACACGCGCATCCTCTGGTCGAGACCTATATCCAGAACATGAAGAGCGACAAGGAGATGGGGGCAACGCCAGTTAGCGATCATTACTTCCTGGGAAGAATTGACCTGAGTGAAGGTGCCGACGACAGGTTGTTCCTCGGCCAGCCCGGTTTCGGAAGGAAGATGCTGGATAGCATCACAAGCCTCTACTCGCTGCACTTCGTTCCGCTGGGTTTCGCTCGCATGGTGCTTCTGGACGATGACTTCCAGAAGAGGTTCTACAAGCTGACCTTCGTGCGCCGCGAGTTCCTCGGCGAACTGCGCTGCCTCGTGATCGACGTTCAACCCCGGGAGGACGTGAAACGGGCCGGGTTCCTGGGCCGAATTTGGGTCGAAGATCAAGACTACAACATCGTCCGCTACAACGGGACCTACTCTCCGCAGCCCCGCAACGGTTACTACTTGCACTTCGACGCTTGGAGATTGAACATGCGTCCGGGAGTGTGGCTGCCGGCGTACATCTACAGCGAAGAATCGGACCTGAAGTATCGGATGTCGCAGAATCTGCATTTCAAGTCGCAAACCAGGCTGTGGGGCTACGACCTGAAGAATCTGGGCCGCACCGAAGAGTTCTCCTCCATCCAAGTAGATTCATCGCAGGCGATCAAAGACACGAGCGAGGTAGCACAAGACGCCACACCGGTCGAAGCCGAACGTATGTGGCAGCGTCAGGCGGAAGATAACACGATCGAGAGACTGCAGAAGATCGGGCTGCTCGCCCCGAGCGGCGACGTCGACAAGGTGCTAACGACGGTCGTCAACAACCTGATCGTCACGAACAATCTCGATATTGAGCCGGAGATCCGGGCGCGCGTTCTGCTGACCTCTCCCCTGGAGTCCTTTACGATTGGCCACACGATCGTGGTCAGCAAGGGGCTTCTCGACGTGCTTCCAGACGAGGCGTCGCTTGCCATGGTGCTGGCCCGCGAACTAAGTCACATCGCGCTTGGTCATCAGTTGGATACCAAGTTCGCCTTCAACGATCGCATGTTCTTCGCGGACGAAGATACATTTTCAACCTTCAGCTTTAGGCGAACTGCGAAGGAGGAAGAGGAGGCGGACCAGAAGGCCGTCGAACTCCTCACCAATTCCCCGTACAAAGACAAACTCAGCAATGCCGGTCTGTTCCTGAAGGCGCTGGATGCACGGGCTCCGCAACTCAAAAATCTAATCCGCGCACGGCTGGGCGACGGCCTCATTTCCGGTAAAACGCTTCGCATGTCTGCTCTGTTAAACGGAGCGCCTCAATTGGACGAGCGCAAGAAAGATCAGATTGCCGCTCTTCCCTTGGGGGGCCGAATTAAGGTGGATCCCTGGAGCAACGAAACGGGGATGGCGAAAACCAAACCGGTGGCTTTGCTGTCTGCGCGGGAGAAGATGCCGTTTGAGGTTACTCCGTTCTTTCCGTATCTCACGAGACTGTCGACGTCGAACGCCGAACGCGTAGCGTCGACGGCGCCCACCGCACAGACGCCGGCCGCGAAATAGGCAGCCTCAGGAAGAAATTGGCTGGAGGATACGAGAGGCGAACGGGATCATTGCAATAGCTGTAAAGTCGCGGTCGAGGGTAACCGATTGGCGGATACAGCGCGTTGCATATTTTAGTACAGCCGAGTGAAACCGAACGTTGCGCTTTACTGAATCGCGCTTCCCACCTGTGAGAACACGGTGTTGGCGTTCGATCCGATCAGCCGGATCGTGCCTACGACAATGACCAGAATCACCGCGAGCATCACCGCGTACTCTGCGATGTCCTGACCGGAGTCATCCGACCACAACTGATGCAAGAACTTAATCACGGGCTCCTCCCAAAAACGGGCGACAGCAAAATGACACAGGGACAAAAGTCTTCTTTTCAAACTGCAAACTTTTGCCTAGATGTCTCTTACCCATGGTAGTTTTTCAGGAATAGCCCGCCAATAGCACCTAAGTGACCTGACATGGCACGAAAGTGCCATATTTTCCCGTAAGTTATTCTAGGCAATACTCTTAAGCGGCAATGCCTGGTTCACGGCGAAAAGGGCCAGTTCCAAGCGCGTGGATACGCCAAGCTTGTCGAAGATGTTGCTTAGGTGGTGTTTCACAGTGTCTTCGCTGATCTTGAAGTGTTCCGCGATCTCCTTGTTGGAGAAGCCCGCGACTACTGCGGATACGATTTCCAATTCGCGAGGAGTAAGCCCAAACTTCTTCTGTCGCGATTCCTCTCCCGAGGACTGAACCAGAGTCCGCAGGTATTGCACCAGGTTGGAAACGCTCTCACGCCCGACCCAGTATTCACCGGTCATGACGGTGTGAATGCTCTTTAGCAGAAGTTGCGTGGCGGAGTCCTTGAGAACTACTCCGCGCGCTCCCAATTGCAGCGCTTCGACGATCTGATGCTTTTCGGCGGCAGCGGTGAGGAGAATCACGCGAACGCCGTTTGACCCTTGTCCTACGCTCAAATCGCGCAAGGCTTCAAGCCCCGGTTGGCGGGGCATTGCCAAATCGAGCAGCAGGATATCGGGCTTCAACTGGCGAGCCAACTTTACCGCGTCAGCTCCGTCGGAAGCCTCACCAACGACTTTGAGGCCGGATTCGGCTTCAAGCAGCCGTCGTAAGCCATCCCGGAAAATCGGATGGTCGTCGGCGATTACGATGCGGATGGGCTGCGTTCGTTTATCCATATGCGGCTTCCCGGTGTTTCGGCACGCTGATTTCGAGACGTGATCCTTGTCCCGGGTTAGATTCTATCGTGAGTTCGCCCTCAATTAAACGCACGCGTTCCCGGATCACCATCGGTCCCTTGCCGATCTTCTCCAGATCCGCCTGCGACAGCCTCCCCGAAAAGGGGAAACCTTTGCCATTGTCTTCGATGATCAATTGCGTGCGCTCTTTATTGTCACTCAATCGTACCAGCACCTGTTGGGCGGCGCTGTGTTTGCGGACGTTCACCAGCGCTTCCTGAACGATACGGGCCAGTTCGCGGCACACCCGCTGCGGTATCTCGACTTTGTCGACCTCCGATACGAGGCGGGCGGTGATCCCCGTCTCCCGCTGAAAACGCTCAACCGTATCTTCAAGAAACCGGAGAAACGTGGACGAATCGACGTCGAGCGACTTCATCTGCTGCATCAGTTCCCGCAGCTTCAAGACTTCTTCGCGCAACAGTCCCTGTATGCGCCCCAGATCGGAGGTAAGTGGGCTGGACTGCGCTGCCCCCTGGCGCCGCAGAACATCGACCTGCATCTCCATTGCGATTAAAGACTGCACCGCGCCGTCGTGCAATTCTCTTGCGACGCGGGCACGCTCCACCGCACCCGCACGCTGCCGGAGCCTGCGGAGAAGGTACACGTTGTAGACCGCGGGCCCGACCTGCCGCACCAGCTCCTGGAGAAAGCGGAGCTCTTCTTCGCGTTCGCCGCCAAACTGGGGATCGAGGAGAAAGATGCGTCCCCACCATTCCTGCCCGAACAGAAACGAGACCGCTGCCAGGGCGCGGAAAGAGTATAGGTTCGAAAACGCCGTCAGGGGCAAGTTCGATGAGCGCAATCGTACACCGTCGCGATCCAGCGAGATCACCTGGTAAGTATCGCCGTGTGGGACCGCGAGAGAGGCGTCGGCATCGGACTCGAAGAGGTAAGTCTCCCGGTCGGTGGGCTGTGACTCGAGCCATCGCATCCGCTCCGCGCCTGAGCCTGTTTCACGCACTTCGCCCACAAAGACACGGTACTTGTTCGTTTCCTGCGACGCGATGAGGGCACGAGACGCACCGTACATACTCAGCAACTCGCTGAGGATTTCCTGCAAGGTTCCGGTCAGGCCCGCCTCGACACGAGCTCGTCCAAGAATGAGGGCGGTGACCGCACGCTCCGATCGCAGTCGCTTCTGCTGCTCGGCCAGATATCCGAGGAGGAGTCCCATGACCAAAAGATAGGCAGACAACATGAACAAACGCTTGGGCTCGAACTGAGATACGTTGACCTCCAGTGGAGGCAGGTGATGACGGGCGAGAAAACGGTCGACCCCGGCGGCTGCTCCGTGCCCGACCGCGAAACTCTCCACCCAGAGAAGCGCGACGGTTGCGATTGCTGTCCCGAACGTCTCCCGCAATCCCCAGCGATACGCCGAAGCGCCAAGCACGAATACGAAGACCAGAAAAAACGGGCCGCCGCCCTGCCCGGTCGCAAACAGAGTCACCAGGACCGGCCATGTAATGTCGGCCGCGTGAACCAGCAAGCGGAACGACGGTGTTGATTCCTTCCGGAATCGGACCAGCAGCATCACCGAGACGCCGTGGACGATATACAGCCCAAGAATCCAACGGGCCCACCAGGAGTACCCCAGCTCGGACGGGTCCATCCATATCGCGACCAAGGCGGAAATCGCCAGAAAGACGCGGGCAGAAGCCAGCCAGCGTTCGATCCGCCGGACTTCGCCGGGGGTAGCCGGCACGCGCAATCGAGAAAACAACCGAAAACCGGTCGCTTGGAAGGGAAAAGCCGTCACAATGTTCCAGTGAGATTGAGGTAAGTGAGACGGATACTATTGATTTCATAGCGAGATAGCAAGTCAAAGTTGGGTTGGACGGTCTTTCGGACTTGTTCCCACCCGAGCGACCGAGCATGCCGACAAGGGTTACGGAAGTAACCTCTAAAGCACGCCGCTCGCGTCTAGAATTGGGCGCAGGGAGACTTGTGTCAGAGCGCTCCAAGCTTTGGATTCTAGCCGCGGGCTGCCTGGTGTTTGCCCAGACGTGTGCCTCGGTGTTGATCGCGCCCGGGTTCGCGCTCACCGTTTTCAGCGACGTTACGCAGTGCATTTTGCTGCTCTCAGGACTGGCCGCTCTTGTCCCAAACATTGCTCAAAATCAGGGACGAACGCGACTCTTCTGGGGGTTGATGACGATCGGCGTCGCGTTCTGGCTTACCTATCAGTTGATGTGGAGTTACATCGAGGTCGTCCTGCGCCAGGAGGTGCCCGACCCGTTTGTCGGCGATATCGTGATCTTCCTGCACTTCGTGCCCATGATGGCGGCGCTGGCACTGCAACCTCAGAACCAACAGAACGATCACGAAGCCAAACTGGGCAGACTCGACTTTATTCTGCTGCTCACCTGGTGGGTATATCTGTATGTCTTTGGCGTCATCCCTTGGCAGTACGCGCAAATCAACGAACTGGCCTACGGCCGCAGTCTGAATGCCTTATACCTTACGGAAAAACTGGTCTTCTTGGCCGGGTTGATCGTAGTTTGGTTTCGTAGCGGAAAGGGCTGGAAGATCATTTATGCGCACTGGTTTGGCGCAAGTCTGGTGTACGCACTGAGTTCGTACTTTGCCAATTGGGCGATTCAGCGGAATGTGTATTACACGGGTAGTCTTTACGATCTGCCCGTCGCTGCCTCGATGGGCTGGATCAGTGTAGTGGGAGTAATCTCGCAAGACTTGCGACCAGCGCAAGGGGTTACGGACCGTCCGCTACGGCGAAGTGGTGTGTGGGTCGCGCGACTCGGGATGCTCGTCATTCTTTCGCTGCCATGCCTGGCGGCGTGGTCTGTTTTTGATCACAACGCCTCGCCACAAGTACGAAATCTCCGCCTGGTTAGCACCCTGGCCACGATGATGGTGATGGGCGGAATCGTCTTTTTGCGACAGCATCTGTTGGATCGCGAACTGCTTCGCTTGTTGCACGCGTCTCAGGATTCTTTCGAAGACTTGAGGCACCTGCAGGCACGCCTGGTTCAATCGGAAAAACTCGCCTCTTTGGGACAACTGGTGGGCGGCGCCGCGCACGAACTGAACAATCCGCTCGCCGCGATGCTGGGATATTCAGAACGGCTTGCCGAGTCAGGAACCACGGCTGAGCAACGCACTCTGGCCGCAAAAATTACCCAGCAGGTGAAGCGCACGCGCGGATTGATTTCGAGCCTCTTGAGTTTCGCAAAACAGATCCCCGGCGAGAAGATGCTCGTCGACATAAATACTGTGGCACAAACCGCTGTGAAGCTCTGCCAGCCACAATTCAGCACGCACAAGATTGAAGTACAGATGAACCTGGCCGTGGATGTTCCTCAGGTATGGGCAGACCCAAATCAGCTTCTTCAGGTTTGTCTGCATATTGGCAGCAATGCGTTGAATGCACTCGAGGAAGTAGGGGGCGGCATTTTCGCGTTGAAGAGCTATCCGCGAGCTGAGAAAGTCGTTCTGGAATTTTCCGATAACGGCCCGGGTGTGCGGGAACCCGAACGAGTCTTCGATCCCTTCTACACCACGCGGCCCGTGGGCAAGGGAGCCGGCTTGGGTCTTAGTGCCTGTTATGGCATCATTCAGGAGCACCAAGGGCAGATTCATTGCTCGAATCGCGTGGAAGGCGGAACTACGATTCGGATCGAACTTCCGCAAGCGAAAACCAACGCGGAACCGCTGCATGAAGGCAAGATCTCGCCCGCGATCGAGGCCGCGCAGAAGGCCTAGTGCCCTGGCTACTCCCGTTGCATTTAGTCCGTCGCAGAAATTGAAACCAGCTCAACAGTCCGCTTGAGCTGCCCGCAGGCTGCATAAATGTCGCGGCCACGCGGCCGGCGGATGAAGGTCGGAATGCCGGCATTGACAAGAATTCGCTGAAAGGCTGCCACCCGCTGTTCTTCCGGCGTCCGAAAATCGATCCCCGGCCCCGGGTTCAGCGCAATCAAGTTCACCTTCGCACGCATGCCGCGAATCAACTCCACAACCTCGCGGGCATTCCTTTCGGAATCGTTCTTCTCGGCAAGCAGAACGTATTCGAAGGTAATTCGCTCGCGCGAACGCAATGGAAAACCGCGCGCCGCATCCATCAACAGGCGCAAATTCCATTTGCGATTGATGGGCATCAACTCGGTGCGCAGTTCGTCATTCGAAGCGTTCAGTGAAATAGCCAGCTTCGGCCGGACCCTTTCGCGTCCGAAATCGTGAATCCGCGGCACGATGCCAGCCGTCGACACGGTCATCCGCGATTCCGGAATCCCCACCCCCTCGCTCAACAAGCGTGCCGCCTTCATGAAATTGTCGTAGTTCAGAAAGGGCTCGCCCATTCCCATGAAAACGAGATTCACTCGCTCCTGCGGCGGCGAGACTTTCTGATCCTTCAGGATCGCGCAGACCTGCCCTACGATTTCGCCGGGCGTGAGGTTCCGCTTTACGCCTAACAGGGCCGTGAGGCAGAACTGACAATCGACAGCGCAACCTACTTGGCTCGACACGCAGATGGTTGCGCGGCTCCATCCTCGCTTCTGGGATTCGAGCTCGTCACCCGCATCGCTGCCGTCAGCAGCCTCGCCGCCATCGCCCTCGGGCATCCACACCGACTCGACCGTCTGCCCATCCGAGCAAGCAATCAGATAGCGGACGGTGCCATCCACAGATTGATACTTGCTCGCGATATCGGGGAGTCCGACCGAAAAACGCCGGGCCAGCAAGGCTTCGCGTGTCCGCAACGGGAGGGTCGAGATCTGCTCTGGGGTCTGCACGTGCTGGCGATACACAGACTCGAAGATTTGTTGGGCGCGATAGCCGGGCTCGTTTAGTTCTTCGACGAGTACCCCGAGCTCCGCTAAGTCCATGCCCAGCAGCGAGTTGTCATTTTCAGCCAAGTCAGAGTCCGCCGAAGATAAGGATGGCTTCCTTCGAAGTTTAAACGGAAACTCACCAGCTGGGATTCATTGGTATCCGCATTGCTCTGAACCGTCCTAAATTTCCCACTAACTTATTCATTCCATTGAAGAAGTTAATTGAAAAGCTGAACCTTCGAAGCTGTGGGAGAATAGAAGTGTCCCGGGGGCAGCAATGCATCCAACTGGGACAAAATTTTATGGGTGAAGAGTTACGCAATATTCATCGGCAGGTCTTGCCGAACGGGCTGACGATCATCTCTGAAGAGATGAAGCATATTCGTTCGGTTTCCATCGGCATCTGGATCAAGACCGGTTCGCGCGACGAGGAAGCCGAGCGCAATGGCCTGTCCCATTTCATCGAGCACATGGTCTTCAAAGGTACGCATAACCGGTCGGCGGAGGCGATTGCACGCCAAGTCGATTCGATCGGGGGAAACCTCGACGCCTTCACCGCGAAAGAGTGTGTCTGTTTCAACGTAAAGGTCCTCGACGAGCACCTGCCCATTGCTCTCGATGTTCTGTCCGATCTGGTGCTGAATCCCGTGTTCGCCGTCGAGGACATCGTTCGCGAGCGCCGGGTCATCCTCGAAGAGATCAAGATGGACGAGGACAATCCCGATTACCTCGTGCACGAAATCTTCACGCAAAATTTCTGGAAAGATCACCCACTCGGTAAACCGATTCTGGGCACAAAAGAAACTGTGAGAGGATTCGAACAGCCGGTGGTTCTTGACTTGTATCGGCAACGCTTCGTTCCGGGGAACCTGATCGTTGCGGCAGCTGGGAATCTGAATCACCAGCGCTTCGTGGAACTTGTGAACCAGCACTTCTCCAACATGACGCCGGGCAAGAACGGGCTGCATTCGTTGCCCCCGAAAATCGTTCCCAAGATCACGCTGCGCAACAAAAAGTCGCTGGAGCAAGTGCAGATTTGTGTCGGCGTCCCGTCGCATCCGATCGCTCATGAGAAGCGCTTCGCTTCTTACGTTCTCAACACACTCCTGGGCGGTGGAATGAGTTCCCGACTCTTTCAGAACATCCGCGAGCGTCAAGGACTGGCCTACGCGATCTACAGCGACCTGAATCCGTACCGCGACACCGGCTGTCTCTCAATCTATGCGGGCACCTCGCGTGAGTCCGCTGCAAAGGTCGTGCAATCCGTCGTCTCGGAATTCAGAAAGCTGAAATCGGAAGCCGTCCCGGAAGAAGAATTGCGCCGCTCCAAGGATCAACTCAAGGGCAGCCTGATGCTGTCGCTGGAGTCCTCGACGGCCCGCATGTCGAATCTCGCGCGCCAGGACATGTATTTCGACCGCTTCTACGGCATGGATGAGCTGATCCAGAAGATTGAAGCCGTTACCGCGGAAGACTTGCGAGAAATGGCCAACGACTTCTTCCGAACAGAGTCGATCGCCGTCACGGTCCTCGGCAACCTGAATGGCCTGAAGATCGCTCGCGATCAGTTGGCTTGCTGAGCCGCTCCTGACACTCCCTCGTTTCTTTAGCAAAGATCGTTTCCGGGCGATTTGCATGTAACTTTCGCCCGACCGACACATCCCACCTGCACCCTCGAGTCTGAGGGAGATCGCTGATCTCACAAGGAGAATGTATGAAATTAATCAGTAGGATGATGGCCATGTGTCTGCTCGCAGCATCGATGACGGCATTTGCGCAGTCTTCCGGCGGCGAAATGAAGCAGGACGACAACATGAAGCACGACCAGATGAAGCAGGACAACAGCAAGAGCGCCATGAAAAAAGACAAGAAGGCCAAGAAAGCGAAAAAGGATCAGATGAAGAAAGACCAGATGAAAGATGACAACATGAAGCACGACGATATGAAGAACGATGAGATGAAGAAGAACTGATAGAATCGTGTCACCTGCGAAGTCCGATGTCCGGGTGAGAGACCATGTTTGGACCGCCCGGATTATTTTTTTTAGTCGTGCCCCCTGCTACAGGCCACTCTGCGAAAGCCAACAAAGTCTTGCAGTCCCTTATTCATAATGTCGGCTGGGCGGACCCATTCGACTGTCGTGCCCATTGCGGCGAATCAATCGACGGTCGCGGGCACTCGACCTCTGCTTTCAAATACTGCCGCAAACAGCGCACGCACGGCACGTATCCCTCTTTCATAGCCTCCGACGCTGTCATCTGCTTGGGCGGTTCATCGTCGTGCTTATGCAGGTACTTGCACCCGGGCGCGTGGAACACGCGGCTATCGTCGGAGACATACACAATGAGATTCGGCGGGATTCCATGCGGCGTCTGCGCGAGCGGCGACTTAGTCTCCGGCTGACGAAACACGATGTTCCCGAGCGCAACCCCGCCAACGACAAGCGCCGCCGCAGCGATCGCCATAATCCACAACGCTCGGATGTTTTGAAATCCGTAAGACGATTGCTGCGCCAAGCGACGCTGCAACCGATGGCTGAATCCTGCGGGAAGTTCGAACATCCGCTCGTTGCCGTACAACTGCACTACGTTTCGCGTACCAACGAGCACGGCGGTACAGTGCTTGCACTCCTTGAAGTGGGCTTCCATTGCGGCACGCAACTCGGGATCGATTTCACCGTCGAGATAATTCGACACCTCCCGCCAGACATGTTCGCAATTGACTACCATGGCTTTGTTCCCTTCTCGAACGGCAAGCGGCTGAAGAAAGCTCCGCCCAAACCCGGGGCCAGGAGGTCACGGAGCATCAGGCGAGCGCGCAGGAGCCGGGTCTTTACCGAAGCGCGCGAGATGCCGAGCGCCTCGGCAGTCTCCTCAATGCTGAGGTGCTGAATGTCTCGCAGCACAAATACCTTCCGATACTTCTCTGCCAGCGCCGACAAGGCATCGGCCAGTTTCTGACGAATCTCTTTTCGCTCGAGAACCTCCGAAGGAATCTCGCGCCAGTCGGCGAAATCGCGGGGCGTGTAAGTGCCGTCGTCTTCCTCTCGTTCACCGATCGGCTCCATGATTTCCGCATGCGCTTTTCGCCGCTTCATAAGAGCCTCGTTCACTGTGATCTGCGTCAGCCAGGTGCTGAATCGCGCGTCCGCGCGAAACTGCTGAATGTGCGTGAGGGCCTTGAGGACCGCTTCCTGCGCGGCGTCCTCCGCCTCCGCTTCATTGCGAAGGATCGCGAATGCCGCGCTGTAAATGCGGCGCTCGTAGGGCTTCACTAACTCATAAAAGACCTGCTTCTCGCCAGCCTGCACGCGCCGGATCAACCCTTGTTCGCGGATTTCGGCGGGATCGGCGCTCTTTACCTGAATGCTCATTTTCTGGGGCAGGCTGCCCATGCAAACGTTCCTCGTCGCGGCCGAGAGCCGTGATCTAGCGGGGCGTATAGTCAGGGTCAGTCTTCCACCCTGTGAGCATCGACATGAAGTTGTTCCAACCGTGCAGCACCACCATCACCAGATGTCCAAACACAAAGGCCACGATCGCCCACATCACGATGAAGTGCCAAACACGCGCGAGGTGAAATCCACCCATGAGCCACGCGAGCCACGAAAACTGGACTGGCTTCCAGATCGCGATTCCCGTCAGAACGGAAAGGACTCCCAGAACGATCGCCGAGGTGTAAGCAAGCTTCTGTAGCGGGTTGTACACGTCCAGGGCATCCGGCTTCGGGCCGAAAAAAAAGTAATGCCGCGCCATGGGCCATACTCCGCTCCCATCTTTCGGGACGAACAACACCTGGCGGTAATTGCCGCTGAAGACCTGGTATCCCAGATAAAAGAGGCCCGTGGCGATGTAGATCCACATGAAGGTAAGGTGCCACTGCAGCGCACCGCCAAGCCAGCCGCCGATGGCGAACGCTTTCGGCCAATTTAGAAGGTCGTTTTCTGGGATCTTGGCGCCGAAGCTTGGGAACGCGCGGAAGATTTGCAGGCCACTGCCGGTCATGACGAAGAGCGCAACCGTGTTCACCCAATGCGAGAACCGCACCGGCCACGGATGCTCATAAACAGCCCGTACCACTTCCCCACTTTTCGCTGAATCGAACTCAATCACCTCGGCTGGCATGCTTTATCTCTCCGAAACTAGAGTCCGTAGAACCAGGAATATCCCTGGTCTTCCCAATAGCCGACGCGCTCGAGCACGTGGCTCACCTTGAGGTCCGTCAGATACTTCGCCTGCTTGTAGCCGATCTTCGTCGGAACCGTCAGTCGCACGGGCGCCCCGTGTTCACGCGTGAGCGGCTGATCGTACATCTCGTAAGAGAGAAGCGTTTGCGGATGCATGGCGGTCGCCATGTCGAGCGACTCGTAGTAGTCGTCCGCGCATTGGACTGAAACAAACCGGGCCTTTGGATCTGCGCCAATCAGTTTGAGAAATTCCAAGAGCCGCGTGCCTCCAAACCGGCCGATTACATCCCATCCCTCAACGCAGACGTGGCGCGTGTTCTGCCTCGTGCGCGGCAGCGCCTGAATCTGCGCGAGGGTGTAGTCACCGGGTTTCTGTACGGCGCCACTTACAGTGAGCGTCCAGTTCTCAAAAATCACCCCGGGATCATCGACGTCGTAGCCATTGATTGGAAATTTCTCGAAGGGGGTGAGTTCGGAATCCGCGAAAGTGGTGGCGAGGTGGCCTTGGCGAAATAGCTTGCCGGAGGCCCAGTCGCTGAAGGCCAGTCCCTTCTTCAGGAGCGGGATTTGAAGTGCCGGAATCGCGAACGCACCCAATGCGAGAACAGGCGTCAACTTCAGCAACTCGCGGCGATTAATCTTCTTGAATTTCTTTTCGTCCATCAAAAATCCCCTGAAACATGGCCTCGTGCCACGCACCGAGCCGCTTATGGGATTCGCAGCATACGGTAAAGTTACACGATTTCAAGGGATTATTTGGAAGAGAGCGCCAGTGGCCTTGACTTTCAGAATCCCGACTGCCGCACGCCCGAAATTTACTCGCTGGGCGCTGGGCGCGATCGCAGTAGTCCGATTCCAAGCACCAACAGTGAAATGGCCAGCACCACCGCGCCTACGTAGGCAAAATTGATGAAGGCATTCGGATGCGTCGCATTCGGCGAGACTACCGAGAAGAAAAATGCACCGGGCAGGAAGATTGCTGCCGATGGGATCCCAACCCGAACGATCCACTTCCACATTGGACTCAGGAGGGCCTCGTCCACATAGCGCAGCGCGATTAGCGAGAGCACCAGCAGCACGCCAGCATGCGCATGCCCCGCACGAAACAGGTTCTGGCGCAGCGGATTCGCCATGTAGCCCGAGCGGTCGTCCACCAGTTGAGAGAGCAGGAAAAGGCCGCCGTAGAGCACGCTCGGCAGAACGACAAGTAAGAATCCGGCCATGAGACGACTTTCCCTGCTGATCATCGTGTGGCCTCCATTGCTGAATTCTGGCCGTGTCCGATTGCTTCCGAGCCGATACCCACTTCCACCTTCTGGCCGAGTTTCAGAGGCGTGCGCTGGGCAAAAGCTACCTTCACCAGCAATACGCGCGTATCGATCGGCTTGGTGGGGTCCTGTGGTTTCAGTTGCCGCCCAACCACCGAATCAGGGATCTCCTCGACCCGTCCTCGCCATTCCTGGCCCTCGTAGCCTTCGGCGCGAATCTTCACCGAATCTCCGATGTGGATGTGGCCAGTATCAAATTCGTCGACTTCGGCTTCCACACGAGTTCGGTTCAAGTCCGCCATGCGGATCAGCGCAGAATTCTCCTTTACGGTTTCTCCCGGTTGCACCAGTCGCGAGAGCACAACTCCGCTGATGGGCGCATAAATTCGCGTCTTGTCGAGTGTCGCGTCAAGTCGCCGCACTGTCGCTGACGCCGTTTCGCGGCGCGCTTTTGCCGCATCACGATCGCGCGTGGCATGATCGAGCGCCTGCTTGGTTCCGACCTTCTCGTCGAACAACATTTGCGCGCGATGAACCTCGGTGTCGAACAGCTGGATATCGGCATCCGCTTGAGCAACCGTAGCCCGCGCCTCATCGAGCGCAGCACGCGTGTCGTCGGAACGCAACTCGGCGATTAGCTGTCCTTTGCGGACATGATCTTTCTCCTTCACGAGCATCTCGACGACGGTTCCGGCCACGTCCGTGCCCACGGTCAAATCTGCGCCTGGATACGCCACCACCCAGCCCTCGGCTCGTATTTCCGCGGGCGTGCTCTTGGCTTCTCCAACGATGCCGCGATTGGAAGCACCTCGACTTTCCAGCTTGCGCGCCTGAACAACCAACGCCATTAACAGGAAGACTGCCACGACGAGAAGAGCAATACGTTGCAACGTCTGCATAAATCAACCTCAGTTTGGGCTCATGAGAAGGCCATCGGAAATCCGCAGGATCCGGTCGGAGACCGTCCGGACCTTGGGGTCGTGCGTAACGATGAGCAGCGCCCGGTTCTCGCGTTTCGCGAGATCGCGAAACAGGTCGAGGATCTGGGTGCCGATTTGTGCGTCGAGATTTGCGGTCGGCTCGTCGGCGAGCAGGATTGGTGAATTGCCGGCCAGCGCCCGCGCCAGGGCCACGCGCTGTTTCTGTCCCCCGGAGAGGTCGCGCGGCAGAAAGTCCTTGCGCTCTGCCATGCCGACCTGCTCGAGCACGCGCTCGGCTTCCGTCCGAGCAGACCGGTCGCGGGTCCCCTTGACATTCAAGGCGTACTGCACGTTCTCAAGCGCGGTAAGCGAGGGAAACAAGTTGAATTGCTGGAATACGAAGCCAATAGATTTCTTGCGGATGTCGGGCAATCTCGCAGGACTGCCGGGATCGACTCTTCTTCCCTCCACCGAAACGCTGCCGGAGGTAGCGGTTAGAATGCAGCCCAAGATCGACAGCAGCGTCGTCTTCCCCGATCCCGACGGCCCCTCAAGCGCCACGATTTCGCCGCGTTCCACCTCGATCGAGCAGCCCTTCAACACCTGGACCGCATGCTTCCCTTCTTCGAATGTCTTGGTCACAACGCGGGCTTCGAGGACTGCCATACTTCACTCCTGACTTCAGCTGCGGAAAACCAGGGCCGGATCGATGCCCGAGACTTTGCGGAACGAAATCAGCGCCGCCCCCAGGCACATCAGCAGCGATCCGAAGAATACGAAGATAAGAAAGTTGTCGGGGATCATGAGTTTCAGGTCGATCTTATGTACCAGGGGCTGCATCGCAAACGCCATCATCACGCCCAGCACGTAACCAACGCTGGCAGAGATCGTCGCCTGCTCCGCGAGCAGTTTGTAGATGTCGCTATTGCCGCCGCCGATAGCCTTCACCGTTCCGAATTCCTTGATGTGCTCCATCGTGGAGCTATAGAGCGTCTGCGCTACCACGACGAGTCCGACCATGCAGCCAAGAAACACCGTGACAAACAGGTTCAGCCCGAGCCCCGTGCTGACGATCCAGTAATTGCGCGAGCGTCGTGCCCACTCATCCTTCATAAAAACGTCGTTGTACGGGAGACGTTTTTGGATCTCGGCCTTCACTGCGCGCGGATCGGCCCCCGGCGCGACCTTCACCAGGATGTAGCTGGTTAGACCATGCAGATTCTCCGCCGAGAGCGCCTGCGCCCGCTCGAAATCCATAAACGCAATCGGCGTGGTGGTGAACGAGCGCGCTTCCGCGGTGCGGCCAATGATCTTCAGCCGCGTCTGTTGGATCTCGCGATATTCGTTGACGTGGAATGGGCCATAGCGTTTCACGGCCGAATCATCGAGGAAGAGAAAGCGTCCGCGCTTTAGATCGTTCAGTTCACCGTCCTGGACGTTCCAGGGAAGATTCCAGTCCCGGAAATTGTCGAGGGCGTAAATGATCACGCCCTCCTGCGCACCGTTCGGCAGTGAGATGGTGAGGAAGTTGACGATCAGGTTGTCGGCTTTCGCCACGCCCGGAGCGGAGCGCACGCGCTGTACGAATGTGTCCGAGAAAGTGTGGGCGAAATCGATGTTCGGCGTTTCTTTCGACGTCACCCAGATGTCGGCATGCGTGTTCTCAATCGTGACGGTCGCATTGTCGAGCAAACCAAGAAACAGGCCGACTTGCACCAGCACCAGGGTCACCGCAAACGCAACTCCCGCAACGGTGATGAAAAACTTCAGCTTGTCGTGCAGGAGCATCTTGAGTGCGAGATCGACCATGGCTCATGCCCTCTTCTCTTCCTTCAACAGTCCTTTGAGTTGCATGTCGATCAGCATGTCGGCGAGCCGCTGGATCGGAACCCACTCCACCCACTCCTCACAGCCTTTCGCGATCCGCAGAGAAACAATGCCGTGCACCGAAGCCCAAAGCATCTGCGACACCGCTTCCACGTCACAGAATTCCTTGCGGAACATGCCGGCTTTGATACATTGCGTCACGATGACCTTCAGAAAGGCGTAGGCATCTTTCTCAGGATTCCCTTTGTCGGCCTCCATCTCAGGCGTGTGTGGAGGACGTGGTGTCATGAACATCAAGCGATAGTGATTCGGATAGCGCAGGCCGAACTCGATGTAGCTCAGACCCGTTTTCTTCAAGCGCTCGATTGGATCACGCACTTCGGCGATCTTCTGGAACTCGCGAGCCAGCGTCTGGAAATCAGCGTGACAGAGTTCGTTGAGCAATTGCTCTTTGTCCTTGAAGTAGAGATAGATCGCGGTGGGCGAGTACTCGATCGCTTCGGCGATCTTCCGCATCGTGACCGATTCGTATCCTTCGCGCGCAAACAGTTCGCGAGCAACGTCAAGAATCTGTTGCCGCAACTCCTGCTTCTCGCGTTCGCGCCGTTCAAGGACTCCCATGCTGCTTCCTTAATTGCTTACCAACCCACGGTTACTTAACGTTGTTAACTAAACACCGTTAATTTACTGCCGCATGGTAAGTCCGTCAAGAACTATATTCGCCGCAACATCAACTACTTGGCCATTGTCCGCATGTCGCGGCGGGTCGCGAACGCGCACGCCTTTCTGCAACGCTCCGAGTCAGCATCTAATTATTCAAATGCCGACAGCCTGAGGCTTCGGTGAAAGTCTGCGATTCGAGGCTGTGGCTAGTTGGATCGGAGGATGGCTATGGCTCAGGTGATTAAGTTTTACGTTCCGGATCGTTTTCGAAAGAAGATCAAGTGGGTCCCTGCATCGCTGCGGGGCAAATTGATCGAGTTTCCAGCAGCACCGGTCAAGAAGACAGCGTAGAAGTTGGTGAACAGCAGAAAAATACCCGGTGCTCAGATGAGGTTGAGCACCGGGCTTCTTTGGGTCGGGTTGAGAAAAAAATCAGCGCCGGCTGCCAGCCGGTTCAGGTGTTTCTTTGCACAGGCTCGGCGTGTGGGGCTGGTAAACGCAGAAGGGCTCTTCATCCATAAAATCTCCCGTCGCCGCATACGCGCGTGCCCTGCATCCCATGCAGACGTTGCGAAATTCGCAGCAGCCGCATTTCCCTTTCAGATTGTTCGTATCCCGCAGTTCGTGGAAGACCTGTGAGTTCTCCCAGATGTCGCGGAAGGTCTGCTTCCGCAGGTCTCCTGCAATCACGGGCAGGTAACCGCAGGGATAAACTTCGCCTTCATGCGAGATGAAGCACACTCCCGTTCCCGCCAGGCATCCCTTGGTCATTGCATTCAAGTCCGACGGATGTCCTCCAGGATGGCCCACTGCCTGTCCAACGCCGTGTGCTTTGATCGCAATGCCGGTGGATCCCGGCATGGTCATTTCCGTGGGACCAATTGCAGCCTGCGTCGGAACTGCTTCGGACGGTGCAGGCGCGATTCGCGCTATTGCTTCCGCCGCCCGCCGGTCAGCCGCCCGACGCTGTCGAACCACGCGGAAATAGTGCGGAGCGCAGGTCGCCTTCAATTCGATTCCGCCCGTCAGGGACTGGTCATAGAACCAGTTCAGCATGCGCTCGTATTCCTCGGGGGGAACCATCTGCTCCGAAGCGATATCGACTCCGCAGCCCACCGGCACCAGCAGGAACGTATGCAGCGCATCGGCGCCTAGGTTTCGCGCCAACTGCAGCACATCCGGCAACTGGTGCGCGTTGTGGCGGGCGATCGTCATGTTGATCTGCACCGACATACCGAGCGCCTTCAGATTTCGCAAGCCGTGCACGGCGGCATCAAATGCACCAGGAATTCCGCGAAATGTATCGTGGGTCGCCGCATCGGCACCATCGAGGCTGATCGAAACGCGACGGACGCCCGCGTCGACGATCATGCGCGCGACGTCCTTGGTCACCAGCGTTCCGTTCGTGGCCAGCGCGACCCGAAGGCCTTTGTCCGTGGCATGGCGGGCAAGCTGGAAAATGTCCGAGCGATACAGAGGCTCCCCGCCGCTCAGGACGAGGATCGGATTGGCTGCGGCGGCAATCTGGTCGATGATCTCGAGCGCGTTGCGCGTGGCAAGGTCTGTGGGAGAGCTTAATTGCGTGGCTGTGGCACGACAGTGGATGCAGCGAAGATTGCAGCCCTTGGTGACCTCCCAGAAAACCAGCCGCACCTTGTTTTCCCCCGCCAGATGATGTGGATGCTTGCCGTTCCCGTCCACCGAAGTCATGCCGCGCCTCCTTGAGCGTATCGACGCCTGTTACTCGACTGGTGCCTCACCCCACGGGTAACGATAGAGAAGCGTGAACATTCGGGCGGTGACACTAGTCACGACCACTTGTGATGCACATCACGCCGGCAAGTGATTGAAAAGACGGCCTTATTGGGTGCCTGCGCTCGCGTGGCAGTCGCTGCAGTTCACCTGCGTCAGGTCTCCCAGATCGATGGGATGCTGGAAGGAAACCTTCTGCACGGCGGCCATGCTTACGGCGCCCTCGCTTTGATTCAGCACGCTGTGACAGGTCTGGCAGTCTTTCGTCACGACTTTGCCGTCTGGACTCACGTGCTGGCCGTCGTGGCAACGGAAACAACCGTTGAAGTAGAAGTGGCCGATGTTGTTGGGGTGTGTCTGC
This sequence comes from uncultured Acidobacteriota bacterium, assembly GCA_963718505.1. Lineage (GTDB taxonomy): Bacteria > Acidobacteriota > Terriglobia > Terriglobales > Acidobacteriaceae > Gp1-AA133. The sequence goes on along the minus strand of CAVQZP010000028.1, from coordinate 450,110 downwards.
CAGTTCAGTTTCATTTCCGGAAAGGTCGTATTGCGATAGATGCGCTGCAACTCATCGATGGCATTCCGAATTTCGAGCTGCTTGTTTTTCGCCAGGTCGGGATACTTCGACTCGTAGAAGTTGTCGATCGACTTCGCGATCCCTTGCATGGCGGCATCGGTGGTCTTGTAATCCGCGGTCAATGCGGCCACCGCCTGTTGTTTCAGGAACGGCAGCGATGCGTCCAACCGGCGCGCCAGCAACGAATTATCGACCGACAGGTCCGGCGGAACATAAATGTGTGTGGGCCGGTTGTGGCAGTCGACGCAATCCATCAGACGCTTGTCGGCCTTGGCAATCTGCTCTTTGGTAAGCGTTGAGTCTTTGGCAAAGTATTCCGTGACACGACCCTGCATGTCTTTCACGTGAATGTACGGGATCACCTGGCGCTTCTCGTCCGTGGAGACATAGGTGATCTCATTGGCAATATTCATGTGCCAGTGAATGCCTTCCGGCGCGCCTGTTGCCGGATCGCCGCCACCCACGTTAATTAACATGCGAATCTGGCGCGGCGTGTTCTTTTCGTCGCTCGAGTAGTGTGTGAACACCTTGAGCTGCGCGCCGTAGAACTTCTTCGGCCAGTGACACTGCTCGCAGGTCTGCGCAGCGGGACGCAAATTGTGGACGGGCGTAGGAATCGGCCGCGGGTACGTATTGAACGCAGTCGCGAACACCTGCCTCGCGCCCGAGAGTTTCGACTTCACATACCAGGTAGCGCCGGCCCCAACGTGGCAATCCACGCACGCCACTCGCGCATGGGGCGAAAGCTGGTAAGCCGTGAACTCCGGCGCCATCACCGAATGGCACAACTGCCCGCAGAACTGAACCGAGTCAGTGAATTCATACGCCTTGTAACTTCCCACCACGCTCAGCCCGATAAAGGCCACGATGAAAGTGAACAGGAAAGCGAACACGCCGCGCTGGCTAGGATCATTGAAATCGATGCGAAGGTATCGCACAGCTTGTGCAGGGTGCTGGCTCTTCTTCCGGCGGTCATACCACACACCGAACGCGATCAAGAACAGTCCCGCTACCAGGAAGCCCGGCACGATCATGTAGGCAAGAATGCCGACATACGGACTCGGGTGCTGCGACGTCAGGTCGATGAAAAACAGAAAAAGAAAATTCCCGAAGGCGACGATCGCAAAGGCCAGGCCGATGAGGGAAATGGGATTGCGCATCCATTCGCGCAGTCTGCCGATGCCGCTGGCGGGCTTCACCTCTGGGGTTTCGTTCGTCATGCCGTGCTTCCGCCTTTCTTCGCTGGATTTCGCTTTCTCACAACCCAGACATCGCTATCCAATTTCGTTTCCGCCACGGCCGCCATCATGCATCGGCGGGCATGCAAAAACAACGCTCTTCCCTTACTTTTCAGTTGTCACGGGTTCGTGAGCATTTTCTTCGGCTGCAGGCGCACCATTGGCTGCCGAACTTCCTGCCTCGGATAAAACAGCGCGCTCTGCCGCAGCCTCGGCGCGGGCGGCATCCAGCAGCGTCTTCGTATCGAGGCCATGCTCTTCGCGGTAGTGCTCGAACGACATCTTGCCGTCCCACCACGCCCAGTTCATCGGATAAACGTCAGGATCGAAGAAGACCTGGTAGAAGTGCCATACGACAATGGCCAGCGTCGCGAGAATCGCCTCGTAAAGGTGGATGGCGGTGGCAACGTCCAGCCACCACCGTGCCAGGTATCGACCGACGGACATCTTCGCCCACAGCATAAGGCCCGTGGACGCCATCACGATCAGGCCCCAGACCAACGCCCAATATTCGGCCTTCTCCGCATAGTTAAAGCGGCGGAACTCCGGCTTTTCCGAGCGCAACCCAAGGTAATAGAGCAGGGTGCCCCACACATCCGAGGCATCCTTTGGCGCGGGAAGGAAATCCTTCACCAGCCGCCTGCCATCGTGCGTTACGGCAGCGTATACGATATGGTATATCCCCACCGCGATGAGAATGACGCCTGCCACGCGGTGCGTGACGCCGCGGACACGCTCGCCCATTCCCAGCAGGGTCGCGAACCACGAATCCGGGAACTTCAGCGCGAAGCCGGTGATCACCAGCGTGATGAAACTTACGAACAGGATCACATGCTGCCAGCGCTGGTGGCGCGTCATGCGCTCCACGAGGCGGTGTTCTTCCTTGCGCCGCAGCAGAGCCTTCCGCCGCCAGATCACGAGATTGTGGAGGAGCATCGCGCCGATCACGGCGAAGATCATTCCCAGGTACAGCTTCCGAATCCAGCGGACCGCAACACTGCCCACGTCGGCCGAAAGCGGCGCGTCCACGTGCACTTTGCCGACCACAAACTTCTCCGTAACGCCCGGGTGACATCGTCCGCAGGTGGTCACGAGGTTGGCCCGGTTGATGGTCGAGCGGGAATCACTCGAAGGCAGGATGTTGTGGACGCCATGACAGCTGGCGCAGTTCGCCACGACCTGCGATCCCAACTTGGACGCCAACCCGTGATAGCTTGCCAGGTAGGTCGTCGAACGGCGCCCTTCGACGCCGAATTCCTGCGATAGTCTCACGCCCTCGTGACAGCGCGCACACGTCACTTGTGACAGGTTGGCTGCCGACACCGAAGAGTTCGCATCCAGGTGCGCCTTGATGGAGTGGATCCCGTGGCAGTCGGTGCAAACCGGGGCTTGCCAGTTTCCGTGCGCGATTGCCTGGCCATGAATGCTCTGTGCGAACTGCTCTTCCACGTTGTTGTGGCACTTGGCGCAGGTCGCAGGAACGTTGAATTTGAAGATCGGCGATTTCGGATCGCTCGCTGCCAGGATCTCATGCGATCCGTGGCAGTCCGTGCACACGGCCGCTTTCTCCGACCCGGCTGCTACTGCCTTCCCGTGCACGCTCTCTTCGTACGATACGAACACCTGCGCGCTGTGGCCGCTGGCCGCCATCACGAACTTCTGTCCGTGACATGCGCCGCAGGTGGCCGGAATGTTGGCGTGATTGACGCGCGACTTCGGATCACTCGCGGGCAGCAATTCATGCGGGCTTCCGTGGCAGTTCACACAGGTCGCCGCCTGGACGTCCCCCGCCTTGATGGCCTTCGCGTGATAGCTGCGGTCGTAGGCCGCCTGTTGGTCAGCGTGGCATTGCGCGCACGAGACCTTCGCCGGCGTTGTCTCGTGCGGAGAAGTTTTCACATCCGAATGGCAATCGACGCACGTGAACATCGTTCCATGAATCGAGTTCTTGAAGCCGTCGGCATTGACGGAGAGACTCACCTGCTTGCCGTTCACCTCGGTGGTCATGGTCGAGTCGCCGTGGCAGGCGAGGCAATCTTCGCTAGTAGGTTTAGGAGCGGCCTTGTTGGCGGCAAACGCCGAAATTGCAAAAGAAAAAAATAGACAAAGAAGTCCAAATTGCACGAACCTCGCCGGCATCGTGTGCCGGGGATTCCGACCGTTTCCGTGCATGGCCGCTTTCCTCCCAATCTGAACCGACTGCTCTTTCATTCTTGGGGGAGATTGCCCAAGGGGCAGTGAGTGCTCTCACCCGCCGACGTGACTCGGGTCACAGGAGGCATGTACATAAGGACACGGCGTTAAAGTGCCCGGAAAATCTCAGCCCAGCGCGGCGGAAACGCCGGCCCCGCGTTTCAGGTCGTGGTCGAGGCGCAGAAGCTAGAACTTGTGACAGCGCCGGCAGAGTTGCGTTTCCGGAGCCAGTAAGATTGCCTTGGTTTGCGTGTAGTGGTGAGCGGAGTGGCAGGTAAGGCAGGTTAGCCGTGCCTTGGTGTGAGCGGCGCCAAGATTGGCCTCATGGCACACGGTGCAGGCCGCCTGAATTTCTTGCGGCGAGGCGGCGGGAAAGCGGCGAATTTTGTCGGGATCTCCCGCTTCTGCGTGATCCGCCCCGGGACCGTGGCATCCCTCGCATCCCTGCTCGGAGGGTTTCTGCCTCTTCAGCGTCTCGAGGTGCGCGGAGGCCGCGAAGGTCTTGTAGGCATCGTCGTGGCAGCCTTGGCAGACTTCGGCTCCCACATACTTTCCGGCATTGGGCTGCTCCAGACCGCCAGGAGATTGAGCGCAGCACGTTCCCAGGAAGAATGCGACAAACAGAATCGGACAGAACCTTGCACGAAAATCAATCGCTGACATGAGTCTCCAGCGGGATCGAGACTAAAAGGGCTCCCGTGTTCTCGAGAACGGCGATTCCTCGACGGGAAAGCTAGGCGCTTGCCACTCGTGATCGTCTCGTCCGTCCCAGCCCGACAGAGCGCACACGATCGTACGCTATATGCAGATCCTGGCTGAGCAGGGTAACGACGTGCAGGCAGGCCTCGCGATGTTCGCGGAGAAAGCGCAGCAGGTCTTTGCGCTTGACCAGGGCAACCTGCGCATTATCCAAGAGCTCGGCCGTCACTTCATAAGCGCTTCCGGTCAAAGAAGCACTCAAACCTAGGATCTCTCCGGGCACCGCAACCCTCAGCGTCAGTCGCTTTCCGGATTCGGAGCAAACCGATAGTTTGGCGCGCCCCTCACACAGCACGAAAACGCCTCGCGCTGCCTGACCCTCGCGGAACAGCACAGTATTCCGTGGACACGATAAGTTCTCTTTTACCGAGTCGAAAGCCTGCAGCACGTTGTTGGGCAAGTCGCAGAAGAGCCGGTCTGGACGCAGGGTGCAATCGAGGCAACTTTGCTGTATCGCGCTCTCCATATCACGTAGATATCGCTCGCGAGTGAAATGCACAGTGACTGGAGTCACCGTTTTGGGTGACCCTCGCTACATGGGTGGAGAGCAACTCAGCCGTTGGTGGCCATCGCCTTGAGCGCTACTTTGTTGCGAACGACGAGCGTGGAGCCTTTCGCCTGGATGATCTGCCGCTTTTTGAGGTCGGCAAAGAGTCGCGTGACGGTTTCACGCGAGGTCCCGATCATCTGCGCGATTTCTTCATGAGTAAGAGCCAGCTTCAACCGCGGTTCCTGCTTCGCAGCTTCCCCGTTTCTCGAACTCCACTCCAGCAACAGCTTCGCCAATTTCTCTCCCGCGGAATGGGAGAGGCCAAGTGATCGGACTTCGTGGCAGGCATTGTTGTATTTTTCGCTCAATTGCTCGGCCACTTTGAAGCATGCATCGGAGTGGTCTTTCAGGAAGCGAAGGAAATCTTCGCGCTTCACGAAGTTCACTTGGCAAGGATCGATCGTCTCAGCCGTCAGCTCATAGGGTTTACCCGAAACAGTAGCGCTCAATCCCAGGACTTCTCCCGGTTCGGCAATTTTCAGGATTAGCGTTTTGCCATCGGTCGCGCAGATCGACAGCTTGACCCGGCCTTTGCAGAGCACGAAAATCCCGCGCGGCGCTTGCCCCTCAACGAACAACACCGCGCCCTTAGGATAGGCGGTTGCGTACTTGATCGCCTCAAACGACTGGAGAGCTGCTGTCGGCAGGTCGCAGAAGATGCGCTCCGTGCGCATCTTGCAGGTCAGGCAACTTTCAATAATATCGAGTCCGTATGGCGAAAGCACGACTCCCCCTTTTGGCGGGGCCGGGAATTCAATGATTTGCGGGAGGCTCCCGGCTTTCTGGTGGGGTCCGCCCGCCATGGCACTGTGTCCTTGGCCAGGCCCGTGTGACCGATGTCACCGTCTCAGTGTCTGCCCGACCCCTAACACTCCGCTGTGATTGGAGGCACAACTGGCTGTGACCCCCCTCACAGCGCGGGAAAACGTGCAATTTTCCGTGGCTTTATGGGAGGTTTCAGGGCATACTGTGTGCGACAAAGTGCCCTTCCCCGCAGGCTCAGGAAGGTGGGTCCCCGCATGCTCGATCAGCTAGAACGCCATGTTGAGTTGGAAGAGCAGCAACACGTAGAGCAGCCACGTCTGATCGTCGGCAGGGCTCCGGTTTCAACCTCGACCTCGGCACTTCCCGCCGAAAATGACCAACGGCAACGTCGCCGGATGGTGATTGCCCTTATTCTTCTATTAGTTGCGCTGGGTCTGGTGCTCGTGAAGGACCGCGATTTCTGGTTCCCTTCTACGCCAGACGTGGCAGACTCTGATGTCGCCGATGACCAATCGGCCCCTGAGGCAGCCACGGACGCCGCCCCTACGGCGGAAGGCCCTGCGGTTTCGTCTTCCATTCCCGCAGCGAGGCGCTCTCGAGGACGGGTTCCGGCGGTTCCGGTCAGCAAGGAGCCCGTTACTCAGCTAGCGTCGACTCCCACCCCCTCGCACGCGGTTTTACCGCCCCTCAGGGTGGAGGTTGTGGCTGGCGATAACCACCAGCCCGTTCGTGCGGGCAGCCCGTCCGTCCGGGTTGACATGCAGCCCGGCAGCCTGATTCCCAGCGCGGCTGCGAGCCCAACCGAGGTCGTTGCGGGTAGCGGCTCGGTCACTCGAGCCGGCGAGCGCGTCCAAATGTCTGCGGACGCCCGCCAGCAGCTGGAAGGTCGCGCCGTGCGTCCTGAATATCCGCTGCTGGCCCGCCAGATGAAGGTTCAAGGCGAGGTCCCGCTGATGGCCACCATCTCGACTGACGGCCACGTTCAAAATCTGCAGGTGCTCGGCGGTCCCGCCATTCTCGCCGATGCCGCGCAGGACGCCGTCAAGCAATGGCGTTTCAAGCAGCAACAGACAGAGACGCAGATCCCGATTTCGGTGGTTTTCACGATCTCCACCAAGTAAGTCCAGTCCTCAGAAATTGAGAAAGGCGGTGCGATCAGCACCGCCTTTTTTGCTTTGTCCAACCAAGATAGCCGACCTAAGAATCCACCAAAAATAACGAGCGTCCGGACCATGAAGGTCTCGGACGCCCGGGCAGCCCTCCCCCAGAACTGCTCGCTGGACAAAGTAAACGCGTGATCTTCATCTGAAAATGGCACTTCTGTGCCATACGTATTCCACCATCGTGCCATGCCAAACAGCCCATCCAGCAAGGGTTTGGCGGTCTTGTGGAAAACTGGGCCTAAGAGGAACGCCTTAGGCCGGATTTTCACCACCAGCCGGGTTCTCAGTCGGTATCGGCACAGCAACGGGCGGCACAAACGGTGGAATGGAAACCGCGGATGGGGACGCTATCGCCATCGCACGCAGGTAGAACGCCGCCGCTACGCTACGCTGCCAAAATCGGGTCCACAACCAGAGAATCAGCATGCACTGGCTCACCACGAAAGCACCTCCGATGCTTTGCGGCGGGACCGCCACACGCCAGATCCATACTCCCACGATCAAAATCAGCGCGGCCACGACGGCGATCACGACGTAACTTCCAAGCAGCGAAAGCAGGTGACGCAGCGTATATCGAAAACCTGACCTTAGAGACTTCCTTACGGCGCGTTGATCCCGGAAAACGACATCCACCTGAGACAAATCGAACCATATGCGCAACCAGGTCATGACCAGGAAAATCAGTGTAAGAATCGCTGCGTCTGTGTAAAAGGGGAGAAGTTCGTAGGTGCTCTTCCCTGCAAACTTCACGAGAACGTGCTCTCCAGAGAAGAGCGCACCCCCAATCGCTCCCGCGATGATCGCGAAAAGAATAAATATGCGGATGAATCTCCAGAGATTGCGCCCACAGACACGGAAGAACTCATCGCGCGAGAGGCGCCCTTCGTTCGTATAGGCCTCGATCACTCCCGGGAGAAAAAGCAGCGTGGCGAAAAAGAAAACAAACGCGAAGTGCGCGGCAGCCTTCGTAGGCTCCAACATTGGCCCGGTTTCGGGACGGCCCATCAACTCAAGCAGAGCGGGCACATCGAAGCCGTGCAGCAAACGGTCCGCAAGCAAGCTCCGATCCAGCGTTGAGCTGGCCATCTCTCGAAATGCAATCGACCCCAGCCACGCCAGCGCAAGGTTCAGCACCCAGAACCAGAAGATGAATCGCTTGTGGCGATTCACGATTCGCAGTCCTGCGGAGATCAAATTCTTGTCGTCGTTCATCAGGAATTCTCCCCTACACCAGCCACCAGGCTAGGAGTTGAGCGAAGCACTGACTCAGGAACGTCCAATAGTTTGTCAACTTGTGCGCCGGGGCCGATTTAGGTTTCGCGGTGTGACTGTTGTTGAAGTTGTCGCGGTCCAGGTGAATCAAGTGGTCCGGATCGATTTCCACGGACTCGACTTTCGCTTTTTTGACATAGTGGAACTTGATCCAGCGGTCCTGTCCATCCCACTGCTCGCGAACCCTTTCGCCATTGTCAAATTTGACTTCCAAATCCACGGGAAAGACGAAGTCTCCCTTACGGTGGATCATGACGGCCGATTCGTAGACAGTCTCGCCCTTCTTTTCCTTGAGGTCCTTCTTGTACCAATCCGCGGCGGTCGAACTGAATCGCATCGTTTCGTAATCAAGAATCTGGGTCCCGTACACGGCCTGTTTGAAGTACCAACCCAGGTCCTTGCCGGAGACTTCTTCGACGGTTTTGAGAAAGTCCTCGCCAGTCGGATGCGTGAAGCGATAGCGCATGAAGTAGGTGTGTAAAGCCTTCTGCACGGTCTCTTCGCCGATCAACTTCTCGAGTGTCAGCAAAACGCTTGCTGTTTTGCCGTAGGTGACACCGCCGTAAGAATTGAAGCCTGCGAACTTATAGGCATAACGCGACATCGGATCCAAGTCTGGCACGAACGTGTATTGCAAACGTTGCACTTCGCGCTCGCCGGCCGTCATCCCGAACAGGTTCATCATGGAAGTCTTCCGGCCGAGCACATCATCGAGGATCTTCACTTCGGTGTAGCTGTTAATGCCCTCGTCCAGCCAGGCCTCTTCAAACTCGTTGGTCGCCACCATTCCGTACCAGTACTGGTGTCCGAACTCGTGTTCCACCACGACCTCGGGCAGCTTCAACCCGTCCGGCATCCACCACGTGGTGTCTCCCGTGATGAACGTCGGATATTCCATGCCGCCGGCAGCCGAGTCGGGCTCAGGATCGACGAGCGTGAGCGTCTTGTAGGGATACGGTCCATACCAGCGCTCGAAGTGATCGAGCGTCTCTTTGAGAATCTTCGCATGACGGCCCTCCTGTCCCCAGTGCGCGGGCTGCATCATGATGTGGAGTTGCACCGGACCCATCGAACCTTGAAAAGTGTCCTCGGCAACGCGATAACGCGGGCTGGCAGTCCAGGCGAAATCGTGGATGTCGTCGCCGTGGTACGTCAGCGTCTGCGTGCCATCCGGGTTCTTCACTTCCTTCACTCGCACCCCGCTGGCGCCCACTACCTCATTTTGCGGGAGGGTCAGCGTCACGTCGTACACGCCAAAATCCGCGAAGAATTCGGTAGTGGCGTGAAACTGATGGCAATTCCACGCCCCGTGCCACCATACCCCTACCTTGGGGAACCACTGCCCGCCCAGAACGAAATCGCGTTTCCACCCGGTACGCGCCTGGGTCTCCGGAAACTTGTCGTGAAATTTGATTTTGAACTGCACGTAGTCATTCGGCGCAATCGCCTTGGGCAGTACCACCTGCACAACCGTCTTGTCGTCTTTGTTACCGTCGTCCGGTTGAATGAATTCGAGCTTGGAAGTGAGATCTCCGGTGCCGACAACTTCAAAGGACCGAATCTCCTCGGAGCCAAAATCCTCTTCCTTCCACTCGTCGTAAGCCACGTCGCGCGTGCCCATCGCTTTGGCCTCGCGAATCCATGTCGCCTTCGGCTGGAAAGCATTGAGATACAAGTGGAAAGGGAAATGATCGAGCGGCTGCCCGGTGAGATTGCGATAGGTAAGAACCTCGGAGGCATCGAGCGAGTGCGTGGATGGATCGTACTTGGCGTCGATTGCGTAGGCGACGACGCGTTGCGACAGTGGAGTCGACGAGTTGATCGCAATGGTCGTGTCCGGAATCAGCGAAGCGGCCGATTTCTCCGGCCCTTTAGCCATCGGTTGGCCAAAGGCCACCGGGGAAATTGAGCAGCATCCGCACACCGCAGCAAGCAGCAACCGTCGCAAGTCCATCGTGACATCCTCCCAGCGACTAGAACGAGCCGCTCATCATACAGCAGAGGGCAAATGTCCGTCAGGCAGCCGGGCAAAGGGCGGGATGAAATTGGGCGGTCGAGATGAGGTCGAAAAAAGCTGACTGCTCCCGGTCGCTTCTAGCGGGCGAGAGCGTCCATCTGGCACTCCGCGATCAATTCGCGCACACACTCCTTCAGCTTTGGAATCTCGCGGTTGACTGCAGGAGACGGGGCTTCGCCGCTTGCGAAACACTCGCCGCAGAGGTAAGGAGGAAAGCTCGCGGACAGGAACCAAACAGCTGTGACGCGAGATCAAGCAAAGCCGCAGGAGACAGGTCGTGCGTGAAGGTGATGGAGCCAGTCTGCCAATGAATTTCTTGGCAGTGAAACTCGCCGGGAACCCCATCTTTGGCGCAATCGATGAACAGCACGGTATCGGCCCGGCTGATCGTCTCAGCTAACTCGGGCGTCAGCTGGTACAGTCAGGCAGTGATTCGCATCACCCCTCACCGTGACAGGAAACACTCGTCTCACTCCCCCAGGCCTTCTAACTCCGGTAGAATGGCCGGTTCGCAGGTGCCCGGTGACGGAGGACGGACCGCGTGATTATCGGCGTACCGAAAGAAACCTATCCCGGGGAACGGCGGGTCGGCTTGGTTCCGATGGTCATTCCGACTCTCGCCAAAGCGGGGTTTGAGGTCATCGTCGAAGCCAGCGCCGGATTACAAGCCGGCTATCCGGATGCCCAATACGTTGAGAAGGGAGCGAAAATTGCCTCCAGCCGGGCCGCTCTGTTCGAGCAAGCCGACATTCTTCTCCAGGTTCTCAGCTACGGATCAAATGACGTCACCGGCAAGGATGATCTGCCGTTGTTTCACCAGGGTCAGATCCTCATCGGATTTCTGCGCCCGTTTGGATCGAAAGAGGTCGTTCAGCAGATCGCAGATCGCGGAGTGACTGCATTCTCGGTCGAGTTAATCCCACGCACCACGCGCGCCCAAAGCATGGACGCACTCTCTTCCATGGGTACGATCTGCGGCTACAAAGCTGTCCTCATCGCCGCTGACAGCCACCCGCGAATCTTTCCAATGTTGACGACAGCGGCGGGAACGATCACGCCAGCGCGGGTCTTCGTGATCGGAGCCGGAGTTGCCGGCCTGCAGGCGATCGCGACGGCGCGCAGACTAGGTGCCGTGGCGTCAGCATACGATCTTCGTCCGGCAGCCAAGGAGCAAGTGCAGAGTCTCGGCGGTCGTTTCATCGAATTGCCGATCGAAGCGAAGGATGCGCAGGACGCTCGTGGCTATGCCCGAGCCCAGGACGAAACCTTTTATCAGCGACAGCGCGAACTCCTCGGTCGCGTCGTCAAAGAGAGCGACGTTGTCGTCACCGCCGCGGTAATCCCGGGCAAAAAATCGCCGGTGCTCGTAACTGAGGAGATGGTCGTGGGCATGGCGCCGGGCTCGGTGATTTTCGATCTGGCCGCCGAGCGCGGCGGCAACTGCGAACTGACGGAAGCCGGCAAAACCATAGTCAAGCATGGCGTGACGATCATCGGCGCGATCAACGTCGCGAGTGGCGTTCCTTACCATGCCAGCCAGATGTACGCGCGCAACACCATGGCTTTCTTGCTGTACCTGATCAAGGATCAGAAATTACAACTGAACCTGGAAGACGAAATTGTGCGCGAGACCCTGGTGACCAATGGCGGCGAGGTGGTCAATCTTCGGGTGCGTGAGTCCTTTGGCATGGCAGCACCCGCGATAAAGAGTTGAATCACGCGGAGGGTGAATGAACAGTTCGGTCCTCATTAACAGCCTCTTTATCTTTATGCTGGCGGGATTCATCGGATTTGAAGTCATCCGGCGCGTCTCACCGCTCCTGCATACCCCGCTGATGTCGCTCACGAACGCACTCGATGCGATCGCCGTGGTGGGCGCCATTGTGCTTGTGGGTGAGCATAAGAGCACTTTCTCAGCGGTGCTGGGCACAATCGCCGTCGTGGCGGCCACCAGCAACATCGTCGGCGGATTCTTCATCACCGATCGGATGCTCAAAATGTTCAAAGCGAGCCGCCCGGCCAGCAAGCCATGAACGAATTCGCATCCAGCCAAGTCGCGATTGAAGTCATTTACCTGGTCGCGAGTGCTCTCTTTATTCTTTCGCTCAAGTGGATGAGTTCTCCCACCACGGCGCGCCACGGTGTGTGGGCGGGCGAACTGGGCATGCTGCTTGCCATCGGCGGAACGCTCTTGCACGGCGGCATCGTCGACTACAAGTGGATCGCGATCGCGCTGGTTCTGGGAACGGTCATCGGTGTGCCCCTCGGCCGCGTTCAGATGACGGCAGTCCCTCAGCGAACTGCGCTCAGCCACGCCTTTGGCGCTCTCTGCGTCACGCTGGTCGGAACCGCCGAGTTTTATCTTCGCTCGCCGGACATTTCACGCTTCATGATGTCCGTTCTGTCGATGGAAGTGATTCTTGGTTCATTGACCTTTACGGGCAGCTTGATGGCCGCGGGAAAACTGCAGGAGGTTCTGCCCCAGCGGCCGCTCACTTATCGTGGACAGAATCTCGTCAATTTTCTGCTGCTCACCGTGGCCATCGTCATCGCCGTCTACCTGGTGCTTCATCCGGAAGCCAGGCAACTCTATCCGGTGATGCTGGCGATCGCGCTCGCTTTCGGAGTGCTGCTCGTGATCCCGATCGGCGGTGCCGACATGCCAACCGTAATCTCGCTCCTGAATGCTTATGCAGGATTATCGGCGGCAGCCATGGGCTTTGTTCTCAACAACAAACTGCTGATCGTCGCGGGCGCGCTCGACGGTTCCTCCGGTTTGATCCTCTCCGTCATCATGTCAAAGGCGATGAACCGCTCGTTCACGAATGTCTTGTTCGGCGCCTTCGGACAGGTGCAGGCTTCCGCTGCAGCGGGACAAGAAGCAAAGACGGTCCGCAGCGCCACGGCCGAAGAAGCCGCCGCGATTCTTAGCGCTGCGAACAAAGTCGTGGTCGTCCCCGGTTACGGAATGGCCGTCGCCCAGGCGCAGCACAAAGTCCGCGAACTCTACGACGCTCTCACCAAGCGTGGCGTGGACGTCCGCTTCGCCATTCACCCGGTCGCCGGACGCATGCCCGGACACATGAACGTCCTGCTCGCCGAAGCCGACATCCCCTACGACCGGCTCATGGATATGGAGGACATCAATGGCGACTTCCCTCAGACTGATGTCGCCCTTGTCATCGGCGCCAATGACGTTACCAATCCGGCCGCGCGCAACGATACGTCCAGCCCGATCTACGGAATGCCCATCCTCGACGTGGACAAAGCGCACACCGTAATGGTGATCAAGCGTGGCATGAGCCCCGGTTTCGCGGGCATCGACAATCCTCTTTATTACCTCGACAACACGTTGATGCTCTTCGGCGACGCAAAGGCATTTGTCGGCAGCATCGTGCGCGAACTCACCGGCACTGGCGGGCACGGCTAAACCGGCGCCTGCTCCCGCTTCGTGTTGTCCCAATGCGGAACGCAGCCGCGCATCGTGTGGGTTTGTCTGCGCTATCCTCTATCTATGCATCGCCCCACCCTGCCTGCCGGGAACAGGCAGCTGGTTCAAATCGTCGACGCCGCACTCGCCGACGCCACCCGTCGCAGCGGCTCGTGGCTCGTATGCCGCCCGGGGTGCACGCAGTGCTGCATCGGTGTATTCGCGATCAGCCAACTCGATGCTCTCCGCCTGGAGAACGGCCTCGCAGAACTTGAAACCACCGATCCTGGCCGCGCCGCCCGGGTTCGAGCGCGCGCAAACGAAAGCGTTGCGCGCCTGACTCCCGATTATCCGGGTAATCCGAAAACTGGCACCTTGGATCCACGCTCAGAAGAGCACTTCGACAACTTCGCCAACGACGAGCCTTGCCCCGCGCTCGACCCGACGACCGGTACGTGTGATCTCTACGCCTCGCGGCCGGTCGCCTGCCGAGCATTTGGTCCGCCGGTTCGCTCCGAAGGAGGACTTGGTGTCTGTGAACTCTGCTTTCACGGAGCAACGGAACAGCAGATTGCTGCCTGCGAGATGGAAGTCGATCCCGACGACCTTGAGTCAAAAATCCTGCTTGAAATCGAACAAAGAAGCCAACTGACTGGTGACACCATCGTCGCGTTTGCTTTGGCTGAGAGGTAGGGGGAGAGCCCACTTCCATGGGAGAACGCCACGCCCGCTATTTCCCGCCGAGTTTTTCCAGCATTTTCTCGGCCGCCCGCACTCCCCGATATTGCGCTTCCTCGAAGATCGAGAACCCGCTCAGATCCGAATTCGCAAACAGTACCCGGCCCTCCAATTTCGCCAACCGGTGCCGCTCGTCAGAAAAGATTGCCCCCGGCTTCGGCCGAGCCATCGCATGTCCAAATCGCATCACATCGATCCGCGTGACACACTGGCGGATGTCAGAATGCACTCTTTCCAGATCGCGCAGGATCGCTTCCCTCCAATAGCCCCAGTCCTTCTCAAGCAGCATCTTGCGATTGCCCCCCGGTGTTCCCTCCGCAAGCGCCCAGTAGAACGTCCAAATCGTCCGCTCCACGCGGCTTTGCACCGTCTGGTGCATCGCGTCGACGTACCCCAGCGTCGGCGAGTTCATCACGACGTTGTCCCATGTCGGATCAGACCCGTACGTCGCCGGAATCCTGTCAAGCGTCAGATTCGCCGTCAGCCATGGAGAGTATTCGAAGTCATGCAACGCAGCCATCCCCTCCACCAGATAAGGCGCAAGAAACGTTGGCGCAGCGAAGATGACAGATTCCGCTCGATGCTCCACGTTCCCGCAAAAAACACTCACTCCATCCCTGCGTGGCTCGACCCGATGCACCATTGCGCCCGCCCGGACATACGTCCCAACTCGCTCCAGCAGCCGCTTTACGATCCAGCCATTCCCTTCAGGCCAGGTGAGCGGCCCTTTCTCCTCCGGTTCACGCGAGGCGAAATAATGAATGCCCGCCCACGCCGACGTATCCGCCGCCAGCGCTCCGTAATCATCGCGGCAGCAGTAATTCAAATACCACTGCAGAACTTTTGAATCCATTCCCTGCTGCCGCATCCACTCGCCAAACGAAATCTGGTCAAGCTCCGCTTGCTCCCGCGACAGCCCACGCTCCATTGGAATCGTGAATCCGCCACTCGCTCGAAACCGATGGATGAACTCCTCCATCCGCCGAAACTGCTCGCGATCTTTCTCGCTCAGTCCGATCGCCGGCTCGATGCCCTCCTGCCACCGCCCATACAGAAACAACCGCTCCTGCGGCGCGAAGCACAGATATCGTTCCTCCCACTCGCCGTTCCTGAGGACGCCCAACTCCTCAAACAACTCCCGCACAAAGGTCGCCTTTGGCCCTGGCACAGGAACATAGTGCGCCGCCCACGGATACGCCGTGATTTCGTTCTCTCCCCAGCGTGAATTTCCGCCCGCCTGCTCATTCATCTCGAGCAGCGCAAAATCGCGAAAACCGCGCTTGTTCAGGCGCCACGCCGCGCTCAACCCCGCGATGCCGCCGCCCACAATCACAACCGCATGTTTCTCCACACGCCGCGCGGCCGGAAACGCAGCTCGATCCCGCAACAGATGGCCCAGTTGGAATGAGTCATTGACGAACGAACCGGCGATCGGGCGATCGCCCTTGACCGACAATCCCACCAGCGCCGCGCTGCCGGCCTGCAGAAACTTCCGGCGCGACACTCTCAATGGCTGATGTCCTTCCAATCCTGATCGTAAGCGCGCACCAGCACCTGGTCGTTAAGGCGGTTGGGGGGCATGTTCATCGGCGACATATCGGGCGGAAATTGGAACATCGCGGGAAGCCCATCAACACTCACGAATCGCAACCCCGCGGGCAGCGACGTCGGCGGCAGATACTCGTGCGGCGAGGCGATCACGAAGCCCCACTCCCCGAAGGAAGGCACGTACACGTGATAAGGATACGTCTTCAGCCCCGCCTGCTTGAGCGTCTCCACGATGCACCAGTACGAATCGCGGGCAAACATCGGCGACGTGCTCTGCACCACCATCGACCCTTGGGCGCTCAGATGCCGCGCCGCCGCCTTGTAGAACGCCGTCGTGTACAGCTTGCCCAGCGAATAGTTCGTCGGATCGGGGAAGTCGATCACGATGAAATCGAAGCTGTCGGTGTTCGAGTCGACCCACGGAAACGCGTCTGCATTAATGATGTGCACCCGCGGATTCCGGAACGATTTCTGGTTCAGCGCGGTCAGCATCGGATGCGTCGTGAACAGGCGCGTCATCTCCGGATCGAGATCCACCAGCGTGACGCTTTCCACCTGCGGATATTTGAGGATTTCCCGCACCGCCAACCCATCCCCGCCACCCAGCACCAGCGCTCGCCGCGGAGCCGGGATGGCCGACAATCCGGGATGAATCAAGGCCTCGTGATAGCGGTATTCGTCGCGCGAACTGAACTGCAGATGGCTGTTCAGGAAGAGCCGTATGTCGTCCTTGAAACGTGTGAGCACGATGTGCTGATAGCGCGTGTCCCGGGCGAAGATGATTTCATCGGCGTAGATATTGTCTTCGGCAGCCGCGGTGATGCGCTTCGCCTGAGCCATCCCGACCGCCAATGCGCAGATCACAACCACGCAGACCGATCGCAGTCCCCTGGCCGCCGGGATCTGCTTTGCGAACAGGAACGTACTCCACAGAGCAACCCCAACGTTGATCAAGCCAAACAACATCGCAGAGCGCACCAGCCCGAGATACGGAACCAGCAAGATCGGAAACAGCAGCGACGCTCCCAGCGCTCCCAGATAGTCGAACGTCAGCACATGCGCCACGACATCACGAAAGTGATAGCGCTCTTTCACGATGCGCATCAGGATCGGAATCTCCAACCCGACCAGGACGCCGATCACCACCACCAGCGCATACATGATCAGCTGAAAGCCCTGCGAATAGGCGAACGCCAGAAACAGCAGCGTCGAGGAAAATCCGCCGATCACCCCGAGCATCAATTCGATCCACACGAATCGATAGGCGAGTCCGCGATGAATGTAGCGTGAGAGCGCGCTGCCAATTCCCATCGCGAACAGGTAGCAACCAATGATCGTGGAAAACTGAAGAACGCTATCCCCGAGCAGATAGCTGGCGAGCGTGCCCGCGATCAACTCGTAGATCAGCCCGCAGGCCGCGATCAGCAGAACGGTGATGAAGAGCAGAATGCCCACGGATTAGTGAACCGCCGCCGCAATGATGATGCAGATCCCGATCGACATGGCGCCCACCAGGATCGCCAGCGCAGTATTGTGCTCCTGCACGATCTCTTTCCACAGGTGATATGGCGTGACCTTGTCCATCACCACAAAGACGACCGTGAAGACAACGATCCCAAGAAACGCGAATACAACCGCATTCACGATGCTGGTCACCAGCGTAGGGGCCATTTCATTTCCCTCCCGTGTAGTGGTGATAGGAACTGTAGATGGAGCGATACGCTCCGGGATTGTCGCGGATTGAGCGCGGCACGTTCTTCACCTCGTTCACCCGCGCGAGGCTCCAGCCCTGATATTGAGCCATGCCGAGCGCCAACATCACTCCGGCACCGTAAATCAGATACAGAGTTCGAATCATTGGTCATTCCCCCACTTCACTGTTGGATGGTCGCTCTCAGACCAGCGGAGATGCTCAAAGGTCAGCGTGCGCCACGTCAACAACACGGCCGGAACCAGCAGAGCGAGCAATGCGATCCCGTAGAAGGTGTACTGTGGGACATCGCGCTTCACCGTAATCGTGTAATACGTGACACCATACCCCGGATCGCCCTCAGGCTCCACGCGCAGGTAATATTTCCCTGCGGGCACACTCGGAACCGCAACGCTATCGTTCGCACTGCCTTCCGTCCACGACCCGTCCGAGTCATATCCGTGGTAGTAGCTCACCTCGCGGCCGAAATCCAGCGCCTTGCCGGTGTCTTCGTTGATGAGCGCGTAGTTCAGGTAGATCCATCTGTTGTTCAGATCGGTCGAAGTCTTCACTTCGACGTTCGACGTGTGCCCCTTGAGTTCGAATTCGTCCGTGACAAACGACGCTTCGCCGCGCTGGTTCGAATCGTACCGATACGCTCCCGTAAACACCTGCTCGCTGCGCGCGATCATGTCGAATCCGATCATCATCACAACGAGCAACAGAAGAAATCCCGCGAACGCCACCCAGATGTTCTTTGTATCGGAGCTCATCGGCGACGGCTGGTTTTCGTACACGCCTACCGCATCGGGCGGATTGCCCGGAAGCCGGAAAGACTTCCAAACATCCTTCCCCGTCATGTACTCGCCCATCGACCACGTGACTTCGTTGCCCGTCTGTTCGCTCGACAACACGCGTGGTGGCGAAACGTAATCTGTTACGACGGCCGCCTCTCC
Organism: uncultured Acidobacteriota bacterium; assembly: GCA_963718505.1. Lineage (GTDB taxonomy): Bacteria > Acidobacteriota > Terriglobia > Terriglobales > Acidobacteriaceae > Gp1-AA133. The sequence continues at coordinate 431,731 of CAVQZP010000028.1, read as the reverse complement.
CACACGAACCTGCCAGGGAAACTCGCCGAGCACGAACGACGTGCCGGCCTTCGCCGTTTGAAAATGCTTATACGTCTCGCCGAGGTAACGCACCGTCGGCACGCTGCCGGATGGGTGAACTTCGGGCAACGCTTTCAGGATGCTGACGTCATTCCAGTGGCCGTTGTACTCCGTCAGGTAGCGGAAGCCCTTGTAGGGATTGAAGAGCACATACTCGTGCCAGCTGTAAGGCATTTCATCAACGTAAATTGTGCGCCGCTGGAAACCGATGGCTTCGTAGTCGGTGCCGCGAATCTTGCCTCGTGTTCCCAGCGGAATCAGGGGTCGAACTTCGTCAGTGGCAACTTTGAAGCGCTGCAGGATCTGGAGGTTCGGGTCCTTCGCATCGAGGATCGAGTGGCAACTGTCGCATACGATCGTGACCGCATTCCCGAACGACCGTACCGCCAGCGCCGCCCCGCAACCGGGACAGTTCAGTGCTTTCACCTGAGGCTTGCCGGGAGGCGTTGGTCCCGAACTCATGACCATCCCTCGAAGGTGCGAAGATTCTTCAGGCCGAGGGAATCGAACTCGACCATCTCGCCCAGGTAGAGCGCTGGTTTTTCATCACTATAGTCGATAGTTGCGAACTTTCCAGTTTCCGAACGCAGATCCACGAACGTGACATCTTCTTTATCCCAGTACTGGAAGGGCAGTTCGCCCTGCACGCCACGATAGTGCGCGTTGGTCAGCGTGGTCACCATGTAACGCTGGTTGTCCCACACAAAGTCCTGACCGACCTGGCACTGTGCGGCTTCCGGGAGCTTTCGGCCGGGCGCAGCGAACGAAACCGCGTACTCGTCCTGCGCATCCGAAAGCCAGCCGCTCGTACCGTCGCTCATCATCAGGTGCCATTCGTTCCAGGTCCCTAGTTCGTATTCGTAGATAATCCGGCCGATGGCGACGAATCCCTTGCGGTTGTAGATCCCTTCGGTTCCGATTTGTATTGGCGAGCTGTCCGGTGGCAGATCGGCTACCTGCCCTACTTTCTGAAGATCGACATCCGTGCGGATGAGGATGGACTTGCAATACTCGCACACGGTCTGCACGCTGCTCGACCAGCGGAACACAATCTTCGCCCCGCAATTCGGACAGGTGCCCGTGGGCTGGGTCATCGGGCCGCACTCCCGAACGGCGAGGATGCGTCAACCGGTTGAGGTGTGCCCTCTGAGATTTCGGCCGGCGGCACGTACGGCCGCGCCACGCTTCGCACTGTGGTTGAGCTTGCCCGCACAAGCTTCGTGAGATGAGCCGGGAAGTCCCACTCGCGGCGCGGCACGCAACAGAAGAGATTCAGGCACAGCGATTGAAACTCAGGAAAGGTGTGAACTGCAAGGTGCGATTCCGCCAGCAGACACAGACCGGTGATCCCACCAGTCTGCGGAAATTGATGCCACTGCGTCTCGCCCACGGGCCGAAGCTTCAGATCCTCGATGATCTGATCAAATAGCCGGCGCAGCGTATTCAGATCGCGCAGCAACTCCGGAGCGCACCCGTGAGCCTCGACGATCCACTCGATGCCATTCATGTCGATTTCGTCGATTTACGGCTGGGCCTGACCACAATTCGGACAGAACTTGCTGATCTTTGGAATCGATTTCCCGCAGTTCAAACAGAACTTGCTCTCCGCGGATGTCGCTGCAGCCGCACCGCCCGCCGCAGCAGCCCCACTTGCGGGCGCACCGCCCTCCGGCCCCGACGGCGCGCTTCCCTTCTTCAGCGCGTCCATCATGGCCTGTCCCATCGCGATGCCGGCGCCGAGACCGGCGCCCACCCCGGCCGCGCCTCCGCCTTCGTTCGCGGCCGCCACTGGGATCGACTGCGCCACCTGGTACTGCGTGTAGCGACCCATGTCCCCAACCATGTTCATGCCGATCCGTTGATCGAGAATCTTCTGCAACTCGTCCGGCAGCGAAAGGTTTTCGACCACGAAGTTGTCGAGCGAAAGCCCCAGTTCCGCGAATCCCGGCTTCAGTTGACCGACAATCTTTTCTCCCAGTGCCACCTGGTTTGCGGCCATATCGAGGAATGGCACCTGGCTGCCCGCAAACGTATCGGTAATCCGTCCGACGATGGTGTTGCGCAGCTGCCCTTCCAGATCGCCGACAGTGTAGGTGTCTCGCGTCCCGCTGATCTTGGTATAGAACACCTTGGGATCGAGAATGTGGTATGCGTAGATACCAAATGCCCGCAGACGAATGGCTCCAAACTCCTTATCGCGAATCGTGATCGGATTCTGCGTGCCCCAGTGTTGATCCGTCTGCAGGCGCGTCGAAAAGTAATAAACATCCGACTTGAACGGCGACTTGAACGCCTTGTCCCAATTCATCAGATACGTCAGGATCGGAAGCGTATTCGTGTTCAGGGTGTAAAGCCCCGGCCCAAACACGTCGGCCACCCGTCCCTCGTTGACGAAGACCGCCATCTGCGAATCGCGTACCGTCAGCTTGCCGCCATTCTGGATCTCGCGATCCTGCATCGGAAACCGGTAGGCCAAAATGCCATCCGCGGGCTCGACCCAATCGATGACATCAATGAACTGTTTGGACAGAAAATCACGCAAGCTCATGAGGGTTTCTCACTTCCTGATTTTTGACGATGCGGTCGCGCCGACTGAATGCACTCGCTTGATTCGGGATGCTACGGTGCCCTCTCGGCCCGTGTCAATGGCGGGTTTTCAGCGACTATTGCAAGTTGTGAACTGGTTGGACGGATTGCACTGCGCTGGAAGAAGGGCCAACATTCCCACCTAGATTTGTCATCCTGAGAGAAGTGAGGCGTCAGCCGAACGTAGCGAAGGACCTGCTTTTCGCCAAAATGGCTCAAACTCTGGTAGGAGTCGTTGCATAGGTGCCCAGGTTCGGGTCCGCTCTTTGGACGCTAACCTGGGAAAATTCGCTTAGATCGATCGCTGGATTTCTAGACCTCACACCCGAACGCGAGGCGACCCCAACTCCAGATAGCTGGTCGTCGAGATCGAATTGCTTTCCTTCACGGCCGCCTCTTCGGGATCGAGCGATCCTTCGCGCCAGAAGGCGTAAATCGCTGGATAAACCAGCAACTCGAGGAGGAACGACGTCACGATTCCCCCGACCATCGGAGCAGCAATGCGCTTCATGATCTCCGACCCAGTCCCAGTCGACCACAGGATCGGCACCAGCCCGATGCTCATCGTGGCAAAAGTCATGAACTTCGGACGCAGCCGCTTGGCAGCGCCTTCAACGATCGCCTCGTAGAGTTGGCCGCGTGTCAGGTGAGCATGCTCCCGGAGCGCCTTCTCGTACGCGAGATCCAGATAGAGCAGCATGAACACGCCTGTCTCCGCATCAATGCCCAGCAGAGCGATGATGCCCACCCACACCGCAATGCTCATGTTGTAGCCCAGCAGGTACACCATCCACAGCGCGCCCACCGCGGAGAACGGCACCGCCAGCGTAATGATGGCCGTCTTCGCCACCGACTTCGTATTTGCGTACAGCAGGAACAAAATGATCGCCACCGTAATCGGCACCACCAGCATCAACCGCTGGCGAACTCGCTCGGCCGATTCGTACTGCCCACTCCAAAAGACTGAATACCCAGTCGGCAACTGCAGCTTCTTCTGCAACTCCGTCTTCGCCTGTGCGACGTAGTCGCCCGGGGACCGTCCCGCCACATCTACGAACACATATCCGGTCAGCAATCCGTCTTCATTCCGGATCATTGCCGGCCCGTTCAACATGCGCAGAGTCGCCAATTCGGAGATCGGAATCTGCCTGTCGCCACTCGCCGGTACCAGTACCTTGCCCAGCGCCTCCAGATCCGACCGGAAGTCGCGCTTATACCGCACGTTGATCGGATACCGCTCGCGCCCTTCCACCGTTGTGCTGACGTTCTCCCCGCCGACCGCCGTCGACAGCGCATTCTGCGCGTCCTCCACCGACAGCCCAAAGCTCGCCAAAGCAGTGCGATCCCACGTCACATCCAGGAAGTACCCATCGCCCGTCCGCTCCGCAAACACATTGCGCGTCCCCGGCACACCCGACAGCACGCCCTCCACCTGCCGTCCGATCTGCTGAATCTGCTGAATATCGTTCCCCTGGATCTTTAATCCCACGGGCGTGCGGATACCCGTGGTCAGCATCTCGATCCGCCCGCGGATCGGCGCCGTCCAGTAATTCGAAAGCCCGGGGATCTTCAGCGCTTGGTTCATCTCCGCAACCAATTCCTGTTCGGAGATGTGATCCGCCGTGATATGCCGCAGCACCGGCAACAGGAAATTCGGCGCCCACGACGAATACCACGTGTGCGTCCGCCGCCAGGCGGAGTGAGGCTTCAGCACAATCACCGTTTCCAGCATCGAAAGCGGAGCAGGATCTGTCGCCGTATCGGCGCGTCCCGTCTTCCCCAGCACGTGATCCACTTCCGGAAAGGTCTTCAGAATGCCATCTGTCGCCTGCAGGATGCGCTGGCTCTCTCCGATCGACACACCCGGCATGGTCGTCGGCATGTAGAGCAGCGAGCCCTCTTCAAGCGGCGGCATGAACTCGGAACCAATCACCCAGAACAGCGGAACCGTCAGCACCACCAGAACGAGCGCCCCCGCGATCACCTGCGCCTTCCAGCGCAGTGTCCACCGCACCACCGGGTCGTAGATCCGCATCAGCGGACCGGTTATCGGATGCTTCTCCTCCGGCTGAATTTTTCCACCGAGCAAAGAAGAGAAAAATGCCCGCACCCTTCCCTGCTCCAAACCCAGTTTCCGCGGCTTCCGCACCAGCAGCAGACGTAGCGCCGGATCGAGCGTCAACGCAAGCACCGCCGCCACCAGCATCGCGAAGTTCTTCGTGTACGCCAGCGGCCGGAACAGCTTCCCTTCCTGTCCTTCCAGTACCAGCACCGGCAGGAACGCCACCGCAATGACCAGCAGCGCGAAGAACGTTGGCCCCGCCACTTCCTTCACGGCCTCAAGAATCACTTCGTCATAGCGGAACGGCTGGCCCGAGCGCTCATACAACTCGAGCTTCTTATGCGTCTGTTCCACCACGACAATCGCCGCATCCACCAATTCGCCGCACGCAATCGCCAGTCCTGCGAGCGACATGATGTTGATGCTCATGCCCGCGTATTGCAGCGGGATGAACGTAATCAGGATCGTCACCGGAATCGTCACGACCGGGATCACCGCGCTCGGGAAGTGCCAGAGGAAAATCAGAATGATGATGACGACGGTGATCACTACTTCGATCAGCGTCGAGCGCGCATTCGAAATCGAGCGGCGAATCAGCTCCGAGCGATCGTAAATCGGAACGACCTTCACGCCTTCCGGCATGCCCAGTTCGATGTCTTTCAGCCTGGCCTTCACGCGGTCAATCACGTCGAGCGCGTTGCTGCCTTCGCGCATCACCACGATGCCCGACACCACTTCCCCGGTCCCATCCAGATCCGCAGCGCCGCGCCGAATATCTGGGCCCAGCACCACTTCACCAACATCCTTTATGCGAATTGGCGTTCCCTTTTCATTCGAGAGAACGATCTCTTCCAGATCCTTCGGATTCTTCACATACCCGCGCCCGCGGATCATGTACTCCGCGCCACCAAATTCCAGCAGCCGCGCGCCTGTCTCGCTGTTGCCGCTGCGCACGGCATCCGCCACGCGCGAAATCGGAATTCCGTATGATCGCAAACGATTCGGATCGACGTTGATCTGATATTGCTGCGTGAACCCACCGAGCGAGGCGACTTCCGCCACACCCGGCACGGCTTTCAGGTAGTACTTCAGATACCAGTCCTGATACGAACGAAGATCGGCGAGGCTGTGCTTGCCCGAAGTGTCTTTCAGGACGTACTGGAAGACCCACCCCAGTCCCGTTGCATCCGGCCCAATCTCGGTCTTCACACCTTGCGGCAACTGCGACGTGACGCCCGAGAGATACTCCAACGTCCGCGAGCGCGCCCAGTAAATGTCCGTGCCTTCCTCGAAAACAACGTACACATACGAGAAGCCGAAGTCCGTTATGCCGCGAACGGTGCGCACCTTCGGCGCTCCGGTCATCGCAGAGATGATCGGATACGTAACCTGATCTTCAATAATGTCCGGGCTGCGATCCCACCGCGAAAGAATAATGACTTGGGTCTCGCTCAGATCGGGCGTAGCGTCCAGCGGCAGGTGCATCATCGACCACGCGCCCCATACGCAGGCGGCGGCCACGAACGCGAAGATCAGAAACTTGTTCCGAACCGAGAAGACAATTACGCGATTAATCATCCTGGCGCCCCGCTCCGGTATTGGCTGCGGTCTTTACTTTGTCATCCAGATATTTGGAAGGGTTAGCTTTGAACTTGTCGCGGCACTTGTCCGAGCAAAACGCGAGCGTCTCGCCGTTGTAAATCTCCATGTGCCCGCTGGCCGCTGCTTTGTGACGGTCCAGTGCCATGCCGCAAACGGGATCATGCACCATGTCGGCCCCGGCCATGCTCGCGTTCTGCGTCTTGTGCTCGACGTGAGCCGCCGGCGTTTCGTGCTTTTCATTCATCGGCTGAGCACTTGCAGGCTTCATCCGGCTCTCTGAGTCGATCAAGAAATTCCCGGAAGTCACCACCCGGTCACCTTCCACGAGGCCATGCTTCACGCTGACTCGTCCGGCGAATGCCGATCCGAGTTCCACCGGGCGCGGCTCAAACACTCCGTCGCTGGTTTCGAGATAGACAATCTTCTGCAGGCCGCTGTCGAGCACCGCTTCCTGCGGCACCGAGATGCCCACCGGTGCGGGCACCTGGAACTCCACGTCCACCAGCATGTCTGGACGCAATAGCATTCCGGGATTGTCCGCTTCCAGGCGCAGCTTCAGCGTGCGCGATGCTGGATCAAAAAGTGGCGGGACATCCGACACCTTCGCCGAGATCGTCCTCGCGAGTTCCCGGACATTGACTGTCACGCGCATTCCGGGCCGCAGGGCGCCCGCCTGATCGCCAAACAAGTCCGCAAGAATCCAGACTTTGGTCAGATCCGCAACCTTATACAGTTCCGTACCCTTCTCAAACCGCTGCGCCGGGGAGATGTCCCGCGCCAAAACCACGCCGTCGACCGGTGCTAGGATCTGAATATCACCCGTGACCTGGCGGGTCGTTCCAAGATCGTGAATTTGCGATTCGCTCATTCCCAGCGTGCGTAACTGCTCTTCATTGATGCGGACGCTCGAATCGCTTAAGCGGCCCTGGTCATCGGGCCGGGAAGCCTTCACGCGGTCGATGCTGGCGAGCGAGCCAATATACGCCTGCTCGGCATTTCTGAACTCACGGCTGTAGAAGCTCGCGAGCAACTGGTTCTTCTTCACCACGGTTCCCGCAGGGTTGTCCTGCAGCGACTGGATCCAGCCGTCCGTGCCCGCCATCAGCTTGTAGACCAGGTTGTCATTGGCTGTCACACGGCCCGTCGTGCGCACCAGCCGCGAGCCTGAATTCTTCTCGACGGGTTCCACTCTCACGCCAACAAGCTGTTGCTTTTCCTGAGAAATCGCAACCGCGCCGGGCGCAACTTGCAGCTTCGACGTCAGGTCCTCGCCCTCATACACGGGCTCCAGCGCCATCCCGCAATCGGGAGCCGTTCCCGGCTTGTCCGACTTGTAAGCCGGATGCATCGGATCGACGTAATAAAGGATGTGCTTTGCTCTTGGAGAGTTCTGGGAGGCAGGTTTCCCCGTGTAACGGCCCGCGAGGAACGCGCCCAGTGCAATGACAACCACAGAACCGACAGCTGCCGGTTTATTCATACCTTAGCCCCACAAAAACATTTTGCGATGCGCCCGCACGGTACTCGAGTCGTCACCGTTTGGAACACGCATCTCGCGTCCCTGGAGAATTCCCCGCAGTGAACGAGCAAGGGGATGAGGGGGATTCATTCAACCACGCTTGCGTGCTCCGGGGGACAAAATCGAGCACTGTTTACGGCAAGGGCTCCACATCACAGTATCTTGAAGAGAAGGCGCCGATGTGGAGGCGCCTTCTTCCCCGAAAGAATGAAAAACTACTTCTTGATCACGGGCGTCGGCGGAACTACGGACGCCGCCACCTGCGGCTTGGTGAACAACGCGTCGTCCAGCTTCGGATTGATGACTACGCTCTCCAGTACAGTCTTGTGCGTGTCCCGATAGCCCTCGACCGCTGTCTCAAGCGTATACGGAATCATGACTCCGCTGACAGACTTGAAGTCGCGCTGATACACGTAAACGTTGCGCATCTTCCCGTCCATCCGGCGCTGCGGACCCGACACCCTCACATCCAGGAACGACTGCGAATCGATCCAGATGTACTTCACGTCGCCGCTCTTCTGCGTGACCTTCAGTTTATAGGTGTCCTTGCCCTCGACTTGCTCAACACCCGCCAACTCAACCTTGTTTCCCTTGGCGGTATAGTCCACCAGGTAGCCGTCGATTTCCGCACTCTGGGATTCCGACTGAAGTTGCTCAGCCGTGAACGACTCCACATCGTTGCGGTTCAAGTACGGCCGCACCAGCCAGCCATTCGAGCCGTCATAAACCTGGATCGCCGTCTTGCCGGCGAATTCGAGTTCCACGCGGGACTTGCGGCCGCGCTTCATCTCGGTCGTGAACGGCAACTGGACCTGCTTCTCGGCCTGGGCCTTGTCCATCTCCATCCGGCTCGCAGGCTGCATCTTTCCCCCCGAGCTCATCGCGAATGCACGACTGCGCGCGGCGGAATCGCCGGTGCCGGCATCCATTTTGCCCTTCCAGGTCATGGTTTGAACAGATCTCCATGCCTGCAGGCCGCCGCGAGCTGCAATGTTTTTCTCAACAATCTGTGCAGCCGTCAGCTTTGGGGCGGTTTGTGCAACGGCGGCAAGTGAAAGGGACAGGGATACTGCTAGGGACAACACGAAGCTTTTGCGTAACATCAGTTTGGATCTCTCCTCGGAGGTTTCGGGGGAGGAGGATACCCGCAGACGAGTTATTCTACCACGAGACCATCAACTCAGCCTATCAATTAGATTGCGAGCATCACATTTGTTTTCAATTGCTTACAAGCTACGAAAGCCATCTCTCAGTAGCCTCTTCCGTCTCCAGAGGAGCAGATTGCCGCACCCAGTTTGGCTTACTCCATTTCGACGATGAAGAATTTTGCACTCCTCGCTTCGTCCCACCAGATATGGTCGCGCTTTTCGTTCGCTGAGCTTTTCCCTTGTTCGCGACTGCAACGCGATCACTGAATCGCGGCTGGCGTGCGTGGCTACAATCGCGCGAGGAGAGTCTGACATCCCGGACGGGAGGCGCAATTTTTTCGACTACAATCAGGATCATTTACCTGTGCCTCATAAGGTTCCCACCGCTCTTATCATTTCGCGACACTCTGCCAATCGGAAAGCTTTGCGGTTCCGCTGTCGGGCGGTTCGACTGTCGCTGTCGAGCAAGTGTTTGTCCATGCGGGAAGCAGGGAAGACGTGCTGAAAAAACTTTATCCAGATCCCTCGCTATTTACATCGGGCATCGCGGCGTTTCGACGACAAGAAACCATCTTTGTAAATCTGAACCTGCTGCTGCTCGGGATCCTGCTTTTCCTGCACAGTATTTTCGGAAAATACTGGGGCGTTCCGGACCGCAAACTGATCGGCGCGCTCGTCTTTGCGTTTCTGCTGAACGTCGTTGAGTTGGCCTGGCTACAGTTTTTGTCGACGCCGCTCTCGGCCCGTGCTCTTGCCACCATTACCTGGACATCCATCCTCACCAACCTGGGCCTGGCGTTTGTGCTCTCCGTGTTCAGCAACACAGACGATAGTCCCTATTACGTATTGATGATCGTGCCGATACTGCAGGCGGCTTTCCGGTTTCCGATTGAAGTCTTAACCGGTGTTGTCACCCTGGCAGGCTCCCTGAACTTTCTTTGGGTATGGTTTTACTTCCAGCGGCATCAGCCGCTCGAAGTGACCGAATACCTGGAAGCAGGAATTGGGACACTGATGTTCGCGATGGTTGGATTTGTAGTGTGGCTTCTTGTGCGTGACTTGCGACAAAAAGAAGAACGGCTGGCCGAGAATCTGGTAGATCTGCAGGAGACACGCGAGAAGCTCCTGTTGGAGGAAAAATTGGCGGCAGTGGGCCGTTTGTCGAGTGCGATTGCCCATGAAATCCGTAACCCTGTTTCTCTCATCTCGACGTCGATCGCGACGGCGACGCACCTCAGTGGGCCCGAGAAAGACGAGATGTATGCAATTGCATCCGAAGAGGCTTCTCGACTGGTGAACTTGAGTACGGAATTCCTTTCGTATGCGAACCCGCGGGTTCCGAAGATGGTGCCGACGTCGATCACGGACACGATCGGCTATGTCAGCGACGCGTGCCGGGCGCATGCCTCTGGAAAGAATGTGTCTCTCGAAGTGATATCCGAACAACCCCTGATTACAGATGCGGATCCCGGACAGTTGCAACAGGCCCTTATCAATCTTGTACTGAATGCGATCGACGCGGCGCTTCCCGGCTCAACCGTCGACATCCGTGCGTCCGCAAGCGATCAGCGAATCACAGTCGATACTGAAAACACGGGCGCTCCGATTCCGGAGACAGAACAGACGCTGATCTTCGAACCCTTCTTCACGACCAAACCCAGGGGAACTGGCCTGGGTCTCGCGATTGCGCGTAACATTGCGCGCGCCCATGGCGGAGATCTGGTGCTCGCGACCAATAGTACCGATCGAGTTCGGTTTTCGTTTTCCCTGCCCTACTCCAACGGGCGCACCGGCGTCAGGAACTGAGATGGGCAGAATCGCGGTGGAGATAAAACCAGCACGCGCCGATTCTCGCATCAAATCTTCCGAGGAAGAGAGAAGCTGAGCTCAGGAGCGAGCGGAAATCATCATGCTGAACGTGGCGAGCGGCATCTTGGATTTTCTCGAATCGTTGCCGCTGTCGTTCGACGCAAAGTGCCTGAGGTAATCCAGAGACTTGGTGAACACGGGTACGTTCACATAGGAAGCGGTAGCCAGAGGCCCGAAAGACGGCGTCTAGCGTGGCAGAACAGGCTCGTCGTTGGCCGTGCGCGAGATGTTTCGGCCCTTCCCGCGTTTTCCAGCGGTCCGGACCAGACCAATACTTTTGAGAAGAAGTGAAACGAGTTCGCTCTGCCTTTGGACTCCGACCTTTTCAAACAAATGCTGCAGGTGCGTGCGAGCAGTCGAACGTCGAATGCCCAGCGACTCGCAACATTCGTCGAGCGTCTTTCCTTCCATCAGGAGGTTGGCCAGGCACGCTTCCGTGGAGGTCAAGCCGTACAACTGGCGTAGCTCAGACTCGGCGGTCTCCACCGGGAACTCGGGATCCAGAATGAAAACCAGAGCCGTTGGACTTGACGGATCTGCTGTCGGCGCCGCGACCGCCTGGACGGAGCGAATCACGAGAGTGAGAGGACGCTTGCCCGAAGGCCGGCGGATCGCCACGATGGAATCATTCGATTCGGAAGGTTGAGATTTCCCTGCGGCATCGAGCAGGACATTCAACGCCGGAGTGGACTTCAAGGTCGTGCGAATCGTTCCGCGCGGAGTCAATTCGAGACCATCGCGGGTATCCAGAATCTGTTCCGCCGAACGATTTGCCAGCAGGAGCTGACCGGCGGCGCTGGTGACCAGCAACCCGACATTCACGAGATCGAGAGCTTCGAAGCCCGCCATCAGAAGATGATGGGGGCCAGCTTCAGAAATCGATGACCGATCGGACAGCGGCTTCTCCTGTGCTTCGCTTAAGAGCTGCGGACGTCTCTGCGGAGGAACGGACATTCTCGCTGTCAAATTCGGCACGCCTCGCAAAATTGCCATTCCCGGAAACTCCACCGTCACCTGAATGAAACGCTGATGGCTCGCCGAGCCTCAGCAACCTAGAACTGGGGGGTTGCGTTCCGCGGGGGGATTGCGGTTCGCTGGTATCACAGTATCGACTCAGAACCTTGAGCGACGGCTTCCGCCGGACGACTCAAAGGACAGAGCGGGAGGTTGGACTCTGACTACACCATGTCCCCTTGACCTATGTCAAGGGAAAATGGGGAGTGGCCGGATCAAGCATCGCCGACCGTCCCCTGCTGCCCTGTCTGGACGTGCACCCCGTGTACTCCAATCTTCAGTATGTCGCTCGATCAAAGATGCTTAGGGGGGAAATCACGCCCGTTGCCCCGCGTAACGGAGGGCCATATAACCTCCGTGTCGCATCCCACCTGGTCCTTTTCCTTAGTGAGGTTATGTCCATCCCGATGCAAAACAAGAAACCACGCCCCTTACACCTTCGGAGCAAAACACCGAAGCGTGAGGGGCGTGGTTTGAAGTGCTTTCAACCGATCCTGCGACCGAAAACCCTAGACGCGCGCGCCGAGTTTACGACGAACCGCGCCGGCGAGAGCGATCAAGCCTGTGCCGAGGAAAGTCAGAGTGCTGGGCTCAGGAACCGTCGCCACCCCTGTGACGGTGGTCGTGCCGTGGAGATCCCGGAAGCATTCATTTCCGTGATCGTCGTCGCTCAGACCAAAAATCTGATTCGTTGAACCCGAGAACGCCACTCCGTCAAACGTTCCGGAGAAGGTTCCAACGAGGTCATACAAGCCTTTGCCGATGTTGGTGAGAGTTCCGGCAAAGTTGTTCGCGAAGATCGTGGCCGATCCAGAAAGAGCGAACGAGAAATCGCCACCGGTGAAGCTGCCTCCGTGCTTGAGGCTACCAGTAAAGATACCTGTATCAAACTGGAGCGTCCCAACGGGTCCGGACAGGATCTGCGTGCCATCCACAAACACACCGTCGATTACGGAATTGGCGCTGATGCCTGAGGAGCTCAAGGAAAGCCCGCCCTTGTTGGTGAAGGTGAGGCTATCGGCGAAGGCTGGCACTGCAAAGAGCGCCAGCAAAACTGTGCAAATCAAAAGACGCAACTTCATCGAGAATCTCCTAAAGATCGTTCGGCCCCACATCTGTTGCGCCGTTACCGTGCCATCGTGATTCCACAAGATCAAACGGGGTCAATTCACGATAACGTCAGCTTGGATATTGCAAATCTTGAACCAAGCGGGCAGAAATGAAAGTTGTTGTGGCGAAGGGACTTACGGACTTCATCGAAATGGCACGAAAGTGACGGTTACTGCAGAAGTTTGCATCCATGCGTGGGTAAATTTTGGGACATTGGGTTTAGTGGACTGGAAAGTCCAAGTTTGAAAAGTGTGCGGGCACCCCAGGAGGAACGAAGAGATTGACGAGCGAAGGTCTGTTGCACACATATGCGTAAGCTCGACTTTACAAAGTCGCGAGAATCTTGGATTTGCAATTCAGCTAGTCGGATTTCGCGGAGGGCTAATTGTCTGGTTCGCGGGCGGTGGCAATGGCGTTGCGTGGGGCCGCATGAGATCGAATTTCTTGGACTGCTCCGGATTCAGAACACGGCTGATGCGATCGTTGGCGCGCTCGTGAACCTCCTTCATTGCGTTGAAGCGATCGACGGCGGAGAGTGATTGGTTCTTGTAGACGTCGAGCAACTCGGACTGGCGGCGCTCGAGAATAACTTTCACCATGCCCTGCTGGGTTGCGTCGAGATTGAGGCGGTCTGTCAGAGTCTTCAGCTGGTCATCGAGACTTGGAGTATGACGGGCGCGACGCTGGGTGTCGGGCGCGGTTCGCTGATCTTGCGCGCCTGCGCGGTTTTGCTGATCCTGCGCGCCGGCGCGAGGGCCGACGAGCGGGAAGAGCTCGAGAACGAGGAAGAAGAAGAACGCTTTTCTGGCTAAACGCGAAGTCATGTGTCTTGGAACGGAACCTGTTGTGAGACGACTGACTACTCGACCTCGAGTCCCTCAGCGTGGAAATTTCCGATGACGACGTCAACGCGATCGCCATGCTTCACGATGCCACCCTTGTTGGAGAAAGCCATCCAGTAGGACCGGCCATTCTCGGGCGTGGCGCTCTGGCGCAACTGACCGACCTTTTCGAGTGTGGGGATGATCAGCTTCACGCTTTTGTCGGGGCAGATGAGGCTGGGCTCCACTTTCTTGTCGTTGAGAGGCTTCGCCTTTTCGGCATCGACAACACGGTAGGTGAAGCGGATCATCTCGCCGGCCTCGACCAGCTTGACGGTGGGGTTCTCAATTCCCCAAACCACCTCGTAATAGATGCGAGCCCGATAGGCGATGCGGCTAGGCTGATTGTGGAAAGGCGGTGCAACTGGTTTCGTGGCGGGAGCCGGCGGCTGGCCCTGCGACTGGGCAGCTGGGGCCGCTACTTGCGCGCTGCCAACCGGCAGGCTGCAGATCGCCAAAGCTGCCACGAGAAACCAGCGGGACATTCCGGTTTCCTTGAGTTCCGAAGAACGCCGTGATGCCCGGGCTTCGGTTGCGAAAGACTGGGGCACGACGCCCGCGTTCGTCGAAGGTTTTGTGACCATTTTTCTATCCTGCAAGTGGAAGCGATTTGGGTCAATGTCACTAACGTGCCGCTGACCCGATGGAATTTCGCGAAGCCTACTTCGACTCCAGAGCGGCGGCGCAGGCTTTCTTCGCCTGGTCCTTCGGCTGTTTGGAGATCTCGTCGGAGCCGGCGGCATATCCTTGTTTATATTCGTCGGTCGCGCGAGCGTCCGCGACTTCCTGGTCGGATGCGCCCTGGACGAGTTCCTTCTTCTTCTCCGCGTATTTCGACGCTGACGGTGGATCCGTTTTCGCGCACGCATCCAGAGCGCCTTCGATCTTGCCGAAAATGTCATTGGGAAGCGCGAGCTTCGCGAACGCTACCGAGGTGAGCACGAGCATCCCGGACAAACACACAACGCGAACAATCTTCATGGAATGGCCCCTCCTTACTGCTGATTCTAAACCACAACGCTTTCGTTTCCCGCCAAAGTGCTGTTGACGGTTTTGACGCTAGAAATACGAAGCTGCCCGCAAGATTTTGCGGGCAGCTTCGAGGTTAGAGGTTCAGTTTTCTTCACGCCGTTACGGAGTGGCGAAACCGACCAGGGCTCCGGACTGCGGACTGCCCGTGGCGTTGTCGGTGAAGGTGATCGTACCGGCGCGATTCGTTCCGCGCGCCGAGAACACATTCGTGAAGCGCACCACCACGGTGCAGGATTGTCCCGGATTCAGGGGCACTCCAGTGCAGTTGTCCGTATTCTTGTTGAAGAAGTAGGTCAGCAATGATCCGCCTGTAACGCTGACATTTGTCACCGTCACCGACGAAGCCGAAGCTGCCGAGTTCGTGAATGTAACCGTCCCAGTGCCCGTGAAGACGTTGTGAGCCAGCGTAATCGTCAGCGGATTCGGCGCGATCGAGACCGTATCCGAACCGCCGCCGCCACCACCCGCACCCTGGAACTCAACCGCACCGATGTCGAAGGTCGCAGCTCCATTGGTATCCGGACGCGGATTGCCGAAGTAATCCGTCGTCGGGTGGCTGACGTTCACCGGGACATGATCAATCGCCGGAGAGCCGGAAGCCAACGCGTAGTTGCCAAGCACAGTGTTGGTGGTCGAGGTGCTGGAAACCGGGTTCAACATCGACAGGGGTCCCCAGCGCAGGTTGATCCAGTTGTTGCCTTCGTCCACGGTCGCCACCGGAGTCAGGTTGAAGATCGGGTTCGGTACAGTGGCATCCGAAATTCCCGGAGGCACCTGGAAGCCCGACGCGCCGTTCTCTGGCGGAGTCCGCGAGCCATCGCAGTACTGTTTCACGAAGCTCGGGTTGTTCGCAATGTTGGTGCCGGCGTAACCCGTCGTGCTCGTGATCACCGAGTACTGCGGATTCAGTGTGGCGCCGCCCGAGTGGTTCGTCGGGCCGGTGTCACCGCGTACGCCGAGGTCCCAGTAGCTGGAAGGCACGCACTGACCGCTAGACGACTGGTTCGCCGCCAGGGTGGTGGTGAATGCCTGGTACAGAGAGACGACGTTCTGCTGGTATTGCGCGCTCAGCGCTCCCACGCCGACGTAGTACGAGCTGTTCTGCCACATCGCATTGCTCGTCAACAACGGATAGGAGTAGTTACGGCAATTGGCGTTGGTCGCCGATCCACCCGAGTAGTGGCCCGAAGGACAGACCACGGTGGCGGGCAGGTTCGACGTCAGTGTCGAGCTGTTCTGGATGCTCACCAGTCCAGCGACCTGCGGACAAGAGGTCGTAGCGGTCAGCATGCAATTGGTACCCTGCTGGCTGGCCAGCGGACCGCCGATCGTCGTGAACAGGACGCCAGCCGTGGCTGTGGTCGTGTTCGACGAGATCGTGTTGTTGACGATGTCGATGTTGAGAGCGTCGAGCAGCGAGACGCCGCCGCCGTCCCAACCCGCAACGTTGTCCGTGACGATGTTGTTGGTGAACGTCACATGGTGCCAGCGCGAAGGCTGCCTCGGGAACGCAACCACGTCGGAACCGTTGACGTTCTGGAACGAGACACCGCCACCGGTACCGGCTTCGGCCGCGTTACCCATGATCAGGTTGGCGTTGATGGTCATGTTCGGACCGATGCCATCGCTCGGGCCCACCGAACCGACTGCAGGCACGCAATCCTGGTCCGTCTGAGCGCCGCACGTCGGATCGACGTCGGGAGCGCCCATGATGACCAGTCCGCCGCCGTTGGCCGGAATCGTCGGGTTCAAGCTCTGGTTGAAGATGAACGCGTTGTGCTCGATGTCAGCGTTGTAGCTGAAGCCGAGGTGACCGAATCCACCACCGTCACCGCTGCTCAGGTTGCCGCATACCCAGTTGTTGTTGAACTTGTAGTAGTCGGCGCCCGTGCAGAAGCTCACGCCACCGGCTCCGGCCGGAGTGGCGGAGAACAATTCGTCACCCGTGGAGGAGTTCAACGAGATGTAGTTGTTGTGCACATTCACGTTGATGTCGTGGCAGTACGGCTGCTGGATTCCGGCAGGTCCCAGGTTGGGCATGCAGGAACCAGGATCCGCATTGGTGGTGCCACCGGCAATGTATCCCGGAGGAAATTCGCCCTGACCGACGTTGATACCACCGGAGAGCGTGCCGGCATTGTTGTAAATCCGGTTGTTGGCGATCTGGACGTTGTGACCCCAGGCGTGGACGAAGATACCGCCGCCGCCCTGCGAGCTGTTCGTGATGCCCAATCCGTCAATGCTGGACGGGTTGCACTGGAAGTTGCTGGGATATGGGTTCTTGGTGGTGTTGCGGCTGGTATGGCACGCAGAGTTGGCGTCGCCCGTCGGGAACGTACCTCCCTGCGGGTTGCCGAGCAGTAGCGTGGTGCCAGTCGGGAACGTGTCGGATCCGAACGGGGACGAACCCGCCGGGAACTTGACGCCCTTCGACAGTACCGTGATGCCCGCGCCTTCCAACGCGCCCATCAGCGTAGGTTCTTGCAACAGCTCGGCCAGGTTGCCATTCAGGCTGGCATCCCATCCCACGGTTGCTTCGAGGGGCAGGCGGTCGACCTGGAACTGCATGTTCGCCGGGCAGGTGTAGGGTCCACCGTTGTTGGCGGTGTCCTTCGGATTGTCATACGGATTACCCGCACTGATCGGAGTCCCGTTGAGGGACAGGCCGAACAGGCAGTTCACCTGGCGGCGCCATGGATCGAGCTTGCCAGCAGGATGAGTGTTGGCGTTGATAACGCTGGACGCAGCGCCGACACCTTGGAGGCGGACCGGCTTCCACATCAGCAGCAGCTCGTTGTGAGCCGCTGTGCTGTTGGAAGTCGTCGTCACGCCGCCAACCGTGCTAACCGCATCCTTGGTGCAAGCCGCCGGGCAAGTCGGATCAACGATGATCAAATCGCCAGGCTGTGCATTATCGATGACAGTCTGGATGAGCCCTGTGGCCGCTACGTGCGTCGGGCTTTTGCCACCGACCGTGACGGTCACGGCGTCAATCGATTGCTGCCCAGTTGACGAGGTAATGACCAGCTGACCGCAGTAGGCAGTGGAGCCACCGTATTGCGCCTGTTGCTGGACTGCGCACTGCGGCATGCTCACGCTCTTCCCGCTTACCGTACCGTTCTGTACCACGGTTCCAGTGATCTGGCTGTCGCCCCAAGTCACGCCTGCGAGCGGCACGCCACCCACCGTCACGGTTCCAGCCTTTGTGCCGAAGCCGTAGTGGCGGGTGATGGTCTTCTGGTTGTAGGGAGCCGCCGTTGCCGAAGGTCCGGAGTATGCATAGTTGGGCACAGTCTGGTCACCCAACGCGGTGATCGTAATGTTGTGATTGAACGCGCTCACATAAGGTCCAACTCCGTCGCCATCAACTTCGCTGACGGCCGGGGTCAGAGCCGGGTAGGCGCAATCCACATTGTTGTAGCCCGCACCCGCGAAGGCCGAGGTCGGAACGACCGGCGTATCGAGGTACTGGGTGGTTCCAGGCATGAAAGGCAGTTCATAGCAGAACTGGCTGTAGCCCTGTGCAAACAGCGGATCGGTGATCATCGACGCGCCGTTGGAGATCGGGCCAGGATCGTTCATACAAACGACCATCATCGTCGGCGAATAACCGGTCGGGTTCGGCGGATTGACTTCCCACGTGGAGTACGTCATGCCGTCGTAAGAGCCCCAGTGATCCGCGTACACGCGGCTGATTTCGTTGCCGGCCCAATCCTTGAGGGACACCGGCAGATCCGGCGGGGAGAACTTCTCGCCGAACTGCGGAGAGAACGGATCGAACTCGGAGGTGTAGTCGTCGGTGATACCGCCCGTAAACTTTGAGGCGATATGTGTTGAGGTATAGATGTAGAACTTCGCAATCGCTCCCATCTGGTCGCTCAGGGTGACTTCCTTGCGATCGCAAAGGTTGCGGGTCGCACCGGCGAACGGCGAGACCTGCGCCGATTGCGGATACAGGCTGATGTAGTCGGGAACGATGCGAGCTTCGCCGACGCACGGCCAAGTCGGCTCGGGGATGAATCCGGGCACGATGCTGTTTTCCGGCGCTGCACCCAGACTCTGGGTCGGGTTCTGCGCATTGTTCGCGTTGTAACCAGTACCAGCGTATTGCTGAGACGAAGCCACCGAGGCCTGGTCAGGAATGATGAACACGTTGCCCAGACCGCCGAACTGCTGGGTGACGGGCGCGATGTAGTTGTCGCCGATCAGGATGTTCTTGTCCTCTTCCTTCACCAGCTCGAAGCCCGGAGGAACGACCACTTCCACCACGTACTTGCCGACAGGCAACTGCGGCAGACCGTAATAGAGGTCGGTCGTGGCCACAGCAGAGTTCGCCGTGCAGATCTTGCAATTGGTGCCGTTGGGCTTGCCGTTGGCACCGACCGACGTCACGCTCGGGAACTGATACATGCCGTCGTACGGAGCCGGCTGAATCTGGTTCCAGTTGTGCATGCCGTCGTAGCACTTGAACTGCGAGTTGTTGGGCAGCGCTTTCGGAGCAGATCCGCCGTGCTGCGAGTTGTAGAAGTCGAGGTATTGCGGCTGCTTGTAGAGCGAGAAGAAGAACAGGTCCGGAATCGCTCCCGAGGATGAACCCTGTCCGGGGCAGTTCATGTTCGGGGTGACGCCGTCGGCACGGAAACCCTGCGCCCAGTCATCCCAGCTGCTGGTCGCCGTGGTATCGACCAGCGTGAGGGTCGGCGTCACGCCGTCGCTGGCAACGCCTTCCTGGTAGAGGTTGATCTGGACGTGTGGAACGAGAGGCTCCCACTGCGTCTGAACCAGCATCTGCGGATCGTCGAACGGACGCGTCGATGCGTAGATGACGTGGCCCTTGATGCCGCCGTTTTCGCCCGCTACGTAGGGCTCCTTGCCGAACTCGATGAAGTTGTTCTGGCCAGGGAAGCCCTGCCATCCTTCCACGCCAACCCACGGAG
Organism: uncultured Acidobacteriota bacterium; assembly: GCA_963718505.1. Classification (GTDB taxonomy): domain Bacteria; phylum Acidobacteriota; class Terriglobia; order Terriglobales; family Acidobacteriaceae; genus Gp1-AA133. The sequence goes on along the minus strand of CAVQZP010000028.1, from coordinate 411,911 downwards.
GATCGATGCGGCCGGAGGACAGCTGCGTAGAGCAAGTAGTGGCAAAGGGAGCTGTGGTTGCGGTGGTGCAAACGCTCGGCGGATCGCTGCTCGCCGTCGGATTCAGAAGAGCCGCGCTGCTGCCACCGTGCGTGCTGCAATCAGCATCCTTGCAATAGACCGCGCCGGGAACACGCAGGTTCGTCGGCACGGAAACCATTTCGGCGGTGTTCGCGAGGAACTTGCCGATGGTGGAGTTTCCGCACGGCGGGTACCCAGTGACGCCGCACGACGCCGAACCGTCGGCCGGACCGCCCACGTCGTACACCACGTGGGTTCCGGTGTTCTTGTAGCGGGTGGTGTCGGTTTCGACCGTGTACCAGCTGAACAGCGGGAAGGTTTCGTTGAAGTTCGCGGTTCCGGTCGGATCGGTGACCAGTAGGTTCTCCAGGCTGCCGTCACGCAACCGCACTGCGACGTTCAACAGGTAGAGTCCAGCTTCGTCGCTCGTCGAAATGCCATCGTGGTTGTCGTCGGCGAAGGACCGCGTATAGAGGTTCGTCTGCCACTGGGTGGCGGCGATGTCCCCGACGTTCGTCGTCGTTTTGCTGGCGCCAGCGGCCAACCTGACTGGCGTCGAGAGTCCGTCCACCAGTTGATCGTTCCACTGGTCGAAGGTGGTGATTCTCCAGTCGCCGTCGGGCAGGCCAGTCAGCGTAAAGGTTCCGTCGGCGTTGCACTTGGTGAAGGCAAAGTCTTCGCCGTCCGGATCGCCGAAGCTGACATAGCACTGCGACCAGTAAAAGGCATCGTGCGAACCGCTACTGTAGAGGCGCTCATCCGGGGTACGGCTGAGACGCTCCCCGGTGACCTTGCCAGTCAGCGTGTTGTTGCAGTTGACCGGTGTGCCGGTACCGAGGTTCGGATCCTGGCCGTTGCAGACGAAAGCATGACGGGCGTTGATGATCGCCGGATTGGCGAAGCCGATGCTCACGTGGTAACCGGCAGGACCGAATTCCTGGAAGTACGCGGGCTCGCCGATTCGCGTGAAGACGTCGTGAGCCTTCTGGCCGTCCAGAGTGTTGGTCTGCAGCCACTCTTCACCGCGAGCGATGCGATCCGATCCCGGCGTTGCGACCACGCCCCAGCGTCCGGGCATGAGGTTCGCAATCACAGCCTGACCGGCGAGAGGTGAAAGCGTGATGCCGTCCGCTTCATACTTCGGACAGGTCACGATCATGCCGGTGATGCCGATCGTTCCGGTGCTGGTTCCGCCGCCGCCGGCGGTATTGGTGCCCTGGAGCGGGTTCGCCGAAACCGGGCAGGAGTCTAAACCGGTGACCGGATCGATTGTTCCCGCCAGGCTGTTGGTCAGCGGCTGGTTGAACATGTCGTAGGTCATCTGGCCGGTGAAGTCACCGTTGCCGCCCATCGCGTCCCAGAGGTGGATCTGGAAGTTACCCAGACCAGGCTCGTTGGGGGAGAGGACGTCGATACCGCCGCCGCCATCCTGCTCACCGTTGAGCGGGAAGTCATCCTCGAAGACGAAGACCGACATCTTCCCCGGTGGATATGGGGAGGGCTCGGTGATCACAGTCACCGCCGTCGGGAAAGCGCAGGTCGTCGCAGGAGGAACTGGCTGGCAGCTGATTGGAGCGCCGCCCATGCCGTGGCCGACCGGGCCCGCTGCATAGAACGGGTCGGCTGCATCGCCGGGCAACACGGAGATGTAGTAGCGCTTGGTCGGATCGAGGTGAACCTGGCCTGGCATCACCGCGGTCATGCCGTTGCCGGTGGTATCCGGACGGCAGACGCCGTTGCTGACGTCGCAGACCGCAGGGTCGTGCGTGCCGGTGGCAGGATTGAATACCGTCTGTCCCGATTCGCAAGACGTCGTGCCCGTACAGCCCTGAGCTACGAACGGCATGTAGCTGGTGTGGAAGTTGACACCCAGCGTCGGAACGATGCCGGAAGTTGCTGTCGGGCAGCCGGCCGGCGGAGGGTTCTGAGTACAACCCGGATTGATGTAGAAGGTGCGGTCTTCTTCGATCACCCAGCGATAGTCGGTGATCGCTCCCTGGGTGGTGGGGTCGATCACGTTCACCGTCAGGTTCGACGGCGTCGGGAAGATGATGCTCGCGGTAGCAGGCGTGGCCAGCGTTGCGCCATGAGAATTCTGCACCTGGAATGTAAAGGTGTAAGTACCGGCAGTTGGGGCAACCGCAGTGAATCCGCCGTTGGCGGCGATCTGCACCGTCATCCCGCCGCTGCCTGTAACTGAGCCGGCCACTGCGGTCAGCGGCAGGTTCGCTCCATCGACGCAAGCCGCCAGCACGCCCGGCGTTTTAACCGCGAGGTAAGTGGCCATCGTCGAGTTGTAGGACGAACTGGTACAAGTGACGCCGCTGTCAGTGACGTTGCTTGCGCTCAGGCTGACGGTAGCTGTGATGCCAGAAGAGCAAACGCCGGCAGTCACTGAACCATTCGCGCAGTAAGTGAAGCTGTCGGTGGTTGATGCACCCGCAACATAAGTAAACGTACCGTTTGAATTCAGGGTCACGGTTCCGCTGGTCGGACCCGAGAGGAGCGTTACCCCGTATACATTGGTGTCGTTAGCGATCACGCCTTTGGTCGGATCGGAGACGGTCAGCGTCTGTCCGGCGACGACGGCGGGGTAGCTATCCGCACGCGCCACGGCTGCGCCGAAGGTCGGAACGCTCGGCACCGACGCGCCATTCACGCCGATGTACGCCAGCATTCCGTTGTCGCGCGAGGTCTTGTTGCCCGACAGGCTCAGTTCGCGGTCATAAATCGGAATGCCGGTTCCGCCCGCGGCCGGAATGGTGATCATGACATCGTAGGTTTTGCCCGCCGCCATGAAGACGTCGCTTTGCACCTTCGCAACGCCCGGTGCCACATTGCCGTCTTCCGCGATCAGCGAGAAGCCGTTAGCAACCGTCGCGGTTCCGCCCACTGTTGTATTCGTCTGCTCTCCCACCATCGAGGGCACGTGCATGCGGGAGCCGGCGTTCACCAGGCGGACCAGGATGTTACCGGTCGTATTAGTGTTGGTCGGAAAGGTTTTAAAAAGCGAGGCCATCGCGTTGGTCTTGCTGAAGGCCACGCCATTGATCGTGAAGTAAGTGGGCGTGTAGTTCACGGCCGGTGGATAGCACTGTTGGTAAGTCGCCGATGTGGAATTCCCGCATCCACCGGGCTGTCCCGACCACACCATGGTCTCATTGAAGCCAGCGGTGTTCACGGCCGCGTTGACGGCCTTGTTCTGCACTGCGTCAATTTCGCCGAACTCAACCGGAACTTCCGCGTCGTAGTTCACGCCCGGATACGCAGTACCAGCTGCCGTTTCCGTCGTCGCTCCAGTGCCAGCGGTCACCGAGGCTGTCGGAGACGTCGTAACAACCACCACTCCGTACAGTCCCATTGGGACCTGGATCGAAGGGTGTGTACCGGACTCGAGCAGGTAGGTACCAGGACGGAGATTCGACCAAGTTAAAGTGGTCGTCGCACCTTCCGCGACTTCCGTACCGAACGACTGAACACGCTGCCCTTGCGGAGGGGGCGTGAAAGTTGGATTGCTGCCGCCCGGCGTATTCACCGTCGCCCACGAAACGCCCATCTGCGCGTGCGAGGGACTGGCGACTTTGTTCGGCGTGCCGACGCCGCCGCCCACCTGACCGACGATGACCAGCGAGGTCGGGACCGTCGCGGTCGCCGTGCCCCCAACCGGGCCGAACGTCAGCAGGTTGGTCAGTTGGACCGTAAGCACCGATCCGCTCTGCACCGTGATTATTACGGGCGACCATTGTCCGGCCGCGGCACCTCCGGCTGCGACAGCCGGATTCAACGGAGCGCATATGGCTGTAGCGCCGCTGACATTCGCGCCGCAGCTGTAGCCCCACATGGGCACCACGGTGCCATCTGGCGTTGTCAGGGTTGTCGGTTGCGCGGTCAAGCTGACCTGCGCTGCCGCCACACCCACTCCGAGGAGGAGAATGGTGACTGCGAATACTGCTGTTTTTAACTTTTCTTTGAAATAGGCAAATCGCATCGCTATTCTCCTCAGTTAGTTCGTCTCATCAATCACGAATTCCCGGCTATCGACGAGCATCATCATCAGCATGCCGCCCGGGAAAACGTTGTTGGTTGTGATCTCACGCTCGTTGTGGGAGTGCCACATGAAGGCCCAGCCACGCTCGTTGGCAGGGTTGGCCTGAATATTGGAGGGCTGCAACAGGGCGCAATTCGCGTTGGTCAGCGTGTCGCAGTTCGCGTTGCCAGCTCGCAACGTCGCGTCGGGGCCGAGGTAGGGGGTACCGCCGTACCAGGGACCGTTGGTGAAGATATTGGCATCAGGCAGCGTTGCGGGGCCGCCACCGTTCACGTCTCCGAATGGAGCTTTCTGGATCGGCTTGTTATGGTCCGCGCACCACTCGTAATAGTTCACCGCCAGAGGATTGCCGGTGTTGTAGCCGTTCCCATCTGGAGTGCAGGGGAGGGAGGCTAACGGATCAATCGGGAATCCTGCGGGTGTTGCGCCCGCGGGATGGTGTCCGTAAGCGTCCCAGTTCAAGCCACGGCCGGTGAAGTAGAAAATGCCGTCAAAGGACTGTCCCGGGAAGGTGTCGGTCGTGAACATCAGGATGCCGGCCAGATCTGTTCCATCTGGAGCCAGAATCAGATTTCCGTCGCGGGCGAGGATGCGGACGTGGTTAGCGTGCTCGTGGAACGGATGCTCCCAGCGCCCCTGGCCGATGACACGGATCAGCGTGTTCTCGCCGGGATGCATATGGGGATCGCCGTTGTAGGGCTGGTGCGGATACTCCGCCGCGTAGTTCGCGTCCATATCGTCCGGCATCGAACGTCCGTTGATCAGGAAGTAGGCCGGGTGATAAGGCTCAGTCGGAACCGCGAGACTGCAACCGGCCGCACCGGCGACGCAACTCCCCAGCGCTGTAACCTGGGCCAGTGCCGTGCGGTGGATATTGGTGTCCATCTCAGCGAACTGGAACAGATACTCACGGTCGTAGCAGCTTTGTTGAATGTGATAAGCGGCACCGGTCGGGGACAGCCGGAAATCCGCCTCGTTGCTCGGCACGAGCGAGGGTGGATTCGTCGCATTGTTGACGCCGGCGGCCGAGTTGTGGAACGGACAGGTGGGAGCGTTGGTCGAGCTCGGCAATACAATAATCGCACCGTACAAACCCATTTCGATTTGCAGGTCGCCCTGGGTTCCGCTGTAGTACGCACGCGTTCCGGGCGAACCCGCCGTGAACGTATAGGTGACCGTTGCACCAGGCGCCGCTTCCTGAGTCAGGATGCCGGCGACTCCGCCACTCGCCGTCACCGCGAAACCCGGGAAGAGAATCGACGTGTTTCCAGCAGAAGCAGGAAGGTTGTTGGTGAGGGTGACAGTAACCGGCTGTCCTTCCGTGACAACCAACGTCGGGCCCGGTACCTGCATCGTTGGGCAGAAGCCCGTGGTGATCGCAGCCGGTACGAACGTTGGCGTCCCTGCGACGCAGCCGTATCCCCACGAGTACACTGACTCGCCATCCGGCTGGTTCAGAAATGCTTGCTGCGCCGTCAGGGCAAAGTTCGCTGCCGTGCCATTCGTGCTGGTAATCCCGGGAGCCGCAGCGAAAGCCGTCACGCTCATAAGGGCCACCGCTACCATCAGCGTCAGGAGCAGTTGTGTTTTCGAGATCGCGTTTTTCATATTCATCGGCCTCATTTGCGGCTCTCCTAGTTACAGGTATTTCCAAAAGTGTTGCCGCCTGAAACGCTCTTGCAGACGTGCACTTCGGTCATCAAACCACCGAAGTTTTCCGCATCGTTGGACAGGTGGTCGAGTTGAGGGGTGTAGAGATAGAAGACGCTGCCCGCCGGGTAGAGCGTGTTGGAGCACCCGGCCGATCCGCAGCTGGCATCGCTGACGTCGAGAACTACGTCGAGCGATTCGCCGCCGCCAAGGGTGATCGAATTGGTGAAGTACTCCGTGTTGTTTCCAGCCTGGTCGCGCAGCAGCTTGGCGTTGTATCCGACGACCTTCATCGGAATGGACATGGACTGCAGCGTGGCGTACTCAGAAACGGACAGATCCGCGATGCGGAGCAGAGCGCGCCCACCTTGCGGGATGTTGATGATCGACGGCAACGGCTGCGAGTAGTGCACGCGGCCGTCGGAGGACTGCGTCATCTGCGGTCCCGCCGCCACGGTGTCGGGATAGCTGCGTCCATTCAACAGGAAGTACTTGTCTTTCATGTCAACGAAGCCTTCCGGGTTGAACGTCATTCCGACGAAGTGGAAGTTGGGATCGAAGCCGTGGATCTGCAACGGATACTCGACGTCGTAGGCGGTAGAGCCGTCGCCGTCGTTGTAGGTGTAGGTCGCGTAGGTGAGCGTAGAACCCGTCGATCTGGCGGCTCCCTGCGCAGCACCTGTATTCACAGCCGGCAGCACGGTGCTGCAAAGGATGTCAGGAGCCACAGTGACAGCGGGAGTCAGCCCGTCGCCCGGACGGCGGCATGCGGTGCGCAGATCAGCCTGTTGCGCGGTCAGCACGTTGTAAAGGCTGGTTCCGCCAACTGCCCGGTTCTGGCGCGGCCGCACATAAAGCTGGCCGACCATGCCCATCTGCAAGTGCTCGGGCGGCGTGATGTGGCAATGCCAGAAATATGTTCCGGCATCAGGCGCGAGGTAGTAGTAAGTGAAGCTACCGCCGATGTTGATGGCCACCGACGCGTCGGGCACACCGTCATAGAAGGAGGAGGCGTTCGGGTAACCGTGGAAGTGAATCGTGTGCTGCTCGAACAAGTCGGGCCGCATGATCATGCCCACGTTGGTGAGCGTGAGGAAGAGCTCGTCATCTTCGTCAAACGCAACCAGCGGCGCGGGAATGTTGCCGTTCATCACGCCGACATCCATGATCTGGCGAGGATCGACGTGACCATCAATCTGCGGGAGGCTCGCAGCGGTCGCGCTCGTAGGCTCGTTTACATCAGCCAGGCCAGTGGCTGTGGCTTGATACTGGAACGCAAAATTCGCGGCGAAATAGGGGTTCGTGATGGTGACCGCCGAGACGGTCCACGTACCGTCATAGGCCGCGCCCGTGCCCGTAATCTTGACCTTGTCGCCGACGTTGAAAGTGTTCTGCGTGTTCAAAACCACCGTGACAGTGTGGCCGCTCTCGCTGATGTCGTAGATTGTGTCGACGTACGGGATGTCATTCATCAATCCCACCGCGCCGTTCCAGGTAAATGTGGGCGAGCCGACCGCGTACTCGGGGGCTCCGCCGGAGCCCCATCCGCCGGCGTAGGCCGCGGCGCCATCGGTGGTCGCCGGGTCGCCAGGCTGCGGGCCGGTCGGGACTTTATTCAAAAGCCCGGGGAACAGCGTATTGAAGACACTCGGGAATTCGGTACCAGCTTTGCCGGCCGCGATATCCGCGAGACCCGACAGAGGACCGAAGGAGAACATGAATGTCTGCGTACCATCGGCCATGGTCGCGTAACCGTCGCCACCGGAGACCTGTTGGCACTTAATCGCGCCGTTGATGTTCGCCGACGGCACCTGATACCCACCCTTAGCGTCGGAGAGGAGCGTGAATGCTGTCGGCCCGTTGTAGGGCGGTTCGACATTGTTCACGCCGGCGTTGCTGGGATCCGGGTGTGTGATGGTGCTGGTTGGACACTGAACGCGGAATGACTGCGCGTTGGCGCCAACCGCGAGGCAAAGTAAGAAGATGGGCAACCAAACCTGGAGAGACTTTCTCATGACCGTGCGGCCTCCTTCCGGGACCTGCCGGCGCCAATGGCGCCAAGTTTCAAAATGTGAGAGTGCGGAGAAGAACAGAGTGGGGGCTGCGCACGAAGGCTGGATGTGCACCTTTGCGGTTGTTGGCATTCGTTGCAAATCCCCGATCGTTCGCATGCAGTGAAGCGGTGAATCCCTCTCCAGGGGCGCACAGGCGCGTATGACGCCAAGTGCGTCCTCCCACAGAACTTTCGTGATAGCAGAGGCTCTGCTACCTAGCTTTGTTTTGTTTGATCTGCAGGCACAGGGCGAGGGAAAGCCTGGGCTGCAAGATTTAGGGGGAGTTGCCCTGCCAAGCTGGGGGGCTCGGCTTGTAAAGCTTGTAAAACTTCCGTCACTTTAGGGGAGTTCCCTGAGGCTGTCATCATCTAGATGGATGAGATTTGCCAAAAAAGCTATGGCTGCCTCGATGGTTGTAAAGCTTTTATGCAATAAGGGGGCGGGCAGGACCCGCGTGGTTCGGCCACTTCGTTCGAACTCCCAGGACTCGTGAACTTCGGTTGATCGCATATAAAGAAGAGAGGCCTGACGACGGAGACCGCCAGGTTCACATCAGGTTGCTCGCTCGTGCGGCACGGCTCATCAACGTGTTGAGCAAAGCCTGGCGCAGACGATCGGATGCACTAGCCGAACCGGGAGCTCCCCCTGTTGGCTGTGTACGAAGCAATCCGATACTTTTCAGCAGAACCGAAACCAGCTCGGTCTGCCGTTGCACACCGACCTTCTCAAACAGATGCTGAAGATGAGTGCGCCCGGTGGAGCGCCGAATCTTCAAGAGATCGCAGCACTCGTCCAGCGTCTTTCCTTCCATGAGCAAGTTGGCGAGCCGCGCTTCGGTGGCAGTGATGCCGTACAGCTGCCGCAACTCCGTCTCGGCGGTTTGCACAGGAAGCTCCGGATCGAGGATGAATACCAGCGCGCATGCGGATCCACTGATCTCGCGTTCTTCTGCGGAACGAGCCGCGGGGCGAACAAGCAGCGTGTAGGCGCGCTTGCCGGACTGCCGGTGCACGGCGAATACTGTCTCCTCGGATTGCTCCCCGGACGTTGCGTTCGTCGAATGCGCCGCGCGTTGCAGCGTTGCGCCCAAAGAATTGCCGCAACCTTTCATCACCCCGAAGACCCCGGAGTCAGTGAGTTCCAAACCGTCGCGGCTCACAAGAATCTGTTCGGCAGCGCCGTTGGCCATAAGGAGAGAACCGCTGGCGTTCGTGACCACGAGGCCGATATTGAGGAGATCGAGAGCTTCGAATCCAGCCATCAACAACGGCAGCGAGCGACCCTTCGCGTGGTCGATGAGGCTGGTGATCTCGCGCGCGTATTCGGACTTGGCCTTCGCCAACGCCCTCGCGCACTCTGCGGGATCTTTGCAACCACCGGCGGATTCAAGCGCGCCACAGTGGGGACAGTTTATGTCTTGCGGGACGGTCTTTGGCGGGGAAGCAGCGCGTCGGGCCGGGAGCTTCTTAGCGACCATGCCGCTGTCCTCGCCGATGCCCAGATGATATCCGCGGGACAGCATTGCCAAGCATTCGGGCTCGAATTCTGTCAAACCTCAAATTGCTGACCCTGTAACTATTGGGAAACTTTGGGGAGGGGAGGAGGGCAGACGCGAGCTGATTGCTAGCCTCTCTACGGTATAGCGCGTTTGACGGAGTGTCATCATCCAGATGGATGAGAATCAGCTCCGGCGATCACTTTCTCGTACTCCACCGCTTGAGATTGGCCCGTCGAGCGAATGCCAAAATTTCGGACGCTGGCTTCGGCGCTTTACCATCCTTGCCTCCTTGAAAGCGCATCCTCTACCATGAGTTAAGGTCGTGGGGGACTATGCCAAAGAAGCCGTACTCCAAGCCAGAAATTGCTGAAAATCCGATTGCCGATGTTTTTGAAGGACGCCATCCGTCTCAAGGCGAGACAGCCTGGGCCGAGAAAACCCTGGCCTCCACCTTAGAAAAGACTCCCGAGAGGCCGATCGGCGCCCCCACCGGCACGAATCTGGACGAGCACGGACACGCGCGGTTTAGCACGATCTCGAATCTCCCCATCCGTCGCCTCTACACGCAGGCGGACCTTCCGGCCGATTGGAGCGAAGAAAAGTACCTGGGTTATCCCGGGCAGGCGCCGTACACCCGAGGTATCCACGCGACCGGCTACCGCGGAAGACTCTGGACCATGCGGATGTTTTCCGGCTTCGCATCACCGGAGGAAACTAACCAACGCTACAAGTATCTGCTGGAGCACGGCGGGGGCGGTCTGTCGGTAGCCTTCGATCTTCCCACGCTCATGGGCTACGACTCTGACCATCCCGCCAGCGAAGGCGAGGTCGGCAAGTGCGGCGTCGCGATCGACTCGCTCGAGGACATGGAGATCCTCTTCGACGGCATCGATCTCGAGAAAACGACGGTCTCGATGACCATCAACTCGCCAGCCAGCGTTCTCTGGGCGATGTACCTGGTCGTCGCCGAAAAGCAGGGCGCCGACTGGAAGAAGATCTCCGGCACCATTCAAAACGACATTCTGAAGGAGTACATCGCGCAGAAGGAGTACATCTATCCGCCCGCGCCGAGCATGCGGCTGGTCATCGATACCTTCGAGTTCGGCTCGAAGTTCACGCCGCGGTTCAACACGATCTCGATCAGCGGATATCACATTCGCGAGGCCGGTTCGACCGCGCTGCAGGAACTGGCGTTCACTGTCTACGACGGCGTCGAGTACGTCGAGTGGGCCCGCCGCCGTGGGCTTGAGGTTGACGAATTCGGGCCGCGGCTGAGCTTCTTCTTTAATGCGCATAACGACTTCTTCGAGGAGATCGCGAAGTACCGGGCGGCCCGCAAAATCTGGTATCGCCTGATGAAGGACCGTTTCGGCGCGAAAAACGCCCGCACTTGGCTGATGCGCTTCCATACCCAAACCGCCGGCGTTTCCCTGCCCGCGCAGCAACCGATGAACAATATCGCTCGCGTGGCGTTACAGGCGCTGGCGGCGGTGCTGGGGGGAACGCAGTCCCTGCATACCGACTCTTACGATGAAGCGTTCGCACTCCCGACGGAAGAAGCGGCGCGCATTGCGTTGCGCACGCAGCAGATCATCGCCTACGAGAGCGGCGTCGCGCAGACAGTCGATCCGCTTGGCGGCTCCTACTTCGTCGAAAAGCTCACGCTCGACATGGAAAAGGGCGCCTTCGATTACTTCGACAAGCTCGACCAGATGGGCGGCATGGTGAAGGCGATAGAACGCGGCTATCCCCAGAAAGAAATCGCGGAGTCGGCCTATCAGTACCAGCGCGCCGTCGAGGCCGATGAAAAGATCATTGTCGGCGTCAACGAGTTCACCATTCAGGAAGAACCGCCGCACACCCTTTATATTGACGAGACCGTGGCGCGTCAGCAGACGGCGAAGCTCAAGACGCTGCGTGCCCGCCGCTCCAATGAAGAAGTCCAGCGGCGACTGGATGCTCTGAAGCAGGCGGCTGCTGCCGAGCCGAAGACGTCGTCCGATGGGAACATCTCTCCCGCAAACACCATGCCCTATATCGTGGATGCGGTGCGCGCCTACGCGACGGTCGGCGAAATCTGCGAGGCACTCCGCGAGGTCTACGGGACCTACACGGAAGTCAGCATCACCTAGCTGCTTATAGCCTTCGGTGTTGCAAACAGTCGTCGGTCGTTGGTTGTTGGTCGTTGCCCAAGCCCCGTCGCCGCTCGTCGGCTCAACGGTGCTGCGTTTGACTGATTTCCGCTATGCCGCCATTCATCATTGCTCATCGGCTCACTTTTTTGACAACTGGTTGACAACCGAAAACGGATCTCCGCGATAAGCTCTCGCTCACAACGGTTTGCTCAACGGTCGAAGTCTGATTTTCCAACGATTAATGTCCTGATTTGCCGACGACCAATGACCGAGTTGCCAACGACCGAAGACCAACGACCAACGACTAATCCGCCAACTGACGACGACTCTATGAATGAACTTCTGCACGAAGCCGCTCGCCGTGCCCAACTCTACGTCTCGAATGCCAACCGGCGTCGCGTAGCTCCTGCTCCCGAACAAGTCGCTCGCCTTGAAAAACTAGCCGGCCCTCTTCCCGAAGACCCCGCGCAGCCTGGCGATGTACTGGCCTTGCTCGATGACTACGGCTCACCTGCGACCGTTGCGTCGACTGGGGGACGCTATTTCGGATTCGTCACCGGAGGTTCTCTCCCCGCCGCCCTCGCGGCGAACTGGCTCGCTGCAGCCTGGGATCAGAACGTCGCGCTGCGCGTGATGTCACCGGTCGCGGCAAGGCTGGAAGAGATTGCCCTGGAATGGTTGCGCGAATTGTTCGGCCTGCGCCCGGAGTGTGGCTGCGGATTCGTAACCGGCGCCACCATGGCGAATTTCACGGGACTCACCGCCGCCCGTCACGCCTTGCTTGCGCGCGCGGGTTGGACCGTCGAAGATCGCGGACTTTTCGGCGCGCCGGAGATCAAAGTTGTCGTCGGCGCCGAGGTTCACGTCTCCATGCTCAAGGCGCTTTCGCTTGCAGGATTCGGAAAAACGCGCCTTACGACAGTTCCCGTCGATAGCCAGGGCCGCATACGAGCCGATGCGTTGCCTTCGCTCGACAGCATGACGCTCGTCTGCATTCAGGCCGGCAACGTAAACACTGGCGCTTTCGATCCGGCGGCGGCGATCTGCGCCCGCGCACACGAAGCCGGCGCATGGGTTCACGTCGACGGCGCGTTTGGTCTATGGGCAGCCGCCTCACCCGCGCGCGCACATTTGACAGAGGGAGTCGCCGCGGCCGATTCGCTCGCCACCGACTGCCACAAGTGGTTGAACGTTCCCTACGATTGCGGACTCGCTTTCGTGCAGAACGGCACTCACCTGCGCAATGCGATGACCCTCAACGCTGCATACCTTCAGACCACGCAAGCCAGAGATCCCTGGCAATACACGCCAGAGGCCTCTCGTCGTGCACGCGGCGTTGAGGTGTGGGCTGCCCTGCGCTCGCTTGGTCGCAAGGGCCTCGCGGAGATGATCGAGCGCAACTGTCGTCAGGCTGCCACGTTTGCCGAAGGCCTGCGTACGGCCGGCTTCACCATCTTGAATGACGTGCTTCTGAATCAGGTGCTGGTTTCGTTCGGCACGGCAGCGCAGACGCAACGCATCATCGAAGAAGTCCAGAAACGACGGCACCTGCTGGTGCGGCGGAACACAGTGGCAAGGCCACACAGCCATGCGCATCAGCGTGTCGTCGTGGGCGACGACCGATGACGATGTTCAGCAGAGCCTGGAGGCTATCGTCCGCATCGCGCGTTGTGTGTTATCCACTAAGTAATTAGCTCAAAGCTGGCTCACTGCAGGTTCGAAATCCTGCCCTCCCGACTATTTTTGAGGTCACAATTTGCAACCTTAAATTGCTCGGGCCTCGATACAATTCTGAAGCTATGCCGAAATCGGAAACGGCCCTCGCCATACCCGTGGAATCCCGCATTCTCGCCCTCAGAGGACATAAAGTCATTCTGGACAGTGATTTAGCGGAGCTCTACGGAGTGCCCGTCAAGCGCCTCAACGAGCAAGTGAAGCGCAACCGCGAGCGTTTCCCGGCCGATTTCATGTTCCAGGTGAACGCAGAAGAAATGGAATCTTTGAGGTCGCAAAATGCGACCTCAAAAGCAGGGCGCGGCGGGCGCCGCTACGCCCCTTATGCCTTTACGGAACACGGAGCGATCATGGCCGCGACGGTGCTCAACTCCGCGCGCGCCGTCGAGATGAGCGTGTTTGTTGTGCGGGCCTTCGTCCGCCTGCGCGAGATGCTCGCGACCAACGAAAAACTGGCTGCCAAGATCGATGAACTCGAACAGCGCCTCGACATCCACGATGTTTCCATTCAGGACCTGCTCGAAGCGATCCGTCAACTCATGATTCCCGAGCCGGCGACAGGCCGCAAAATCGGGTTCATATTGCCCGCCGTCAAGCCGGAGCCTTAGCCGTCCATTTCGCGTAAATTCCCGAAGGCACTCATTGCACCGTTCCAAGGCGAACAGACGGCGGAAGCTTGCGCGAACGCCTGTTTTCGTCAACGGACAGACATACAGCCAACAAGCTAGTGCGTAGCCGATTACGAAGGGCACTGGAACAGCATCAGCGGATGGCATTTAATGGGTCTGTGCGGGCTGGTATGAAACCCCATCTGCTTTCCTTGTTTTTGCAGTCTTGGGCAGTGATCCGAGGCTTACTGCGCAAGGAGACAATATCTTTGAGGCTCGGCATGCCCATGCCGAGGCGAAAAACCCGCTCGGGCTCTCCATGGTACTCGACACCGTCGATGGTAGGCGCACCTATTCCGAGAGCGAGCACATACCGCTCGTGATCAGATACTCCAGCAATACGCTCTACAAATACAAGCTTGAGGTTGGGCGAGGTACAAACGCAGCGTCAATTAGTCAACGCCTATATACCGACGTCCAAACGCCAGTCTCGTACATGGGCGGCTTTGTATGCTGTGGGTGGCAGCAAAAACCTCTAAGTTCGGCTCCGCAAGTCGTGAAGCCTTATATATTTTTCCGTTTGAAACCTGGCAAACACGAACTGTACGTCACCGCCAGGCAGGTGTTCCCATGGAGCACTGGGGAAGAAAGCGGAAAGGAACTCCTAACCACATCCAGCATTCTGTCGCTCGACATCACTCCTGATCCGGGCTGGCAGCAACGCGAGCTCGCGAAAGTTGTGCGTAACTATGGCGCACATCCAACGTCCTCATGCTCAGAGCTTGGCGCTCTAAGTATTCCCGAAGCCACGCCTGAAAAGCTGAAAGTGATCGATCAGTTTGATGACTGTCGAGGGCTTTTTCAACCGGCCGAGTACGAATTGGCAGAGCGAATAATTGAGGAATGGATTCACGATCCCGATCACGCTGTGAGCCCGACCGCATTAGATTCGCTGATGACCTTGCGTGCCGAAATGAGCCACCCTGAATTCGGGGAGTGGTCAAACGATCCAGAGCGTCAGGAAGACCCTGAGCGGCACTGGCTCTCGGCCCTGAAGGTCGCAAAAGCCGGGTTGGCAGACGAGATATGCACGGGCCTACCAGCGAAGCACTCCGCAGCCCGAGTCTCGACCAGAAAGAACGTCTGCGAGTTTCTGAGGTGGCAGCCAATCGTAAAAGGCACAACTTGCGGCTGTCAGGCTGACAGTGCTAAGCATTAACACGACGGTCCTGAGTAAGAACCGTCGTCTGTTGTTGATAAGTCCCTTCAGCACAAGTTTGCGCTTTCGCATGTGTGGCGAACTAAAGGCGCAGAGTTGCGAACGCGGCCTGATAGAAACAGCTGAGAATTCGCCTTGGTTTTCCCGGATTTTTTCTTTGCTCAGACGCGCTAACGAGAGCATAATTTTGTCCTCGCTACTCTCTTAAAAGTAGTTTCCAACAGGTATCAGCCCAAACCAAACTCTCTTTTTCCTGCGGCTATTCGAGCCTGGGCCGAACGAACTCACTCGGTGAAGAAGTGCCCTCTATCAAGGACAACTGCACACGTTGTCTATTGGGCAACCAAAATCCAAGACCACTCGAAAGGAAGACATCCATGACCCAAACAAGTGCTCCACAACAAGGCAGCAAACTGGCAGCTGACAAGAATGCGATTCGTCCGTTCCCCAAAGTGAATGTTCCGGAAGCAGAACTGACCGAATTGCGCAGGCGCATCAACGCGACCCGGTGGCCGGAGCGGGAAACGGTAAAAGATGTCACGCAAGGTGTGCAGCTCGCGACGACTCAGGCGCTCGCCAACTATTGGGCAAAAGAATACGATTGGCGGAAAGTTGAAGCGCGCCTGAACGCCCTACCCCAATTCATCACCGAGATCGATGGACTGGACATTCATTTCATTCACGTCCGTTCAAAACACGAAAACGCATTGCCGCTGATCGTTACGCACGGATGGCCCGGGTCGATCATCGAACAGATGAAGATCATCGATCCGCTGACCAATCCCACGGCGCATGGCGGCAGCGCATCCGATGCGTTCCATCTGGTGATCCCGTCCATGCCGGGCTACGGCTACTCAGGAAAACCGACCACCACCGGGTGGGACGTTGCCCACATCGCGCGTGCCTGGGTCGTGCTGATGAAGCGCCTCGGGTACACGCAATTCGTGGCGCAAGGCGGCGACTGGGGCGCGGTCGTCACCGAACAAATGGGCGTGCAGGCGCCTCCGGAGTTGCTCGCCATTCACACCAACATGCCTGGCGTCTACCCAGTCGACATTGACCAGGCGGCTTTTTCCGGGGCGCCGGCCCCATCGGGTCTGTCCGCCGATGAAAAGGTCGCCTACGAGCGTTTGCAGTTCGTATATCAAAAGGGAATCGCCTATGGGTACCAGATGGGACTCCGTCCGCAGACGTTATACGGCATCGCGGACTCACCCGTCGGCTTGGCGGCTTATTTCCTTGATCACGACGCGCGCAGCTATGCGCTGATCGCACGCGTCTTTGAGGGAAAATCCGAAGGCCTCACGCGCGACGACATCCTCGACAACATCACCATCACCTGGTTGACGAACACGGCGCTTTCTGGCGCCCGTCTCTATTGGGAGAATTGGGGCAAACTCGGGTATTTCAGTGCCAAAGGCGTCTCCATCCCGGTTGCCGTGAGCGTCTTCCCTGACGAACTCTATCCAGCGCCGCGGAGTTGGGCAGAGCGGGCGTTTCCCAAACTGATCCATTACAACAAGCTCGACAAAGGCGGTCACTTCGCGGCGTGGGAACAGCCCCAACTTCTTTCAGAAGAGGTTCGCGCGGGTTTCCGATCACTGCACAAAGTAGCAAAAGCAGCGTAGTCGCGCCTTAGCGCTCAATCTGGTGCGGAGTGGATGGGCTCCGCACCTTTCCTTTTGCTCCTCCCGTGGTTTGGGCACAGTTTTCGTTGTGGCCTAATACCTCGATTTCACTCACTGATGGCAACGAGTGTAAAAGCAAACCGGCATCTCCAGCTTGTGTTTCTACTTCTCGGGCTCGAATCCCCGACTGACCCGGAACACGTGACCATCCGGATGGCGAAGGTGCATCTCGCGGACGTTCCACGGCATATTGGTGGGCGGAAATGTGACCTCCAACCCGGCGGCGACACATTGCTTATGCATCTCGTCCACGTCGTCCACCCAGACCGACATCCAGACACCCTTGTCGCCCTCTTCGTCTCCGTCTTGCTGAAATGTGGTGGTGTTCGCGCCGCGGCCGCGGCCTCCTTGCGCTCCCTGGCAAAGAAAGATGCAAGTTTCCTTCCCCGATCCAACTGCGCCAAACGTCGGAGGCGTTCCCCAGTCCCACAATTTCTTCCATCCCCACTTCTCAAACCACGTGAACGTGCTGGCTATGTCGGACACGTTCAATATCGGAGTCAGGCCTTTGGCTTCCATGTCGAGAGGAGGATAACACCGGCGGCCCCGGGATTCGTGTAGACCGGGGTCTGGCAAATGCAAGTGGGGCAAAGTCGTGTTTGAGCCCCAGCCGCAAGTTACGGAGTGCCTTCCAGGTCTGCTACACTCCGCCCGTGTACACCCGCAGAACATTTCTCGCGCAATCGGCAAAGGCAACGGCCGGATCGTGCCTTTTCGCCAACCAGCTATCCTCCGCGCCGAAAGATGCCGAACATACACCAGACCTGAAATTTCCCACCACCCCCAAGGAGCGAATCTGTATCGCGTCGTATCCATTCCGCGAATTCATCAGCGGGCCTGACGCGAAGGCTGCGATGCCGATGGACCTGAAGGACTTTGCGGCCCACGCGAAAGAGAAATTTGGCGTCGACAAAATCGAGCCCTGGAGCGGCCATTTCCCTTCCACCGATCCGAAGTACATCGAGCAATTTCGCCTCACCGTGGATCGCGCGCAGTGCTACATCGTGAACATAGCCGTGGATGGCGAGAGCAGTCCGTATGCCGCGGACTCCGCCCAGCGCGCAAAGGCCGTGGACTTCAGCAAGAGGTGGGTCGACATCGCCGCCGCCATCAACTCGCCCAGCATTCGCACAAACATGCCAGCCCCCTCTGACAGCGCGCCGGACCTTAATCGAGCCGCGGACTCGCTCCGCCGTGTGGCTGACTACGCTGCGGAAAAGCGCGTGCTCGTGAATCTGGAAAACGACAATCCGGTCAGCGAAGACCCCTTCTTCATAGTTCGCGTAATTGAAAAGGTGAACAATCCGTGGCTGCACGCGCTGCCAGACTTTGCCAACACACTAGCGTCTGCCAAAGATCCCGAGCACGCCTACGCTGGCGTCGACGCGATGTTCGCGCACGCGTATTCCATTTGCCACGTCAAAGACGCAGAAACAAAGAAAGATGGGCAGTTGATCAAAGTCGACCTGGCCCGCTCCTTCGCCTCACTGCAAAAGCACGGTTACAAGGGCTATTGCTCGATGGAATGGGATCGTCCGGGCGACCCGTACGAAGGAACCACTAGTTTAATCAAGGCGACGGTACAGATGCTTAGGTGACAGGAAAACGCTCGGATTTGTATCTTGCTTTCCCAAGACCTCCGGATTTGTATCTTGCTTTCCCAAGACCTCCGGATTTGTATCTTGCTTTCCCAAGACCTCCGGATTTGTATCTTGCTTCCCAATACCTAAGACCCAAGGCCTAACACCTTCCTGTCATCCTGAGCGGAGTGAGGCATCGCCGAACGGAGTCGAAGGACCCCATGCTCGCCGGCGCGATTGGCGAACCTCAAAAGAAATTCTGACCAAAGAAGTGCGCAGACGTAAATTCCCTTCGCCTTCGCAACGCGCAACGACCAAAGAGCCAAAATTTTCCTTGTCATCCTGAGGTTGAGTTCTTGTTTCCTCTGTGTTCCCCCGTGCCCTCTGTGGTGAAGATTTTTGTTGTCAAGCCCCCAAAATCGCCATTTTTCCCGCAACACATTCAATCCACGCCAAATATATTTATCGCGGGAGTCGTACCGGACGTCTGAGCGGCCAGACTCCTCCCGTTTCGAACGGGAGTTAGCCGCAGTAGAAGTGATCACTTCGTGTCACTTACGAGTCTAATCATAAGGATGGACTCGTAAGTGACCAAACTAGCAAGAAGAACGACGAACGAAATCCTTAATACATTCAATGTCATCCTGAGCGAAGGGAGGCGACAGCCGAACGAGTCGAAGGACCCCATGCCCGCCAGAGGCATATCAAGCTGGGAGACATTTTCTGCCACGGTGCGGCTGCCCGAGCAACGTCTGTTTTAGAGAAAGTAACTTGTACACAGACTTTCGTTAGAACGAAGCCGAACCGGACACCGCGTTCGTCTGCAAAAGCAAGCACGTGGAACCTTACGCACTTTGCCCATCGAGCACAGCCCGCAGCCGCGCATACCCCGAACGGCTCACTGGCAAACGCGCCCCGTCATTCAGGATCGCGACATGACTGTCTTTCCCGTAGGGCTCGACCTTCGAAACGCGTTCCAGATTCACAAGGTACGAGCGATGGATGCGTAGAAAAGTTTTCGGATCAAGCACCGACTCGATGCTCGAGATCGTCTGCTGCTTAAGATATTTCTTCCCCTGCGCAGCGAGCGCGACGTAGTCATCCTGTGCTTCTACGTAATCGAGCTTCGCGACTGGAATGATGTGCACCCGCGCGCCGTCTTTGACAACGATGCGTTCGGCGAACTGTCCAGGCTCACGAATCGCAGCGGCGAGTTGGGTCACGGGAGGAGACGCGGGCTGGCCGATCCGCTGCTTCGCACGTTCCAGCGCGGCTTCGAATCGCTCGGGCGCGACGGGTTTCAAAAGATAATCGACGGCATGCACTTCGAAAGCGCGCAGCGCATGCTGATCGTAGGCGGTGGCAAAGATCACCGCGACATCGGCGCCGATCAGTTCGAGAACTTCGAAGCCATCCAGCTTCGGCATCTGGATGTCGAGGAACAACAGGTCGGGTTTGCGCTCGGTGACCATCTTCACGGCTTCGAATCCGTTGGCGCACTCACCGAGCACCTCGATCTCGGGATGCTTCTTCAGCAGCTCGCGCAGGATGGCCCGCGCCAGTTCCTCGTCGTCGACAATGACGGCGGTAAGCCGGGATGATTCGACGTTCACTTCACACCCTCCATCTTCACGACTTCCATCTTCTCGGCGGGAATGGTGATCGAAACGCGGAACTGATTGTTCTCCGCCTGCGCGCTGAAGCTCGCGCGATCGCCATAGCGCGTGACCAGCCTCTGCCGCACATTGACCAGGCCCACGCCGGCGCCGCGGCGCCGCGGCGCCTCCGGATCAAAATTATTCGCAACCTGAATGAAGAGATCGCTCGAACCGTTGACTCGATCTGCGAGGTCTTGAACTGCGTTGCCCTCTCGATCGCGCCACAAGATTTCCAACTTGATCCATCCTCCTTCGGTGAGGTTCGAGATTCCATGCGCCACCGCATTCTCGACCAGAGGCTGCAACAACAAGGGTGGTACGGCGCAGTCGAGCGCCTCGGAGGCGACCTTCTCTCCTACGGAGAGCCGCGCGCCGAAGCGCACTTTCTCAACCGCCAGAAACGAGCGAACGAGATCCAGTTCCTCGCGGAGCGGAATGACCGTCTTCTCACCCATGCCGAGAGTCTTGCGCAGGAAGTCGGCTAGCTGGATGCACATGTCGCGCGCGCGGCCCGCGTCGATGCTGGTGAGCGCGCTGATCGAGTTCAGACTGTTGAACAGAAAATGCGGATTAACCTGCGCCTTCAGTGCCTTCAGTTCGGAATCTCGCGCCAGAACGCGCGCTTGCATCTCGCGCCTCTCGAGTTCGCGCGAGCGTTCCATCGACAGCAACACATAGTGCAAGGCCACAGCAAGTAGATAGATCAGCACACCGCTGGCAAACAAGAGCGGATGGTTGGGTGGAAACTCCCGGTCGATGCCCCGGAAGGCAGTGAAGCTGGCAAGAGCAATCGTCAGTCCGCGGGCCTGAAGCACCCAGATTGCGCTGAGAATGATCGCAGTGACCAGATGCGTCAGGGCCAAGCGCGAAAAACTGGTGCCCTCGAGAGGCATGCTCCGGCAGGAATAGAATGCCGAAAGACACATGAAGGCATAAAGCAGACACAACGGCGCGGCCATCGCAAGTGCATGCGTCCACTTCAAGCCCCCCGACAATGTCAGCAGATAGAACAGAATTGCCGTCAGCGGAATCCAGCCAAGCAAGTAGAGGCTGAGGCGGCGCAAATTTCCTAGGATGGGATGCATGTCGCGTCAGTTCTTCACTTCAATTCCGCCGAACACGGCGACGCCACGCACGTACAGCGTCTTCACTGGAGAGGAGGGGTCCGTCTGGATGTAGTGGGTCTTGTCGTTGTAGCCGCCGAAGATGCCGACGCCCTGCACAACAACTTTCCAGTTGGTGGGAATGCGGATCTCGCCTCCGCCGAACACAGCGTTGGCCTCGACGTAGGCTTCGTTTCCCTCCATGTCGGCCTGGGTGAGATCGACTTCGTAGCCACCGAACACCGCGAACATTTTCGACCCGCGAAAGTCCTTCGCCTTCACCTGCCGCTCGCCGCCCCCGAAGAGGTAAAACGAGCCGGCGTTGGGATCGGTAACAAACTTGAGGTTCCGATCGCTGTGATCCGACATGGAATGCAGAATGAAAAGAACCCCGACCAGGATGACGAACACCGGCCACGCCTGTCCCCAGCTGATGTGTGTGAGACCCAGAGCATTAGTCTGCCAGACGGCGCCGACCGCGATCAGAATCGCACCCACCACTCGGTCGCCGCGATTATTTCCCGCGAACAGCTTGATGATTCCGACCACGATCACCACCGCTGGCCAGAAGTGCAGCACGATCCCGTGGGGCAAGAGTCCAAATTGGTTCAGCAGCAGAATGACGCCGAGGGCGATGATGATTATGCCCGCGAACATCAATCCTCTGCCGCCTTTAGGACCGCAATCCATGAGAGCTCCGTGTCGATTCGCCGGTTGCGGGTCTGGAAACGCGAGGCTCGCTCACCGGATGAATGACCAACATCACCAGCCCGAGAAAAATGAGCAGCATGGGCCAGCCATGTACGATTGCGGTGACGGCAGGGATGTTCAGCTTGCTGGCCCAGACATCCAGTCTACTCTGGAAGCTCGCGGTTCCAACGCCGGCCAGAACCGCGGCCGCTACCGTATCATGCGTCCAGAACGGGTACTGATTGCTCACCATCTTCCTACTCCTCTCATCGGTGTACCAGTTCATGACTGGCTACAGGCCGAAGAGTAGCGGGGCTGGGTTGTGGGCGCCCGCGTGTTTCGGTGAACGGCGGCTGTGCACCGGCGAATGGCGGAAGGAATCCGGGAAGTCGGCGAGTGGAATTGGTCACAGATCTTCGGACGTTGGTAATTCCGTGGTGAGAATTCCTATCGAGGTCGCTGGTTGGCTTGAAGGAGCTTGGGGTCCTTCGACTTCGTTCGGCGGCACCTCACTCCGCTCAGGATGACTGATCGTTAGCGGAGGGCGGGCTCGCCGTGAGACCTCGGCTGTTGGTCAGACAGTGACAGGCTTTTATGGTTTCGTATTTTGTTCGCCATGAGCATGCTTTTGTGATACAAAGTTCCAGCGATGCGCAAAGCCATCCTTCATTTGAAAAAGTCCGACCCTATCTTGCGCGCGATCATCGAGCGCGTGGGGCCGTACAAGATCGAGTACGGTGAGCCGACGTTTCACAGCCTCGCCGAGTCGATCCTCTATCAGCAACTCAACGGCAAGGCTGCCGTGGTGATCTTCAATCGGTTCATCGAGCAGACGGGCGATCCGGTCACGCCGGAAGGAATCCTCAAATTGTCGGACGCGCAGATGCGCGCGGTAGGACTGTCGAAGCAGAAGACGGCGTATTTGCGCGACCTGGCGCAGAAAACGAAGGACGGCCTGCTGAACTTCGAGCGACTGGGCGACATGAGCAACGAGGAAGTGATCGAGCATCTGACACAGGTAAAAGGCATCGGCGTGTGGACGGCACACATGTTCCTGATGTTCACGCTGCGGCGTCCTGACATCCTTCCGACGGGCGACTACGGAATTCAGGCGGCGATGAAGAAGCACTACCGCAAGCGAAAATGGCCCAAGCCCAAAGACATGGAGAAGATCGCCAAGTCGTGGGCGCCGTATCGGTCGGTCGCGTGCTGGTATCTGTGGCGGAGTATGGATATCAAGACGATGTAATGGTCGCAAGCAACCTCGCTACTGAGTGCATAGTTCCCTTCTGGCAATTTGACGCAGATCGCTTGTCCCTTCCCGTGTGCCGCTTCCGTCCATCTGTGATTAAATTGAGCCGATGCCAACCGAACACAAGATCCGCGTCCTGGTTGCCAAGCCCGGCCTGGACGGCCACGACCGCGGAGCGAAGGTCATTGCGCGTGCGTTGCGCGACGCGGGTATGGAAGTGATCTACACCGGCCTGCGCCAGACGCCGGAGATGGTGGTCACCGCAGCGCTGCAGGAAGACGTCGACGTCATCGGACTCTCGATTCTTTCGGGCGCGCACAACGCGATCGTGCCCCGCGTCACCGACCTGCTGAAGCAAAACAAAATGGACGATGTGCTGCTGCTGGTGGGCGGGATTATTCCCGATCAGGACATCGATGGACTGAAGAAGTCCGGCGTGGCTGCGATTTTTCAGCCCGGCACAGCGATGGATGACATCGTGAAATTTATTCGCGAGAACGTGAAGCCGCGCGGGGTGCCGGCGTGAAAAGCAGGTCTCAGGTCTTAGGTGTAAGGTCTTAGGGTGTTCGGTGTTCGGAAAAGCCGGCGTCAGGTTTCAGGTATCAGGCGTTGACAGTGTAGCGCCGGCATCTTGCCGGGCCTGAGGGCGGGCGAGACGCCCGCCAGACAGCCGCCGGGACGGCGGCGCTACTGTCAGGTTTCGGAGATCAGGCGTCAGGTCTTGGGTCTTAGGACAGAAAGCTACCGGTCGGATTCAGCCCACTTTCCAGCGTCATGAGTGAACTCTCGACAAGCCGCTTGCGGGATATTCTTGCGCACACGATCGGGCCGGCGCCGTGGTACTGGCAGACGTTTCCGGCGACGACTTCGGTAGCGCGGCAGCGGTTTGACTGGACCTATCACGGGGACGAAGGACCAACCGCCTACCTGGTAACGCTCGGTCTGGAGCAGGAACCCGACAAGCCCAGGCTCGCCTTGAATACCTATTGCCGGCCGTTTTTCGTGGCGCCGTCGTATGTCGGCATCTGGTGTCCGGAGGGACGGCGACTGCGATTCACGTGCTTTGATCCCGATACGCTGAAGGCTTTCGATATTGCCGAACTCGCGGGCTGGTTCAAGCAATCGAGCGACAGGATCTACGCGAAAACCGGGCCGGTGGCTGACTTCGAGGTCCCGCTGGATCTTGCGCCTGGTACCCACAAGATCAAGGTTCCGCCTGAGTTTGCGATGGTGGAAGAGTTGATCGTGCCGACGAGCTACAAGGCAATGTCGAACGATGACCCGGCGTTCGCGCTGTTCGTCTTCTATCTGCACGCGGGACTGGTAGAGGTTCTGCCGCAACGCTGGTTCACGGCGGCGCAATACCGAGTGGGCCAGCAGTGGATTACGCGGGCCGTGCGCGATCCGGAGTCGCATCGGATCGTGGGCGAATGCTTTGGCGTAGGAACATTTCTGCTGCAAGAAGATGGATGCCGGTTGGAGCGTTGGGTAGAGAAACGCGGGCGCTAGTCGCCTGTATTCGGTCGTCGGCAAAGGTGGCGGGCGAGACGCCCGCCAGACAGCCGCCGGGACGGCGGCGCTACGAAATCATGCGGTATCCTGCTGCGAGCATGCTTCCCCCCTCGCAGCATTTTTCTTTAGAGGAGTTAACAACAACTACGCTGCTCCGTCTCCATTCGCCCGACGGGACGAACCGGCTGACGCAAGCGTGCGTTCGATCTTTAACTGACGCGATCGAATCTCTATCCCTCACTCCCGGCCCGCTGATCCTGACCGGAAATTCAAAATTCTTCTCGACTGGCGCCGATCTTTCGGAGATCGCGGCGCTCACCCGCCCGGCTGCATTTGAGTTCTCGAAGATGGGGCAAAGACTAATGAATGCGATCGAGCGATTCCCTGCTCCGGTGTACGCAGCGATAGAAGGCTACTGCATGGGTGGCGGGCTCGATCTTGCGCTGGCGTGCCATCGGCGGATCGCATCGCCGCATGCGATCTTCGGACATCGCGGAGCGGCCTTGGGTTTGATTACGGGATGGGGAGGCACGCAGCGGTTGCCTCGGCTGATCGGAAAGGCACGCGCGCTTGCCATGCTGGTAGCCGCCGAGAAGCTTCATGCGGGCGAGGCTCTGAAGATCGGACTGGTGGATGCAGTGGTGGAGGATCCGGTAGCAGAAGCGCGGCGCAGGATTGAAAGTGCGGCCCGGAGTGGAAATTGATTCGGACGGGCGAGACGCCCGTCCCTCCATCGGTGAACTCAAAGGATGCATCGAAGAGGCGAGTTTGCGCGCCATTCGGCGGCTGATATAACTTAATCTGTTTGCGGACCCCGAAATATGGCCGACCGTAACGAAGTCTCGCAGTCGAACGCCTCGTCCACCCTGCTTCCCTCCAAGATCGATCCCACGTCTGCGAAATTCGAAGCCAACATGCGTTTCATGGCCGACCTCGTATCGCAGATCCGCAATGAAGAAGAAAAAATCCGTGAGGGTGGCGGAAGCAAGGCCATCGAGAGCCAGCACGCGAAGAAACGCCTGACGGCGCGGGAGCGAATCGGGTTACTGGCAGATCCGGGGTCGTTCTTCGAGCTTGGGATTTATGCGGCGCATGGCATGTATGAAGAATGGGGCGGCGCTCCGGCGGCTGGGGTGATCACGGGGCTGGCGCGTATCCACACGCGGCTGGTAATGATTATCGCCAACGACGCGACGGTGAAGGCGGGCGCGTTTTTCCCGATGACGTCGAAGAAAGTGATTCGCGCGCAGAACATCGCCATTGAAAACCGGATACCGACGATCTACTTGGTCGATTCAGCGGGGGTCTTTCTTCCGCTGCAGGAGGACGTGTTCCCCGACACGGATGACTTTGGCCGAGTGTTCCGCAATAACGCAGTGATGTCGGCGCAGGGGATTCCGCAAATTGCGGCGATCATGGGCATGTGCGTGGCGGGCGGAGGATATCTGCCAGTGATGTGCGATCACGTGCTCATGACCGACGGCAGTGGACTTTTTCTGGCGGGACCGGCGCTGGTGCAGGCGGCGATCGGACAGAAATATTCCGCGGAAGAATTGGGCGGCGCCGAAATGCATGCAGCCATCAGCGGCACAGTGGATTATCGCGAACCGAACGACGAAGCATGTATCGAGCGGATCCGCGCGATCGTGGAGAAGTGGGGATATCGGAGGCAATCGCCGTGGGACCGGCGCAAGCCGGAGGAGCCGTCGCTTACGTCGGAAGAGATTTACGGGATTTACGATTCGTCGCCGGCGCGACCCTACGATATGAAGGAAGTGCTGGCGCGGGTTGTCGACGCGGGCCGGTTCGACGAATACAAGCCGGAATATGGCAAGACGCTGGTGTGCGGGTACGCGCGCATCGGCGGATTCGCTGTCGGCATTGTGGCGAACCAGAAGCTGCACGCGCAGCAGACCGACCACGAAGGTCACAAGCGAATGGAATTCGGCGGCGTGATTTATACGGAGTCGGCGGAGAAGGCCGCGCGCTTCATCATGGACTGCAATCAGAACCTGATCCCTCTGGTGTTCTTTCATGACGTGAATGGATTCATGGTGGGACGCGACGCGGAGTGGAGCGGCATCATCAAAGCAGGAGCGAAGATGGTGAATGCCGTGTCGAATTCGGTGGTGCCGAAGGTCACAGTCATCGTGGGCGGATCGTTCGGCGCGGGGCACTACGCCATGTGCGGGAAGGCCTATGATCCGCGATTTGTGTTTGCCTGGCCGACGGCGAAGTACGCCGTGATGAGCGGAGATTCGGCGGCAGGGACGCTGGTCGAGATCAAGGTGAAGCAACTGGAGCGGGGCGGCAAGAAACTCACCGACGAGGAAAAAAAAGAATTGTACGACTCGGTGAAGAGAACGTACGACGAGCAGACGGATCCTCGATATGGGGCGGCGCGGCTCTGGATCGACAAGATCATCGATCCCGTTGAGACGCGCGAGGCGGTGGTGCAGGCGCTGGAGGCGGCGGCGCTGAATCCGGAAGTCCCGGAGTTCAAGGTGGGGGTGCTGCAGACGTGATTTACCACGGAGACACGGAGACACGGAGCAAACTTCTTCATGAAGATCTCACCGAACAGATCATCGGTGCTGCGATGGGTCGGACTACTCGTGCATTTCCATGTCGCTACGCTCGTCAGGGGCGGTATTGTCAGAAAAGTGATTTGATTTCCTCGGTGCCTCCGTGGTTAGAAAATTGATTTGAAGATGCCTGGTGACGTCAAACTAATCGAATGTCCGCGCGATGCATGGCAAGGACTCAAGGGGCAGATCCCTGCGTACATCAAGACCGATTATCTAAAAGCATTGATCAGCGTGGGGTTCAAGCATATCGATGCCGTGTCGTTCGTATCGCCCAAGGCCGTGCCGCAGATGGCGGATTCGGAAGAGGTGCTGAAAGAGTTGGACCCGCCCGACGATGTGGAGATCATCGGCATCGTGGTGAACGAGATGGGCGCGGAGCGGGCGGTGCAGACGAACGCGGTGAAGACACTGGGGTTCCCGTACTCGATCTCGCCGACGTTTTTGCAGAACAATCAAAAGCAAACGCTGGAAGAAGCGATTGAAGAGCTCGAGAAGATCGGGAAGAAGGCGGGCGATGCGGGCCTCGGCACAGCGGTCTACATCTCGATGGCATTCGGCAATCCGTACGGGGATTTGTGGAACGTCGATGAGGTTGTGGAGGCAGTAGGTTTGCTCGAGTCGGAAGACATCCACACGATCTCGCTGGCGGATACGGTTGGGCTGGCGGCGCCGGAGTTGATTCGCGAGGTGGTTGGTGCGGTTCTGGCGAAGTATGGATACCTCGAGATCGGCGTCCATCTGCACAGCCGTCCGGAGCAGGCTGTCGAGAAAGTGTTGGCGGCGTACGATGCGGGTTGCCGGCGATTTGAGTCGGCGATCGGCGGCCTGGGAGGATGCCCGTTCGCGCAAGACGCGTTGGTGGGAAATATTCCGACTGAAAAAGTGCTGGAAGCACTGAAGCAACGCGGAGTCGCGCCGCCAATCACGAAGTCGCTTGATGTGCTGTTGAAAGCGACGGCGGGCATTCAGGCGAAGTTTTCGGAGTCGGCGGCGGCAGACTAGTTCCAGCGGCAACAAAATCGGACATGGACTTCAAAACTCTTCAACTGACATTCGACGGACGCGTCGCCACGATCACGCTCAATCGTCCCGATAAGCGCAACGCGATCAGCTACGAATTGATTGAGGATCTGCTGGCAGCGCTCGAAGAAGTGCGCAGGTCGAAAGCCCTGGTTTTGATTCTTACCGGCGCGGGCAAGGCGTTTTGTTCGGGCATGGATCTGGAAAATCTGAAGGCTCTCATCGGGCGTTCGCCAGAACAGAGCTTGAAGGACTCGCAGATCATCGCGCGGCTGCTTCGAACGTTGTACGACTTCCCAAAGCCCACGATTGCGGCGGTGAACGGGGCTGCGATTGCCGGCGGCACGGGGCTGGCGACGCTGTGCGATTTCACGCTGGCGGTGCCGGATGCGAAATTCGGATACACAGAGGTGAAGATCGGGTTTGTGCCGGCGATCGTATCGGCGTTTCTGCTGCGGCAAGTGGGAGAAAAGATCGCGCGGGATCTGTTGTTTACCGGACGTCTGTTCGATGCGGAGGAAGCGCAGCGCATCGGACTGGTGACGGAAATCGTCAGCGCTGAACGTCTCATGGCGCGGGCGCGCGAACTTGCGGGTCAGCTCATGGAGAACAGCCCCGCTTCCCTGCTCTACACCAAGCGCCTGCTGAGCGAAGCGGCACGCGAGGAACTTGACAGGCAGATCGATGCGTCGGTGCGCGAGAATGCGGCGATCCGCGCGACGGCTGATTTCCGCGAAGGAATTATTTCGTTTCTGGAGAAACGCAAGCCGAAGTGGACGGACGCGTGAGCTCGAGTCGGACGCTTGGAAGTCCGGTGCCACATCTTCACTTCATCTTCGGGACACCTATTCTTGACTGAGGGAAGGGTTGCCCGCGCAGTTTCACGATTACATCGTCGACGGGCGACTTGAGGGGCGAGGGGAACCGGGAGCGAGACAGACGATAAGGAGCCAGCGCAACGGTGATTAATGAAACTCGCCTCCGCGTACGCTATGCGGAGACGGATCAGATGGGCGTTGTTTATCATGCCAACCATTTCATCTGGTTCGAGGTCGGCCGGGTCGAGTTGCTGCGGCAACTCGGGTTTTCCTACAGAGATATGGAGCAGAAGGACAACTGCTTTATTGCGGTGGTCGACGCACGCTGCCGCTACAAGGCCCCGGCGCGCTATGACGACGAGATCGTAGTAAAAACGTGGCTGAAGAATATTCGCGAGTCGGTGATCCACTTCGGGTACGAGTTGCTGCGCGCGGACGACAGATTGTTGATCGCGGAGGGAGAGACTACGCACATCGTGGCGGATGCGCAGATGCGGAAGACGGTGCTACCGGAGAAGTATATGAATGCGTTTCGGGAAGCGGTTGGAAGGTAAACACTGATCACCACGGAGGCACGGAGGCTCGGAGAATTGGAAAGCGAACGAGCCGGGCACGTGTCGTCATGCTGAAACGACCCTACCAGCATGGTGCTCGAAACTTGAAACGCGAAACTCGAAACTGCTTTTACTGAGAACTGACAACTGGGAACTGCTTTTTCATGAATGCCCTTCATATCAACGGAAATGATCTGACATTGGAAGCGGTACGCGAGGTCGCGCACGAGCGGCGTCCGGTGTTGCTACTTCCCGAGGCGCGCCAGAAGGTGAACGCAGCGCGCGACGTCGTCGACACGCTCGTCGCGAACAACGAGGTTTCTTACGCGATCACCACGGGAGTCGGCAAGCTCAGCGATGTGCGCATCGCTGGCGACCAGATCCGCGAGCTGCAGATCAACCTGGTGCGCTCGCATGCAGTGGGCGTGGGCGAACCGCTGTCGATTCCTGAGACACGGGCAATGATGGTGCTGCGTGCGAATTCGCTTGCGAAGGGGTTTTCGGGCGTACGGGCGGTTGTCATCGACACGATCTGTGAGTTGCTCACGCGAGGCGTCACGCCGTGGGTGCCTTCGCAGGGCAGCGTGGGCGCGTCCGGGGACCTGGCTCCGCTGGCGCACCTCGCACTGCTTCTCGTGGGCGAAGGCGAATGCCACGACGGCAAGGGCGGACGGATTCCTGGCGCCGATGCTCTGAAAGGCGCGGGGATCAAGCCGCTCGTGCTCGAGGCGAAGGAAGCGGTTTCGCTGATCAACGGCACGCAGGCGATGCTGGCGGTGGGCACGCTTGCACTGCTTGCCGCCGACATTCTGGTCGACTCGGCTGACGTGATCGGCGCGATGGCCTGCGATGCGCTCAAGGGCACGGATGCCGCGTTTGACGAGCGGATTCACAAGGCGCGTCCGCACAGCGGGCAGATCAAAACGGCGGCGAACCTGCGAAAACTGCTGGAAGGGAGTGCGATCCGCGAATCGCATCGCGACTGCGGACGGGTGCAGGACGCGTATTCGCTGCGCTGCATGCCACAGGTGCATGGCGCGGTCCGCGATACGCTGGCACATTGCCGGTCGGTCTTTGAGATAGAAACGAATTCGGCGGTCGACAATCCGCTCGTGTTTCGCAACATGCCTTCGCGCGACCTCAGATCGAAAGATGAAGACCACGCCGACGTGATTTCGGGCGGCAACTTTCACGGCGAGCCCGTGGCATTCGCACTCGACTTCCTGGGAATTGCTTTGAGCGCGCTGGCTGGCATCAGCGAGCGCCGACTTGAGCGTATGGTAAACCCCGCGCTGAGCGAGGGGTTGCCGCCGTTTCTGGCACCGGGAGCGGGCCTGAATTCGGGCTTCATGATGCCGCAGGTCACGGCCGCGGCTCTGGTGAGCGAGAACAAGGTGCTGGCGCATCCGGCATCGGTCGATTCGATCACGACGTCGGGCAACAAGGAAGACTACGTTTCGATGGGCATGGCCGCAGCGATCAAGCTGAAGAAGATCGTGGAGAACGCGCGCAATGCGCTGGCGATCGAGGCGATGGCGGCGGCGCAGGCGCTAGATCTGCTCGCGCCCCTGAAGACCTCGAAACGCCTGCAGCAGGCGCACGCGGCCATTCGGTCGGTGTCTGCGAAGCTAGAGAAAGACCGGGTGATGTATCCGGACTTCGTGAAGATCGCGGAAGTGATCGCGAGCGGGAAGGTGGCGGCGGCACTGCGGTAAGAAGGTTGCGGGGAGAACATCCACCTCGGAGGCACAGAGAGGGTCAATCGTTATCTGAGATAGCGGACCTTAGGGCCTCAATGAATGCGAACGCCTGATTGCCTCAGTTGACTTCCGGTTTGCCCGTTTATCTGCTCAAAGCGGGCGGTGACTTGCTCGGATTGGCGATTACATGGTAAGGACGGCGCGGAAGCGGGTCTTGCCCTCCGCAACCCTCTCGTAGGCCTTCGGCGCTTCGGCCAACGGGTAAGTTTCGATTATCGATTTGACCTTTCCTTGGGCTACGTAGTCCAGGGCTTCGTAGAGATATTCGGGGCCATTTTGCTGGCTACCGATGATTTTGATGCGCTTGAAGAGCAACTCGATCAAGGAGATCGAAAGCGGTTCTGCGTCGGCGCCCATAACGATGAACCTGCCGTCCGGGCGCAGACCTTGAATGCTGTCCATCATGGATTTGGTCGAGTTGGAGGTGCTGAGGATGATGTCAGCGCCGCCCGCTGCCGAAAGGCTCTTTCCGTCGCGGACAATTTCATCCGCACCCAGTTCGCGAATCATCTTGTCCTTATCAGGGGAGTGCGAAATCGCGATGGTTTCGAACCCCGCAGCCTTCGCGTATTGCACCGCCAGGTGCCCAAGCCCGCCGATTCCCAGTACGGCCACGCGCTCATGCGGCTGCGGATCGGCCCAGCGGAGCCCGCTATAAACGGTATACCCGGCGCAAAAGATCGGGGCGGCTTGCTCGTAGGAAACCTTGTCAGGAATCAGGTACGTTGCATCGGCGTTCATCAGCATGTACTCGGCGTGACCGCCTTGCGCTTCGCCTCCCGTGCCCTTCAGATAGGGGCAGAACATCCTGCGGCCGCGCTGGCACCATTCGCAGCGTCCACAGGTGGACTGAATCCATGCTGAGCCGACGCGGTCACCTACTTTGCGAGTAGTTACATCAGGAGCGACGGCGACGATCTCGCCCACTGGCTCGTGGCCAAGGATTCGAGGAAATTGTCCGGGAAGGTGTCCGAGCGTTTGGTGCACATCGGTGTAGCAGATGCCGCTTGCGTGCATCTTCACCAGCACTTGACCTGGTCCCGGTTGCGGCTGGGGAACATCTTTGATCTGCCAGGAACTGTTGACGGCGGGTGCGACGGCGGCTTTCATACGTTCCTCCTAGCGCGATTTGATGCGAGCGCCTTCGCGGCCGGTGCACGATTTGGAACCGGCGAATTGCCGATCGCATGCCTAAACAACAGATTTGCGGTCAGACTGGCGAATTGTCGGCTTACTCGAAAATTACCAAGCCCCGTGTCAATTGGTGAAACATCCCCCATTACACTCATCGACCACTGGCTGCGCGGCGTCTGGCTGCCTTTTTTTGCTAACGCTCCCATTGACGGGGGTGGACGCTGCGTAAATGCTCAGTCCACTCTCTTCGGATCGCTGCTTTCGTATTTGGCAAGAGCACTTGTGTTTTGAATTTCACCTCGCAAAGCGAACAGTAAAACTCAGGACGTGGTCCGCCAGTCGAGCGCAGGAAAGGAGATGGCAAGGAGCCTACTTTCGCAGAGAGTCAATTGGCGAAATATCGCGATTACGCCCATTGCGCAGGTTCTCGTCCTCGCCGATTCATCTCTCGGTGTCTCGTGACTCCGTGGTGAAATGATCCTAAGCCGTCTTCGCCGCGCTTCCATCCAACCCCAGTTCCCCCGCAATCCCCCGCATGGCTTCGATGCAGAAGGCGATGTGTTGTTCGAGATCGACGCCAAGTTCCGTAGCGCCGTTGGTAATGTCCTGACGGTTGACGCTGCGGGCGAAGGCTTTGTCTTTCATTTTCTTCTTCACCGAGGGCGCTTCGACTTCCGCCAGCGACTTGCCGGGCTTTACCAGCGCGCAGGCGGTAATGAATCCGGCGAGTTCGTCGCAGGCGAAGAGCGCCTTCTCCATCGGCGTGTCGCGGGTCACGCCCGTGTATTCGGCGTGCGACATGATCGCCTTGCGGATCTCGTCGGAGTATCCGCGCTCTTTCAAAATCTCGTTGCCGCGATAGGGATGGTCTTCGAGGCTGGGATACTTGTCGTAGTCGAAATCGTGCAGCAGGCCAACGACTCCCCACAGATTCTCGTCGCCGGAAAACTTTTTCGCGTAGGCGCGCATGCACGCCTCCACCGCCAGTGCATGCTTGCGCAAACTTTCTGATTGGGTGAACTCAGTTAGTAACCCCCAGGCTGCTGCTCGATCCGTCATGATTTCTTGCCCGTTTTCTCCGTGTTTTCGCCGTGTTGTTTTGGTTTTTATGGGAAGATCGTCCGTCTTTCATGGCAGAAATTCCTTGACATCCACAGGCGTTATCCCTCAGATTACCCTGCATGTTGGAGATCTGACCACCGGTCTCCACGGAGTGCCTCCGCTCTGGCAACTCCCACAACCTAGATGGCCACGACTCTTGCCCCAGTAGATTCTAGGGAAGTCGTTCGTTGCGACCACTGCCTGCTCGTTCAATTCAGAACAACCAACGATCTGTGCCGCCGCTGCCATGCTTCGCTCGACGAAGAGGAGCCGGAAATCGCTGTGATTGCTCCCATCCCCCTCGTAGCGCCGCCCCCTGGCAACGGCCGCGGACATTTGAATCTCGCGGCCTCCATTCGCTCGCTGCGTTTGCGCAACGGGCTTAGCCAGCGTCAACTCGCGACTCGCATGTCCGTGCCACGCACGTACGTGTCGAAGATCGAAAATGAAAAGGCAACCCCCACTCTTTCATCGCTGGAACGGCTGGCGCGCGCACTCGAAGTTACCGTGCCAGACCTGCTCTCCGGCGGTGAACGCAATCGCCAGGAGGAGATCCGCGAGCTCGCGCAGGATCAGTTTATCGCGGAGATCCTGCCATTCGTGGCGCAGCTGAACGCGATGCAGATGTCGAGCATTGTGGCACAGGTGCGGGACCTGACGCTGCGTCCGAGAAGAACAGCGTAGGGGATCGACGGAATTTGATTGCGTTGTGACGGGTTTGATCGATCCGCGCGGTTGGCAATCATGCTGCGCGGCGAAGCTGGATCGGGCTCTCAAGTTTTATCCGGGCAACCAGCCAACTAAGTAGCCGAGGTCTTCGGGCCTCGGCTTTTTTTGTGGAAGAAATGCGTCTAGCGGGTTTCGAGGAGAACATTCAGCCAGCGGGCCAGTTGGACCTGTTGGTCGTTGCCGGACTGGGGTGGTTGGGAATTGTCGGTGAGGGCGGCGAGTTGGTGGGCGAGGATGCGCACGACGGTGGACCGCGGCAGATAGATGGCGTTCGACGGCAGCACGACCTCCCAGCCGCCGTTGGCATGATGCAACTCCAGGCGCTGAAGGTCTGTGTGCTCCTTCGAATGGCCACCCGTAGAGGCCAAGGCTACCGCGCCGTAAACACGCAGCTGCGCACTTCCCTTGTTTCCTTTCAGCTGAAGTTTTTGGACATCGAGCCGGTCGAACGACATCACGCCGGGCTCCAGTGCGAGAAGATCGCGCGTTTCGAGCGTGTCGGCAAAGGCCTGAAACTGTTCACGCAGCGCGTTGTCGATCTGGTCGGCCTTGAGGCGAGTGGCGTAAACCACGACAGTTTTCGGAAGAGTGGGTGCGGGGTCGGGGACGTTGGCTGCGTCGGGGTCGTCGGAGGCGGATTCACGATCCGCAAGATCGGTCTTTGCTTCGTATGAGTGGGCTGCGGATGAATCGGCGTCGGATGGATCGGCGTCAGCGTCATTCTCACCACGGAAACCGGTAGATTTCAAAGCGGGCGTGCGGTTCGCGGCCAGCACGGTCTGCGGGCCAACCTTCACGTAGCGGAAGAAGTGCGCGCGTCCTCTTCCCTTCCAGTAGACGGAGTCGTAGGGCTGCATGCCAAAACCGGAGCGCAGCGAACTGTAGAAGGTGTGCTGGGTCGGGCTGACGACGATCCCGGCATGTCCCGGCCAGACGATCAGGTCGCCCGGCTGAGGCTGCGTGACCCGATGAAACTCTTCGACACCCGCGTAGAGATCGGAAGAACGTTGATATTTGTACGGGAAGCCTGCCTTCTCGTAAATCGTATGCACAAGGTGCGAGCAGTCGGAACGGCTTTCGGCCTTATAGCGGCCTTCGAGGGCGGCACCCAGGATTGCGAGACCGTCGTCGGCGCTGAGCAATTGTGAGCCGGAGGACGCTTTCGCCGGAGCCTTCGCTTGGCGTGAATTGTGCTGGATGGGCTTGGCAGGCAGAGTGGTCTGCGCAAGCGACAGACACGAAAGGCTCAGAAACACAAAGAATCCGCAACTGAGGATTCGTGCCATAAGTATTTGTATCTTCAAGCCCCGCAGGGTCCCAGATACCGGTGGTCCAATTCCGGGCCCGCCGATAATCGCCTCTCAGATGCACCTCTGGACCGTGGGAGTTGGACAACATACTCCCTGGCGGCTGAATCCGCAAACAGTATTTACTCATCTATCACTCGCATGCACCAATTTGAGACGAATTTGGATTTTATGTCCTCGGCGGCGGATAGCCCACAGGCTCAGGCAGTTACGTCGGCTACGCCGCTGCTGGACGATTCGCACTTGCTGGATGCCTATTCGCGGGCGGTTACTGGGGCGGTCGAAAAGGTGAGTCCGGCGGTGGTGAACATTGATGTGCATCAATCCGTGCGCTCGCGGCGCCGGTCGGAACCGCAGGAACGGCACGGTGGCGGGTCAGGGTTTATCTTCACGCCGGATGGCCTAGTACTCACCAACAGCCACGTGGTGCACGATGCCAGCCGGATCGAGGTCGCAGTGGCGGATGGGCGGCGTTTCCCTGCGCGCATCATCGGCGACGATCCCGCAACCGACCTGGCGGTTATCCAGATCGATGGATCCGGATTGACTGCGGTGACGCTGGGTGATTCGCAAGCACTGCGCGTCGGGCAATTGGTGATCGCGATCGGGAATCCGTACGGATTTCAGTCGACGGTGACGGCGGGCGTGGTGAGCGCGCTGGGGCGGTCCCTGCGTTCGTATTCCGGGAGACTGATCGAAGACGTGGTACAGACGGATGCGAGTTTGAATCCCGGAAATTCTGGTGGACCGCTCGTGACTTCTGACGGAAGAGTGGTGGGTGTGAATACGGCGACGATTCTTCCTGCGCAGGGATTGTGCTTCGCGATCGGGATCAATACGGCAAAGTTTGTCGCGAGCCGCTTGTTGCGCGACGGACGAATCCGGCGGAGTTACATCGGCGTCTCGGCGCAAACGGTACCGATTCATCGGAGGCTCGTGCGGTATTACGACCTACTGAAAGAGACCGGCGTTGTGGTGCTCTCGACCGAACCGAACAGTCCGGCGCAAAAAGCGGGCTTGCGGGAAGGAGATGTGATCATCGCACTCGAAGGCCAGCCGGTCGCAGGAGTCGATGATCTGCATCGGCTCCTGACGGAGGTGCGGGTTGGCGCTACTTCGGAACTGACCGTGCTGCGTGGAACCGAACGGCACCATCTTGCGATTGTTCCGGAAGAGGCGGAGAAGTCCATCTAACACGGTCGAATTGTGTGCGAGCGTGGTCGCGCTCGCTCGCGGCTGATTTCCTTCGACACGATGAGGAATGGCCAAACTTCCTTCCCAGGGCCAATGAATCCTTGCCTTCTCTGTGTCTCTGTGTCTCCATGGTAGAGGTCGCTGTTACCCCACCCAGCCCCGGTCCACCCGTCATTGCTATATCGAACCCTGTATGTTAGCGTCTTGAATCAGAAGGGGATAGCGTTGCAGGCAACAATTCCCGCCGGTCTGGATCGGAAGGAAGCAGACCTTTATCGGCAACTGGATCCGGAACGGCTCCCAAAACACATCGCCATCATCATGGACGGTAACGGACGCTGGGCGCGCCGGCGTCATATGCCGCGGATCGCCGGACACCGGGCCGGGGTTACCGCCGTGCGCTCGACGGTCGAGACGGCTGCGCGCATCCACATTCCTGCGCTTACGCTGTACGCATTTTCGGAAGAGAACTGGAAGAAGCGACCGAAGAGCGAAGTGGATTTCCTGATGCGGCTGCTGGGACGCTATTTGAAGCTGGAAGTTCCGACGCTCAACAAGAACAACATCCGGCTGGAATACATCGGACGGCAGCACGAACTTCCCGAGTCGGTGCAGGAGCGCATGGAATGGGCCCGCCGCGCGACCGAGAACAATACCGGGATGACATTGACGCTCGCCCTGAACTACAGCGCGCGCAGCGAACTGGTGGACGCCTTCCGCTCACTAGTTCAGGCCGCGGCGCGCAATGGCGGGATCGATCACCTGCATGTGGATGAGGAAGCGATCGGCCGCCACCTGTATACGAAGCACTTGCCCGATCCGGACCTGGTGGTGCGCACCAGCGGCGAGATGCGGCTGAGCAATTTCCTGCTCTGGCAGCTGGCGTACGCCGAGATCCATGTGACGCCGACCCTGTGGCCCGATTTTCGCGGACATCACCTTCTCGAAGGCATCGCGGAGTATCAGAAGCGCGAGCGCCGCTACGGCGGCCTGAACGATAACCACTCGCATCATTCGGTTTCCACCCAGCACGAGGCGAAGGCGATCACTCATTGATCAAGCGCATCGCGACGGCAGTGGTTCTCATCCCCATTGTCCTGCTGCTGGTGCTGCGGGCGCCGGTTGCACTGGTCGCGGTGGTTACAGCAGTCATCGCGCTGCTCACGACGCAGGAATTCCTCAAACTCACCGAGTCGTACGGCGTCCAGCCGCTGCGCAAGCCGACGTACGGTTTCGTCGTCCTGTTTTTCCTGCTTCTTGTGCTGAACATGGGGCAGGACAAGCCTCTGCTGTCGACGGAAATTTTCGGAGTGAT
This sequence comes from uncultured Acidobacteriota bacterium, assembly GCA_963718505.1. Classification (GTDB taxonomy): domain Bacteria; phylum Acidobacteriota; class Terriglobia; order Terriglobales; family Acidobacteriaceae; genus Gp1-AA133. The sequence goes on along the minus strand of CAVQZP010000028.1, from coordinate 373,902 downwards.
CGCAGTTTTCACAGGCTCGATCGCAGCCTTCGTTTTCCTGACAATTGCGATGCGGCGCGAGGATCTGCGAAGTGGTTACCCTGCCGCAGCGGCATCGGCATTCGCCATCGCGTACATCGCCCTGCCATTGGCCATGCTGGTGCAGCTTAGGCAGCAATGGGCGGGCGCATTTTTGATCCTGTATCTGCTGCTGGTGGTGTGGTCCGGAGATATCTTCGCGTACTTCGTGGGAAAGGCAGTTGGCCGGCATCTCATGTCGCCGCGCGTTAGCCCGAAGAAGACGTGGGAGGGCGCAGTGGCGTCGGTGGTCGCGAGCGTTGGGATCGGCGGAGCGTTGTTCTACTACGCCTCACCCGTCAGCACGGCGTTGCTGCAGTGGGGATTGATCCAGCGCCGCGATGGCATGTTCGGCCTGGAAAGGCCGGCGTTACTGCCGATCCTTGTGCTCACGGCTGTCCTGAACATTGCAGCCCAACTTGGAGATCTGGTGGAGTCGCTGATCAAGCGTGGCGCGGGAGTGAAAGACTCCGGTGCTCTACTCCCGGGCCATGGCGGAATGCTTGACCGCATCGATGCGTTGCTGTTCGCTGCGCCCGTTTTGTGGTTGTGGGCGGCGTGGCGGGTAATCCGTTAGAAGAAATTAAGATGCCGGGTTCAAACTCGCTTCCGCCACTGAAATCGCTGCATCTGAAAGAGTCGTTGATCCAACTGAAGCTTACAGCCTTCGATCAGTTTTCCACCGAGGCTCTGTTGCAATCGTTGCTACCAGGCCAGCGGGATTGCCTAAAAACACGGCCTGATGGAACTATAATCGATGGGCATCATCGTATTCACATCCTTCGGAAACGCGAAATCAACGTGGATGCCCTGCCTCGCGAGATCATTGTGAAAGAGGACGTTGAAGGAAATGCGAAATGAACTGTACTGGGCGGACGGCCCCTGGCCCGGGAGGCTGGCCATTGGCCCTCGTCCGCGCGGCGGAGATTGGCTTGAAGACGACGTCAGCGCGTGGCGTCAGGCGGGCATTGATGCGGTGCTCTCCCTTTTAACTCCAGACGAAGAAAACAGCCTTGATCTTACGAAGGAAGGGGCGCTGGTAAAGAAACGCGGAATGAGTTTTGCCTCGCTCCCGATACCGGATCGTCAGGTTCCGGTCTCTCCAACCGAACTCGCGGCCACACTCGACAAGATCAATGCCACATTGGCGTCAGGCAAGAACGTATTGATCCATTGTCGGCAGGGGATCGGTCGCACGGGTTTGGTTGCCGCATGCATGCTCGTCACAAAAGGATGGGACTCGCTCCGTGCGATAGAACACCTCAGCGCTGTCCGGGGAGTTCCTGTTCCAGAAACACTGGAGCAGCGCAATTGGATCGAGCACTACGCGGCAATTCTTGCCGGCACCCGATAACGATGTTTCACGGACTGCAGCTTTCCACATCGGAGACCCAGAGGAATTCACGAAAAATTAATTTGAGTGCTTTTCTTTCGCTGTCATTCGCTTTTCTGTACGCCTCTGTGTCTCCGTGGTGAGATTTCCAGTGGCGCGGACATCCGGTAGAAGTCTCAGTAACGAAAGTGGGGCAAGTGGCACAATCGTGTAGGTGGCACGGTCCCGCTGGCCCGCGTAAGATAAAGATTCCCGCATGAGACGTATCGCCATCCTAGGTTCGACCGGTTCGATCGGGCGCAGCACTCTTAGCGTCGTCGAGTCGTTCCCAGATCGTTTTCAAATCGTCGCCCTCGCCGCCGGCTCGAACATCGATGCCGCTTTCGAACAGGCAGTCCGCTGGAAACCTAAAGTCCTCTCCGTAGCACGCGAAGCCGACGCCAGTAATCTCCGAAAGCGTCTTCAGGACAATGGCCTCAGAGAAATCGAAGTCCTCCATGGCCCAGTTGGAAATGTGCGCGTTTCCACTCATCCTGCTGCGGATTTTGTCGTTAGCGCGATCGTGGGAGTAGCGGGTCTCGAGGCAACCTACGAGGCGGTAAAAGCAGGAAAAACGCTCGGACTTGCGAACAAAGAATGTCTGGTAGCGGCAGGCGAACTCATCACCGCCGAGGCACAGAAGCAAGGCAAGCCGTTGCTACCTATCGACAGTGAACATAACGCCGTACATCAGTGTTTGCGCGGCGGACGCATGCACGAGGTCGAGCGCATCTGGCTCACGGCCTCGGGGGGCCCGTTCTTCAAGACCCCGCAATCAGAATTTGCATCAATTACGGTGCAACAAGCGCTGAACCACCCAACCTGGAAGATGGGAAAGCGGATCACCATCGACTCGGCCACGCTGATGAATAAAGGTTTCGAAGTGATCGAAGCCTGCCGTTTATTCCATGTACCGCCGAGGCAGGTGGAAGTCATTGTGCATCCGCAGTCTACGATCCATTCGATGGTTGAATTTGTGGATGGCAGCATACTTGCACAGATTTCTGTGACGGACATGCGCCTCCCCATCCTCTACGCGTTGACGTATCCCGAACGGATTCCGTCGGACCTTCGGTTCCCGGTCATGAACTTACGTCAGCTAGACTTCTACCCGCCAGATATGAGGAAATTCAGGTGCCTCGGCCTGGCCTACGAGGCTGCAGAAACGGGCGGTGCCCATCCAGTTGCATTGAATGCCGCCGATGAAGTCGCGGTCGCGGCATTTCTTGACGGACAAATTCGCTTCGATGAAATTCCCAGGGTCATTGAAGACGTGCTTTCTGCAACAAAAACTGGGAAAATGGAATCTATTAAGCAGGTGCTCGAGACGGACCTGGAGGCGCGCCGCGCTGCCCGAGAGCGCATAGAACGGTTACACCGCGGTATTTCCCCCGTGCCGCACGCGACCTCCGTATCCTGTCAGGGGGAGTAATCCAGAATCATGGAGCATTTCTTGTTGACCGCGGTAACCATGGCCGTTGTGTTAGGCGTAATGATCCTTATTCACGAATGGGGACACTACGCCGCTGCCAAGTTTTTCAAGGTCCGGGTGGAGGTCTTCTCCATCGGCTTCGGCAAGCGCCTGCTGGGCTTCCGGCGCGGCGAGACTGATTACCGGATCAGCGCCATCCCCCTGGGCGGGTACGTAAAGATGTCGGGCGAAAACCCGATGGACGAGCGCACCGAGGATCCGGGCGAGTTCCTGAATCATCCGCGTTGGCAGCGCTTCGTGATTGCCATTGCCGGCCCCTTCATGAATATCGTGCTGGCTGTGGGTCTGCTCACTGTGGTCTACATGGTGCACTACGAATACCCGGCCTTTATTGACCAGCCCGGTGTCGTCGCCTATGTAAAGTCCGATTCGGCCGCCGCGCAGGCTGGCGTCCTCGCCGGGGACCGCATTACGCGCATTGCGGGAGTCGAGAATCCGACCTGGGAGCAGATCGGCTTGAAGGTCATGCTGAGCCCGAATGATTCGTTGCCGCTGACCCTGAATCGGAACGGCAAGATCATCGAGACCAGCATCACACCCAAGGCTGTCTCAACTTCAGAAGTTGGCTCCGCAGGCTGGAGCCCAGATCAGGGCATCGTAGTCGCCGATGTTGAGCCCAACATGCCAGCCGCGAAGGCGGGCATCAAAGAGGGCGATCAGATCGTCGCGGTGGATGGCAAGCCGGTCGGCATGATCGAGGCGCTCATCGATTCGCTGCAGGTCACCAAAGATAAGGTTGTGGATGTAGATGTGCTCCGCGACGGGCAGCGGCTCTCGTTCAAATTACAGCCCATCCTTGCCGATGCGGAAGAAAAGACCAAGCGCTATCGCGTGGGTTTTGAGAGCACCGCACTCATGAAGGTGGGCAAACTCTCGTTCGTCCCCGCATTCCAGCGCTCGCTGGATGACAATAAGCGCTACTCACTGGTGCTTCTTGAGCTGATCCAGAAGATGGTGGAGCACAAGGTGTCGATGAAGCAGGTCGAAGGACCCATCGGCATCGGGAGCGCGATCGGGCACGCCGTCACGGAAAAAGGCTGGACACCGTTGCTCGGCCTGACTGCCGGCATCAGCCTGAACCTGGGCATCTTTAACCTGCTGCCGATTCCGATTCTGGACGGGGGCGTGATTCTGCTGCTGCTGATCGAGAGCCTGATGCGTCGCGATATCAGCCTGCAAATCAAAGAGCGCATTTACCAGGCAGCCTTCGTATTCCTAGTGCTGTTCGCGGTGACCGTGATCTATAACGACATCGCCAAGCGCTGGCCGTTGGGCAGCTAGGGTTCGAAAAAGCTTTAACCACAGAGGACACAGAGGGTCACGGAGGGTTTCGTGATTTGCTGTGTCTTTTGTTTCTGATCTACGATCTCTGCCTGCCAAAATCTGTCATTTTGAGCGGAATGAGGCGCGAGCCGAAAGCAGTCGAAAGACCACGTGGAAGCACACTTCGGCACGAACGTCGAAAGGCATTTCGACCACCGAGGCAAAGAGATCACAGAGGAAATCATTTGTGCTTAGCGGGGCCCCCTGTGATTACTTCTTGAGGGGATCCGTACGCGGGCTTCCGGAAACAACATGGTGTTTCTCCCAAGAGTCGAAAGCACCTTCTCTGTCCACGGGCGGGGGCTGGTCCTCGTTCCTGAGAAGCCTGAGACGGACTTCCTAATTCGTGCAGGAACAGCGCTTGAGCTTCGTACACCCGACGGGCGATCGCTCAGAACTCACATCACCGGGGTGGAATTTCTTAAGCAAGCAACAGGGCCTTGCGACATGGCGCTCCTGATAACCCGCGACGTCAACAACGACGAGGCTCCGCCGGGAACGGAAATCTGGTATCTCCGAGATGCTCCCGCCAGCCATTCTCCATCGGGCTCGCCGCCGGTCTAGCCTCGCAACTGCATGGTAAAATAAGGCTTCCATGGCTTATATTCAGCGCAGAAAGTCCGTGACGGCCACCATCGGAGGTGTGCGCGTCGGCAGCGCTGCACCAGTTGTGGTGCAGTCGATGACCAATACCGATACCGCCGACATCGCGGCCACCGTGAAGCAGGTCGCGGCGCTAGCCCGCGCCGGGTCGGAATTGGTCCGCGTGACCGTCAACAACGAAGAGGCAGCGGCCGCCGTTGCGCCCATCGTGGACGAGCTCGACAAACAGGGCGTCCGTGTTCCGATCATCGGCGACTTTCACTACAACGGCCACATTCTGCTGACGAAGTACCCAGAGTGCGCGCGCGCGCTCGCGAAATATCGAATCAATCCGGGCAATGTCAGCGTGGGCCGCAAGAATGACGACAACTTCCGCACCATGATCGAGGTTGCGGTCAAGAATCAGAAGCCGGTTCGAATCGGCGTGAACTGGGGCTCGCTCGACAGCGCACTGCTGACCCGCATGATGGACGAGAATTCCCTGCTGCCCGAGCCGAAGGACGCGCGCGAAGTCACGATGGAAGCCATGGTCGTGAGCGCGCTGAACTCGGCGGGACTCGCCGAGAAATACGGGCTCCGGCGGGATCAGATCATTCTCAGCGCGAAGGTCAGCGGAGTGCAGGATCTGATCGACGTGTACCGGTCACTCGCAGCGCGATGCGAATACCCTCTGCACCTCGGACTCACGGAGGCTGGCATGGGGGCGAAGGGCATCGTCGCGTCGTCGGCCGCGATGGGAGTGCTGCTGCAGGAGGGCATTGGGGACACGATCCGCGTCTCACTCACGCCTGCGCCCGGTGGCGATCGAACCGAAGAGGTGCGCGTTGGGCAGCAGATTCTGCAATCGCTTGGGATTCGCAGCTTCACGCCGCAGGTCACGGCCTGCCCCGGCTGCGGACGTACCACCAGCACTTTCTTCCAGGAAATGGCCGAGCAGATCCAGACCTATCTGCGCGAGCAGATGCCCGTCTGGAAGGACCACTACACGGGCGTCGAAGAGATGAAAGTCGCGGTGATGGGCTGCGTGGTCAACGGCCCCGGAGAATCCAAGCACGCAAGCCTCGGCATTTCGCTGCCTGGAACGTTCGAAGAACCCAAGGCTCCGGTGTACGTCGACGGCCGGCTGTTCACGACCTTGAAGGGCGACAAGATCGTCGCGGAGTTCATAACGATCCTGAATAACTACGTGGAATCGCACTACGCGGCGAAAGAGGAAGTGGCGGCGAAGTGAAACACATCTTTAGCACAGAGATATAGGGGCACGGGGAGACGAAAAATCGATCGATCGCAGTGGCGGGTATCCTCGCCGGAGCGCGACTCGGAGCGCTTGTCTTAGAGGTCGTCATCTCCTAACCTTTGTCATCCTGAGCGCAGTGAAGGACCTGCTTTTCGCCAGCGTTCTCACCGGCCTTAAAGCAGATCGCTTCGAACCAGCCCTCGCTTAGATCCTCCCATGTGGGATTGGCGGAGCGAATCAAGGCAACTTTTTTCTCACGCAGCCAGCCTTTGATCCGTTTTTCTCGGGCAATTGCGTTTCCGACGTATCTGAAGATCTCAAAATACACGAGGCGATGAATGCGGTATTTGCTCGTGAATCCCGGGTTGACGTTGTTCCGGTGCTCCCAGACATGGCGAAAGATGTCGTTGGTGATGCCGACGTAGAGGACTCTGGATTTACTTGCCATGATGTAAACGTAGTAGTGCCGCATAGGAAAGCAGGTCCTTCGCTACGCTCAGGATGACAAGCAATGGAGGGGTAAGAATGTGTCAGATATCACAAGGCGGTCGGTAGCATCCAAAAAGCGACGCAGATGACCATCCACCTCTTCAAGCGGTAACTCTCGCAGAGTTTAGACGGCACCGGTCGGCGGCAAGACTCTGGCAGGTCCTCTGAGCCTGTGCGGTGAAAAGGTCTTCTACGCAAGTAGCGACAGATTTGGATCCGCCGCTTCGTAGTCTGGATCGGCGAACTTTGCGAGCTCCGGATAGGTCTTGAGCAGGTTTGGCGGTGCTTTCACTCGCTTGCCACCCAGCATCGATTTCAGTTCGAGCGCGTTCGTTCCGGCGCGCGCTTCGTAGTGATTGTTCGTAATCACGTAGGTCGTCTGCGCCTTCTCCGAGACCGACTCGATCTTGTCTTTCCAGCCGCCTAGTTCACTTTCGGTGTAGAGATAATTGTAGCGATCATTGCGATCGTCGCTGTTGAACCACTCTTTGTAGTTGCGACCGTGCAGGCGCACGTAGCCCAGCGATGACGTCACATGCTCCGTGGGCGCAAGCGAGCGGCCAATCATCGGCTGGTCGATATTGCAGAAGGCGACGTTGCCCCTCGCGAACGAAGCCAGCGTTTCGTCATTGTTCCAGCTGTCGTGGCGGACTTCCACCACGCGCGGATATTCAATGAACTGCCGCAGTAAGTGCTCGAGATACTCGCGATTCAGGCTGGTGTTCTTGAAAGAGACCGGGAACTGGATCAGCAGCGCGCCCAGTTTCCCTTCCCCGGCCAGCGCGTCCAACCCTTCGCGCGCCTTGGCTTCGTCCTCGTCGGTCGGCTTGATCGAGGCCGCAGAGGTTGGCTCCATGACTGCGAGCGGCGAATGCGTAAATGACCGGTGAAGTTTCGCGGTGAATACGAAGTTCGGGTTGGTTGCGACCTTCCGTATCCAGAGCTTCGCCAGCTCAGGCTTGATGTGCCCGTAGAACGAAGTATTGATCTCGACAACGTCGAAGAAGTGCGCCAGATATTCGAGCGCGTGGATTTTCTTTCGCGTCACTTCCGGCGGGTAGAAGATGCCCTCCCAGTCCTTGTAGGACCATCCGGCCACACCGATGCGAATTCTGGATGCGTCGACCATTGCGGCTGGCGAAGTGGCGGGAAAGGGCTTGGCTGGAGAGTAGCACAGACGCGGGTTGCAGGGCATTTCGCGGCGCCGAGAGCGTCACGTAAAACTGTGATGAGCATCACAGCCTCGGGTTAATGGACAAGCGTATCTATATTTCCGGAGTAGAGGTGTTGCCATGCCGCACCGAAAACCACGCGAAAAGGTCGTTGCCGAAATCACCGTGCCATACCTGACCCAGGTAGCCGCGGGGATCGGGCAGGAGCTTTCTCGCGAGGATGCCATGGCCTTCCTGAACCAGGAGGGGCGGGCTTACGACATGTGGAAGCAGATGATGCGGGCGGGCGAGGAATACATCAAATCGACACTGCGGGGTACGCACACCATCACCTTGCACCGGCCGAACCCGCCGCGTGGGCGCGTCGCGGTCTGACAGAGTGTCATCGTTACTCACGTGGAACCTCGACAAACGTGAGACTGCCAACGCGGGCGATCCGCCCTATACTGCGCGCACGAGGTTCCCGCTTGAAGACGATCCTCTTCTCGCTCATCGTTCTCGTTGTGTATGTGTTTCCCGTCGCAGCTCAGGACGCGTCCGAAGCCGCCATCCAATCCAAGATTGTCGCGCTTGAGAAAGCCTGGAACCAGGCTTACAAGGCCGGCGACACGAAGGCTCTCGACGAACTGCTCGACAATTCCATTGTTCTCGTCAATGACGACGGGAGCGTACAGAGCAAGGCAGAATTCCTGGCCAGCGTTCACGCCACCAATTCCCAGGAGCAACAGGTAGCGCCCGAATCGATGCACGTGCGCGTGTTCGGGACTGTAGCCGTCGCTTCCGGGGTCATGCGAGTAAAGGGCGTGGAGAACGGTAGATCGTATACGCGGCGGGAACAGTTCGTGGATACGTGGCTTTTCAAAGGCGGGAAATGGGTGTGCATCGCGACGGATGCTACGCCCATCGCGCACTAGGATCGGGAAAAGGGCACACGATAGCGTTCGCACCACGGCTAAGCGGTGTGCGGTTTTGCAAGCAAAAAATCAAGAATTCAGGAGTGGCGATAGTCCACCGACCCGCGCGCCGCTGCCTATCTGCGGAAGTACATGAAGACGGCTACAGCCAGCAGGACGATCGTGAGGATCCAGAGGGACGAATCGCTCATTCCAGTTTTCTTAGCCATGCGCCAATCTTACCCCCGATTCAGCATTAGCGGGAAATCCCAAACGCCAACCCGGACCTCCCGGAATCAATTCGGTTATCTTAGCCATAAAGGCCGAATAAATTCAGTAAAAGAGCAGGCCGACCCAATACACACCGCTGGGATAGGTGGCGGTGCGGGCATAACACGCGCTGACAGATACATTTTTCACGCGCCGATCCCCTACCAGACGGTTTGCGGCATCGGGCAGGATTTCCGGGTGCATGTTGGTATAGCTGACCACGTAGTATCGTTGCGCCAGGTCGTGCATGGCATGGGTTGTGAGCCGATCTTCCTGCGCCATGGCACAGACGGCTTCGCGTAGTGCCGCATCCGGCTTTTGGGCCAGAACGGGTAAGCCGGCCGCACGACGCAGGCGGATCACCGACTTAACGATAGTTTCTTCGGTCTCGCCCGGGCTGGCGTCGGGCAGGCTATGGCCGAAATCCTGGACGACGAACAGACGCGCTCCGTCGTGGACCACGCCGATGCCGATCACATTGTAGCTGGCATCGAGTAAGTTTTCGCGGTGGGGTGGCGACTGCATCAGCCGTTCATGCGCCTGTTCGGGGGTCAGATCGAGAGCCACATTCTCCCCGGCGTGATCAAGATGCAGGGAACTGAATGAGGCCAATCGACGAGGGAGGGAGGGCTCGCCTTCAAATTGGTGCGAAAGCTGATCGTGCCGCGCCATCACATCCGCATGCATGCGGGCGGCAATGGTGAGTCCTTCGTCGAAGTGCAGGGGAGGGGCTCCGGCGCGAGCACGGGCCTGATTGGCCAACTGCAAGAGTTGCTGCTCTGCTTCTGGATCGTAGGTGGAGAAAGGCTGGAGTTCCGCGGCAATAGCGCGATCAGAATCCTTAGCAGCCGTCGGCTTGACTTTCACTTGCGCCGGCATTGCGCTTGTGCTGAGCACGAGCGCGACGGTAATCAGGGCCCGAAGCATCGAAGTGTGCCCTACGCGTCAGGCCCCTGGGAGGCTGGTACGGCAAGCACGAACTTCTGCTTTGCTACATACCCACTCTAGACTCTAAAATTCGAGAACAGCTAATTACCAATGGCCATCGAACCGCTGACAGCCGTAGTTTTGGGCGCCGCGTTTGGAATTGCGCTTGCGTGGCTCGGATTGCGTTCTCGCAACGCCGGCGCCCACGTTCGTTTGTCGCTGCTCGAGAAGGACTTAGCGGCCGCCCGAAATGAGCTCACCCGTCAGCAGGAAAACGGTGCCAAACTGCGCGAGCAGGCCGCTGCACTTGAGTCCACTTTGCAACATGAACGAAAGTCTGCGGCCGAAAAGCTGGACCTGCTGGATCGCGCCACGGACGAGTTGCGTGAGGCCTTTCAGGCGCTGGCTTCCGATGCCCTAAAGAACAACAACCAGTCGTTCCTGCAACTGGCGAAAACAAGCTTGGAAAAATTCCAGAGCGAAGCCAAGGGAGATCTCGAATCCCGCCAGAAGGCGGTGGAAACGCTGGTTGCGCCGATCAAGGAGTCGCTCGACAAAGTCGACTCGCAGATCCAGCAGATGGAAAAGGACCGGAGCCGCGCCTATGGGTCCCTTACCGAACAGGTGCAATCGCTAATCGGTACGCAAAAGGAATTGCAGGCCGAGACCGGTAATCTCGTGAAGGCGTTGCGCACGCCGTCTGTACGCGGACGTTGGGGCGAAATTCAACTCATGCGCGTGGTCGAGATCGCGGGCATGCAAGCCTTCTGTGATTTCGAAGAGCAGGTGACGGTGACCACGAGTGATGGCCGCCTTCGACCCGATCTCGTCGTGAAATTGCCAGGTGGAAAAAATATCGTCGTCGATGCGAAGACTCCGTTGCAGGCGTATCTCGAAGCGGTCGAGGCTACCGATGACGAGGTTCGCCGGATCAAACTCGCCGATCATGCGCGCCAGGTGCGCGATCACATGCGCGCTCTCGCATCGAAGAGCTACTGGGAACAGTTCGACGCGAATCCGGAATTCGTGGTGATGTTTCTTCCCGGCGAAACGTTCTTCAGCGCGGCCCTGGAGCAGGACCCTGGATTGATCGAGCAGGGCGTGAGACAACGCGTCATTCCGGCGTCTCCGACAACCCTGATCGCTCTGCTGAAAGCAGTCGCGTACGGCTGGAATCAGGAGAAACTGGCAGACAATGCACAGAAGATCAGCGCGCTCGGCAAGGAACTTCACGACCGCCTGCGCAGCATGTCGGTGCACATGGACGCCCTGCGGCGTGGACTCGATCGGGCAGTGGAAGCCTACAACAAGGCCGCGGGATCGATGGAGAGCCGCGTGATGGTGACTGCCCGCAAGTTTCCCGAACTCGGTGCGCCGATCACGGAAGAGATTCCCGCGCTCGATCAGATCGAAACTACCACGCGCACTCTGTCGCTCGACTGGGGAGAGGAAACGACAGAAGAACTTCCTTTCGTGCCGCGCAGCGAGCCCGACTCCGAAACGTAGAATCGCAGACAAACCCCGCGCGGTACGTCCCGCGGTTCTGGCGGAATTGCGCAGAAACCTTGGTCGGCCCAAAAGCCGGCCATTCTGTACTTATGGCCCGTTGGTCACATGGTAACGTGACCCCTCAATTGATAGACTGACGTTCAATCACGCACGCAAAAAACAAAGATTTCCACAAAACCCCATGAGTCGTACGTGGCCGGCGTTCGCTTTCGTCACCCTGGCGCTTCCCATCGCCAGCATACCGGCGCACGGCACGATGCGATTGCCCAGCCAGTGGCTCGTCGCGGGCATCGCGATCGTTGCCATCACTGCCTTTTGTTACGGCGCCAGCCTCGTCGTTCACCGGGGTGAGCAGACCCGTGCGGCCGGGGCGCTGAACGAAAACAGCCGGTTATTGCAGGCCGTCAGCGAGAGCACAACGGAAGTCATTTATGTGAAAGATCTCGCCGGAAAATACCTGCTCATCAATGATGCAGGCGCCAGGGCAGTGGGACGGCCGATCTCGCAGATCGTAGGCCGGACCGATGCAGAGATCTTTCCTCGAGAAACAGCGCAGGCGATCATGCAGCGGGACCAGGAGATCCTCGCGTCCGGCACTAACCAGACTTATGAAGAGCGCGCGGTCATCCAAAATGAGACCCGCGTTTACTTGTCCAACAAAGGCCCTTACCGCGATCATTCGGGAAACACCATCGGTCTGATTGGTGTTTCGCTCGATATCACAGAGCGCCATCGCGCCGAACAATACTTTCGCTCGCTGGTGCAAAATTCATCCGACGTCATCACCATCATAGAAGCCGACGGGACCATCCGCTACGAAAGCCCGTCTATCCATCGCATTCTGGGCTACAGCCAGGACGAGTTGATCGGGAAAAATTCGTTCGAGTATTTCCATCTTGACGACTTGCCGCGCATGCGCTCTGGTATGGAGGAATTGCTGCAGCGGCCTGGCCAAGCGTACTCCTCCGAGTTTCGCTTCCGTCATGCCGACGGCGGCTGGATCCCGTTGTGGGGAGTCGCGACCAACCTGCTGCACGACCCCAACGTGCGCGGCATCGTAGTGAACTCGCGCAGCGTGACCGAACAGAAGATCTCCGAAAAAGCCCGCATCGACGCCGAGGCCCGTTATCGAACCCTGGTGGAGCAACTGGCTGCCGTCACTTACATTGCGCGCCTGGGATTGGAAGGCGAGTGGCTCTATGTGAGCCCACAGATCTGGACGATGCTGGGCTACACGCCGGAAGAATGGCTTGCCGATCCCACCATGTGGCTACGCCGGATTCATCCTGACGATCGGGCGCTGGTGGCCTCCGCAGAAGACGCGGCGATTGCCGGACGCGCGTTCCGTGCCCAATACCGCCTGCTGCATCGTGAAGGGCGCGTCGTCTGGGTGGACGACACCGCATCGGTCATGCGCGACGCCGACGGGAACAGCCTGCTGCACGGCGTTTTGCTCGATGTCACCGAAAGCAAGAGCCTGGAAACCGAACTCCACCAGGCGCAGAAGATGCAGGCCGTGGGGCAGCTCGCCGGCGGAATCGCCCACGACTTCAACAACATTCTGACGGTGATTCTCGGATACGCGCAGGTCCTGCTGGACCGGGAAGGACCTGACGAGGAGCTTGTGCAGAGGAGTTCGGAACAGATCCGCAACGCGGCGGACCGTGCAGCGGCGCTGACTCGTCAATTGCTGGCCTTCAGCCGGAAGCAAGTCTTGCAACCACGCGTGCTCAACTTTAACCAAGTTCTGATCGGGCTGGACAAGCTCCTCCGCCGCCTCATTACCGAGAATATCCAAATCTCCACAACGATCGCGGCCGATCTCGGTTCGGTCAAGGCGGACCCGGCCCAGATGGAGCAGGTGATTCTGAACCTCTCAATCAATGCAAGGGATGCCATGCCGAGTGGCGGCCACCTGACCATCGAAACCGCGAACGTGGAGTTGGACGAAGCTTACGCGGCGGATCATGAAACCGTGCGTCCGGGGCCATATGTGATGCTCGCGGTCAGCGACACGGGTTCGGGCATGAACGCGCAAACACAGGCACGGATCTTTGAGCCTTTCTTCACCACCAAGGAGCTCGGCAAGGGCACCGGCTTGGGCCTCGCGACCGTCTATGGAATTGTGAAACAGAGCGGAGGATATATCTGGGTTTATAGCGAACCCGGGCGGGGCAGCACGTTTAAGGTGTATTTGCCGCGCGTGGATGCGGTCGCAGACGCGATGACTGGCAAGCAGCCGCAAGTGTCAACCGTCCGAGGGACAGAAAGTATTCTTCTCGTCGAAGACGACCGCATGGTGCGCAACCTGTCGGAGAGTGTTCTCAAGGCCTGCGGGTACAACGTGATCGTTCCTGAGCATCTCGAGGAAGTGGAAGGCTTGTGCCGAGCCTACTCTGGCACGATTCATCTGCTCTTGACCGATGTGGTTATGCCCGGCATGAGCGGCTATGAACTGGCACGCCGGCTCGCGCCTTTGCGTCCGCAGATGAAGGTTGTGTACATGTCTGGGTATACGGAGAACGCCCTGATGCTGCAGGACCAGCTCTCCCCCGGAATCCAGCTGCTGCAGAAACCCTTCACGCCCGCGGCGCTGGCGCAGAAGATTCGGGAAGTGCTGGATGAGGTAAAGATGTCCGCCCGGGGCGCCGGAATCTGAGAAGTATCGCTAAGCAAACAGGTCAACGACAGAGAGCAACGGCCACCATTTTTTCCTGAGACCTAAGACCTGACACCTGAGACCTGCTTTTAATCACTCGCAACGGGCATAGCGCCCCGTCGCGGCAAAACCTCCCATACGCCATCGAACTTCACAAAATAGGGCTCGACCGAGATGCCTGGGAAATTGGTGGTCAGCAACTCAGCAGCCCGATGCAATTCGTTCCGGTGATGCTCGGCCTCGGCGGCACGATCACCTTTGAAATGCGCGAGGCCGCCGTAGGTCGCACAATCGGAGTGGCTCATGACCAGCACTCGCTTGGTCTGGTGCAAGCGAATCGACATCCGCACCTGCTCGAGAATGAAATCCTGCTCGAAGTCGTTGCGCGGAGACGCCAGCGTCTTCGCACCGCCGGCCACGATGATCATGTCGGGGCGCTCGATTCCCTGCTTGCGCAGGAACTTCCGCACCGCCTGGCTGATGCGCGCGTCGAAGCAGCAGAGCACAGCGGCGTCCGCGACATAGGGGTCGGCGGCGGAGTCGAAATGGAAGACTTTGCGCATATTTCGAACTTCGTCTTTATTTTACCGTGTGATGAAGTGGCGAATTGCAGCGAACATCAAACCAGCAGCCAACACCGCATTCGCATAAAACAGCACAATCGGCACCCTCGACCAATTCTTGCTTCGGGCAATTCTCCAATACTCTCTATAAAGAGCGGCGTCGCTTGGAGTGCGCCAGATTCCCACCGGATAGCCAAGCGAGCGCATCCGCCCCAAAACGACAAACGCGGAACCGTTCGCCAGACCGCCAAACACCATCGCGATTAGGAAAAGAGGAAGGTTCACATTCGCGACAAACATTCGTATTGCGTGCACCGATTCATGCACCATCAATGGCACCGTCTGGCTAGAGACCTACGCTCTCGGCCTACGCCTCTGCGATGTTCGCCGACCAACATTCACTAATGGTTCTACGCTCCTCGTGATCAGTGAACCTACGCGCCCCGCTTCGTCTTCAGTTCCGTCAGCAGCTGCTCGATGCGGTCTTCCTTTTCGAGCGCGGCCAGGCGGTCTTCGACGTCGTCGACCGCGATCTCGGCCTTTGCCTGGCTGACCGCTTCCTCCCGCACGACCTTGTGCTTCATGCGGTCGAACGCTGCGGCTTTCGACCCGTCGCCCATATTGATGCGAGCGTCGCTGGCTTTGCCCACGGCCCGGGCGCGGCGGTGCTGCGCGATCAAGAGATCCGACTTTGCCTGCGCTTCGGCCAGTTTCTGATCGAGCTGGCGCAGCGCGGTCTTCAGGTTTTCGACCTGGGCCTTCTGATCGGTCACCTGCTGGGCGAAGTTCTGGCTCAGCTCGCGATAGCTCTCAACCCGCAAGAGCGAGGCGCGCGCCAGGTCGTCCTGCTTCTTGTCGACGGACAATTCGGCCTTCCGCATCCACTCCGCCACCTTGTCTTCGTTTTCTTTCTGCTTTTTTTCGAGTAGGTGTTGATCGGCGATCGCGATCGCCACCTGCGTCTTCACCTGCAGAAGCTGGTTCTGCATGTCGAGGATAACTTGCTTGATCATCTTCTCCGGGTCTTCGGCCTTGTCGATCAGATCGTTCAGGTTGGCCCGGACCAGTGTCGAAACGCGCTCCAGTAATGCCATAGAACACCTCGTAAATTCAGCTCTTCGCTAGTAGCTCTTGGCTCTTAGCTTTATCGTTCTCGGTCCCAGTTGTACGGAATGCCCAGGTTAGCGGTCCAAAGAGCGGACGCGAACCTGGGGCACCGTCATGTTTATTTTCTCGCGGCTCGTAGCTCGAAGCTCGTAGCTCTCTCGCCTCGCATTCCGGACATGTTTTGCGGCCGAACGATGCACCGGCCGCGATCCCTACAAAGATTCCAGCGATGAGCCAGACAGCGAAGTGCGTGGAGAGAATCGCGGCCAAGGTCACTATCGCGATTCCGATCACGATGCTGAGGCCCAAGTGCTTCGACTTGCCAGATTCCGCCGCCATAACCCAAATCCCTTTGCTCCTGCTGACGGACAGAAGCCCGTCCTTGAATCACGAATTTAGGTATCGTCTGTCGCATCTAACGCATGCGCCTCTAGGTCGGACTCGCCGTCAGGTTACGAGGGCTTGAACCGCACTGCCGAAGAGGGCTCTCGCCCCTCGCAACCTGCCAGCTTTCCCGAGTTACTTCGTTTCGCCGTTATGCGGTTTCTCCGTCTTGTCGCCGATCTGACGTACCTTGCCCAGCATGTCGCCGAGGTTCATCCCGGTAAGCGTCTCGAACAACGCCGGGACCTGCGCCGCCATCTTGGTCAGATCGCCCGTCACCTTGTTCAAGCCGGCCGCGTCGCCGTTGCCGGTCGAGACCACCGTGATCCTGTCGACGTTCGCCAGCGGGCTTGCCAGCGCCTTCACGACTTCGGGTAAACCGGTGAGCAGTTTGTCGATAACCGCGGCCTGGTTGTACTCCTGGTAGGCCTCGGCCTTCACGTTCATCGCCTTGGCTTCGGCTTCACCTTTCTTGAAGATGATCTCGGCTTCGGCCTCGCCCTGCTGCCGGATCGACGAAGCTTGACCTTCGGCTTCCGACATGAGGCGCTGCTTCTCGGCCATGGCGAGCGTTTCGATCCTCTGACGCTCGATCTCTGCCTGCTTCAAGACCGTGGCGATGAGTTCCTTCTCACGGCGCAGGATTTCAGCGTCCTGCACTTTCACCTGGCCTTCTTTTTCCACTTGCTGCACGCGGACGCTCTCCGCGATCACCTGCTGCTGCATGATGTTCGCCTGGATGTCGTATGCCTTATCGGCCTGCGCCTGCTGCTTCTTCGTGACTTCCAGGTACTGCGCTTTCTTGATCTCGAGGTCGCGCTGCGCTTCCGCCTGTTTGGCCTGCGACAAAGTCTCGGCCAGAACGCGTTCCTGGTCGGCCTGCGCCTTCGCGACGGCAGCTTCACGAGTTGCAACCGCTCGCCGGATGGCCGTATCGCGCTCGGCTTCCGCCGTGGCCACGTCGGCATCGCGCTTGATGCGCGCTACGTCGGGCTTGCCCATGTTCGTGATGTACTCGTTCTTGTCGCGCACTTCCTTGATCGTGAACGAGATGACTTCCAGTCCCATCTTGTTCATGTCGTCGGCGCAGGTGGCGCGCATGCGATCGCCGACCATCTCCGGCTGCTTCACGATCTCTTCCACCGTGAGCTGCCCAATGATGCCGCGCAGGTGGCCTTCCATCACCAGCCGGATCAGGCCTTCGCGCTCCTGATCACTCTTGGTAAGGAACTGCTCGGCCGCCGTCAGAATTGACTCGGTGTCGGACTTCACCTTGATTTGAGCGACGGCTTCGACCGTCACGGCAACACCCTGCTTGGTGTAAAGATCCTGTTGCGGCGCTACATCGAACGACATCAGTTCGAGCGAAAGATCGTGGCAGTTTTCGATCATCGGCAGAACGACCGTGCCACGCCCGCTGATGACGCGCTTGCCACGAAAACCGTACACAACCAACGCTTCGTGTGGACCTGCTTTGCGGTAGAGCCGGGCCAGCGTGCTCATCAGGAACAGCACCACCAATACCATCAACCCGATGACCACCCAGAACTCAACTCCAGCCAAGTTGCTGAACATATCGCCTCCTCTCACAATTCGAGGGAACTGTAAGACCGTTATGAATGTGCGTACTGCCTTACCATGTCCAGGTCGCGCACGATGCGCGCCGGATCGTTGTGTCCCAGGAAAACTTCGCCTTCGAGTGTAGTAATGTGCACCACCTGGTTTCCCCAGACATACGCCCGCGTGTTGCCCACGCCGCGGATGCCGTACCCGCGCAGCGCCGTCCACTTCTCGATCCCGTAACGCGCGATCTGATCGCGCGTGATCGAACGCAGTCGAAAGCCGAGCGTGCTGATCTCCAGACCCGAAGGTGTGAACCGGTAACGGAATCCGCTCCAGGCATGTACTGCGATCAGCAGCATGAGCCCGCCAAGCAGTCCCATCGCAATGCGAACGCTCGTCTGCGGAATTGCGATTGCCATCGAAAACTGAAAGAGTGCGATTACCAGGAACACCCCGGCAAACCTAGGAGACCCATGCGACTCCTCCGCCAGAGTCTGCCCCTCGGGCAAAGCCGGACCGCGTTGCGCGCGGATGTAGATCCAGGTGAACAATACGATGGCGAGCGGCAAACCCAACAGAACAGGTGAAACCGCCATGGGCTGGCCATTCAGGTTGTGATTGATGATCCCGTTGTTCACATAGAACACGAATCCCACCACGACATAGAACAGACCGAGCAGTACGAGCGAAGTCGCGTCCAACTTGGCCTTCTGCTTGAGGAGTACGACTGCAATTCCGCTGAAGATCACGAGCATGAAAGCCGTCACACCCAGCGCGTAGTAGAGCGCCGTCTCACGTGGCATCCATCCGTTCGGATGGCCATCGGCCGCGAAGTGTGTTGCCATGCTCGCAGGGAGCCCATCCCACACCTGCCAGTAGCGGAGCGCCGTGAGCGGGATGGCAATCCACATCAAGGCGGTCAGAATTGTGAAAAGCTTGCGGTTCATGATGTTCCAGTTCTCAGTTCCCAGTTCTCAGTTCTCAGTTCTCAGTCAGCTATCAGCTGATGAGTGATTGCGACAAACGCTTCTTTCATTACGCCTTGGTCACTCCCTCGCCGGCAACATCTTCGCCTGACATCTCGGACCAGAGCCGGACGTACGCAATACCGCGCTCGTAACGCGTCACGACAACCTCCACTCCCTTGGCAATGGCGCTGCCGTCTTCGCTGCGCGCGCCGCAGGTCCGCCGCGTACCGGCCTGTGAGTAGATAATTTCGCCCGTGCCGCCCTCGCGAATCGAGATTGACGTGCGGCCCAGCACTCCGACCATTTCGTAATCCGCCGGGTCCATGTTCTCGTCCTCCGACGTCAGCACCTTGCTCAGGAAGAGGAAGATGATTCCTCCGCCCGCCAATCCGCTGGCGATGGCGATCCCGAGC
Source organism: uncultured Acidobacteriota bacterium (assembly GCA_963718505.1). Taxonomy (GTDB): domain Bacteria; phylum Acidobacteriota; class Terriglobia; order Terriglobales; family Acidobacteriaceae; genus Gp1-AA133. The sequence continues at coordinate 354,901 of CAVQZP010000028.1, read as the reverse complement.
CCCATTGCGAACCATACGCTCGAGTAGCGCGTCAGCAGATAACCCGTGCCCCCGAACCATGCCAAAAACGCCGTGAACGTCACAAAATTGAACGGTGATAACGACGAGTCGGTCGTTACCCGCGGCGATCCCTTCGCGATGCCACCTGCCGTACCGCCGCTCGCTACCGGACCATGGGCGCCTGGTACTGGAACATGTCCCCCAACGTGTCCGCCCATCGGAACGTGTGCGCCGCCATGCGGCAGGTGCGGAAGGTGCAGGCGCCAGCGCGTGCCTCCTCCCAGAAACGAGATCAGGCTGAAGGCAAAGCCAACCGCGAAACAGATCAGATAGAAATCTGCCCAGGTCATTGCACCCGCCTCCCTTCCGCGGTCTTGCGCTGGCGATGATTGCGCATTGCATTCGGATCGAGCGCCTCGAGCAACCGCTCTGCCAGGCCCGGCGTGTCAAGAATCGCGCTCAACAGCAAAAAGCAGCTGCGGGTGTCTTTGTGCCGCGCACACTTGATCAGAACGTCACTCACTTCGCGATCTCCGGCGAAACGCTCCGAGCCCTGCAACAGCCAGACATCCAACTTCCCTTCCGTCGTGCGCAAGTCACTTACGAGTTCGGTGTGGTAGCCCTCCGGGTCGTCCACCAGAAATCCGGGATGCACCTTGAAGAAGCGCGCCAGCAGCGTGCGTGACGACTGCGTCATGTGGCGCCGTGTGCCGCGCTCGATCTGCGACAGGTACGACTGGCTGATGCTTTTACCCAGCTCCTTCTTGACCGCCTGAGCGATCTCGAGCTGCGTCATGGGCCGGCCCATGTCGCGCAGGGAGCCTTCCACTTCGCGCAGGTAACGGATTTTTTCTCCGAGCGTCATATCTCAAATCGCTATGTTTATATTGCAATTTGCAATGTTTTGTCAAGAGATGGATCAGCCCTGCTCTCAAGGGGTTAGGGCCAGAAAAAGCTGATTTTCGAGTTTGATTGACCCCCGAGGAGATCCCGGCGAGCGGCCGTCAGTTCACGGGCAGAGGAGTCAGGACTCCGTTCTTTTTCGTGGCGAGGCGGATCGGCCGCGGAGCACCGCTTCGTGGAATCGTAGCTTCGATCCACAGTTCTTCTCCGCTATGAGCCTGCGGCCAGGGAATCTCGGCGTGCTCTGGAATAAAGTAGAGACTCTGGCTGTTCACGAGCGCGACTTGCTTGCCATCGACGATTCTGGTGTTGACCCAGAACTCACCGTCCGGGTTCGCGACCGCGGTCAGAACACCGTTGCGCAACCTCAGATCGCAGTGATCCGGAGTAAATGGGCTCGTGTACGGCGAAGCGTCGTCACGCGCACTGAAGCCTTCCATCGGAACTTGCAAGTTGAATGCGAGATAGCGACCGCGGATGGGAAGTTCGGGGTCGTAAGTCGCGACCTGGACCCAAACGTGAGGTCGCGTCGCGCGGTCATAGAGCAACTTCGCTCCCAGCGTGCACACGAGCAGAACGTGCAGTGCGGCGAGCAGCAATCCTTTTTGCAACCCGGTCATGCCGCACCTTCCACGCGTGCCACCAGCCGGCGGCGGAGTTTTTCCAGGAACCAGCCCAGTAGCAGGAACAGCAATCCCAATCCGATCAGGCTCGCCGACCGGTCAAGCTTGTCCATCACGCGGGAGAAATAGAAAACGAGAACGGTGAGGCCAAATCCTACAATCCCCAGATTGATTCTCTCCGGGCGTTCTTCGCTCAACCCCCAGGCGATGAGACCGATGGAGCCAATTGCTGTCCAAAGAAAGGGTGCGAGTCGTTGTGCAACGCCACTATGCGTGGGATAAGTCGGAAGCAACGACGCCGCTAGCACCCAAATCGCGCATAGCGCGACTTGCCAGACCTCCCTCTCGCGGAGGATCCAAGCCATGATGATCGGGCCCAATATCGCAACCGGAACACCGATCAGGTAAGCGATAGTGGGAATATTCCGACGCACGCCCCACTCGAAATCGGCGGCGCAAACAATGGCCAGCGGCAGCAGCGTGATCCCGCCGATCCAGACCAGAACGAATCGAATGGAACTGCGGCGTGAGCGGCAACAGGCGCTCATGTAGGTGAGCGCGAGCAGCAATAATCCCTGGATCGCCCACTTCTCACTGGCGTGGTGGGTTTCGGCCATATCAATCCACTCCGCCGCCAACCATGCTGGCGTCAGCATCGCGACGAAGGCTGCCTGCACCCAATCGCGCAGCAACCACCATCCGATCCACGCGGCCAGCGCCCACAGCATGATGCCGCCTGGCCAATGCTCCTGCAGATTGAAAATCTGGGCGGAAAGATAAATGCCGGCTCCGGCTGAAATCGTGCCGATTCCGTGGAGCGCAGTCGCGAGTTCGGGGAAACGCCCGGCGGCGAAGGCGCCCGCCACATGGAAGATCGCAACCAGGACCAGGACAAGCGCAAAACGCTCTCCGGGCGACAACCGGTCCCAGTGGACGGCGATAAACAACAGCACGCCGGCACCCAGCATCAGCGCGCCGAAGCCGATCGCGATGAGCACGGGCCAACCGAACGGCAATGGCTCTCCGTTGGCCTGCTCGTAAGCATGAATCCGCTCCGCGGTTGCGGAATCGATTAAGCCAGCATCGCGCCAACGTTCGAGAGTCGATTGCCAGGACTGGGCCACACTGCCTCCGAACGCGAGGATTCTAGCCCAGGCGAACAACTACGCACAGTAACAAGCCGCACACAGTGTCTCGCTAAGCTGGCTGCTCCGGAGATTCGATCATCTCGTAATGTTGCACCAGCGGTCCCCGATCCAGCAGGAATTTGTCGTCTTCCGGATAATAGACAGCCTTCTCGTAGTCCTCTCCGGCGAACGCCTTGATCGCGTCCCACGAATCCCAAAGGGTCAGTAAGAGAAATTCGCATTTGCCATCTGCTACGCGACGCAACGTGTACACGCCACGATTTCCGGGCGTCTCCTCGTATTCCCGCAGACCGGTCTTCTTCAGGTATTCGAGATAGACGTCTTTGTCAGTGTCGCGAACCGTTCCCCGCCAGATGCGTGCAATCATGCTGCGCTCTCCTTCCATTCCATGATTTAGAGCGTGACCATGAGAACAAAGAAGCAGAAAAAGGGGATCGCAAGTTTTCCCGCCTTCACAAAATGTCTTCCGAGCCCTTACTGCTGAGCCTGCTGTGACTGCGTTACATTCGGTGTCGGCCGGACAGACGGTTCGTTCAGGCTGTTCAGGTTTTCCCGCTTCCACCGCATGGCGGCGGTGATCCGGGTTCGTCCGCTGGGATGATCGAAGAAGATGAACTCTTCGAGGGGGCTGGGATCGAGTTTCCGATAGTCTCCCAGTTTCAGATCGACCGCCGCCTCGCCGTCGGGCTGGCGCGCTGCATTGAGCCCGAAGATATCGGCTTCGTACTCCTCTGTTCGAGTCCACGTGTTATCCAGTGGCGTCGTAACGAAGAAGAAAATGGACAACAACAAAGCGGCCAGCGGAAGCACCGCAACATCAGTAATGCCGCGGATCTGCCAGCGCTCGCCCCAGCGCGCCAGCAACCAGCCCAGGCTCCAGTTGAGAAACGCGAAGCCTGCCAAAAAAAACAATGCATAAAACAGAATGTCCTTGTAGATATGATGCAAGACGTAGTGGCCCATCTCGTGACCCATGACGCCCTGGATCTCTTCGGGCGTGCAGCGGTTCAACAAGTTGTCATTGAGCGTGATGCGCTCCGTACCCAGGAATCCGCTGACGTTGGCGCTCACCCGGGTCGACTGGCGCGACGCATCCACCTCGTAAACATCGGTTGCGGGGATGCCGTTGGCGCGGGCCATGCTGAGGATGGGATCTTTGATTTTAGGGTCTTCGAGTTTCTTGTAGGTATTGAACAGGGGAGCGATGTACACCGGCGTAATGAGGACGGTGATCGCCAGGAACACGACGCTGGCAAGCGCGCCCCAGATCCACCACCGCGTGCCGAGTCGCCGCACAATTGCGAACAGGATGGTTACCCCGATGGCACCGAGGACCGTACCAACCGCGAGTCCGACGATTTGATCGCGAACCCAGGGTCCGAACGTTTGTGTCGCCAGCCCGTAGTGATGCTCACGAAAATATCCTTCGTAGACGGAGAGCGGAAACGTTAGTGCATAGGAGATAAAAAAAAATGGAATGAAATAGAGAAGCGTCTGCAGGTTCTTGCGGCCCGTCACTCGCTCGGCCCAGTCTCGCATGCGAGCGGAAAGGCGGCTTTGAAGAAAGAACAACATGATGGCCGCGTTCAGAAGGAAATCCCAAAGTTGGAGCCAATATCCGCCTTCGAAGTAGGCGTCGGAACGCGCTTTCTTGTCGGGCGGAATGGTCGCAAGCCAGGCATCGGTGGCCGCCTTCACGTCGAAGTTGGGTCCGGGGCGCGCAGCCGGCGGGATATCCAGTGTGGGGGGAGTTCCGGAGTCAGCAGAACTGAAGGTCGCAAAGCACAGAACAATTGCGGCGACGACGAAGGACGCGCGTGTAGTCATGGATTCTCCGACTCGGGTTGGCAGTGAATGGGCTGAACCGGGAACGATAGCACAGCATTCGAAGTGAACGGCCACGTTGAATCGGCTTGGCGAAAACGCAGCAATAAGAAACGCCCTCTTTCCGTCGAGGGCGTCTTCTGGCAATGAAGTTGTTGACGTTGTTACTGCCGGCGTCCGTTGTGTTTATCGCGATAGATCTGCCGTGACGTCCGGTTCTGCTGCCGGTTAACCTGCGCGCGCTCCTGCTGAGTCAGTTTGCCGCCGTTCGCGGCCCGATCGTTGCGGACTTCGCGATTGATCCCGGCTTCTTTGTGCTCGAGGTTCGCAGCTTCGCCGGCCGTCAACTGACCGCTCTTGATTCCCTGCGCGATACGGTCCTGCTGATTCTCGGCGCGCTTCCCGACTTCGCTTTTTGGATTCGTGTTCTGCACAGCCGCGTTGTGCTTGTCCTGATAGATCTGGTTCGATAGCTGATTCTGCTGCTGGTTCAGGACCTTGCGGTCGGCGCCCGTCAGCTTGCCGTTATCCTCGCTGCGCATCAGATTCTCTTCTTTGTTCAGGTTCGATTCCTTGCGCTCGAGGTTGGTGGTTTCGCCGGCCGTGAGTTGCCCGCTCGCTACGCCGTTAGCGATTCGGTCCTGCTGATTTTCCTTGCGTTGATTGATGGTCGCGGGCGGATTCGCCGGCGGGTTCGAAGTCTGAGCAGCCGCGGGCAGGAACATCGCCGCAACGGCCGCACTGCACAAAACGAAACGGGGATTGATTTTCATGGATATCTCCTCTATCGCAGCTTCAAATCTGCACAGGTCTTAATCCGCTCAGTGGCTTGAACACGTGCAGGGGAGAAATGTTGCGAGTTGAGAAGCATCCTTAAATCAGAGACTTGCGGTGCAGGCAAAAATCGAAGCAGATGATTTTCGGATCGGCGTCTTGCCAAGCCCGCCGCATCGAAGCGAGCGTCAATTGATTAGCTTTTGCGGGGAGACTGGCGAGGTCAGGGACGGAAATTGGCAGGGATGGCGTTCTCACCGCAACGCCATCCCCGATTTTAGACTACGGCTTGACGCCGTTGGGATTCACGGCCGTGCGCCATTGCAGAAATGGCGTGCCTTTCCAAAGTGGCGCGGCATTCAGGGGCGCCGCTTTCAGCATTGGCATCACCGCAGTGGCTCCGCATCCGTCAGTGGTCACCGTACCGGTGTTGGCAAATGTGTTGTTGGCATTGAAACTAGCTGGCACATCGCTCAGTCCCACGACTGCGTCGTTGATGACGTTGTGGGAAACGTTAGCGGCATTGCAATTGAACTCAACCGCAGCCGTTGACGATTCGGTGATCCGGTTGCCCTGCAGCGAAGATCCGGGCGCGTTCAGGGAAACGCCATCCGCCGTGTTCATGATGTCATTCGACTGCATCGTGGCTGTGCCAAGAAGCACAACTCCGACCTGTATCGATGAAATCCCATTGGCATTGATAGTCAGTCCGTTCGACAGATCGAAAATTCCGATCGAAGCTGACGTCAGGTCGTTATCCGTGATATCCCCGGAAACCCCCGAGGCCAAAATATCGATGGACGACGTCCCGGTGGTCGAAACGAAATTGTCGCGCAGATCGACGTTCAGGCTCGAAGAAGCTCCCGCACCCAAGACCATGCCGGCCGAATCGCTGTCGTGCAGGCTGCTGCCCTGCACCTGGATCCATGTTCCGGTCGTGCCTCCATTCTCAGCCCAGATGCCTACACCACAAGGACCGTTAACGCCGGGATCGATCTCATTGCGAGTCCGCACGCGAGCCACAGTGCCGGAAGAACCCGAAGCATAAAAGATGCCGGCCAGCCAGTTGACGCAAGCCGAATTTCCGCCGGTGCCGTCGGTCGTGATGTTGGTGATGTTCACGACTCCCGCCGATTGAACGAGCACCTGCGCGGCGACGTTCTCGCTGAAGATGCTGGGCACAATGTTGGTCAACCCGCCACTTGGAATCGTGATGATGGCTTCATCGAGATCGCTGTCGGCGATCCCCTGCAGGCTGAGAGGTTGCGTGATGGTGACTTGCTCCGGATAAGTCCCCGGACACACCAGGACGGTCGACCCTGCGGGAACGCCGCTCACGGCTGCCTGGATCGTCGTGAAGCTTCTGAGCCGGGGCCGGCAAGTTCCGACAGCAAAATTGTTGTCGGCCAGAGCAAACTGCGTGCCCAGCAACATCACCAGCAGAACGAAATTACGCATATATCACCTCATTGCGGACAGCGTCCGGTTGCGGCGCGCGAGCGCGAAACGATGGTTGCGGGGGAAGTTCGGCCAAGTAAGTACCGGTTTCGCACGGACAGTGCGGTGGCCCAGTTACTGAAACTTAGCGCGATGCTACTGCGGAAGCGCGTAAAACAAATGTAAAGTTCGAAAAATCGCAACATGCGAATCATGCTTGTCAACAAGCACCTTGCAGCATGCATCCAGCTCACATACGCGCACACTACGAGCGCTCCACCTCGAAAGGCAGAGTAAGCGGACGTTACCTGTTCAGGTTCGGCCGGACGTCAGCGATTCAGAGCAAGCTGTCGAGTCGCTTTTTCTGATTTCGTGTCGTCTCTTGCTGTGCTTCCAGTGGGGGAGACGGGACAAGCATTGCGCCGGAGTCTCATTAAAAGTGAGCTCCGTAGGTTTTAGGGCGTTCGCAAATTAGAACGCCTTGGCGCAGGCAGGAAACTGCGAAATACAAACTCCTAGATTCGGCCAACATCACGGCCGTCCTTCTTTCTGGCTGGTCTTGGGGGAAACCGGCTGAGACGGATTCGCGGACAACAGAGCTGTTGAGGGATTGTTAGTCCACTCGATAGTAGTTGTCAAGAGCAATGTGGAGCAGTGTCGTTAGCACATGATATGTCCGGTTGAGATAGCACACGATATGTCCGCTTTGCGGGCGGTGAGGGTAGGAGACCATGCGAAGCATGGAATCTTGCTTGAGGGCCGCGATGGAGCGGGCGATGAAAGTACAGGACGTGATGTTGCAGGCCATGGCGAAGAAGATTACGTGGTTTCAGGCAGCGGAGATCATGGGCATCAGCGACCGGCACATGCGGCGGTGGCGGGAACATTACGAGGAGAGCGGCTTTCGCGGGCTGTTTGACCGGAGGCGCGGCAAGCCTTCGCCGAAGCGGGTGGCCACGGCGGTGTTGGAGCGCGTGTTGGAGCTCTATCGGGAGAAGTATTTCGATTTTAATCTGCGGCATTTTCACGAGAAGCTGGCCAGCGAGCACCAGATCGGGCTCAGCTATAGCTGGGTGAGAGGTGTGCTGCAGGGTGCCGGGCTGGTGGCGCGGGGAGGCCAGCGAGGGGTGCATCGCAAACGGCGGCCGCGGCGGCCGTTGCCGGGGATGCTGTTGCACATCGACGGCAGCCGCCACCAGTGGGTTCAGGACGAACGCTGGTACGACTTGATCGTGATTTTGGACGACGCCAGCAGCGAGATCTATTACGCGCAACTGGTGGAGGAGGAATCGACGGTGACGGTGATGGTGGGATTGCGCGAAGTGATCGAGCGGAAGGGCGTGTTCTGCGCCTTATACAGCGATCGCGGCAGCCATTTCTGGCTCACGCCGAAGGTGGGCGGCAAAGTGGACCCGCATCGGCTGACGCAGGTGGGACGGGCACTGCGCGAGCTGGGGATCCGGATGATCCCGGCTTACTCGCCGCAAGCGCGGGGGCGCAGCGAGCGCAGCTTCGGCACCTGGCAGGGACGATTGCCGCAGGAGTTAAGGCTGCATAAAATCGCCAGCCTAGAAGCCGCCAATCTATTTCTACGCGAACACTATATCGCCGAGTTCAACCGCCATTTCCAAGTGGCGCCGGCGCAGCGGGGGAATGCTTTTTTGGCCTGTCGGAGACGCGATCTCGATCTAGTGTTCTCCCTCCAGTTCGAGCGGGCAGTGAACCGCGACAACACGGTTAGCTTTCAGAATCTGAGCCTACAAATCGAAGCCGTGCGCTGGCGAGCCACGCTGGCGGGCTGCCAGGTCATGGTGCATCAGCACTTGGATGGAACTCTCAGCCTCACCCACGGGCCGCACTTGCTAGGACGCTACACGGCCGAAGGAGTGGCGCAGGGCGCGACAAAAATGCCGGCGCGACGGGCTGCTGCTGGTTCACTATGAAACCGGACATGTCGTGTGCTTAGAAAACCGGACATTTTAACTTGCTAAGGACAGAGCAATGTGGAGCAGAAGGTTAGAAATGGATTCAATAGTCAACTTTCTTGACGAAAAATACAACGCGAGGCGATGTCGACGACAACTGATATTCGACCTTGACACTCACAAGCCCGCCTCAATGCGCGAGCGCGGATCGAGCAAATCCCTCAGTGCATCTACGATGAAGTTGAGGCGCTTTGCGGCGTAAGCGAAGCGGGAGCCCGCAGCCGAAATCCCGAGTGCGCGAGGGATCTCACAAGCCCGCTTCAATCCGCGAGCGCGGATCAAGCAAATCTCTCAGTGCATCTCCGATAAAGTTAAATGAGAGCACAGCCAGCATCACCGTCATCGCCGGAAAAAGCACTAAGTGCGGTGCATCGAAAAGATGGGCGCGCGCGTCGTTGAGCATCGTGCCCCAACTCGCCGTGGGTGGCGGAACACCCAAGCCGAGAAAGCTCATGGTGGCTTCGGCAAGAATCGCCCCTGCCATTCCAATCGCCGCCTGGACGATCACCGGCTGGATAATGTTGGGCAGGATGTGGCTGACGATCACGCGCATATCACTTGCACCGAGAGCCCTGGCAGCTTCGACGAACTCGCGTTCCCGGGTAGCGAGTGTTTGCGCGCGAACAAGGCGTGCGTAGCCTACCCATCCGCCGAGCGAGAGAGCCAGCACCAGGTTAAAGATTCCGGGGCCGCGGAACGCGACAAAGGCGATCGCCAAAAGAATTCCTGGAAACGACAGGAACGCGTTCATCAGGACGACATTGACGAAGCGGTCAACGCGCCCGCCGTAGTAACCGGCGATCGATCCGATGATCAGGCCGATACCAAGCGACGCGAACACCACACAGCTTCCTACTAGCATCGAGATGCGCGCGCCATAGATCAGGCGCGAGCAGATGTCGCGACCCAGTTCGTCGGTGCCGCACCAATGTGCGCTCGTCGGCGGGGTGAGCCGCGAAGGCAGATCGATTCCCGCCGGATCGTAGGGCGCGAGCCACGGCGCGAAGATCGCGCAGAGGAAGAACAGGATCACGAGCACCACACCGACGGTAGCCAGGGGATTATGGCGGGCGAGACGCGGAAGGGATAGCGCGGAGGTGGACATTTACGCTGTCCATATTTCGAGATCAAATTTGCGAAACCTGTGAATCGCTTCAAAATCCGCCCGGTTAGAGGCAATGAGGCGAGCTCCGTGAGAACGAGCGGTGAGAGCAATCAGAACATCGAAGTGAAGGTCCCGCATCTTTTCGACAGAAAATCCCATCTCGATTCGCATTCGGCTGAGTATCTCGCCGGACTCCAACCAATTGGTCTCTGTCGGGGTAAGCACCGTCTGATTCCTGGCCATGCGCACTAAAAGTTTTCTCTCGCGGGCGCTGCTGGCCCCCCCCGCCACAGTTCAGCAAGAACTACAGACGACAAGCGGACCAATCCGCGGACGTTCTGAATTCTAGCCTCGTACTTCCCGGTCCGAAGATCGTTCACTAAGACCGATGTATCAAAAACGATGAGGCTCACTCATCTAGTCCTTCGAACTTATGCTTGCCAGCATTCCGCTTCATCAACTCCTTGAATTGCTTCGTGGCGACGATCTCGCTCAGAGCTAGATGCACAGCTTCGGTACGTGACTTTACGCCCAAAAGCCTGGCGGCTTTGTCGGCAAGACGCGTATCTAATCGGATTGAAGTCATCGTCACGGACATAGCGAGTACCCTCATAACGTTTGTATATATCACAGCAATATTTCGCCGTTGGCCGGTGTCTCACTGCCGTATCCTCGGATTCAGCACCGAGTACACGAAGTCCGTCAGAAAGTTCACCAACACATACGTCAACCCAATCGCCAGGATGCATCCTTGCACCACGTAATAGTCGCGGTTGGAAATTGCATCCACGGTGAGCCGTCCAATCCCGGGCCAGGAAAAGATCTTCTCGGTCACGATCGCGCCAGCCAGCAGGGCGCCGAACTGCAAACCCAGCACGGTGATCACCGGAATCATGGCGTTGCGTAGGGCGTGACGATAGACCACCGTGGTCTCGTTCAGTCCCTTGGCGCGCGCCGTGCGGATGTAATCCTGGCTGAGTTCCTCGAGCATCGAGGTCCGCACCATACGGGTCAGAATCGCAGCCAGAGCACTCCCCATGGTGATCGCGGGCAGAACCAGGTTCGCGAAGCTGCCTGCACCTGAAACTGGCAGCCATCCGGCCTTGATCGAGAACAAGAGAATTAAAATCGGCCCCAGCGCAAAATTGGGGAAAGACAGCCCGAACAGGCTGATCACCGAGATGGCCCGATCGTCCCACTGATTGCGCGTGCGTGCAGAGCGTACACCGGCAGGAATGGAAAGCAGGATCGCGACAACGAGTGCCGCTATCGTCAACTGCAGGGTGTAGGGATAGCGCTGCAAGAGCAGATGGGTGACGCTCTGGTTGTACCGAAACGATGTGCCCAGATTTCCATGCAGCACACCCTTCCAGTAGTTGACGTACTGCTGCCCGAGAGGGAGATCGAGCCCGTAGGCATGCCGCGCGGCCTCGAGGTCGGCCGCTGGCGCGCCTTCCCCAAGCATCTGCGCGATGGGATCCCCAGGAACAAGATGAATCAAAAGAAAGACGAGCGACACCACCAGCCAGATCACCGGAAGGGTGTAGAGCAGGCGGGTTAGAATGTAGCGGAGCAAGGGCGGTCGTCAGTCGCCAATCATTAGTCTGTAGTCGACAACATCTGTCGTCCTAATCGCCCGCCTGCTCCAGCGGTGCCGGTTGCAAATTCTCAATCTTCACCTTGGCGATGCGGTGCGCATCCATCTCTTCCACGCGATAGCGCCGGCCGTCGTAATCAAATGCATCTCCGACACGAGGAATCTTCTGCAAACGGCTGAGAACAAAGCCTGCCAGAGTCTCGAATCCGGCATCGCGTGGCAGGATCAACTGGTACTGCGATTCCAGGTCGCGAATGTTCAACGATCCGTCGAGGATCAGGCCTGTATCTTCATCGAGGACCACCTGTTCAGTCGTCGGGATGTCGAACTCATCCTCGATCTCGCCGACCAACTGCTCAATGACATCTTCCACCGTAATTACGCCGGCCGTGGATCCAAATTCGTCGACGACCACTGCCAGATGCCGCTTGCGCTCTTTGAATTCAGCCAGCAAATCAGTAAGGGCTTTCGTCTCCGGAACCACCAGCACATTGCGCATGATCTGGCTGACCTGCATCTTGGCAATCCGTGAGGTCACGGCCTGGTTTGCGCTGAGGGTCAGGCGCAACCGCATCCAGCGCATGAGGTCTTTCGAATACAGCACGCCGATGATGTGCTCACGGCCTCGCTGCGGATCGTAGACTGGCACGCGCGAGTGCTGTTCCTCAACCACCCGAGCCAGCGCGTCGTCGAGCGTGATATCCGCAGGCACCGAGAAGATATCCGGCCGCGGAACCATGACCTCGCGAACGGTGACGCTGTCGAGTTCGAGAGCGTTGTGAATCATCTCTTCCTGGAACTCGGGAATCTGGCCCACCTGACGGCTCGCGGTCACGATCAGTTTCAACTCGTCCGGGGAGTGGATCGCACCTCCGCGCCGGACTTCTTTCGATCCAAACACGCGCAGCACGAATCCACCCGACTTTCGCATGATGTAAAGAAACGGCTTCATCACGGTAAGGAAGACGTCCATGGGCGCGGCGACTGCGAGAGCCACGCGCTCGGCCTGCTGCAGCGCGAGCGTCTTCGGAACGAGTTCTCCGAGCAGGACGTGCAGGTACGTGATCAGCGTGAAGGTCAGAGCAATCGCGATTGTGTGCGAGTAAATAGGCGCATGCGGAACACGCCCGAGAATCTGTTCCATGATGCGGGCAAGCGTAGGCTCGCCGACCCAGCCGAGGGTAAGACTGGTGAGCGTGATTCCAAGCTGGACGCCGTTAACGACCTCGTCCAAATTCTGGTGCAGACGCAAGACGGTGCGCGCACCGATGCGACGGGCCTCAATCAACTGCTGGATCCGCGTATCGCGGACACTCACCAGGGCAAACTCGGCGGCGGCAAAGAACGCGTTGGCTGCGACCAGGAGGAGGATTAGCAACACCCGGAGCAGCACGAAAGCCATCATGGATAGGTAATTCTAACATTCCAAAGGGCATATCCGAAGCGGCAAAGACACGGCTGGGCGGGTGCCAGATTGGAATCCGGCGGGAAGTGGGTGTCCCAAATCTGCAACTTCCCTGCTTTCTTTTCCTTGGCGGGTCGGTCTAACAAACGGAATCTGTCATGTGAAGAACCATTCAGGGAAACCCGTAAGGGAATTCTCTAAATCAAAGCAATCATCGGGAACAAAACCGATCTCACCTTCGTAAGATCAATTGCAGGTGCAAATCAGGTCCAGTTTCATAAGCGGCAGGAGGCTGACGTGAACGGCAACGGGAACGGCACCAACAAGAAGAAGCGGCGCAGGCGGATCATCTACATCTGCGTCGGCGTATTTGGCTTTCTGGCCGTCGCCGGCGTTTTGATCGCGGCCACGCGCGGTGGGACAAAGATTGATCCTTCGAAACTCGCCAAGGTGGAAAAGGGGGATTTAGCCAAAAGCGTTGTGGCGACCGGAAAGGTCGAGCCGATCACGAAGGTCGAGATCAAGTCGAAAGCCAGCGGCATCGTGAAGAAGCTTTACATCGATGCAGGCGATCGCGTGAAGAAGGGCCAGTTGCTCGCCGAACTCGACAAGGAAGAAATAGCCGCTCGCGTCGCCCAGGCAAGGGCGCAGATGGAAGCCTCACAGGCAAGCGCCAAAGGCACCGAAGCTGACCTGGAGCGCGCGAAGGTCGACGCCGAAGGCCCGGACGTCCCCATGCTGAAGCGCGCTTACGAGCGTTCCCAGGGAATGGCGAAGGAGGGCGTTGTTTCCGCCTCGGCGCTCGATGACGCGCAGAAGAACTACGAGCTTGCTCTCAACAAGCAAAATGTCGCGAAAGCGCAGGTACAGGTTTTGAAGGCCAAGGTGGGACAGGCTGAGGCCCAGGTTGCCCAAGACCGCGCCAACCTCACTCAACTCGAAGAGCAGCTCAGCTATACCACGATTGCGTCGCCGATCGACGGCATCATCTTGTCGCGCGACGTGGAAGTTGGCGATGCGGTCAGCTCGATCTTGGTATTGGGATCGTCGGCGACCCTGATCATGACCCTGGGCGATACCAGCGAGGTTTACGTCAAAGGCAAAGTGGACGAGAGCGACATCGGCAAGGTGTATCTCGGACAGCCTGCACGCATCAAGGTCGAGTCCTTCAAGGACAAGACGTTTAACGGCAAGGTTACGAAGATCTCGCCGATGGGCGTGGAGAAAGATAACGTCACGACTTTTGAAGTTCGCGTATCGATCAACAATCCAGGGGGCGAACTGAAAGCGGCGATGACCGCCAACGCCGAAATCATCCTGGAAGAGCACAAGAACGTGCTGCAGATTCCGGAAGGATCGATCCTGTACGACAAAGACAAGAAAGCTTCGGTCGAAATTCCTGACGAGAAAGGCAAGGAAGGCAAGCGCAAGATTGCCGTGAACATCGGGATTTCGAATGGAGCGAAGACTGAAGTTCTGGGCGGCTTGAAGGAAGGCGACCAGGTCGTTCTGCAGTAAGCTCGGGTTCGGGAACCAAGCTCTGATTGGAGGCTCCGCCAGGGGCCTAACCGCAAGGAAGCGCGGGCTTGGGTCCGTGCTTTCTTTTTTGTTCGCACCCGATTTGCGGATTCCCGGTTTAGTGCTCGCAGCACCGGTCAGAGGCCAAAGACGTTTTGTGAACGCGTCCTTTTGCCCTCGCATCTGTTCTAATAACGATTGCCATGACTGATTTCCCGCGTTACGAGAAGGTTTTCGAGTTGCCTAGTCCAGCGGGCAAGATCGAATTGAAGATTCAACAGGGGGGCGCCGGCCGTTTCTACATCATTGCCACCTTGCCCACAGTGCCGCAAGCAAGAGAGATCGTCCTGTCCATTCCCACGGAATTAACCGACTCGCTGAACCACGCCATTGGCAAGGCTGCGGATGGGTCGGGAGAGTAAGAAAATCGGGTGTCAGGTGTCAGGTGTTAGGTGTCAGGTGTCAGGTGTTAGGTGTCAGGTGTTAGGTGTCAGGTGTTAGGTGTCAGGTCTTAGGTCTTAGGCTATGCATTCTAGGAGCACGCAGGTTGCGGGATCTCTCGAATCGCACTCCTAAGACCTAATACCTAGACCTAAGACCTGTTTCCCCGAACCTTTTCCCTTTTCCTTGCGTATCTATTCTTGAGGGCAAAACGAACCCGGCGGGCGTCCGTCTAAGTCATGGAGAACGCAAGCCTCTCGTCTGTGGCCAACCCAGCCCTTGGGACCGCTATGAGCCTGTACGAGATCTTCCGCCAGACCGTTGGCACCTTCCGCGCTCACAAGATGCGGATCTTCCTCACCATGTTCGGAATTGTGTGGGGAATCGCTTCGGTGATCCTGCTTGTGGGCCTCGGACGCGGCTTCAGCGCCGATCAAAAACGGCGGATGCAGACTCTCGGAAAGGATCTGGTAATCGTCTGGGGCGGCCGTACCAGTTCCCAAATTGGAGGTCTGGCGGCCGGTCGTGAAATCGCGCTAACCATCGAGGATGCCCGCTTAATTCGGAGCGACTGCTATCTCATCAAGAACGTCAGCCCCGAACTGCGGCGCACCATTCCGGAAGTCAGCCAGTTCAACTTGGCGAACCGCGGGGTTGTCGGCATTTGGCCGTCGTATCAGGATTTTCGCTCTCTTCTGCTCTCCGAGGGACGGCTGCTCACCGACGATGACGACAACGGATCGAATCGTGTAGTAATTCTGGGATCGGCGGCGCGGCGGCAACTGTTTCCAGGACAGCCCGCGATCGGTGCTTCGTTGCTGATTAAAAGCGTGCCTTACACAGTAGTCGGCGTTCTCGAAGAGAAGAAGCAGAACTCGAACTACGACGGCCCTGACAACGACTATCTGTTCGCGCCTTACTCCTCGGTCGCGCGCGACTTCCCCCCGCCTGAGAAGAAGGGCATCGTACGCGGATACCTGGAAGACATCGTGTTCGAAGTCGCTGATTCCGACTCGCATGAACAAGCCGTCACGCAGGTACGTAAGACTCTGGGACGCGTGCACCACTTCGACGCGAAGGACAAAGATGCCCTGTTCATCTGGGATACGATGGACGGCGCCAAGCTGCTGGCGAACATTTTTAATGTAGTCACGATCTTCTTCGGTTGCGTGGCGATCGTCACGCTGGGACTCGGCGGGATCGGTGTGATGAACATCATGCTGGTATCGATAACGGAACGGACGCGCGAGATCGGGGTGCGCAAGGCGATCGGCGCGACACGGGGAGATATCCTGCGCCAGTTCTTTGCCGAGTCGGCGCTGCTGACGACGGCCAGCGGCTTACTCGGCTTGACGTTTGGGACGGGGGCGTGCCTGGCACTTGCGAACCTGCCTTTGCCGGACTTCGTCCCCCATCCGATCATTTCGCCCATTTCGATCTTTGTTTCGGTGATCACACTCTCGTTAATCACGCTGACGGCCGGGATGTATCCGGCGCAACGCGCGGCCGACATGACTCCAGTTGAGTCGCTGCGCTACGAATAACTGCAAGACGGGGCAAGCCCCGTTTCCATGCATCAGGAGAATGCCCATGCGTCAACGAACGATGAACTCCCTGGCAGTAACAATCTGCGTGCTGCTGGTAAGTGCGGCGACGTTTGCGTCCGAACAGGGCCGCTTTGAGAAAACTTTGAACGTCAGCGGCGCGGCCGATCTTGAAGTGCTCACGCACTCCGGCAACGTAACCGTTCACAACGGAGCCACCGGAAGCATCAAGATCGTCGGACGCATTCATGTTGGCGATCGCTGGTTTTCGGGAAATCGAAAGGCAGACGTCGAGGCCATCGAGAACAATCCCCCGATCCAGCAGAATGGTAATAGCGTCCGTATCAGCTACGTGGATTACCGCGACATTTCGGTCGACTACGAGATCACAGCCCCACCCGATACCAAGGTGCGAGCGAAGACAGGCTCCGGGGACCAGACCATCGAAGGCATGAGGGCGGGCGTTGATCTCGAGACGGGCTCGGGCGATGTCCGCTTGAGCGATCTCGCCGGCGACCTGCGCGTGCATACGGGTTCCGGGAATATCGAGGGACGCGGTGTTGGTGGCCCGCTCGATGCGCGTGCGGGAAGCGGGGACCTGCGCCTTGACGACATTGGCAAGGGCGATGTCCACGTGGAGACCGGTTCCGGCAACATCGAAGTGCGCGGCGTCGACGGAGGCCTGCGCGCCAGCACCGGCAGCGGCAACCTTCGCATCGACGGAACGCCTGCCAGCAACTGGAGCGTGAAGACCGGGTCTGGCAACGCTGATCTCAAAGTTCCGGAACAGGCCGCCTTCGACGTTGACCTGTCTACCAGTTCGGGCAGCATCGTGGTGAGCCCGGCGGTGACCACAACCGTGCAAGGTCGCGTGGAAGACTCGCGGAAGATGATTCGCGGCAAGGTGCGCGGTGGCGGCCCGGAGATCGCGGTGCACACGGGCTCTGGAGATATCCGGATCGATTAGAAGAGCAGGCTCTGGGCTCTGGGCTCTGGGCTCTGGGCTCTCGGCTTTGGGCCCGTGGCTCATAGCGCTTCGTATCGGGGCGGGCTTTTAGCCGCGCCGACCGGGCGCAAATTTTCGACGCCCCTTCAGGGGCCGGATCAAGACCATGTTCCTGAAAGAACTCATCCTGCAAGGCTGGCAGGCGCTGATGCGCAACCGCCTGCGGTCGGTTCTCACAATGCTGGGCATCGTGTGGGGACTGGCGTCAGTGGTGATCCTGCTGGCCTATGGACAGGGCCTTGGCGGCAGCGTGCTGCACGCCTTCATGAACATGGGCAACAACGTCATCGTGATGTGGCCTGGCCAGACCAGCATGCAGGCTGGCGGTCAGCGGGCCGGGAAGAAAATCACCTACGAGTACGAAGATGTCGAGGCAGTTCGCGACGAGGTGCCACTGGTGCGCGCGGTCAGTGCCGAGTCGTGCAGCAGCTTCGGCTACAAGATCGGCACACGGGTGGTCTCCATTCAGACGCGCGGCGTCGAACTTCCTTACGGGCAGATGCGCAAGCTCGACATCGACGATGGCCGCTACTTCAACGAAGGCGACTTCGTCGATCGCCGTCGTGTCGTCATTCTCGGCTATGGCGCGGCCAAGAAAGCTTTTCAGGGCGCGCCCGCGGTCGGGCACGATGTCAACATTGCGGGCCAGGAGTTCGAAGTCATCGGGGTCATGCGGAACAAGATCCAGGACTCGATGTACCAGGGCCCGGACAACGATGACGGATTCATTCCTTTCCAGGTATATCGCGACCTGAAGGAGGTGCGCGATCCCGACATGATCGTCATCCAGCCGCAAGCCGCCGAATTGAACAAGAAAGCTCTCATGGCGGTGCGCGAGGTGATCGCGCGGCGGCATCACTTCGATCCGAAAGACGACAAGGCCACGCCCACCTGGGACACGATCGAAGATCGGGCGATGGTCAGTGCTTTTTCGCTCGGATTGCAAGCAGTGCTGGGCCTGATCGGCGCGGTCACGCTCGCGGTGGGCGGCGTCGGCGTGATGAACATCATGCTGGTATCGGTCACCGAGCGCACTCGCGAGATCGGGCTGCGCAAAGCACTCGGCGCACGCCCGAGGCACATTCTGATCCAGTTTCTGCTTGAGGCTCTCGTGCTAACCTTCGCCGGAGGGCTGATCGGCATGGGACTGGCCGTCCTGCTTACCTGGATCATCCCGCCGATGCCTCTTTACAGCGAACTCTACAAGACCGCCAACCACGAGGGAGACATCTTCCTGCACGCTTCGACGACAGTGATGATCGCCTCATTCGTCATTCTGTCGATGGTGGGGATTGTCTCTGGCTTCTTCCCCGCCCTGAAAGCCGCGCGCATGGACCCGGTGGAAGCGCTGCACTACGAGTGAGGAGCAGTTCTCAGTTCTCAGCAGTTCTGGATGTAGGTGAAGTCGCGTCACGCCCAGTAAGTCCGGTCCAGAGTCCGGTACTGGATCGCTTCCGCGATGTGTTTCGGCTCGATGGCGGGAACTGACTCCAAGTCGGCGATCGTTCTGGCGACTTTGAGAATTCGGTCGTGGGCCCGTGCGCTGAGCCCCTGTTGCGTCATGGCGCGCTCCAGTAGCCGCTCGCATTCATGGCTTAACTCACAATGCGCGCGAATCTGTCCCGATGTCATCTGAGCGTTGCAATAGGTCTTCTGGCGTGCATCAGCGAACCGTTGCAGTTGTGTCTGGCGTGCCCGAAGCACCCGTTCCCTGATCTGGGCCGACGCTTCCGGAACGTTGGTCGAGCGCATCTCTTTGTAATTCACCGCGGGCACGTCGATGTGAATATCAATTCGGTCCATCAGCGGTCCGGAGATCTTCGAAATGTAACGCTGAATCATCGGCGGCGTGCAACGGCATTCACGCGTGCGGTCATTGTGAAAACCGCAGGGGCATGGATTCATCGCGGGTCGCCAGCATAAACCGTGCTGGGAAGGTTAGCGACATGGATGCGCGCGCGATGCATACAGTTCCGTCTTCGAACGATTGTCAGTGTTGCAATCAAGCCCGGCGGGATTCCGCATCGCCAATTTACGGATTTCATACCCACTTACGAAGACTCCAACGCCTAGACCCCTGAGCAGTGAGCGCTTGTCGTCTCTCTGCAGAAAGGGCATCTCGACAAACACTGAAAACAATTTAGCCAGGTCGGCAGCTGATACGGAGGGTTCGGCAACTGTCGTCGTTGCAACCATGCCCTGATACGCCTTCAATTCCGCATCCACTCTGGCCAGTTCTTCGTCCCGTTGCCTGCGGTCTATGGTTCCGTCAAAGAATGCTTCCAGTATTCGCCCACGCTTCGCGGTGACCCTTTCGATCTGGCGCTGAATGGCTGTTGCGTCAGAGGCGCCAATTTGCATTTCTTGGGACTGCTGCTCAAGGTACGCTTCCGCGATTCCCCCCAGAAAGCCATCGTCCTGAAGACGCACCGAAAGTAGTTCCTCGATTTTCGGCTCGATGACCGCAGCCCGGATGTAGGGCGTTTGACACACGCTATCTGGGTTGAGCTTCCTCGCCCTGGTGCCGTTCAATTTGCAGTAGTAGTGGCGGTCTTTCTGGTTTGTGTGGCTGTACATGGCCGAATCACAAACTCCGCAATAAAGAAATCCGTTGAACAGATACTTCGGCGCGTTCTTGGCCCTGACGGCCCGCTCTCGCGTAGCCCTGGAGTTTAGGATCTGCTGCACCGCCTGAAACATTTCTTGGCTCACCAGCCCGTCCATGACCTTGCGCCTGATCACATCTTCCGGGGCTCTCGCAATCTTCCGTCGGTGGCCTTGACGTCCGTCGTTTCCTGGCGTGTAGCCCGCGGTGCTCGGGTCCCGGCGCTGGTCGTACTGCCTGATGCCCATGTAGATCGGATTCTGCAAGATGAAACGAAGGTTCGTTCTGGGCATGTTGAGCCTGCGAGCGATCTGGGCGTAAGGCAGTGAAGTCATGCGCACAAGGTCAAAGGCTGCGCGGACCTTCTCAGCTTCGGCGGTGTAAAGCCAACCACGGGCGTCGGAGTAGTCCACGCCGAAGGGCAGAGTAGACCGGCCTCCGGTGTTCCGGCCGGCCAGCCGCATGGCTTCCTTCGCGTCATTCATGCGCGCCAGGATTTCCCGGCGCTCGATCCTCGCCATTCCGGCGCGAATCAGCCCCATGAAACCGCCCATTGAAGAAGAAAAATCAATAGGACCATCCGGTAGGTAGAGCACTGTGCGGGTGTCCACAAAGGCTTGTAACAGCTCGTAGTCTTTGAAGTTTTCGGGGCGCATCAAGCGGGAAAACTCTTTCGCAACGACGCCGTGGATGTCCGGGCTTTCGATGAGACGCAAAAGCTCCTGCATCTCAGGCGCACGAAGCACCGCAGTGCCGCTGACATCAGACATCTCAATCGTCCTGACAATCTCTAGGCCATAGGTCGCCGCCGTGCGCTGAGTGACGGCACGTTGCGCCGACAGCCCGGCCTTATCGTCTGCCGCCTGGCCTTCAGTTGACACGCGAAGGAGTTGAATTACTCTTTTGCTCATCGTCCAGTCCGCAGTAAACACGCATGAGTTCTATAGCCGTTACATTGTCGCAGGATTCCAGTGCGGCCCTGATGCGACCAAGGGTTTGCGCTCTGCGCCGAGCAATTTCAAGTGCCGAGCCGATCGCCTCCGCCATGTCCGGCTTGTGAGTCATTTAATACTACTCCCAGAGTCCCCTCTTGCTCTCACTCTCCATAAACTTCTGCTAGTCGTCACCGGCTTCCCTGAGAACTCATCATGCTGCAATCACAAAATCGGCCTGCGACTTGATACGCAACACCTCGAGGGAGTTCCCTCGGTCGGGTTCTAACCAAATGAAAAAGTTGTCTCCGCTTCACGCGCAAGTTCCTCGTGCTCGATTGCAAACCGTTCTTCTCGCTCATAGTCAAAGGTCTCGGGCGAGTTGGTACCGTAAATGTCTTCCTCCTCGATTGCGCGGAGCAGCCATGGCGGCGCTGATGCGATGGGCCGATCTTCGACCCCACCCAGCCACTCGTAAGCAACGCCATCAGGATGGATTGACGGCGGGGTGAGTACGTATCCGCCTACACCGCGCACGTCGAGGCCCCTGCCAACCCTCGCCGCGCTGTTTCGCACCACACCAGTGGCGGGATACCGGAAGTAGAGATGCGATCCTCGGGAAGTTTTGACACCAAGCGTCTCGATCTCACCATAGCTCTGACAGAGCGACAAATAAGAGGCGAAACCTTCCTCTCCGTCCACATCTAGGACGAAAAGACCGGACGCTGGTCCAGTAGCTATCGCCCAGTTGCATTCAGGAAAATCGCCAAGCCATCGGACAATCCTTGCAGGGTCCCTAGTCGCCAAGCGCCGCCAATTTGATACTGCTGGTTGTTTCGTTCCTGCCTTGCAAGGGAAAATGAGCCAACCGCGAGAGGCGAGCCTCAAAATCGCGGCCTCAATCTCCACCATCCGAAAATCTGGTTTCCGAATAGGGGAACTCAGGCCTATAGGAGGGGGGCTAGGGGAACTAGTTCTTTCTGAGGGAACTAGTTTTTGGTCTGCTGGAGAGTTCCTAACTGAGGGAGACGGTCTATTTTGTCTATTTCCAAAACGAGCTGTCTCTATCGGGACTACTCGTTGTGCATTCGCTGCCAATTCTTCTAGACTCGTTCGCTGGAGATCGCGGAAGTCGGAAGTGTCGATGAACATGTACCTGTTCATGCAGCGATCTCTGCGTTCGATGGCGAGCAAACCGATCTGCTCGAAGTACCTGATTGTGTCTGCCACCGTCTTGCGTGAGCCAAGACCAGACAACCGCAAGATGCGTTCGTAAGACATCCGCACCAATCCAGTATCGGAGTCTCGGTTCGTCCACAACGTAACCAAAATCGCTTTCCGCGGCCTGCTGAGATTGGCCCAAACGCCACTCTTTACGATAGTTTCAAGCGACACCCTCCTCCAGACATTGGGATCGTAAGGTGGTTGACTCGTTTGCAAAATCTCTGTGGGAATTGGGAATCTCTGTCCGAGCCACTCCAAAGCCTTTCGCAATGAAATTCCAAGCACGGCCATCACGAGATCAACGACACTGCTACTTCTCGCGTCGCAGCGAAAGCACTTATATCTGTTTCTCGGGATGTCGAATCCAAGTGTGGGATTCGCGTCGCCGTTGTTGTGACTGTTCTTCCGCCAGCAGTGTGCTGAGTTACCGACTACCTCCAGCCCGAGTTGCATAGCGACTGACAAGATGGGGACATTCCGTCGCACCCAATCCAGACCGGGGAGACCATCCTTTGCGACAACGGTATTCGACGCTGAGCTTTCCAAGGGGTTCCTGAATGGGAAAGTCGATTCCACGAAAGCAATTCCAGCGGCCATTAAAGCCTTTAAAAAGGGACGAAAGCTAGGTGTGAGCGTCGCCCGAAGTTGTACGCCGTACAACTTGAGGCGTTCTAGTGGGCTAAAAATGCAGGGATTGTCGGGAACCTTAAAACTCGTCGCGAGGCTCTCTACGTACTAGTGGTTCTTGCGAAACTTGTCGGCAGCGTGCACAAGCTTCCGTCGCATCCAGTACCGATGGGTGCGGTGGTGTGCCAGCTTGTGCCACGTCGTTAGCGCCGTTTCTTTCTTTCCAACTAGCTGGTTAAATTTCCCGACTGCTGCCTGACCCGATTTTTCTAAATACTCTAGCGGGGGTACGAAGAGTGACGCATCGAGAATCTCTGCTAGGGCAAGAAGTTCGTCCGAGCTGACACGATGTGTCGGGCTTCGTTGCAGCATCTCATCGAATAGGCGACCTGCGTATTTCTCGAAGGGGCTGAGCGTGCCAGAGGGTTTGAAAACGACTGGGTGGTCAGTGAACTCCACACCCATTGCTAGTAATTTCGCGGCTGTCGATCTCGACCGCTGTGGGTCTAGCTCGGGCACTTCTGTCGGAAGTGTCGTGAGTTTGCCATCGAGTTCCTGACGGAACACTGCGGCGAGAGCCTTCGCGACAGCATAATACTCGTCGATAGTACGAGTGCTGACCGAGAATCCAGCCTCTATTCTTTCGTTTAGAAACACAATTTCAGGACGAAGTACTGTTCCAATCCAGCTCAAGAAGATTGGAGGAGTATCCACGAGATTAAGCTCGAAGAACTGGCGCACTTCATGGATCGTTTTCTCGACCGCCGCCGAATGCCCCAATTCTTTAAGAACTCGGAAATAGTACTCGTCGATGCATAAAAGCGATCCAACCAGCCATTCGCTGGATTCATGTGTGAGGATCGCTCTCTTACGATCATCGGAAATTTTTCGAAATGTTTCTAGCGGAACCATGTGTTTACGACAGTCGCAGATGTCTGCTGCGTCTTGTCCTACAGCCAGAGGCTTGTTGCTAGTTCTAGGAGGGACACTCCAGCTTGGCCGTTTTCGTAGTGCGGCTGTGGCAGTGTATTCGCTCACCTTGCGCAGAGCGTCACAAAGGGTGCTCCTCAGGGGTCACGTTAAAAACGGCCAACGGTGGTCAGGGCAAAACCGGCCAACGGAAGTGGCCGGGGACTAAGTTGTTCTACCCTGTCGCCTCTTGTTGAGGCAAGTCTGTTTTCGTGCGCCAACTCCGGGGACCACATTTGAGAACATGTCCGTGATGGAGGAGGCGATCGAGCATGGCGGTGACGGCGGCGCTGTCGCCCAACAGTTTGCCCCAGTCCTCCACCGGTCGGTTGGAAGTGAGCAAAGTACTGGCGCGCTCGTAGCGGCGCATCACGATCTCCAGCAGTTCTTCGGCGACGGTGACGGGCAACTTGCGCATGCCCAGGTCATCGATGATCAGGAACGGCACCGAAGCCAGCAGTTCCATATGCTCTTTACGGGTCCCGTCGATAGTGGCTTCGGCCAGGTCGTCGAGCAGCTTGTGCGTCTCGCGATACAGCACGCGATAGCCCTGTTGAATGGCCGCTTGTCCGATGGCCTGGGCGAGATGACTTTTTCCGGTGCCGGGTGGGCCTAAGAACAAACCGTCCTCGTGGCGGGCGATGAAAGCGCCGGTGGCCAGATCGAAGACCAGGCTGCGGTTCATCTTCTTGTTGAAGTTGAAGTCGAAGTTGTCGAGGGACTTCAGCGGGTCGCGAAACTGGGCCTGCTTTTTTCTTCGCTCCAGGAGTCGCTCGCCGCGACGAGTGAGTTCGTCGGAGACCAGGCAGGAGAGGAAGTCGATGGGGGTCATGGCTTCCGCCTGGGCTTGGCGGAGACGAGTTTCGAGCACGGCGGCGATACCGCCCAGCCGCAGCTGTCGTAAAGCACGATTCAACTCGACAAGATTCATGGCTCTTGCTCCTGGGTTCTTTGCTGGATGAGATCGCGGTAGTGCACCAGTTCGCGAATGAGGGGATCGACTTGCCGCAGGGTGAGTTGGGGGCCGCGTTCGAGATAGCGGCGGACAAAGCGGTACTCGTGCACTCCCATTTCGAGAGCCGCCGCGCAAGCGTCCTCGACTGCGGCAGTGCCGAACTTCTTGGCTAACGAGAGGACGCCCAGGATGCGGCGGATGCCGGGTTCTCCGAGTTGGCTATAGATAAGGTTGCAGAGTGTGCCGATGTGAGCGCCAGCGCGGCCGGCTCGCCACAGTAACTGAGAGACGCGCAGGGGTCTGTGTCTCGGGTGATCCTCTTCTTTGATGCGATACCAGCCCCGCTTCTGGCGTACATGCTCGCGCAGCAACTGGCCGGTCTTGGGATCGAGGATGCGAACGAACAGCTCATCCCACTGCACGTTCACCTGTCGTCCGATCCAGCCCGGCGGCAGGCTGTAGTAGGCGGCTTCGACTTCGACGCAACCGTCCAGATGCACCACCCGCTGGCCATGCTGGTAGTAGCGAAACGGTTCCAGGGGCAGGGGAAGCAGGGCCGGTTTTTCTTCGGCAAACATAGCGGCGACTTGCCGCTTGGTGGTGCCGTGGATGCGGGTATCGGCGCAGCTGGCTTCCCAACGATCCAGATAGGTTTGTGCTTCTTCCAAACTCTCAAAGCGTTTTCCCTGAAGCGCTCGCTGGGCGTGGCCGACGCCGGACTCGACTTTGCCTTTGCGATCGGGATCTTTGATCCGGCAAGGCAGAGCGACTGCACCGTAGTGCGCCAGCACGTCGCGATAGAGTGGATTCAGAGCGGGATCGTAGATGTCGGGGACGAGCACGCCTTCGCGCAAATTATCGAGCACGACCACGCGCGTGCTGCCCCCGAAGCGACGGAAGGCTTTCTCGTGTAGTTCGGCCCAGATGCGCGAACTGGAACGGAAAGTCAGGAAGCGTGCCGCTTTGCGGCTACAGCCGAGCGTCATCACGAACAGTCGGGTGCGTCGATATTTTCCGCTCTGGGGGTCGCGGGTCATCGGGCCCTTGCCGTAATCGACCTGGGCTTCTTCTCCCGGCGCGCTGACAATCACTGCGCGCGGCTGCGGGGGCTGGTTTCCGCGCAACTTGCGGACGAAGCGCTTGACCGTCTGATAACCGCCGCGGAACCCATGCTCGGACACCAGGTCCTGCCAGATCGCCATGGCATGGCGACCCCGGCTCAGGCCCAGTTCGATCGCGTCACGATACGGTTGGCAGAAACTCGTGGACGGAATGGGCTGGGGATTTTCTGCATCCGAGGCGCTTTCCTCGGCGCGAAACCCGGTGGTCACCTCATTGGCCGGTTTTGAAGTTGCTTTTGCCTTTCCCTTATTAGAAAGGTTTTCGGGGTCGGGGTTGGGGTTGGGGTTGGGGTTGATCGTGGCCACTCTGGCCGCATCCGACCCGGTGGTCACCCCGTTGGCCGGGTTTGCCGGCGGTCGCCGTCCCCACGCACCTGGTGGCCGTACCGCGATCCCGGCCGCTTTCAGATAGCTACCGGCGGTTTCTCGACGCACCCCGGTCTCTTGCTCGATGCGCCGCAGCGGCCAACCCAGCCGTCCCAACGCGATAACTTGTTGTCGCTTCTCTTCGCTCAAGACGTTGCTCATGCCGACGAAGGCTACAGTGCCTATGTCGGGATCAACGTCCCAGGCCTTACTCTCGTTGGCCGGTTTTCAGGTGACCATCATTGGCCGGTTTTAGGCGACCGCTGAGGGGGTGCTTGATTGAGCTTCCCGCATTGACACCTTCCCGTGTGTCATTCTTCCCGCTTTTCAATACAGAGCGATCCGAGCGGGAAGTCTCGGACCGCTCGCCCTACGTAGGTTTTGCTAGCAATTTTATCGTGAACAGTTGAGAGGGATACGTCGGGAGCTTGTGAAATGCAGGGTCCATTACAATGACGGGATGCCGTCTAATTAAAGCTGTCCGCGAACACCGTTGGATATGCCTCGGGCAGTTTTATCGTGCTAGTGTATCCAACAAGTCAGGAACTTTGAGATGGAGGTTGGAACCGTGCTCACAATCGCTCAGCAAATCGTTTCGCGTGAGATCGACCGAGCGTTGACAAAATATCAAGTCGCCGCAAACAGCCGGATTCGAGCCGAGGTTCAAGCGCGTGCGGATTGGGACTCCGTCAGCGCCTCATCTTGCCGCGTGTTCGACGACAACAATCGAATCTTGACTCTAGACACTTACCTCGATGAACTTCGGCGGGATCCCCGATACTCACAGGATTTTCCCCCAGAGCCACAGCAAATTTCAAGAGGGGATACCGACAAATTGCGTGAGCATTTCAACGAGATTCGCGCAGGAACAACCATTGTGGTGGACTAAGCCGTACTCACATGTGGGGACGGAACGCGGAGAACTCAAATAAGTCGCGCATCTCACTGAATTTTCCGTTCAGTACATAACTCGGGACAACCTGCTTGGGTTCCAAGGTCCTCTCACGTTCCACTGCTGATCTTGGCCAGTGAGTCACTCGGCGGAGAAACTGATATTCCGGCCTCAAGTGCGCCTCACCATACTTTGCCCACACATCAGTGACCCCCGCGTCTTGCGCCATCGCCACGTCTCTGGCACGGTTATCACCGACATAGACGGCTTGATGCTTTTGCGCTCGAACTTCGCTGATGATGTCCAGTAAAACCTGTGGATTCGGTTTTGCCTCCCCACATGTCCGTGACACTTAGATCAAAAGATGATTATGCATTTGAAAGAGCGTCGAGATCGCCTTGCCGTGACAGGACATGGCCTACGTGTATTCGTTGTACTGAGCTGGGCCGCCTTTGCTCCAGTTCCGCAAGGTGCCATCGGTGGAGATGAAGCAAAATCGCAATCTTCGCGGTTCATGGTTCGGGGAGAGATTGAATCGGTCACGATACTGAATGCAAACGAATACAGCCAGATGCAGGCTTTGGGTTCTATCGTTTCCAATTCGATGGGTTACAACGGCGCGCTGCGGATCGTCCGGGAAAATTGGAAGAATGTCACCCCAATTGATGTGCTCATAGGCTGGGCTTTTGGCAAGTTGGTTGGGATTATTGATCCACTGAAAACTGCCGGCAATAGACACAATCCATGCCGGACTAGTGCCAAAGTTTTTGAAACGAAGGTAGCACTGAGGCGGGAGTGTGCCATCACCCGACAAATATTCGGGAACCTCGATCTCGAACAGCCAAGCCCGCTCGCCACTGATAGCAATTTCAGCTTGTCTTCTAACGGCGATCAGGAGATGAGCAGTGGTAACGACGTAAGCAAACGTCAAAACAACCATGAGCACGTCTGTGCTCTTAGCGTCAGTGAGCCATCGGATGAAACGTTCCTCCTTGCTTATATTTTGGGGGGGGGCGGGGGGCTCCTGCTCGTTTGGGGAATTCTTTACAGGTACGGCTTGGGTTGGGGGTTTAGAAGCCTGAGCAGGCTGGCAATCTCGGCAAGGATTGGCTGCGGCCTGTTCTTGCTGTTTATGGGACTGCTTCTTGGTCTGTTCGGCTTGCAGATGGCTCAGTGTGTTTATGGCGCACACCAAAATCGCGGAGAGGAGAACCCGGCCCATGAAAGTACCTCGAGAAATTCACTTTCTCCCCCTCAATGGCCGTGGATTATACGCTCGAAAAATGAAGTAATCTTGCCCAGATTATTGTCCCTGATGTATACGAGCCGAAGAATCACCGCCGCGCTCCTGGATTCCAAGCACACCCACTGATTATCGCGCTCCGACTGCCTGGCAGCGTCCCACTCTAAGGACACCCGGAACAGATTGGCCCTGTGGTGTCCACTCTATGGACGCCCGACGGATTGCGCTGGGGTCCACTCTATGGACGCCGGACCAACCCCGCCTAGATTTCGCAGTCGTCCCAGTAGGTCTTCCGATCTGGATGAACCTGGCCCGTTCAGAAAACATATGGAAAGCGAACGCCTCCAGACCGAAATCTGGAGGCGTAGAGTCAGCAATTTGCAAAGGACTTGCAAGTAGGTTTTATGAACGCCGATTGAGCGCACTATGCACTTTACCGACACTCAGGTGCATCTCCCGCGAGATCGTGCGCCAGGAAGCGCCCGAAGCGCGTAGTGAGGCTATCCTTGCGACATCCACGGCAACCTTGGGTCTGCCGAGCCGCTTGCCCTTTGCTCTTGCCGCTGCTAATCCCGAGCGAACACGGTCGCAAATCAGTTCACGCTCAAACTCCGCAATAGAGGCGAAGATTCCGAACACGAGCCGACCGTTGGGCGTCGAGGTATCTACGCCTTCGTGCAGGCTGATGAAGTCGATTCCCAACGCTCGAAACTCCTCCAGCGCGTTCACGAGCTGGCGAAGGCTGCGAGCGAACCTGTCGTAGCGGTAGACCACCACCGCATCGACTAGACGCTTCCGGCAGTCGGCCATGAGTTTGTCCAGAGCAGGACGCCGCTCCCGAGCACCGCTGATGCCTTTGTCAACGTATTCACCCGCGACCACGAAGCCTCGACGTTGGCAATAGTCGCGCAGTTCACAGAGCTGCATCTCGGGATTTTGTCCGTTCAAAGTGCTGACTCTCGCATAGAGAGCCACTTGTTTCGTTCCCATGGCTCTCCTTATGCGACTGTCCGGTCGTAATAGCCGATTTTTGCGGCGAACAAGCACTCCACCAACATCCACTCGTCGGGATTCAAGCCTGCCGCCCAGAGCAGTGAGTGCCAGTTGCGAACCAGATCACGATAGTGGCCGAGAACAAGAAGGCAATTGTCGGCAACCGTGATTGCTGTGATCCTCGGTTGCACGAAAGGCACGTCGAGCAAATAGCCAACCACTGCGGCCATCGTGTCAGTCATCTGTGTGAAATTGTCGGGGTGGAGTTTGTTGGATAGCCGGGTCTTGATGACTGCCTCGGCTGAGGAATGCTGTTGTGTTTCCATTTGCCCATCTCCTATTTGAGTTGGGCATCAGGCACCGAACACAAAAACGCCGCCCGGCATCAGGCGGCTCTCTCGCGGAGACTATTTGCAGACCTTCTGCCACATCGAGCCTCTCGGCTCAAACCACCGTGCGTCTCCAACGTCGGTTGGTGGCCCCTGTTCGGGGCACTCCTGATGCTATCAAAATTATTACACACGAATATCAATAAGTCAATGAAAACACAACCACTTGCTACAGCTTTGCCATTTTTCCACAGCGTCCACTAGATGGACGGGGCGATTCTCGCAACTCCAAACCTTGTCTGCGCACAATGCAGCGATAATCGAAAGCCGATGCTTATCCAGCGCATCGTGGTCCTCACATTTTGTGGCCGGAGAATGTAGGTGGCCTTTGACCGCCAATTCGGTTGAATGCGTGAAATGGCGATTTTGCGACAGTTGCAGTCGAGCGTAGCTATAATGCGATTCCAAGCCAATGGGTTTTGTTCAAAAAGGGGGCCGTGCGGGAGTCGGCTAAGCGATGCGAGAGCAACTTTGGTTTACCCAATTACTAAACCATTTTTTGGCCGCTCCTGTGACTGCCATGCTGCGTGCCTTGCATCTTGCGCCGAAATACCCGCAGGCACCGAGACCGAAGCACCCTCGCGATGGAGTTGATCGTTTTCTTCGTGCTCGTGACTCTTTCTGTTTGGTCCGCTCTCGGCTTTCCGTTGACCGTCCCAGCGCATCGCAGATACGTTTGAGATTGTTGAGGGTTTTATCCAAAATCAGAGTCGCGAAATTATCGGTTCGCACAGCGAGGGATATACGCCTTTTCTTGTCGTGCTGGGCTTGTTCATTCTCGTTGCAAACCGATTGGAGTAATTCCCGGATTTGAATCACCCACCCGCTTCCGATTGTGCCCTTGGGTTGCGCTCTATGCCTTCGTCTATTATCAAGTTCAAGGTTCTTAGGCACGCGGGGGTTGTTAACGCGAGCATTTCCTTGGGCCTTCAGATGGGAGCATGTCGCCTCTCACACGTATTCCGCTAGCCATGCTGTTGTTGCCAATCGAGCTTATCAGCCACTTGGCCCGAGTGCTATCGCTGACCATCCGCCTGACCGCCAATATGTTCGCGGGTGATATGGTTACGTGGGTTTTCTTTTCTCTGGTGCTCATTGGCGTCCCGATTCTATTCTTGGGCCTGCACATCGGCGTGTCGCTACTGCAAACATATATTTTCGTGCTGCTCACCACAGTGTATCTGCAGGGCGCCGTCGCGGACGAACACTGAGTACATCCTCAACCACGCTTTCGCTTTGCCTCTACAGCCTTGGGCTGAGTAATCGATGTAAGCAGGCGGTTGCACCAAAACCCAAGGCGCAGCCGTATCCTTGTACGATGGCGGGCCTGCACTAAATACGAGTCGTTACTCTCCGAGACGGTTTCGCTCGGTTCTGATCTGGACCGTAGTCCGGACAATGGGACCCACAATCACTTCCAAGAAAGACTCGCGTGCATATCAATTGGCTCATTCATATTCAGAGAGAGCAGAACCGGAAACTGGAAGCATGCTCGCAGAGAACTTAAAGCACACAAGGCCGAGCATAGCTGTGTTGCCCAATAACTGTTTAAACAGGCGATAGCGCTCAAAACCCTTGAGGCGCGTTCCAGCGCCATCGCTTGCAATAGCCCAAGACATTCTGCCGTAATTCCGTTCTGCGGCAGAGGAGGCCGTTGTCATGGCAAGCAACTGAATAATCAAGCCGTCCATCGTCGCCGAGTGCTCCTGCCTTACAATTTGCGTCATCGGAAAAATTGCAGTCCTCAATAGCCTCGGATCACCGGCATCGCGCCGTGTCTACGAGTACGCCATCGACCAATTCGTCGCCTGGTACTGTTCCGAGCCTCGGCTGGCCTTTAATCGGGATCGTGGTTGTGCGCTATCGCATGTCTCGAATCGCGGCATCTGGCCGCCAACACCATCAATCAACAACTCGCTGCGGTTCGTCGATAGCCGATGAAGCTGCCGATGCAGGTTTGCTGAGTCCGGAATTAGCTGCTGGCATCAGCTTGAGTGAAGGGCGTCAAGCAACTCGGGTTCCGTGCCGGTAATTGGCTGAAGTGCGGAGCAGAGTTCGAAGTTCTGAACGATGCGCGTGGTGACAGTATGCGAGCCAAGCGTGACTACGCGATGTTGGCCATGCTGTTGGGTCGTGAGTTTCAGAAGATCGGAACTCGTGGGATTAGAGTTGGACGAATTCAAGTCGTCAGGGCCACTGGGCCGTCGTTGATCTGATCGGCAAAGGTGGCCACATCCGCACCGTGCCGATTCCGAACTGGGTAGAAGTAAGCTCGACCAGTGGACCCAAGCTGCGAATGTCACATGCGGCAAGGCTTCGGAAGCGGTCGCCCGCAAGGGAAAAATCTGGGGGAGTGGGCATCTCGCAAAATGTCGTGTGGTGTGTGGTCAGGGATTGCTGTCGCAAAGCAGGTTTGGATCACATTGCACCACACGACCGGCGAAGAACTCGCGCCAAGCTGTTGATGACCGCGGTGGCGAGGTTGAGCAGATTCAATTCTTGCTCGGTCACGCATCGGTCCAAACCACGGAACGTTATCTCGGCTGCAAGCAGAATCTCGGCCATCCAGTGGCGACCCTTTTGATCTCAGAGTGGACGCGCCGGAGGCGAAGCCGGGAGCAACGGAACCCATCATGCAGACCGGTACCAGCGAAGCAGTAGAAAAAGTACTGTAGCTAGGCAGAGAAAACCTCCCATGCAGAATTCGGAGGATCCTCGACCCATCTGCGACTCAAAACACCTATCCCTACCCCCACGGAACCGAGTTGGTCGAGATCGGAAAGGGCGATCGCCCGGAAAGCCTTCGATGCTGCTCCGAAGCGGGAACTTCAGGGCGTCATGCGGGAAACAAAACAGATGGCGAACAAGATCAAGGAACCTGCCGACGTGTGGGGACTGGAAGCGCCACTCGACCCAGTGTCGGAGGACATCGACCGGAGATATGAGTTTCGGTCTTCTGGGCTGACACAAGTATTCGGGATGCTCTTGTCTGAACGTCGGATCCGTGTGAAGGAACTGCGGCCTCAACGAGAGGAGACATGAAAGCCATCCGTCTTTCTGAAACCTTCTATCCGGGAGGACGCTGCTACTGGGATTCTGAGCGCTAACGCCTGATCTATAAGAGGGGATGTCAAGGACATTTTTCTCCCTCGACCGGAAGGGGAAGGTATTTCCTTGCCTTCCAGCCCCGTGCGCAAGACGAGGCGTTGGGTGGTGCGCGCGGATCTTGCATGGTTCCATCTCGATTGCATCCTTGTTGAGTAGTGAGAACGTCGATCGGTTTCTGAAGCTGGCAAGCCGTGGCGGTTGCCTGGTTGGCAACACATAGGTCTATCTGAGGCTCGTGGCCTAGTGCTTTGTTGGGTTGTCCGAGAGGGTATAGGGGTTACACGGAGGCTAAGTGCCAGGTGGGCACTTGATGCCTACAGGCGTTAAGGATACTCACTCTCGAACCCGAGCGTCTCAAGAACCGATCCACCACTCCCCGAACAAGAGTCATCGGAGATGGAAAGGGCTCTTCCCCGAGACGCTCAAGCGGCTTGCGAGTTCAGTTTGTCGATGTCGAAGTCTTCTCCCTTCTTCCACAGTGTCAGCGTAATGGCTGCAATCTTGCGTGCCAGCGTCAGGCGCACCATGGTCGGCTTGATGCCTTTGGCGAGCGAGCGCTGGTAAAACTCCTGGAACGGTCCGGGCTGCACGCTGGCCCGAGTGGCAGCGCCTTTAAACAGGCCTTTCAGATCGTGGTTGTAGTCCTTGTTCAACCCGCGAATCGTCGCCTGTTTTTTGCGCCGCCGCACTTGCCCGCGGACGTAGTGATATTCCCCACTGTCGCGGGTTTCCAGGCCCAGTCCGCTGTAAGTCCACAGTTGGCGCTTGCTGCGAAAACGATGCGGCGTCTGAATCAGGGCCACCGCTAAAACGGAACGGATGGGGCCCAGGGCGGGAATCTGTCTGAGCTTGGCGGTGATGCTATGTTTGCGACCTTCCGCCAGCAGTTCGCGTCGCGCTTGCTGGCGCAAGTGCTGCAGCATGTCCAGCTGCTCATAGAGTTGTTCGGCGCGCCGGCGCGTCCCTGCTTCAGAAATCTTCTCCAGCCATTGGCTGCGATGGCGCCTGTAGTAAACATCCCGGCCGGCACAGGGGATCGCCCAACTGCGATACAGCGCTTTCAGCCGATTCATCACCCGGGAGAGATCTTTGACCACGGTCAGATAACTGCGGGCCAGCTCGCGCAGCATGCGTACGCCGGTTTCGCCATGGTAGACGGGCTTGAGATCATGCAGGCGCAATCGCTCGGCAAGTTTGCGGGCATCGATCTTGTCACTCTTGTTACCCTGTTTGAGTAGCGGGATCTTGCGTGGATTGCAGACCAGGACCTCGGTCACATGCGGCTTGAGCAAGTCGTACAGCCAAGCAGCCCAGGTGCCTTCTTCGAAGGTCACCAACAGACTGCCGCGCAGTCCAGCCAAGAACTCAAGGATGGTGGACGCTTTCGTTTCCAGGATGGATTCCATCACTACTTTACCTTGGGAATCCATCACCGCCACCGAGATCGTTGCTTGATGAACGTCCAGCCCAATATACTTTTCACTGCTCATCGAGGGTGCTCCTTTCGTAGGTGATCATGTCCACCATGACAACCTACTCCCAAAGGGGCGCCCTCTTATAATGCGATTACGACAGTTTGCCCGATGCGGCGTAGAGACTAGCCCGCCTGCACCACCGGAATACCATGCGAGCATGAGCGGCTCGTTACATTACGAAGGCTATCCGTTGTTCTCATGGTTACGTTATTCGTATCCCACCGGCCACGGTCAACGAAGAGCGAACACCGCTGACATTCCTTTACTCCCGCCGGAATTGGGTCTCTCAAGGGAAAGGACGTATGCGATCTCAAGGGAGACTTTGATTCAAAGTTGGGCGTCTATCCCGACGGTCGTAAGGATCATGCGGTCCAGTACCGCGAGCGCGATGGCGTGACGGTTCTCTTCCTTTGGGGAAAACCTCTGTCCGGCAACTGTGGAATTGTCGAAGCCGCGCTGGAGTTGACTCCGCTGTTGAAGACAAGAGAAACCGTCGAATTCAAGTGCCACACCGATACCGAAGGCGGCGCAACGTGGGAGAAGTGGGGACACATCATTGGATTAGCCG
The DNA here is from genome assembly GCA_963718505.1 of uncultured Acidobacteriota bacterium. GTDB lineage: Bacteria > Acidobacteriota > Terriglobia > Terriglobales > Acidobacteriaceae > Gp1-AA133. The sequence goes on along the minus strand of CAVQZP010000028.1, from coordinate 320,124 downwards.
ACAATCAACGTGGCAGAAAGCGGTTTGTCAATGCGCGTTTGGCATGGAAAGTGAACGTCCCACAACAGAGATTCGATCCGATACGCACGAAAACTGTGCGTTGTGATACCACCGGATACGAAGACTAGTCGGAAGCGATTGTCAGTTGGTGAAAAATCGCGATAGCACTCATCGACATGCAAAAAGGCGAAGAAAAAGCGCAAGCTTGTGCTATCGCCTGATTTCGTCAACCATCCAAGTCCAATCGTTTAACATCGTCGCTGACAACAGGGTCTTCGATCAGGGAGGTCCGATATGGTGAGGCTCGTATTCGCGCTCTTGCTCCTCGGAGGGCTATCGGCAGGCCAAAGCCCTTTTGACGGTTCGTGGGTGAACAACATGGGAGAGCGACTCCCCGAGGGGCCGATTTCCTCCGCCCACTGAAGAGACGTTCGGTTGTTCCTGTGCGATCGGCGGTATCGAGATAAAACCAGATGGGTACGACCACAAAACTCCCGAAGCGGCCTACTGGGACACACTCAATGTTCAAGCAGTGGACGCACACACAGTCCTATTAATCGCCAAGAAGGCCGGACGACGATGTTCCGGAAGTGGAGGCTCCGATGTCCGAAGACGGAAAAACGCTAACTCAGATGGTGAAGGACACAACGGAAGCAGAAACCGTGACCATTGAAAATCAGAGCCACAGACTCGAAGGCGGACGTGCTCGTTTCCACACCACCTCAGGTATATGGAAAGAATTCAAAGCCAGTCGCTCCCTCAATGGTCTCATTGATCAAGTACACCTGCACAAGGGATTCGTTCAGCGCTGAAACGCCACTTGGTGAAAGGTACACCGCGAAATTCGATGGGCAGTCTCTATCCTGTGGAAGATGACCCCGGCCACACCATGGTTTCCGCCAGACTATTGGATGCTCGGACGGTGGAGCTTACGAGTAAAACGCATGGAAAGATAGTGATGTTTCGCGTTTGTCAGTGGCTCCTGATGGAAACTCGATTCACGCGGTTTTCGAGAACAAGGAATCAGGTGGCAAGACCGCCTTCGATTTCGAGAAGCAAAAATAGAACCTGTTCTCAACTGGTGAAATATCCCCATTTCACTCATGATGAAAAATATCCTCAAATTCACCGTCACGGGAATCGTGGCCGGAATACTTATGGGGTGGCTGCTATCCCTTGTGTCAGGGAACGTTTTCGTCGTGTTTTTTGTAGGAACGCTCGGACTGCTTGTTGGGCTGATTCTCGGAGTCGTCCATCGAAACGATCCTTAGGCGGTTGGGAATCACATTGTGGCTGGTGGGTAGTTGGCGAAATATCCCCATAGCACTCATCGACTCGGATTTTGGCGAACAAAAAGCGCACACTTGTGTAATCGCCTGGTTACGTCAGCTAATCCCCAAAAGCAATTTAGACTTGTGTATCCAGCAAACAGGGGAGGCCCCTATGAAGCCAGTTGACCCCGAGCAATTCGCGAAGGTGCCTGTTCGCAGTTCGATGCGACTCGCAGTGCTGTTTACGACGCTCTTGTGCTCAATACTGGCGTGCGGTCAAAAGCCCGAATATGACTTCTACCCAGAATTTCGAAACAGTTTTACGCCGAAGCTACGCACCGAGAATCCTTCCCTATCGTTGACGAATGAAGTCATCGTTGACCGCTATGTGGCCAAACTCAAGTCGGAGGGACTCAGCGAAACTGAAATTAAGCGTCGGGCGAGCTTGATTCTAACGGAGCGCAATCTCTTAGAGGCCGATTACTGGAACCGCTACTACCTCGACAGCAATTCCAATTTCAACCGGGCTCCAAATGGCTTCCTCAAGCAAACCATCGAAGGCCAACGGCCTGGAGTTGCTCTGGACTATGGAATGGGGGAGGGCAGAAACGCTATCTACCTAGCAACCCTTGGTTGGGAGGTGTGGGGGTTTGATCCTGCTGATGCGGGAGTTTCACTCGCTCAAAAACGAGCGAAAGGGCTTGGGCTGACACTGCACACCGCCACGGTTCGCGATAGCGAGTACGATTTTGGCAAGGAAAAGTTCGACCTGGTGCTGTTCAGTTGGACAATGCCGCTCGTGTCCGTCCAGAAGGTCGCTGACTCACTGAAGCCCGGTGGAATCGTAGTGATGGAATGCGGAGCCGATTTCGTCAGCAGCCGGAATGAAATGCTTCATATGTTTGATCCTCTTCAAATCATGCGTTATGAGATCGTTCGGGCCAAATCGGACTTCTATGACCGCCGTGAGACAGATGTGATCCGACTGATCGCAAAGAAACCATGACGCATCGCTGGGCAAGCAGACGGGCCGTGGTTGTTGAAATATTCCCATAACGCTCAAAACCCCTCAGTTGGCCACGAGCACTAGCAGCAGACAGTTCTTGTGCCTTGAAAAGAGAGGGTTGGGCCGGTTGACTTTTCCACGCTGCCAGCTCTTAACCTCCAGTCGGCGTTCTCCCCAGCCTTTAACGGCGAAGGAGTACCTACCTGCTGGGACGGGCCAAATTGAAAACCTGCCTTCGCCATCCGTCACTGCGTTGTATTCACGGTCCGAGGACGACAATTGCACTTTCGCGTGCTTCACTGGCTGTTGCATTAACTGCTGCAAAATCCCTCTCTCACCAACAAGCCGGTCGTGCCTCGCAACAATGGGTGGAATTGTGGAGATGTCTGCTCGCTTCAGTCTCCGGGACTTTGGCAAACTCATCACCCTAAGCGTGGCCATCGCGGTTGCGGCTTGGGCTGTCGGCTACCTATACCTCGTCAAGATCGCTGGCTATCCTGCCGCCGGTTTCTTCACTTTTAAGATGGTGTTCGGACTCCTCGCTGCTTCAGTCACAGCGTGCGTAATCTTCAGGTTGCGGGGGGGTCTTCACGACGACCCCGCGATGGCTGGTGAAAAATCGCAATAACGCTCATTGAACCCCAAAAAGGCGAAGGGAAGGCGCAAGCTTGCGCTATCGCCTGTTTTGAACAGTTGTGAGCCGAGCACTGCTCGAACCAAGGCGGTCATGTCTCACAGACGCTGAAACTAAGGTCACTTGCATCTACTCTTCCCTTGTAATGCAATCCCCTTTATGAGGAAAATCTTCTCCGTATTGTTCGTTTCTCTGCTTACGACCTCCGGCATGGCAGGCGACATTGCTAGGTCATTCAAGGAAGCTGTCGCGCTCGCAGATGCAGAAGATAAGGATCGGGCAACTCGTATATATGCCAAGATTGATCTGACGGACTACTACCAGCGGAAATATATGCCTGTCTTTCAGTCTTGCTTAAAGTCAACCGAACACCCGGACACATCGACCTTCTCGTTCGTTGTGGCGATTGGAAAAGATGGTCGCGTGTTGCGGCTCTACACCGATCACGAAACCAACATGCTCGCTTGTGTTCGACCGTCGCTGTTAAAGGACGAGTTTCCGCATCCTCCAACTGCTCCCTACTACATGCACATGACAATGAACTTTTCTAAGTAAATCAGACTGCTGGACGGCAGAGCGGAATGTTGGCGAAATATCGCGATTTCACTCAAAATCCGCTAGAGTGGTCCTACATCCGTCCTTACTGCGGTAACTGGCACACAGGGCGTCGGCAGAACCATAATTGAAGTGCTGATGCCCAAGCCCAGACTGGCAGGTTCGTTAGTCCTCTCGTCACTCAATGCGCTCGTGGTTATGGCTGCGCTTGCGGCTGGCTACAGTGGTCTGTCACCCTGGTGGGCCGCCGTCAGTCTCTGGATCATTCCTGCGCCCCTTGTTCTCTTCTCAACCGCCTACGTAGTTGCGGACGCCATCAGATCGGGCACCCGCAAACAAGCACTCATCGCGGCAGGCATTCTTGTCCCAACCGTTGCAGTGGAGTGGTATTTTAGGTTCAGAGGCATTTAGCGGTCGCACGCAGATTCTCATAGCTGGCGAAAAACGATAGCACTCATCGACCCTGATTTTGGTGAATAAAAAGCGCAAAGTTGCGAGAACGCCTGTTTTCGACAGTTGACCCGCATCGTAAACTAATTGTTGACTATGAGAGACATGCTGGTTCCTTGCCTGATTAGCTTCGGGCCACTGATTATCACGGTCTCAGGTTGGGCGAAAGCGTATCGAGTGCGTCGGGTCGATCCGCTGTACCCCTTTGCGCTCACACTGCTTGCAGTGATTACAGCATTCGCGGCTGTTCCGGCTGGTTCATTCATCTATTTCCGATTGAGACCCGTTCACCTCCCGCCGTGGCAGAACCCTGAAGTCACTTTTCTTGCGTGGTTCTTCCTCCTCGGACTGTTCTGCGTCGCGCTCAGTTTTCTCGCGTTTCGCATGGAACCCAAATGGCTGTTTTGGGTTCTCGGCGCGGCTTCATTTTGGCTAACGGGTGTTGGCTTTATAGCTGCTGCCGCATACTGAAACCCGCTGACTAAGGGGTTCTGAGTGTAACCGCCTGATTTGAACAGTTAAGGTTTGCGGGGATCAATGAACCACGCCCGATTCCACTGTTCCTCTGAAATGCCTTTGACTCGCTTCCACTGACGGTACCAAAGGACGGCTAGTGCGATTCCCACGGCGACTCCGATGAGACTGCCGGGAATGAATTTACGCAATTGGGAGTTTGGATCGGAAATCATCTCGACCAACCCCGCGCAGATGCTCAATATCTGGATGACAAAGAGGAAGCCGTAGAGCCGGATGGCGGTTTTCCTTCTCATGTGGCAGGCAATTTTACCGCAGACCGGAAGTATCGCTGACGAATGGGTTGTGAGCGTAATCGCCTGTCTACGACAATTGGCCACAATGGCGTCGTATGCTAAGGCACCTCTCTGTACACCGAGCGAGATCATCCCTCTGAAACAGCATCTGTTACGATTTTTTTCATGTTGGACTTTGATGAGGCGCTCAAAAAGGCCGAGGCTGGAAGTGTTGTGAATCAAGGGTACGTGGGCTGGTGCTACCTATATGGGAAGGAAACCGATGTTAGTTATTCGGAGGCTTTGCGATGGTTATCTGCAGCCGCATATGAGGGGCGTGCTTCGCGTGCGTTCGTTCATCTAGGAGACATGTACGCGAAAGGTCTTGGAGTAGCGAAGAACCTCAGCGAAGCAGTTAGGCACTACAAGGCGGTCGTGGGCAGCGAACTGCGAGCACAACTTGCGCTGGCACGTATTTACTCCCACGGAGATGCTTCTGACTCCAATTCACCCGAGGCATCGAGGCTCTATTCCTCTCTTGCGGGCTGCAAGCATGTGCATGACGATCCCGCCGTCGCCGCGTTCGCTGGTGCTCTCACCAGCGCCGAAGTTGAAGAGGCGAAGGCGTACGCCCGAAAACATTGATCGCTGGCTTTAGTCGGAAAGTGAGCTTCCGTTTCCAGATGGCGAAATATCGCTATAGCACTCACTGACTCCAAAGGTCGGATCGTACACTTCTCTGGCCATGCATAGCGTAAGCCCCAGCGATGGACCCGGAGCACTCGTCATGGGAACCGGTTTTATGGTCTTCGGCTTGACCATGATTCTTCGTCCCGGCAGTGTCAGGGCAAACTTTGATCGTTTTGCTGACTATTGGAAGCAAGGGAGTTGGCATCCCTACAAGATGCCACTCTGGGGATTGCGCTTGGCCGGAGTGGCCATAATGGCGGTGGCAACGCTATTTTTCTACATCGCATACGTCGCATTCAGACCCTAACTGGTGAAACATCGCAATTACGCTCAAAACCCCGGTCGCTGGGTCAAAACGTGTAATCGCCTGATTTCGCCAACCATGAGGCTCCGGGCTTGTTTGCGGTAAACTCGGCGATGAGTTTGGAGTTTAAGGTGGAAACCGTTGACGTACGTATCAGTTGCTTGAAACAGTTCGCAACTATTGCAGTCTTGCTTCTCGTTGCGGTTGCCTGTCGTGCGGGTTCTCAGAAGTCACTGCCATTTTTTGCGGTCGATCCTTCGACCAGTCCACGAATGTCCGCACTCCGCTCCGCTGTTGACAATGGGGACGGTGCAGCGGTGGTTCAGTTCTGGGATGGGGTCAGGGAGAAACACTCGCCGCTAATCGAACCTGTTCCCAACGACAACCATCGCTCGCTGGTGACTTTTGTGTGGAAGGGAAACGCCGATACTCACAATGTAGTTGTGATCGGCGGCGTTGCGGGCACTGAGCTGACGAAGAATCTATTGAGCAATATCCGCGGCACTGATGTTTGGTACAAAACATACAACGTTCGCAACGATGCCCGCTTCATCTACAGTTTGTCTCCGAACGATAGTCTCCAGCCTATAGAGAAAATCGATCCAAAAGACCGCAAAGCGATGCGTAAGCGGCTTTCGGACCTCCGGCAAGACCCATTCAACCCAAAGGACGATCCAGGGGGAATGCCAGCCTCGTACGTGGAGTTGGCTTCCGCCCCGCCGCAGCGGTGGATAGAGCCTGTTCAAGTTGCTGCAAAAGGTACCCTCGAAAAACAGGAATTCTACAGCTCGATCCTTGGGAACAAACGAGACATCTGGGTCTACACCCCGGCCGGATTCTCACGCATTGCCGGCCGCTATAACTTACTCGTGGTGTTCGACGGAGCCGACTACATCAGTGATGTGCCGACACCCGTCATTCTCGACAATTTGATTTCGAAGCGGCTCATTCCTCCCACGGTTTCTGTTTTTGTCGGAAACCCCACTGACAGCAGTCGGGCTGTTGAACTGCCTTGCTCTCCTCAATTTGCGGATTTCTTGGCGGCGGAACTGGTGCCTTGGATGCGCAAGAACTATGACGCCTCCGCAATCCCGACGGACGCCGCGGTGGCTGGTTCCAGTTTTGGAGGCTTGGCAGCGGCTTTCGCGGGCTTTCGCCACCCAGAGATTTTTGGAAATGTTCTATCGCAATCGGGCTCGTTCTGGTGGAAACCGGACGGTCAAACCCAACCGGAATGGCTTACGAAAGAGTTCGCAAATGCGCCCCGTTCGAATATGCGGTTCTTCCTAGAAGCCGGCCTCATGGAGACTGGACCAAGTCTCACTGGCCCATCCATCCTCGCGGCGAACCGTCATCTGCGGGACGTGCTGTTAGGCAAAAGATATCGTCTCCACTACCAGGAGTTTAACGGGGGTCACGAAGTCTTGAATTGGCGGGGAACCTTTGCGGATGGCCTTATGTATTTGTTCGGCAGAGATCAAAACCGTTAGTAAGGCAAGCGAGCGAATACTAGCTTGACGTTAAATCTCGATTTCACTCATTGTCACGAAAAAAGGCGAACAAACGGCGCAAGCTTGTGATATCGCCTGATTTCGCCAACTATTGTGCTGTCCCTTGTTTATCGGCTATCTTGAGCGGCTGGCAGGAGGGGCGGAAGGCGCAAGTCAGCATGAATAGCGTAATGAAAACCGTCATGAAGAGAACGCTGCTCATGTCCGTTTGTGGCCTGGGTGTGCTGATGCTGTTCACTCGGGAATTTGCTCACGGGATGCTTTCGCCTCGCGGGCTGGGTATTGCCCTCCTGACCGTGTGCATTGGCATTGGCATCTGGGCCGCGTTGATTATCCGAAAAACAGCCGCAGAACTTAGGGCAACTTCCGCACTGCCGGGAGCCCCTATGGATGAAGCCACCCGCAAGCGCCGCTTGCTGGGCATTCGAGCCGGGCAGCTAGCGATTGTCATCCTAGCTTTATCCCTCGTAATCGGGCTGCGCCAAATTGGAACGGCGCCCCTGTTGCCGCTGGTGGTGGGCACGGCAGTCAATCTGTGCACGATAGCTGTATTGATACGGATCGTAGTGCGACTGCAAAGGAGCGTTGGTTAAAACCACCATTCCTTAGGCGCTCATCGGTAGTTGGCGAAACATCGCGATTTCGCTCATTGACGCAGATTTTGTCGAACAAAAAGCGCAAAGTTGCGCTATGGCCTGGTTTCGCCAGTTACGGGTTCTTGCTCTACTGCATATCAACATTCGTTCATCGATGGAGCACCCCCCACGACAACCACGCCGTGGCGAACGCAAATAAAAATCCGTAGCTAATCAAGTTTGCGCCCCGAACCGCATGTCGTAAGACTCCTTCGTTTACCTCGTTCGCTTGTGCGTCTAGCGACGTGGTGACTGGCAGCATGTGCCCCATGATTTTCTGTTCCACCCACACCGACACGAAATAGAACGGAATCAAGAGTACGAGAGCGGCAAGTGGGACTGCCCATGAACCGCTGTTCTCAACCGGCGCAATCCAAGGTGCACTAAGGATGGTCCCTACAATCTGTTCCAACGGGCTGTTCCAACTGCTGTTGCCGAGTTTGGGTACGTGAGCAAGCGTGACGAAAACTCCCATCTCGCAGAGAACGAGCACGCCCCAAGTCAGTGGGATTCCCACAATTGTGGATAGGGCGTTTGCTGCAGCCGTGGCCCACAGAACTTTTCTCTTTTGAAGAGACGTGCGATGGACGATAAAGGCCCACTCCGCCGCGATGATCGGAAGCAAAAGGAGAACCATTCCCGGCCAAGTGATGAAGATCATCGGTACCCCCGCATCCGCAAGTAGATAGAGGGGTTGAAAGTTTAAGGACATGCGATCATCGTAGGTCAGTTCAGATGGGCCGCCAAGTTACTTTGGCGCAACGGCAGCAGATTCGCCAAATCCTTTCACGCAAGTTGACGCGGTTGCCACGAACGGGCACCTCGACGCGCCGGGCTGGCGCCTTGGCACGGGCACATACTCGGTGAACCCGGACTGCACCGGAACGCAGACCATTGTGGTCGCGGGCCTGCCCGACCTGCACTTGCACATGCCGTGGTCGCCCGCCTTCTGGGTGTCGGAATTGCGCAGGCATTCGGTCGTGGCAGCAAGCCAGTCAATGGTGATGCCGGAAACGTCAGCACAGAGTGCTCATCTTTCAAAGCTAAAGGCACGCCCTACTATCGTGAGTCACTTCGAATTGATCTGATGGTCGTTCTGGCTGGGATGCTTGCCCAACAGATTTATAGACCGCAGTACACGAAGGGGCTGGGCGACATGGAGGGATGGGAGTCAGACAAACGGTACGCAATCTCATTTGCGACAAAATATTGCCTTGGGAGCGTCGATGGAACAATCGATTTACCGCCTGATACTCCGATACCACGTGAAGCGGTCGAGACACTATGCAAAAGCATAATGGTTGAGGTCGAGAAAATGCTTAGGGAAAATTGGGCGAAGGTCGAGCGCGTTGCAGGACTATTCCTGAGGTATGGCAATAACAATATTGACCCTGCTGAGATCGATTCTGCGATGGCTCAGACCTCCTCTGAAAATTCCGCCGCTTAACAGGCAAGAAGTAGGCACGGACGACACTGACCAAAATGCCGGGGGCGATCTCACCTGTCACGGTTGTGTCGTTGGAACGATGTATTCGATATTTACTAGCCGCTGAATCGCTCGTGTGATAACTTCCGGCGTGTCGACGAATAGAGCAATGAAGTGCGGGTTGTCCCAAAGCGTTGCTTCCAGCGTCAGATCGATTCGGTTCAGTTCTACACAACGCGAGAATCCCTCTGGCATTGGGAACAGGGGCTTTGCCATGAACTCTCTGGCTGTTTGACGTGGTCCGACCTGAGCACGCCGACTGGTAAACCAATTCGGTGGGTAACCCAATTGGCGACACTCCGCGACTGCGGCCATACACGCATCATCCCACCCTTGCTCAAGTTGCTCCAGATTTAGTGCAAGCGTACTCATTCAACTACTCCCTTCTTGACTCAATGTGCCCACAAGCGATTCATCTATTTGGGTGGGCCAGCAACGTTTACCGATTCACAGTCTAGGCAGTCAGACAGGTTAGCCAAATTCGCTAACCATCCAGTGCACCCAAGCCAATAATCCCAAGGCCAGCAAATATGTCAGAAAAACAATTTCCATGGGATTACCTCCGCCCTCTAGTGAAAGACCATCCCATGACCAGTGCAAGATTACCGATCACGCCGCGCTGTGACCGTAAGAGTTTCTCGTGAGGAGTCCCTCAAAAAGCATTTGCACATGCGATTACTGGAGTCGCAGAGCCAACCCACCTTGTAGTCGATGAAAACGGCGGCAGATCACGTATTCCCTTTCTGGATTTGCCCGAAACGCTAAGAGTGTCTACCTCCAGCTCGTTCCAACTTCTGAATCCGCGTCGCCGTGACATTTTCCGATGCGTAGGGTGTCCATTGTATGGACGGGAAAGAGCGTCAACTCGAATTGTCTAGGTGGCGTTCAGCAACGAAGCTACGATCCCAGCCCATTCACGGTCAAGCGAGTCTCGGGACGGTGTCTTGCTGGCGCGACGATACCAATACTCAGCGTTCGATTCGTCACCTTCTTTGCGATGCAGGTACGCATGGACCCACGTACCCGAGGGGCCTCCGTCCTGCTGAGCCGACTCGTGTGCTCGCGTCCATTCGCCTTTGGCATCCCACCACAAGCCAGCGAGGGCAAAACTCAAATGTTCTGGCGGCCCATCACTCCGCAATGAGTCGCGAAATCCTTGCACGGTCATATCCATTTGCGTTTACCCAGTTTACTTAGGGAATCTTGTTTCCCTTTTTCCTCGGTTCGCTTTGGTTTACGGTCTTACAATAGTGTAGGCGGACCCCATTTTCGGCCAGTAGAAGCGAGTGGACGGTCGCCACAGAACAGGCGAGAACAGGCATGAGCAAAACATTCGACCCAGGAATCGGAGCGTCAACTCGGTGGATGAAAGGGCAACCAAGCCCGAATCCGGGCGGGCGTCCGAGCAAAACGCCTCTGGCTGATGCTTACCGGCAGGTGTTGGAAAGGCCTTTCCCCGGGGACGAGCGGGGTCGGACGTACTTGGAGCACATTTCCGAAGTCGTCTGCTATATGGCTGGTGGGGGCGATCTAGCTGCGGCACGCGAGATCGCTGATCGAACTGAAGGTAGACCTAGGCAGAACGTCGAAATGAATCCCATGAATCTCGACCTCTCTAGACTGACGCCGGAGCAGCGACTTCAATTGGCAAAACTGCTGGCGCTGGCTAACAGATCAGTTGAAACAGCGGAGTCCGCCACAGACACACCAAAGCAGCCATGAACCCCGTAGTTCATTAGGAAGTGCCGCGATCCAATTCAAAGCACGTTGTGAGGTTCTCAAGCTGGTCACCGTCTAAGAGGGGTGACCGGTTTTTTGCTCTGGCTGTTGCTCCCCATCCTCCTTTCCGCCGTCGTGAGTCGTGCGGCGATGATCAATATACCTCTGATCCCTCTCGCCGCTAGTGCATACGCTGAGGGCCTGACTCACAGAGAGATTGCATCGCCGCGCTATTCGTGGGCTTAGAGGTCCGAATCACCGAGCACGGTCATTCCACCCGCCACTTCGTCGCCCAGCGGCGGATTCTACCCGGCGAGCAACTTAACCATTCCGCAACCTTTTTAAACCTCGAACACCGGGCAAGTCCGGAGGATTTCGAGGACCTAATAAGCTTGCCTCGATTCGCGTGGTTGCCTATCCCAAGTGTTCGCAACAGTTTCTGTGCTCGTGATGGCGGACTCAGTGCTCCATCCATTTTCATTTGCACGTTTCACCCACTCGGTAATCCATGGTTTAGCTTCCTTACGGCACATGCGCGAATTTAACGCCTCTTTTGTTCCCTGCCATGCCAACCGCAGTAAGCTTAGCAAACCGCCGCATCTTCAGCCTTCGGCCACCTCACGGCCGCTAGGGTGAACGATCACCAGTTGATCGGCAAGCGGATTTCGGTGGGTTTAGGGATTGTTACACTGGCAACCGTCTTCGAGGGGCTGGCGCATCACTTCGAGCACGTTGCGGGGAAACTCCGGAAGTTCATCCAGGAAGAGCACGCCGTTGTGCGCGAGTGAGACTTCTCCGGGCCGGGGAACGACACCGCCGCCGATTAGCCCGGCATCGGAGATGGTATGGTGCGGCGAACGAAAAGGGCGTACGCCAACCAGGCCAGCTCGGGGATCGAGAACCCCGGCCACACTGTGAATCTTGGTAGTCTCGAGCGCCTCTTCGAAGGTAAACGGCGGCAGGATCGTTGGCATTCGCTTCGCGAGCATCGTCTTGCCGGATCCTGGCGGCCCGATCATCAGGATGTTGTGGCCGCCGGCGCAGGCAATCTCCAGCGCGCGCTTGGCGGTTTGCTGACCGCGAACGTCCTTGAAATCGACGAGGTATTGCTGGGAATCGCTCAGCAGAGTGTCCCCGTCCACCTTGACCGGGGCAATGCCGTTTCCGGTATTCACGAAATGGATGACGTCCATGAGCGACTTGACCGGATACACTTCCACGCCGCTGACCATGGCGGCCTCTCGGGCATTCACCGCTGGAACAACAAGCCGCTTAAGCTTCTTGCCTCGTGCCTCGATGGCGATGGGCAAAGTGCCGCGGATCCCGCGAATGCCGCCGTCCAGGGACAGTTCCCCCACAAAAACGCAATCGAGTAACTCTTTCTTGTTGAGGCCCCCGTAGGCGCCGAGGATTCCCAGTGCCATCGGCAGGTCGAATCCCGAGCCTTCTTTACGGATATCAGCGGGGGCAAGATTCACCGTGATGTGGGTGGGGGGAATGTCGTAACCACAGTTGCGGCGGGCGGAGCGCACCCGGTCCCGACTCTCACGCACAGCCGCGTCGGGCAGTCCCACAGTGTGAAAGTGGTCCTCGCTGGTCTTGATACCCGAAACGTCGACTTCGACCTCGATGATGTTTGCGTCGATCCCGTAAACAGCGGCGCTGAAGGTCTTGTAGAGCATGACGACGGCGGGAAATTCGGGAAAGGTGATCCCGAGGCGCACCCACTTCAGCGTAGGGCCTTAAAAAGAAAACCGACGGTGACAACTGTCACTGGTGGGGGTGACGATTAGAAGGCAACGCGTTCGCTTTTGGTCTCACGTACCAAGACATCTAACAGAGGGTGCTGTTCAGCGAACCCATCGTGCTCTACGATGAGTAGTAGACGCCCGTCTCGCAGGTAATGCGGGACCTGGGCTCCTTTTTTATGGCTGCGGAAGAGAATCGCCCCCCACGCTCGCAGCGCTCCCCGGGCCACCTGGAGCAGGAAGAAACGCGCCTGTGGCGCCTTGCCCTTTGGTTCATGGTATTGCTGGCCGCAGCACTGGCAGCGGTCTTGTGGGAGAGGCTCGAGGCCGTCCCCTACCATCTTGGTGCGATTGCTCCCGGCCTGTTGCTGCTGGCGATTTTGTTCGCGGCCTACGCTTACGGAAGAAAGCGGGAAGTCTCCGATCTGAAGGTCCTGCTGAAGGACCTTCAGGGCCGCGTTGGGGCGACGCCCTCCGAAGACCAACTCGACCAGCTCAGCCAGGTCATTATGCGATCGCAGCGCAGCTTCAAAGAGCTGATCGACTCGTTCGACGACGTGGCTTGCGCGATTTCTCTCGATGGGACATTCCGGACCGTGAATCGTCGGCTCACCGGTCTGCTGGGCATTCAGTACGCCGAGGTAGTAGGACACAAGGTTGACGAGTTCTGCGAGTCACCTACACGGGCAGAAGTTGAAAAGGGCATTGGAAGGTTCCTCGAGAAGAGGCGCTGGTCGGGGATCGTGCCGCTGAAATTGAAGCAAAACACGCGGGTACTGTACTTCGATTGCGTTCTGAACGCGATTGTGAAGGGTGACGAAGTGGTGGGCGCCAGCCTATTGGCTCGCGACATCACCGAAGAGCGGGAAAAGGAGCGCCGGTTCACGGAGCTTTTCGAGACGTTACAGGAAGGAGTGTATTTCTGCACTCCTGAGGGCAAGTTGCTCGACATCAACCCTGCCCTGGTCTCGATACTTGGTTACTCACGAAAGGAAGAAGTTCTATCGCTGGATCCCGCCGCGCTTAATCTCGACCCCGTGCAGACGCCGGTGCTGGGGCGCGTCGCAGGGGACAGTGGGGGAGTTCGGACTCGCGAGATTACGGTTCGTCGCAAGGACGGTTCCGCAGCCGTCTGCCTCGACACCTCCCGCGCCGTCTGGGATACGGCGGGCACCGTCATCCGTTACCAGGGCACGCTGGTCGACGTCACCGAAAGACGCAAAATGGAGACCCAGATCAGGCAGCAGGAACTGTTCCGTCAAAGGCTGCTCGAAAGCTTCCCAGATCTGATTCTTGTGGCCGATCTCCAGGAACGGTATACGTTTGCCAGTGCTCGCATTCGAGACCTGCTGGGATATCGGCCAGAGGAAATCGTTGGAAGGAAGATCGAGGACCTGCAAGATCATTCGCCGGAATTCACATCTCTCTATCGAGATGTGACAAGCGGCAGGCAGTTATTCGGCGCGTCGGAATACGGGGCCCGACACCGCGACGGAACCTGGCGCACGATGCGCGCCTCGGCCAGCCAGCTTTTCGATGCTGAAAACAACCTGAGCGGCGTAATCATCTCCGTCCGCGACATCACGGTTGAGAAGAAGCTCGAAGAACAAATCATCCAAAGCGAGCGCCTCGCCGCGATGGGCCAAATGCTTGGAGGATTTGCCCACGAACTGAACAATCCGCTCACCACAATACTCGGCATGAGCGAACTGCTGAAAGACGGCGAGGCTAACGAAGGACGCACGAAACAGCTCGGGATGCTGCACCAGCAAGCGCGCCGGGCCACAGAGATCGTGCAGAACCTGATGTATTTCTCCCGTCCGACCGCGCCCGGTAAGACGCAGGTTGACATGGGAGAGCTCGTCGATCGCACTCTGCATCTGCAGGCCTACGCCTTGCGCAAGGGCAACATCACCGTTGACTTCGAGAAGACCGGGGCCTTGCCCCAGGTTCTTGCCGACCCACATCAGATGATGCAGGTTTTCCTGAATCTGATTTTGAATGCGGAGCAGGCCATCCGCGAGGTTCGCGAAAAGGGAACCTTGCGTATCCGGTTGGGAAAAACCGATCACACGGTGTGGGCCAGCTTTCAGGACGACGGGCCGGGGATTGCTCCAGAGATTCTGCCCAACATATTCGATCCCTTCTACACGACCAAACGTCCGGGGCGGGGCACAGGGCTTGGTCTTAGCATCTGCAAGGCGGTCCTCAAGGAGCACGGCGGGAATGTGGAAGCGACCTCGATCCCCGGGGGTGGTGCCATTTTCACCGTATCGCTGCCAATCCAGCCGCGCGCTTGAGCTTCCCGCTATACTGACCTGCCATGTCTTCACTTCAGGGTCAAACCGCCCTGGTTACCGGAGGCTCTCGCGGGATCGGGCGTGCGATTGCGCTGCACCTCGCGCGCGCAGGAGTGCGGGTCGTGATTCACTACCATCGCAACCGGGACGCCGCGGAAAGCACCGCGAAGGAAGCCGGCGGCGCGCGATTGGCGCAAGGTGATTTGCGGTCGATGCAGGACATCGAGCAACTGGTGCGATCGTTGGCGGATACTCGGTTCGATATCCTCATCAACAATGCAGGTCTCTGGGGATTCACTCCTCTTGGGAGCACGACTTTGGAAAGCCTCGAGGGGATGCTCGACGTCAACGTCAAGGCGGTGTTCTGGCTAACCCAGGCGCTGCTTCCACTGTTGAACGAAGGCGCGCGGATCGTAAACCTGTCGTCGATTGCAGGAAGAATTGGCAGGGCTGGCGGCCGCAGTGTCTACGGGGCCAGCAAGGCGGCGGTCGACGCGTTCACCCGGAACTGGGCACTTGAACTGGCACCTCGGAAAATCCGGGTGAATGCCGTTGCCCCGGGCTACATTGATACCGACATGACGGCTGGGTATTTTTCAGATCCGAAGATTCTGCAACACGCCGTGGATCGCCAGCCATTCGGCCGGCTCGGCCACGCGGAAGAGGTTGCCGACGTCGTGATGTTCTTGTGCTCCCCTGAATCGCACTGGATCACTGGCGAATCGGTAAATGTGAGCGGCGGCTTTTTCGCCTAGTCTTTGCCGGCTAGCGGAGGACCATCGGCTGCGCTATCCGCACAACTACCGTTCGACCGCCATCGCCACCGCGTTTCCACCGCCCAGACACAACGCAGCAATTCCGCGATGGACATCCCGCCGGATCATTTCGTAGATGAGCGTCACAAGAACCCGTGCTCCGCTGGCGCCGATGGGGTGTCCAATTGCGACAGCACCACCGTTCACGTTAACTCTGTTGATGTCGAGGCCGAGTTCGCGAATCACACCGAGCGCCTGTACTGAAAACGCCTCGTTCAATTCATAGAGGTCGACTTCCTCCTTCTTCCATCCGGTCTTTTGCCAAATCTTCTGGACTGCTGCGACGGGCGCCATCATCACCCACTTCGGCTCAATTCCGCTGGTGGCTTGCGCGACGATGCGGACCATCGGCTTGGCGCCAAGCTCGTTCGCTTTTTGCGCGCTCGTCACAACGACGGCTGCGGCGCCATCGTTAACACCCGGCGCATTCCCTGCAGTGACTGTGCCGTCTTTCTTAAAGGCCGGCTTCAGGGCCCTCAGGATCTCGATGGTCGTGTCCTCGCGCGGGCCCTCGTCCTTGTCGAAGATCACCGGTGCCGCACCCTTCTTCTTGGCCGGGAGTTCGACGGGAACGATCTGCGCCTTGAAACGGCATTCCTTGATCGCGGCGACCGCTTTCCGATGCGAATTCACTGCGAACTCATCCTGCTCTTCGCGGGTGATGCCATACTTCTCCGCTACGTTCTCCCCCGTGAGCCCCATGTGATAGTCGTTGTACACATCCCAAAGCCCATCATGGACCATCGAGTCCACGATGGTTGCGTTACCCAGACGATATCCCTTGCGCGCTTGTGGAAGAAGGTAGGGGGCATTGGTCATCGATTCCATGCCTCCGGCAACGACGATCGAACTGTTCCCGGTTTGCACGGCTTGCGCCGCGAGTGCGACGGCCTTCAGGCCGGAACCGCAAACCTTGTTGATTGTCATGGCACCCGTCTCAGGGGCCAATCCGCCGAAGATCGCTGCCTGTCGAGCAGGATTCTGGCCGAGACCAGCGGACACCACGTTGCCCATGATGCACTCGTCGACCTGTTGCGCATCGAGGTTTGCACGCTTCACGGCCTCGCGCACGACGATGGCGCCAAGTTGAGGCGCACTGAAATCCGAAAGGCTTCCCTGAAACTTTCCTACTGGAGTGCGACATCCCGAGATGATGACGACATCGTCCAAACCCGCCATACACGTGCTCCTTTATGCGTTCTCTCGTTCGATTATAGATGGGTGAATGAAAGATTTTTTTAATTTGCAGGTCTTCTACAAAGACTGCGCATTGCATGTCAACGATAATGACAACTTTATTCCCTTCGCTGATCGAAATGCATTTCCGCCAGTGTTCATCATAGCCAGAGCGACATCGCGTATGTGATGATCGACGTTTCGCAACTCGTGGAGTGACTTGTGGTGACTTTAGTGTGAGGATGGACATCGTCGTGCATGTCATTTTTCTCTTGACATCAATTTTCAATGACTCTATACATTCAATCAGTTGCAACTGAAGACCGTTGCATGATCCATGAACAATGGAAAGGGAGAATAGATCAATGGCAACCAAGAAGAAGGCAGCGAAGAAGAAAAAGAAACACTAGAAGTTGGATTCAAAAAGGCAAATGGGGGACGCGAAAAGCGTCCCCTAAGTTTTTGGGGAAGAAGACATGCACCGAATTTCTCTGGAAGCATCCTTCCCTGCATGTGCGGTGTTTCCTCGATCCGAGGTAATGAGTGTTCCTGCCAAGGTCGCCACAGAAAATCGACGGGAACCCCAGCATCGCAGGGGTGCTAGTTGGTCGAAGATGATGCGGCGCCTGCCGCTTGATGGACGGGCTTTTCGGTCGCGGGACACAGGCTGCGATAGGAACAGAAGCGGCAGTGGAAGCCTGGCTTGGGGTTGAATTCTCCGCTCTCGATGCGCTCGGCAACGTCCCTTACCTTCGCCTTGGCTTCCTCAAGCTGCAACCGGTCGCGCGTAGTGCCAACGGCGCTTGCTTCCTCCAGGTTGTAGAACACGAGACGCTCGACCCGATATCCCCACTTCTCCTGAGCGGCAATGGCATAGATCGAAAGCTGCAGACTTTCGTCTGCATCCTCCTGCGCGCGAGGCTTTCCTGTCTTGTAATCGATAATCGCGACACGCCCATCGCCGAGGTCGTCGATTCGATCAATGCGGCCGGCAACCGTGGCCCCCTCCACACGCAGTTCGAAATGTTCTTCCGTGTGCAGGACCTTGGGAGGCTTGGACTGACGAAGTGCTTCCAGGAAATCCTTGATCTGCTGCACTCCCTGCTGGGTATAGAGATCACGCTGATAGGAGTCCTCGATGACGGCCTGGGCAAAATCATCGCGGAATAACTCCACTAACTCTTCTTCCGCCATCGGCCGCTGCTGGCAAACGGAATCAAAATAGGTTCGCAGAACTCGGTGAATGGCGGCTCCATATTGCATGGCGGCGGGGACGTCGCGCGGGATTCGCCATTCCCGTTCCAGCTTGAATTGCAAAGGACAGGTCTCGTATGTTTCGACTGCTGTGGCACTCAGTCGGTTCAGAGGAAAAGCCGGAGGGAGCGAAAGCCATTCCGCAGTGCGCGAAACAAAACCCAGGGACGGCGCGGCACTTCCGAAGAGGTCCGTCTGGAAGGCTTGTGCCGGGCGCTGTACCAGCCACCGTCGCAACCCGGGGTCCTTCAGCAATTCACGCAGCAGGCCGGGAGGAGTTTTGTCTTTTCCCGTTCCCTGTTTGCCGTAGAGGATCAAAGAATCGCGAGCGCGCGTCATCGCGACGTAAAAGAGCCTCCGCTCCTCCTGCTCGTGCAATCCGCGGCTGTCGCCTTCGCCTACCGAATCCGGATCCCGCAAATCCTGTGGGAACTCGACAAGCGATTCTTTGTATTGCGCCGGAAATGAATTCGAGGTCGCCCGGATCACGAAGACGTGTGGAAACTCGAGGCCCTTCGCCGAGTGCGCTGTCATCAATCGCACGGCGTCTTCATCCTCGGACTGAAGGCAGACCGCACCGCGTGCCTCCTGAAAGTATGTCAGGTACTCCAGTAACTCGCCGATGTCGCCAGTCCTGGTGAGCGGCTTAGTCTCCCACGCTTCAACGAACTTGAGCAGTGCGCGAGTAGGCGAGGAATCGGAGGCAAATCCAAAATCTCGCATGATGATGCGCAGGGCAGACAGACTCTTCGCGCCGATGCGCTGAATCTCCTCTCGCGTTTTCTGCAGCGTGGAGAGAACGGATTGGCCGCCATCGATTTCACGAAGCACCGTGGCAAATGTGACGGTCTTACCCGACTGCAGTTCGCGGGGGACCGTCCGCAGCGCTGCGCGAACCTTCTCGGGGTCGATATCGAATTTGGGCAGCGCTGCCACTCGCAGCAGGCTGGCTGCATCCGCCGTCGAGTCAATTGCTCCGAGGCAAGCCAGCAGGTCGCGGACCTCGGGAGTATCCATCACGTCCATGTTTTCGATCGTGAACGGAATTCCCTTCTCACCCAGTTCGCGAGCGATTTCATCCCGATGGAAATGCGAACGGTAGAGGACGGCGAAATCCTTCCAACGCCCACGACGTTGCCTTTTCTTTTCCTCGATCATCGCGAGGATGTCGACGGGCTCAAAATCCCGGGCGGAAAGGGGAACAACTTCCACGGGCAGAGCTTTCAATGGCTGGCCTTCAGCGAGAGCTCGTTCCTCACGCGCAGATTTGAGCACGGATCGGCGATATCCGATGGAGGAAGTGGGAGCCGAAGTTCTGAAGTCTCCGCCGAAGACCTGCGGGTTCTTGTCGATCAACGAAAATGCACACTGGAGGATCGGCGTGGTCGAACGCTGATTCTTTTCCAGAGCCACGATCGGAGCACCCGGAAAGTGCCGCTGGAACAAACCGAATGCTGCGCTCGACGCTCCACGGAAGCGGTAGATTGCCTGGTCAGGATCGCCTACCGCGAATACGTTGCGTTCGTCGCCCGCGAGCGCGGCCAGGATCTTCACCTGTGCAAAGTTCGCATCCTGAAATTCGTCCACGAGGATGAATCGCGCATGAACGCGTTCTTGCGCAAGCAAGTCAGCATCCTCCTGGAGCAGATTCCAGGCGCGCGTGATCATGTGGCTGAACGTGCCGAGCTTTTTTTCCCGCAACATGGTCTCGACCGCGGTGTAGACGCTGGCGATTTCGCGACAACGGCCGAGAATTTCTTCGTCGGTCAGCGCATCGGCATCCTTGGATTTCGTGACTCGGGGAACTGGCAGTTCGCCTCGATCGAGTTTGCCTACATAGTCCGTGTATTTTTCGGGAGGAACCAGCTCATCGTGGCAACGCCGAATGAAGTCGAGCAGATCGTCGAGGAACTGCGCGACGTTTGCCGCCCGCACGAAATAGTTTAGGTGCAAGTCGCGCAAGCGCTTGCGGAGGTAGATCCAGAGATCCTTATCGTCCAGGACACCGAATCCCCTGCCGTTTGCCTTGAGCAATTCGTTGCAGTAGGCGTGAAAGGTCATAGCGCGCAAGCGCGAAATATCCACGCCGCGCAACTCGCCCTGAACGCGCTCGCGCATTTCTTTGGCTGCGTTGTCGGTGTAGGTGAGTGCCAGGATTTCATTGGGTTGGGCATGACCGTCGCGGATGAGAGCGGCGATACGGCGAATCAGAACTGTCGTCTTGCCTGTCCCGGCACCCGCGACGACCAGCATCGGTCCGTTCACATGCTCGATCGCCTTTTGCTGACGCTCGTCGGGAATGAGAGTGGCGGGACGAGAAATCGACTTCGTGGGGGCCATCGACCGGAGCATAACAGACTTCGATGTGGATGTTCTGTGCGAATCTGGCGCTTAACTCATTGCGGAAAGTGCAATCGCGGTAGCAGCGATGGCCGCGGTTTCGGCCCGTAAGATGGTCTCGCCAAGCGACGCTGCTACCCATGCGTTCTCCGCAAAGAGCGTAAGTTCTTCCTCAGTCCAGCCGCCTTCGGGACCAATGGCGAGCAAGACAGACTCGCCGCTCTGGTGCGACTGCACAGCATCTCGCAAGCTCAGAGCTCTTTCGGCTTCGGAGAGAACGATTCGGTGCGCGGCCGGTTCGCCCAAAGCATTCTTCAAGCGGAGAGGCTCACAGATTTGTGGGACGGACGCTCGCCGGGATTGTTCCGAAGCCTGTTGAATAATTCTGCGCCAACGTTCGACGCGCTTCGCAGCGGCGGCAGCGAGGTGAGCATCGGTGCGGCGCGCGATCACCGGCAGAATGCGCTGGACGCCTAACTCTGTACACTTCTCGATCGCCCATTCCAACCGGTCGAACTTGAAGATAGCCAGCAGGAGGGCGAGCGAAGGCAGGGCGGATGAAGTCACTTCTTCCCCCAACTCGAACTCCACACGGTCGTTATGGACTAAGACGATGCGCCCGTGACGTACCGCATCGCCTGTGATCAAGTCGAAAGATTGACCCATCTCCGCTCGGAGCACTCGGGCCAGATGTTGAGCATGGGGGCCCACCAGAGCCGCGCGGTTTCCCGAAACTTCGTCGGCAATCCAGCGTCGGCGGGTCATTCTTGATGTAAGCGATTCCGCGGAAGAACTTTACGGGCTATCCGAAAATGTCCTTCATCTTCTCGACGAGCGTTGCACGCTGCGGCTTATTGTCAATGCGAGTCAGGCCGTCGAGCTCCTGCAGCAGTTCACGCTGGCGCTTGTTCAGCTTCGTCGGGGTTTGGGCGCGCACCTCAACGTACAAGTCTCCCTTGCCTCTGCCGTTGAGAACAGGTACACCTTTGCTCTTTAAACGAAATGTAGTGCCTGACTGTGTCCCTTCCGGGATTTTCAAGGCTTGCTCGCCTTCAAGGGTAGGCACCTTGATCTCGCTGCCCAGAGCCGCCTGCGTGAATGAAATCGGAACCACGCAATGAAGGTCGTTTCCTTCGCGCGTAAAGAAAGAATGCTCCTTTACGTGAAGGACAACGTACAGATCTCCGGGAGGTCCGCCGAACGCGCCTGCTTCGCCATAGCCGCTGAATCGGATTCGCGTGCCGTCTTCCACGCCGGCGGGAACTTTGGTCTCCACCACGCGCTGACGCAAGACGCGTCCCTCACCCTTGCACTTGGAACAGGGATCGGTAATCACGTTGCCCGTGCCCTGGCACGTCGGGCAGGTGCGGGCCATGGAGAAGAATCCCTGCTGATACCGTACCTGGCCGTGTCCTTGGCAAGACCGGCATGTGGTTGCTGATTTTCCAGGAGCCGAACCCGACCCGCTGCAGTCCTCGCAAACCTCGTGTCGCCGCACCGAAACTTTCGATTCGGTGCCAAAAACCGCTTCCTCGAACTCCAAGGTCAGATCTTCCCGCAAGTCTGCCCCACGCTGAGCGCGAGTGCGGCGTCTACCACCGGTGGCGCCGCCAAAGATGTCCCCAAATCCGAAGAACTCGCCGAAAATGTCGCTCAGATCCTGGAAGGCACTGGGATCGAATCCACCCGCCCCGCCGGCAGAGTTTGATACGCCTGCGTGGCCGTAGCGGTCGTACATCGAGCGTTTCTCGCTGTCAATCAGGACAGCGTATGCTTCCGTAACTTCTTTGAATTTTTCTTCCGCGTCCGGATTGTTAGGGTTGCGATCGGGGTGGTACTGCATGGCGAGCTTGCGGTAGGCGCTTTTGATTTCCTGCTCGGCACAAGTTCGCGATACACCAAGCACCTCGTAGTAATCGCGTTTTCCGTTACTGGTCAGAATGGGATTCCCCCTGCTCGCGACGATCTCGCGAAATTACGTCTTAGTGCTTGGAATTCTGTGCGACCCGAACCATCGCGGGACGGAGCAGCCGGTCTTTCAATTTGTATCCGCGCTGCAACTCATCCATCACCTGATGATCGGGAACGTCCGTGGTATCTACCATCTCGATCGCTTCATGTACATGCGGATCGAAACGCTCTCCCTTGGCGGGTACCGGACGCACCCCGAGTTTGTTCAAGGCATCCTGCAATTGTTTGTAAATCAGTTCGATTCCACCGCGAAACTCATTGAGTTGAGTTGCCGGTGACTGCAGCGCGCGCTCGAAGCTGTCGAGTGCCGGCAACAGCGCTTTGATCGCGTCTGCGGTAGCGAAGTCCCGAAATTCCTGCTGCTCCCGTGCTGCGCGTTTGCGGGCATTCTCGAACTCGGCCTGTAAACGCGCCAGACGATCGAGCAGCGAGTCCCGCTCCGACTTCAGTTTTTGCAACTCCGAGTCTGCGCCCGCCGAATCTGTCTGCCTGCCCACCGATTCCGATTCGTCCTGCTCATCGGAAGCCGGCAATTCGTGCTCCAGATCCAGCTCTTGTGGATCCACTTGTGATTTTCCGTTCGTCTTTGCCATAAAAACTGCCTATTCTGATTCGTTCAAGATCTTGTCGAATAACCTGGCGATGTAAGAAACCGCCGTCATCGTGTGCTGATAATCGATCCTGGTCGGGCCAATCACCGCCAACGACCCCATGACCTCGTTCCCTACCCGGGCCGGCGCGCCTATCAGGACGAAATTGCTCATCGAAGGCAACGCCTGATCGAGCCCAATCACGACCCGCACGGCCTCCTGCTTCGTGTCGAGATAGGCGCTCAGCAACTGGACGATTTTGCCCTTCTCTTCCAGCGTCTTCAGCATGTCCTGCAAACGCTGACGGTCCTGCTCGTTCGCGACCAGATTAGATGCGCCTTCGACGAAAACGGCTTCGCTTCCCTGATCTGCGTTCAACGCGCCTTCTCGATAGAGGGTTTCCAGGGACTCCATCAACCGATCGTACTCGCTGCGCTCCTGCTCGATGCGGCGCTGGAGTTCTCCGCGCATGTCGCCCATCGTCCAGCCGCGGAAATTCTCGTTGATGTAGCGAGCTGCGATATCGAGATCCGCCTGCGATAGATCAAGCCGCAACACGCGGTCCCGCACCAATCCGGACCGCGTCACGACGACTGCCAAAACTTTCTGGTCCCCGAGCCGCGAGAAGTAGACGTGCTCCAATGCGTTCTTGGGACCCGACACGGCGACGGTCACACCCACATTCCGCGAAATGAGAGACAACACGCGCGACGTACGCTCCATGAATTCCTGCACATCGGAAGCTCCTGCCAGAGAGTCATCAATAATGTGCTGGTCTTCATGCGACAGGTGCGCCTCTCCGCTAATTTGCTCCACGTAATAGCGATAGGCTTCGGCGGTCGGAATGCGCCCCGCGGACGTGTGCGGCTGCCCGAGGAATCCAGCATCCGAGAGGTCCGCCATCACGTTGCGGATCGTCGCCGGACTTAGACCTTCACGGCTGCCACGTGAAAGGACACGCGATCCTACGGGTTCGCCTGTGGCGATATAGGTTTCGACGATTGCCGTCAGGATTTCTCGTTCCCTATTTCCGATGGACCCAGGAGGCGCCATGAACTCCTTGTATCACTTTGAGCAGAACGCCGAAAGTGACAAACGCGGCGGCTTTGCGCCCGATCATAAACTTAATCTACACAATAGTTTACGAATGTAGCGCCCGCTAGCAGTTGATTAATTCTAGAAACTTGAGCGAACCACTGTCAAGTATTGGCACTCGTGGATCGAGAGTGCTTCCAGAGACGTCCGATTGGACATTGAAATCGTGTACTCTCGGTTGTCATTTTCTTCCAATAACTTCTAACCCGTCTGTGGAAAGGGCGAGGCTACTCTCATCGATGGGTGCGCGAATCCACGTTGCAGTCGTCGGTGCGGGGGCCTTTGGAGGTTGGACGGCACTCTACCTATTAAGGAAGGGGGCGCGAGTGACGCTGATTGATGCCTGGGGCGCCGGCAATTCCCGCTCTTCTTCGGGCGGCGAGACGCGCGTCATCCGCGGGACGTATGGCCCAGAGCAACCCTATACGGCAATGGCTGCTCGTGCACTAAAACTGTGGCGTAACCATGAGCGCCGATGGAAGCACAGATTCGTGCATCGCATTGGCGTGCTCTGGATGGCGGCGGACAATGATGATGCATGGGAAGGCGGCTCCATCGAGGAACTGAAAAAGGCCAAGATTCCATTCGAGCGACTCTCCGCGCGGGCGCTCAAGAAACGCTGGCCGCAAATCAACTTTGAAGGCGTCGAGTGGGCGGTGTTTGAACCGGAGAGTGGATTCCTTTTGGCTCACGCTGCGTGTCAGGCGGTTGTCGAGGGTTTCGTTGCCGAGGGAGGAGAATACCGCGTCGCCGCCGTGAAGGACGATGGCATCGAGGCGGGTTTGTGGAAGAGACTCAAGCTGAGCGACAAAACTGAATTGAAAGCGGATCGTTATGTTTTTGCATGTGGTCCCTGGATGCCGAAGTTTTTTCCGCAGACGATCGGTGCCAAGATCCGCTCGACCAAGCAAGATGTCTTCTTCTTCGGACCGCCTGCGGGCGACCTCCGCTTCGACGATAGCCAATTGCCTGTCTGGGCAGATCATCGTGGACGATTTATGTATGGAATTCCGGGCAACCAGGCTCGTGGATTCAAGATCGCCGACGATACGCGTGGGCCAGATTTCGATCCCACAAACGGCGAACGCGTAGTAAGCCAGGAGAACCTGGAAATCGTTCGCGACTACATGGCTTTTCGCTTCCCTGGAATGAAAGATGCGCCCTTGGTCGAAACGCGTGTCTGCCAATACGAGCAGACCGTTGACAGTCACCTCATCATCGACCGTCATCCTCTCTCGGAAAATGCCTGGCTGGTTGGCGGCGGATCAGGACACGGCTTCAAACACGGCCCGGCGCTGGGCGAGATGGTCGCCAAGCTCGTGATGGAAGACAGAGAACCGGAACGCTGGTGGCGTTTGGAGCGCTTCTCAGGGCACAAATAGGCGAACCTCGTCTTGCCCGCAACTCTCACGCCGGAACAAGGCAACAAGGCCGGTCTCGCCAGTCAAGCCTACTGAATCTGAATCACGCCTTCCGGCGCGTTGTTGCGAATCTCGTCCACGCGGGAGATCACTTTGCGTGTGAAGTCATAAAGAGCCTTCGCGAGCGGTGAGGTCTCCCCAGCAAGGGCTGCTGGCTTGCCGGTGTCGCCGGACTTCCGGAGCTCAGGATCCAGCTGAATGCTGCCCAGGAACGGCACTTTAAATTGCTCCGCCGTCTTCTCCGCTCCTCCGCGGGAGAAAATGTCGATCTCATGCTTGCAATGCGGGCACACGAAATAGCTCATGTTCTCGACCACTCCGATGAGATCGACCTTCATCTGGCGAAACATCTCGATCGCCTTGCGGCCGTCCTGAAGGGAGACGTCGGAAGGCGTGGACACCACAACCGCGCCGGTAAGCGGCACGGTCTGGATCAACGACAAAGCAACATCACCGGTTCCGGGCGGGAGATCGATGACCAGGTAGTCAAGTTGTCCCCAGTCCACCGAGTTCAAGAACTGACGAATGATCTGGTGCAGCATGGGACCGCGCCAGATGATGGGTTTGTCGCCTGGGTTCAGGAAGCCGACCGAGATGACCTTTAGCCCGCAGGCCAGCACAGGCTCGATGCGCTCCTGGCCGGTGGCTCTGGGTTGGGTATTCGTGCCCAGCATTAGAGGCACGTTCGGCCCGTACACATCAGCGTCCAGCAAACCGACCTTATAGCCCAGTTGCGACAAGGCGACCGCGAGATTTACAGCAAGGGTCGTCTTGCCGACCCCACCCTTGCCGGAACCAACGGCAATAATATTTGTTACACCGGGCAGAGGTTGAGGGCTTGGCGGTTGCTGACCAGCATGCATGTGACTCACAGGATCACCCTTTCCAGATCGACCGCTCATCATGGCCGAAACCTTGATTATAAGCGGCTGGAAGAGAGTGTGGCCACCGCGCGCGGGTGTTGGCTAAGAGATCAGTACCCTTCGCCCTCCAACTGGACCTTCCCGCGGAACATCCTGTAGACGAAGACGAAATATCCTAATGAGAGAACCATCCCCAAAAGCCACCACACCAGCCCCACTGTCAGTCCGTGATGACCCGCGGCGGCACTGTAAATGGTGAGACTGTACGCAGGGTCTGTACTTGCGGGCAGAACGAGTGGATACAAGGCGAATACTGCTCCGACCAGCATCCCAGCGATATAGACGCAGGACGCGAGGAAAGCGTGCAGTTCCTTTCCCTTGCGCGTCCAAACAAAAATGAGAATCAGGCTTGCGAACACCACGAGCGGAATCAGGAAACCGATCGGGTAGGCAACATAATTCGTCTTGATCGCGGGACGCACAAACCAGGTCGCAACCAGGCTTATCAGCGTCAGCACCAGTTGGGCCGGCCAAACGAATAACGCCACTTTCTTGGCACTGTTGCCCAGGTCACCATCGTTCTTAAGCGTCACGTAGAGGGCACCATGGGCGGTTAACGTCACTAGCGCCACAACGCCAGCAATCACGGTGTACCAATCCAGAATGCCGGGATTGGGGCCGAGCCGGAAATTTGTCCAGAGCGGCTCGAAGAAGTATCCGTCGGCATTAAGCGGCACACCCCGGATGACGTTGCCGAGAGCGGCGCCAAAAAAGATCGCCAGGAGCGCGCTCGAAAGGGAGAAAACTACGTCGAAAAAGCCACGCCATACGGGGTTGTCCATGTGCGCGCGGAGTTCGATCCCGATGCCACGCAGCATAAGCAGCCACAGCACCATCATCAGGGGAAGATAGAAGCCGCTGAACGCGGATGCGTAGAGCTGAGGATAGGCAAAATACAGCGTGCCGCCGGCAGCAAGCAGCCAAACCTCGTTGCCATCCCACACGGGTCCGATCGAACGCAGCACCTTCCGGCGCTCGTCACCGGTTTTTCCGACGACCAGATAAATAATCCCCGCCCCCAGATCAAAACCATCCAGCACGACGTAGGCGGCGATCATGACCGAAACAATGATGAACCAGACTGTTTCCATGGAATCCTCTAGTGGGCAGCGGCGGTTTCGGCCTCTGGGCCGTTTTCAATTTCCCGGTGTACGAGGAACAGGAAGAGGATTCCCAGCACCATATACATGCCGAGAAATCCCAGGAACGTGAACCAGCCGTTGCCGGCCGAAACCATTTTTGAATACCCGGCGCTGGTGCGCATCAGGCCATAGACCAGCCACGGCTGGCGTCCAATTTCGGCGGTAGTCCATCCCGCGGTGTTCGCGATGTATGGAAATGGCAGGCTCAGCAGGAGAATCCATAACATCCAACGTGCCTCAAACAACTTCCTTCTCCAGAGCAGCAGTGCCGACATGACCATGACCGCGATGAAGATGGTGCCCAATCCAACCATGATGTGGTAGCTGAAATAGAGAAGCGGTATGTTGTCAGGCCAAGTGTCTTCGGGGAAGGCATTCAACCCGCGCACCTCTGCCTCCCACGCGCGATACGTCAGGAAGCTGAGCATCTTTGGAAGAAGAAGTGGGTTGTCGATTTTCCGCTGGGGCACGTCCGGTTGTCCGATCAGAACTAGTGGAGCACCAGGGCCACTTTCGAAGAGCGCCTCCATCGCAGCGAGAGTGACTGGCTGATTCTCCGCGATCAACCGGCCTTGTCCGTCGCCGGTTGGAAACAGTTGCACAATAGAAAAAATCAGCCCCGCAACCACACCAACGCGGACGAAGATCCTACCGTGCTCCTGAAATTTCCCCCATAGCAGGTAAAACGCTCCTACGGACGCCATTACAAACGATCCGGTGATCACCGCGCCGCTCATGTTGTGGGCATACTGCCACCACGCCCAGGGATTCAACACAAGCTGCCAAAAGCTGCTCAGTTGAACGGACCCATCGGAACTCGTGGCATAGCCGACGGGGTGCTGCATCCACGCATCGGTGGCTACGATAAAGAAGCCCGAGAGCCACGAACCCAGGAAGACAGCCACTGCCGACCACCAGTGTGCTTTCGGGCTAAGCCGCTTCTCCCCGTACAGAAACAGACCCAGAAACGCCGATTCCAGGAAGAAGGCGAACATCCCTTCCATGCCAAGGGTTTGACCGATGACTCCACCGGCGAAGCGGGAGAAGACGGACCAATTCGTGCCGAACTGAAATTCCATCGGAATTCCAGTCACCACACCGATCACGAAGTTGATTCCGAAGATCCGCGCCCAGAAGCGCGCCGCCTGGTTGTAGATTTCGTCATTCCGCCGAAGCGCCAGCGTTTTCAGAGCGACGATGAGAGGGGCGAGCCCCATCGTCAGTTGCGGGAAAAGATAGTGAAAGGTGACCGTGAAAGCGAAGTGAAGTCGGTGAATCAGGAGTGCGCTGTCCATAATCGCGGCCTTGCCTTACTCCTCAAAAGAAGCATTATGCCGGGACGGACCTGCAGCACAGTGTGATCCAGGTCACAAATCGGTATTCAGGACTTGTTCCGGTTCCGCCGCTCCAGTTCCGCACGCCGGATCTCGCGCCGTCGTCCCGCGTCCTCAAATCGGCGTTTCTGTTCTTCTCCTTCGGGGATCACCGGGGGAACGGGCAGACGTCCTCCCTTTCCGTCAACGGCAACGAAGGTCAAATGTGCGGAAGCAACATGCAGGCGCTTGTCCTGGATGTAGTTCTCGACCCATACCTTGACGCCAACTTCCATGGACGTGTGAAACACACGATTCACGGAGGAACGCAGAATGACCAACGAGCCCACGTGCACAGGCACGAGAAAGTCTATGTGATCTACAGACGCGGTCACTACGTAACTGCGCGCATGACGATGCGCAGCCATTGCCCCGGCGAGATCGATCCAGTGCATCAAACGCCCGCCAAGAAGGGCGCCCAAGGGATTCGCGTCATTCGGCAGGACGAGTTCGGCCATTTCCGACTGTGACTCGCGAACTGGGCGCGGTGTCAGGGGATTAGTTTCGTTCATGGACAGTTTCGGTGATTTCTGCGGCCTTTTCTGTCGCCGTCTCAGCGTCAGCGCCGCGGCGAGATTTGGCAAACCACGACTCGAGGAAGCATTCGGCCATCTTTTGAATTCGCGCGTCCGGATGGAAACTCAGCCAGCGACGCTGGACAACGCTGTATTCCAGGCGGCCGTGGTCAGATGGAAGGTGGTCTCTCTCGCACACATATGCCAGGCAAACGCGAGATTCGTGCTCGCTCGTCACGGCAAAGCGGACTGCGTCCCACTTCCGTTCCTTCGGAAGGCGAGGACAGTCGTTGGCGTATCCAAGATTGCACCCTGCCAACTGACCTCCGGCAGGGATCGTTCCTGCTGCGCCGTGTGCCGTGCAGTCGCCTTCCCAACCTGCACCAAGAGGCAGCCGGGATGGATGAATCCACATCGCATCCTCGGATTTTCGTGTCGGCATGAAGAATGGACAGGCCAAGCGCTTTCCCCCGCATTCGATTGCGAAGCGCCATTGTACTCAGCGCCGCGCCAGTGTGACCAGCCAGCCGCTATACATCCCCCATTGCGCCACCATTCTTACCCTGTAGTAATCTGAGGCTCTGACTTTAAGCCCGAGACCTAACACCTGGGACTGACTTATGGACCGTGTGGAAATGTTGAACGACATCCTCGCGCAAAACCCGAACGACGCTTTCGCTCGCTACGGGCTCGCGCTTGAGTATTCCAATCAGGGAAATACCGATAGTGCGTTGGCGGAATTTGGAAAACTGCTTTCCAGCAATCCCGATTACACGCCCGGTTATTTCATGGCTGCGCAAACACTCGCGAAGGCAGCCCGCAACGACGAAGCGCGGAAGATGTTAACGGATGGTATTGCTTCAGCGAAGCGCACCGGCAATGCGCACGCGCAATCTGAAATGGAAGCGATGCTGGCGGATCTGGCTTGAGTTGCTAGTCTGCGGGCTTGGCCATGCGTAACATGGCTTCTTCGACGATGCCGGGAAAAAGCTGATAGAGCTTCACGACCGGAATCATGGTCCACGGCACGATCACTTCCCTCTTCTTTCGCCGGTAACCCTCTATCGTTGCGCGCGCCACGCGCTCTGCTGAGATTCCGCGAACAGCGGACGGCCGGACCCGTTGAGTATCGTGTCCCCGCACAGCATTCGCACTGAAATCCGTTCGGACATATCCCGGACAGACCGTGAGCACGTTGATATTTCGCTTCCTCAACTCGATGCGGGCGGCCTTCCCCATGGCATTCATCGCGAACTTGCTTCCCGAGTAGGCAGCGCCGTAGGCCAGCGGTACGTGTCCAGCGACGCTGGAGATATTGATGATCGTTCCCGCGCCTTGTTCTTTCATAATCGGAACGACTGCCTGCATGGCCGAGATTGTTCCGAAAAGATTCGTTTCGAACAGATCGCGGCAGACCGACATGTCCATTTTTGCCAAAGAATCGATCAGGCCATGGCCGGCGTTATTTATCCATACGTCAATACGGCCGAGGTGATGCCGGGTCAGGCTGATGACGCGGTCGATTTCCTCGCGATGGCGTACATCACAGGCAAGAGCCAGTGTGCGCTCGGTTTGCCCAATGCGGTTGCGAGCGGCCTCCGACCTCCCTGCATCGCGCGAAAGCAGGACGACGCTCGCGCCTTCCTCCACGAATGCCTTTGCGATCGCCTCGCCAATGCCCATCGAGGCGCCTGTAACCACGACAACTTTGCCCGCGATTTCCATGTGAGGCTTTTATTCCGCCCGCGAACCGAAAGTCAAGGACGAGCGTACAATCGCAAAAACACCAGGTCGCGTGCAGCGCCTGCGATACGGAGCCCTCTTGAGTCCGCTTCTTCCGCTCTTTCCCCTCGACCTGGTCCTGCTTCCCGGTACTCCGTTACCGCTGCATATTTTCGAGCCGCGGTACAAGGAAATGATTGGAGAATGCCTGGAGAACAAGACGTTATTCGGCGTCGTCCGCGCCCAGGAGACAGACCTGGCCGACATCGGCTGCACCGCTGAGATCGTTGCTGTGACCAAGACGTACGACGACGGGCGGATGGACATTGTGACACAAGGCCGCGAGCGATTTGAACTCCTCGAAATCAACCAGGACCGTTCGTTTTTGCGCGGTGAGATCCTTCTTGTGACCGATGACCCAGACAAGGCCCCTCCCGCCGAAATCCAGCGGGCGCTTGAACTTCACAAACAGATCCTGACCCTGGCGAACGCAGAACAGGACCTGCCGCCCGACGACGAAACACCGCTTTCCTATCATCTTGCAGGCTCGTTGCCGCTCGACCTCGACTTCAAGCAGAAACTACTCGCCACCCGGTCGGAATCGGAGCGCATCCAAACGGTGATTGGCTATTTCGAGACGATCCTCCCTAACCTCCGCCGCGCTATTCAGATCCGCAAAAAGGCCGGCGGAAACGGCCACGCGCATTAGCCAGAGTTCTCCTGGAAGATGAAGAGCGTAAGGAACTTTTGCTCCGCAACAGCGTTCTCTCATCAGCGGCAGAACAAAAAGCGACGACCTGAGCGGGCGTATAATCAACAACCAGAGTAGTTCCCCGGGGGGTTCCCAACATGAGTCTTCCTCGCACTCTTGGCGAGTTGCGGCAAAGTTCTTTTTCCGAACAACGTTTACGGGATCGTAAGGTCAAAGACGAATTACGCGAAAACCTGGTTGCCAGGCTTCGCAGCAAGTCTCCGGTGTTCCCCGGGATCGTTGGGTATGACGACACGGTCGTGCCACAGATCGTGAACGCAATTCTGTCCCGCCACAACTTCATTCTGCTTGGCTTGCGCGGGCAGGCGAAAAGCCGCATCCTGCGCGCTTTGACTGGCCTTCTCGACCCGCACATGCCGTACGTGGGAGGTTGCGAGATTCACGATAGCCCGTACACTCCGATCTGCAAGCGCTGCCGGGACGAGATCACCAAGCATGGCGATCAGACTCAAATTGCCTATCTGACACCTGAGCAGCGGTACGTGGAAAAGCTCGCTACGCCGGACGTCACGATTGCCGACCTGATCGGCGATATTGATCCCATCAAAGCGGCGCGTGGCGGTCATGATCTCGGCAGCGAACTGACCGTGCACTACGGTCTGCTTCCCCGCGCCAATCGCGGAATCTTCGCGATCAACGAATTGCCGGATCTCGCCGGCAAGATTCAGGTGGGGTTGTTCAACATCATGCAGGAAGGCGACGTACAGATTAAAGGTTACCCTGTCCGCCTGCCCCTCGATGTCGCCATCGTGTTCAGCGCCAATCCGGAAGACTACACGGCGCGCGGAAAGATCGTTACGCCGTTAAAAGACCGCATCGGCTCCGAAGTGCGAACGCATTATCCGGCGACCGTTGAGGAAGGAATCGCGATCACAGCGCAGGAGGCATGGGCACAGCGTGATGGCTATCTTCTGCATCTGCCCAAATACGTGCAAGAGGTCATCGAGCGCGTGGCCTTCGTTGCGCGCGAGGATAAAAAAATCGACAAGAGGTCCGGAGTCAGCCAACGCCTCCCCATTTCGGTCACGGAGAACGTCATTTCCAATGCCGAGCGGCGAGCCATCCGCAACGACGAGAAGACGGTGGTCCCGCGCGTCAGCGACATCTACGCAGCGCTGCCCGCGATTACGGGCAAGCTGGAGTTGGAGTACGAAGGCGAGATGAAAGGTGCCGACCACGTCAGCCGGGAAATCATTCGGATGGCTATCGCCAAAACCTACGATGACTATTTCAGCGGCGTGGACATGCGGCAGATCGTGCAGTGGTTCGATCTCGGTGGAGAGATTCAGGTAACGGACAGCGCCGGAGCCGCAGAGGTGTTCGACGGTCTTAAGAACATCCAGGGTCTCGGCGAAAAACTGAGCGCCCTAAACGTCTCGCCCAAAGACAACGTTGAGACCCAGGTCTCCGCCGCGGAGTTTGTTCTGGAAGGCTTGTACGCCCACAAGCGCATCGGACGCAGCGAAGAGCGTGTATTCACTGCGGGTGAGAAGCAACCGAAAAAACCAGAACAACGCACGTTCGAACGTGAGGAGCCGTTCCGGGGCCGAAGGCCGTATAACTGAAAAACAGTTCCCAGTTGCCAGTTCTCAGTTAACGCGCGTTGAGATGACATGCCGTGTCGTTGCCGGAAGGGATAGCGCAGTTAGGATTAACACTAAAGCAAGAGTAGAGCATCGTAAGGAATGGGTCGCCATTCACGAGATATCGAAACTGAGGTTTTAACTGGGAACTGAGAACTGGCAACTGAGAACTGCTTTATGAAACGCATTCGCTACACCAAGTACGTTCCTGATCCGGCCGGCGAGATGAGCATGGAAGACCTGCTCAGCGCCCTATCGGACTATCTGCTGCAGAGCGGGTTCCAGAACTACATGTTTTATGACATGCCGGAGGGTGAACAGACCCTCGATGCTTTGCGTCAGGCAATCGAGCAGGCACTCATGGAAAGCGATCGCTTCAGCGACGAATTGCGGGAGCGACTGCAACAGATGCAGATCGAGGGAAAGCTCGACGAACTGATCGAAAAGCTGATCGAGCGAATGGAGCAAGAGGACTTCATTTCCATTGACGATCCTCCCGATCCTTCCCAGCCCTCCTCGGCCGGCGGACAGATCGGCGAAGGCCAGCAGGCGAAGTTCGAAATCACAGACAAGAGCCTGGACTTCCTCGGCTACAAATCTCTGCGCGATCTGCTAGGGTCGCTCGGCAAATCGAGTTTCGGCCGACACGATACACGCGACATGGCGACCGGCGTCGAGGCGAGTGGCGCGTCCAAAGTCTACGAGTTCGGGGACACGCTGAACCTTGACATCACGGCGACCCTTTCCAGCGCCATCCAGCGCGAAGGATTGCAGGTGCCCCTGAACATCGAGTACTCCGACTTGCAGGTCCACCAGTGCGAGTACCAGTCCTCGTGCGCGACGGTCCTCATGCTCGATTGTTCGCACTCGATGATTCTCTACGGCGAGGACCGCTTCACACCCGCCAAGAAAGTCGCAATGGCCCTGTCGCAGTTAATCCGCACGCAATATCCCGGGGATTCTCTTTCCCTAGTGCTCTTCCACGATTCGGCCGAGGAGGTTCCGCTCAGCCAGTTGGCTCGGGTGAAAGTCGGGCCGTATTACACGAATACGCGGGAAGGATTGCGGCTGGCTCAGCGGATTCTGCAGCGCCAGCGCAAGGACATGAAGCAGATCGTCATGATCACTGATGGCAAGCCCTCGGCGCTCACATTGGAAGACGGGCGCATTTACAAGAATGCCTTTGGGCTCGATCCGCTCGTGGTAGGCCAGACGCTGGAAGAAGTCTCCAAGTGCAAGCGCGCCGGCGTGTTGATCAACACTTTCATGCTGGCTTCCGACTACGGTTTGGTGAACTTCGTGCAGAAAGTGACCGAGATGTGCCGCGGCAAGGCCTATTTCACCACGCCGTACACTCTCGGCCAGTATCTTCTGATGGATTACATGTCGCGCAAGACGAAGACGATCCACTGAGGATATGGGCTCATCCCTTCGATAAACCCACAACATCTCCCCCTGCTACTTGTTTTCCGCTCGCACCGCCGCCTCGGCTGCCTGGAATCCGATTTTCGAATGGGTACCGTCACAAAAGGGCTTATTCACACTGGCCCCGCAACGGCACAGCGAGAAGGCCGGCTTCCCGGTCAAATCGTAGGCAGTGCCATTGGCATCCACGAGTTCGATCGAACCCTCAGGGGCTTCTACTCGATAAGGACCATTTGGACGAACCGTAATTTTCACTTGAGCCATGAACGTCTCCTGGAAAGATAACCGGGGCACAGAATCCACCGGCCGTTAAGAGTTAGTTTACGAAGATAGCACGGTGGTTGGGTCTTACGCGGCAGCCCATTCCACGGCAGGCAGGCTGCGATACAACTGCAGGTACTCGTCGATCATCCGCTTGTGGTTATAGCGCTCACGTGCTCTTTGATAGGCACGGTTGGCGTAGGCGCGGCACTTCTCGCGGTCGTCGGTTAACTCGCGGATCGCCGAGGCAAGGCTCGCGGCGTCATTCGTGCGGAAGTAGAGGGCGTCGTCGCCCCAGATCTCACGGAAACTCGGAATGTCGTTCGCGATAATCGCGCACCGGGAGAGAGCCGCTTCGAGTGCTTCGATCCCAAAAGGTTCGTAGCGGGCCGTAGCTGCGTACACCGCGGCACGGCTGTAGAGGGTGCGCATCTGGGCTTCCGTCTGGGGTCCCTTCAGCGACACGCAAAGCTGTTCGGTCGCCACCTTCACGTCAGCGCGGATCGGCACCCGCAGCGGGTTCACTGGATGCTCGGCGCCAACGATGCACACCGGAAGTGGGTGCTGATGCTGCGTGAGCAGGTGGACCTGTTTCCCCGCATCGAGCAGCCTCCCGACTGAAAGGACCGAATCTTCCTTGCTTACATAAGGATTGAAGAAGATCGGATTACGACCGTTGTAGATGACCCGCTCGTGCTTCACCTGGATATAGGAAAGATGAAGCGCGTCCAGCATCGCGGCCGATGGAGCGACGACGGCGGTAGCACCGAGCAAACCGCGGACCACGCCCTCGCGATATCGGCTCAGCCAGCGGGCTGACTTGGGCTCGTGGCCATGGACGGCGAGCCACCAGGTGATGAGGTCGCCGTGAGCCACCACCACCCTCGGTACGTCCACCGGCAGACCGCCATAGCAGAACTGGTTCAGGTGCAGCACGTCGGGCTGGATCTCCTGCACCAGGGAAGCCAGGTAGGCGGCAGACTCCTCGTAGTCTTGCTCACCCTCGTGCATCCACTCCAACCGAAAAGCGGTCGGGCGGTAATCCAAGCCGTGCAAGTTGTCCATCCAGGCGGTCTGTTCGGGAAGCGGGACTTCGCCGAAACTCACAAGCGTCACTCGTAAGCCTCGGCTCACGAGTCCGCTCACCAGTTCACGGCTGTAGGTCCAGACGCCGGAGATCGTATCGGTGGTGACGAGAACGTGCATGTTAGGGTCTCCGGCCAGTAGTCCTACCCGCCAACTCGCCTCGTATTCTACCGAGGCGGCTCGTAGCTTTGAACTGTTTCTTGAATAGCATCTTGGACGATGCAACCGATTACATCGCGACGTTTCGAACGCGATTGTCTCACGGAACCACGCCAAAAGAAGGTTAACCGCCCAATATTCAATGCCTTCGATAAGGAAAAAACTGCACGCCTCTGGAAAATATTCTGTATTGACCGGGTCGTAGCTGCGGGTTAGGTTGAACCCAGTAAGAAAAAGGTTGCGCTTTTTGGCCGATTGGCGTGGTGTGGGCGGTTTAGGGCGTTGCGATCCGGTCGTTGGGATCCCTGCGGCTGACTGGCTGAAGAGTTGCTAGTGTGTTGGCTGCATGCGCGAGTCCCGTTCGTTCGCGCCACGATATCCATTGTCGCTGCGCCACAGCGACTCTCTAAAGTTGGGTTTCGCCGTTTCCAGTTCCAGATTGTTTTCAGTGTTTGTCCCCTGCGGTAACTATGTTCGAAAGTGGTGCTCTTGTCCGCACTGCACCGGGTTGTGGCTCGCGCCGGGGATCGGGAAAAAGAGAGGGTACTCGCCATGGCTGACTTCTCGCAAATCGGTGTAATCGCGACTTTACATCGGTTGGGGACCGGTGATGTTGGAATCGTGGAAAGGCAATTGGAATACTTCTCCCGCCAGCAACCGATCGCACTGGTGCTGCCCGCTCTGTATTCTGAATTCGAGAAGCCGGCGATGGGGACCATCCTGGCCGAATTGAGCCAGGCAACCTACGTCCGGCAGTTCGTTCTCTCCCTGGCGCAAGCCACCCGCGACCAATTTGAGGACGTCACCCGTCGTCTGAGTGTCTTACCGGGCGACGTTCGTGTCATCTGGCATGACGGTCCGCGCATGCAGCGCCTCTACAAAACTCTCGAAGATAACCGGTTGCAAATCGGCCCCGACGGCAAAGGCCGGCAGTGCTGGATGGCCTACGGCTACGTGCTGGCTAGCCGGAAAGCATCAGTAATCGCCATCCACGACTGCGACATCGTGAACTACAGCCGCGAGATGCTCGCTCGTCTTTGCTATCCGGTCGTCCATCCGGACATCGGGTTTGAGTTCAGCAAGGGCTACTATGCCCGCTTGAGCCACCAGATGCATGGCCGCGTAACCCGTCTGTTGATGTCGCCGGTGATCCGCGCACTGGAATCCATCGTCGGCCATCTCCCGTTTCTCGCTTACCTCGACAGCTTCCGGTATCCGCTGGCGGGAGAGTTTGCCATGCAGGCAGACCTGGCCCGCGTGAACCGAATCCCCTCCGATTGGGGGCTTGAGGTCGGCGTGCTGGCCGAGGTGTACCGCAATTGCTCCATGCGGCGAATCTGCCAGGTCGATATCGCAGATAATTACGAACACAAGCACCAGGAACTCTCTCCTGGAGATCCTTCCAAGGGCTTGATGAAGATGGCCATGGATATCTCGAAGTCGCTGTTCCGCATTCTCGCTGCGGAAGGCGTGAAATTCGACACGGGCGTGATGCAGACGCTTCTCGTCCGCTACCAACGCATGGCCGAGAATAGCATCAGCCGTTATCACGCCGACGCCATGATTAACGGG
The DNA here is from genome assembly GCA_963718505.1 of uncultured Acidobacteriota bacterium. GTDB lineage: Bacteria > Acidobacteriota > Terriglobia > Terriglobales > Acidobacteriaceae > Gp1-AA133. Next base: position 281,871 of record CAVQZP010000028.1, on the reverse strand, counting down.
CTCCTGTTCGATCGTCATGAGGAAGAAACCGCAGTGGAGACGTTCTCTCAGGCCCTCAGAATGGCGACCGACGAGTTCTTTTCCGATCCGCTGGGGACGCCCCCGATCCCGAACTGGATGCGCGTAAGCGCTGCCTCCCCGGGGTTCCTCGACGACCTCCGCGAGGCGGTGGACGTCGATAACGAGTCCATACCCACCGTAGTGGGTTTGGAGCCGAAGCCGCTGCATCGTCTGGCGGAGAGTGCGTGATTCTGCCGTGGATGAGCTCTTTCCAAATGAGCTAAAGGCTCGCCTTGAACAGATTCGGGAAGCGGACATTGTTGTTGGCATCCCCAGCTACAACAACGCCCGAACGATTGGTCAGGTCGTGCGCGCGGTGTCGGTCGGTTTGGCCAAGTATTTCCCGAGCCGCCGCTCAGTCATCGTTAACTCCGATGGTGGGTCCAAGGACGGCACGCAAGGTGTCGTAATGCAGGCGGAGGGTGGCGCCGACGACCTGCTTCTGGTTTCGCATCCTGTGCATACCAGTTACCGCATCAGCACGCCGTATCATGGTGTGCCCGGAAAAGGCAGCGCCTTTCGGACGATCTTCGCGGTCGCCAAGCGGCTGAATGCCAAGGCTTGCGTAGTCGTGGATTCCGACCTGCGCAGCATCACGCCCGGATGGATCGAACTCCTGGCGCAACCGGTCCTGGAATACGGATACGATTACATCGCTCCCTACTATCACCGCCACAAATACGACGGCACCATCACCAACGGAATCATCTATCCGATGACGCGCACGCTCTATGGAAAATCCGTGCGGCAACCCATTGGAGGGGAGTTCGGATTCTCGGGAAAGCTGGCCGCCTGCTACCTTGAGAAAGACGTTTGGGACACGGACGTCGCGCGCTTTGGAATCGATATCTGGATGACCGTAACCGCCATCGCCGAAGGCTTCCGCGTCGGCCAGGCGTATCTTGGCGCGAAAATTCACGACGCGAAGGATCCCGGCTCCGATCTAACCAGCATGTTTCGCCAGGTCGTCGGGTCGTTTTTCAGCCTTATGGAGAGCTACGAGAAGGTTTGGAAAAGCGTCCACGGGTACGAAAAAGTGCCCCTGTTTGGATTCCCTTTTGAGGTCGGAGTCGAGCCTCTTACGGTCAACACCGATCGCATGATCCACGCGGCGCAGCAAGGTGTGAACGACCTGCACGAGATCTACAGCACATTCCTTTCACAACAGACGCTGCTGGACCTGACGAACTTCGTGCACCGGAACGGAAAGGGCTTTCACATTCCGGACTCGCTGTGGGTCCGTATGATCTACGAAGCGGCTAAGGCATACCGATATCGTTTGCTGGACCGCGATCACTTACTGCAGTCCCTTGTACCGCTATACCTGGGGCGCACTGCGTCGTTTGTACTGGAAGTCACGGACAGCACCGCCCCGCAGGTGGAGGAACGTATCGAGCAATTATGTCAGGTGTTCGAGGCCGAGAAGTCGTACCTGACACAGCAGTGGGATGCCGCTGGAAAGGAGAAAGTCCATGCGCAGCCTGTTTGACCGGATGCTGATCGATCCTTTCAATCGTCTTGCGGAACAATCCGCGCACATCGTACCTCTGTTGATCATCGTGGTCGTCACGCTCGTTGTGGGTGGCTTTATCGCGTTCGTGCTTCGATGGCTCACCTACAAACTCTTGCGGGCGGCCCGCTTTGACCGGTTAGTGCAGCGCACGGGACTGGCGAGCATGATCGAGCGCTCCGGTGTGTTCCATTCTCCCAGCGACCTGGGAGCGCGCTTCGTACAAGCTCTGGTCTGGGCATTCATTGTTCTCTTCGCACTGAGCGCGGCTGACACCCCTGCCAGCGTCGGACTGGTGAATCGCTTCGTCGAGTACATTCCGAACCTGATTGCCGCTGGCCTGGTGCTCCTCCTGGGCGTGGTCGTGAGTCGCATGGTGTCGCGCAGTACCCTGCTGGCGGCCGTCAATGCACAATGGCCGGCTGCAAGGCTGATCGCAGGCGGTGTGCGGGTGCTGGTCATGACCCTGGCCGTGGTCATCGCCCTTGAGCAACTCCACATCGGAAGCCTGCCACTGCTGGTGGCCTTCGCAATCGTGTTCGCGGGGATTGTCTTTGCTCTTGCGATCGCATTCGGGCTGGGCGCCCGGGACATGGCCCGGCAGTGGCTTGAGGCCAAGGTCCGTTCTTCCGTCGCTGAGGAAGAGGTCTTCCGCCATCTCTAAACAAATGCGCATTCTAGTCTTCACCGATCTGGACGGTACCCTGCTTTCCCACGACTCCTACTCGTGGGAAGGCGCTCGCCCGGCTCTCGACGAATTGAAACGACAGGCCATTCCGCTGGTCTTTTGCACCAGCAAAACGCGGGCAGAAGTCCGATCGTTGCGGAAAGCCATCGGTAATACGGATCCGTTCATCGTAGAGAACGGTGGCGTGGTGGTTATTCCGGCCAGCCGATCATCGCGCCTGACGCCGCCGGTCAAGAAACACGACCGGACTCTGGTGCTGGGCCGTCCTTATCGTGAAGTGGTCGCCGCGCTGCGAGACCTCGCCCGGCAGGCCAAAATTGAGGTTCGCGGCTTCCATCAGATGACCGACGAAGAAGTCGCCGAAAGAACCGGCCTCTCCCTCAAGGAAGCTCATCACGCCCGTCAACGTGAGACGGGCGAACCATTCCTTGTCCCAAATGCAAGTCCCCGCGAGATCCGTGCGTTCTCTCGCATGGCGCACGATAGTGGGTTCGCCGTGCAACGCGGAGGCCGTTTTTGGCACATCTCTGCCAACTGCGATAAAGGACTCGCTCTCAGCACAGTGATCAGCTATTACCACGCGGTATGGCGTACTCCGATCCGCACGATCGCGCTTGGAGATAGTGGCAACGACCTGCCGATGCTGCAGTTGGTGAATGAGCCGATCCTGATGCCGAAACCCGATGGCAGCTTCGACAAGGAAATCACCGGCGCCGTGCCTCAGGTGGTTCGTTGCCTCGAACAAGGGCCGAAGGGCTGGGGCCAGTCTGTCCTGGAAGCCATCGAAAAAATGGGCAGGCGTTCTTCGGGTGCGAGAACGAAGAGAGTGCGGAGAGACCTCGAGAAGACCGTGCGGTACGGCACGTAACTCTCAACCAGTCAAGGCTCGCCTTTCCAAGGCAACGACAGTTGACAGGCTGTCCCGACTACTCGGCCCCGGCCATTCGGGTGCGGATCTGGCAGGCCAGATCGTGCACCGAGCGCAGTTTCTCCACGGCGGATGTCGGCACGTTAGGAACCGCAAGGGCGAGGTCGCACGACAGCAGCATCGCGGTGACGTCTTCCCGCAGTTCGCTCCAGATGGCTCGTTCCGCAGACTGGCGCGCGACGAGTTCTTCGCGCTGGCGCCGGGCCAATGCCGTTTTTGTATCGCGCACAACGCGATCCATTCCGCTGATCGCAAAGTTCACATAGACGGGAATCGCACTTCCCAGGTGCTGCAGGATCTGATCGCTTTCATCCGGTTCAGCTTCCACCAGAAACTGATCGATGACCACGGCAGCATATTCCCGTTCGCGCAAGCGGCATCCGGCCTCTTGCAGACTCACCGCTACCTCGACGGCGAGCCCGATGCCAGACTGAAGGGAATGCGCGCATTGCTTGATGCGGGCTGACGGCGTGATTAGAAGGACCATGCCCCTCATTATGCAAGCGCCGCACCAAAACATAGCGACTGAAAACACGTGACTTGGCAAAAGATTGGCCCTATCACGTTCCGTATCGGGAAACCAGAACGAGACTACAACTCAGTCTTGGGAACCGTACTCTTTCAACTTGCGGTACAGAGTGGTCTTACCGATACCCAGCAAACGCGCCGCCAGTAACTTGTCGCCGTTCAGCTGCGCTATCGCGTTTAGGATCGTTTGCTTCTCCAACTCCGCCATCGGGATGATCTTGTTGGCTCCGTTGGCATCACCGGGCACTTCATTGGTGCCCAGGTTGCTGACCGCGGGCGGCAAGTCGCCAACGTGCAGCATTGGTCCGGTCGTAAGGGCACAAGCCCTCTCCAGGCAGTTCTCGAGTTCCCGCACATTTCCGGGCCAGTCGTAGGCGAGCATGGCCTTCATCGCATCGTCACTCAGCGTCCGTTCCTGTCCGGACGAGCGCGTCATGCGGTCAAGAAAGTGAGTGGCCAGCAGCGGAATATCCTGACGCCGTTCACGCAGGGCTGGAATCCGCAAGCTCAGCACGTTCAGTCGGAAATACAGGTCGCGGCGGAATGTCCCCTGGGCCACTCCCAGTTCGAGATCACGATTGGTGGCCGCCAGGATGCGAACGTTGATCGGGAGCTGCTTCGTGCTGCCAACCGGCCGTATCTCTTTCTCCTGGATCGCACGCAGCAATTTCGCCTGCAGATCGACCGGCAGTTCGCCAACTTCGTCGAGGAACACGGTTCCGCCTTCGGCGATTGTCAGAAGGCCGTCCTTGGAGTGCGTCGCGCCCGTGAATGCTCCCTTGACGAAGCCGAACAATTCGCTCTCAATGAGCGTCGGGACCAGTGAGCCACAGTCCACCGGAATAAAAGGCTTGTCACGGAACGGCCCCGAGAAGTGAATCGACCGCGCCACCAGTTCTTTCCCGGTTCCGCTCTCGCCCAGGATCAATACCGGATGCGTGCTGTGAGCGGCCTTGGCAATAATGCGATAGAGCTTCTCCATCTCGGGCGAACGGCCCACAATGCTGCCAAAGCCCTGCTTCGATTTGATCTTCTCGCGCAGCATGCGATTTTCCGTCTTCAATTTGAGATGGCTCACTAGGCGGTCAAGCAGCATCTTCAGTTCATCCAGGCTGAACGGTTTGGTGACATAGTCATATGCTCCGTTCTTCATGGCTTGCACTGCGGATTGCACTGTGCCGTAGCCTGTGACAACCACCACGACCGCATCCGGTTTGCGGCTTTTCATCTGGTTCAGAGCTTCCAGCCCGCCGGCACCGGGAAGACGCAGATCAAGCAGCACGGCGTCGATGCCTTGCGATTCCAGAATGCGATAGGCATGCTCAGCCGAGTCGGCGGTGAAGGCATTGAAGCCCAACGACTGCGCGATCTCGCGGCAAGCGTCCCGGATCGAACGTTCGTCATCGACGATCAGCAGATTCAGGAAATTGGCACCTTCGATCTGTGGGGTGCTCGAAACGGTCGCTTCTAACGTTGACATAATGGCTCTCACTTTCCCTCGTGATCTTGTTCTTTCGAAATCCCCGGACTTCCTGCGTCCAACACTTCTCTGACTTTTTCCAGTAGCGCTGCCCCGGTGAATGGTTTGCGGAACAACACGACCGGATCCGTTTGTTCTTCGTTCTGTGGCTCGTAGCCCGACATATGGACAATTCGTACGCTCGGTCGGAGTTCGAGCACCCGTTTCGCGAGTTCGCGTCCCGTCATTCCCGGCATCACCAGGTCCGCCAGCAGGAGGTCGACCGCCCCGGCGCTCTTCCGCAAGATGGACAACGCCTCCGCACCGTCCGCAGCTTCCAGCACTCGATAACCACACTCGCGCAGAATCCGGTGCGCAGCGCGACGAACGGTTCCGTTATCTTCCACGAGCAAGATCGTCTCGTTCGTTCGAACTGGAGAAAATCCCGCTTCGGGTATTGCTGTGGCGACTGGTTCGACAATGCGAGGCAGCAGCACTCGGACGGTTGTCCCCTTGCCTGGCTCGCTCTCTACCTCGATCGTTCCCCCAACGTTCTTCACGATGTTGTGCACGGTCGCCAGGCCGAGGCCATTGCCGCGTCCAGGAGTCTTCGTGGTGAAGAACGGTTCAAAGAGATGGGATCTGGTCTCCTCGTTCATTCCGCAACCAGTGTCGATTACAGCCAGCATCACGCCTTGAATCGCAGCATTGGGGGGGCTGGAGCGTCGCGCACGAAGGCAGAGTTTCTGGTTTCGACTACGATGTTGCCGGTTTCAGAGATTGCGTCCCGCGCGTTCAGCACGAGATTGAAAAGAATCTGCTGCACCTGCGCGGGATCCATCCTGATGTTTCCGAGCTTTGTGTCGAGTTCGAACCTGATCTCGATTTTTTCGCCGAGCAGACGGCCCAGCAGGTTTCGCGAACTGTTGATCACCTGATTCAGGCACAGGGTGCGCGGTTCGACGCTCTGCTGCCGCGAAAAGGCAAGAAGTTGTTGAATGAGAGCCGCTCCCTGCTCGCCTGCCATGTGGATTTCTTCGGCATGACGATGAAGGCTGCTGCCTCGATCGAGTCCCGCGATCAACAGATCGCAATAGAGCATGATGCCGGTGAGTAGGTTATTGAAGTCGTGGGCAACCCCGCCGACCAGCCGCCCAACCACCTCCATCTTTTGGGCATCTCGAAGCCTCTGCCCCGCCTGTTTCCGCTCAGTGATGTCCTCGATCATCGCGATCGCAAACTGCGGCTCTCCACGCATTCCGCGCACAAGGGACACTTTCAGGTGCATCCATCCGCGGCGCTCCGCTTTGCCAACGTAACGGACCTCGTGTTCATAGACATCCCGTGCTCCTTTTGCCAGCTCTTCAAACAGCTGCGAGTCTCTGTCGCAATCGTCGAAATGGAAAAAGTCGTGGAAAAGTGAGCCCCGTAACTCGCTCCGGCCGTAACCGAGCATGCGCTCGACCGCGGGGTTGGTTTCGAGCACACGACCGTCGCTGCCGCACTGGACGATGCCGATGGGCGCGGCCTTGAAGATGGTGCGAAATCGCTGATCGCTGTCGCGCACAATGCGGCGCCGCTCGCGCTGGCTTATGTCGCGCACCGTAATAGCCAGCAGATCTCGCCCCTGCACCCGGAAAGGCGAGCAGCTTGACTCGACCTGAACTTTGGTGCCGTTCTTTCTGCGCCCCAGAAACTCGCAGACCCGCCCTCCGCTCTCACTCGCCGGGCTACTCCCTAGACTTGTTCTCGCGCATTGATAGCTTCTGGGACGGAGGCTGGACAGGGCTTTGCCGCCCATCTCGGCGCGATCCGAGTAGGCAAACAACTCTGCAAATGCTGCGTTGGCATACACAATGCGCCCGTGATCGGCGATGGCGAGACCTTCCGGACTATTCTCAAACGCGGCAATCAACTGCTCAGCATCGAGAACCTGTGTCGGGCTTGCTAGCCGCAGCGCGTTTCCCATCTCTCCAGCATTCCTATTGTCTGGGAGGTGGCCGAATGGCCTTATGGCTGGGGTCGGAAACCGAATTGGGAACCATTCGGTCACCGTGCTCAGGCTTAACTCCCTATTTGGAACGATTATGGGGACCAATCTGGGAATGCTGAAGTGCGGCCGTCACAGACCCGCGTGATGTCCTAACAGGGAGTTCCGGGAAGTGCCGCGGCTTGAAAGTGTAAGAATCCTACTGATCTTGCTCGGGAAGCAGGAGCGGCTCCGTCAACCGGAAGGTGAGGTGATGTTCTGGCCCAACGAATGCGTCTTTGGCGATCACTCCGCCAATCATCCGCCGGTCTGCAGTGGTTGCGCCCAGCAGCGGTCCGTTGCCCGGGGCAGCTTCCGCTGCCGCGAGCAGGCCGTCGCCGCTATGTCCGGCCTGGGCGACAGTCACGCTCTTCGCTTGGGAGCCTTTGATGAAACTACTGGAGGTTTGAACCATGGTGGATTTGCCCAGGATAGGAATAGAGGTCAACACGAGGCGGAGGTAGCCGGGAGACTTCGCACGCGCCGCCCTCCTAGCCTCGATGACCCTACCGATCACCACGCCGCCAACGGGGGCAATCGTCTCTCCGTTCACGACAATCGGCTCCTCGAGCAGGCCAAGGAAACGGTCACCCGTGCGTTCGGAGGCGCTTGATATTGCCGACTTCAGCCGAACGGTGATGGCCGTCCCAACAGGCAGGTTTGCTCCGGGGGGAATTACGGAACTGGTCGGAGAAATTCCCGTCTTCTGAGCTGCCCTTTCGAAAGGAAGCTCGCCATCCTGAGAGGAAGGTGCTGCGCCCGATTCGGTCGGGCTCACCGACTCCTGGCGGCCACAGCCTGACGCCATCATCAGGCCGCATGCCAAGATAGCAATCGCCGACACTTTGCGCCCCACCATGGGGTCCATCCTCCGCCGCTGCTTTGTGTAAGAACAAGTCGCAAGACGGATGCCAACGTTACTCGCCTGAAACGATGACAGTTAGCAGCAAGAAAATTCGCGTCGACGTGTAGATTTTTCGGTTCACTGCATCGAAAACACGCAATCGATGTAAAGGGTCGCTAACAAAGTCACTTGGCAAAAAGAAGACCCGGAGAGCTTGCTCTCCGGGTTTCACCTGATTCAAGAAACAACAGGGTAGTTAGTTGCTGCCCCCGCCAGATCCGGCTGCCGCACTCTGCGGTTCGTTTTCGGGCTGGACAATTACACCGTCGAACGGAGTTGCAGCAACGAAGCGCCCGTGCACCACGCTTACCCTGCGCAGCGGATAACCTGTGTCAGGACCGCGCTGCCATGTACGGCCAGTGTCCGAGCTTTCGAAGATAACACCAGTCTGAAGGCTCGTCGCCAGCATGCGCTTGCTGCCGCCATCCCAAGTGATCGAACTGATGTCCTTGTCCGGCAAGCCAGTGAGAATGTGGTCCCAGGTGGCGCCTGCATCGCCGCTGTGGAATGCACCTTCACGAGATGCCAGGAAGATCTGGGCGTCCGGGGTCACGGTTACGCCTCGGATGTTCGTCACGTACGACGCCAAGCTGCGCGGATTAAAGGTAGCCCCGTTGTCGTTGGAGACGAAGATCTTGGTGCGCGTTGCCGCGACGATCGACTCTCCGTTCGAGCCGATCGAGACGAAGTCTTTCTCGCCCTGGACGGGGCCGCCTTCCCAAGCCTTGCCCTGATCCTTACTGAAGTACACCCCATTGGTCGTGGCGGCCATCCAGCGGTCGCCCACGATTTCAAGGTCGTTGACCTTGGCTTCGAGAACAGAACGCGTAACCGTCTTCTTGGCAACCTGCGTCTTCTTAGTTCCCTTCTTGACGGTGGTGTACGAGGTCTTCTCGAAAATCACGTTGTTGATGGAGCGCCACTCGGTGCCATTGTGCTCGAGCATGTAGGCGCCATGGTTGGTACCAGCCACAAGCGCTCCGTTGCTGGCCTGCTTCAGCGTGAAGACATCCTTGCCGCCCAGGCCAGATGCCTTCTGCATCCAGTGCTGGCCACTGTCCTTGGAATAGAAGACGCCACCGAACTCGCGATCGTTGACGACGCCCACATACAGCGTGTTGGGATCCTTGCGGTCCGCGACGATCGCCGTCACGTAACGATGCGAGTAGCCGTGATTCGAAGCTGACCAGCTGGCAGCCCCGTTATTCGAAACCAGAACCCCGCTCCGATCGGTGGCAAGCAACACGTGATCCGAGTTCCGCGGATCCACCAGAACATCATTCACGACCACTTCGGGGTTGCTCACACGCTTCCAGGTCTTGCCGAGGTCCATCGTTTTCCATAAGCCCTCGGTCGTTCCGGCGTACACAATATTCGGATTCGTCGGATCCTGATGGAGCACGCGGGTGCGGCGCGCGGAGAACGGAATGCCCTGGATCTTTGAGAACTGCTCGCCTGCTGTCGTGCTCTTGTAGATTCCCGAGCAGGCGCTGGCGAAGACGTTCGATGGATCACTGTGGTTCACGATGATGGAAAACACATCGGAATCGTCGATCATGCCCTTGTTCATGTGTTCCCAATTGGCGCCGCCATCGGCAGTCTTCCACGCCAGGTGCCATGTGCCCGCGTACACCACGTTGGGATCTTTCGGATCAACCGCAATCGATTCGATGTTTTTGATTTCGGCATGATTGGCTGGAGAGATCCGTTCCCAGGACTCGCCTCCGTCGTTGCTGCGGAACACGCCATCCAGCGCACCCGCCACGAGGATATTCGGGTTTGAGGCCGCCATGGCCATCGCCCGGATCGATTTGTTGTGCATGCTGGGAAGTGTCTTCCAAGTCTTGCCGCCATCGCGTGTGCGGAACACGTCGCCAATTTGCTGGCTCTGCACACTCCACGCGGACACGTACATCACATTCGTGTCATGCGGATTCAGCGCGATGTGATCGAGAACGTACTCGTCGCCGAGGTGCGCAAAACGGGACCAATCCTGCCCGCCGTTGGTTGAAAGGAAAATGACTCCGGTGCTCGTTCCCAGGAAGATGCGATCCGGATTGTGGGGATCGTAGGTGAGGCTGCGAACATCGCCTCCATCCGGCCCCATCGCGGCCCATTGGCCGGCCCAAAGCGTCGCCGTGCAGATCAAGAAAACTGCCATTACTATCAACAACTTACCTGACATGGCTTTCGAAATCATGTGTGTTTCGACCCCTGTTGCGGACAGTATACCTTGCGGTCTGAGAGTGACAGCCTATTGGTACCCCTTCAAGTTACCTTAGGGCAGGAAAAAAAATAGGCCGGTCGGGGTCCCCGACCGGCCCTGTACTTGGTTGCTTCCTACTGGGCCTTTTTGGCTGCAGCCTTCTTCTTGGGAGCGGCCGGGTGATCGGGAACAGCCTTCACTTTGGTCTCGTCGACCGGGTCCGTTCCAGTGGAGTCGAAAGTGGCGCCTGCCGGCACGACCCAGTATTCCGCCGTCTTGGTGCCGCCGTTTCCGGTGCGCACTTCGATACGGCTAGGATCGATCGATTGCTTCGCTTCACCGCCGGTTAAGTACGCCTTGGAGTTCAAGGCGCGCTCGCCAGCCAGGTTCTTCCGCTTTTCAGTCGGTTCGGCGTTGCCCACAATGACGAGCTTCGCGTCCGCTTCCTGCTGCAGGCGCAGGGCTACGTCATCCAGGATTGCTTTGCAGGTGTTATCCACGCGCCACGGCTTCTTCGGATTCGGGAAGTCGCACTGGCTCAGCTTGCTGGCCTTCGGCGGCGGTGGTGGCGGGTTCTCGACCGTAACTTGCGTCGACGAATTCGCGTTCAGGCCGCGGGAATCGGTACATGTCGCGCTTATGGTGATTGGCCCGGGTGAGGCGCCAGTCGTGTTCAACGTGGCGACATTGCCGTTCCCCGAGATGTTGCCTCCGCTTGCGGTCCATCCCGAAACCGTCACGGGCACGTTGTCGGGACTCGTGCAAGTGCATGTCACGGTCACTGTGCCGCCGGTCTGCAGTGAGGTCGGACTGGCCGAGCAGCTCATCTGCGGCGGGTTCTTCGGCGGTTCTTTCACGGTGTAGTTAGCCGTGCAAGTCGCATCACCATTTTTCTTCACTTTGGGATCGGTGATGTGTGCGGTGACCGTGTAGTTCCCGCCTGCAACACCCTTGGTGTCGATGGATGCGGTATTGTCTTTGCCGTTTACCGTACCGCCGTTGCCGCTCCATGCGTAGGTCAGAGTGTGTTTCGGATTGAAGTTGGTGGCGCTCGCCGTCGCCGTGACCGGTTCACCCTGCATTACTTCGCCGTGATCCACAGAGCACGACGCCGCCGGTATCAACTCTGGCGCGCCGCCAAAGTTAAATACGACACCGGTGCGCAGCCGCGCACCCTGAAAACTTGCGCGCCGCAAGTCCGGCTGAGTCGCGGGGACTTCCTTCGCAAAGTTTTGCCGCGCCCATTGATAGTCGGCTTCAATAAGGCGAAGTGATAAATGCTTCATGATGGGCAAGTCGATGCCGCCGCCGAGGATGGCACCGATTCCGGTGCGCGCCCCAAAATTTGCAGTGTTCAAATGGTTCGCGCCAAGCAACGTGTGCGCGAACAAATTAATGCCTTCGCCACGCCAGGTAAATCGTGGCCCCACTGAATATGTCTGGATGTCATTCCCACTTTTGTAATTTCCTCCGAAGTCTCCTTCCAGCGCGAAGTTCGGATGGAAGTTGTAGCCGAATGCCAGGCCGAAGCCATCCGGCATACTGGGCAACTTGAAGGGAATGACGTTGCCGCTTGCATCTGTCCCGCCGGGAATATTCCCGCCCGGGTTAAGCCATTGATATCCCGCGAACACATCCGCCTTCGGCGGTGTTTGCTGCTCCTGCGCCAGCGCGGCGCCCGAACATAGAATGAGTGATAGCGTCAGGAAAAGGCCGAGCCACATCCTCCGGCCATATCGTGAACCGCAACAGAGTGACATGTAATCCTCCGGAACTAGACCATCAACATTGAAACTTAAGGTTTGACCGAGAAAGCCTTTCTGGAATTGCCCAGAGACGCCGCGAAGACGGACTGCGTTGCGACGCAAGATTCTACAGCAACAATAGGCCAAAGCGGAACTTCCGCGACGGATTTATCTGCGCTCAGCATCAGCATTTGCAACGGGAAAGCCCCGATGTCGGGGCCTCGTCGTCTCAGTTTGACATACAATTTTTGGGAAGTCCGTCCCTTTGAAAGTTCGAACTCACATCAAACTCACCTCGTCTCGAACTTAGTGCCGAGGCTCCCTTCGCTTGCTAGAGCATGTGAGAAACCGGAATAATGGGTTGGGAGACTATGAGCCAAGAGAAAGTTCTGATTGTCGAGGACGAAGAGAACGAGCGTACTGGGTTGGCGGAGGTCGTTTCTTCGTGGGGATATCGGGTAGAAACTGCAGCCGACGGTTTGGAGGGTTGGGAAAAGGTTACCCGTTGGTCGCCGACCATCATCGTTACCGATCTGAAAATGCCCCGCTTAGGGGGCATGGAACTTCTGGAGCGCCTCGCCGAAAATCAGAGCAGCCAAACCATCGCGGTCATCGTGATGACTGCGCAAGGCACAATCGATAGCGCCGTACGTGCCATGCGCATGGGCGCATACGACTACATCACCAAGCCCATTGATACCGACCGCCTCCGCACCATTCTTGAGAAGGCGAGCGAACTGCTCGGCACGAAGGTGGAACTGGAGGTCCATCGCCGCAAGCTGAGAGACTCCGGGTCCCTCGGTCAATTGGTTGGAGCCTCGAAAAAAATGCAGGAAATCTTTAGGCTGATTGAAATGGTTGCTCCCAGTACTGCGTCCGTACTGATTACCGGGGCAAGCGGCACCGGCAAAGAGATGGTGGCGCGTACCATCCATGATCTCAGCCCCCGTCGAGTGAAACCGTTCGTGCCGATCAACTGCGCCGCGATTCCCGAGACGTTGATCGAGAGCGAGATCTTCGGCCACGAAAAAGGTGCGTTCACTGGAGCACTCGAGCGCCGTACTGGCTGCTTCGAACTTGCCGAGGGCGGCACGCTGCTTCTGGATGAAATCGGCGAGATGCCGGTCGGCACGCAGGCGAAGCTCTTGCGTGTACTCGAGGACCGCAAGTTACGGCGTCTCGGCAGCAAGGTTGAGACCTCAGTCGACGTTCGTGTGCTGGCGGCGACAAACAAAATTCCCGACGAGGCCGTCGCCCGTGGGGAGCTTCGCAATGACCTCTACTACCGTTTGAACGTCTTCAACATTCATATGCCTTCTCTTCGAGAGCACAAGGAAGACGTTCCCGAGCTGGTGCAGACCTTGCTGGCCGAAATGAATACCAAGCACGGGCGGAAAGTCGCCACGGTCAGCGAGGCCGTGCTCAACCAGTTCAGCAACTATTCATGGCCCGGAAACGTCCGTGAGTTGCGAAATACTCTCGAGCGCGCGGTCATCGTCTGTGATGGGGCAATCGTCGAGACCAAGCACCTGCCGCCAGGATTTGGACAAGTCGCCGTGCGACAGCCAGCCAATGACCCCGATTCCGTGCGGCTGGGCGTGGGAACCACAGTGGGTGAAGCGGAAAAGATGCTGATCCTGAAAACCCTGGAAGCGACCAGCAACAACAAAACCAAGGCTGCGGAGATCCTGGGCATCAGCCTGAAAACTTTACACAACAAGTTAAAGGAGTACGGGAGCGCCACTGCGGATGCGGTTTCCGGAAAGGAAGAGTAGACTCCGGTATCGGCTTCCCCCGCCGACGGAGCAACTCCGCCTCCGCGCCACGCGTCAACTCTGATCGATGCGGCGTAAAACGAAAATCGTGCTGGCCATCACCTTCATGGTAGTGGTGATGGTCTCTGCGTTCTCCTACCTCTACGTCTCGCTGCTCGTCCGGAACTGGATCAGCCGTGCCGATGAGAGCGCGAAGATGTTCAATCTAACGGCGGCCTACGTCGCCGCGAACGCCGTGCCCGACCTCGCCAGCACCCGCATCGATACCGATAACCCCAAGGCTGTCTCCGCCGCAATCGAAGCGTACATGCGCGAGGACGCAAACCTGAATGACATGATCGATTCGATTGCGGGCAGCAATACGTCGGTTTACGACGCCGCCGTGGTCGATCTCGACAATCGCGCTCTACTTCACAGCAACTCGCAGTTGATCGGCAAAGTGCTTTCCACGCGGCCGGCGCTGTCCGACCTGCAAAACGCTCATCTCCGCGATCAGCTTCGCATGATTTACAGCGCGCCCCAAGTCTATGACGTCAGCGCACCGTTGGATTTGAATCACACTCGATTCGGTACCGTCCGCGTCGGCATATCCACTGTGTTCCTGCGCGACGAACTGACCTCGCGCCTGCGCCACGCGATTGTCTTTTCGGTCGCATCGATTTTCTTCTCGATCCTTTTGGCCGCCTTTATTGCGAACGTCGCGTTAGGCCCACTCAAGGAAATCAGCCGCAACCTCGACAGCGTGTCCGAAGGCAGCACAGACAGTTTCACGGACGACGAATCCAATCACGACGAATACGGTTTAGTCACGTTGAAGATCGCGAACCTCGGCCGGCAGATGCGCGACGCAAAAGAAATCTTCTCCGCCCTGAAGGACAACGTCGACCAGCTCATGGCGAACCTGCAGGACGGCCTGATGCTGTTCACCCGCGACTCGCACATCGTCCTGGTCAGCGCTTCCGTGGAGAGGTTCCTGGGACGCCCGCGCCGCGAGATGCTAGGACGCCGAGCCAGCGACGTCTTTTCCAGTAACAGTTCTTTAGGAGCACTGCTGCTCGACAGCTTCGAGCACCGTCGCCCAATCGCTCAGCGCGAGATGGAGTCCGCCAACGGTCGCCGCGTTCAGGTCTCGCTCGATTTCATCCAGGACAAGACCACGCAGATTGGCGCCTTGCTGATCATGCGGGATTCCGAATCCGTACGTCGCCTCGAAGATGAGATCGAGATGTCTCGCCGGATGTCGGCCGGCAGTCGCCTCACGCGCGGCGTTGCGCATGAAGTGAAGAACCCCATCAACGCAATCGTTCTTCACCTGCACCTTCTCCAGAACAAGCTGCAGCAAGCTGATCCCGGCACTCGCCGCCACATCGACATTATTGGGAACGAGATTCACCGGCTCGATCGCGTTGTCCAGATTCTCGTGGATTTCACCCGGCCCCGTGATCTCAAGCTCGAGGAAGTCGATCTCAGGAGGTTGTTGGACGATGTCGCCTTACTGGCGTCTCCCGATGCCGAACAACATGGCGTCGCGATGGTAAAAGATCTGCCTTCTCAGCCGTTGCTGGTCAAAGTCGATACCGACTTCGTGAAGCAGGCGATTTTGAACATCATGATCAATGGAGTTCAGGCGATGCCCGACGGCGGTACGCTCACGGTCAGCGTCCGGCGGGAGGAAGGCATCGTGGTAACCGAGATCCGTGACACCGGAACCGGCATCCCGAAAGACGTGCAGGAAAAGATCTTCGAGCTCTACTTCACGACCAAGAAGGGCGGCAGCGGGATTGGTCTAGCCCAAACCTACCAGATTCTGCAGTGGCATTACGGCTCAGTCGACTTTGAATCTGTCGACGGCAAGGGAACCACGTTCCGCCTTCGCATACCACTAGTGGAACCGGCGACCGATTCGATGCGAGAAGTCGTCTCTCGCTCGGCCAGCTAGCAGGCAGTCATGCCACCGGCCTCCCCGCGCAACAATGTCCTCGAAAGCACGCTGCTTTTTACAGCGAATTTTCGCTTCGATCCGGGTTGGCAGAGACCTTCCCAGGGAATAGAATCGATCCGTTGTTGAACATTCAGGCGACCCACAGGATTGGTATGTATCTGGCCGGCATACTTGGACTGTGTGCGCTACTGCTTTCCCCGGCTCTGGGAACGGGCAGCGGTCGCGCATTCTTCCTCTCTAGTCAACAGGCTGCTCCGGTCTCACCAACGCCGTCGAGTCAAGGGCAAACCCCATCGACTCCCGCGACGGATCAGTCGCCTGCCGGGCAGCAAACGTCCGACACTAAAAAGCCCGCGCCGACCAAGAAGAAGACTCGTCGCAAAAAGGCTGCTCCGTCCGCGAGCGAGGATCCACAGAAGACGGTCGTTCGCAAAGGGGGAACAGGCGACACGACGGTGCAGTTGGCTCCGGCGATGAACGCCGCCGAAGCCTCACGCCAGCGTGAGGCGACAAAGCAGTTGCTGACATCGACAGATGCGAATCTGCAGAAGCTGTCGGAACGACAATTATCGAAGGACGAACAAGACACGGTCGCCCAGATTCGCGAATTTATGCAGCAGGCGAAAACGGCTGACTCCAAAGGTGATCTGGAGCGCGCCTCGAAGCTCGCATCCAAAGCACACCTGCTCTCCGAGGCATTAGCCAAACCCTAGGCGAACCTGAAAATCGCTCCTGTCCGTGTCCGGAGCGCAACGATACTATTTCGCTTTGGCGCGCGTCGGCGTCTCGACTTTGTCCAGCAGCTCTTGCGCCGGTTGCTGCAGTGGTCCGTGAATCGACACTACTTGCACCAGCACCTCTTTCGCCTCCGCCCTGCGATTCAGCTTCGCGTACGCAAAGCCGAGCCGGTACATCGCGGTTGCGTACGCAACATCATCCTGTCCCTTGAGTAAGGCGGACGCCGACTTGAACTCTGGAATCGCCGCGGCCGTTTTGTCCTGTTTCATGTATGCGTAGCCGAGCGTCGAGTGGGCCACGCCCGCTGAAAGCTTGCGGGACTTGTCGGCATCGGGTGCCTCGGCCTTCGCCAAGGTAATGACCCTCTGCGCGTAGGTCGCGGCCTTCGCTACGTTCGCTGGTTTCGCATCTTCCACATACACGTTGGAAAGCATCAACAGTGCAGGGAGGCTATTGGGGTTCGACTGCAAACTCTTTTCTCCGAATGCGATCAGGCGCGCTGAATCGTTTAACTGTCCGGGGCCCAGCGTGAACATCGCATATTGCGAAACCTGTTCCTGATAGTGCGAATTAGGGAATGCTGCCGCGAAGCGCTCGATGTACGCCATGCGCATCTTTGCGTCCTTCTCGTCTGCGATCGCGTTGAAGCCGACACCGTCCAGGAAATCATGTCCGCTCTTGGCAGCCTCTTGATCGGCGGCGACCCGCACCGCAAAATCCTGATCGCTGATTCCCTCCGGCTTCGGTTGCTTGGCAATGGACTCGTAGAGCTGTCCGCCTTTCTCGGCGTAGTCCATGATCTTCGCATCGTTCTTCAGCTGCTGCGCGATTCCCGCCTGACTTACAAGGATGTCGAGGTCCCTGGGCGAACCGACAAGCGCTTTGTCCCCATATTCGAGGGCTTTGGGTAGATCTCCAGCCGCTTGGTACTCCTGAGAGACTTGCCAGTTGCCGTACGCGACGGCGGCCGGATTCCCAGAGAACTTCTGCACGAAGTCCTGATAGAGAGCGACCTTTTTCTGGGAGTCTGTTTCTTTGGAGATTTCCTGAAGCGCCTGATCTTCGGGCGTTCCCGCGGGGATCACAATCTTGTCAATTTGCGCAAAACTCAGAGAGGAGAACAAAGCGACCAACGCTGCCAAAAATCGCGAAATGCGCTTCACGGCCCACCTCCGCTCGTCGAGAACGAATTCCAACTTTGACTTAACGCGCGACATGCTAGCGCCGAACGGCCACCCATACAAGGGAAAGAATCACATCGCTTGCCCCGTGGCCCATCGAATTTCGAGGCTCTGAACCTCGGTGAAAATTGGCGCGCTCGTTCCTTCTCATTTAGATTGAGATATGCGCGCCATTTTGCAGAAGCGGGCGCTTCGGTTCGTTTTGCTGGCCAATGTCGTTTCGATGCTGGGGAGCGGGATGAATTCGGCCGCTGTAGCCTGGCACATCCTTCAAGCAACTCACTCCGAGATGGCCCTCAGTACGCTCGCCGTCCTGCAGACTCTGCCGGCGATGCTCATGCTGCCCTTCACCGGAGTCATCATCGACCGCGAAGACCGCCGACGTCTCGTCATGACGCTCGACGCAGCCCGGGCCATCGTCATCGCGGCCGTCGCGTATCTCGCCTTTCGTCATCGAGTACAGGTCTGGCAGCTCTACCTGATGAACATGCTGGTCGCAGCTGGCTTCTGGATGTTCTGGCCAACCATCACGGCTTTGATCCAGGAACTCACGCCTGAAGGCGAATTCATCGAGGCGAATACCTTCCTGCTGGCAGGCATTCAAGGCGGATGGCTGATGGCCGGTGCGATCGTCGGATTCGTCTATAACCACATCGGACTGGGCGGTGTGTTGGTGATCGACGTCAGCACTTACGTGGTGTCGTTCTTGTGTTACTTTGCGGTCCGCAAGGGACGGCATGTCGTGCCGCGTCCCGAGGAGTTACGCGCCGACATCGCGGCGGCCGAGCAAGCTGAAAAGCGTTTCTGGCACGAACTTTGGGAAGGCGTGCAATTCCTGCGCGAGCGTCGCGGCGTTGTGCTGTTGGGGATCAGCTGGGCTTTGTTTCTCGGCGCGATGTTGACTGGAGTCGTCGTGACGCCCTCGCTGAGCGACCGTGTCTTCCATGCTGGGGCAGTCGGCTATGGGTGGTTGAATGGCGGTTGGGGAGTGGGTGCGTTCCTGAGCGCGCTTTATGCGCCACAGGTCATCGCACGACTCGGTTGGCGGCTCTCGATTGCCGTCTGCATGGCGCTGCTCGCCACTGGAATGATGCTGTCTCCCTTCGCGGGCTTCCTCGCCATTGCCGTGTGTCTGTACGGCATCATGGGTTCGGCACGCGGCGTCAGCGGCGTCGCGATGAATACGAGCCTGATGGAGCAGGTCCCGAAGCATTTCATGGGACGCGTGCAAAACACCTTCTATTTCGTTGGGACATTCCTGCAGATCACGTTGAGCGTCAGCGTGGGATGGATGGCACAGAGAGTAAGCCTCGCCGGCGGCTTCGCTCTGATCGGAAGTATGTACATCTTTGCGTTCATCAGCGCCGCCTGGCCCGTCGAAGGTGCTCAACCCGTCGCGGAAGCTGCGGACTAAAGCGAACACGAGCTAGTCGCTCGTGGATTTACGCCTGTTTTTCCGCGCTCTCGCGGTTTCTCTCGTTCTCTGTGGTTATTAGCCCTTCTCGGGACTCGTTACTCGCAACTCGAAACTGTTATCCTCTCCAATTCGATCTCACCCAGGAGACCGCCATGTCCTACAACCTCGAAGGCCGGAACGCTGTCGTCTTTGGAGTTGCGAACAAACGATCCATTGCGTGGTCGATCGCGCAAGGCCTGCACGCGGCGGGCATGAACTTGGCCTTGACCTACCAAAACGAGCGCCTCGCCGAGGAAGCCAAAGACCTGATCGATTCCCTTCCCGGAGCTCAGGGCTTCATGTGCGACGTCTCCAAGGACGAAGAAATCGCCAGCACCTTCGCAAAACTCAAAGAACACTATGGCAAGCTTCACGTTCTCGTGCACAGTGTTGCTTTCGCCCCAGCAGCTGAACTGGAAGGAGAATTTCTCAATACGAGCCGCGAAGGATTCCGCATCGCCCACGACGTCAGTGTCTATTCGTTGATCGCCGTCGCGCGCGCCGCGGCGCCGCTCATGGAAGACGGCGGCAGCATCATCACGATGACCTATTACGGCGCCGAGAAAGTGGTCCCGCACTACAACGTCATGGCAGTGGCGAAGGCAGCCCTGGAGTGTTCGGTGCGCTATCTTGCCTTTGATCTTGGCAAGAAGAAGATCCGTGTCAACGCCATCTCGGCCGGCCCGATCCGAACTCTGGCCGCGCGCGGAATCTCCGGCTTAAGCGACATGCTCAAAGCACATCGCGAAACGGCCCCCTTACAGCGCAATGTAGAAGTGGCGGAAGTAGGATCGGCCGGCGTGTTCCTCGCCTCCGATGCCAGCTCCGGCATTACCGGGGAAACACTCTACGTCGACTGCGGCTACAACATTATGGGATTCAAGCCAGTCGCTCAGGAACCGAAAGGCTGATCGCCGCACCGAACAGAACAATGGAGAAGAGACTGATCCTCGTGTTGTTTTCGGCCGCGATTCTGTTCGCAATGGTTCGCGAATGGAAAGCGCCAACGGCATGCTTACGCCTTCCCACTCTGAGCATCCTACGCACTCCGTAGCCCCGCGCTAATCTCATTTCCGGCTTGAGGAAACGAAGCAGCGGGCGTCCCCGCCTGTCCCAAGACGGTTCCAGTGAGATGAATCCAGCGTGTCGATCGAGCCCTATTGTGTCGGCTGCTTTTTCTTCTGCATTTTTCGCCGGATGTCAGGCCAGAACTCTTTCACCACCAACGTGATCGTGTCGTATCCGACTTGGGTTCCCCACACGCTGAGGGTATTGGCCACAGTCTTATCTTCATGGGGATGATAGCTGTAGGTCGAGATGCCTGACGACAAGGCGCTCCCCACAATCTCGGAAATGTTGAACTGCCGGTGCCCCGAATCTGTGCGCGTCACGAAGATGCGGCTGATCGCGTAACCCGTCCGGTGTGTAAAACTGCCTTGGCCCGATTGGAAATACCTCGGATCCTGCCGCAGAAGGCTGGGCAAGATGGCGCCCGTCATATAGTTCTCGATCGTTCCATCGGCGAAGTAGGCTCCGAACCGTTTCCCATAACCCTCTGCTCCTTGCCCGTATCCCGCCTCGCTGTCTTCCGCTTGGCTGATTCCCGCCAGGAAGGCGTACCACGGGATCTGCACATAATCGAACGATCCCTTGGTCACGACTTTGAATTTCTCTTTCGTCGACAGCGGCGGAACCTGGCCCGCATTCTCCAGTGTCAGGAAATTCGGCAGGGCATAGAAAAGCCGGTCTTTCGAAACACCTTCGGGCTTATTCTTGTCGGGGCTTTGCGCTTTTTGGGCGTCCTGTGGCTGCTGGCCGGGTTGAGGAGCAGAAGGTTGAGATTGAGGCGTAGATGACGGAGCCTGGGGTTGTGACAGGCTTGAACTCGGCTGAGGGGCGTCGGGTGTCTGCGCTTGCGACGAGGCTGGCCACCCTGCGCAGCACACGAATAATGTCGACAACAGAAATGGAGAGATTTTCACGTTTCGGCTGACTCCAGTGTCTGGACTATGGAAATCCCTTTGCGCTGCGCGGAGTTCAGCGGCTCGTTACCTGGATTTTCCGGTCGTTCTCCCCAATTCGCTCGAGAGTGATCTCGACGTCCCGATCGCGCACAAAGCGCGCAAACTTCTCTCCCCACTCTATCAGGAGGACGCTGTCTTCGGCGATGAGGTCCTCGATGCCCAGCGTCTCCAACTGCCGTGGCGTGTCAACTCGATATAAATCAATATGATAGAGACTGGCCAGAGGCCCACGGTACTCGTGCACCAGCGTGAAAGTCGGGCTCGTGACGTTCTCCTCCGAGGCCGCTTGGAACGCGGAGGCGATGCCCTTGATGAGGGTGGTCTTTCCTGCACCCAGATCGCCGCGCAGTAGGACCAACTTTGGGGGCGCGAGCAGGCGCGTCAACGTCCGCCCAAAGGCAATCGTCTCTTCGGCCGAGTGGGTAGTGATCTCGCGTGTCGGCATGCCGATTCAAGCTACGGCATAAGTATAGCGAGAGTTCAGAGCCCAGAACGAAGTCGTTAATTTCCGGCTGTTTGCGCTAAAACAACGATTTGGGCGTCGACGGCAGATTTGCGCTCACTCCGAGATAACTCTGATCCGACACGGACTGCAGCGCCATGCGCAGGTTGCGATGATCATCATCGCCAAGCGCGATGAAGCGGAACGGCTGCAGTGTGCCGTCGGTGGCCTTGCGAGTAGGCGGAAGCATCTCCGCCATTCCGATCACGGTGCCGACTTTTGTCTGGAAGCCGATCTCGACAAAGTCACCTTGGCTCAGCGGCTTGACCAGCTTCAGCAGACCGCCGGTGACAGAGATCGAATAGAGTTTGCCTCGAGAGCGCTGGCCGTCGTCAAACCGGATGGCAGCTAGAACGGAACCGCCTAGCTGCACCCGGGCCGCGCGCCGCGTTGGGTGCGGTTGGGGGAAATGGGTCATAGCCGAGATGGACTATGAGGGACAGATGGCACTTTCGGGTAGATTACGGCCGAACTAGTCCGAAATCACGCTTTTTCGGACGTCCGGATGACACATAACCCATTGTGCCAGCAGCAGATGGTGCTATTGACCAATCAGATAATGGTCGAAAGCGTCTTCACCACCGTTAAAACAAGTCCGGACTACCCTTGGAAAAGGGATCAGGAAGACAGAGTCATCCTTCGCGCCAAAGCCTCAAATCTCGGATCAGAGCGCAGATTGTCGAGCCGCGCGTCTGCGTTCCAATGCCAAGACAGGTCCAAACTTTTCTCTCGACACGCTTTTTCCAGATATTCGAATGCCTTGTCCTTCTCATCGAGGCTGGCGTACACGGTGGCAATCAAATAAGGCGAAACGTACGATCTCGCGGATTTTCTTTCCAGGTCGCTGAGGATCTTTCTGGTCTCTGATTTCTTTCCGATGCCAGCATATGCATGCGCCAAGGCGGCGGTCGCGTCCTGGTCTCCACCTGAAATCTCGACGGCCTGCTGATACTCCGAAATCGCCTCCAGACCTTTTCCTGTGCCCTCGTAGCCGATGCCAAGATAATAGTGTTCAAGCCATTCCGTCGGGTTCGAAATGACACCCCTTCGGGCCGCTTCGACTAAATGCTCGTAATCCCGCATTAAGTAATACGTGCCGGCCTCGGTCAGAGCTGAACTCGGGCTCGGATCCATCTCGATACTTTTCGCTAATTCGGCCAAAGCCTCGCTTCGCCGGCCATGCATGCCGAGAAACTCCGAATGATCCTCGTGCGCGCAACTGTAACTGGGAGCCAGAGCGATTGCTTGGTCAAATTCCCGTTCGGCGGCCTGCGAGTCCCACTCGTATCGCCACCTCAGCATCGCGAGCGTGTCGTGCGCTTCGCCAATACTGTCGTCCAGTTCGAGTGCCTTGTGCACAGCCTCTTTCGCGGACCGATAAGCAACCTCCGGCGGCAGCTGCCGGAAAAAGGCCAGATACACATACGAATCGGCCAACCCCGAGTAGGCCAGGCCGAAGTTTGGATCCTTTGCGATCGCCTCTTCGAAGTAGCGCTTCGCCTTCTGCAACTCTTGCCCTCTCGTAAATTCCGTGGTCAGGTAGTAGCGCCCGCGCAGGTACGCTTCAAAAGCCTGCGGATTGACCGGACGGGCCGCGAGTCGCAGCCGAGCCTCGTGCTCGGGAGTTACCTGCGCGCGCACCTGTTGCGCGATCGCTCGAGCCACCTCGCTTTGCAGGCTCAGAACATCCCCCAGGTCGCGCTCGTACGTCTCGGCCCAGAGGTGTTGATCTTTGACCGCGTTTAGCAGTTGAGCCCTGACCCGCACCCGATTCCCCGATCTTGTCACAGATCCTTCGACGACACCGTCTACGTTCAACTCGCGCGCAATCTCCGGCAAGCTCTTCTTTGTCCCCTTGTAACGCATCACGGACGTTCGGGAGGTCACCCGCAGCGCGCTGACTTTTGCCAGATCTGTGATCAACTCTTCCGTCATTCCGTCGACAAAATAATCCTGCGACGAATCGCCCGAGAGGTTGTCGAGGGGCAGGACAGCGATCGAATGCAGCGATGGACCTGCACTCTTCGGACGCGAAAGCGTCGGCACCAGCCAGAGGGCGAACCCAAGAAGGACAATCGTAAGGAACACAACCGCAATTGCTGCGCGCGCACTGGAACGCAACGCGGGTGGTGCCCCACGCTCGACTTCCTTTGGACCGTCAGGACTCTGGTCCCGCATGGGTACGACGGGCAGATTGCCGTGGACCTCATTCACCGGGGCAATGAACCGGTATCCTCGGCGCGGCAACGTCTCGATGTAGCGCGGCGTGGCGGCGGAATCGCCCAACGCTTCACGAATGCGAGCGATGGCGTTGTGCAAACTATGGTCAAAGTCGACGAAGGTATCCTCGGGCCAGACCTCTTGTCGGAGTTCGTCCCGAGTGACCAGTTCCCCACTGCGCTTTAACAAGACGGCCAGAACCTGGATAGGCTGGCCTTGCAAGCGCAGCTTTACCCCGCTCTTTCGAAGTTCGCCAGACCGGAAGTCCAGCTCAAAACCATCGAAACGCAAGACAGTCGCGCTTTTTACAGGAACCGACATTTCACGCCCTAAAACTGGCCCGAGGCTACCACAAGCGGATTGTCTGGGAGACTGTCCCTCCGTGGTCAAAGAGTCTCTTTATTTGTAACGGTTTAACAAGGGAGAAAACTTTGGGGAACGATGGAGGCCGCTGGGATTGAGCTTGGGCACTACTCCGCGAGACATTCTCTCTCTGTTGCAGCGCACGAGTCATGCGCTGGCGGCCCCCAGCCAGTAGTCGCGTTTCGAGCGCAAAACTTGAAATCGAAAAGGAGATCCCAAACATGAAACTCCCCGCACTGACATTTGCTCTACTGGCTGGGTGGCTGTTGTTGGCTACTAACTCGCAGGCCGCCGCGCAGGAGAATCCCTCCGGCCCAACTCCGGTGCAGGTCGTTGCACTGGATGAATGCGATCCCACCACCTTCAATGCTGTTATCGGACCGGACTTCTGCAAGAACATAGCGCTGGGCTTTTCCACTACATTCAACGACTTGTTCGCTAAGGCTGCGGCCGGCAGTCCGGACCCGAACTGGGATTTTGAACCGGACACAGTCACGATCAAGAGAGGAACGCCTCTTGTCGTCGTGGACCAGGGTGGTGAGCCTCACACTTTTACCGAAGTGAAGGAATTTGGCGGCGGCTTCATCGATGGCTTGAACCACGGAGAACCGACGGCTCCCGAGTGTGCGGGCGGCTTCGGCAAGGTGTCCGTGGCGAGGACCCGAATCCTGCAGGGCAGCCAGTTGCAGGTCAATGGACTTTCTAAGGGCGAGCACCTGTTCGAGTGCTGCATCCATCCGTGGATGCGTGTGAAAGTCGAAGTGAAGTAGCGGTTCAAAAGCGTGCACCGGTCTTTCGACCGGCGACTTGAGGGGGAGGCGCGATCGATGAATCCGGCGGAGCCTGGCTTTGGGAGGACGGCCAGATGCTTCGCCGGCGCTCCTTTAAGCGCCGGCTACTGCTGACCCTCGAAATCTGACTTCTGATCGTCCGCTGGCTTCCCGCACGCGCCGCATGGCTTCGGGAAGCGCACCGATCAGGTCGGTCGCCACCAGGGACTGCTCTCCCGTCGTTTCGCATGCAACATCTCCGGCCAGACCGTGCAAGTAAACTGCGGCCGTGACTGCCTCGACGACTCGCCTCGGATTCTGCGCGATCATTCCGGCGACCATCCCGGTCAGAATGTCGCCGGTTCCGCCCGTTGCCATTCCAGGATTGCCCGTCGTGTTGACCCAGACCTCGTCATCAGGCTGCGCGATCAGCGTCCGGTGTCCTTTGAGCACGACAATCACCTTGTGCTCACTTGCGAAACGCCGTGCCACAGCGATGCGATCCTTCTGAACGTCAGGAATCGAGAGCCCGGTTAGCCGTGCCATCTCGCCAGGATGCGGCGTGATCACCAGCGGGCGGCCTTCGCCATTCAGCTTGCCGGCCACACCTTCGAACGCATTCAGCCCATCCGCATCGAGCACCGTCGGAATCCGATATTTCTCGATAACCGTGCGCACGAACTCCGACGTTTCCGGATTCCGAGAAATCCCCGGTCCGATTGCCAGCACGGTCTTTCCTTTCGCGAGTTCATCGAGATGACCGTACTCGAGCGCGCGTAGCGAAATCGTGCCCGCATCCGTTTCCTGCAGCGGCTCCGTCATCAACTCGGGATGAAAACCAGCCACGGTCGGGAGAACAGATCTTGCGGTCGCAACTGTCGCCAATCCTGCCCCCATTCGAAGGGCCGACATTCCCGCCATCGCAGCGGCGCCAGCTTTGCCCAAAGAACCGCCGATGACCAAAGCGTGTCCGTAGCTACCCTTGTTGGCCTCAGCGGGCCGCGGACCAATCAATGATGCAATCTCGCTGGGGACAATCAGGTTCAGCTTCAACGAAGACACGATCGCTTCTGGCGGAGACCCGATTGGCGCGATGACCGTGGGACCGGATGTCAGAGCGCTGAACACATGCGCTGGACGCGCGGCCGTGAAAGTCACAGTGGCATCGGCGCGCGCTGTCGGCCCTTGTTGAGTCGTGAGTCCATCCGCATCTGAGCCCGAAGGAATATCAACCGCCACAACCGGAAGCGCCTGTGCGTTGATGCGCGCGATCGCATCCCCCAACAAACCGGTGACTGGCGGACGAAAGCCCGTTCCAAGAAGCGCATCGACGATCAGATCGACCTCCAGTGCGCCCCGGGCAATGTCGGAGTCAAGCTGCTCCTCATTCGTCACAACCACTGGCATGAACCCCATGCGCCGAAACATCTGGGCGGCATCTCCGCGAAGGTCTGATGGATCCGTCATCAGGAGAACCCGCACTTCTTTCTCCGCTTCGCGCAGCTTGCGAGCCACTACGAATCCGTCGCCACCGTTGTTCCCCTTGCCGCAGACCACGGCGATTCGCTTGGCCTGTGGGTACTCGGTGAGCACAAACTGCGCCACGGCGGCTCCGGCGTTCTCCATCAGGTTGAGCGACGGCACATCGAATTTCTCGCTGGTTACGCGATCGATCTCGCGCATCTCGGCCGCGCTGACGATTTTCATGATCGGCTGCCCGCCATCTGTTCCACCTGGCGGAGTTGGGAGGGTTCGCCCATGGCGATGAGGAAGTCTCCTGCTTCGATGCGATCGTCCGGCGAGGGATTGAAGCGCATTCCCTGCGGCCGCTTGATGGCCAGTACGATTACGCCGCGTTCCTGGCGGATGCGCGAGGTCTCAATGGTTTTCCCGGCAAAGGTCGATCCTGGTCCAACCGAGATTTCGCCGATTTCAAGATCCATTCCCAGATGAGTCGTTGCTGTATCGAGGAAGCTCACGACGTGGGGGCGAAGAAACGTCTGCGCGATACGCTGTCCCGCGAAAGCATAAGGCGAAACCACAAAATCGGCGCCCGCCGTGACGAAATGCTTCTCGGCGTCTTCCTCGCTCGCGCGCGCAATGATTTTGAGCTTCGGACTCAGCCCACGTGCCGTGAGAATGATGTACAGATTAGCCGCATCGGTTGTAGTGGCCGCAACCAATCCGCGCGCGCGCTCGATGTGCGCGTCGCGCAGCGTCTGCTCCTTGGTCGCGTCACCGATCAACATCAGCCAGGATTCGTTGCTGAAACGCGCCGCCTTGGCTTCGTTGTTTTCGACAATGACGAATTGCGCCGGCCTGCGCGCCAGCTCGCGAGCCGCGCTGCGCCCGACGCGTCCCGCGCCACAAATGATGTAGTGGTCGGTGAGCCGGTCAATCTCGCGTTCCATTTTCCGCCTGCCAAAGAAGCTGCGCAGCTCGAATTCTAGCAAAGCCTGCGTGAGCGCCCCGATCGCCAGAAACACCAGCGACACACCGGCAACGATCACACCCACGTTGAACACGCGGCCTGCGTGTGAAAGAGGATGCGTCTCCTGGTACCCGATAGTCGTAAGGGTCGTGATCACCATGTAGAAGCCATCGAACCACGACCAGCCCTCGATGAAATGAAAGCCCGCCGTCCCCGCAAGAATCACGAGCGCGAGGGCGGTAACGATCAGGCGCAAATTGTGAAGAGCTCTCATAAGAGCAAGAGTCAGCTCCGGTCATCGGTATTCGCTATTCGGTTCTCGGCGCATGTTGCGTAAAACGATGCTGCTCGTTCGCCGAAGATCGAATACGACAACCGAAAACCGATCCCTGACCAACGGTGCACTATAATCGGCATAGGGGGGAGAGTCACCTCTCCTCCCCTGCCACACCACCGTACAGGCGGGTCCCGCATACGGCGGTTCGATAAGTTCGTCCCACGGATAACGACGTGGGCTGGGCGTTCGCAGTTTGGGGACGCCGTGCGGGTTTCACTTCTCGGGTTAGCATCCGTTGCGGCTTCACCGCGCTGTGCCTACCCAAGGCCTGCCGAAGCAGGATGGCCAGTGCAATACCCTCATCGAGACCCAAGCACTACTGACCCTTCCTATCGTTCGGGCCTTCGCCGCTCACGCGACTACTACGCCCTCTGCTGACTTCTGCTATGCGGTCAGAACACCTCTCGATGTCCTCAGTCACGAATACGTGACACACAGCAGATCTCCCGCGATAAGTTCGACCGCTGTCCACGCACGACCGCCGGATTTACCACCAGTGCCCTTGATGGATATGGGCTTCCCGATTGTTTGCTCGCTCGCCCGGCACCGTAGGCCTCTTCATCCGGTTCTTGTTCATCGGCCCGCGTGTTTGCTCTACGCTTCCTCCAGACCCCACCTTGCGATGACGCCCTTGCGCTTCGCTACCCTTCACCTCCATCAGGTTGGTAGAGGACTTTCACCTCCAAGCTGTCGAACATGCACGGCGTACACACAAAAGCCTTCCGCGCAGCGCGGAAGGCTTCGTAAGTAAACAGTGTCTCTCAGTCCGCCATCGTAGGCTCAGTCTTTGGCTCGGGTGCGCCAGCCGCGAGCGCCTGCACGCGGCTGTGGTGGCGGCCATAGGTGAAGTACAAAACCATGCCGATGATCAGCCACACGATCAGACGAATCCACGTGTCGCCCGGCAGGCCGGCCATCATCAGCAACGAAATGACTATGCCCATAATTGGAACGAACGGCACCATCGGCGTGCGGAAGGGGCGCGGCAGGTCGGGATTGGTGCGGCGAATCATCCACACACCCGCACAGACGATCACGAACGCCAGCAACGTTCCGATGCTCACGAGCTCGCCGAGAATCGCGATTGGAATCACGGAAGCGAACACGGCTACGAAAAGCCCCACAAAGATGGAGGAGATATAGGGAGTGCGAAAACGAGTGTGCACGGTACTGAACCAGGTCGGGAGGAGCCCATCCTTCGACATGGAAAAAAACACGCGCGACTGTCCGAGCAACATCACCACCATCGTGCTGCTCAATCCGCAGATCGCTCCCAACTTGACCAGCAGGCTGCCCCAGCGAAGACCGGCCTGGTCAATTCCGACCGCGATCGGATCCGGTACGTTCAGCGTGCTGTACTTCACCAGTCCGGTAAGCACGCCTGCTACGAGGATGTAGAGAATCGTGCAAATCACCAGCGACCCGAGAATGCCGATCGGCATGTCTCTCTTCGGATTTTTTGCTTCCTGCGCGGCCGTGGAGACGGCGTCAAACCCGATGTAGGCGAAGAAGATCACACCTGCAGCGCGAATCACTCCGGACCACCCATACTTGCCGAACTCGCCCTCGTTCGGCGGCAGGAACGGCGTCCAATTCGCCGAGGCAAGGCTCGAATGCCGCATGATGTATGCGATGCCAATGCCGAGAAAAATCAGCAACACGGTCACTTTGACGACCACGATGAAGGAATTCAGGTTGGCCGATTCCTTGATGCCAATCACCAGGATGGTCGTGACCAGCGCAATACCGAGAAATGCCACGAGGTTAAAAACACCCGTCGCATGCGGCAGGGTGGCAGGATCGACATGCGCCGCTTTCAACGTCATGCCGATCCGGCGAATCGACTCCCATCGGTTGTTGTAGAAAACGAATTCGGCTCCCGGAGTTCCCGCCAACTGTGGAGGAATATGGATGCCGAGGTCCTGCAAAAAGCTCAGAACGTACCCACTCCACCCCGACGCCACCGTGGCGGCCCCGAACGCGTACTCGAGAATCAGGTCCCAACCGATGATCCACGCGAAGATCTCGCCAAGCGTGGCGTATCCGTACGTGTAAGCCGAACCGGCCACGGGGATCATCGACGCAAACTCGGCATAGCAGAGCCCAGCGAATACGCAACCCGCGGCCGCCAGCATGAAGGAAAACACGATCGCCGGGCCGGCATACTGCGCGGCGGCCGCGCCGGTCAGCACGAAAATGCCTGTTCCGATAATGGCACCGATACCGAGCGAAATGAGGTTGCCGGGACCCAGCGCGCGCTTCAGGCAGTGCTCGCCCGTTTCGGAGGCCTCCGACAGAATCAGGTTTAACGGTTTTCTGGCTAGCAAATTAGCCATTCGTCTCTCCTCGAGCCCGATAGATTCATCTGCGCGAACTGCGCAAGATCGACGGAGCAGTTTTCCTGCTCCTGGCACAGCGTCGCAGCCTCAGTTTTTGAGCGCGGCCGACTGCTGGCCTCTCGTCCACAGGTAATAGACCGGAATTCCCACCAGTACGATGATCAGGCCCGGCCACGTGAACTGCGGTTTGTAGCGCAATAGTACGACATCTATGAATAAAGCCATCACAATATAAACAGCCGGAAGTATCGGGTAACCCACTGCCCGATAGGGCCTTGGCACATCGGGACGGGTTCGCCGCAGCACAAAAAGGCTGCCGATCGTCAGAATGTAAAAGACCAGCACGGCGAAAACGATGTAGTCGAGCAGTTGCCCGTAGCTGCCTGAAATGCAGAGGACGCAGGTCCACACCATCTGCACCATCAAAGAGACCGCCGGCGCCTTATAAGTAGGATGCAGTTTCGCGACGCTGCGGAAGAACAGGCCGTCCTTTGCCATCGCGTAGTACACCCGAGCCCCGGACAGGATCAGTCCGTTACAGCATCCGAATCCCGAGATCATGATGGCGATCGCCATCAGCGCCCCTCCGGCGCCATGGAACATTTGCGTCATCACCGCGGTCGCGACGCGATCCTCTGTTGCGTACTTGATCCCCCGCTCCAGAATGGTCGCACCCGTTGGGCTGCCATCGAGCGGGAGGACGTTGAGGTAAATCACGTTGCAGAGAACGTAGATAAGGATAACGATCCCCGTTCCCACGGCAAGCGACAAGGGCAGGTTCCGGCTGGGGTTCTTCACTTCCCCGGCCGTGAAGGTGACATTGTTCCACGCGTCGGCCGAGAACAGGGATCCGACCTGTGCGACGGCGAGGATGGTCAGGGTCCCGACCAGCACCATCGGCCCACCCACGCCAACTTGCACCTGATGCAGCGCCGAGAGCCCGGCGTTCTGCCAGAAGTGCCCGTTGAAATTGGCCGCGAGTGCTTGGGCGTTACGTCCTAGAAATAGCCCGAACAAGACCAGCCCGGCGAGGGCCGTTACTTTGGCGGCGGTGAAAATATTTTGGATGGCCGCGCCCGTCTTCACACCGAATACGTTAACGACCGAGAGAACGATCACCACGATGATGGCAACCAGATTCTGCGTGCTGAGACCGACGTCCATGTTGCCTAGCACCATCGGTCCAATCGGAATGGGCCGAACTTTCCAGAGATGCAGGATCCAATTCGTCGAGGAAATCGAGGGAAAGAAGACACCGAGGAATTTGCCGAACGCCACGCCGACCGCTGCGATGGTTCCCGTCTGAATCACCAGGAACAACGTCCATCCATAGAGGAAGCCCCACAACGGCCCCAGCGCCTCACGGAGATAGACATACTGACCGCCAGCCCGCGGCATCATCGCGGCCAGTTCGCCATAGCAAAGCGCGCCCACGATGGTCATGAATCCGGTAACGAGCCAGGCACCAAGCAGCAGGGCTGGCGAATTGACCTCGCGGGAGATTTCCGCCGACACGATGAAGATGCCGGACCCGATCATCGACCCGATCACCAGCATGGTCGCGCTGGTCAGGCCCAGACCTTGGACTAGTTCTTTATCTTGGTGGGAATGGATGTCCCAATCGCTCGCGATCGAAACAGGTTCGTTGGTTTGTGTACTCACGTCCCTCCGTGATGGAGCGGTGGGCGTTCCGCCCTTGTATCTACATTGCGAGCGGCTTCACCGGCATCCGGGCGCATCTCGCTTGCGGTACGCCTAGATGCCAATCGCCTCGACTTTACCCCAAGATGCGAAAAAATTCCTCTGCTGATTTGCGCGGATCGACGGTTAGGTCCGAGATCACGGCCACCGAGTCCGCCCCAGCGTCAATCACCGAACGCGCGTTCCGTCGGGTAATGCCCCCAATCGCCACCAAGGGCTTTCGCGTGAAATGCCTCGCCAGGCGAACACCGTCCAGACCAACTACCGGGTGCGGATTCAGCTTGCTCGAAGTCGCAAAGACCGGACCGATGGCGAGGTAGTCCGCCGAAGTGGCGTCGGCTGCGGCGAGTTGCTCCGGATTGTGCGTGGACACGCCCAGCCAAAGATCGGGGCCAATGACGCGGCGCACTCCTTGCGGCGACAAATCTTCCTGACCGACGTGTACCCCATCGAATTCCGCCGCCAGGCACAGGTCCGCGCGGTCGTTGATGATGAGTTTCATCGAACTTCCAAACCGCAGCTTGAGTGCGCGCGCATCCTCCAGCATCTGCCGTAGAGTCCCTGACTTGTTCCGATATTGAAGCAGAGTCACGCCTCCCGCCTGCAACTCTTCCGCTGCACAGAACAGAGCCTTCATGTCTGCGAATTGCGCTCTGTCCAAAATGGGGTAAAGGCGGGGAAGGTTGATCATCGATTCCGGAACTCAGGACGCACTTCAGGCAGCCGATTCGGACTTCTTCGCCAGGAACCGTTCAATGAAGCCGGTATCGAATTTTCCAGCGCGAAATTCGGGATCCGCCAGAATGCGGCGATGCAGGGGAATTGTCGTGTAAATACCCTCGACAATAAACATCTCGAGGGCCCTCGCCATACGCTGGCAGGCCTCGTTACGATCCTTGCCTCGCACCACCAGCTTCGCAATCAGCGAATCATAGTAAGGAGGAATCGTCCCCTCCGCGTAGGCCGCAGTGTCAATCCGCACGCCCGTCCCACCCGGCGGATGAAACGCCGTGATCCGCCCCGCCGACGGCGTGAACTTCTCGGGATGTTCGGCATTAATGCGGCACTCAATCGCGTGCCCGCGGTGCACAATCGGGCCCTGCAAAACATCCTGCAGTTTGGCGCCGATGGCGATCATGATTTGGCTCTTCACGAGATCGACATCAGTAACCATCTCCGTGACCGGGTGCTCCACCTGAATGCGCGTGTTCATCTCGATGAAGTACAGCTTTTTGTGCTGATCCATCAGGAACTCGATCGTTCCCGCATTCTGGTAGCCGACTGCACTTAAGGTTTTGCTCAGAATGTCGCCGACTTCTTTGCGCAGCTCGGTTGAGACTTGCAATGAGGGCGATTCCTCTAAAAGTTTCTGATGCCGCCGCTGGATCGAGCATTCGCGCTCCCCGAGGCTCACCACGTTGCCGTGCTCGTCGGCGAGGATCTGGAACTCGATGTGGCGCGGATGCTCCACATACTTCTCCATGTAAAGATCGCCGTTGCCGAACGCTGCCGATGCCTCCTGCTGCGCCTGCTTGTAGAGCGCCGGGAGATCTTCCTGATTGCGCACGATCCGCATCCCGCGCCCACCGCCGCCTGCCGAAGCCTTGATGATGACTGGATATCCGACTTGCTTCGCCCATTCGATGGCTTCCTCTTCGGAACCAATCACACCGTCGGAGCCCGGCAGGATGGGAACGCCATGCTGCTTCATGGCGGCACGCGCCTTCTCCTTTTCACCCATCAAGCGGATCACCTCCGGCGGGGGACCGATGAACTTCAGCCCGCTGGTCTCACAGACCTCTGCGAAGTTTGCGTTCTCGGAAAGCAACCCATAGCCGGGATGAATCGCATCCGCATTCGCAATTTCCGCCGCGCTGATCACCGCAGGAATATTCAGATAGCTCTGGGCCAGTTGTGGCGGACCGATGCATATGGCCTCGTCCGCAAAACGCACGGGCAGCGAATTACGGTCGGCTTCGCTATAAATCGCAACCGAGCGGATGCCCAGTTCCTTGCACGCGCAGATGATGCGCAGGGCAATTTCCCCACGGTTGGCGATCAGGATCTTCTTGAACATGAAAAACTCAGCGAGACACAAAGGGGCGCGATGATCGCGCCCGGGTTATCTCAAGAACTTTCATTTCGCAGGCCGGATGGCAAACAGCTCCTGCCCGTATTCAATCGGTTGACCATTGCTAACGAGTTTCTTTACGACCTCGCCGGCCACATCCGACTCAATCTCATTCATTAACTTCATCGCTTCCACGATGCACAGCACCTGTCCCAACGAGACCATGTCCCCAGGCTTGACGAAAGGTGGCGATCCCGGGGAAGGCGATTCGTAGAACGTCCCCACAATCGGAGACCGAACGATGTGCAGATTTTCCGCCGGTTCGGCTTCTCTCGGAGGCGCGGGAGCGGCGGGCGGCGGGGGCGGCACAACTGGCGCCGCGCCCAGTTCGGGAGCAGCCGGGGGCGCGCTGTGAACAGCGTAATACCGTGTGTCGGGGAGCGGAGCAGTCTCACCGCCACGCTTGATCCGAACTTTCACATCACCGCGTTCCAGTTCAAACTCGGTAATGCCTTTATCAATGACGAGATCTATAAGTTCTTTGAGCTCTTTTTGATTCATCGTATGCGCTGGGCCGCTTTCCACCCGCGCACAACGACCTCGGCGCGGGAGAACTCCGGGCACCTTCAAGGCCCGGTACCGAGCAGCTGAATTAAATGGCTATGAATTCCTTCTGGGTGGGATCCAGCACTTCGCAACCGTGCTCGGTGACCACCACCATGTCTTCGATACGCACGCCCCACTTACCCGGGAGATAGACTCCCGGCTCGACCGTGATCACCATTCCCGGACGGAGAAGTTCAGGTTGCCCCTTTGCCACCCGTGGAGCTTCGTGAATTTCGAGCCCCACTCCGTGGCCGGTGGAGTGTGTAAAGTACTTCGCCAAGCCATTCTTTTGCAGCACCTTACGGGCTGCGTGATCGACCGAGCCAACACTCACACCGGGCTGCACCGCATCAATCGCCGCCAATTGTGCCTCAAGGACGGCGCCGTAAATCCGCCGGGCCTCCTCTGCTGCGGAGCCGACGTATACAGTGCGGGTACGGTCCGAACAATAACCGTGGAGTATAACACCGAAGTCGCAGACCACGAATCCCCCGCCCGGAATGCGCACATCGGAAGCCCGGCCGTGCGGTAGCGCCGAGCGCGCGCCCGACGCGATGATCGTCTCGAACGACATTCCCTCGGCGCCCGCCTCGCGGGCCGCATATTCCATCTTCGCCGCCACTTCGATCTCGCGAGCTTCGGGACGGATGGCATTCAGCGCCGTGTCGAACAACCGGGCGCCCGTTGTGGCTGCTTTTCGGATCAAAGAAATTTCGTCGGCATCCTTGATCATTCGGGCCTGTTCAATCAGAGGAGGCGCCTCCCGCAGGCGAACGTGCTTTGGCAAAAGGTGGGCGAGCCTTCTACGATCCGCCACCGTGAAATGCTCGGCCTCGATGCCAACGGCGAGACCCTTCGCGCGCGATCCGCGGCGGCGCCCCAGCCAGTCTGCCGCGCCAGGCAGCGCCTGTTTGGTCGTGATCATGACTTTCGCGTCGTACACTTCCTCCTTCGCTTGTTCCGTATATCGTCCGTCGGTGAAAAGAATCGAGCGCTCTCTAGACACAAGCACCACGGCCGAGCTGCCGGTAAACCCGCTCAGGTACCGGATATTCGGCAAATGCGTGACAAGGAGATGATCGAGACGGTGCTTCGACAGTTCATCGCCCGCAGCCTGCAGGCGTACGCGGTAGTTCATCATTTTGAGTTTATCAACGATGCGAGAGGCAACGTCGTCAGACAAAACGCGCGACGGAGATGCGAGCGTCGCGAATTCTTGCCGCACTACAAGCGAGCCACACAATCCACAGGCTCTTGGGTCATCCTCAAAAAGCAACCGCCGGCTTCACGTGTTTTCGCGAAGCCGGCGGATGATGACATTCTCAAACACTCCCTAGGTCTGGATGATTCGCGGAGTGATGAAGAAGATCAGTTCCTGATTCGAGGTGCTCACCGTACGGTGCTTGAACAAGTTGCCAAGGATCGGCACGTCGCCCAGCAGAGGCACCTGGCTGATGTTCACGGAGTTGTTGGTCTGGATAACGCCGCCAATCACCACCGTGCCGCCGTCGGTCACAAGCACCTGCGTGGTGGCCTGCTGCGTGATCAGTGTCGGGTTGCCCTGCACCGTACGTCCGAAGTCCGGCGTCGTATTTTCCACGTCCACGTTCAGGAAGATCGTGCCCTCCGACGTGATCTGCGGAACCACTGTGAGCCGCAGGAACGCGTCAACGTAAGTCACGGTTGGCGGTCCACCCAGCTGCGCCTGCGTCACGATCGGCACGCGCACGCCCTGGCGAACCAGAGCCTGGATGTTGTTCTGCGTCACCACGCGCGGACGAGACAGGATCTTCAGCAGGCCGCGCGATTCGGCCATCGACAGGACCGCGTCGATCCGCACGTTGTTGCTGGCGTTCACGAAGGTCAAGCCGCTGTTCGGACTGGTGACCGGCAGGCTCGAGAAGAGCGGGATCGTGGTGCCCGACGTCGACCCTCCAGTGCTGCTGCCACCAGTCGTGATATAGCCAGGAGTCAAACCGCTGACGGTCGTCGGGGACGAACCCACGGACTGTGCACCACCAATCGCGGAGTGTCCGTTACCCCAGCCAAAACCAAACTGGGTACCGATGTCACGCGCGAAGCTTCGGGTTGCCGCCACGACGCGCGCTTCGATTTCCACTTCCTGCGTCTTGCGATCCAGCTGTGTGAGTAAGCGGTCCAGGGCGGGAATCACGCTCGGGATATCTGAGATGATGACAGCGTTGGTGCGATCGTCCGAAATCACATCGCCGCGCTGGGAAAGGAACTTCTTGATTGTCGGAACGACGTCCTTCGAGTGCGCGTAGCTGAGGAAGCGCGTTACCGTCACCTTTTCGACGGCCAGAGCTTCCGATTCCTGCTGGGCGCGGCGGCCGTCAGCCTCTTTCTTCAGAGTCTCGACGGTCGCGATGCGCAGTACGTTGCCTTCCAGTTCGCGCGCCAGGTCGTTGTTCTTTAGAACGATATCCAGCGCCTGATCCCACGGCACGTCATCGAGAACGATCGTCAACGTGCCATGCACGTTGGGATCGAGGACAACGTTCAATCCGCTGATCTCGTGGATCAGGCGGAAGAAATCTTTCAGGTCGACATCTTTCAAGTTGACCGAGATCGGCTCGCCGGTGTACTTCGGACCGCTGGTCGCGGGGGTCTGCGACATCTGGGTCTTCTGTTCCGCAGCGAGATTGATCGCGGGCTGAATCGCGGTCGAAGCCGCCTGTGCAGCTTGCGGCTGCATCGAAGCGCTTGTGTTGCTGGTCATCAGCTCGGAGGCCGGCTTGTCGGCAAATCGTGCTGCCGCTTCCGTCGCGCGCTCTGCGGGCTCGGCCGCCGGCTTCGCGTCCGTCTTGGCGTCATCTTTTGCCTGGTACGAAGGCTCGACGAAGACATAGTCCGTTGCCGGCTTCGCGGAGTCAGTCGCGGGCTTCGCCGAGGTCTCGACCGCCTTCGGTGCCGGAACTGGAGCCGTCGCCGGAACGTTCGCGGCGACCTCCTTCTTCTCCACGACTGCCGAAGCGGTTACCAGCTTCGCTCCGAACGGCGACGCGGCCGACACTGCCTTCGGAACCGCCGCGGTCACTGTCTCGGACGGCTTGGCCGCCGTCTTCGCCGCAACTGCGCTCGTGTGGAGCTTCACCACTATCTTGTTGTCGGCGCCGGGGACAAGCTCGAACTTGCACGCCTTGTCGAGGTCGACAACCACGCGCGTGCTGGGCGGCGTCTGGCCATTCATGCCCACGCGCACATCTTTCACGCCGTCGCTTTCCACCTCAACATGACGCTGATCGGTCAGCGTCACGGTGTTCGGCAGGTCGATCACGACGCGCGCGGGCGAACTCAACGTGCTCAGCTTCGGCGTCACAGCTCCACGAGCAGTGATCTCCAGGCTGATGCCGTCTTCGCCGCGCACCACGTTTAGCCGCTGCAACGCAGCGTGCGTGGCCGCATCCGTGCCCGTGTTCTGCGTCTCAGCCGCTGCCGCGATCATTCCCAGGATCAGCAGCGGTAGAACCACACCCAGCAGTTGCTTTCGCATTTCGCTTCTCCCCCACACGTGCCGGCCTTGGGCGCGGCGCGTGTCTTTCTTCAAGCTCGCTTCCAGATTTAGACTCGCCAAAAACTACACAGCCGGCGTCGTGAGCCGTTTCACAACATCTTTCGTGAACGGCTTCCCCAGCCGGTCTTGGAAATTCTGTTTGAACACCACGGAATCGACCGTGATCTTGACTACGTATCCATTGAATACCGGGTCGTTCTCGCGCAAGAAATATGCTTTGTTCAGCCCGTTGGTGACGACGGCGATCATGCCGGTGTCCGCTTTCACCACGCCGCGTACCGCGATCTGCTCAATGTCGAGACACTTCTTTCCGGTGCTGCAACCTGATCCGCCCTGTCGGTTGACGACCGGGCTGATGAAAGGGTCGCGCTTCCCGGTCATCGAGTACTTCTTCTCTTCCGGCTTAGGAGCCTTGGGCGCTGCTGCTGGCGTAGCCACAGCCGCTGCTGGCGTCGCGGGTGGATTCACCGGCGCCGCTGGCTTGGC
The DNA here is from genome assembly GCA_963718505.1 of uncultured Acidobacteriota bacterium. Lineage (GTDB taxonomy): Bacteria > Acidobacteriota > Terriglobia > Terriglobales > Acidobacteriaceae > Gp1-AA133. The sequence continues at coordinate 243,337 of CAVQZP010000028.1, read as the reverse complement.
CGCGACTTTAGGAGCCGGAGCAGGCGGAATCACTTTCGCCGGCGCTGGAGCCGTCTTCATCGCAACTGGCGCGACCTTCGCCGGAGCAGGTGCGGTCTTCGTCTGAACAACCTTGACCGTCTGTGCCGGAGCGGCCGGCGCAGCCGCCGGCTTTGCCGGTGCCGGAGCCGAGGCCGGATGATTCGACGCCGTAGCCGGAGACGGCTTGCCCGGCGTGCCCGTTGCCTGCAAGGCCGAATTTACGGCTGCGCTTTTCTGTTGCTGCGCTCCCTGCAAGGAAGACTTCGTGTTCTGAATGATGCTGGCGGGATTCTGTGCCCACGCCATGCCAGCCGTCATTGCAAGTGCGACGATGCCAGTGGTCAGCTTCATAGCCTCTCCTACTTCTTCACCCCAGCCTGGCCGGGCTTGCCCGAGCCAGCTGGATCCATATCGTGACTGAAGAACGTCGACGCGTGACAGGTCGCGACGATGCTCTCGTTGGGCGCGTACTGATAGGTCTTCTTCGCCTTCGCGTCCGTCGGCTTGCGCGTCGTGGAAACCAGCAGGTTCGACACGTTCACGATGCGTTCCAGCTTCCCAACCCGATCAAAGAAATTCAGCATCGAGTAGTAGGGACCATCCAACTCCATCTCGAACGGCACTTCCGTGTAGAAATCCTTCTGCGACGTCGGTTCCGCAGTGTAGCGGCGGATTTCAATTCCGGCTTTCGCGGCTTCGGCATCCAGCATGCGCATAAAGCCATCCACTTCCTTCTCGTCCGGAACGATCCGGCGTTCGATGTCCAGCTGCTGCTTCAGGCTGGCCAGCTGGCGCTCGATCTCCGCGAGCTTCGGCCGGTACGACTCCAGCTCAGCGTTCTCTCTCATCTTCGCTTCCAGCTTTTGCTGGGCTTCGGTGTTCTGATCGCGCTGGCTCTTGAAAACGGTGTAATGCATGCCCGCGGTGACCAGAACAGCACCACCCACTACGACCGCCCACTGCTTCAGGCCCGACAATTCCCCGAAAGTCGCCATAGTTTCCTGCCTTTAGGACTTGCTCTTCTCGCACGTCAGCGTGAACTGAAACGCCTGCATGTCTTTGATCGTTTCGTCCTGCATGCTTTCCTTGATCTCGATGTTCCGGAAATAGCCCGTCTTCTGCAGGTTTGAGATCAGGTTAGCGACCGCGTCCTCGCTGAGTGCCATGCCCTCAATGTCCACCGTCGCGCCCTGGTCCTTCATGTTGTTCAGCCAGACCGCTTCCGTGTTGTTGACGGTTTCTCCCAGCATCGCCATCAGGTTGACCGGACCCGCCTGATTCGAGCGCAGCTGGTCGATCACATCCACGCGCCGCTTGTAGTTTTCCGCCTCGCGCTGCCGTGCCATGTAGCGCACCTTGACGTCGGCCAGTTCGCGGTTCTTCTGCTCGGCCTTCGCCATGTTCTGCTCGATCGTTTTCTTCTGCGCGTCGAGGTGATACCAGGTGTAAAGATTGAACGCCGCCGCCAGGCCCACAGCCAGCAGGACCTTCAGCCGCGGAGAGCCGACGTCGCCGACTTCCATGGTCGGCATCGACGGCATGGACGAGCGCTTACCTTTCGGTTTGGGTGCTTCCAGAAGGTTGATTCGAATCATAGGTCGCCAAAACTCCTTAAAGCCAGGCCCACCGCCACGGCCAACTGGCCCGCGTTCTTTTCAATCAGTTCAGCTCCCATTCCTTCCACCGGAGGCGCAATCCGCTGGAACGGATTGAACAGTTCCACCGGCATCGAAAACTCCTGCCGCAACCCTTCCACCAGCCCCGGCACCTTCGACGAACCGCCCGCAAGGTAAATCTTCTCGATGTGCTCGCCCGCCGCGCTGGCGCGGAAGAAGTCGAAAGTCTTCTGAATCTCCAGCACGATGATTTCGGTCACCTGCTGCAGGATCGGAGTCTTCGCGTCCTCGCTTACCGTGCCCACCTTCGCACCCAGTTTCAGCGCTTCGGCGTCCTCGAAACTCAAATCAAGTTCTTTTTGCAGCGAATCGGTGTACTGGTGGCCGCCCACGCTGACATCGCGCGGAAACAGCGGCGTCGTACCCTTCACGATGTTGATGTTCATGACACTGGCGCCCAGGTTCAAAAGCGCCACCACCTGCCCCGGAGCGGGCTCGTAGTTGTACTCGTAGCAGTTCTGCAGGGCCAGAGCATCGATATCCACAATAGCCGGGGTCCTGCCCGCCATCGAGAGTACGTTGGTGTAGTTCAGAATCTTGTCCTTCTTAACGGCCACCAGCAGCACGTCCATCTGTGGATTGCCGGCGTCCTCGGACAAGATCTGGTAGTCGAGATTCACGTCACCCAGATCGAAGGGAATATGTTGCGCCGCTTCCTTTTGAATCGTCTCGGCCAGTTCCTGGTCGCTCATCGAAGGCAGCGAGATCTTCTTCACGATGACCGAGTGGCCGCTTACGGCCGTGGCCACGTTCTTGGCCTTGATCTCGTGATCGGTGAACAGCTTCGAGATCGCGCTCGACACCGTGCCCGAGTCCACGATCATCGAGTCGACCACGATATCTGGAGCCAGCGGCTCGAGCCCGAGATGCGCTACCTCGATATCCCGGCCCTTGCGCTTCAGCTCCACGGCCTTGATGCTCGAGGAGCCCACATCCAGACCAACAATCGTCTTCGATCCGAATCCAAACATGTGCCCGCCTTAGCGCCGGCATCTGCCGGCATTGTTTGACTACAGTGTTCCAGCTGCCTTCACGGCAGCCTTCGGTTTCCTCTTCGTCCGGTCTTCGGTCTGGTTGGACTTCTCTTCCATCCACTGATCCAGCTTCGACTTCTTGAAGCGCCAGCGGTTGCCCAGTTTGAAGGCCGGAATCTTCTGCTCATTCACGTACTTGTAGAGCGTGTCCGGACTCACTCCGAGGTACTGCGATGCCTGACGAATGTTCATCACTTCTCGCGAGTCGGCCATAGAGTTTCGTTTCCCCTTCCACAGAACCAACGCCCTCGCTCGCCGGACTCTCCGGCGTCTAGGGCAGACCTTGGGAGGAAATCCCCTCGTTCAGAATCGCGTTCGAGCGGATTTCGATGTGCAGAGCATATCTCAACCCCGAAAAACACGGACTGAAGCAAAATCTCCGCGTTTTACCGGGTTTTGTACCTGTTTTCTGGAAAATTACTTTCGTATAAATGCAGATTACTGCTACCAATTGCGATTAACTATGCAGTGACTACTATGGAGAGGGGTGTTTATCGGAAGGGTGCCCGGTTATGCCCACTCACATAACCAAAGTACTAACGACGGTACGAAGGTCGTAAGACGGCAGGAAAACCATTAAAAATAAACCACTTACCATGGGTTCTTAGGTGTCCGAAAATGCCCCGTTTCGGAGCGATTTTCAGGTCTGTCCTCGCCGTTTCTTCGCCCCTCTTCGTGCCTTTCTTTGCGCACCACACTGGTTTTTCCGTGCGCACAGGGTTTGATCGGCCTACCTCAGGAGCTTGGCACAAATCGGCACTGGGGTTTGCCTTTCGTTTCATTCTCCCGGTGACCTCTGTGCCCAACGGGTAACCGGTCTCATTGCGGCCCGAGGCATCTGGCTTCGCACTTCATCCGAACTGCATCGCCCACTTACCCTGATGCCGGAGGCTTTCTTGCGCTATCTCGACCGCATGCAACCGCTCGCACTCCTGGTATTGCGCATGATCCTGGGCATCATCATGATTGCTCACGGTTCCCATAAGGTCTATGGACACATGTCGGAATACGCCGGGTACATTCACAGCCTCGGCATGCCTGTCTGGCTCGGCTATGTTTCCGCGATCGCCGAATTTGCCGGCGGCATTCTCGTGATCATGGGCTTGGTCACCCGCTGCGCCGCCATCGCTATCTTCATTGACATGTTCGTCGCCATCGCGAAAGTGCACTGGAAGCACGGCCTGCTCGGCAACGGCGGCTACGAATTTCCGCTCAGCCTCGCGGCCATCGCCTTTGCTCTGATCTTCCTTGGCGCCGGACCGATCTCCATCGACGCCATCCGCGGCGGAGGTGGCGCCAAAAGCAGATAAGCCCGTAACTCCGATTCCGCGTATAATGCCGCCCCACGATCGCCGGTGCTGCCGCTTATGTCCGCGTTCGACAATTCGACTCCAACCCTTCAACTCTCCGCGCTTTCGAACTACATGGGCGGCCCCGCGGGATTGGTCGGTGTGGGCTTCTGGCCCCGCGCTCTGGCCCGCCTGACAGATATGGCCGCGCACTACGGAGTAACGTACGCAACCGGCATGGTCTTCGGGTTCATGCTTCGGATCGCTTCCGATGGACACATCTCCCGCCTTGTGTTCCTTCGCTTGCGGCAGTTCAGTCTGCTCAACTTTCTCCTGGTGCTGCTAGGCTCCATTCTCTTTCATGCTCTATGCGAAGGTATTCATGGAAGCACGCCGGGAAAACTTATGCTCTCGATGGTCGTGGTGCGGGACGACGGCGCTCCCTGTGGCTTGAAAGCAGCCTGGATCCGCTCCCTTGCCTATGTGATCGACTCATTATTTTTTGGAATGGTCGCCTACTCCGCCATGCAGGACTCTCCAATGGAGCAGCGCCTCGGAGACAAGTGGGCGGATACCGTCGTTTGCAAGCGGGCGGAGCTGCCGCCGGCCTCCCTTCATGGTCTTGACCGATTCGTCGTTGCTCTGTTCTTTGCGACCATCGTCGACTCAGCGCTTTGCATGCTGGGTCTGCTCGTCAAAATCACGTCGTAAGGGCACTCGCCTTCGCTTCGGGTTGCCCCACCGCACTAATATTCCAGAGCAACTCATAATCGAAATCAATTACTGGACCTGTGCTTGGCGGAACTCACCTGCCCGCGAGGCATCAAAGTCCGGCCTTCACACATCTGATTAACTGTGATTAATGTGGGTGAGGATATGAGATATGCAAGGCTTAAATTCTGGTTCAGCTTGCTGGCGGCCCTGCTGCTAGCAGTACCTGTATCGTTTGCCGATACAAATAAGAACCCGGCAACTCCGGGGACCATTAACTACGTAGAAGGAGAAGTCTCGATCGGCGCGCAGGACCTGACTTCAAAGTCCGTTGGATCGGCGCAGGTCGATCCTGGCCAATCGCTGACCACTGCAACGGGCAAATCGGAAATGCTGCTGACGCCCGGCATCTTCTTGCGCCTCGGCGATCACAGCTCGGCGCAGATGGTCTCGTCCAGCTTGACGAACACGCAAGTCGTCATCAACGAAGGCGAAGCCATGGTTGAAGTGGATGAACTTCATCCGCAGAACGACGTGAAGATCGCCGAAGATGGCGTGACGACGCGGCTGCTGAAAACCGGCCTCTACGATTTCGACGCCAATCACAACCTCGTGCGCGTCATCGATGGTAAGGCCGAGGTTCAAGAGAACGATCGCAACATTACCGTCAAAGGCGGCCATCAACTGGCCCTGAACACGACCGGCAAGCTGAAGCCTGCAAGCTTCGACAAGAAGACGTTTGAGGCCACGGACCTCTATCGCTGGAGCAGCCTGCGGTCTGATTACGTTGCCGAAGCAAACGTCGACGCAGCGGGCGCTTATTACGGGAACGGCTGGTACGGCCCGGGTTGGGTTGGCGCCGGTTGGTACTGGGACCCTTGGTTTGCGGGCTACACCTTCATCCCTGGCGATGGAATCTTCTATAACCCCTTCGGCTGGGGTTTCTACTCGCCGATGTGGGCGTACTATTCGCCCTTCTATGGATTCGGTGGCTATTACGGCTATCGCGGCAGGCCCCCAGTCCGCATCGCTCATGACCCGGCGCCGTATCGCAACCAGACGTTCCACTCGGGAGCGGGCTTCGCGGGCGGACACTCCGGCTTCGCCGGCGGCTCGCACGTCGCGAGCGGATTCCACGGAGGAGGGATGGGCGGCGGCTTCCATGGTGGTGGAGGCTTCAGCGGCGGTTTCGGCGGACACCGATAAAACCGGTCGTCGGTCTTCAGTCCTCGGGCAACTGCCGCCGAAAAACGCGAACTCTCTAAGCAAATGCGTTGAAATGAAAACCAACGGGCCCTCCGCTCGTTGGTTTTCTTGTTGGAATTCTCTACTTGACTTGGGAAATCAGAGCGCGCCTCCTAGGCGCTACTCCTCGCGCACCCTGCCTCTAAACCGTTCGGGGAAACCGCCTCCGCAACACATCCACCAACGTGCGATCCGCGCGCTGCGACACCATTTCCACTGGCGAGTATCCTCGTCCCCGCGCGAGGTACAACGTCACTCCCAAAAGCGCCAACGTGATCGCCAGATTCGGCCATGCATTCAGGGCCCATTGCCCCCGCCACGTCAGCGTCCAACTCGACGAAAACGGCCGCAAGTACGAAATCGGCCACTGATCACCATCCGGCCCGCGCGATCCCAGCAGATCTTCGAACAGATGCAGATGAAATCCCAGGAAGCACAGCACAGCAGTCTTCCACCGCTCACGAGCCAGGACAAACCCGATCACGGCGATGACGAAAGCAAATCCCAGATTGTGCAGCGAGTGATGATACTGCGAGAACCACAGCAGCGGATGAGACGAATTGCGGGTCAATACTTCCGCAATGATGCCCAACCCATCTACATCGGGAACAACCGCCGACAACGTGACGAGCGCTCGGTCCCGGCGACTGCCCACGTTAGCAGCATTGGCCAGAACCCAGCCAGACAGGAAATGCGTGACGGGGCTCACGTGAGGAGTTTACGGATTAGAAGGAGAAAAATGCGAGATCGCGAACGACCAAGAACCTAGGAATGGTATCGGCAACAAGCCTTTCCCAACACCTAAGACCTGAGACCTAACACCTGCCGTCAGTACTCCGCCAGCTCCTTCATCCCACGAAAGAGGTCGTTGGCTTGCGGCAGGATCGCGTCTTCCAGGATCGGCTGGTATGCGACGTACACATCCATCGCCGCCACCCGCCGGACCGGCGCATCGAGATGCGGGAACAATTTGTCGGCGATGCGTGCCGCGATCTCGGCACCATAGCCCCAGCTCAGAGAGTCTTCGTACGCCACGAGCACACGGTTGGTCTTCTCGACTGAAGCAGCAATCGTCTCCCAGTCAAAGGGATTTAGGGTGCGCAAGTCGATCAGCTCGACCTTCACACCTAACTCACGCTCCAAGCGCTGTGCCGCCTGCATCGCACGCGGCACCACTGCACCGTAGGTGATCACGGTCAGATCCGTGCCCGGCTGCACGATCTTTGCTTTGCCAAACGGAACCATGTAGTCCGGGCCGGGATAATGCGACCGCCCATACGTCTCGCGGTACAAGCGCTTGTGCTCGAGGAACAGAACCGGATCGTCGCACCGGATCGCCGTCCGCAGCAGTCCAGCCGCATCTAGCGCATTCGATGGAAACACCACGCGCAGTCCCGGAATGTGCGTAAAGATGCTCTCGCCGCATTGCGAGTGATAGAGCGCGCCGCCTGTCAGATATCCACCGATGGCCACGCGAATCACGCACGGCGACGAGAACGCATTGTTCGACCGCCACCGGATCACCGGCAGTTCGTCACGCAGCTGCATCATCGCCGGCCAGATGTAATCGAAGAACTGGATTTCGACCACCGGCTTCAGCCCGCGTGTGGCCATCCCGGTGGCTCGACCAACAATCGCCGCCTCCGCAATCGGAGAATTGAAGACGCGGTCCGCGCCAAACGCCGCCTGTAGCCCGGCGGTTAGCTTGAAGACGCCGCCCTTCCCCTTCACCAGCTTCTTCTTCAGATACTCTTCGCGACTGACATCGGCCACGTCCTCGCCAAACACCAGGATGCGCTCGTCGCGCTTCATCTCGTCGCGCAACGTCGAATTGATCAGCTCGGCCATCGTCTTCGGCAACGGCGCGGCGGGCTTCTTTCCATCCGCTGCCGGCGCTGCTTCCGTCACCAGCGGAAACACTGGCTGCGTCTCGAACTGACTTGAAGTCGGATCGATATCCGGCGAGTAGACATACTGCGTAATCGTCTCCGGCGTGGGGAACTTCGCTTCGAGCGCGCGGTCGACCGCGACCTGCATCTCGTCTTCAACCTGTTTCTCGAGCTTGTTGATGCCCTTCTCGTCGAGGATGCCCTCGCGGATCAGAAACATCTGCATGCGCGTGATGGGATCGCGCGCCGCATCCCGCTGCCGCTCCGCATCCGGACGGTACAGCCGCTCATCGTCCGACAGCGAGTGCGAATATGGACGAATCACGTGCGCGTGCACAAACGCCGGCCCGTGCCCCGCGCGGCAATGTTCGGTCGCTCGCTTCATAGCCGCGTAGCTGGCGATCGGGTCAGTGCCATCGACTTCTTCGAAATGGAAATTCGGGAATCCCGAAACCAGCCGCGAAATATTTCCACCCGCGGTCTGCACCTCGACCGGCACCGAGATCGCGTACTCGTTGTCCTCGATCACGAAAATGACGGGCAGCTTCTTGTTGGCGGCGCTGTTCAGCGCCTCCCAGAACTCGCCTTCGCTGGTTGTGCCGTCGCCCAGCGAGACGTACGTGACCTCATCGCTTTTTGAGCTGACCTTGTGGAACTCGCGGTAGTCACCGCTCCCTGTCTTCCCCGCCTCCGGGTGATTGTGCAGATACACTCCCGCCTCGGCGCATCCCACCGCCTGCAGGATTTGCGTCCCGGTCGGAGATGACTGGGTCACGATGTTGAGCTTGTTGAAGGCCCAGTGCGACGGCATCTGCCGCCCGCCCGAACTCGGATCGTCGGCCGCGCCCACGGCCTGGAGCAGCATCTCGTAAGGCGTTGCACCCAGCGCGAGCACCAGCGCGCGGTCGCGGTAATAGGGATAGAACCAGTCGTAGCCCGGCTTTAGACAAAAAGCGGCAGCGACGCCGATCGCTTCGTGCCCGGCACCTGAGATCTGGAAGAAGATTTTCTGCTGCCGTTTGAGCAGGATCTCGCGGTCGTCTACCCGCCGCGAGGTGTACATAATGCGATAGGCATCAATCAGTTGCTGGCGGGATAGACCTTCATAGGACTTGGACTTTTTATCGTCTGCGTGGGCGCTCAGCTTGGGGTCCGTCTTCGTCGTCGCCATTCAATACCCTGGGGCTGGGTGAATTCGCAGGTTGCATTGTAAATGGAGAATTGCGATTCGGGGAATACGGCGTTTCGGGAGAGCGACCGGTCGGTAGGGAGAGTTCGGTCGTCGGTCGTCGGCTATCAGGCGTCAATGGTGACTGTGCCCCAGGTTCGCGTCCGTTCTTTGGACGCTAACCTGGGAACGGTGGAGCGACGGGCGTCCTCGCCCGTCATGGGGTAGACATTTCTGGGGACTGCCATCTCGCGCGCTACTTGCACTCGTACTGCGTATCCTGCGCCGCAATAATTTGCCACTTACCGTTCCTCTTTAGCCAGGTATCGGTCCAAATCAGGCAACGAGGCTTCTCCACTCCGTCTTTTCCCTTTCTCACGGCGCTCTCGCTACCGTATACGAGTGCCAGGCTCTCCCCGAAGAAACGGACTTTGGCATCAAGCAATCGACAATCCCGCGACGTCTTGGATACGTCGGCGCTGTCCACAACTTCCTCTGCTTTCGCGTAGCGCGTCGCCTCAGGAGATGTTCCCTGAAAGTCGTCGGCGAGGATCTTCTCCGCGATCTTGTTGTGATTGCATGCCGCTTCGGCCCACTGCCGCTCGGCATCAATCATGTACTTCGCGGTCTGATCGTCGGCCGAAGCCCATCGCGCCTGCTGTCCCTGCGCGGCAACGGCTGTCGTAATCACGCCAATCGCCAGGACCATCCGATAGTGACGCATCAATGGGCCTCCTTTTGTTGATCGGGAGGAAAGATAACAGGGCTGTGCGCCAAGTCAAACCATTGCCCGGTGCCCCAGGTTCGCGTCCGTTCTTTGGACGCTAACCTGGGAAGGGCGCTAAGCTGAGACTCTATGGAGCGACGGGCGTCGTCGCCCGTTCTGTCTTCCGGAGTGTCACGGCCCAGGATACGGCCGATCCCGCTTCCACACCAGAAACGCCACGTGCTGCGTTCCCGACAACTGCACGGCCTCTAGCACCTCGCGTACGCGGCCGTATTTGGCCCTCGCATCAGCTCTGATATAGACCTTGTTCTCGGAACCTTCCTTCACGCGTTCGCGAATACCGGATGGCAATTCCTCGGGGCTGACCTTGTTGGTCCCCAACCAGATATCTCCTGTCCTCATCACTGCAACATAGATCGCGTCTGTTCGATTTGCTTTTGGCATGTCCTCAGCATGTGGCACGTGCGCTAGGTCTGACGAGCCCCCAATCTCGGAACAAAGAACGGCCACATCTCTGGTAGAGCAAAGAGAGCGAACAACGCCAACATAATTCCCGCGAGCGCTGCGACATTGATTTCGCAGATCGGCCTCAGCGACGCCCGCCGTTTTCGTCGTGCCAGTGACATCGCGCACGCCTTCTCACCCACAAGTGTGCGCTCATGACAGCGATCTATGCTCATCACGGAAGTAACTACGTAGTTGGTTGCTAACAGGCAGTAGCTAGTAGCCAGAAGCCATTAGCCATCACCACCATCCATCACCTACCCTGCTATCCTGAAATCAATGATCCGTACCCTCCGCGCCTTCGATCCCGCGACCATTAAGCTTCTCATCTTCGACCTCGATGGCACGCTGATCGACTCGCGACTCGACCTCATCCACTCCGTCAACGCCATGCTCCGCCACATCGGACGTCCCGAGTTGCCCGGCGACGTCATCGCCACCTATGTTGGCGACGGTGCGCCGATGCTCGTGCGCCGAGCGCTCGGCGATCCCGACGACGAAAGCTCCGTCCAGCGTGCGCTCGAATACTTTCTCGCCTACTACCGCGAGCACAAGCTCGACAACACGCACGTCTACCCGGGAATTCCCGAGGCGCTCACTCGCATCCGGCGGGGAACGAACGGGCGCCCACGCTCGATGGCCGTACTCTCGAACAAGCCGGTCAACCCATCTCGTGCGATTGTCGAAGCGCTCGGTATGAAAGATTTCTTCGCGCAGGTCTATGGCGGCAACAGCTTCCCCACCAAGAAGCCGGATCCGCTCGGTGCGCAAAAACTTCTGGAAGAAATCGTCTGCAATCCCCACGAAGCCGTGATGATCGGCGACTCCGCCAACGACGTCCTCACTGGACGCAACGCAGGCCTGTGGACCGTCGGCGTTAACTACGGCTTCGCCCCGCAGACCCTCGATCTCATCCCACCCGATGTTCGCGTCGACAGCGTTCAGGAACTGGCCGAAGTGTTGCGCTGACCTCAACTTTCTTCGGACGTCCTCCCGGAACAACCTTCCCCCTGGCATCCCGAGCGCAGTGAGGCTGCGGCCGAACGAGTCGAGGGACCCCGTGCTCCTTGATCCCACGAACCGGCCCCAAGAAGATTCTCTTTCAGAAACGTTGCAGGGATTTAGAAGGATGAACGAATGTCCAGCGCCCAAATCCCTACCCAAATCCCTGCTCTGGCTATGTTTAGCGTTCTTCCCCCGCCCGCCACTATCGCGCTATCCTGATACTGCATCTAAGGGACTGTTATGCGGATCACCGAATTCTGGAAGAACCTGAAGACCCCCGAACATCGTCTGGCGTGGATCATCGCCCTTGCCGCCGACGCCACCCAGATCGCCGTGTTCCCCATGTTCGCCGAAGGTGCGCTCTCGCCGGCTGACACCGCACTTGACGTGGTCGTTGCCGCACTTCTCATCCGCCTGCTCGGATGGCACTGGGCTTTTCTCCCGACTTTGGCCGCCGAAATGCTCCCCGGCTTCGACCTATTCCCGACGTGGACCGCAGCCGTCTACTTCGTGACGCGCGGAGAAATCAAATCGGGCGAGCCGGAGATCCTTCCACCTGGCCCCGCGCCCGCGCCGCGCCAGTAAATTCAAGATTTCGGGACAGAAGTTTTCCATCTCTTTGCGTTCTCTGCGGCTTTTCTCCGCGCCGTCTGTGTGTGAGCTTGGTCAAACTCGGGACTCGGGACTCGTAACTCGGTACTCGCAGGTTGACGATGGTGGTAGGCTTCTTCGTGCCTCGGCATCCGAAAAAAAAGCTGAGAGCGCCATTTCACGAATCGGGGATCTCCGAGTGTCGCGCTCCATCGCCTCGCCACACGTTGTCAGCATTCACGATTTTCGTCCCCTCGCCCGACACCGCTTGCCCCAAGCCGTCTTCGACTACCTCGACGGCGGCGCCGACGGCGAAATGACCCTGCGCGAAAATTGCCGCGCCTTCGATGACATCACCTTCCGTCCCCGCTGCGCGGTTGCCTTCCGCGAGTGCGAGCTGAAAACGACCGTTCTTGGCTTCGAACTGTCGTTTCCCGCAATGCTCGCGCCGGTCGGTTACAGCCGCCTCATGCACCCGATGGGCGAGGTTGCCGCCGCCAGCGCCGCGGGCAAAGCCGGCACGGGATACATTCTCTCCACCATTTCCGGTCATTCGATCGAGAACGTGCGGGCCGCTTCGCAAGGCCCCGTCTTTTATCAGCTGTACCTGATGGGAGGTCGCGGCGCTGCCGAAGCGGCCATCGATCGCGCCAAGAAAGCCGGCTGCTCGGGATTGGTCGTCACCATCGATACACCGGTCGCGGGCTTGCGTGAGCGCGACTTCCGCAACGGCATTAAAGAGCTGATGGGCACCAGCGTGTTCGAGAAGATTCCGTTTCTTCCGCAAGTGCTCTCGCGGCCGGGTTGGCTCATCGGGTTTTTGCGCGACGGTGGTGTGCCGAAGCTCGCGAACGTGGTGGTTCCGGGCCAGGGGCCAATGGAGATGGGCGACGTAGCTGCCGCTCTCGCCGCATCCGCCGTTACATGGGCCGACCTGCGTTGGATCCGCAAACAGTGGGGCGGCCCGATCGTCGTGAAAGGCGTGCTGACTGGCGAAGACGCGAAGCGCGCGATCGACGAAGGCGCTGCCGCAGTGAGCGTCTCCAACCATGGTGGCCGCCAGCTCGACAGCGTGCGGCCGTCCATCCGTGCGCTACCGGAAGTGGTCGCAGCCGTGAGCGGCCAGATCGAAGTTTGGATGGATGGCGGCGTGCGCCGTGGTTCTGACATTGTAAAAGCGCTCTGTCTCGGAGCGCGCACCGTTCTGTGCGGCCGTGCCTATGCCTACGCACTCTCTGTGGCTGGCGAAGCGGGTGTTACTCGCGCGCTGCAGATTCTGCGCGCCGACGTGGAACGGACTGTGCGGCTGCTAGGCTGCTCCTCGGTCGCGGAACTCGACCGCTCGTACGTGGAAGTGCCGACGGGGTGGGCGTGAACTGAAGCAGCGTCCGCGCATCGCGAGGCAGGTGCGCGCAGGGCTCTAAGTGTTATCGCCTTGATTTCATCAGTTAGGTCTGCACAGTAGGAGTCGGCAGCTGCTGGGGCACGGAACTACTCAGGTTGCGGGAGCCCAATCCGGAGTAACAAGTCGGCGTAGCGGGGATCGGAACGCAGCCCATCCCAGAACGGGTCTACTGCGAGATAGGCCATGCCCGCTGAACGCTCCTCGTAACCTTTTTCCAGCAGTTGGAAGGCCTCGTCTTTCTCACCCAGACCCGCATAAATCGTCGCAAGCTGGTAAAAATCGACATAAGCATGCGCGGACAGATCGCCGAATCCTTTGGCAATCTTCAGCGCATCCGCCCGTCTGCCCGAGACGGCGTAAACCCAGCCGAGGCCGTCGGCGACCAACTGGTTCTCCGTTGCGACACTCTTGTCGGACTCAGCGATTTTGTCGTACTCGGCAAGAGCTTGCGGGTACATAGCCTTGGCCGCGTATGACCAAGCTAACTGAGCGCGAATAAATGCCGCGTTAGGATATAGATCGAGGGCTTTCTGGAAGTAAGAAATCGACTCGTCGTATCGGCGCATGATCAAATAGGCGTGCCCCAGACCACCAAATCCCTGAGTTGAGACAGGGTCAAGCTCTTGCGATCGATTTAGCTCATAGATAGCTTCGTCAAATCGACGTCTTGTGAGGAGGCATTCAGAATACCGGTGATGGGAGATCGCACTGTTGGGGTTGAGCTCGATGGCTCGCCTGAATTCCCGCTCTGCCCTTGGCCAGTCCCAGTCGTAAAACCACTCAGCATAGGCCAGGGCAGCGTGAGCCTCGCCTAGCGTGTCATCCAGGGCCAGAGCCTCCTGTGCCGCTGCTTTCGCTTTCGGTAAAGTCTCGCTGGGTCGGAGGTAGTTTAATCCGCCACCGAGGAAATTGTAGGAATCCGCCAGACCGACATACGCCATCGCGTAGCCGGGGTCTTTGGCGATCGCCTGCTGAAAATACTCTACGCTCTTCTTGAGTTCTTCGGCGCTCGTTTGGTTCGCGAGATAACGGCCCTTCAGGTAGAGTTGATACGCCTCAGGATTTGTCGCGGATGACTTCGCCAAGCGAGTCTTATCTTCGCTGGTTAACCGAAGCCGCAGATTTCCAGAGATGGCGGTTGCTATTTCCTGCTGAACAGACGCCGCGTCAGCAACCTTCCGGCTGTACTGCTCGCCCCAAAGCTGTTTATCCTCGCGTGCGTCTACAAGTTCCGCGGTCACGGAGAGATCGTCGCCTCGCTGCACGACTCTTCCCGTGACCAACGCCTCTACTCCAAGCTCCCGTCCCACCTTCTGCGGCTCGATCTCGCGCTTCTTGTAACGGAAGGCCGACGCGCGGGAAATCACTTTGACATTCGGAAGCCCGGAGAGGCGGTCAATGATGCCCTCGGTGATTCCGTCGCTCAGGTATTCCGTGTTTGGATCACCGTTGGCGTTGGCGAAAGGTAGTACAGCGACCGAGTTGATGTGGGTGTGAGTGCTGCTGCCAAAATAGAACATACCCACTGCAACGAGTGCGATGACTGATAACGCTAGGGCGCCAATCACAACGGCCCGACGTGACCAGCGCGGGGTGGCAGCACGAGCGGGGGCGGACTTCCCGCTCTCCGTGTCCCTCTTCAACCGTTGCAGGTCGGTACGAATCTCGGAGGCATGCTGGTAGCGCAGACTCCGATCTTTCTCCAGACACTTCGCAACAATCCGTTCAAGTTCGACCGGGAGATCGGGATTGAGTCGGATTGGAGGAACCGGAGCGCGGTTCAGAATCGAGTCAAATATCACTCCCGACGTATCGCCACGAAACGGGAGTGTACCTGTCGCCATTTCGTACAGCAACGCGCCGAACGAGAACAGATCAGTGCGAGCATCAAGCTCCTTGCCCTTGACCTGTTCGGGAGACATATAGGCCACCGTGCCCAGCGTCGAACCAGGACTGGTAAGGTTCTCCTCCGATCCGATGGTTGGGGCGCTCATGGCAACGCTCTCCGATTTGAGCGAGACCTTGGCGAGCCCGAAATCGAGAATCTTCGCCTGGCCTCTGTTCGTGACGAAGATGTTCGCGGGCTTGATGTCCCGGTGGATGATGCCCTTCGCGTGTGCCGTGTCCAGCGCATCGGCAATCTGAATGCCTAGTTCAACCACCGTTTCGATCTCCAGCGGTTTGCCAGCGATCCGGTGCTTGAGCGTCTGTCCATCGAGCAGCTCCATGGCGATGAACGTTCGTCCACCGGATTCATCGATTTCGTAGATCGTGCAGATGTTGGGATGGTTCAGCGAGGATGCCGCCTTAGCCTCCCGCTGGAAACGGCTGAGTGCCTGTGCGTCATCGGCGAGTTCGTCGGGAAGAAACTTCATGGCGACTTGGCGACTGAGCTTCACATCCTCAGCCCGGTAGACAACGCCCATCCCGCCACCACCAATCTTCTCGATGATGCGGTAGTGCGAGATGGTTTGCCCGATCACTGGAGCAGAATCCTACGTATGGGAAAAGGGCAAGTCAATGAATGTCAACGGCTTGGCGACGTCTTGAAGGATTACTGTTAAAACATCGCTATTGCACCCATTGACTGGTGGAAGGCTCGGACCGGCGACACTCAAGCGATTCGCTCGAGCGCTAACGATTACGCGGGATTCGCGACGGCACATCTGCCCGTCTCAACCTGATTCACTTCGAGCTAAGTTATTGATAATTGGTTGGCGCTTGTAAGTGATTGGAAAGTGCCGGAGACGAAATCCTGTACAATGCCTATTAATCGCGTTTGCAGCCCCGCAGAGCGCGAATCGGACCCCAGGTAATGGTTTGGGGGCATCCCGGTTTTTCCGAAGGCCCATATCGTATTTAAACAGGGTATTATCCTGGAGCTAACGCAAAACTACTAGCCGCGAGCCTCATTAGCCTTCGTGCGTGACGAGCTACGAGCTTCGAGCTGGTGAGGTAGCACCAAGTGAAGCGAGTTCAGGTCAAAACAGCCAGACCTAGGTTTTCTTTGCGCCTTTTGCGGCTCTGCTTTGCGATCTTTGCGGTTAAGAGCTTTTTTCTCGGCACTCGCGACTCGGGACTCGGCGCTCGCAACTCTACGCGAACAGAAACTCCTTCGTCCGCAGTTCTTTGATCGTATCGCGCAGCTTGGCAGCTTTCTCGAACTCGAACTTCTTGGCTGCCTCGCGCATGTCGTTCTCCAGATTCGCGATGAAGCTGTCGAGTTCTTCCTGTGACTTGAAATCGGGAATGCCGCTCTCTTCCACCGAAGTCAGATCGGTATAGTCGGCCGCGACGATCGATGCCAGCGACATCTCGACCGGCCGGACAATCGATTCCGGCGTGATGCCATGTTCTTCGTTGTACGCGGTTTGAATCGCTCGGCGGCGATTGGTCTCGTCAATCGCCCGCTTCATCGAATCGGTTTCGCGATCCGCATACAACACAGCCCGTCCGCTCAGATTACGCGCGCATCGGCCGATCGTCTGAATCAGCGATCCGGTCGATCGCAGGAACCCTTCCTTGTCGGCGTCAAGAATCGCGACCAGCGACACCTCAGGTAGATCCAATCCCTCGCGCAGCAGGTTGATGCCGATCAGCACATCGAATTCGCCCTTGCGCAGGTCGCGCAGGATCTTTACGCGCTCGAGCGTCTCGATCTCCGAGTGCATGTAGCGGCACTTCACGCCGACTTCGCTGTAGTACTCAGCCAGATCCTCGGCCATGCGCTTGGTGAGCGTCGTGACCAGCACGCGCTCGTGTCGCGCCACGCGATCGCGAATCTCGTGCAACAGGTCGTCGATCTGCCCTTTTACCGGCCGCACCTCCACGGGCGGATCGATCAAGCCGGTCGGGCGGATGATCTGCTCGACCACGACTCCAGCCGATTTCGTCAGCTCATACGGCCCGGGCGTTGCCGAAACGTAAATCAGCTGGTTCATCCGGTGCTCGAACTCTTCAAACGTCAGCGGACGGTTGTCGAGCGCCGAAGGCATGCGGAAACCATACTCGACGAGAATCTCTTTCCGCGAGCGATCGCCCGCATACATGCCGCGCAACTGAGGAACGGTTTGATGCGACTCGTCGATGAACATCAGGAAATCACGCGGGAAATAATCAAGCAAGGTCGGCGGTGGCTCGCCCGGCAAGCGTCCAGTGAAGTGGCGCGAGTAGTTCTCGATGCCGTGGCAGTAGCCCATCGACTTGATCATTTCCAGATCGAACATGGTGCGCTGATGAATGCGCTGCGCCTCCACCAGGCGTCCCTGCTTTTGCAGTTCACCTTCCCACCACGCCAGTTCTTCTTTAATCGACTGAACCGCCGAGGCTTTGGTCTCTTCCTTCATCACGTAGTGCGTCTTGGGATAAATAGGCAGGCGCACATAGCGCTGCTTGACGGTTCCGAACAGGGGATCGATCTGCGAGAGGGCGGAAACCTCGTCGCCCCACATTTCGATGCGATACGCCATGTCGTCGTAGGTCGGAAAGACTTCAATCACATCGCCGCGCACCCGGAAGGTGCCACGGCGGAAGTCGCCGTCCGTGCGCTCATAAAGGATCTCGACCAGCTTGCGGGTAATGTCCTGGCGCTTAATCTTCTGGCCCTTCTCGAGGAAGAGCAGCATGCCGTAATACGCTTCGGGCGAACCCAGGCCGTAGATGCAACTGACAGAAGCAACGATCAGCACGTCCCGGCGCTCGAACAGAGATTTCGTAGCCGACAGGCGCAGCTTGTCGAGTTCGTCGTTGATGGTCGCTTCTTTTTCGATGTAGAGATCTGCCGCCGGCACATAAGCTTCGGGTTGGTAGTAGTCGTAGTAGGAAACGAAATACTCGACCGCGTTGTGAGGGAAAAAGGCCTTGAACTCGTGATAAAGCTGGGCGGCCAGCGTTTTGTTGTGCGCCATGACGATCGACGGGCGGTTGACCGCCTCGATCACCTTAGCCATCGTAAAGGTCTTGCCCGAGCCCGTAACTCCGAGTAGAACCTGGTGTTGCTCGCGATCAAGCAGACCGCGCGAGAGCGCCTTGATGGCGGCTCCCTGGTCTCCCTGCGGCTTGTAGTCGCTGACGAGTTTGAAATCCATAGAGCAGTCGTCGGTCGTCGGTCCTTGGTCCTTGGCTGATTAAGACTTCGGTAGAGATGCGGCCGAGCCCCGTCTCTACAGATCGGGATTTCGGCGATAGAGAATCTTTCTATTATAACGCGACGACACGAAGTTTCTGACCGCGATGCAGGTGCCTGAGGACAGCTTTTGACCGCAGAGAAAGAGACCGTCGCGGGTGCCCAGTCGTGAACCTTGTGACAAGGCTCGTAACCGCAAACAGAACGCAAAGAAAGGCAGTCGGGCGTTGCGAGTACCGAGTACCGCGAAGAACTCGAAGATCGGAACTCCAAGCTCAGCGCTAAGTGTTCGAAGCTCTAACCTGGTAGTTCGAAGCTTCCATCTCGAAACTTGAAACCCGAAACTCGAAACTCGCTTTACTTTATGGGCGGCAAGGTCGCCGACTGTCCCATCACGCTGCTGATAGCAAAGGTATTGCGCAGCTGCGCCATTAATGCACCGACGGCGTCGGGTGTGTGCGGAACGAGAATTGTGTTGCTGTGGTCGGAGGCGCCGATTGCCTTCAACGTGTCGTAGTGCTGAGTCAGGGCAAGGATGGCAAGCACGTCGGTCTCGGTGACTCCGGGAACGGCGCCTTTAATCTCCAAAATCGACTTCTCCAGACCCTTTGCCACCGCCTCGCGCTCGCCGGCGATGCCTTCGCCTTGCAGAATCTTTGCCTGCTTCTCGGCTTCGGCCTGGGCCACCATCAGGATGCGCTTGGCTTCGCCTTGTGCCTTCGCGGCTTCCTGATCGCGGAGCGCCGCGTTGATGCTGTTCATGGAAGCCTTTACGCGATCGTCTGGAATGACATCGGTGATCAGCACCTTGGAAATGCCGTAGCCGAATGGCTGCATCGAAGCTTCGAGTTGCGTTTTCACGTCGACGGCGATCTCGGCTTGCTGCAGAAACACGTCATCGAGGATCATGCCGGGCACGTGGCCGAGGATGACGTTGTAGACGTACGACTCAATCTGCGCTTTCGGATTCGAGAGCTTATAGAACGCGTTTTCTACGCTTTCAGGAATGATGAAGTACTGGACGTTGACCGGAATCTTCACAAAGACATTGTCTTTTGTCTTTGTCTCGATGATGGCGGAAAACTGCTGGATGCGCAGATCGACGAGGGCGACGATGTTGTCGATCCAGGGCGCTTTGAAGTTCAGCCCAGCGGTCGCGACCCGCAGAAATTTGCCAAAGCGCTGAATCACCGCGGCTTGCTGCGTCTGGATGGTGAAGAAGCTTCCGAGCACGGTGAACAGAACCAGCAGGGCGATGATTCCGCCGACGATCAGCAACGCAACCGCCGATGCATCCATGAGTTGCTCCGGGAAAACTTTGGAAGTGATTGCAAATGCTCGCTTTCAGCGTGACACGAACAACGAATCGCAACAAGTGATTGAGCGGGGACATCTTCAAGGCGCGAACACTGCAATCCAAAAAGAAAGTTGTGCGGACGGGACAAAACGAGAACCCTTCACCACAGAGGGTATGAAAAACAGAGGGGAAAAAAGAACACATTGCAATCTGTATGTCCGTGGAGTGACGGAGGTCCTCGCCTTCAGGATCGGGCGTCGAAGGAAGTGCCGGCGCTGGCTTCGGAACTGTCCAACATCCGATCCAGAGAAAGACTGCCGCTTCCCCACAGAATGAGAAAGGTCGATCCAAGAAACATGCAGAAGTCAGTTCGCGCTTCGTGAAGTGTCGCCCAGAGTCCAGATTTGGCAAGCATCGGAATCTTTGTAGCCGCGATGGCAACCGAGATATTCATCAGCAGGGGAATGGAAGCGAGACGCGTGACAAGGCCAACGATCACGAGCGCCCCGCAGACGATCTCAACTACGCCCACAAACGGCGCGAAGAACTGAGGATCCGGAATGCCGATTTTCTGAAAGCGTCCGACGCCTAAAGCCACGGGGAAGAGGAACTTCTGCACGCCTTCGGAGAAGAAGACGCAACCGACGAGCAGCCGAATCAAGATCAGGGAACGTGGCGCACTCGCGTCGAAAAGCCATTGTCGGAGGCGCGTCATGCCATGACCTCCTCAGACGATCTGGATGGGAATCCAGTGCTCACATTGTTCAGATACAAAACCGACAGGTCAGTGTTGGTCCTTAACTTCTTCCATGCCTACGATGCGGGACTGCGACTGGAATTTCTTGTAGTCCTTATAGGTGAGATCGAGGTTCATGTCGATGTTTTTCAGCAGCGCCAGCTTGGCGTCGAAATGGACGGCAATGTGTTGAGGCAGCCAGACTTCGTCGTTCACTCGAGTGGTTTCGACCAGGATGCGCGAGCCCTGGTGGATACGCGCGATGAATAGTCCGAACGACACCGTGTCGATGCAAGTGGCATCGAGTTTCACCCACTGATCTTCGGCGCGATCAAGCCATAGCCGGAAGCGGAATTTGGGCAGGATTTTGCCTTCGCGCGTATGTGGCTCGAAGCCCGCACGAGGTTCGGCATCAATGACATAAGCTTCGCGGTCCTGAAGATTCTCGGTGCCAACGTAAGTGAAGTTGTAGGCGTCGGCCACCTCGCGGACGAATTCGCGGTCGTGCTCGCGATCTTTCTCTTCCTTCTTCAGCCGTTTTCCGCGCTCGGAGTCCGACTCGTTCTTCCGCTTGTCGATGATCTTCTGGATCTTCTCGTCTTCCTTGGCAGCATCTTTTTCGGAGAGCGGCTTGCCGTCTTTGGAAACCAATCGGTGCGCCTCCTCGCCGTAGATCTCGAGCACGTCGTAGACACGGACTTCGGTGGATTTCGTCGCACCTTTACCGTCGAGTTTGTTCTCTTCAACACGCTCGGAATAGTTGTAGTCCTTTTGTTTCTTGTCGTTCTCCATGTCTTTTTCGGTTGTGCAAATCAGAGTTCGAATAGAAATTGAACAGCGCTCCGGCTCCGATCATGTGGCCGTGCGCGATGACGTCGATCAGCGTCGCCTTGTCTTTCACGACGGCGATCTTGTCGAGTTCCGGCTTCAACGGCTCGATGCCTTTGGTGTCGGCAGCTTTCTCGTCCATGCAGGCGCCGTAGAAATCGCCGATCTTCTGCTCGATGGAGGTGCGATTTGTGCTCTCGACGGAAGCTTTCTCGAGGATCTCGCGCAAGACGTCCTTGTTCCGGTCATCCAGTTCGATGAAGCTCACCCACTCCGGCTGATCTGCGGGAATTTCCGTATTTTTCAGCCAATTACCGCAGGCGTACTGGTAGAAGTCAACGCACGGGTCGACGGACTTGTCGATCGCGTCGATGCTGAAACCGGGCGCCGGCTTCTTGGAAGAGTTCGTATTCTCAGCGGTCTGGGCGGAAGTGAGCACAGCCGACAGAGCAACGCCGGCCAACACTACTCTCAGAATGGACATGATGACCTCGGGGGTGCGAAAGCGGATTGTAGGTCCAAAAAGCATTGGACGGCCAAACCGCCATTCGGTGAGACGGGCAGCTTGACCCGCTCGGATGGGGAGCAGCCCCGACGCGTATAATCGAGGTCTACCAAATTCCCAGTGAGGTTCTGTAAGGCCATGACTCCCACGAACGGCACGCCAGCAAGTGGCTCCAACGGCAACACCAGGAACGGCGCAGTGTCCAAGCCGCGCGCCGAATGGCTGGCCAGGCGCAAAGCGCAGAATCGGGACGACAACTTCTCGCAGATGCACTACGCCCGCCACGGTCAGATCACGGAGGAGATGGTCTACGTAGCCGAGCGCGAAAAACTCACGCCGCAGCTGCTGTGCGACGAGGTCGCCCGCGGCCGCCTAATCATCCCGGCCAACATCAATCATCCGGAACTCGAGCCGATGTGCATCGGAGTGGCGTCGCTTTGCAAGATCAACGCCAATATCGGCAACTCGGCGGTCACCTCTAATGTCGATGAAGAATTGAAGAAGCTCCATACTGCCGTCCACTACGGCGCCGACACGGTGATGGATCTCTCCACTGGCGGCGATATCCACGACATCCGCGAAGCTATCCTCCGCCACTCGCCGGTGCCGATCGGAACTGTGCCCATCTATGAAGCGATCTCGCGCGTGAAGCGGGTAGAGGACCTAAACGCGAGCATCATGCTTGAAGTAATCGAAGAACAGGCCGCGCAAGGCGTCGACTACATGACCATCCACGCGGGCGTGCTGATCCAATACCTGCCGCTGGTTTCAAAGCGCATCACGGGAATCGTGAGCCGCGGCGGTGCGATTCTGGCCCAGTGGATGGCACACCATCACAAACAGAACTTCTTGTACGAAAGCTTTGAGGAGATCTGCAAGATCTTCAAGAAATACGACGTCAGCTTCTCGCTGGGTGACGGGCTGCGGCCCGGATGCATCGCCGATGCCAGCGACAAAGCGCAGTTCGCCGAACTGGAGACACTGGGTGAATTGACCAAGATCGCCTGGAAGCACGACGTCCAAGTCATGATCGAAGGCCCCGGCCACATTCCGCTCGACAAGATTAAAGAGCAGGTCGACAAAGAAATCGAACTTTGCTACGAGGCGCCGTTCTATACGCTCGGCCCGCTGGTCACGGACATCGCGCCCGGCTACGACCACATCACCTCGGCGATCGGTGCGGCGATGATTGGCTGGCACGGAGCCGCAATGCTGTGCTACGTCACGCCCAAGGAGCACTTGGGCCTGCCGAACGAAAAAGACGTGAAAGACGGGATCATCGCCTACAAGATCGCGGCACACGCAGCCGATATCGCGCGTCACCGCCCGGGCGCCCAGGACCGCGACGACGCTCTGAGCTACGCCCGTTACAAGTTCGATTGGGAAAAGCAGTTTGCGCTCTCGCTCGACCCCGAGACCGCCCGCTCGATGCACGACGAAACCCTGCCCGACGACTACTACAAGGAAGCCGCCTTCTGCTCCATGTGCGGACCGAAGTTCTGCTCGATGAACTATTCATCGAAGGTCGACGAGTACAACAAGCAGGTCCATGGCCTGGAGAAGAAGGATTACTCGGAACTGGTGGAAAAGCTCGTCACACTGAAGTAGGAGAGTGCTGTCAGGGTCACCTGTTGGCGCGTTCAGCAGCGAGTCAGTCGCGCACCCAACGGGCGGGGACGCCTGTCCCTCCATCCTCACAATCAAAAACCCTGCAAGTCTTGCCCAAAAACACGACGGGCGCGTACCGAATTAGATGTGGGGTGAGGATGGCATCGGTACGCGCCCTATTAAGTTGTACCCAGCCTAGACCCCCACCGACACCAATGTCAAGAAAAATCGTTTTTCTACAAATCATGAGATGAGTTTTGCGATCACAAAAGCGGTTCCCGCCGCAAGTCCACCGATCACCATTGTTTGTGACGCGCCCCGTAGTCGCGCCGTACCGGTGAAGTTGGCTTTCAGATAGCCGAAGATGCCCAGCGCCGCCAGTGTCACTGCCGCCGACCAGAGCAGCCCATGCCAGGCGTTCGACAGGATCATGTAGGGGGCTAATGGAATAAATCCTCCCGCAACGTAGGAGAGCGCGATGGTGGAAGCGCTGTTGACGGCACGCTTCGGGTCCGGTTCTTCCAGTCCCAACTCGAAGCGCATCATGAAGTCCACCCACTCCTTCGGACGCTTGCTGAGGGCGTCCACCACTGGCGTTGCCTCGGCAGTCGTGAGCCCGTACTGCTCGAACAGCTCTTTCACTTCCTCCTTCTCGGCCTGCGGAATCTCGATAATCTCCCGCTCCTCGCGTAGCTTCTCGTGCGCGTAGTGTTCGGCATCGCCTTTGGCGGCGAGATAGCCCCCTAAGCCCATGGCGATGGATCCAGCGGCAATTTCGGCGAGTCCGCCGATCACAATGAGGCGTGTGGAACTGACTGCGCCGGAGAGCCCGGCAGCGAGCGCGAATGGAACGGTGAGACCATCGGCCATGCCGATAACGACATCACGAACAAACAGACCGGCGGTGAAGTGAGATTCGACATGTGGCGTAAGCGGCATCTTGCGGTCAGACCTCCGGATGAGATTCGAGATATTCCTGTGCTTTGCGCGCGACCTGGCGTTCTCCGCCGTAGGCGAGCTTTGTGGTGGCCTCCTCGAGCGGAAGCCACATGGCGCGCCGCACCTCCACCCGCATTTCGGGACTTACATCGTCAATGCGGCCAGACTGATAACGGAGCAGGTAAAAGCTGACCACCTTAAACACCCGCTGCTTATCTCCCCACGAGCGGACATAGACATATTTACTATCGCCCAGCTTGCGGATCAGGGTGGCCGTCACGCCGGTTTCCTCCCGCACTTCGCGGACGGCGGTTTCTTCGGGCTTTTCCCCGGCATCAATGAGGCCCTTAGGAAGGGCCAGTACGGTCTTGCCAACGACTCGGGCGCGTTTGGTGGGGGTCGATTCCTCGGCGTCCTCCTGCCGAACCGTCTCCGAGGCCTCTTTTTGGGGCTCGATGACGGCGATATGCCAAGCGCCCGACATGCGCCGAAGGACCACCCCACCCGCCGAGAACTCGCGAATCATCGGCACAAGTTAACAGGAATAAAGCGGTTCGTCACGAAAGCGGCGCTGGGCGCACTATTCAGAGTGACCGTCCAGAGTTGGTTAGGTTACGAAAGATAGCACCAAAGTGGTCTGCCACCTTTTCGCGCAGAATGGCATCTTACGTGGTAGTTGAGGATGTAGCGGTTAAGAGCGTGACTTTGTCGAAGTTGTGACGGTTGGGTCGTAAGCGGGAAGGTTGCAGCACGAGTTCGCGGGCAACCGGGATGTGGGGTTCCGGGTGAAGACATTCAAGGGGATTATCCGGTCCGTCCAGGCTTTTGGAAGAGAGCTCACGCGGCTCTCGGCGGTCTCAGAAGGAGCGTCTACTCCGCCGGGCATCGGAATCGCGCTGGGTGGCGGCTTTGCTCGCGGCATCGCGCACATCGGCGTCCTCAAAGTTCTCGAAGAAGAAAAGATCCCTATCAGCTATGTAGCAGGAACGAGCGTCGGCGCTCTGATCGGGGCTGCCTATTGCAGCGGTGTGTCGATCCCGGAACTGGAAGAGGTCGCGCGCCGCGTCCGCTTCAAAACTTTCGCCCGCTGGACGCTTTCGCGGCACGGCTTCGCGACCAACCAGCGCATGATCGGCTTCCTGAACAGCATTCTGAAAGTGAAGTCATTCGAGGAGTTGCGCATTCCTCTGGCGGTGACGGCGACCGATCTGAGCACGGGCGAAGGTGTGGTCTTCCACTCTGGCCCGCTGGTCGATCCGGTCCGCGCGAGCTGCGCATATCCGGGAATGTTTTTGCCGGTGAACCTCCGCGGGCGCTGGCTAGTCGATGGAATGTTGGCTCATGCTGTGCCAACCCGGCCCCTGCTCGACATGGGCGCGAAGCGCGTGGTCGCGGTTCACCTCAAGGGGAGATGGTCCAACGGCAACGCGCCGCGGCATCTGTTCGACGTGATCGGCCAATGCTTCGCGATCGCGCAGGACATGAGTTCGAGTCACTGGAGAGAAGCCGCCGACTTGATCGTCGAGCCGGATGTTAATGGCTTTGAGTACGATGCGTTCGTCCATACAGGCGCTCTGATCAAGGCCGGTGAGGCGGCGACCCGCGAAGCCCTGCCGATGTTGAGGAAGTGGGTTGAGATGGGTCAGCCCTTGGCCAATGCGCGTGCCGCGCGAGCGCTGGTGCAGGCCGCGACGATGCCGGCGGACTAAGAACGCGCTCCTCAGGCGTCACCCTCAGTCATCAATCCCAGCTGCTACCTGGCTAGCTCCCATAACAGCAGTGCATTGCCGCGAAGGGTAATTTTGCAGCTCCCCTCTTTTCCACAGTCTCTAAATCAGGCATCGAGTTCACCGCTTATCATTTCGTGGGCCGACTTGTGTCGAATCAAGTCAGGAGGACATCTTGAAAGCGTCGCGTCTGGTGGAAATGCTGCCGAAACCGTTGTTCCTTGTGATTGTGGTCGGCACGATGATTCGTGGCTCATTGCTTGCGCAAACGGCGAAGTCGGTTGCTCCGGTTCATCTGACAGCGGAAGAAGACCATGCGCGCACGATGAAATTGCTCCACATCAGCACGCTCCGACGAGGCGCGGACAACGATCCCAAATCGCCCGATGCCGCCAATTACGACGAATCCAAAGCTGGTCCGTCTTCGAAGCTTCCTGCTGTGCTGACCTTCAAGAACGGAAGCAAAGTCACGACAGCAGAGCTCTGGTGGACAAAACGACGTCCAGAAATCATGGAGGATTTTGATCGTGAGATTTACGGTCGTGTGCCGCGCAACACGCCGAAGGTGAACTGGGAAGTGGTGGACGCGACGAAAGAAGACGTCGCTGGAATACCGGCCGTCACCAAACGAATCGTCGGACACGTCGACAATTCGTCCTATCCGGCGATCACCGTGAACATTGAGTTGAAGCTGACCGTCCCAGCGGATGCAACCGCCCCGGTCCCCGTGATCATCGAGCTTGGGCTTACTCCGGAAGCCCTCGCGACTCTGGCCAAACGATTCCCCGACCTCGTGGCGAGCAAGGGTCCGACGTGGCAGCAGCAGGTGCTAGCCAAGGGGTGGGGATACGCCATCTATTTTCCGACCACGGTTCAGGACGACAACGGCGCCGGACTGACCACAGGGATCATCGGGCTGGTGAACAAGGGCCAGCCTCGCAGATTGGATGACTGGGGCACGCTGCGCGCCTGGGCCTGGGGAGCCAGCCGTGCGCTTGATTATTTCGAGACCGACAAATCGGTTGACGCAAAACAAGTCGGAATTGAAGGCCACTCGCGCTACGGAAAGGCTTCCCTGGTTGCGATGGCTTACGATCCGCGCTTTGCGATTGGGTATATCAGCTCTTCCGGCGAAGCGGGCGCCAAGCTCTACCGGCGCAATTTCGGCGAGCAGATCGGAAACATCGCCGGAACCGGCGAGTACCACTGGATGGCGGGCAATTTCCTGAACTACGCAGGACCACAGACCGAGGAGGATTTGCCCGTCGACGCGCACGACCTGATTGCCCTGTGCTCGCCGCGCCCAGTCTTCATCGGGGCTGGGGCGACAGATGGCGATGGATGGGTGGATGCCAAGGGGATGTTTCTAGCAGAAGTCGCGGCTGGCCCGGTTTATCGACTGCTCGGAAAGAAGGATCTGGGGACCACCAAGTTCCCTCCGATCGAGACTGCCTTGCTCGATGGGGGCCTTGGTTTCCGGCAGCACAACGGAGGACATACTCCCGCGCCGAACTGGCCGAGTTTTTTGAAATTCGCGGAGCGGTACTTGAAATAGTGTTCCCGGACCTGCGTGGAGAAGCCGCTTTCAGCGTGCACCGCACCTACGCGGCTCTGCTGGCCTCCTCCTGAATCCTTTTCCAGGCCCGCTCCACATGCCCGCGCTGCGTGTTCGTCCCGCCCACACTCATTCGCAGTGTGAATTTGCCATTCAACTTGGTGTGAGTGAGATACAGATCCCCAGAGCGGTTCAGGCGGTCCATCAGCGACTGATTCGCGGCATCTCCGGCCTTTAGGCGGAAACAAATCAGATTCAGAGGGGCTGGCGCCGCTAATTCGAACCTGCCGTCGGCACGCACCCAATTTGCGAATTCTTGTGCGAGTGCGATGTGCTGGCGCACATGATGCTGGAGGCCTTCGACGCCATAGTGACGCATTACGAACCACAACTTTAGCGCTCGAAAGCGGCGGCCAAGCGGGATTTGCCAATCGCGATAGTCGATGACCGCGCCAGACTCCGTTGCCTGATTGCGCAGGTATTCAGGAAGCACGCTCAATGTCTGGATGAGCGCCTTGCGGTCGGCTACGTAGAAGACATCACAATCGAAGTTGGTGAACATCCACTTGTGTGGATTGAAGCAGTAGCTGTCGGCGAATTCGACCCCGCGATGAATATGGCGGAATTCGGGACAAAGCGTAGCCGTCCCGGACATGGCGGCGTCAACATGTAGCCAGATGCCGTGTTCGCGGCAGATGCGCCCAATGTCCGGAACGGGATCGATGGCGTTCGAGGAGGTCGTACCGACCGTTGCGCACACGAAACAAGGCACGAGGCCGTTAGCTTTGTCCTGCACCACCTGTTGGGCGAGGTCGTCGGCCCGCATGGCGAATTTGTCGTCTACGGCAATCGCACGCAAGTGCGCGGCTCCGAGACCTGCGATCTTCGCGGCTTTCTCGACCGAGGAATGCGTCTGCGTGGAACAGTAGGCGACGAGCTTACCGTCACATCCTTTCTGATTGCTTGCGTAGCCCGTGGCGCGTTCTCGCCCCGCCAGCAAAGCGCACAGAGAGGCGCTGGATGCCGTGTCTTGAATCACGCCGCCACCAGTACTCGTCGAGAGGAATTTCTCAGGCAATCCGAGCACGGGCACAAGCCAGTCCAGAACGTGAGTTTCGAGTTCGGTGCAGGCGGGGCTTGTCGCCCAGAGCATTCCTTGCACGCCAAGTCCGGAAGAAAGCAAATCTCCAAGGATCGCAGTGCCTGACGCATTGCAGGGAAAGTAAGCAAAGAAATTTGGCGACTGCCAGTGGGTGATACCGGGAAGGATTAGCCTCTCCACGTCGGCGAGGATGGCTTCGAAAGGCTCTCCTTTCGCTGGCGCCGTGGGGGGAAGGGATGCTCGTATCTGTCCCGGCTTTGCCTGCGACAGGACGGGATAGGACTCAATTCTGCTGTAATAGTCGGAGATCCAATCAATCACGGCGTGGCCGTGGCGCCGGAACTCCTCGGGAGTCATGTGAAAGATTTTGTCGTCTGGCAAAGGTGGCTCTCCGCGCGTTATCCCAGCTGCCCATAAAACATTTTCGTTCGGTAGTCCATGCCAACGTGCCCGTTCTCCTTGAACTGATCAAAGACGCGGCATAGTTCCTCGAGCATCGGCTCGTACTTGGGATGTCCTTGCATTGGCGCGTAGGACGAAGACAACAGACGCCCTTCCAGATTCGCGTAATTGAATTCCTGCCGCATGTCGAATTCGCGCGATTGAAACGGCGAGGACAGGAAGAAGTCGCCAATCTTGTCGGTCGTGTGCTCGTGCCGCACCTGCTCGTAATCGGTCCCGTAGGCGAGCAGCAGCTCTTCATACGCGCGCAAGAAAGGAGTGGTGTTGGTGGAGCGCTCATTCCAGAGGAGGACAGCCCACCCGCCCGGCTTCAGGATCCGCATAAATTCCTTGCGCGCTTTGGGCAGGTCAAACCAGTGAGCCGCCTGCGCCGCGGTAGCGAAGTCGACACTGTGATCGGGCAGATTGGAAGATTCGGCCGTGCCGGCGATGCTCGTAAACCTGGGATACCCGGCGAGCAGGCGCTCCGCGGCTTCCCGCATCTCGCGATTGGGTTCAACTCCAAAAACCGCATTGCCATTCTCGAGCAGCGTCTTCGCAAAGATGCCCGTGCCGCAGGCAATGTCAGCCACGACGGAAGCAGACGTCAGCCCACACTCGGCGCGCAGCGTTTCGAGCACTTGCGACGGATAGCCAGGACGATAGCGAATGTAGTTCTCGACGCGGGAGGAAAAGCGCAAGGTGGGATCAGCAATCACCATACTGACAGTTTATCCGAAGCCAAGTGACTGCCCCGGAAGCCCGCCTTGCTAAACTAGAAAGTCGGCTTAAGTGCCGGCACGACGGCGTCACGCCGTCCTTCCACAAACCAACGAATGCGCCTCGTCATCAAAGTCGGCACCAGCCTCATCGCGCCCGGAGGGCGCATTGACAATGTGCGCATGCGTGCGTTGGTGGATCAACTCGATCTGACGCAGCACGAGTACCTGATCGTGAGCTCGGGAGCGATTGCGTCGGGCATGTCGAATCTGCAGCTTTCTGACCGGCCATCCAGTGTCCCGCTGATGCAGGCCTGCGCGGCCGTCGGACAGAGCCTGCTGATGCACACGTATGAGCAGCTGTTTTTTGGGAAGAAGGTCGTGGCACAGTTGCTGCTCTCCAGCGACGACTTCACGTCACCCGTCCGCTACAAGAACCTGCAGAATGCCCTGCACGAACTGGTGAAGCTGGGCGTCGTGCCGATCGTCAATGAAAACGACAGCGTTTCGGTCCGCGAACTCGTGGGCGCTTTTGGAGACAATGACGAATTGAGCGCCCTGCTCGCGACTGCCGTGCAGGCCGACTGGTTAATCTTGCTCACAGACGTGGACGGGTTTTATGTTCCCAATGGACGCAAAGGATCGCGCTTGCTGCGTACCGTGGAAAAACTGACTCCCGAGATGGAAGACCTCTGCAACGGCAAGAGCAAGCTGGGAACGGGTGGCATGCGTTCCAAGCTGCGCGCCGCCAAGTCGGCGAGCGAAGCAGGCGTGCACGTGGCCATCGTCAATGGAGGGCATCCGCGGGCGATCGAAGGCGCGCTCGAACGAAAAATCGGAACCTACTTTCCTCCGCGAAAGAAGGCACACTAGCGTGGCTACGACGGTCAACAAGCCGGTGAGCACGCGCGAGCGCCTGGAACAGGCTCGTGGGGCCGCCCCGCGCGTGGCGGAACTCACGACGGCGCAGAAGAATTCCCAGTTGTTGACGATGGCGGACGCGATTGAGTCGCAATCGTCGAGCATCCTCGCCGCCAATGAACGCGACATACAAGCAAGCGGCCTTGAAGACGCGATGCGCGACCGCCTGCTGCTCACAAAAGACCGCATCCAGGAAATGGCGAAAGGCGTCCGAGACATCGCTTCCCTTGCCGATCCGATTGGGGTAACCCTGGCCGAGTGGCAGCATCCCAACGGCATGCGAATCCGCAAAGTGCGAGTACCGCTTGGGGTCATCGGGATCATCTACGAATCGCGGCCGAATGTCACGATCGACACGATTGCCATCGCGCTCAAAACGGGCAACGCCATTGTGTTGCGCGGAGGGAAAGAAGCGGCGCTGAGCAACGAGCGCCTCGTCGGGATCGCCACGTCCACACCCGGCTTGCCCGAAGGCATGATTCAATTGCTCGACGCGAGCACGCGTGACTCGGTGCACCAACTGATCAAAGCGCGCGGCCTGGTAGATGTAATCGTTCCCCGGGGTGGGGCAGGGCTCATCAACTTTGTCGTTGAAAACTCGATTGTTCCTGTAATTGAGACGGGTGCCGGAAACTGTCACATCTTTGTCGACGAGTCCGCCGACTTCGACATGGCCGACGCCATCGTGATCAATGCGAAGACGCAGCGCCCATCGGTCTGCAATGCCGCCGAGAAGCTGCTCGTCCACGAGAGCATCGCACCGGCTTACATCCCGCGGATTGCGCAGAAACTGGTCTCCTGCGGCGTCGAATTGCGTGGAGACGAAGTCTCTCAACGGTTGTCCAAGCACGCTATCGTACAGCACGCCAAAGAAGAAGACTGGGGCGAAGAATATCTTCGTCTGTGCATGGCAATTCGCGTGGTGTCCAACGTCGACGAGGCCATTGCGCACATTAATCGCTATTCGACCAAGCACTCCGACGCGATCGTCACCGGTAGCGAAGTGAATGCGCAGAAGTTCCTGCGCTCGGTGGATTCTGCCGCGGTGTACTGGAACGCGTCCACCCGCTTCACCGATGGCGCCGAGTTCGGCTTTGGCGCAGAGATGGGGATCAGCACGCAGAAACTGCATTGCCGGGGTCCATTCGCATTGGCCGAACTGACATCGTCAAAATACGAAATCGTGGGAAGCGGCCAGATTCGTCCGTGAACGTTCCGCGCAAATCGGTTGTGTTCACCGGGCGAATCGTCCAGCGCAAAAAAGCGTATTCTTAGCAATTCGGTCCGCGATCCTGTCTTCACGAAGCGGGTGGGGCGTTGAGAGGCGTAACTTCCGAGCATCGAAAAGCGATCCTGTCGGCGGGCGAGTTGGCTCCAGACTTCGAGCTGCCTGCTCTGATGGACGGCGTTAAGAAGCCGTTCCGCCTGCACGACGCCCTGGCCGACAAGAACATCGTCCTCGCCTTCTACCCCTCGAACTGGGAATCCGTGAGCGGTCAGCAGCTTTCGGAATATCAGACGCAGCGGGACAAGTTCATCGCTGCCCACGCCGAAGTTGTGGCGGTCAGCGTCGATTCCATCATGAACACGACAGAGTGGGAGCGCGAACTCGGGCCATTTGATTTTCCGCTGTGCAGCGACTTCTGGCCGCACGGCGAGGTCAGCCACGCCTACGGGGTCTTTCGCGACGAAGGCCCCGACGCCGGCACTCCCGAACGCGCCATCTTCGTCATCGACCGCAGCGGCGCCATCGCGTTCAGCAAAATTTACGGCAGACAGGATTTGCCACCCCTGTCCGAAATGATCGAGGCCCTGCGCCGACTGTGAAAGCCTTCTCGCGTCGTACCCAGCCATCTCCCGACACTGCGCATACCTACCTTCGGAGCCCAATGAAAACGTCGTACGTGAACCTTCTCACTGTCGCTCTATTCCTTTCCATCTTCAGTCACCCTGGCTTCCCTGCATCCTCGCGCGCGGACTTGTCCAAATCCGACACCGCGATCTTCGGCTTCCGTGACGCAGCCGCTGAACGCACTCTCGAGTCTCGTTTCCTCGCCGTCCCCGACCCAAAACGCGCCGAAGAACACCTGCGTACGCTGACAAGAGTCCCGCACATCGCCGGATCTCCCGAAGACAAAGCCACCGCCGACTACGTCGCGCAGAAATTCCGCGACGCGGGCCTCGCCACCGAGATCGTCGAATACAAAGTCTGGTTCAACTACCCTTCGGAGATCAGCGTCGACATCACGGCTCCCGCCGGCGTGTCCATGCATGGTCCCACCCGCGAACACGTGGATGGCGACCCATTCCAGGACGACCCGCGGGTCGTCACGCCGTATAACGGGATGTCTCCCTCTGGCGACGTGGAGGCCGACGTCGTCTACGCAAACTACGGCTCTCCCGAAGACTTCCAGAAGCTGGCCCAGATGAAAATCGACGTGCGTGGCAAGATCGTGCTCGTCCGCTATGGTCAGAATTTTCGCGGGGTGAAGGCATTCGTTGCCCAGGAACGCGGAGCCGCCGGAGTCATCATTTACTCCGACCCGGCCGACGATGGCTGGAAGCGCGGTGACAAATATCCCAAGGGCCCATGGCGGCCTGACACGGGCGTCCAGCGCGGATCCATCGGATACATGTTCCAGTTCGCCGGCGATCCGACCACGCCGGGAATTGCCTCTACCGCTTCGCTCCCAGATGCCAAGCGCACTCCTCCCGATCAATCGGCGCAGATGCCGAAGATTCCGACGACCCCGATTTCATACGCGGATGCCTGGCCGATCCTCGATCATCTGGGCGGCCCCGAGTCTCCCCGCGAATGGCAAGGCGCTTTGCCATTCACGTATCACGTGGGTCCCGGCCCGGTCAAGGTCAAGGTTCACCTCAAGCAGGATTACGCCTATCGCACTATCTGGGATGTGATCGGCAAAGTGCAGGGCAGCGAATTACCCGATGAATGGGTGGTCGCCGGCAATCATCGCGACGCCTGGGTGTACGGCGCCGCCGATCCAAACAGCGGCACCACGGCCATGCTGGAATCGGTTGCCGGGGTCGGCGAATTGCTCCACTCTGGCTGGAGACCCAAGCGCACCCTCATCTTCGCCAGTTGGGACGCGGAAGAGGAAGGTCTGATTGGCTCGACCGAGTGGGGGGAGCAGAATGCCGCGGCCCTCGCGCGCGCGGTGGCGTACGTCAACGTAGACGTCGCAGTTTCGGGCCCAAGGTTCGGCGCCTCATCGGTCCCCTCGCTCAAGCAGTTCCTGCGCGACATCACGAAGGCCGTTCCCAGCCCGCAAGGTGGCACCGTCTACGACACCTGGCGCAAGACGAGCCAAACCGGCAACGAACCGGTCACTCCGCAGGAAACCTCTACCATGACATTCCGCATGCCCGCCGCCCAGGCGCACCCCGACGTTCCCGTCGGCGACCTCGGCAGCGGTTCCGATTACACCGTCTTCCTGCAGCATCTCGGTGTTCCTTCCACCGATATCGGATCCACGGGATCGTACGGCGTATATCACTCGACGTTCGATGACTTCGCCTGGTTCAAGAAATTCGGCGATCCCGACTTCCTCTATGAGCAGCAGATGGCTCGCGTTTTCGGATTGGAGGCCATGCGCCTGGCTGGTGCCGACGTCTTACCCTTCGACTACGAGGAATACGGCAAAGAGATCACTGCCTACATTGACGCGGCCAAGAAGAAGGCGGACGCGAAGCTCGGGGTGCATGCGCCTGATTTCGGCCCCGTCGCAGAAGCGGCCAAGCACTTCCAGGAAGCCGGCGCCAAAATCCTGCCGAAGGAGAAGTCCCCTTCCCCGGACACCGTGCGACTGAACCGCGCCTTGCGCGATGCGGAAACAGCCTTGCTCATTCCCGAAGGTCTGCCCAACCGGCCCTGGTATCACCACGCCATCTACGCTCCCGGGCAATATACCGGCTACGCGGCCGTCGTCATTCCGGGCGTCAATGAGGCCATCGATGCGGGCGATAACGAGACCACTCGGCAGCAGCTCGCGGCACTAGCCAGCGCATTGCATCGCGCTGCGAAAGTGCTCGAGAGCTACCGGTAGATGCTGCAACAATTTGCACATGGGCTATGCAGCAAGAACATGGTGCGGCGAACCTTCCGGCTGCGGTAAACTGTGCGCACCTTGGGATTCGGCTCACTCGGCAAGGGCCCACATCGGATGGAGTTCCAGTTGCTGATAAGTGTCTCGCTGTCTCCCCTCTGACTCCTGCGCTGCTTCTAGACCGGAATGCCGCTGGCACGCATCATTACCGACGTCGCAGACGATTGTCTGGAATTGACGATGCAGTTGCGTGCGCGCGGATTCCAGGTCGAGACCGTCTCTCCTACCGACGTTCCCAGCACTCAGGCTGATCTCGAGGTTCGCCTTGAAGAGTGTGCGCCTGAGGACGTGGTCATCCATGCGTCGAATGGCGTATCCGCTGAGGACCTCTGGGTGTATGTCGCCCCAGGAGCGCTGGATAGCAACTCCCATCCGATTCGCACCATCCCTCTTTCGACCGGCTCGATGAGGGAACATCCTTCGGCTTCGTCGAAGGTTCTGTCCATCATTGCGAAGCAAAAGATCGAAACGCCCCCAGTGGTCGGGGCGCTGGCAATCGACTCCCGCGAAGAAGACCCGATTCTTGCCGAACTTCGCGACTTCCCGACCGCGCAGGCCGCGCCCACTCCGATCGAACAACTCTCCGCCATCCTGGTGGAGATACCGGACCTTGTACGTCCATCGGCTCTGCCTGTAGCGAAAGCGCCTGCAGCCGTCGAGAACGGGCAACCAGTAAAGGCAAGCCCAGAGAAGGCTATCCCAGAGAAGCCTTCGGTCGAGGCGCCGCCTGTGAAATGGCTCGTCGACCCGGAAAAGACGGTCGCCCGATCGCCAAGCCTCTCGATCCCGATCGCTCCGGAACCGGTGCGGGCGACAATCTCTCTCCCGTCGCAGCACGTTCGCCGCCCGGCCAGGCGCAAAATCCGATGGAATTTCCAGCCGCTCCAAGTTGCGTGCGGGCTGTCCATCCTCGCCGTAATCGCTTGGATGTTGATTCTGCTCGGACGTCCGTCGACTGTTGCCACTCTGGGACAGGCTCGAACCGCCCTTCCGGCCTCAAAACTGGCTCCCGTGGCCACACAATCGGCGGACAAGACATCGGTGGCACATTCCCCGGCGCAACAGAAGGCCCCAAAACCGGCCCCAACCAAAGTGCAGGATGCCGTGGCCGTCGCCCGCACCGTGCCCGCCGCACGTCCGGATGAGTCCGCCGGAGCGAGGATCCCCAAGGTGCATCACGATGATGGCTTCATTGCGGCTGATACCGTGATTTTTTATGACGGCAGACGGCCCGGTCCGCCGCGCGCCAAAGTACAGTCTGAACCCAGCGTAAAACGTTACAGCGACCAGAACTGATTTCCGCTCATTCCTCCGTCTTCGCCGAGAGCGCACGGTCTACCGAGAATGCACCACTTCCCCTTGCCATCAGGACAACGGCAATCGCGATCGCGAGCAAGTGGTATTCGAACCCTTCGCCCTTCTGCTGCCCCGTCCAGTTCATAAACAGGCCGTTCGGGCCGTGGACCATGAATATCGCCACGATCATGTTGCAGGCGATACCGAATGCCCCAATCCGTCCAAGCGCGCCCACGATCAGGCCAATGCCTCCCAGGAATTCCGCGCAAATCGCCAGAAATGCAAATGGAGCCGGGATGTGCATCATGTTCGTGAAGAATCCCATGGTTCCGGAAAAGCCGTAGCCCCCGAACCAGCCCAGGGCCTTCTGTGCGCCATGCGCGAAGAAAATCACGCCCATCACCAGCCGTAATAACGTGAGCGTCCAATCATTCGTGGTTCCCACAATTTTCCGAAGCATTTGAATCCTCCTCCTCCAGAAATTTCACCCTTCAAACTTGCAAACTTCCCGATTGATTGACTAGTCAACTATTTCTTGGATAAAAAAGCTACACAAGCTCCGCCCGAACCTTTTCCAGGATCGAGATCAGCTGCTTCAGTTCCGACTGGGTGAGAGATTGCAGGGAGTTCACGGATGCCTGAACGATCGGTTTGTCGAGTTCCGCCAGCAGATTCAATCCGCCGTCTGTGATCCAGCACAAGACCTGGCGCCGGTCTTCCGGGCACCGTTTGCGCCGGACCAGGTGCTTGGCTTCCAGCTTGTCGAGCAGTCGGGTGATGCCGGGGGTCTTTTCGATCATCCGGTCCGCGATGTCCAGGGTCGGCGTCCCCTCCTTGCCGGCTCCGCGCAGGATCCGCAGCACGTTGTACTGTTGCAGGGAGATGCCGTGCGGCTCTACCAGCTTGACGAAACGCCGCTGGAGCACGTCGGAAGTCCGGTACACGCTTAAGATTGCCTCCTGCGTCGGGGACTCGAACGGCTTGGTTTGGCGGATTTCTTCGCGCAGGGTGACCGGTTTTTTTGCCATTGCGCTGTTTACCTTACCTTGCAATAGATTACATGTCAATTAAATCGGTTGCATTTTTCGCTCCTGTGTCTTCCTGTCCCTGTCACGCCGTCACTCGCCCACGCTTCTCGGTTTGACCCCCGTCGTCCCCTCTCCGTATCATGGCCGGATTCTCCCCGTGGACGGAGTGACATCGCCGCGGGAGTAGCGCTGTCCCGCATGAAAGCCGCCAACGCTCTCCAGCATATTCTGCTCACGCTGCCCGCCGCGGCGACCGCGACCTTCCTCGCGCTGTTTCCGATCGTGAACCCGTTCGGCGGAATCCCATTGTTCTTCTCGATGACCTCCGACTTCACCCCGCATGATCGCAACGTCACCGCTCTGAAGACCGCGGCCTATGTCTTTGCGATTCTCGTAATCTTCATGTTCTTCGGCCGCTTCGTGCTGAACTTCTTTGGAATTTCGCTGCCGGTTTTGCAGATCGCGGGAGGCTTGATCGTCGCGAATACCGCTTGGGGGATGGTGACCGGCGGCACTCGTATCACGGCCGCCGAAAGCGACGAGGCCTCGACGAAGGAAGACATCTCGCTCACCCCAATGGCCATGCCGATCCTTTCGGGCCCAGGGTCGATCGGAGTTGTGATGGGACTCGCGGCGCACGTCGATAATTGGACCGCCTACTTCGGCATGGTAATCGGGATCGCAGCCCTCGCAGTCACGGTCTACTTGTTCTTGCGGCTCGGCGGGCCACTCGTCGCACGACTCGGTCCGAGCGCGGTAGGAGCGATTGCCAGAATCTTCGGATTCCTGATCCTGGCGATTGCCGTGCAGCTCGTCTGGGACGGAGTCGCGGAGTTCAGGCAATAAGCGCGATGCGCCAGCGCGAATCCATCTTGCCATTTCCTTCCCTCCGGCGGACGTGCTAATAAAACGGGACGTCCCATGAATTCTGTCGTGCGCCTGATCCGTATCGGTGTCCCTTCCCTGCTTCTCCTCGTCTCGCTGGCGGTTCCTCTTTCGAGCAAGCCACGCAGCTTCGTCGATGCCCCGGTCGATCGCAACTATGTCAGCGCGCTTTCCGCCGCCGACCGTTTCCTCCATGCCTGGCAGACCGACGACGAAGAAGCCGGAATCCTGATGCTGACCGATCACCTCAAGCAACGGTCCAACGAAGAGGCTGTGCATGAGTTTTTCTCGGCCGATCCTCTGCGGGCGAGCTACGAAATCGGCCGCGGACGAAAGCTTTCCTCGGGACGCTATGAGTTTCCAGTGTCCCTCTTTCAAACCCCTTCCCGGAATGGTCCACGTTGGACACACCCACAGTCTTCAGCACTTATCGTCATCAAGGCCGGCAAGACGGATTGGGCCGTCGACAAGTTGCCCTGATCTCCCCACCACGCGGCTGTCGCAAATCCCGCAAAGCAATTAAAATCATCCTTCCCTAATCGTGCTTTTCTTCATTTCAAACCGGCTGGCAAGCCACGTGGCTTGCCCCTTCCTTTGCGCTGGAGTGATCCCCAATGAAACGTATCCATAAGATCGCAGTCCTGGGCGCCGGAACGATGGGCGCTCGTATCGCCGCCCACTTCGCCAACGCTGGAGTTCCCAGCTATCTTCTCGATATCGTTCCACCTGACGCCGACGCGCCCGCCCGCAACAAGATCGCCGCCGCCGGACTCGAAGCCGCGCGCAAATCGAAGCCGGCTGCCTTCTTCGAGCCTTCGCTCGCGAAACTGATTACCATCGGAAACTTCGAAGACGACCTCAAGAAACTCGCCGAGGTGGACTGGATCATCGAGGCCGTCGTCGAAAATCTCGATCTCAAGCGCGCGCTCCTGCAAAAAGTCGATGCCGTCCGCAAACCCGGGACCATCATCACCACCAACACGAGCGGACTTCCGGTCGGCAAAATTGCCGAAGGCTTCCCGCAGGATTTTCGCCGTTCGTGGTTCGGCACGCATTTCTTCAATCCGCCACGCTACATGCGGCTGCTTGAACTGATTCCTACGCCCGATTCAGATCGCAGTCTCATGGACGCGGTCGCGTGGTTCTGCGACGTCCGCCTGGGCAAGGGAATCGTCCATGCCAAGGACACCCCTAACTTCATCGGCAATCGCATCGGCACGTTCTCGGTGCTCAACGTCATGCGGCTGATGCAGGAGATGGACCTTACCATCGAGGACGTCGACTCGCTCACCGGAACGCCGCTAGGCTGGCCGAAGTCGGCGACGTTTCGCACCATCGATCTCGTGGGCCTCGACATTCTCGGTCACGTTGTCAGCAACATGACCACCAATGTTCACGACGAGCGCAGCGAACTCAAGCTGCCTGACTTCTACAAGCACATGCTCGAGCGCAAGATACTCGGCGACAAAACCAAGGGCGGTTTCTACAAGAAATCCAAAGGGCCCGACGGCCATGAAGAACGCCTCGCCCTCGACTGGAAGACGCTCGAATATCATCCCCGGCACAAGCCCAAATTCCCCGCGCTCGACATGGCCAAGAACGTCGAAGAGACAGGACCACGCGCGCGCATGCTCCTTGGCCTCGATGGCAGCGGCCCGCAGAAGGGCGACAAGGCCGGGGCATTTCTCTGGGCGGCTCTCTCCGATCTCTGGACTTATTCGGCGAATCGCATCCCCGAGATCTCCGATACGGTCGTCGAAATCGATCGCGCCATGAAACTCGGCTTCAACTGGGAGATGGGACCGTTCGAGTTGTGGGACGCCGCCGGCGTCGAGGCCACCGTCACTCGCATGAAGAAAGAAGGCAAGCCGGTCGCGGCTAATGTCGAGAAGTTGCTGGCATCCGGCAAGGAGAGCTGGTACGAAGACGACCCGAAAACTGTGTCGGGCCGCGCCTTTTTCGATCTGGCCACGGGCAACTGGAAGCCGGCAACTGTTCCAGAGGGTGTCTGGTCCGTGACTGTAGCGAAGAAGTCCAACGGCGTCGTGAAGAAAAATTCCGGCGCGTCGCTCGTCGATCTCGGCGATGGCGTCGCGTGTATCGAATTCCATTCCAAGATGAACTCGCTGGGCACCGACATCATCTCGCTGATCACGCAGACCCTGAAGCCCGGAGGGCCCGGTGATGCCTTCGACGCGTTCGTCATCACCAACGACGCGAACAATTTCTCCGTGGGCGCGAACCTGATGCTGTTGCTCATGGCCGTACAGGAAGAAGAGTGGGACGACGTCGACATGGTCATCCGCCAGTTCCAGGGCATGACACAGGCGATCAAGTTCTCACCCAAGCCGGTCGTGGTGGGAGCGTTTGGCTTGACGCTCGGCGGCGGAACCGAAATCTCCCTGCACGCTCCGGCCCGCCAGCCGCACGCCGAACTTTATACGGGGCTCGTGGAAGTCGGGGTCGGCTTGTTGCCCGGTGGCGGAGGCTGCAAAGAAATGCTGCTGCGAGCCATCGATAGCGCGACTTCCATTCGCCCCGACGGCCGTGGCGAATCCGTCGAATTGCTGGAAGCCATGAAGCGGGCTTTCGAAACCATCGCGATGGCGAAGGTCGCTACGTCGGCACACGAGGCCCAGGCGCTTGGCTTCCTCTCCGACTCGGATGGCATTAGCATGAACCGCGAACGCGTTCTTGCCGATTGCAAAGCCCGCGCTCTTGAGCTTGCACGCAGCGGATACGAAGCACCGGTCATGCGGACCGACATCCCCGCGCCCGGCGAGAATATTCTGGCCATACTCAAGCTGGGCGCGTACATGATGCGCCAGGGCGACTACATCAGCGACCACGAAGTGAAGATCGGAAACAAAGTCGCCGAAGTCCTCTGCGGCGGACACGTTACGCCAGGCACACCGGTGAGCGAGCAATACATCCTCGACCTCGAACGCGAAGGCTTCAAGTCGCTCTGCGGCGAAAAGAAAACGCAAGAACGAATCCAGTACACGCTGAAGACGGGAAAGACGCTCCGAAATTAGCAGGCGCGAATTTTAGAATTTAGGAACCAAGAGTTATAAATTAGCGATCATGAATATAAAGATCGATAAATGCCTAAGTACGCTGTCCTAAAAACTTCCGTCGGCCGACCCAATGTAGGATCGCCGGCGGAAGTTGCTTCCCTTCTTCTGATCTTGCCCAGAACCAACTCTTACTTCTTCTCGTCCATCTTGGTTGTTTGCGACGCGTTCACCACGGGCTTCTTCTGCGCGCCGCCTTTGGCCACGGCCTCTTTCGGCGTCCAGTAATCGGGTGCAGCTGCGATCACGTCCGGCGCAGGATTGCTGATCTCCGGCAGGAAGTGCGAGATGATCGTCTCGGTGTTCACCACGATCTCCGACGCCGTTTTGAGGTAACGCTCGTAGGCCTCATCGCCCATCGCCTTGCGCAACGGAGGAATCGAATCGAAGCCGCCCATCGACTTCTCCAGCGTCGTCACGTAAAACATCGTTCCCTCCTGGCCCGCCTCGCCCTGGGACACCAGCGTCGTGACATCGGGAGAACTCTTCTCGCGCGCAGCTTTCACGTCCTTCAACAACGCTTCGATGACGGGCCCTTGCCCCGGCTTGATTCGGATCGCGGTGGTACGCAGGTAGCGCGCCTCGCCGAGCATCTTCGCCAGCGCCGCCGCGTCGGTGGGAGCGTTGCTGCTCAGATCCCAACGACGTCTCCGCAGCTCGGAACGGCTGTTCTCCACGCACTTCGCGAAGTCCGCAAACAGCTTGTCGGCTCCATCTTTGCCGAGCGATTTCTGCAGCGCGCCCATAAACGAGTCGTTTCCCTTCTGAATTTCCGCATAACCGTTGCGCGTACTGATGATCGTGACGCGGTTCATTGGTCCGTAGTCGGTCTCCATCGCGAGCCACTGGTCGCCGTTGTTCTGACGGTTGATGACCGCGATCTTTTTCGAGATGGCATCAAAGTCAGCTCGCTTCTCGGGTTTAACCTGCGCGATGAAAATGTCGAGGTACTGTTCCTGCCCCTGCGCGGCAGCGACCGCCAGCAGCATGACCACAAACACACTCCATACGGCCCTCGTTCTCATAGCAGTCTCTCCTCACGGTTGAGTTTTTTGGATGGGGCCTTGCAAGTCGGGCTCACGCTACTCCCGGTGGGGCGCTACGTCAACCACTAAGGAAGGGATCGAGATTGGGCAGGGCGGTGCCAAGGAACTTCCTCGTAATGTTCCACGTGGAACATTCCCAAAGTGGGAAACCGCTGAAAATAATAAAC
Organism: uncultured Acidobacteriota bacterium; assembly: GCA_963718505.1. GTDB lineage: Bacteria > Acidobacteriota > Terriglobia > Terriglobales > Acidobacteriaceae > Gp1-AA133. The sequence continues at coordinate 200,946 of CAVQZP010000028.1, read as the reverse complement.
TTCGAGTGCTTCCGACGAAGAATCAGGCGGTAAGAACTCTCGTCCGGAAGAGACTAGAATGGCACGAGAAAGACCAACGAAGCATAACGTCACGCCCCCGGGCATGAACCCGGGATCCGACACGTAACATCTAAGACCAACCTTCCGAGGCCTGCAATTATGAGAAACGTCATCATCGCTTCCGCTGTTCGTACTCCCGTGGGACGGGCGTTCAAGGGCACGTTGCGCGCGACCCGTCCTGATGAGATGGCCGCCATCGCCATCAAGGGCGCGCTTGAACGCGTGCCGCAACTCGATCCGAAAGAAATTGAAGACGTCATCCTGGGCTGCGCCATGCCCGAAGGCGAGCAGGGGATGAACGTTGCCCGCATTGCTTCGCTACGCGCCGGATTGCCCGAGGAAGTATCGGCGCTCACCATCAACCGTTTCTGTTCCTCGGGACTGCAATCCATCGCCATGGCTGCCGAGCGGATTATGGCCGGGGGCGCGGAGGCGATCGTCGCGGGCGGGACCGAATCCATGTCGATGATCCCGATGGGCGGCAATAAGATCTCGCCGAACCCTTGGCTCGTGGAGCATCACCCCGGCGCTTATCTCTCCATGGGACTAACCGCCGAGCGCGTCGGTCATCGCTTCAGCATTACGCGCGAGGAGAGCGACGAGTTCTCATTGCTCAGCCACCAGAAGGCGCTGGCCGCGATCCAGGCGGGCAAATTTGCGGACGAGACCGTACCGGTGCCGGTGAGCTTCACCACGCCCAACGGGAAGAAACCGCATCGCCACGAGATCTCGTTCAAAGTGGACGAGGGCCCGCGCGCCGATACTTCGCTCGAAGCCCTGCTCGCGTTGAAGCCTGCATTCCACGTGAAGGGGATGGTCACGGCCGGCAACTCTTCGCAGATGTCAGATGGCGCCGCGGCGGCGGTCGTAATATCGGCCGAGCGAGCAAAGGCGCTCGGCATCAAGCCGCTCGCACGTTTCGTTTCGTTCGCGACCGCCGGTTACAAGCCGGAAGAAATGGGACTCGGCCCCGTGTTTGCGATTCCCAAGGCGCTGAAACTGGCCGGGCTCAAGCTTGACCAGATCGACGTGATCGAACTGAACGAAGCTTTTGCCGCGCAGTCACTGGCCGTGATCAAGGAAGCGAAGCTCGATCCCGCGAAGATCAATCCGAATGGTGGGGCCATCGCGCTTGGGCATCCCTTGGGATGCACCGGAGCCAAGCTGACTGCTTCGATCCTGCGCGAACTCCAGCGCCGCAAGGCACGCTACGGCATGGTGACCATGTGCGTCGGCGGAGGCATGGGAGCAGCGGGAATCTTCGAGAACCTTCAGTAGTGTAATTGCCAGCCGTCGGTTGCCAGTAACCAGTGATCTTGTGAAGGACACAATTCTGCGAATCGATAGCCGCAGAATTGTGTCCTCTTTGCTTTCCGCTGGTGTTCTCAACGCTTCTTTGAAGTCACGGCGAAGAACGCCTTGGCTTCCTGTTCAATGTTCTTGCTTCCGCAATGGGGGCAGGTCATTTGCTCTTCATGCTCGGTAAGAGTAAGGACTTTCTCGAATTCCTTGCGGCAGTCGAGGCAGACGTAGTCGTACACAGGCATGGGTTCCTCCTGCGGAGCGCTCGTGGGAGTTTCGAGCGGATTCTAGTCTTTTTCTTCAGAAGCAGTCTGTGATTTTTCGACAAAATTCGTGGAGCGGATCATCCAGGCACAGCGCAGTTGAAACCACTGGAGCGGGAACAACAAAAAAGCAAGCCACAGAGGACACAGAGTGAGGGGAGAAAAGCCCTTTCCCTCACTCGAACCGACAACCGGGCACAGAAACGAAACCCTCACCGTCCCCCCCTGTGCCCTCTGTGGTTAATTCTTTATTTCTTTTCCGTGATCTCCACTGTCGCGCGCGTGTTCTCCCAGTCGAGATACATGTGGCAGCCGGTTCCCATCTCGTGGAACGAGATCGTGAAGTTCTCCACGGGCGCCGCGGTCTTCGACACGCTCATGTCGTAGCGGCCAAAGTCTTCTCCTTCGGGATAAGGGATGCCCCACTCCCCCGTTTTCTTGCTGACGATCAAAGTCCATTTGTCCTGATTGGGAACGGTGAACATCGTGTAGTTTCCAGCCGGAATGTCTTTTCCGCCGATCGTAAGATTGGCATCGGACACGAACGTAGTCGCTTCGTTGGCTCCGGTGCGCCAGGGTTCGCCGTAGGGCACCAGCCCCCCAAAGACTTTGCGGCCCTTGGCGCGCGGGCTGGAATAGGCCACTTTGATCGTCTTGCCGTCGGCGAACTTGCATTGCGCATTCGCCGCGGGGCTGGGACGCTGCTTCTGGTTGGCCATCTGGCCAACCGCGAATACGGACAACATAAGGACGCTGCACAACAGAAAGGCCGTACGTTTCTGCATGAGTTCTCCTTTGTTAGCAATCAGCATTCAGCACTTGGCATTCAGCCATTTGAGTCTCGGCTCTCGGCTCTCGGCTCTCGGCTCTCGGCTCTCGGCTCTCGGCTCTCGGCTCTCGGCTCTCGGCTCTCGGCTCTCGGAATTGGACGTTCGACATTCGTTTGGGTTACATGGATTTGTAATCTCGGACACAAACTCTGGCCGACTTTACGCGGAAGAGTGGTGCCGGTTTGCTTGCGGGGCCGAAACCCGGGTTCGCAAACTCACTTCGACGCTTAGAAATCCTAAATGCCAAGTACCAATGGCTGAATGCTGATTGCTGGGTGCTAATTGCTGTTTTTCGCCGCCAATTATCCACCAGCGACCGCCCACGTTACAATCGGCGCATGCCGGTATTCGACGACAAGCAGGAAGAGTTAGAGCACTACGAGACCATGATGGGTGTGCCTCGCGGCCGACTGGCCGTGACGATGGACCTGGTCACCGATGCGATGGCGCTGGTCGGCCAGCACGGGGTCTATTGCCAAAGCCAGCGCTGGCCGGGGAAACCGGTAATGGATATTCAGATCATCATGAAGAGTCTCACCGACGCGAAGGAACTGATTCAGAGCGTGATGGAGGAATTGAAGAAGACTCCGCGGGCATAACCCATGCATTCACGAATCAATCTGGCGGTCTCCGTCGTGCTCGCCGTGGCTTTCGTGCTTCGGGCCTGGTTCCGAAGTGGACGACCAACCGCAGGCCTATTCGTCGTTCGCTGGGTAGAAGAATCCTTCTTACTCTCGGTTACGGGATCGTCTTTGTTGCCGGCGAGGTTTACCTGATCGCCCTGATCAGGCAAACAAGAGCATCGCAATTAGGCAACCGTTAGCGAAGCCATTTTTCATATGAAAATCAGCATACTCGTCGCATCGGTTGGTCTGGCGATCGGTGCACTTGCACAAGCTGGATCCAGCCTGAAAACAGAAATGACGTCACTGCATGTCGACACCGTGCTGTTAATACCATCGCAGGGTATCGACGGATTCGCCGTTTGGTCTCCTGATTCACGGTATCTGGCTGCAAACGTCGGGGGGAAGTGGTACAAAGTCGATCTGTCGAACGTGCATTTCGAAGAGGGGAAGTGGCACGGTCGACGTATCGGAGTCGTTGTCCGCAAGGCTCGAATCGAACCAATTGCAGAAGCGAAAGAAACTAAGCACGGGGAAAGCGCAGTAATCGCAAAATCGGGCCTGAAGGCAGAAATTCGCAGAGAAGGGATGTCTTCCTCATTCATTTTAACCCGGAGATCGCAGAGCACGGTGGTCTGGAAAACGGATATGGAAAATTGCGGCGCTGTCAGCCTCTCGCCGGATGAACAATACTTGGCATACATCTGCGAGACCAACGGAATCTTTGTCACGGACCTGAGTTCAAAAACTCAGTCCTTCCAAGGCCGTCAATAACTTTGCGCGGTCAGATCGAGTTGCCAAGATCTTACCGCCGCACCCTTATTTCAGACCCTGCTTTTCCAGATCCGCCAAGGATTGCTTCGCGATCGCGACATCGTCAGGATTATCGGCATATTTCAGATATTCGCGTAACTGCGCAGCTTCATTCGCCGGCTCCCGCTTCGCCTCGTAGATTTGAGCTAAGACGAAATACACGCGCGGTTGGCGATGATTCTTGTCGATCTCGGCAGCGCGCAAGCCACCCTTCTCGGCTTCCGCGAGGTTGTGCAGATTCAGGTTGGCGGCGGCCTGGTATTCATACGCGACGGCGTTGTTGGAATCGATCTCGATGGCTCGATTGCTTAGGTTAAGCACTTCTCCCCAGTCATGCGCGTGCGCGGCGACTTCGGCCAGACAAAGGTAGGCAGGCGCATAATTGGTGTCCACCGCTTGCCCCCGGGCACAGGCACCACGGCCTTCTTGAGGCTTCTGCTGAGAAACCAACAATTGTCCGAGTGTTACCCAGGCTGCGGCATATTTTGGATAATCTTCGACTGCATTGCGCAAGTGCTTCTCTGCGTCCGCACCTTTCTTTCCCTTCAGTGCGACGCAGGCCCGCTGATACTCTTTCCGAGCACTCGCCGGAGTCTGTAACTGTTGGGCCGTAAGTAAAGGAGGGGGAGTTAAGTTCAGCGGAGGAAGCAGGCAGGCGTCCTGACTATCTGGATTGTTCTTCGTTGGCGCCATGGGCGCATTTCGGACGGTGGATTGTTGAATTCGGTCAGACTCTCCGGTCGGCAGCTTACGAATCTCGCCAGTCTGGGCCGAAGGATTACAGCCTTGCGCTGACGTCCGCGGCGAAGTTATCAACAGCGCAATGAGTAAAGGCAGACCTATCTCGAAACTAATCGAAGCACGTCGATGCGGAACCTGCGCCACGTTCCCGGTCGGAATGGAGGCTGGCATCGGGGAACCTCCCCGTCGATCAGGTATCCGAACTTCAATCCCTGGGCCCCGAACAAGACCACCCTGGTTGCTTTCTGAATTGCACTGGAGGAAGCGGCGAGCATTCTACAACGACCACCCAACTGCCGTCCTGTTATTCACGAATCCGTCTTACGGCTTCACCGTAACCATCATCACTCCGTGCGGCGCGACCTTGGCCGAAAATTTTCTGCTCGATTTTCCCAGATCTTTCTTCTCCCACAAATCGCGCACAGAGGCTGATAGTTCCGCCGGGTAATCCAGGTCTCCCCAACGTGCGGTAATTTCCTGTTCCGTCGTGCCACGATTGAACAGGATCACCGCACGCCCGCCATTGACCAGCGACTTTGACCACACTTCGAGGTCACCATCCTTCCACACGCGCCGGCCCTGGCGGCCCAACGGGTCCTGATCCACGGCGAGTACTTCGATGTTGGTGAGGATGTCGTGAATCTCCGGCTTCATGTCGCGCAGATCGTTGCCCGCCATCAGCGGCGCCGCGAGCAGAGCCCAGAAGCTGAAGTGCGCGCGGTTCTCGGTAGGAGTGAGATCGCCATTGCCAACTTCAAGCATGTCAGGATCGTTCCAGTGACCGGGACCAGCGTAGGAGTAAATCGGATCTTCGGCGTCGATAATGTCAACGACGCCAAACGAGCAACAGTCTCCGGGGCGCCATTCTTTCTTTCCCGACCAGCGCGGTTGGATGTCGCCGGTGGTGCGCCAGAGGTTGCCGCCCACTTCTTTCCCCCACAACCACGGCTGATGCGATCCCCACTCGCAGATACTCAACACAATGGGCCGCCCGGCGGCATCGAGCGCATTGCGGATGTTCGCGTACGCAGCTTTCGCGTCCTGTGTGGTGCTGTGGCACCAATCGTACTTCAGGTAGTCGACGCCCCAGGCGGCATACTTGATCGCGTCCTGGTACTCGTGCCCGAGCCCACCGGGACGGCCTGCGCAGGTCTTGGAGCCGGCGTCGGAGTAGATGCCGAACTTCAGGCCAAGGGAATGAACGTAGTCGGCAACCGGCTTGATGCCATCCGGAAAAGTCTTCGGATCCGGCACGATGTTGCCGTCAGCGTCGCGCGACACCTGCCAGCAGTCGTCGATCACCACGTACTGATAGCCGGCATCCTTCATCCCCGACTTGACCATCGCGTCGGCCATGCCTTTGATCATGTCGGCGCTGACATGACAGCCAAACTTGTTCCAACTGTTCCATCCCATGGGTGGCGCAAGGGCGAGGTCAGCGGAGGGAGCGGGCTTCTCTTGCGCGAGCAGGAACGCCGCACACAAGATCACGAGGAGCAACGCGGCACGTGTAATCGTTTTCATAGCGGATAAGTTTTATCAGAGCGGACGGCAGCGCGGGAAGCGAGTTGTGATGGACCGGGACGTTCAGAAAAACTTGAGGGAGCCGATGCTCCGGCTCCCTCGGTGACCGAGTGTGTCCTGCGTGGCGTCGGACTACGCCAGCGAGTACTTTCCGACTTCGATCGTACGCTGCGCGATCTGCTGGCGCAGTTCAATTGTGTTGAAGGGTTCGTACTTTGCCAGCCGACGCAGAATCGCAAGCTGCGTGCGGAGCATGTCGCCATCGGCAACAGCCGCGATAATCCGCTTCGCAGCCGACTCGACCTTCTCCATCGCCTGCGCAAGATAAACGCGGGTCATAGCGATCGCCAGGGAGGCCTCTCGCTCCCCTTTCGCCTCGACCAGCTTCTGCGCACGCAATACGGCCGATTCCATGGCGTAAGTCTCGATCGTCATGTCGGCGATGGCCCCCATCACTTCCTGTTGATCCTGGATGGCCTGCATGTATTTCTGCGTGGCAGATCCGGCAGCGAACAGACCAAGCTTCTTGGCTTGCGCCACCAGCTTGCGTTCTTCCGCGAGCGGGCCTTCGATCTCCTCGCCCATGGTCGGCCCGGAGAGGACCTCGTCCATCAGCTTCTTGATCGCTGGCATCAGCGCCAACTGGCCGCTCATGGCGCGCTTTAGCAGGAAGCCGGTGATGATCAGCCGGTTGATTTCGTTCGTGCCCTCGAAGATGCGATTGATGCGCGCATCACGATAGGCGCGCTCCGCCGGATATTCCTCGACGAACCCGTAGCCGGCGAAAATCTGCATGGTTTCGTCGACAACGTAGTCGATCATCTCCGAGCCCCATACCTTGATGATCGAGCATTCGACGGCGTACTCCTCGATCGCCTTGCGGGTCTCTTTCATCGCTTCGGCAGAAGACTTGTCGACCTCGCTCAGCGCCGCGTCCATCATGCCAACCGTCCGATACACCAGCGACTCGCCGACATAGATCAGCGCCGCCATATTGGCGATTTTTTCGCGGATCAGCCCGAAGTCGGCGATGACTTTGCCGAAAGCCTTGCGCTGCTTCGCGTAGCCCACCGCGTTTTCCAGCGACACCCGCGCGCCACCAACGCACATCGCACCGAGTTTGAAGCGGCCGATATTTAGGATGTTGAACGCGATCACGTGCCCCTTTCCGATCTCGCCGAGCAAGTTTTCGACCGGCACATGGCAGTCGTTCAGAATGATCGGGCACGTCGACGAACCGCGAATTCCCATCTTGTGCTCTTCGGCGCCGACGGAGAATCCCGGACAGGTGCGCTCCACCAGGAACGCGGAAAACTTCTCGCCATCCACCTTCGCAAACACGGTAAACAGGTCGGCAAAGCCGGCGTTGGTGATCCACATCTTCTCGCCGTTCAGGATGTAATGCTTGCCATCCTTGGAAAGCTCCGCGCGCGCACGGCAATTCATAGCGTCCGAGCCGGACGTCGACTCCGAGAGCGCATAGGCACCCACGATCTCGCCGGCAGCCAACTTCGGCAGATATTTCTTCTTCTGATCTTCGGTCCCGAAGTACACGATGGGCAGCGTGCCGATACCAGAATGTCCACCCCAGGTCGTCGCAAAGCCCGCGTACTTCGCGATGTGGTCAGCGATGACAGCCGCCGTCACTTTGTCCATCTCGAGGCCGCCATAGGCCTCGGGAATCTCCACGCCGCTGAGACCGAGGTCGCCGGCTTTCTTCAGCAAGTCGCGCGTGACCTGGAATTCCTTGTGCTCGATCTTTTCGACATTGGGCAGAATCTCGTTGACGGCAAACTCTTCCGTCGTCTGCCCGATCAGCTGGTGCTGTTCGTTGAAATCTTCAGGAGTGAATACTTCCGACGTTTGACGCTCCTCCAGCAGGAAGGAGCCGCCGGAAATCTTGGTCTTGGGAATTGCAGTGGTCGCCATGAAATGAACCCCTTTTGTGCGCGCAGAAGGCGAGAGATCGCTTTCAGCAATCTTAGATCATTGCCGCCGATTTCGGCCATCGCTCTTCGGCGGCGCGCCATCAATCGGTAATCATCATTCGGTAATCAACGTTGGTGGTTACTTCGAGAATCGGTCCTCAAAATTTATGCGGGCTTCCAGCGCAGCACTGGCTTTCGGGCGGCTGCGGTTTCGTCGAGGCGCGAGACGCGCGTCGTGTGCGGCGCGTCCAGCACGGTTTGCGGATCCTCCTCCACTTCCTGCGCGATCGACTTCATCGCTTCGATGAACAGGTCGAGCTCTTCCCTGCCTTCGCTTTCGGTTGGCTCGATCATCAACGCGCCCGGAACGATCAGCGGGAAGGCCGTCGTATAGGGATGGAAGCCGTAATCGATCAGCCGCTTGGCGATGTCCATTGTGCGCACGCCTTTTTTCGCCTGGAGCTTGTCGCTGAACACGACTTCATGCATGCTCGGCGTTGCATAGGGCAAATCGTAGCTGCCTTCGAGTCCTTTGCGGATGTAGTTGGCGTTGAGCACGGCGTCTTCGGTCGTCTGGCGCAGGCCATCGGGGCCATTTGCCAGGATGTAGGCCAGAGCGCGCACGAACATTCCGAAGTTTCCGTAGAACGAACGCACGCGCCCCACTGACTGTGGACGGTCGTATTCGAACCCCAGCGTGCCGTCGGGCTTGCTGATCAGTACCGGCTTGGGCAGAAATGGCTCAAGCGGTTTCTTGATCGCGACAGGCCCCGATCCCGGCCCCCCGCCGCCGTGAGGCGTGGAAAACGTCTTGTGCAAATTCAGGTGCATGACGTCGACGCCGAAATCACCTGGCCGGACCTTGCCGACCAGCGCATTCATGTTCGCGCCGTCCATGTAGAGCAGGCCGCCCTTTGCGTGCAAGATCTCGGCGATTTTGTGAATCTCCTGCTCAAAAACGCCCAGCGTATTCGGGTTCGTCAGCATCAGCGCGGCGATGTCTTCATTCATCTGTGCTTCAAGTGCGCCCACTTCCACCATGCCGCGCGCATTCGATTTCAGATTCTCGACCGCGTATCCGACCATTGCCGCCGTCGCGGGATTCGTGCCGTGCGCCGAATCTGGAATCAGAACCTTCTTCCGCGGATTGCCCTTCGAGTCGTGATACGCACGCACCATCAGCAGGCCGGTCAACTCGCCATGCGCGCCCGCCGCGGGCTGCAGCGTGATTGCGTCCATGCCCGTGATCTCGAGCAGGCAGTCACTTAGCGTCTTGATGATCTGGAGCGCGCCCTGAGAAATCTTCTCGGGCTGATACGGATGGCCGTTTGCGATCCCTTCCAGACGGGACACCACTTCGTTCACACGCGGGTTGTATTTCATCGTGCACGAACCCAGCGGATACATGCCCAGATCGATCGCGTAGTTCCACGTCGAAAGCCGCGTGAAGTGTCGGATGATCTCGATCTCGCTGACTTCGGGCATATGGCCCAAGTCTTTTCTCTCGGCGTTGCCCAGCAGCTTTGCCGGGTCGACTTCGGGCACATCGAGCGGCGGAAGCTTCCATGCTGCTTTTCCGGAGGACGACTTCTCAAAAATCAACCCTTCGTTCTGATTCACGTGGCGGGTGGCTTTGGGTGTCGGATGCTTCATCGCGCCACCTCCTCCACTGCGCGGTCGCCGCTTGGCTCTTCGGCTTCGCTTTCTGCGAGCATGCCCGCTGCAGTATCAATCGCCGTCCGCGTCGTCATCTCCGAGCAGCACCACAGCGCCGCATTGCCAAGCTCGGGATAGAACTTCTTCAGCGGCAGCCCGCCGACCAACTTGTGACCGAGCAAGCGACCGTTAATCACATATGGATCTTCGCTCGTCTTAACCACGAACTCATTGAAGCGCGGCGCGGCACTAAAGAGGATCTGCGCGTGCTTTCCGATCTGATCGGCCGCGTACGCCGTCTTCGCCAGATTCTGCTTCGCCAGTTCGCGCAGCCCGACTTTCCCATACACGTTCATAAAGATGTTGACCATCAATGCGACCAGCGCCTGGTTGGTGCAGATGTTTGAGGTCGCCTTCTCGCGCCGGATGTGTTGTTCCCGCGTCGCCAGCGTGAGCACGAAGCCGCGCTTGCCGTTGCGATCCGTCGTCTGCCCCGCCAATCGTCCCGGCATCTGTCGCACGTATTTCTCGCGCGTCGCGATCACGCCACAATACGGACCGCCAAACCCCACCGGCACTCCGAATGACTGCGCCTCCATCGCGACGATGTCCGCATCCCGCGGAGGCTCCACGATTCCAAGGGACACCGCCTCGGCAATCGACACCACCAGCAGCGCGCCATTCTTGTGCGCGATTTCAGCGATCGCCGCCACATCTTCAATCGTTCCGAAAAAGTTGGGCGATTGAATGAGCACACACGCCGTCTCTGCTGTAATCGTCCGCTCCAACTCCTTCACATCAATCCGACCGTTGTCCGCATAACCGACCGTCGCCAGCGGCATGCCCTGATGATGCGCATACGTCGCGAGCACCTCGCGATATTCCGGATGCAGGCTCTTTGCCACCACCACTGAACTGCGTCCGGTCACGCGAACCGCCATCATGGCCGCTTCGGCAGCAGCAGTTGATCCGTCATACATCGATGCGTTGGCCACTTCCATTCCGGTCAGCTCGCAGATCATCGTCTGGAATTCGAAAATGGCCTGCAGCGTCCCCTGCGAAATTTCCGCCTGATACGGTGTATATGCAGTAAGAAACTCGCCGCGCGAAATCAGCGAATCAATAATGACCGGCCGGTAATGCATGTAAGCGCCAGCGCCGAGAAAGCTCGTGTACTCGGATCCATTCTCTTTCGAGCGTTGCTGGAACCACTCCACAATTTCCGACTCCGCCATCTGGCGCGGAATCTTCAAATCGCGGTTAAGGCGGTACTCCGCGGGAATCGGCGAAAACAGATCATCGATCGAGCGCGCGCCAATCGCCTCGAGCATTGCTTTGCGGTCTGCAGGAGATTTAGGTAAATAACGCATAGGAAGTTATATAGATGACGCGAGACAACAGAACGATTTGCGCGTGCGCGGCACACTCATGAGTGGAGCGCTACCGGCCACCGGCCACAGGCCATGAGCCACCTTAGTGCCCGCCCTCTTCGCTCACAAACTTCTCGTAATCCGCCGCCGACAAAAGGCCGTTCAACTCCGCCGGATTCTTCAGACTGACTTTGATCATCCAGGTCTGGTTCGCTTCTTTATTAATCTTCTCCGGAGCCGTGGCCAGATCGCTATTTACTTCGGTGACCGTGCCGCTGGCCGGCGCGAACAAATCCGATACAGCCTTCACCGATTCTACGGTCCCGAACGTCTTGCCGGCTGTGATCTCCGAACCAACCTTTGGCAGGTCAACGAAAACGATGTCTCCCAGCGAATCCTGGGCGTAGTCGGTGATTCCGATGGTCGCGCTGGAACCGTCCGCCTTGATCCACTCGTGCTCTTTCGTGTACTTCAAGTCTGCTGGGTAGGGCATGCGGCTGATCACTCCTCATTGATGGCTTTTAGCTCGCGGCTCGTTGATGGCAGCGCTTACTCGCGACTCGGTACTCCCCGACTCATCCCTTCTTCGGCCTCTTGTAAAACGGCGTCGGCACCACCTGCGCCTTCACGCCTTGTCCCCGGATCTCCACCTTCACCGTCGAACCAACTTCCGCGTGCTCCGGCGGTATGTACGCCAGCGCGATGTTTTTCTTCAGGAAAGGCGCGGGCGATCCGCTGGTGACATAGCCGATCCCCGCTCCCGACTCGTCCAGAACCTTGTAACCATCGCGCGCGATGCCGCGCTCTACCATCTCCAGTCCGACCAGCGTGCGCTTCAATCCGTCCGCTTTCGCGTTCTCAAGCGCAGCCTTCCCGATGAACTCCGGCTTCTCCATCCTGATGAAACGGTCAAGACCCGCTTCCCACACATTGATCGTGTCCGAGATCTCATGCCCGTACAGCGGCAGCTTGCCCTCGAGACGCAGCGTGTTGCGCGCACCTAGACCACAGGCAACGGCGCCGTATTCCTTTCCAACTTCCAGGAGTCGATTCCACACCCACGTACTGGTTGGCTCGTCCGAGGGCACATAGATTTCGAAGCCATCCTCGGCGGTATAACCTGTGCGCGCGATCAGTGTGTCGCTCAGATAGCGGCGCATCGACTTCTCTGCGAGAAAAATTGTCCCCCTGGTGACCCAGTAGAACTTCACTTGGCTCAGGTCGGTGTCGGTCATCTTTTGCAGCAGATCGACCGCCTTCGGCCCCTGAATCGCAATCTGCGTGAAGTCATCCGACAGGTGCTCGACCTTGCAGTTGAACTGGCGGGTAGTGTCGCGTACCCAGTTGAAATCCTTCTCACGCGTGCCTGCGTTGATCACCAGCAGATACTCGTCGTCGCCCAGGCGGTGCACGATCACGTCGTCCACGAACGTACCCTGCGGATAGAGCAGCGCTGAGTATTGCGCTTGCCCTACCGCCAATCGCGACGCGTCGTTCATGGAGATGTGCTGGACGGCAGACAGCGCCTCGGGCCCCGCCAGGCGGATATCGCCCATATGGCTGACGTCGAAAATCCCAACACGGGTACGTACCGCCATGTGCTCGGCGATGATTCCGCCAGAGGATGGGTACTCCACCGGCATATCCCAGCCGTTGAATTCGACCATCTTCGCGCCCATCTGGCGATGGACGGCATTCAGCGCAGTTTTACGGACAGTCGGCGTGGTCGCCTCGACAGCAGGCAAAGGGAATCCTCGATTAGACGCGCAGTGGCTGGGCTGCAGAGTCGTGGAACCAATAACCCTAACACGCTGTTTTTTGTGGGGTCAAACGGGCGGGAACGGCTATCGGCTCTAGACTCTGGGCTTTAGGTCCCTGCGCTCAATGATTTTCGCTCTCATTCAGGCTTGTCATTCCCAGAGCCGAGAGCCGAAAGCCCAGAGCCCGGTTTTCAGTTACCAACGGAACGTTCCACGGGCCCCCGGTCTCGCGCTACAGTTCGCCTATGACGACCAAGGCCAGGGCAAAATGCAACCAGTGCGAGCAAAGCGAAGAACGATGCGAGTGCGAGAAGTACTGCGTCTTCTGTCAGGGACAGCTCGACGTCCGCCTCTGGGAGGATGGACTCTACTACTGCGCCGCTTGCCGCGAAGCCTGCGATTACAAGGTCAGGGAGTAGGCAAACCCGCGCAATTCGCGGCCGCCTGCAGTCCCAGGGATGAGCGGCCGCCGGCTCCGTCAAAGACCTTAACCAGCCTTTTACCGACTTGAAAACGAAAAAGACCGGCGCGAGGACGGGCCCCCGCCACCGCGCCGATCGTAGCGCCCGTGCGGCCCTGTTTCCGCCCGGACGAACTTGCTAAGGCGTCACCGTGAAGGTGGTCGTCGCCTTCAGGCCTGAGGTGCGGCCGATCCCGGTGATCGTGATAATTCCCGAGAGCGGCCCTGGCCCGATCAGCGGATGGGGTGCTCCCACGAAACTTCCCGTTCCGTCTGTCTCGTAAGCGAAGAAGGCACGCGTTTCTTTGAAAATCGCGACTTGCTCATGCGGCGCAAATCCCTGGCCCGTCACCACGGTCACGGTGTGATACGGCCCGGAATTTGGGGTGATTTGAATGGCGGGCGCTCCGCTGGCTCGCGCGGACTGCGCACCACTCAACAAAATCAGCACGAACGCAACCAACAACAACGCCACTACCCCGAACCCGATTCGCATACCGGGAACCTGGCGCGAAGTAAGATCTTTTCGCTCTCGCATCGGGAAAGCTCCTTCAATCCTGCCGGGAAATTTTGATCTTCTGAAACGGACTCGAACCTGGGAGCGCTGGGTGGGGGAATTCCTGGATCGCGGAGAGGCTAATCGTTTTACGCGACTCACACCACATCAATCTGCAGGGGGATCGGTAAAACCTGGCTTACAAGTTGGAGACAATTTCTTGATAATTGACGCGCTCCTGAACCCACAGAGTCGCGCGCCCAAGCTGCGAAGTCTCGACAGCTTCGGTCAGATCACGACGGCTTCTTTGTATTCGCCAAAGACTCGCCGCATCTCATCGGCGATCTCACCAACTGTCGCATTGGCCTCAACCGCAGCCAGAATTCGCGGCATGAGATTCGCGCCGGTACGCGCGCCATCCTCTACGCTCGCCAGCGCTGCTCGCCACGCACTCTCATCCCGCTTCGCCCGCAGGGCACGCACGCGGTGCACCTGCTTGGCTTCGAGCGTTTCGTCGATGCGCTGAATCGGAATCGGCTTTTCCTGTTCCAGTTCGAAACGGTTTACTCCGACGACGACCGCGGACCCATCGTCCACTGCCTGCTGATACTCGTAGGCTGCGTTCTGGATTTCCTGCTGGATGTAGCCGCGCTCGATGGCTTTCAACGTTCCGCCCATCACCTCGATCTTGCCCAGGTATTCGGCGGCGCGGCGCTCGATCTCATTCGTGAGGCTCTCGATGTAATACGATCCGGCCAGCGGATCGATCGTCTGCGACACGCCCGACTCGTATCCGATGATCTGCTGGGTGCGCAGTGCGATCCGCGCCGACTGCTCCGTGGGCAGTGCCAGGGCTTCATCAAAGGAATTCGTGTGCAGCGACTGCGTGCCCCCCAACACGGCCGATAGCGCCTGGATCGCCGTACGAACGATGTTGTTTTCCGGTTGCTGCGCAGTCAGCGTCGATCCGGCGGTTTGCGTGTGGAAGCGCAGCATCCATGATTTCGGGTTCTTGGCACCAAAATGCTCGCGCATGATGCGCGCCCACATCCGTCGCGCCGCGCGAAACTTCGCTACCTCCTCCAGAAAGTTGTTGTGCGCGTTGAAGAAGAACGACAGCCGCGGGGCAAACCCGTCGACGTCCAATCCCGCGTCGATTGCCGCCTGCACATATGCCATCCCGTTGCCGAGCGTGAACGCGACTTCCTGCACTGCGGTTGAGCCCGCCTCGCGCATGTGGTAGCCGGAAATTGAGATCGTGTTCCAGTCGGGCACGTTGTCGTTGGCCCACGCAAACAGGTTCGTAATAATCCGCATCGCTTGCTGCGGCGGATAAATGTAGGTCCCGCGAGCGATGTATTCCTTCAGGACATCGTTCTGCACGGTGCCGGAAATTTTCCGGATGTCGGCTCCCTGCCGCTTCGCCACTGCCACGTATAAGGCCAGCAGGATCGAGGCGGTCGCGTTGATCGTCATCGACGTGGAAATCTTGGTCAGATCGATGCCGTCGAAGAGACGCTGCATGTCTTCGATCGAGTCGATCGCTACCCCAACCTTGCCGACTTCCCCCATCGACAAGGGATTGTCGGAGTCGAGCCCGATCTGCGTCGGCAGATCAAACGCCACCGAAAGGCCGGTCGTCCCATTCGCCAGCAGGTACTTGTAGCGCTTGTTCGACTCCTCGGCGTCCCCCATGCCCGCGTACTGGCGCATCGTCCACAGGCGGCCCCGGTACATCGTCGCCTGCACACCGCGGGTATAGGGATATTCTCCGGGGTAGCCCGCTTCCCGGTCATAGTCCCAACCTTTCAAATCAGCGGGCGTGTAGAGCGGCCTTACCGGAATGTGGGAAGACGTCTGTGGATCGGCAGGGACGTTGGGAGGAGTCGGCGAGGCAGTGCTTGCTTTTTGAGCCATGGAAATCTCAGCGAGAAGACGCCGGGAATCGGGAAATTCCTGGTATTTTTCTCACGATCCTTTCGTTTCCGGTGACCAGAAACCTCTGAGGCAGGGTAAAGTCAGTTTTGCTTCTTCCTGCGCACTCGCCAGAACGAACTCAACCCGAAATAAGCAAAGGTCAGGCAGAAGCAGATGGCGATGATGAGTCGTCCCGGCCCCCTGCCGCCGGCCTCGTACCTGGCATATTCCCGGCTGAACGCGATCCCGCCGACGCAGGCCATAAACAGGAACACAAAGCCCGTAACTTCCAGCCACAGCTGGTGCAAAACTTTGCCGAATGACGAGGCAGTCGCACGGCATGCGCTCACCATGGCACTCAGCGTGCGGCTTCGCTTGGCCTGCTGGGCGACCACTCGTGCGACAATGCCCACCTTGCGCGTTAAAGGAATGCCAGCCACCCGTCGATTTTATCAATGTTCGGCGTTACAATAAGCAGGACGCGAGGAGCTGGATCACAAGGGTCTGTGATCCATTGCACCCGAGGGGGTTCCGTGGACCAGCAGCTCAAACAGTTGATGAAGGAACTGGGTGAGGCCATCAACGAATCGCTCGCCGATTCCAGCCAGATCGAAGAAGTGGTCGCTCGCATCAAGGAAGGCGGCTACGACATATTCCTGGTCCTCGAAGCCACCATTGGCGTCAGCAAGCAGGGAGAAAAGTCCGGCGACAAGACGTCGCTTGTCACCACGCTCACCAGCAACCCCACTTTCAAGGTGAACGATCAGGACCTCAAGTTCCTGAAATCTTTGCGGATCAAAATCGACGACGAGGTCGCCTAATCAGGGCGGCGCCAATCACCCGCCTCTCCGCCAGCAGATCCATCGGGCAAGACCGAAACTTTCCGCCTTCCTGCTGCGTACATCATTTTCGATAGCGATCTCCCTGCTTCACCTGAGAACTTCGCTCGTTTGTTTTCGAACCGCGCGCCAAAAAACTTAGTCTCGAATGTCTGTGCTACCATCTACCGTTCTGCAGCGTCAGAGTCGCGCGCCGGAAACGCATCCGATGGCTCGCGGCGATCATAAGGGCCCGTAACTCAACGAACCGGGAAGTCCGATGAAAGACACGCTGGGAGTCCTGTTAGCCGGTGGCGCCGGTGAGCGACTCTATCCCCTCACCCGAGATCGTGCCAAGCCCGCCGTCACCTTCGGTGGCCAGTACCGCATCATCGACATCACACTTTCCAACTGCGTGAATTCCGACCTGCGCCGCGTCTACATCCTGACGCAGTACAAGGCGCTCTCGCTGAACCGCCATATTCGTGAAGGCTGGAACATCGTTGCCCGCGAAATGGGCGAGTTCGTGGAAATTCTTCCTCCCATGAAGCGCGTCAGCGAGAACTGGTATATGGGGACGGCCGACGCCGTCTATCAGAACATCTACTCCATCGGCTCGGAGCAGCCCAAGCACGTCCTGATTCTCTCCGGCGATCACATCTACAAGATGGACTACGGCAAGATGCTCGAAGAGCATCGCCACTCGTCCGCCGACGTGACGCTTGCAACCATCCAGATCGCGCCCGATGAATCGTTCCGCTTCGGCGTCGTCGACATCGACCGCGACCATCGCGTGAACGGTTTTCAGGAAAAGCCCAAGGAAACTTCCCTGCGCTCGCCCTGGAACCCGGAAAAGATCTCGGCCTCGATGGGCATTTACCTGTTCAACACCGACGTGCTCATCCCTGTGCTCCTCAAAGACGCCGAGGACCAGAAGTCTAGTCACGACTTCGGCAAAGACATTCTGCCCAAGATGGTCGACGAGTATCGCGTCTATGCCTACGACTTCGTGGATGAGAACAAGAAAGAGGCGCTCTACTGGCGCGACGTGGGAACGCTGGAAGCCTACTACGAAGCCAACATGGACATCGTCTCCGTCTCGCCGGTATTCAATCTCTACGACGAAGACTGGCCCATCCGTACGCACCAGCGTCAGTATCCCCCTGCGAAATTCGTCTTCGCCGAAAGCGGTCGTACCGGTACCGCGCTCGATTCCATCGTCTCCGCTGGCTGCATCGTCTCCGGCGGCTCCGTCAAAAATTGCGTGCTCTCGCCCGACGTGCGCGTGAATTCCTACAGCGAGGTCGAATCCAGCATCCTGTTCTCGCACGTCAATATTGGACGCCACTGCCGGATTCAGCGCGCCATCATCGATCGCGACGTGCACATCCCCGAAGGCACCACCATCGGCTTCGACGCCGAGGCCGACCGCCAGCGCTACTTCGTAACCGAAGGCGGCATCACCGTGGTTACGCGCGACTATTCGCTCTTCGAGAACCCTGTGCCCGTCGACTACTTCACGAGCGAGTAGCCGGATCGAACTCCGCGAACTTCTGAACACCGGACCGGTGAAACACGTAGAGAACGCTCCACCCGATCGCTCCCATCAGACATGCGCCCGCGGGAACTAGCAGAAGCGCTGGCCACACCGTAAAGTGCGCCGGTTGAATCGGACCCACATGTGGACTCACATGCGGAACCGAATTCACGATCGCCTTTGCCTCTTCAATCGCCAGGACCACTCCCGCCAGGATAATCGTCATCAGCGCTGCAGTTGCTTTCGGAAAGCGAAATTCGGAACGCATCTCAAACCTCCTATAAACAAGGACTGGGCCGGGATCAATGGCACCGAGGTTGCGCGCGTGTTCTCGCACGACGCCGCATAGCAGGCCCGCAGACTCGCGCACACTCCAGATCCAACGCTCGCGCGAGACCCTCTCCTCTATCGCCTCCCGCGCTTCTCTCAACACATCGAGCATTTCATCGCCAAACTCTTGGCGATATCGCTGCGGATAGAGTCTGATGAGAGCCCGATAGACCGTAAGCATCGCTAGGACTCCTTGCGCGCTACGCGCAGGCTCGCGACGCGGGTGAGTTGCTTCATTCGGGCGACTTCCATCTGCAAGTTCCGCCGCCCCAATTGTGTCAAGCGATAGGCCTGCCGCCCGCGCGCGTTGTCCTCTTCGCGGCAGCGCTCGATCCAGCCATCTTCCAGAAGGCGACGCAGTGCTCCATAAAGCGTGCCTGTGCTCAGCCGCACACGGCCTTCGCTCATCTCTTCCGTGTCGCGCAGAATCGCGTAACCGTGCCGCGGTTCGCCAGCCAGGCTCAGCAGGATCAGCAACACGGGCTCGGTGACGGACAAAGACTCCACATGTCCCCCAACGACATGTCGTATGACGCCATATTGAGCCTGAAAGACTCCACGGTCAAGAAGAAAAACTAGGTCTCTTCAACTTTGCAGACAACCAGGGTCACGTTACTTTCCCGGTTACTTCCGGCACAGACGTAACGCCACGTTTGAGCAATTGTCCGGTCACTCGCAAGCACGTACGTTGGATTCATACAAGTTTCGCCACTTCATTCACGCGAGGCCGCATGAATCGCATTTGCAGGATTGGACTCTTTGCATCTCTCGGGCTGTGCTTCTTCCTCGGACAAGCATTCGCCAATTCCACCGTCAACCTCACTTTCGTCAACGTCGGCCCGGGCAACACGGCCGGCGGTGCGTACGCCTATCCGTACAATTTCTCTATCAACGGAAGCACGACGCTAACGCCGATGATGTGTGACGCCTACAACAATCACATCGACTTCGGTGAAAGCTGGACGGCCAACGTTCACAGCCTTCTGCAAGGCGGGATGTTCGGCAGCAGTGGGCAGGCGCTCATGGATTACAAGGCCGCGGGCCTGATCTTCCTGAGCGTTCTGAATGGAAATGTGAGCGGGTCGCTCGGCAATGAAGCGGTTTGGGCATTATTCAGCGGCAACATTCCAGGCAGCAACGATGCCGCTGTTCAGTTGTTGGTGACGCAATATCTGGGACTCGCCGCGAACGCGCCCAACAGCGCGTTCAAGGGCCTGGAGGTTTACACCGCCGTGGGTTCGCGGCCCGGTTACGGACCGCAGGAGTTCATCGGCTATTCGCCGTCCGCGGCCGTTCCTGAACCCGGCACGCTTACACTGCTGGGCACCGGACTGATTGGTCTGGCTGGCATGGCTCGCCGGAAACTGCGCAAGGGCTAAGATTCGGCGCAATGTGCCCGCGTCCGCGCGTGTTGCTCAGGTGGCGCGGGCGCTACGCCCGCGGACTCGGCTTGCGTGGCATGTTCACTTTTCTCCGCGTTGGCTAGCGTTTTCTCGGGTGGCCCTCTCACTGAGTGCCATCTTTTTTTCGTTTTCGGAATCGGTCAGGAGTCTAGCGTGCCTTTTGCGCCAGAGTGGGCTCCGCCATCACGATCTGCCCCGCGACCTGCGCCACCCTCTCGTACGACCGCAACCGATCCTCGTGTTCGTAGGTGTCGGTCACCGCGATAATTTCGGCGGCCCCGGTCTCCCCTACCAATTTTTGCAGTCCAGCCTTCACTGTCTGGCTCGATCCGACAATCGCAGAACCCAACTTGTTCTCCACCGCGGCACGCTCGAACTCATTCCACAATGGTTCCATCGAATCCACCGGAGGCAGCAACTCCACCGGCTGATTTCGGATGAGGCGCAAGAAGCGCTGCTGCGGAGTCGTAAACAGGCGTCGGGCCGCCTGATCAGTCTCTGCAGCAATCACTTGTACAGCCACCATCAGGTACGGCTTGGGCAAAACGTCGCTCGGCCGAAATGTTTCCTGATAAAGGCGCGCGGCAGCATAGAGATACTCGGGAGCGAAGTGCGCCGCAAACGCAAACGGCAATCCCAGCATGCCCGCCAACTGGGCGCTGAAGCCACTGGATCCAAGCAGCGTGATCGGCACGTTGCTTCCCTGCCCTGGCTGCGCCTTCACGGCTTGTCCCGGGCGGGCCGGTCCCAGATAACCACGAAGTTCTTCCAGCAGTTGTGGGAAATCCTCCCCCGTTTGATTCAGGTCCCGGCGCAACGCGCGCATCGTCGCAAAGTCGCCGCCCGGTGCGCGGCCTAATCCAAGGTCGATTCGTCCGGGATACATGGCCTCGAGCGTGCCGAACTGCTCCGCCACTACCAGCGGCGCGTGATTCGGCAACATCACGCCACCGCTTCCCACGCGGATGGTTTCCGTTGCGCCCGCGACATGTCCAATCAGGACGGCAGTTGCCGAGCACGCCAGCCCTTCGATCGAATGATGCTCGGCCAGCCAGTAGCGCGTGTATCCCCACTGCTCCACGTGTTGCGCTAGATCGACCGAGCGCGCGATCCCGCTGCCTGGGTTTTCACCGGGATGTAAGCCCACAAGATCCAAAACCGAAACCGGAAGTCCGTTTTCCATTTGCCCTTCCTATTCCTCAATTTGCAAGCCTTTCCTGAAAAACGCGACTCGCGCATCGTCACGAACCGCGCGGGGACAGCCGCCCTCGGCTGTCCGACGGAGCTCGGCTCCGCGACATTGAAGCCATCCTGTCGCGAATAGCGAACACCGTCCTTCTGTCGATTAGATATCCGATCCCACGCCAACGATGCGGCGACGGGAGTACCATCAACAAAGCATGACGCCCGACGATTTCCGCCGTATCGCATTAAGTCTCGAGGGTGCTGAGGAAGGGTCGCACATGGGCCAGGCCGATTTTCGGGTAGGCGGAAGAATCTTCGCGACACTCGCCGCGCAGCATCTCGGCTACGGGAATTTGATGTTAAGCCCGGAGTTACAGGCGGATTTTGTCGGAGAGCTTCCGGACGTGTTCATTCCGATTGCCGGCGGCTGGGGACGCAACGGAGCCACGCACGTCCGTCTCGCCGCCACCAACGAAGACCTGGTCACCGGCGCTCTGCGCGCTGCTTGGAAACTCCGGGTAGAGAAAAACAAAAAGAGCGGCAGTAAACCCCGCTCCAAATCGAAAGCTCCACGCCGCAAGACGACCTGAGATCAGGCTGGATGCGCGCCAAAACGCTCCGCCGCTCGCGCTTTCGCCTTGGCCGCTTCTTCTTCACGATTCTTCGGCTGAGCTGTTGTCTCCATCGACTGAAGAAGCCGCGACGATATCGTCGCAATCTCCTCGACCGCAGCGGAGAATGCTTCTTCGTTCGCCTTTGATGGCTTGGTGAATCCGCTTATCTTTCTGACGAACTGCAGCGACGCCGCGCGCACCTCGTCCTCGGTGACCGGCGGATCAAAATTGAAAAGCGTCTTGATGTTTCTGCACATCGGATCGAACCTTCCAACAAAAATGGGCCGGGAGTCGCTCATTTCCGGCAGATTCCATCTTAGCAATCGGACGCTCGGCGCGCTCGTTCCTGCGGTTTGCTCGACCCGGTCCGTCTCGAAGTGGTCGGTATTCGCCGTTCGGCGCTCGGTCTTCGGGACTCGCAACTGACTTCTTCGCGCCCTTTGCGGGTTTGCTTTTCGACCTTCGCTGCTGTCCGAGACGACGGGATTCCCGGCGACTCCATTCCTCCTACATCCTCGTCATCGTGAAGTGGCCGCTGCCCGCACAGCCGGAACTGCCGGCGAGGTTCCAATTCCCCGCGATCGCGCTTCCCGTGACCGTTCCGTTCATCACCAGGTTGTTACCGCCGGGCGATCCCGATTGGACGTTCATCCCGAACGACCCCGAGACGTTCCCGTTGAAGTTCCCGCCGAGCGAGAACGATCCGGTTGCGGTTTCACCTGAAACAAAGCACGGCGAGTTAGTTGAGAAATGCAGATTGGTGATACTCAACGATCCGTTCGACATCTGCGTGATCGAGGTGCTGAACGACAGCGTCGGGTTGCTATTCGCATCCATCAGAGTCGCCGTCCAGTTTCCGTTGATGTTTTGGGAATTGTTACTCGAGCCGCACCCAACCAGGATCAGTCCTACTGCCAACACGATACCCACTGCAAGCTTCTGCATGCGTGAAAACTCCTGCTTCGATTTTTGGTCCAACTTGCTTTGGGGATGGGACCTAGAAAGAGATGCAGTGCGCTCTATCGAGAGCCGTACGGCGAAGATCGTAGATTGGCAACCACGATAAAAATCAATGGCTTGTGCGTTATGGAGGGTTCAGCGAAAGGGTGGCGCCGCTTGCGGAAAGCGGTGCTACACTCTGCGCGTGATTAATGGCGTGCATTTTGTGCTCTACAGCAAAGAGGCCGAAGCCGATCGCGTTTTCTTTCAGGACGTTCTCGGATTCCGCTCGGTGGACGCCGGCCACGGATGGCTGATCTTCCAACTACCCGCAGCAGAAATGGCCGTCCATCCCGGGAGTGGAGACTTTGTGCAGACGCACGCCAACCATCCTTTGCTCGGGTCGGTGCTGTATCTCATGTGCGACGACCTGCACGCCACGATGCGATCCCTCGAGAACAGAAAAGTCTCCTGCTCTGAGGTGATCGAAGCCGGCTGGGGGATGACGACAACCGTGAAGCTTCCGAGCGGCGGGTCAATTGGTCTCTATCAACCCAAACATCCCACAGCCATTGCTCGCCCACGCTGAAGTCCGCAGGTCTTGTTCTGGATTGGAACCTCACTGCGGAATGTTCCCCGCTTTTCACTGCCTGCTACAATCCCTTGCCGCATAATGGTTTGCTAGGTTGATCCGAACTTTTGGCTTCACCGCAACGTACTTGTCGTGTGATGTCAGCTTTGGGGTGTGCCGGGTCTCGTACCGCTGTCTCCGGCTGAAAAACCAGGAGTTCCCGGGAGTGCTGGTTGGAAGACGTCCAAATCGTCAATTCTCTGGTCCGGCGCTGCGTCGCAGGTGACGCGGTTGCCTGGGAAGAGATCGTCCAGCGCTACAATCGCCGCATCTACAACATCTGCTACCGCTTCGCGGGCACATCCGACGACGCCCAGGATCTTACCCAGGAAGTTTTCATCAAGATGTATCGGACGCTCAGCTCCTACGACGTCGAGCGCGGCGCCTTCATGACCTGGGTCACGACGATGACCCGCAACCTGCTCGTCGACCACTTCCGCAAAACCAAGCAGGACCGGGTCACGGACTCGATTGACGCCGCACCATCGGAGCATGAGGACGCCATGCCCCTCAGCGACCAGATCGAGGACAAGGGCCTTCCGCCAGACGCCCGGGTGCAAAGCCGGGAGACCGGGGAGACCGTCCACGAGGCCCTGCAGAAGCTTTCGCCAGAACTACGGGAAGCAGTGATTCTAAGGGACTTACAGGATATGGACTACCGGGAGATCGCCGCTGTTCTGAAGGTGCCGGAGGGAACGGTGAAATCCAGAATAAACCGGGGGCGAGCGGAACTAGCGCGCCTCCTCCAACGTATCTATAGGCAGGTGATGTGATGCCAGGTGAAACCCACAACGGTATGCAGTGCAAGGAGTTTGAAGAGCTCCTTTTTGACGCTCTGGATCAAAACTTGACCCAGGCGAAAAAGGACCGCTTCGAGGCGCATGCCCGCGCTTGCAACAAGTGCGGACCCATGTTGGCCGAGGTCGAAGCGGGCCAGCACTGGCTGAAGTCGCTTCAGGAGGTGGAGCCTCCAGCCAACCTGGTAAAGAACATTCTGGCCTCAACCAGCGGGATCGAGAGCCGTCGTCTCGACCTTGCCGCCTCTGCGGAAGAACCGTCGCTGCTGGAGAGAGTCCGCGAATGGGCGGATTCGTTCCTGACGCCGGTTTGGAGTACAGTGCGGCAACCGCGGTTTGCCATGTCGTTCGGGATGGCGTTTTTCTCCCTGTCGATTGCATTGAGCGTCGCCGGGGTGAAGCCCAGCGACATCAGAGGGGAGGTTTTCACCCCGAAAGGAATGCGCAAGACGTATTACACCACGACCGCCCGCGTGGTGAAGTACTACGAGAACATCCGCCTCGTGTACGAAATCGAGTCGCGAGTGCAGGAGTTCAAGAAGGCGACGACTCCCGCCGAATCGGTGCCAAAAGAGCGGGAGAAGAATCGCAAGAATGACACCAGTGGACAACCCGAGCCCAGACAGGAGAGAAACTACAGCCGCGACGAGAACCAGCCGGTTCTGGCATCGTTGCCGGATCGAACACCTGCCGTGTCGGTGACCACGACCAGGAGATTCGTATGAACTGCGCCACGCACAACACAGTTGCAGCAGTGGCCTACTGCCGCACCTGCGGGAAGCCGCTGTGCGCCGAATGCTCCCGCGATGTGCGCGGGACAATTTTCTGCGAGCCTTGCCTTGCCGAGCGGCTGGGTACGGCTCTGCCCACAACTCCCGTCACGCCCGGAACCACGGGCGCGCCCAATGCCGCGTACTCGGGCGAACGCCTGCCCAGCCCAGGCTTAGCGGCCGTGCTTGGATTCATTCCGGGCGTCGGAGCGATGTACAACGGCCAGTTCATGAAGGGCTTCATCCACGTGATGGCGTTCGTATGCATGATCTGGATGGCGGATCACTTCGGCCCCATCATGATCCCGGTGTTCTTCGCGTATTTCTTTTACCTGGTATTTGACGCCTACAAGACGGCGCACGCGATCGAACTAGGACAACCGGTGCCCGATCCTTTCGGATTCGAGCGCATGTTCGGTCCGACCGTGCACCCGGGGCGGCCTGCGGGTGCGGCAGCATCGCTTGGGCAGCCCGGCGGCACCGCCAGTTTTCCGCCGGCAAGCGCGCCCCCTGATGTGAAACATCGGAACAGTATTCCCACGGGCGCAGTGATCCTGATCGCTCTCGGCGTGCTGTTTCTGCTGCACACCGAGGGATGGCTGGGATTTGGCATTGACCGTTTCTGGCCCGTGATTCTGATTGCTTTTGGCGGATGGCTGTTTGCGAAACGTTGGGGACTCCTCGGCACCGAAGGCCTCGCATGCACGTGCGATCGTTGCAAGATGCGTTGCATCATGTGGCCGTCGATCATGATCACCATCGGCGTGCTCTTCCTGATGGACAACCTGCACGGCCCGGGATTTGAGCACACTTGGCCGCTAATTCTGCTCGTAATCGGCGCAGTGAAACTGCTGCAAAGCAATGCATCGGAGGCTGGACATATCGGCGGACCGCCTACGCTGCCGCCCAATCTGCCGCCTACGGGTGCTGTTCCGACGCAAGATCTACAGGCTCAAAGCGAGTCATCGAGCGAGGTGAACCATGTCTAGCGGCCCCGTGGTTGCGCCTCCGCGACGGCGCCGCTCGATGGCGGGACCGATGGTCCTGATCATCGTCGGACTGATCTTCCTGCTCGGCAACATGCATTTGATCTCCTGGGGAAGGCTGGGTGTTCTCTTCGCGCACTACTGGCCGCTGTTGCTGATCCTGTGGGGCGTGTTGAAGCTGGTTGAACATCAGCGTGCGAAGCAAGAGGGCCAGCAAGCGCCGGGGATCGGCGCTGGGGGCGTGTTTTTGCTGATCGTCCTGATCATCGCCGGCCTTTCAGCCAGCCAGATGTCACGCGTGGATTGGAAGGAAGTCGGCGATCAACTCGACATCGACGGCGTGGAAATTCCCGGTATCGGGAGCACGTACACCTACGACGACTTGCCTTCAATGACGCAAGCCTTGCCCGCGGGTGCGAGCGTGAAGATCGTGAATGACCGCGGCGCGGTAAACGTCACTGAATCCACCGACAATCAGATTCATCTGACCGTTCAGAAAAAAATCCGTTCCGAGAGCAAGTCCGATGCGGACAAGTGGAACGACGCCACCAAACCGCAGATCAACGTGAGCGGCAACCTGGTAACCATCAGCGCAAACACTCGGGGGGCAGGCAACCACCCAATCTCGGCTGACCTGAATCTCGAGATTCCGCGCAAGGCTCCGGTGACGATTTCCACGCAGCGTGGAGAGATCGTCGTGAACGGTCGCGACGGCGCTGTCGACATTTCGAGCCAGCACGGTGACGTCAATGCCGATGACATCAACGGCAATATCAATCTGAACCTGGATCACGGATCGGCGCGCATTTCGCAGGTTTCGGGCGATGTCACGATTCAAGGACGCGGCGATGACGTCACGCTGACGGACATCAAAGGCGCGGCCCGACTGAATGGCGAGATTCAAAGCGTGAAGCTGTCGCGCGTCGCGAAAGCGGTAGGCTTCAAATCGGCGCGCACGGAACTGGAGTTCGCCCGGTTGAATGGAGATTTGGATCTGGATTCTGACTCTCTCCATGGAAGCGACCTGGCGGGGCCGTTGCGGTTGAGTACGCGGTCGAAGGACATTACGCTGGAAGGCGTGGCCGGCGATGCGCGCATCGAAAATGCGAACAGCCCCGTGGATCTGCAACTGAAGTCGGCGGGGAACGTCCAGATCGACAACCGGAATGGGGACATCACTGTCGGAGTTCCAGAGAAGATGGGCTTCAAGGTCGACGCGCGCAGTCGCGGATCTGAAATCTCGTCGGAGTTCTCCGAGCTTCAGCCCAAGAACGACGACAACCAGGGGAGCCTGTCGGGAACCATCGGCAACGGCGCCAGCCACATCGTGCTGAACAGTGAGCACGGGACGATTTCGATTCGTCGTGCTTCGCCGACACCGCCGAGTCCTCCCGAGCCGCCGGCACCGCCGAAGGGGCAGGGCCACCGGTCCATGCCTCAGCCACCGACGCCTCCGAAGTTGCCGAGCAACTCAAACTCGGCGCCCACGGAGAACTAGGGGCGCTGGAATTTTGCAACGGAATCCCCTTATAGCCTCATAAAAACTTTTAATAACGGAGATTCCTGCCGGCGGCCGTTTCTGTTGATCTAATCAGCATCAGGCCGTGCCATGGAACCAGTCGCCAAAGCCCCCACGTGGAAGGTGCTGGTCGCGTTCGCGATCATCTACTTCGTGTGGGGTTCGACGTTTTTGGCGATTCGCGTCGGCGTCCGCGAGGTACCGCCGTTCCTGCTTGCGGGCATGCGGTTCCTGATTGCCGGCGTCGTTCTGTTTTTATGGATGCGATTCAAGGGAACTCCCACGCCTTTGTTGCGGGAGTGGTCTTCTGCTTCCTTGCTCGCCATTTTGATCTTCGTCTTCGACTACGGTCTTTTGTTCTGGGCAGAGAAGCGCGTGCCTTCCGGTATCGCAGCGGTCATGATGGCGATGATCCCGGCGTTCATGGCGCTGTCGGAAATCTTTATTCTTCGGACGCAGCGCCTCACGATGAGGCTCGCCTTCGCTCTTCTTGTCGGCATGGCCGGTGTCGCGGTGCTGGTCAGCCGGTCGCTGAGCTTCGGCGAGGCGCCGATCGAAACGAGCGGTCCGATCGCTCTCGTGGTGGCTTCCGTTAGTTGGTCGGTGGCGTCAGCGCTCACGCGCAAGCTGCCGCTTCCGGCCGCCAAGACGATGAGTTCCGGCGTCCAGATGCTGGCTGGCGGAGTGTTTCTTACGCTGGCGGCTGCAGTATTGGGGGAATTCCGGGGATTTCACATCCAGGCCGTCTCGCGAGCGGCATGGCTTTCGCTCGGGTACTTGATCGTGGCGGGGTCGATCATCGGGTTTACTGCGTACGTCTGGCTGATTCATCACGAGTCGCCGACCAAGGTGGGCACGTACGCGTACGTGAATCCTGTGATCGCAGTGCTGGTTGGATATTTTCTCGGAGGCGAGGCGATCGGCCCGCGCACAATCATGGGAACGCTATTCGTTCTTGTGAGCGTGATCGTGATTACAACAACTCCGAAGCCGCAGCAGGTGATCGAGAGATTGGGGAGCGAGCCACAGTCAGCGGATTCGTAAGATGGCCGTGGATCGACGCAGCCGCGATCAAGCTAAGGACTGCAAATTCGACCGGCGTCATGGGAGAATTCCTGCGGAGGCCGTTGGTGGCATTGAGGAACACGGGGTCCTTCGACTGCGTTCGCCTTTGGCTCACTTCGCTCAGGATGACAGGGTGTTCGGGTTGCCAAGTGTGTACCGGTGACGAAGACCGCAAGCCCGCTAAGGATTGACCAGTGGCGAAGGTTAGTCTTATCCCGTGGTTACCCGCGGTGCGAGTAAGCGATCTACGTGACTCGGCGCAGTTTGGTCACTCTTCCGGCCTCGACCCACTCGACGACGAAGACGTTGCCCTCGTGATCGAAGCAGGCACCGTGCGGACAAACAAATCGGCCGGGAGAAAAAGTTCCTGGGCCCTGATTGCGCACCGCACTCCATTCCTGCTTGGAATATTCGCCCTCTCCGAGAGTGGCGACAACCTTGTTATTGCGATCCAGAATTACAACTTTGCTGAGAAGATCGGGGATGACAACGTCGCCGTTCCGCTCGTGCAGATTACACGGCATCTTCGTCGTTCCGGCAATGCTGTCCACATGTTTTCCGTCGAGGCTAAAGCGCTGCAAGCGGCTGTTGCCGCGGTCGGTCACAACGAGCAGTGGGACGTCTCCGCGTAAGTCGACCCAGAGGCCATGGGGACAATCGATTTGATCGTCGCCTTTTCCCAGGCCGCCGAAGGTACGGAGAAACTCGCCGTGCTGGTTGTACTGGTTGATAAAGCTTGAGCCGTACCCGTCGCCCACGAAGATATCTCCGTTGGGAGCGATGGCGACGTTGGTGGGACGATAGGGAACGGTCGAGGTTTGGTCTTTGGGCTTATAGGCCTCGGATTCCGCGGGGTAGCCGAGCGTGAATACTTCTTCGCCTTTCAGAGTGCGCTTGGTTACGATGCCGTGCTCGTAATCGCAGAGATACAGAAATTCCTCGCTGCCCTCTTTGCGGATGGTCAGTCCATGGGCGCCGCCCTTGAATTGCCGACCCCAGGAGCGCACGAACTTGCCCTTGGCATCGAAGACCACCATGGTGTCTGCACTCTCGCTTCCGGCATGAACCGTGTGATGGATATAGATGTTGCCCTGGGAATCCTCACAGACGCCGTGCGTATTTCCGTATCGAATTGTGCGCGGCAATTGACCCCAATCGTGGATGGCTTCGTAACGGTGATCGCCGTCGCCGAGAATGGGAGCCTTGCTTCCTGACTTGTCGGTCGCATGCAGGAACACCGGGGCCGATGCAGCGGCCGCAGCAGTGATGAGAAACTTGCGTCGCGTGACTGGCATGTTTGGACTCCGAAGTCCTTCCATCAGGTCAGAACTCCAAGGCAAATCCACGAAAACAAGAAAAGCTAAGATCGGCTGACCCTCGACGGCTAAACAGTCTGCGGAAAAACTGAGAGAGTGACCTCAGCCCCTAAAGGGGCATTGATATTGCCTGCTAACGGCGCCGCTGAAGCGGCGCCCTGATACAAACCACATTTTTCGCAGCCGGCGAAGCCATAGCGATTTCAAAACCGATTTACATCCAAAAACGACCTGCGAGATGACTTCTTTAATGAGGCGGGTACAAAGTTTCCGCGTCAATTAATTTCTGCGTAACTAATTCTGCGCAACGGCGGACTTCTCGCTCACGTCTTTTGGATCGGCGAACTGGAGCCAGAAACCCATCATCTCTTCGTCGCTGGGCTCTCCCCACCGGATGGCTTTCGACGGGTCGGGATTCTGAATGTTATTCATCGAATTGTCGAAGTAGGCGGTCGTGATCAGCTTCGTGCCTTTCGGCATGAAAACCTGGTGCTTGAGGAAATACGTCTCCTGCCAGCGGAAATCGTAGTGAGGCACGTTCATGATGACTTCGTGCCGGCCGTCGGGATAGATCGCCTCGGTCATCATGCTCTTGCCGCGGAAGTGCATGTGGCCGGTGTAGGCGAGAGCGATAACGTCTTTGGGCAGCGTGAAGCACGACGTCACGCGATGACTTTCATCGTTCGGGGGAATGAGAAAGAGGTTGTTCCAGATCTCGTATTGGCTGATCTCGTGCTTCACCGGTTCCTTTGCGAAGACGAGCCCGATGCTGGTCGTATCTTTCACGTCTTCCCCGGTGCGGTTGCTGTAGTGGATCTGGAACTGCAGGTAAGCACCCGCGGGAATGCGTAACGCGTAGCCCGCAGGCCGGGTTTCGGCCAGGTGTCCGGGCAGGTAGATGCCGGGAACGACATTCAAGTATCCGGACAATTTGCCGGGAACGCCGCCCCCAGTCGGATACGAGCAGCCATCGTCCGCGACCGGCGCGTCCGGCCGCAGGTGTAAAAGTTTGCCGGTGCGGTAGTGATACTTGTCGACGCCCGCGTCGGCCTTGGTGTTTTCTTCCTCTTCCTTCGCAACCTTGTCAGCTTCGATCACTGACACGGTCGCATGATGCACGACGCGCCGGTCACCGGGAAGCACCTCGGCGGCCTGGATCCACTTGTCCTCGGTGAAGTTGGTAGGCACGTAGATGTACTCGTATTCGTCCTGACTGGCGCCACTCACAGCGAACTCGGGGATCGGGAAGACGATGTCGGGTTTGATGTGCCATCCTTCGCTCAACTTTGGAGCGGGCGGCAGATCCTTGGCATCGCCTTCCCTTGCGCCGGTGCGGAACCAGGTGTCGATGATCGCGATGTCGGCGTCGCTCAGGCGGGGATCGTTGAGGTAGTCGCCCACTTTCGGGTCAGCGTGCCATGGAGGCATGCGGCGTTGCACAACGGCCTCACGAATCGACCGCGCCCACGGCCGCGCATCCTTGTAGGTGAGAAGCGACATGGGAGCAATGTCATTAGGCCGGTGGCACACTACGCAGTTTTTAAAAAAGATGGGAGCAACATCGCGGTTGAAGGTGACGTCTCTCGGCGGGGTTTGAGGCGAGCTGGAGGTTTGCGGTGAGGTCGAAGCCTGAGGCGGAGTCGAAGCCGGAGTCTGCGTCGGAGACGAATTCGGAGTTTGCGGAGCGGCTCCCAAAAACGTCCCGCAAAATGCGATGGCGATCAGAACGAGAACGATTTTGCGCGAAATCATAGGCCTCCCCACCGAGGCCGCTATTCTAGAACTGAGCCAGACGGCACTACAAGGTGAAACAAGCCTGAGAGCGTTGGTCTGCCGAGAAGACACGACGCTTTCAAAGGCCGGCGATGCATGCGGAAGGCATGAGACACTGACGAAGCTGGCGCTGGGATCATTGTCACTGGAAACGCCAGAATTCACGACTGAGCCAAACGACTCATCATGGGCAAAATTCACGTTCTCTCGGAAGCTGTCGCCAACAAGATCGCCGCGGGCGAAGTCGTTGAACGTCCCGCGTCGGTCGTGAAAGAGCTTCTGGAGAACTCGTTGGATGCTGGATCGACGCGCATTCGCATACAGATCGAGGCGGGGGGGAAGAAACTCATCCAGATCACCGACAACGGCTGCGGCATGGTGCGCGATGACGCGCTTCTGGCTTTCGAACGCCATGCCACGTCGAAGCTGAAGAATGCAGAGGATCTGCTGAACGTCTCGACGCTCGGGTTTCGCGGCGAAGCATTGCCGTCAATCGCCTCGGTGTCGCGCCTGCGCCTCGAGACTCATGCGGCCGAGGACGCGGCTGGAACCGTCGTGGAAATCAACGGCGGAAAGATTTTCAAAGTCGAAGAAGCGGGCCTGCCGGTGGGCACGTCGATCACGATCCGCGATCTTTTTTTCAATACTCCGGCTCGCAAGAAATTTCTGAAATCCGAATCGACTGAACTCTCGCACATCGCTTCGCTGGTCACGCATTACGCGCTCGCCCATCCTGACAAGCACTTCGAATTGCATTCGGCAACCAACGCCATGCTGGTGGCGCCTCCCGTGGCGGGCTATGGAGACCGCGTCTACCAGGTGTTCGGGAAGGAAGTGCTGGACCAGTTGTTGCCCATCGCGGCCGTGCAACCACTGTCGCATATCGGGCTGCCGCAGCCGCCGCCTTGGCGCCGCACAGAGGAGGACGATGAACCCAAAGAGCCGGGCGAGGTCCGCGTTCACGGCTTCGTGTCGAAGCCCGAGATTCAGAAGCTGAATCGGAGTTCCATCTACATCTTCGTGAATGGACGTCTTATCCGCGACCGGCTCGTGCAACATGCCATCATCGAAGCCTATCGGAACATCCTGCCGCCGACCGTCTTCCCCGTCGTATTGCTGTTTCTGGAGATGCCGACAGCGGAAGTCGATGTGAACGTTCATCCCTCGAAGACCGAAGTCCGCTTCCGCCAGCAGACTGTGGTGCACGATTTCGTACGCGACTCGATTCGGGCAGCGCTGATGAAGGCACGTCCGGTTCCGCAGTTCGTTTCGGAGATTCACACGCACCCGAGCGCGTCTCCCTTGCTGACTCCGGGTGCCCAGTCGACCGCTTCCGCGGCCTGGAGAAGTCTCTACCAGCCTCCACAGGCGGGCGGATTCGCGCTCCAGGTACCTGTTGCGCCGCCCATCACAGAGCGGTTTCGATTCGCCGGCGGCATCGAAGTCGACGCAAATGCCGCGGTCTCACTCGCGCGACCGGCGACGGCCGAACGCTCAAACGAGATCGACCTGTTGCAGAGTCAGGTGGCGGCTACGAACTTTGTCCCCGATGATGGTTGCACGCCGGCATTTCCGGAAGAGGCTGAGGCGCCCAGCCAGCTTGCCCTGTCGCTGGCTACGCTCAAGCCGCTAGGGCAGATACGCGAGTCATTCATCCTTGCCGTGAACCACGAAGGGCTCTGGATCATCGATCAACACGTCGCTCACGAGCGCGTGCTGTTCGAAAAGGTCCTGAAGCAGCGCGCCACGAAAGGCGTGGAGAGCCAGCGCCTGCTGATGCCGCTCATTCTCGAACTTACACCCGCCCAGCAGGCGGTCTTCGCCGAAATCTCCGACGAGCTAACAAGCAACGGGTTCGAGGCGGAGCCGTTCGGCACCCGCAGTCTCGCGGTCAAAGTAGCGCCTGCCGGCGTTGAGGGCCCACAAGTTGAGCACATGCTTCATGAGCTGCTCGAACAATTTTCCCGCGAGGAACAGAAACTCAACCTGGAGACGATCCGCACGCGCATTGCCGCGTCGATCGCGTGCCATGCTGCGATCAAAGTCAACATGCTGCTCGAGGGCAACAAGATGGAGTGGCTGCTCTCGGAGTTGGCGCGGACCGCGTTTCCCTTCAGCTGTCCGCACGGCAGACCGGTTGTTTTGCGGTACTCGATGAAAGACATTCAAAAGGCTTTCAAGAGAATCTAGCATTTGGCATTTGGCATTTGGCATTTGGCATTTGGTGTCCAGCATTAAGCAATCTGCGGTCATCGCGCGGCCGCTGACATCCGCAATTTTGATGTGCGTAATTCCGCTCGACCTGTGAAAAACAACCGTTCCTTGGGTTCATGTGTGCAAAGACCCGACTTCACCTCCTATGCAATTAATCGCGGTTTGGCTTACTCAGTTTTCGCCTCATTCGGCATGCCAGAGACCAACGGCTAACTGCTAAGTGCCAACGGCTGAATGATGAATGCTAAGTGCTCTCGCCAACCTCGTAGCCCGAGTATGTTCTAATCAGTCCATGACCGAATCGGAACTACAGCAGGCCCGGGAGCAAAAATGGCATCTCGACGGAAGCACTGTGCGAACGATCGAAGACGCGCGCACCTTCGTCGAGTCCGCGGGTTTCTGCTTGCTTTATCCGGTGCGGCCACCAGTCCTTGTGCCGACCTTCGTTGGGGCATTCGTCGGGGCTGACGATCGCCTGCCTACCTGGCAACACGTGTTTGCCGATCAGCGTGCACTGGATGCTAAAGAGTTGATGGTCCGCCTGCTGCGCGAGCGAGCGGCGTTCGAAGCAAGCCTGTTCGATGAGAACAACGCGTTTCTGCTGGCTGCGTCCGTCTTCCCGTTTTTCTATGCGTTAGTGGGAGAGCGAAATCCCCGGCAGGCACCGAAAGCGGGTCCGCGTTCGGAATATTCCCAACTGGCCTGCGATGCTTATGAAGCAATCCGGCGCGATGGACCAGTCTCGAAGCAAAAGCTAATAGAAACCCTGGGCGGAAGCGTCTCGGAAGCCGCTCTTGACCGTGCGCTCGCTGAACTGTGGTCCAAGCTGCGCATCACGCGCGTCGATTACAAAGCGGGCGAAGGCGCGTTCTGGGATGTGCTGTACCGCTGGGCGCCCGACGCGGTCCGCGAAGGCATCAGCCTCTCGGTCGGTGAAGCTCTCTCCGCACTCCTCACCAAGTATCTGGATTGTGTCGTGGCCGCCGATCAATCCGAAGTCGAATCGTTCTTCGGAAATATTGTTCCCCGCTCTCGAGTGAAGGAAGCGATCAAGGCCCTACTCGGCGCCCGCGAGTTGAGTTTCGCCCATGTCGGCGGACGATCGCTGATCCAGGTTACACCCCCGCGCGCCCCAGTCGTGAAACCTGCCGCAAAGTCCGCCGGAATGCCTCGACGGGGCTAGCTTTCGCGCGTGCGTTCGCGCGCGAGCTTCTGGTAATCTGAATCGCCTTATATCCCCTGTCTCACTTCCAAATGGACGCGACTCCATCGAATAAATTGATTATTGCCATCGACGGCCCCGCCGGCGCGGGAAAGAGCACGATCGCCTCGCGCCTGGCACGCAAACTCGGCTATACCAATCTCGAAAGCGGCGCCATGTACCGCGCCCTTGCGTTAAAGGCGATCGAATGGGACCTTTCCTTCGACGATGAACGAGCGCTGCGCAAGCTTGCCGAAGGCGCCCGCATCAGCCTCGAGCCGACGATTGGCGGAAATCGGGTGCTGCTCGACGGGAAGGACGTCTCCACGCGAATACGCGATCGGGACGTGACCGAAGCAGCGTCGCGCGTTTCCGTACACCCGGCTGTGCGGGAATGGATGGTGGCGCGCCAGCAGGAGATGGGCAAGCAAGGCGGCGTGGTCATGGAAGGACGCGACATCGGGACCAAGGTTTTCCCACACGCTGATCTGAAGATTTTTCTCGATGCCGACCCCGTCGTGCGCGAGCAACGCCGGCTCGATCAGAACCGGATCAAAGGTCCATCGGCGGAATCGATGGCTGCCGAACTTCGCGAGCGCGATTTGCGAGACCGGACGCGGGCAGTATCGCCACTCGCCGCGGCAGCGGATGCCATTACGATCGACTCCACTCAACTCTCGGAGGATCAGGTCTTGCACAAGATCGAAGAACTGATCCGGCAGAAGGCTGGCGTGCGGCTTTCCTAAGAGGACCGTGTCGTGTCGCAAGCACGCCGACATCAAGCGGAATTCTCTCCATTACTTCTGTCCTCTTCCCGGCATTACTTTCACGCAGAATCTGCACATTGAATCCTAATCATCCACGGTCACTCGCCGATCTCCCTTAAGGGAGATTCGATTCCAAGGGGGAGTGCCGATGCGCCAACTGAGATTCTTCCTCGTGATGATCTATGTAGGTCTGCTGAGTTCTTGCGGAGGCAGCGCCAATAGTAGCGGCGGAAATTCTAATGTCGATCCCCTGCCGACCGATTCGGTTTCGGGCACAATCACATTCAAGGGCGCGCCTTTACCGGGTGCGAAGGTGACCGCCTTCCTTACCAATTCCAACGTGATTTACCAGACAACGACCACGGATGCGAATGGGAACTATAGTTTTACGGGTTTGCAAACCTCTGGCAACGTCCCGGGCGAATATCAGTTCTGGGCGACCAAGCCGGGTTACGGCTTTTATCCTTCGGCGGGAGGCACCGGTAAGGCTACTCGCTTCGACTACACCGGACAATTCGTAGGCAATGGCGTTACCGACATCGCCATTTACTTCACGGTCATCGACTATGTTGCGCTGCCCAACGATTCGCTCGCCGGGGGAAATTTCACCGTCTACGACGGCTCGAATCCGCTGGTCACACTGGCCCGTACCGGACAAACCGAGAGCTACGCGAACGGCGACGATGCTTCGCAATCGAAGGGCGTCGCCTGGCCGGCGATTCGCTTCACCGACAACCAGGACGGAACGGTGACCGACCATCTGACTGGACTGGTTTGGCTTAAGGATGCGGGCTGCTTCAGTCCAACCACATGGTCCAACGCCATAACCGATGTAACTCAGCTAGCGGATGGGACGTGTGGCCTTAGCGACGGATCTAGCACAGGAAAATGGCGACTTCCGAACCTCAACGAACTGGAGAGCCTGATCGATGTCTCGGCTAGCGCTCCCGCCCTAAGCACCGGGAACCCATTCAGCAGCGTCTCCAACGGCATCTACTGGACTTCGACAAGCTATTTCGGAGGCGAAGGCGGCTCCCCGAAAGCCTGGACGATGCGCCTCAGCGATGGCCGGTACATGAACGACTCCAGCTCCAACGTGAAAGCGGCCGCCAACAATGGCGTCTGGGCGGTCAAAGGAACCACTGGCGGCACCATCCAACTGCAAGCGACGGGGATGTACGTATCCTATCTGCCGGGCGACGACGGCAGCCTGCAGACGGGCGTGCCGCTTACCTACCCACGATGGATCGACAATGGAAACGGGACGCTCACCGATACCATGACCGGTCTGATCTGGCTGAAGCAGGCGGACTGCATTCGCCAGACGTGGTCCAACGCGATCGCTGCCGTGAATACGCTCGCCAGCGGCCAGTGCGGCCTCACCGACGGCTCTGTCCCGGGCAATTGGAGGATGCCCAACCGGCAGGAGATGCTCAGTCTCTCGGACCGCATGGAGACCAACCACGCCGACTTCTTCAACCAGAGCTACACGTGGAAGGCCACCCAGACACTTTATCAGGCACCGATTTTCGCAGCTTCGTGCCGAGCGAGTGCTACTGGACTTCGACCACTAACGCGGCTGACACGAGCGAAGCCTGGACCATATTCAGTTGCGATTTTGGCGTGTATGACATTTCCAAGGCGCAGACCGGCTACACGCTTGCCGTGCGCTGACAGGTGGAGATCGAGGCCACATAGATACTGACCGCCTAGTGCACGGCCGGAAAGGCGATCACTAGCTGGTCGAGTGGCAGACCCTTGGATACGGATTGCGGAGGACTGACGGGCGCGATCGCGAGCGGAGTACCAGTCTCTTCCGCGTGATCAAATGCCTCTGTGCCCGGAGTTTGGCCGGTCACTTGAAAGCCATCGATTTCATATGGCATGCCATTCGAGGCCAGCGAAGACGGTCCATCCACCAGCTGAAAATGCAGGTGGGGCGCGACGGAGTTGCCGGTGTTCCCCACCAGGCCCAGTACCTGTCCTCGCTTCACTATGTCATTTGGCCGGACTTTAATGCTTCCGGGCTGCATGTGGGCATAAAGTGCGTAGTGACCTTCTCCGAGGTCCAGGACGACGGAGTTCCCGTCGGCCGCATCGAGCGAGATGTCGGTCGGATATTTCCCGGGGGTCTGTTCCGGCTGGCCTTCCGTGACCGAAGCCACGGTTGCATCGGCAACTGCAAGAACCGGCTTCCCGAAGATCGTGTAGCTCTCCAGTTTCTCGCGCGGGCCGGAATAGATGCGGTGGTCCTTGTCGAGTTGTTCCCAATCCACCGCGTACCGTTGCGCAAGCCACACACGCCCGTTCACGGGCAGAGCGGCGCGCGTGTGACGCGTCGCATCGCAGCACGAGTCGGCCGAAACGTAGTTCTCTCCGGCCAGAGGTGGGCCGATGCGCAAAATGGGTCGGGCGTCTACGGAGATCGCTCCTCCTTGCTCGGTCAGTTCCTGATGGCCTGGAGGTGCGGCTGCAAAACGCGCTGTGACGCGATGCGAGAGCTGCCGAGGAACGCTCGCTCCCTGTGCCAAGTCGAAATGGATGAACAGTAGCGCTTGCGAGCTCTTTGACAGCACTTCTACCGATTGGCGCATGCCCGCGGGCTGAAGTCGCCGCGAAATTTCGGCAGCGTCCATTTTGTGCAGGACGGATCCGTCGCCCAGCACTTCCACGGTCTCGATGTTTGCATCGCCGCTGCTGAAGTTGGTGATCCATAGTTCGTAGGCAAGATGGGTCCGCCCGTTGGAACCGGTAAATGGCGCCGGTGCATCGGCCACGCTGAGCAGCAGCGGAGTCAGGTCTTCCTTTTCGGCGGCGTTCACCTGGCGGGCACCGCCGATAAACACTAGGAGCTCGAAGCAGGCGAACAGGGAAAGAGCAGCGCGGATCATGCATCGTGTCATGAGAGTCTTCCGAGGAACCTGGGCTGTGAGACGCGGGTGCGGTGGATTGTAGTGAAGGAACGGCTTTCGCTCAACCCGAGAATGGCAGGCGTGAGGATCGCTTGCCATGCCAAAGCCGTTCGGCCTCTTTCCATCGTCTTACAGCGCGATCGGGCGCAAGTCAGGGGCGTCCGCGAAACTGGTTGATCTTCCGGCGGTCACGCTTGGAGGGGCGGCTCACCGGCGCGGGCGTGAAATGCATCGTGGCTTTCCGTTCTTCCGCCACTTTGCGTCGGGATTCTCGGCTGGCTTCGGTTTCCCGATAGAGCGTTTGCGCAACAGCGGCGGGTCCACGAATGTCACTCAGTTGGAGGACTTCCACCTCGAAGTCTCCGCCTTCGGTTCTGACTTGAAGCATATCGCCGACGTGAACTTCCCGCGCCGGCTTGGCAGGTTGTTGGTTGGACTGGATGCGTCCGAGTTCGCAAGCCCGCGCAGCCATCGAACGCGTCTTGAAGAAACGCGCCGCCCACAGCCATTTGTCGATGCGGGTCATAAAGCAGGTGTCAGGTCCGGGGTGTCAGGTATCAGGTATTCGGTGTTCGGCTACTGCGATTTTTTCGTGATTCCAATGCCAAGGTCGCGCAATTGTCCCGCACTGACTGGAGTCGGCGCATCGACCATCAAGTCCTTTGCGGCAGCTGTCTTCGGGAACGGGATCACTTCGCGCAAGCTGTCGGCTCCGGCGAGAATCATCACGATGCGATCGAGCCCAAGGGCGATGCCGCCGTGCGGCGGCGTGCCGTATTCGAGAGCTTCGAGGAAGAATCCGAAGCGCGATTTGGCTTCTTCTTCGGTCATGCCAAGGGCATGAAAAATCTGTCGCTGAATGTCCTGGCGATGAATACGAATCGAGCCCGACCCGAGTTCCGTGCCGTTGAGGACAACGTCGTACGCGAGCGCTCGAACCATGGCCGGATCAGATTCAAGCTTGTCCATATCTTCTTCGTGTGGCGATGTGAACGGATGATGCGCAGCCACCCAGCGGCGCTCGGTCTCGTCGTATTCGAACATCGGGAAGTTCGTGACCCATAGAAAACGGAAATCCCCGCGCTTGAACAATCCGTGCTTGGCGGCATACTTCTGGCCGAGTGCGACGCGAAGAAGGCCGGCAGATGCATAGACGGCTAATTCCGCAGGAGTGACCTTGCGCTTCTGGGCGGGATGATCATCTTTGCCGGACTGCGTGGAGCCGACCACGAGGACGATGAGATCGTCGGGAGCGGCACCCGATTTCTGACGCACCTTCGCTGCAGCTTCAGGAAACTTGTTCTCGATGCGCTTGAAGTCCTCGAAGACACGAGCGCCGCCCTTGGAGATGAACATCGGCTTGATGTCGTCACGCTCCTTGCGCGAGAGTTCACCGACGCCGGGAGTGCGAATGGCGACGACCGGGAGATCTTTGTTAATGGCGAGTTGTTCGAGATCATCGGCACTGAAACAGTCGCGCACGTTAGCGAACGCGGGCAGACGAAGGTCTGGTTTGTCGATCCCGTATTGCCGGATGGCATCGTCGTAATCCGTGCGCGGAAAGGGTGTCTTGATCTCGTAGCCAGCTGCCTTGAAAGCCGCGGTGAGAAAGCCCTCAACCGTTTCCCAGACGCGCTCGGATTGCGGGTATGACATCTCCAGATCGATCTGGGTGAATTCGGGCTGGCGGTCCGCGCGCAGGTCTTCGTCACGGAAGCAGCGGACGATCTGAAAATACTTATCGAAGCCGGAGATCATCAGGATCTGCTTGAAGAGTTGCGGCGACTGCGGCAGAGCGTAGAAGGTTCCGGGCTGAACGCGGCTGGGAACGAGGTAGTCACGCGCGCCCTCGGGCGTGGAGCGGGTCATGAAAGGCGTTTCGATTTCGAAGAAACCCTGCGAGGCGAGGTAGTCGCGGATGGCGAGCGCAACCTTGTGACGCAGTTCGATGTTGAACTGCATGGCATCGCGGCGCAGGTCGATGTAACGGTACTTTAGGCGCATCTCTTCGTTGGCCAGGGCCGTGTCACTAGGGAGAAAGGGCGGGTGTTTGGCCTCGTTGAGGATGCGGAGTTCGTCGGCGACAAGTTCGACCTCGCCGGTGGGGATGTTCTGGTTGACGGTATCGGCGTCGCGCAACTTGACGGTGCCGATGACGGCAACGACGTACTCGTTACGCAGCAGCTCGGCTTTTTTGTGGAGGGCAGCATTGCGCTCGCCGCTGAAGACGACTTGGGTGACGCCGGAGCGGTCGCGAACGTCGACGAAGATGATAGCGCCGAGGTCGCGGCGGCGGTTGACCCATCCCATAAGCACGGCTTTCTTGCCGGCATCGGCGGTGCGGAGAGCCCCGCACATATGTGTACGTCGCAGGTCGCCTAGGAAGTCGAGCAAAGTGTCCCTTCTCTGATTGGAATGTCTCCGGAGGCCGGATTGGAGATTATAAATGGCGGGACACGAGTTGCGAGTAACGAGTCGCGAGTAGCCTGGTCGGCATTGATCTGATCATCGAAGATCGGGTCATCGGCAGGACTGCCGAGGGCAGTTGTCCTCCAGGTTCTTCATTGGGCGGCGGTGGCCTGCTGAAATTTCAGCTTCCACTGATCACCCATCTTCACCCAGATGGAGCTGATGTGCTGGTAGCGAGGGATGTCTTCGTCGTAACGTGACATCTGAATGATGACGTCGTAGGTAACGACAGCGGCGCCATCATTGAGCTGGACCACCTGGATGTCATACGGACGATACTCGACGAGGTCGGTGGAACGGAGGTCTTCGAGAATTTCTTCTTTCGCGTGAAGCTTGGCGTCAGTACCGACCGCGACGAAATCATCGGTAAGCGTGTGTTTGTAAAAGTCGATGTCGTGTCGCTTCTGTGCTTCGGGAATGGCCTTCTCGAAGGAAATTAACTGCTGCTCGAGTGGACTGAGCGTATGGGAGTCGACGGACGGATGGGCGGCCGTCACCGTGCGGACGCGCGTCATCCATGCGATATCAATACAAACCAAGATTGCCAAGACCGCGACAGCCCAAGAACGCTTCATAGGCCCTCCCGAGGCTCCACAGAGTACCACGACCGCAGAGTTGTACCGCCGGATCACGTCTCCGATCTGAGCGGAGAGCCATAGGGTCAAGAACGATAAAGAGAAGACTGCTAGGGGAGAATTCAGCAGCGTCATAGTCTTTGGCGACGGCGATTGAAGACACTCTCGGTTCTCGCGAGCCCCTTTCTCGAACAACAGACACGACAACTGTCTCGCGGGCCGTAGGAGGCAGCGCAAATTGTACACAGGGAGAACAGCTCGCACACGCGATTGGCCGCGTATCACGATCTGGCACGACATGCGGTTCCTGTTATTCTCAAAATGCAAACAGGAAATGCACGTCGTGGCGCCTATTCTCAACGCGCAAACCCTTTCGAAGACTTACGGGGCGAATCCGCTGTTCCAAAACGTGTCGTTCACTGTGGCAGAGGGCGACCGGATTGGTTTAATCGGCCCCAACGGATCCGGAAAGTCGACACTCTTGGGAATTCTTGCCGGTCGCGTGTCGCCGGACTCCGGCGATCTCGCAGTACGCAAACGCACCCGGATGAGTTACGTGGAACAGGAATCACGTTTTGCTTCGGGCGCAACGGTGCGCCGAGTTGTGGAAGAGGCGATGGAGCGTGTCTCCATCCCTCCGGACGAGCGCGGGAATCGCATGGCAGAGACTTTGGGACGAGCTGGATTCGCCGACTTCGATGCAAAGGCCGACTCGCTTTCGGGAGGTTGGCGGAAGCGGTTGGCAATTGTGGAGGCGCTGGTCGAAAATGCGGATGTGTTACTCCTGGACGAACCAACGAACCATCTGGATCTGGCTGGGATCGAGTGGCTCGAGGACGAATTGGAGTCCGGACGCTTCGCGTGCGTGGTTGTCAGTCACGACCGATACTTCCTTGAAAACGTGGCCACGGAGATGTCGGAACTGAGCCGCGCGTATCCGGAGGGCATACTGCGTGTGCGCGGAAACTACAGTGAGTTTCTCGTGAAGAAGGAAGAGTTCCTGCACTCGCAAGCGAAACACCAGGAAGCGCTGGAGAATCGCGTTCATGCCGAAATCGAGTGGCTGCGCCGTGGCCCGAAGGCGAGAACGAGTAAATCCAAAGCACGCATCGATAATGCGCATGAGTTGATCGGCGAACTCGCGGATTTGAACGCAAGAACACGGGCTGCAACCGCAAAGATCGACTTCGCCGCAACTGACCGACAGACAAAAAGACTTGTGGACTTGCAGGGTCTTCGGTATTCGATTGGCGGTCAAAGGTTATTCGACAGATTGAATTTTCTGATCACTGCCGGCACGCGCGTGGGCCTGGTAGGCCCGAACGGAAGCGGCAAGACGACTTTTCTGCGGCTACTGCGCGGCGAGTTATCCCCTGATGAGGGCGAAATCAAAAGAGCAGATTTGTTGAGGATTGTGTATTTCGACCAAAATCGACCGTTAGATCTGGATGTGACATTGCGGCGAGCCCTTGCTCCGGATAGCGATTCAGTGGTCTACCAGGATCGCGTGATT
This sequence comes from uncultured Acidobacteriota bacterium, assembly GCA_963718505.1. GTDB lineage: Bacteria > Acidobacteriota > Terriglobia > Terriglobales > Acidobacteriaceae > Gp1-AA133. The sequence continues at coordinate 157,869 of CAVQZP010000028.1, read as the reverse complement.
CACGTGGCATCGTGGGCAGCGCGGTTTCTGTTCACGGGCGAGCAGTTGAATCAGCCCGTAGGGCGGCTTTCGGGGGGCGAGCGGGCGCGGGTGCTGATTGCGCAGTTAATGCTGCAACCCGCCGATGTCCTTCTGCTCGACGAGCCCACGAATGATTTGGACATTCCCACGCTGGAGATCCTGGAGGAAAGCCTGCTGGAGTTTGGCGGCGCGCTGGTGCTCGTGACGCACGATCGCTACATGCTCGACCGGGTATCGACTGTCGTTTTGGGCCTGGATGGGTTGGGCGGAGCGGAGCGATTTGCTGACTATTCGCAGTGGGAGGCGTGGCAGCAAGCCAGGATACGAGAGCAAACGGCAAACGCGAGCAATGACGCGAGAAGTCTTGCGGCCGCGCAGCAACCGATGGGCTCCACTTTGAAGAAGAAGCTTTCCTACCTTGAGGCTCGTGAGTACTCCACGATTGAACAACGGATCGCAGAAGCCGAAGACTTGGTCAAAGCGAAAAGGGCCGCCATGGAAGATCCGGCAATCATGAGCGATGCGTCACGGCTCGTAGCGGCACACACTGAGTTCGAGAAAGCGCAAAGAACGTTGGACCAGTTGGTTGAGAGGTGGGGGGAACTGGAAGAAAAAAGGGGGTAGGGTTCGGCGTTCGGTACTCGCTGTTCGGCGCTCAGTGTTCAAGCTCACGAAGCCGCCGGCCGGTTCGTGCAAGCCCTTCAGGCACGAGCGAAATCGATATAGCCGCGTTGTACGTCGGTGCGGAGCAGCTTGACCTTCAAATTATCGCCGACGTCGAGTCCCTGCTGTCCCTGCACGAGCATACCCTCCACGCGTGGGTTCAGAATCCGAACAAAGGTTCCCTTGGAGCTCGCGCCGGTAACAATTGCGTCAAAGGTCTGGCCAACGCGACCGGCCATCGCGACTGCGGCCATGCGCTTGGTCATTTCGCGCTCTACCTTGCGAGCGGCATCTTCTCTCTGGGTGCAGTTGGTGGCGATCGATTCAAGCTCGCCGTCGGCATAGGGATTTGCGTGGCCGGCGAGTCTGGCCTTGACCAGACGCTGTGTAACCAGATCGGCGAAACGACGGTTGGGTGCTGTCGAGTGTGTGTAGTCCTGCACAGCGAGACCGAAGTGGCCTTGGGAGGGATCGCCGGGCCGCTCGAGAACATACTGGCCAGGACCCATGAGTTTGATAACAGCGAGCGAAAGATCGGCGAAGTGATCGGGGTCGGCGGCTTTCCGTTGGGTCAGGAAGTCATTCAGAGCCTTCGAGTCGGGCTGCGGCGGCAGTTTTCCGCCCTGCTCCGCGGCGAGTTGGACAATACGATCCCAACGCTCCGGCGTTTTCACGATCCGGCGGAGCGAGGAGACTTCCTCGAGTGCGCGCGCGACAACGCCGTTTGCGGCGATCATAAAATCCTCGATCAGGTCAGTGGCTGGATTCTTCTCCTGGCGTACCACGTCGACAACTTTTTCGTTCAGGATTACGGGGCGAACCTCAATGGTTTCAATGTTCAGCGCGCCGTTAAGGAAGCGCTGCTTTTTGAGCGCTTGGGCGACCTGATTCTGCAGCTTGAGTTGGGACTGCAGGTCGGCAGAAGCGGCGACCTTGGGAGGCGGAGCCGCGCTGCCCTCGAACCATCCGCCGACTGCGTTATAGGTCAACTGAGCTTTATTGCGGACAATCGCGCGGTAGAGATCGCTGGACTTCACATGTCCGTCGCTAGTGACGATGAACTCGATCACAATCGAGAAGGCGTCTTGATTCTCGAGCAATGAGGTGATGCCTGTGGAGAGAACCTCCGGAAGCATGGAGAAGTTTTGGACGCCGGTATAGACGGTAGTGGTCTCTTTGGCGGCATGGGCGTCGATCGCGGTGTCGCGGGCGACGAAGGTGTCTACGTCGGCGATGCCGACGAGAATCTTTACGTCGCCGCTGGAGAGTTGTTCGGCAACCTCGATCTGGTCGAGATCCTTGGAGGTGTCGTTGTCAATGGACGACCAGAGCAGGTTGCGCAGGTCGCGGATCTGCCCGTTAGGCGCGGGGGTCGGAATTTGCCTTTCAAGCGTGGCAACTTGTTGTTGAACGGGTGGCGGGAAGTCAGGTTCAAAGCCGTGCTCGATCATGACTTCGCGAGCGATGGCCTGCAGATCGACGTGAGAGGGGTTCGGGGCGTTCATGACTTCCGCGTTCCTGAATCTCGGAATTCGATGTTCAGTAGAGTATTAAGAAAAGCATTTAACCGCAAAAGCATAAGAAATGGATGCCAAAAAAACGTTCAACACAGAGGACGCAGAGAATACACAGAATACAGAGTAATGAGGAAATCCGTGATTGATGGCAGGTGGAGCGGCAAATTTTCGTATTCGAAAGCCTGCGAAGCGTTGCTGCAGAACGGCTTTACCAAGTCATCATGTTATTCTAGTAACAGCACTGCGCTCCCTCCTTTGAGGCAATTTCCCGCAGTTCCCTGAGAAACAATGCTTTCAGTCAGTAACGTGTCCATGCGCTACGGCGCAAAAGTTCTATTCGATGACGTCTCAACGGCGTTTACGCCGGGGCGTCGTTATGGTTTAACAGGCCCAAACGGCGCCGGCAAGTCAACCTTTATGAAGATTCTGACCGGCGAGATGGACGCCCAGAAGGGCACGGTGGTGCGCCCGCGAAAGCTCGGCGTGTTGAGCCAGGATCAGTTTGCGTTCGACGCGTTCCGAGTGATCGACACTGTCATCAAGGGGAACAAGCGGTTGTGGGCGGCGCTGGAGGAGCGCGACCGAATCTACGAGAAGCCCGAAATGTCGGATGAAGATGGGATGCGCCTGGGCGAACTCGAGGGCATTGTCGGCGAGGAAGATGGCTATACGGCGGAGAGCGACGCCGCGGTTCTATTGCAAGGCCTCGACATCCCCGACGAATTGCATGAGAGAAAAATGAGCGAGTTGCAAGGCGGCCAGAAGGTGCGGGTTCTGCTGGCGCAGGCGCTGTTTGGGCATCCACAGGCGTTGCTGCTCGACGAGCCGACGAACAACCTGGACCTGGATTCGATTCACTGGCTGCAGGCGTTTTTGAACTCGTACGATGGCGTGCTGATTGTCATCTCGCACGATCGGCACTTCCTGAACAGCGTGTGCACGCATGTTGCCGATATCGATTACGAAACGATCATCACCTACACCGGCTCGTATGACGACATGGTCGTGACCAAGACGCAGATTCGTGCGCAGATCGAGACGCAGAATGCGCAGCGGGAGAAAAAGATCGCGCAGTTGAACGAATTCATTGCGCGCTTCGCGGCGGGAACGCGGTCGAGCCAGGTGCAATCGCGGCGCAAAGAGGTAGAGCGGTTACAGGTTACGGAACTGGCCCGGTCGAACATCCAGCGGCCTTATATCAAGTTCGAGCAGAAGCGGCCTTCGGGAAAGCACATTCTCGAGATCGAAGGACTAAAGAAATCCTACGAAGACAAAGAAGTGATCAAGGGGCTTACGGCGAGCGTTCTGCGGGGAGAGAAGATCGCGTTAATGGGACGAAATGGCGCGGGGAAAACGACGCTGGTAAATGCCCTGCTGACAAATTCGCCGACGGTGCCGGAGTCGGAACTACGGGTCACTAGCGGATACGAGGGGGCTTTTCTTGAGGCAGGAAGAGTCTCATGGGGACATGAGGCAGCCATAGGTTATTTTGCGCAGGACCATAAGGCGCTCATCCAACATGGAATGACAGTGTTTGAATGGCTGCACCAGTGGGATCCGTCGGCATCGCACGAAGAGATCCGCGGCCTGCTCGGGCAGATGCTGTTTGCGAAAGAAGACGGAAACAAAAAGACAGACGTGCTCTCGGGCGGCGAAGCCGCGCGTGTGATCTTTTGCAAGCTAATGCTGCAGAAACCCAATGTGCTTGTGCTGGATGAGCCCACTAATCACCTCGACCTGGAGTCGATCAACGCGCTGAATATCGCGCTGCAGCGTTATCAAGGCACGGTGTTGTTGGTGACACACGATCATGACTTGATCGATGAAGTGGCTACACGGATCTGGCACTTTGAGGGTGATCACGCGATCACAGACTTTAAGGGGTCTTATGAGGAATATCAGACAGTGCACGCGTAGCTTGCCTGGCATTCGTCGTAGCTGATCACCTCGCATTGCTTACAATCCGCTGTTGCGAAGGCAAATACCGCGATCCTTTTCCGTCGAGAAGATGTTCTGCTTCTGTAACAAACTGACATCTGAGTCCATTTTCATCGCCTGCCTCGAAAATCAATCGTCTGACCATCCAGTTGACGCCGCAGCAATACATCGATAGATATCAATTTGATGGCGCTGACGAAATACTCGGATGAGAGCTTTTTTTCCGCTTCTGGAGCGGAAAAGAAGAATCGCTGGATAAGCCTGCGAAGGGCCGAGAATCTTGTTTTTCCTCCCAAGAAAGAGTAGCTTCTTGTTACAAAATCGGAACAAGGTGGCGGTTCGGGTGCCTCCGATTCGTTTAAATAAGCGGCGGGACAGGAGCCAACAACAAAATGCTTTCGGGCGGACAAAGCCTTCGGCTTTTGCGGGAGCAACTTGGTCTCACGATGCGCGACGTGGAGACAGCCAGCGCCGCGATCGCGACCAAACACAAGAGCGACGAGTTCGCGATTCCCCCGAGCCGACTGTCCGACATCGAGACCAAGGGAGTGGTTCCCAGTATCTACCGTATTTACTCGCTATCCGTGATCTATCGGCGAGATGCTCGCGAGTTGCTTTCATTTTTTGGGGTGGACTTGAACAAAACGGCGGAGGATCTCCATCTTTCGCTGCCGCCCAAGTCACACATCGCGGACGCGCTGCAAAGTAACCTGGCTGCCAATATTCCGGTTCGCATGGATCCCAGTTTCGACTTTCGATTCACGATGAACATGGGCAGAGTTGTGGAGAAGTGGGGTATCGTTCCGCTGGCATACCTAGCGCAATTCGCGAATCGCCGCTACACCTATGGATATATCGGGAGCGAAGACTTCACCATGTATCCAATTCTGCCACCGGGAACATTCATCCAGATTGATGAAACGAAGAACCGCGTGATTGAAGGGGCCTGGCGGTCAGAGTACGAGCGCCCCATCTACTTCATTGAGACGCGCGACGGTTACACCTGTTCATGGTGTTCGATGCAAAAAGATGGTCTTGTTCTGCAGTCGCATCCGCTATCGCCCGTACCCGTAAGGGTCTTGAAGCATCCGCAGGAAGCCGAGGTCATTGGTCAGGTGGTTGGCGTAGCGATGCGCCTGGGCGAGTGGTCTACCGTCGATTCCTTACCAGACGCAACAACGCGTGAAGCACTGAACTAAGATGCCGCTCGGTTCCGACTTCGGCATTCGCAGGAACCACTTGCTCCGGATGCTCACGCAGTGCCTGTAGAAGGTGGGACGTCTCAGTCCCCCGGACAGAGGCCGATTCCTCGGCATCCCGAACGAGGTTTCGCAGAGGCGTACGAAGAATATTCGTAACCACCCTCTTGTGAGCATCCCTGAGAGCACGCCGGGTTGCCTCCTCGCCATGAACGCGCTCCAAGCCCCAGTGCGAGTAAAGGCCATCCTGACTTCGCAGGCCAGCGAGATAGTCCAACTGTCCAAGCAGCCCTGACACCGCTCGCAGGGTTCGATCCTGCAGGTCCTGCATTGCTGATTTCAAGGTCATGATCGTTACAGTTTCCGAAAACCTGTGTGCCGGCGGGAACGCTCGGCCGATGGGGCTTCCCTGCAGCAAGTTATCACGGTGCGAACCCTTCGCAAAGGAGATGTGCCGTGAAAAAGCTGCTATGGATTTTGAGTGCTACCCTGCTGGTGGGAACGTTTGCGAATCCGAGAAGTGCAAGAGCCGATGGGAGCCCACCCCCCAACTGCCCACTGACGAATCCGATGTGCCAAACCAAATAGCTTCGCCTCGATTATCGAGACCCGGCAGGGAACTTTTCGAAAGTTGAGGGGCGAACCGGGAAACGGTATAGTGCTCGCCTATGACGTTGCGTCAGGTACAGGCACTGTACATCTATCTGTGGGCAACGCCTCATCTATTGCAGAGTGTGCTGGCGGTGCTGATGGTTCGCCGCAAATTGGTACGAGAGTTCCCTGTATTCTTCGCCTATACAATTTTCGAGATCCTCCAGTTTACAATTCTGTTCCCCCTAATGCTTCTGAACTTATTGCGCCTTTATGCCCCGATCTTTTATGTAACCGAGATCATCAGTGCGGGACTTCGTTTCGCCATCATTTACGAGATTTTCGATAAGGTGTTCGGCAGTTATCCTTCACTGAAGGGCTTCCATAGTTCGTTCTTTCGTTGGGCAACGACCCTCCTTATGATCGCAGCCGTTCTGATCGTCGCGTATACACCAACAACGCAAACCGATCGGACGGTCATCATTATGAATGTAGTCGACCGAACAATCTCGATCATGCAGTGCGGATTGTTACTTGTGTTAGTTGTTGTGGCTTATTTTTTCAGATTTAGCTGGAGAAGCTACATTTTCGGAATTGCGCTTGGATTGGCAATATATGACGGCCTCAAGTTATTAGACTGGGCAATCGGTGATCGATTGGGGAGCATAGGGACCGACGCCTTCTTTCCGTTGTTTTTGATGGCGGCGTATCATTGCAGTGTGATGTTTTGGTTGGTAACTGTATTGCTTCTACAACAGGAGCGTATCCGCGTCCCCACCGTGTCGCCGTCGACATTAGAGCAGTGGAATAACAATCTGGAAAGGTTTTTGCAGTGGTAACTCTCCTGGCGATTTTTCTCCTAGCTGTGGCTACAGCACTAGGAGTGTTTTTCCTCTGGATTCGAAGTGGCGCCCGTTCGGGAGTGAATGAGGAAACGATCAAAGGCAGCATGCGCGAGATCGACGTCGAAGCTTTTCGAAATCTGCTGGACCCCGAAGAAGAACAATATCTCCGGGAGAACCTGCCAGCGCCAGACTTTCGGGCCGTCCAGGGTGAACGGCTCGGCGCGGCGTTAGATTACATCGGCGCACTCTCGCACAATGCATCACTTCTTCTGCAACTCGGTCAAACCGCCAGACAAAGTCCAGACCCGCGGATTGCCGACGCCGGGCGCCATGTAGTGAACAACGCAATCCGTTTGAAACTTTACTCTCTGCAGGTGCGATGTGGTGTCTACACCAAGATTGCATTCCCCGGAGCAACCCTCGAACCCCGTGCAGTTGTCACGCACTACCAGGAAGTGAACAACTGGGCGGCTCTACTCGGCCGTCTGCAGCATCCAGGCGGCGCAGTGGCCAAAGTCGTTTAGGTTTTCGCCTTATCTTCGTCCCCTTCTGTGGATACATTCCTGAGGCGCTCTGATTCTTCCCGGCATCCTTGTTCGTTTTTCGGAACAAGATAACCGTGAACATCAATTTACAAAGCCCACCGCTCTAGGATGGCGGTGCGCTGCGCGAGCAGCCCGGCTAAAGCCCGCGTTGAGTCTTCCCCCTCAGGACACTCCACGACTCGGGCTTTAGCCCTTTTTATGTTGTCGGATAGATGGCGGGAGTGCGGATGTCGCTCACCACTATCGACTCGCGGCGGGTCCCCGCTCGAAAGAGCCTCTCCCGACTTGTTCGGTTTTCGGAACAAGACTGCAAATTGCGTGCCGTCGTCGACTGGAGCCGTATGTAGGCGTAAGGGAAATTTCTGGTTTCTGATCCTGGACCTAAATCGATTTGCATCCGTCATTCCGCGTGATGAAGTCTAATCGCAGGATTTCAGCCGTTCGCCGGGAATGAAAGGTTGGCTGTACGATTCAGTTTGCTTATGGGACAGACCTGCGGAAAACTTCCAGAGCGGCATCCATACGTTCGAGTCCTCCACGCACCGTTTCTGTAGAACCACAAATGCCGATGCGGAAATGCTGTGGCAGCTCAAAAAATTCTCCCGGTACAACACTGGTTTCAAAATGGTCGCGCAAGAGGGTTACGAATTTTTCGGCACTTCCCTTGCGAAGTCTCGGAAAGATGGTCGTGCCAAATTGACTGGAATCGCAAACCAGATCCGGGTGCAGCCTCAGAAAATCATTCACCAGTGCGCGGTTCCCATCGAGTAGATTGCGAGCGCGATCTCGAATCTGGTCGAGATGATTGAGCGCAGCCACCGCCATGCATTCGGCGGGATGTACTGGGCTCCCATAAGTAAAGTCGACGATTTGCCACATGCGGCGGACCAGTTCAGGATCGGCAAGGACCCATCCGCAACGAATCCCACTGAGCCCGTAGGCCTTCGTGAGACTGCTGGTAGCTACAAAGTTGGGACCTAGATGGAACGCGGAGCGCCATGGCCGGTTGAACATGGCTTCCAGGTAGACTTCATCGACCAAGACGCGAGCGCCCACCTTCGCGGCGATCATCCCGACTTCCCGCATCGTATCTTCGTCGGTCAATACGCTGCTCGGATTGTGCAGGTTGCATAGCACGATCAGGCGGGTTTCGGATGTAATCCTCCGCTCCAGTTCTCCGAGCCCAATGCGAAAACCATGATCAGCGCGCCGCTCGAAGCGAGAGACACGGGCTCCGAGGTGATCGAGAATTGTTAACAGTGGATCGTAGGTAGGCCGTTCGACCAAGACTTCATCGCCGTCGTGAACCAGGGCTGAGAGTGCCAGGAAGTTGGCCATTGAGGCGCCCAAGGTATAAACCACGCAATTCTCGGGCGCGGCTGCTTTCGTCGCGAGACGCTCCATTAACGGCTTGTAGCCGTAGGGGCCGGTTCCCCCAAGTTCGAGATCCTGAGTCATCGCCGGGAGTTCACCAATGGGGAAATCAAGCACACCGCTGACGGCAAGATTAAAGCGGGCCGTGGAGCGGAGCTTGGCCCATGCCATATAGTGGGAAACCGCTTCTTCCCGAAGTTGATGAGTTCTCGACAAATTGCAGTCTCCTACTTGGTCTTCGAAGTACACACAGGGACTAGTTCTTATGCAGCACTAACTGTTGAGCGGCTCCACAACCAGTAAACAGGCACACCGGCCAAAAGCAGCGCGTAACCGATCAAACTGTTTTTCGGATAACGAAAGATCGCATTGGCGACAACCCACCAGCATATCGCGACGAAGAGAGCGGTTGTGAGGGGATGGCCTGGAACGCGATAACCCGCCCCGGCATCCATCTGGCCGCGGCTCACCCGGCGCCGAAAGACGAAGATCGTGGTAGCAGTCAGCCCAAAAAACAGGAAATCCATGGAAACGACGTAGTTCAAAATCTGCTCATAACGGCCTGAGATCGCGATTACGATGGTCCAGAAGCTTTGGAGGACGATGGCGAAGACAGGGACATGGGTTTTGGGATCGATCCATGCGACTTTTCGGAAAAAGAGCCCATCGGCGGCCATGGCGAAGTACACCCTGGGCGCCGTCAGGATTGACTGACTCAAGAAGCCGAGGGTTGAAATCGCGATTGCGGCAGCCACGAAAGCCGCGCCGGGAGCGCCAAAGGCCACCCGCATAACTGCAGTGGCAGGGGTCGTCGTGGCAGCCAGACCTGCGGGCCCCAGGGAATGTAGGCAAACCCAATTGACTCCCGTGTAGAGCATCACGACACCCAGCGTCCCGAGGATTAAGCCGCGGGGAAGGTTCTTCGTTGGATCCTTGACCTCGGCCGCGATAAAGTTCGCCGTCTGCCATCCCCCATACGCGAAAAGAACCGGTACCATGGCGGCCCCGAACGAAGGGAGTGACCAAGAGCCAGTTCCGGAGCACACGTACGACGGACGCCCCGAACGTGCGAGTCCCCCGATGACGAGCGCGCCGATGGCAACAATTTTCATCACCATGAGTGCGCTTTGGGTTCGACCTCCGCTCTTGACCCCCATGCAGTTGATAACGGTGAGGAGAGCCAAGGCAGCTGCGCCGACCACCCAGTCAGCCATGCGCCAACCTGTGAGGTCGAGAACGTAACGCGCGAAGGTTATCGCAACGGCCGCCATGCCCCCTGTTTGAATCACTAGCAGGAGAACCCATCCGTACAGAAATGCGATGGCCGGATGGTAAGCCTCGCGCAGGTAGGCATACTGACCACCCACAGCAGGCAGAGTAGCGGCGAGTTCGGCCCAGATCAGAGCACCCCCTAGACCGATCATCCCTCCGAAGATCCAGGCTCCAAGGATGAGCCAGGGGGCATGGACTTGCCGGGCAACTACGTATGGGTTGATGAAGATCCCAGCGCCAATGATGCCCCCCATGACTATCATGGTGGCGTCAAAAAGCCCAAGTTGCCTTGATAAAGCGGGTTTGGCCGATACGTTCGGTGAGTCGGTCACAAGTATCGTAGGGCCGTGGGGCAAAATCTGGTGGTACCAAGCCGTGCATTGTACATCGCCCGGCATCCGGGGAGACCACACTCTGAAACCAGCGCCCATGGCTGAGTTTGGGCACGCGTCGATTCCCGCAACTATTTTTACCTCTGGGACATCTGACAAAAGTGCAGTAGACTCTTGCTCGGTTTATGGCTCGTTCCGGCCCAGATCTCGCGGCTCTTCTTGGCTGCGTACTCGCATGCCTGTCGTTTGCCGGGTCGGCCATAGCTGTCGAAGGTACACTTGTCTCTAACACGCCGAAGGCGGGTCCGACGACGCTCGTATTTGGATTCATGGGCGGGTTCGTCAAGCGAGACGATGCCCGCCACCCCGCGGTCAAATTTGTGCAGCAGCTTCGGGCCCAGTATCCGGGCGTTGTGGACGCACGTGTGTTTGAGAATCGAAACTATCGCGAGGCCTACCAGATCATCCGGCAGAGACTGGATTCAGATCATGACGGAAAGCTCTCGGACCAAGAGAAGGTCCCTGCGCGCATCCTGCTCTTTGGAACGAGTTGGGGAGGGTCGGCTGTCGTAGCGCTTGCACGGCGCTTAAATGAGGATGGGATTCCCGTGCTGCTCACGGTGCAGATCGACAGTGTCGCAAAGATTGGGCACGACGACTCCGTCATTCCGCCCAATGTGCACCAGGCAGTGAACTACTACCAGACGCATGGGTGGGTTCGCGGCCGGCGCAAGATCGTGGCACAGGATCCAATGCGCACGAAGATCCTTGGAAACTTTCTCTTGTCCTATGACAAAGCCCCTGTCAGCTGCGACAACTTCCCCTGGTACGACTACATCGTGACGAAGACGCATGTGGAGACAGAATGCGATCCGAAAGTTTGGTCTGACGTGGAGGCATTGGTACGCCGTGAGTTGCCGGCGCCTCGCATTCAGTCGATGTCATCTTTCGACTCCGATACTCTGAAGTCAGCAACTGGAGTTACGCCGACACTCTCCTGGTAGCTCACTCTTTCGCGACGTGATCGGGTGGGCGTTGCTTTCTCGCTCTGCCCGTTTCTGGTAGAAGAGCATCCGCAAAGGACATCATGGAGATGACTGTGGATTACGCGGCAATGCTTGCGGTAGCAGTCGCTGAGGCGCGAAAGGGCCTGAAAGAAGGCGGTATTCCGATTGGCGCGGCGATCTTCGATTCCTCGGGAAAGCTGATTAGTGCGGGACACAACCGTCGCGTGCAGGACGGCGATCCTTCGATGCATGGAGAGACAGACGCCTTCCGGAACGCGGGCCGACAGCGCAGCTATCGCAAGCTAATCATGGTCACAACGCTGGCCCCGTGCTGGTACTGCAGCGGGCTGGTGAGGCAGTTTGGCTTTGGAACGGTAGTGGTGGGAGAGAGCCGGAATTTTCAGGGTGGACTCGAGTGGCTACGGTCGCTCCGGATTAAGGTCGTCGATCTTGATTCCGAAGAGTGCGTGAGGATGCTGGCGGAATACATCAAAGCGAACCCGGAAATTTGGAATGAGGACATTGGAGAAGAATAGGGGCACGAGTTCGCGGCCGATTTTAGAATGAACGAACGGCGACCGGGTGGCCGCCGTTTTCGTTTGAGAAGTAGAGGTTTGTGGCAACCGCTAGAACGTAAGGCTCAGAGACATCTGAATCTGGCGCGGGCTGCCAATGGTTTTGTTGGTGATGCCGAGACCGCTTAAGCTGGGACAAACGTAAAGAGCGGTGAAGTCGGTGTTGCATGGCGTGGTCGACCCGGCTTGGCCCTGGACTGGGAAGCCCTGAAAATTGATGTTTTGGCTGATATCGTCGATGGGGATATCGAAGCTCGCCGTGTTTGTAAGGTTATAGACATCGAAGCTGTAGCGAAGGGAGAAACGCTCCGTAAGTTGTGTCATTTTGACCAGCGAAATATCCGCGCGCCGCTGCCAAGCCTGGCGGAATATATTGCGCTGCCCGTGATCGATAAAATTGGTCTCATACGGATCGTTTGACGGGATTGCGCCACTTAAGGCCCCGGGCGCCATCAAAGGTAACCCGAAGCACGCGGCATCGAGGGCCGGTTTGCCGGGAGTTGCGCCAGATGCTCCCGTCATGGCCTGCTGTGGCGAACAACTGGTGAGCGGAACGACTGGGTTGTTGATGCCGTCATTCACGCCGTAGAAGATGCTGCCCACCGCTCCTGTGTAGTCAACGACACTATAGGGCTGTCCGCTTTGGATTACGGTCAATCCCGAGAAGGCCCATCCATTTGCCAGCTTTCCCTTGAATGACGATCCGGCGAAGAACTTAGGGAACTGATAGGTATAGCTGAAGTTGATCACGTGCTTGCGATCGAAGTCCGACAAGCCATAACCCGAGCGCAAGTTGAGGGGATTGTTACCGTTGTAAAACAGTCCCATGGCACTCTGTTCATCTGTTGCGTGCGAATAGGTGTAGGAAGCGCCGAGCTGAAGCCCGTGGCTCATGCGTTTCTCAACATGAGCCTGCAGTGCGTGATAAGCGGAAATGCCAGCTGCAGTGTAGGATTCGGACTCTGCGGAGTAGCCGATGTAGGGGACGCGAAGATCGACGTTTCCGCCTTCAAAAGTTTGGAGATAGGGCTGCCCATTCGGGAGGTTAATCGAAGGGTACGGAAAACTGGTGTTTTGAGTGACAATCGAATACCCGTAGGTGTAGTCCTGCTCGAGCGGCGTTCCTTTGAATTTGGGATTCGACGGGGAGATGACCTGCGCCTGATTGAAGGGCAGCGGAACAACCGCATGTCGTCCAAGATTTCCGACGTAACCGATGTCGATTGCGAGATCGTGGCGCGGCTGCCATTGGATGTCGAGCGTCTGGTTCATGGAATAGGGGAGCTTGTTGGCGCGGTTGTAGTCAGCGAATGAGAAAAGCGGAACGCCGCTCTCGATGGCGGCAGCGTTTGGCAGATTCAAGTCCTTGGGGTTGCCGGAAGGCGGCGGCCCTAATGACGTTCCCCAGGGAGCTTCAAAGGTGCTGCAGTTTGAATACCCATAGGTACTGCAAGCCTGCGAGCTCACCCATGGCGGCGTCTGGTTTACGCCGAAGGGACCGCCAGCAATCACGCCTGAAGCGAAGCCGGGCGAGAGATAAGTGAAGAGTTCACCGCGGTCGTAGTAGAGGCCCCAGCCCCCGCGAACTACGACCTTGTCATTAAACAGCTTCGGGCTCCAGGCGAGGCCTAGGCGAGGAGCCAGCCCCCACTGTCGCCCGGTCAGGGTCGAGTCGCTGACACCCTTGGTCGGAAACAGAGGATTGTTCCCTGCCACTATAAAACCATTGTTCGTGATCGTGTCGGTCGAAGGGTCGTAACTATACTGCGAAGGATCGAAGTTGAAGATGCGTCCGTTCTTTTCTTTTAGGCCACCGTGATAGTCGAAGCGAAGGCCGGCGGTAAAGCTGAGGTTCGAACGGACCTGAAATTTGTCCTGAACATACCATCCCGTCTCGTTGGAGCGGTAATAGCGGTTCGCGTCGCCCTGGAGGAACGTCGTTGCGATGAAGCCGTCAGCCGTGTAGGTAATGGGCGACCCGGTCAGAAAGTTTTCGAAGTTCGTGAAGCCGATCATGCCGGTGTTCGTGCGGCGATCGCGCGCGTTGAGCTGTGTATAGGAATAGTTGCCACCGAACGTAATTGTGTGCTTGCCGTGGTTCCAGATGGCGTTCACGGAAGGCATCCATCGATTCTGGAAGATGCCAGTCCAAGCCCCTTGCGAGGCAGCGGTAGAGCCAATGTTAGCCCCGGCATTGAAAACAAAGTTGGAGTTATTGGGACTGTTGTTTCCGAAATCATCGACAATGGTCATTCCAGGGAAAACCGAAGAACCGAACGCGTTGATCCCGACCTGCGCCGGAGTAAAGGGCTGGCCGATTGTGCTGTAGATCTTTTCGCGGATGAAACCAAAGACCTCGGCAAGGCTGAAGTTGGAGGTGATCGACTGTGTGTTCGTGATGCTGGCGACTTGGCTTCCTGCGTCAAGCTTTTGTGTAAAGCCCTCGAAGGAAGAAAAGCCGAAGGGTGCTGTGGTTGGATCGTGCTGGTAATAGTACTTGAGCGACAACGTATCTTTGGCGCTCGCCTGATAGTCGAGGTTCGAGGCCGCCTGGTCCGAGATGAAGTAGGCAGGCTGCGTCAGAAACACGTTTTCGGGAAAGTTAAGGGTCGGCGTGAAGTTTGGGTTTGCGGACGGAATCAGGTACTGGCCATTGGGTAATTTATATTGCAGCAGAGTGAGGGCGACCGGATCGATCTGGCCGGGCTGCAGGCAGGGTTGAGGATTGGCCGACGTATTACATGGGGAATTGTTCGCAAACCGGAAGTTTTGACTGTCCACAGCGGCTAACGCCGCCGGGCTGCGGTCGTTCGTAAGCCCGGCCGGCACCGCAGTCCGTGACGTCCCGATCTCCAGATCAGACACGTGAATGTGCTGGTAGCTGACAAATCCGAAGAGCCTGTCTTTGATAATCGGGCCACCCAGAGTTCCGCCGGCGGTGTAACGATGCAACTGGGGAACGAGTTCGTTGGACGGGATATTCGCATCCTGCTTGTAGAAGTACGGCGCGGCGTTCAGCCAGTCAGTACCGCGATGTCCATAGGCACTGCCGTGGAAGGTATTGGTTCCTGAGGTCGTGCTGATATCGATGTGGGCGCCACTGGTGGAACCTTGTTGCGCATCGTACATCGAAGTGTTCACACGAAATTCCTGCACGGTCTCCGGAGCAGGCGTAGGCAACGCCTGGCCGATGGCCAAGTAGGGTGCCGCAGAACTCTGAAGAACTTCAGCCGTGGTACTCGAAGCTCCGGCGATGCCGGTATTGTTCACGATGCGCGCCGAGGCGACGCTGCTCGTGCTCTTGCCATTGAAGAGGTTGCTGGCGTCGACACCGTTAAGGAGAAATGTGTTGCTGGTATCGCGCTGTCCGTTCGCCCAGATAGGCTGATTTCCAAGTCCCGCATTCGCGCCGCTTCCGCTGGGCAGTTCGGCATTGACCCCTGGAGAAAGGATCGCGAGGCCGGTAAAGCTACCCGTGGGCAGTGGCACTGCATCAATCTGCTCTTTCTCGAGGATGTAGCCGTTGGTCGTGTCTACAGCATTCATGAGCGGCGAGGCTGCGACCTCGACGACCGTTCCGACCTGGCCGACCGGCATCGTTACGTTCAGTGTGCCAGTACGATCCGCTTGCACCTGGATGGAGGGAATTTTCTGTGTCTGAAAGCCGTCATGAGTAAAGGTGAGTGTGTAGGTGCCAATGGGGAGATTCACGAAGTCGTAGGAGCCGTTTGCGGTGGACTTCTGCGTACGAGTTAGCGCCGTCTGGTCACCGACGAGCGTGACGGTCGTGTCAGGAAGGACGCTGCCGGTCTTATCAGTTACGGTTCCTGTGATTCCACCGAGTGTTTGCTGAGCCTGCGTCCGAACTGATAGGGCAAGCGTGATCAGCGATACCACGAACACAATCAGGAGTTGCGTTCTTCTCATGTGAATCCCCCCTCGTGCCAGAAAGAGCAGGCGGTTCTTCAGCGATCTTGTTTTTGCCTTCTTGACTGTGCGAAATCTTGCGCGGCAGAGTGGTCGAGCTTGGCTGGTTCTGCCCGTCAAACCGTGAAAAATGTTGACGTGCAATTTACGTCAAATTGGAGCGTGGCGATAGCAAGACGCCTAGTGAATTTTTTTTTGGCAGCCATCACGAATTTTTATCGGCATCGAGGGATTCGTAACTTATGGCAGCAACGTGGATTAGGGCGAAGTTCGTCCTCACGGCATGACATTAACGGGCCATGCGTCATAGGCGAAACTGATCGCCGCAATCGGAAGCATTGTTTGTGGAATTCAGGAGTTTTTTGGTCACGATCAGAAGACGGATCGAACGATCCAGGACCAGCGATCGACGAGACACCCAGTGCGCGTTCACTTTTCCGCGAGCGCAGGGTCCTCGGCAACTCTGCCGCGAACCGCAAACCACAGCAACCCCGCCACAAGATAAGCCAGATACACATAGGGCAGTTTGCTATAAACGCCTTCCGGGATCGGATACAGGTTGCCGACTAAAGCCAGCACCATTGCCCCACAAGCGAGGATTGGAACGATCCGGGCTCCCGGACTCCATGCGCCGTGGTCTCTCAGATATCGCGGCAACGCCGTGCAGACAAGAGCGTAGGCAACGATAAAGCCATAGGTGGCAAGGGACCCCATCCAGCCATAGACATCGAGGCCACTGATACCGCGTGCAGCCAGCAAAGCCACCGGCAACACGGCGGCTGCTCCGGTCACGAGCACGGCCCGGCTCGGCGTTTCATTTCGAACGTGTGTGCGACGGAGTGAATCGTGAGCGAGGCCGTGATGCGACATGAGCAAGAGAACGCGGGCCGCTGCCGTGATGCAGGCCAAGGTTCCAGCGAAGAGACTGACAAGCGCGCCGATGTCGATCAGGAGCCCGAAAATAGGAATACCAGCGGCTGGCGCGAGCACCCGCATTGGAGCTTCGCTCGTTCCGAGGCTCTGTCCAGCATTGCGAAAACCAAGGACCTCCGCATAGGCACAGACCGTGAAAAACGCACCCCCAAGCACGGCGCTCAGTATGACGGCTCGTGGAATCGTTTTCAGCGGGTCACGCGCTTCGGCACCAAGCGTAGTTGCGCTCTCAAACCCAACGAAACTGAAGAGAGCGAGCACCAGGCCCAGACGTAAATTGCGGCCTGTGACTCCGCGCAAACCTAGCTGATCCCAGTCCCAATGCATGCCATTGTGGAATAGGAGCAATGAAACGACCGCGATGATCAACACGAGCGAAGTGACTTCGATCCAGAGCATCAAGCGCGCAGAGATCTCCACGTCGCGGTATGCGATCCAGACAGAGATGGCGGTGACCGCAATCGCCAGAAGTACTGCGACGACCGGACCGCCATTGGCGTCGTGTAACAACAACTTGCCGTAATGATAAAAACCGCCAATCACGCTGGCGCCGGTACAAACGTATGCCAGCAGGAGGCTCCAGGCGACGGTCGCGCCCATCCAGGGGGGAAGGATTTTGGAAACGTACGTGTAGAGCGAACCAGGCGAAGCGGTGTAGCGAGCGAAGCGCCCAACGCATATCGCAACGAGCAGGATGGCTGCCGTCGCGATTATGTAAGCGAGCCATGTGCCATTCCCGGCAAGCGCACACACGAGCGGAATTGTGGCTACCGGCGTTGTCGTCGGAGCGATCGTGGAGACCGATTGCGCCAGAGTCTCCATGGGAGAAAGCGCTTCACGCCGCAAGCCATAATTTTCACCCCTGCCTGAGACACTTAACTGCGCGCTTTGCGACATCCCCGCTCCCCCCAAAAACCCATGAGTGTGCGGTAGTGTACAACAACGCCTCAAGCTTCCCTCTGCGGATCCCGGACGCTGGTCGAGTACGTGGGATACTATTCGTAGCCGCGGATACCTCGCGTTCGCATCGGTGAGAGGAGTTCGAGTTGAAACTCGAGAGAGCGTTGTTAAAGGCACTGCCGAAGGTTCTGCTTCACGAACACCTGGATGGTGTTCTCCGACCCCGAACGGTGATCGAGTTGGCAGACAGCGTGAAATATACGGGTCTCCCTACACGCGATGCCGAGGCGCTCGGAAAATGGTTCCACCAAGGCGCAAACCAGGGCAGCCTTGCGAAATACCTCGAAGGTTTTGCTCATACCATTGCCGTGATGCAGAGTGAGGAAGCGCTCGAGCGGGTCGCCTACGAGCAGGCCGAGGACTTGAGCAAAGACGGCGTCGTCTATTTCGAGACGCGTTTCGCACCCGTTTTTCACACCGAAAAAGGATTAACGCACCAGCAAGTAGTCTCCGCCGTGCTCAAAGGATTGGCGCGTGGACGTCAACACTTCGGGATCCAATCAGGATTGATCATCTGCGCGATGCGTAATATGAACGTTTCTTTGGAAATGGCGGAGTTGGCGGTCGATTTTCGCTCACGGGGTGTGGTTGGATTTGATCTTGCCGGCGAAGAGGGTGGGTTCCCGCCGAAAAAGCACGTGGATGCATTTCATTATATCCAACGCGAAAATTTCAACATTACGATCCATGCCGGCGAGGGCTTCGGGAAAGAGTCGATCTGGCAGGCGATTCAGTATTGCGGTGCGCATCGGATCGGGCACGGCACACGCTTGATCGACGACATCGCAATCGCCGACGGAAAAGCGGTGAAGTTAGGCGATCTCGCTCAGTACGTGCTCGATAAACGAATCCCACTCGAAATCTGCCTGATCAGCAACGTCCATACGGGAGCCGCTCCAAGCCTCGAACAGCACCCGTTCAAGATCCTTTACCAGGAGAAGTTTCGTGTCACACTGAATACCGATAATCGCTTGATGAGCGACACTTCCATGACGCGGGAATTCGAGGCCGCTTCAGAGACGTTCGGGCTTACGCTTGACGACTTTGAAAAGATCTCTATCAACGCGATGAAAAGTGCGTTCCTCCCGTATGGGCAGCGTTGTGACTTCATCTATAAGACCCTCAAACCCGGATATGCGCGTATCCGAGAAGCACTCACGGCCAGGCCTTCGCGAGCTTGAGGGCTGTGGAATCCCGCTCTTCGCGCAGTCCGAATTTAGCTGAGGAGCAAGGCGACAGTCGTCATCGGTCCTACGTGGTCCGCCGCGCAATCGATGATTAATCAAGGCGAAAACCCGCGAAAACTTCTGCTATAGTTCGACTCTTGGAGGTGCTTCCATGTCTCGGATCGTACGCTGTGGCCTGATCCAAGCGAGTAATGCGCTCGAAAGCGGCTCTCTGTCGGCCATCAAGAAGGCCATGATCGACAAGCACCTCAAGATGATCGAACAGGCCGCGAAGAAGAAAGTACAGATCCTGTGCCTGCAGGAATTGTTCTACGGGCCATATTTCTGCGCGGAGCAAAACATCCGATGGTATGAACTGACCGAGCGCGTTCCCGACGGTCCGACCATCAAGCTGATGCAGAAGGTGGCAGCGAAACATCGCATGGTGATGGTCGTGCCGGTCTACGAGGAGCAGATGCCCGGTCTTTATTTCAATACTGCGGCTGTCATCGACGCGGATGGAAAATACCTCGGCAAGTATCGCAAGCACCACATCCCGCACGTGCACCCAGGGTTTTGGGAAAAGTTCTACTTCACCCCGGGCGATCTGGGATACACGGTGTTCAACACCAAATATGCACGCGTGGGTGTTTACATCTGCTATGACCGGCACTTCCCTGAGGGCGCTCGGATTCTGGGACTGAATGGCGCTGAGATCGTATTCAATCCCTCAGCGACGGTTGCGGGCTTGTCCGAGTATCTCTGGGAACTCGAACAGCCGGCACATGCGGTCGCCAACGGCTACTTCGTGGGTGCGATCAATCGTGTTGGCAAAGAGAAGCCCTGGAACATCGGCGAGTTTTACGGCAAGAGCTATTTCTGTAACCCGCGCGGGAAGATCATCGCGCAAGCTAGCCGCGACAAAAATGAGATCGTCGTTGCGGAACTGGATCTCGACATGATTGAGGAAGTGCGGCGCACGTGGCAGTTCTTTCGGGACCGACGTCCGGATACTTACGGGCCATTGACCGCCCAAACGGGACAAGCGGCCGCGGCGGACTGACTCGCATTTTGTTCACCTCACGCTGCAAGTGATCGTGATGAATTCATCGCCAGAATCTCTGCATTCGCGCATTCAATCAAGCCCGCTGTACAACGAAGACCTTGCGCCGGCGACGGGCGAACATCGGACCTGGGGAACGTACAACTACGCGGCCCTCTGGGTATCGATGTCGGTCAATATCCTGACCTACATGCTAGCAGCCAGCCTCATCCAGGGCGGCATGAACTGGAAACAGGCCGTGGCCACCGTGTTTCTGGGAAACAGCATCGTGCTGTTGCCCATGCTTTTGAACTCGCACCCCGGCGCGAGCTACGGAGTGCCCTTTCCAGTCCTGGCTCGCTCGTCGTTTGGAGTCCTCGGAGCAAATATCGCAGCAGTGCTGCGCGCACTGGTGGCGTGCGGGTGGTTCGGAATCCAAGCGTGGATTGGTGGTGAGGCAATCAGCACGCTGATCGCTACACTGGCGCCCAGTTGGGCGAATTTTCCCCACAGTACGGCAATCTGCTTTCTCTTGTTCTGGTTCATCAATCTCGCGGTAGTGTTGAAGGGGATTGACTACATCCGGTTCCTGCAAGGAGTAAGCGCGCCAATTCTGCTATCAGTGGGACTTCTGTTGCTCGGCTGGGCCTATCACGAAGCCGGCGGCTTCGGCCCAATGCTTTCCGCACCTTCGCGCTTCGCAAACTTCTCGGATTTCCTGAAGTTTCTGATTCCGGCCCTGAACGGCACGGTGGGATTCTGGGCGACGGTCTCGCTGAACATCCCGGACTTTACGCGTTTCGCGCGCAGTCAGCGACAACAGATGATCGGCCAAGCGATCGCTCTTCCCACAACCATGACACTGTACTCGCTGATCGGAATTCTCGTGACCTCTGCCACGGTGGTGATTTACGGGACGGCGATCTGGGATCCTGTGCAGTTGCTGAGCCGATTTCATTCCTCGATTGCCGTCGTCATCTCACTCATTGCGATCCTGCTGGCGACGTTGAATGTGAATATCGGGGCAAACGTGGTATCCCCGGCGAATGACTTCTCGAACCTCTGGCCGCGCAAAATCAGTTTTCGGACCGGCGGCGTGATTACCTGCCTCATGGGAATTGCGCTGATGCCTTGGAAGCTCCTCGCCAACTACAACACGTTTATCCTCGGATGGCTCGGTGGGTATGCAGCGTTTCTCGGACCGGTTGCGGGGATCATGATTTGCGATTACTACATCGTGAGAGGCCGGGTCTTGCACGTCGAGGACCTCTACCTTCGCAATGGAGCTTACGAATACACGCGCGGCTTTAACTGGAGAGCGCTGGGCGCCCTGGCTTTAGGCGCGGGGACGGCACTGGCGGGGCTCGTCATTCCTGCGCTGCGCACGCTGTACGACTATTCGTGGTTTGTCGGTTTTGCGGTTTCGTTTGCGGCGTACTACGCGCTCATGAAGCTGCAAGGCGCTCCGGCGCCGCTTGCTGAGGCTTCATAGCCTACCCGGCGAGAAAATTGCCGGCGCAACGCCGGAACTATACTCTCGCGGCTGCAAAAGCGGGCAGGATTTCCCGTTTGTAAGCCTCGAGTGTTGCCTCTTCATCGCCCGACATCAAGTACACATTGAACTGGGTGACGCCTGCGTCCGCCAAAGCACGCAGCTTCGTTCGGTGCGCGTCGGCGTTGCCAACAAGGCAGAAGCGGTCGACAACTTCGTCGGAGACGAACTTTGAGTTGGTGCTGTCAACCTCGCAATGCTGCAGATAATCGTACCCTCCCCGATTTTTCACGTAGGAGGTGAGCGATGCGGGAAGTTCTTCAGGTTTGTACTTTGAGATCAGATCCATCACGTGGTTGGATACCAACGCAGGAAACCAGCGCACGTGCGAGCGCGCTTCTTCCAAGTCGTCAGACACCCATACTGCAGTCGCCGCCATGATCTCAATCTTCTTCGGATCCCGTCCGGCGGCTTCGGCACCTTTCTTCACGAAGCCGGCACACCACTGAATCAGGTCAGGGTCTGCGAATTGGAGAATTACGCCGTCGCCGATTCTTCCGGCCAGGTCGAGGACCTTCGGACCATAACCGGCGATCCATACGCGCGGTGACCCCGTCGACCACGAGATTCTCGTGGGTTGGCCTTCGTATTGAACCTCGCGCCCGGCAGTTAGCTCCCGGAACGTTTTCACTGACTCTTCGAGGTGCGCTGAAGTCACCGGTTTCTTGCCCAGCACGCGTCGGGAACTGTCGCCCCGGCCAATGCCGAGCTCCATGCGCCCGCCTGAAATCAAATTCAGCGTCGCGAATAGACTGGCGGTGACGGTGATATCGCGTACGGCGGGATTGGTGACGCAGGTTCCAAGATGCATGTTCCTCGTGTTCGCCGCCATCAGAGTCAGCAGCGGGTAGGGCTCGAGCCAAAGGATGTGAGAGTCAAAAATCCATCCGTACTGAAAACCCGCCTGCTCTGCTCGTCGGGTAAGCGCGAGAATGCGTTCGACCGACATGTCCGGTTTGATCGTGATACCGAACTGCATGGAATCCCTTCCCCACTCTTGAAATCGCACCGCTAGAGCCCGCGATCTTAGCATAAAATGCGTGTTCCACAGGGAGAGAACAGGAATGGCCTTCGACACGATCATCGCGAATGGGCGCGTGGTTACGGCAAGCGATACTTACAGCAGCGACGTCGCCATCAGCGACGGCAAGATTGAAGCGATCGGTAAGAATCTCCCACGCGAGAATGCCGCGCGCGTGATCGACGCTGGAGGAAAGTATGTGTTGCCCGGGGGGATCGACGTCCACACGCATCTCGATATGCCCTTCGGAGGGACTAACAGCGCCGACGACTTCGAAACGGGCACGCGCGCCGCCGCTTTCGGCGGCACGACAACCCTGATTGACTTCGCGATCCAGTACAAGGGGCAGACCCTTCGCACTGCGTATGACACGTGGATGCAGAAGGCATCGGGAAAGGCAGTTTGCGATTACGCATTTCACTGCATCATCACCGACCTGGCCGACGCGCAACTGGAAGAGATGAATGCCCTGGTGCGAGAGGGGGTTACCAGTTTCAAGCTATTCATGGCGTATCCAGGCGTGTTCATGCTCGATGACGCGAGTATCTTCAAGGCATTTCGGGCGACGGCGAAAAATGGAGGCTTGGTTTGCATGCACGCAGAGAACGGCAGCGCGATTGACGTGATCGTACAGCAGGCGCTCGCAGAGGGAAAAAAAGCTCCCAAATATCATGCGCTCACCAGGCCGACGACGGCTGAAGCCGAAGCGACGGGGCGAGCCATCGCCCTGGCAGAGATGGCCGGAGCGCCTGTTTACATCGTGCACTTGAGTTGTAACGACGCTCTTGAGAAAGTTCGCGAAGCGCGTGATCGTGGACTCCCCGTCTATGCGGAGACCTGTCCGCAATACTTGTATCTCTCAATCGAGAACTTCGATGTCCCGGGCTTTGAGGGCGCCAAGTACGTATTCACTCCCCCGCTGCGCGAGAAATGGCATCAGGAGAAGCTCTGGAATGGACTGAAGACAGATCATCTGCAAGTCGTCTCCACCGACCATTGCCCGTTCTGCTTCAAGGAGCAGAAGGAACTCGGCAAAGATGACTTCACGAAGATTCCGAACGGTGGGCCAGGCGTAGAGCATCGCATGAGTTTGATCTTCTCCGGTGGTGTCGCCAAAGGTCGCTTTAGTGTGAACCGGTTTGTGGAACTCGTCTCGACGACACCTGCGAAGCTGTTCGGGCTCTATCCCAGAAAGGGCACGATTGCGGCGGGCAGCGACGCCGATCTCGTGATTTTCGATCCCAATCGCAAGCACACAATTAGTGCAAAAACCCACCACATGCGCGTGGATTATTCCATGTTTGAAGGGATTGAAGTCACCGGTATGCCTGATGTTGTACTTTCGCGGGGAAGCGTAGTCGTCGAAGGCGATAAATTCCTTGGCCGCGCCGGTGCCGGTGAATTCGTGAAGCGATCCACCTACACGCAACAGTAGATAGTCTGTTCTATGAGGACTTCAGGCCGTGTTCGCGTCGCTCATTTCCGACCGGAATTGTTCGATCTCGAAACGACCTGCAGAGAGATCGCGGTTGCGCCACGTCACGATTAATGCGGACCCGATGATCATCAGCCCAATGCACAGCCCGATCCAGATTCCTAAGGCACCCCAGCCGACTCGGAAGCACAGCAAATAGCCGAGGGGAAGTCCGATCAGCCAGTAAGCAACGAAGTTGGCAATCATCGGGGTGCGCGTATCGCCTGCACCGCGGAGCGCACCCGTGGCAACAGTCTGCAACCCGTCGAACAACTGAAACGCAGCCGCGACTAGGAGTAGACTCGCGCCCACACGAATGACCGTGGGATCGGGCGAGAACAATCTCGCGATCCATTGCGGCATGGAGACGAATGCCAACCCAGCGCATGCCATGAACCCCGCCCCGATCACAATGGCGGACCATCCAGCGCTACGAGCGCCCGCTGGATCCCGACGACCGAGTTGCTGTCCAACACGAACGGCTGCCGCCGAACTGATCCCCAACGGGACCATGTAGGTAAAGGCCGCGCAGTTCAGAGCGATCTCATGACCGGCGAGTGGAAGTGGCCCAAGTTTCGCACATAGCGCCGTCGCCGCAGAAAACGCGCCGATTTCCATCAGGATCTGCGTCGCGGCCGGAGCACCCAAGCCAAGCAGAGCGAACATTCGATCCCTGTCGACTCTCAGCATTCCGGCCCATTTCGCCAAGCCCCGCCGGGCCTCGACCCGCAAGAGCGTGATCGCAAGAACCAGAGCCATGTAGATGCGTGCGATGCAGGTCGCCCAACCGGACCCTTCGATGCCCATCGGGTGGAACCCGAGATGGCCGTAGATCAATGCCCAATCGCCGAACGCATTCACCAGGTTCGCTGAGATCAACGCGAACATGATGGGGTGCGTCACGTTCACTGCTTGCAGATAACGGCGCAAAGCGAAGTAGCTGAGTAGTGGGAGGCTTCCCCAGTTGAGTGCCCTTAAGAATGGGCGCATCGGTTCCACTAGCTCTGGGCTGATGCCGAATCGCTGCATCAACGGCGGCCACAACCACACCGACAACATCAGCAAAGGAGTGAGCGCACACGCGAGCACGACCCCATTAACCAGCGAGTGGCGAGCATCGTCAAGATCTTCGCGCCCAAACGCCTGTGAAACGAACGTATCAAGGCCAAGCAACAATCCGCCGCAGAAGATGGCCAGGCTGTGATAGAGACTCTGGCCGAGTCCGGTGGCTCCGATCGCCACTGCGCTGTTTGGCAATCGTCCGACCATGATGGTGTCGACGATGCCCATGCTCATCCAGCCGATCTCCGCAAAGATGAGTGGTAGAGCCAGGCGCAGGGTGATACGAATATCATTCCGCAGTCGGTCGAGACGTGTGATTGGAGAATTCATAACCCGAGGCTTCTTTTGACTATACTCACTCGGCGCGCTTCACGTGAAACAAGCGTCAGGCAAACTCAAGTTTTAGATGTTGAGTATCCGAATTCTTCAAGCCAGTGGAACTCGATGCAGAGTAGAAAAGAGATTCGAACCGACGCTTCACGCCGTTTTTTCGCGAGCCCAGCCATGAGCACTCACCCACGACTTTTGTTTTGTCTTTGTCTGTTGCTGATGCTGCTGAATCGACTGACGGCCCAAACACCAACAGCAGCTAAACCGATCTCTGTCAAGGTCGTAGTGGTCACAATGTTTGAGCGCGGAGAAGATACCGGAGACGTCCCCGGCGAATTCCAACTTTGGGTGGAACGCGAGCATCTCGACCAGATCATCGCACTCCCCGCCGGTTATCACCACGTCCGCATGAACAAAGACGGAGTGCTGGGCCTACTAACCGGCGTCGGAACCGCAAAGGCCGCGGCTTCAGTCATGGCGCTTGGACTGGACCCGCGCTTTGACTTATCGAAAGCCTATTGGATTGTGGCGGGAATCGGAGGCGGCGATCCCGCTGATGTGTCTCTCGGGTCGGCCATCTGGTGCGATTACGTTGTGGATGGCGACCTGTCGTTCGAGATTGACGCGAGGCAAATTCCCGACACTTGGACGACCGGTTATGTCCCCTTGCGCAAAGGCTCTCCTTACGAACAGCCGGCTGTCGTCAACTACGGAGAGATGTATGCCCTGAACTCAGATCTCGTGGACTGGGCGCTCCGGCTGACGCAAGCAGTTCCACTCGCCGACACCGACAACCTGAGGAAATTTCGTGCACGCTTCGCGGGATTCCCGAATGCGCTGAAGCCGCCCTTTGTGGCCCGCGGCGCGACGCTCTCGGCCGGCACCTTTTGGCATGGCTCGAAGTTGGATGAGTGGGCAAATGCCTGGACCCGCTATTACACTGGCGGCAAAGGTAACTATATGGTGGCGGCGATGGAAGATTCCGGAACAATGCAGGCGCTCACGTTCCTAAGCCAGGCCGGCCGTGTCGATCTTCATCGTGTTCTCGTCCTCCGCACCGTCAGCAACTACGATCGCGAGCCTCCGGGCACGAGCGTCACAGATAGCCTGAAAGAAATGGTGTCAGGAAATTACTCGGCGTACATGCCTTCTCTGGAAGCCGCTCAGATTATCGGGGACAAGGTGGTGCGTGACATCGTGGAGCACTGGAGCGAGCGCGAGGTTGCCCTACCGCATGCCCCGTGAGGAGCGATTCTGGGCGTGATCACACCAGTATCTTCAGACGTTGATTCAAGAGGCCAGAGTCGCGAGCGTCTCTGCGAGCACGAGCGTGCCCCGCGCGATGTCTTCCGACGAGGCGTATTCATCGGGCCGGTGACTGTAGCCATTGCGGCAAGGGATAAACAACATGGCGATCGGAACAATTCGCGAAATGAACAGCGAGTCGTGATACGCACGGCTCGTCATCAGGTTGTACGCGAAACCATGCTTTATGCAGGCCTGACCTAAGGCTGAAACAATCTCGGGGCTGGATTCGGCCGGAGCGTCTGCATTCAGCAACTCCGAATGAATCGCAACTTGACGCTTTGCCGCAGTTGCACGGCAAGCCAAGTCCAGGGCTTTGAGCACCCCATCGCGACGCGATAGATCGGTGTCCCGGACATCCACACTCAGCCGAACTCCTGCCGGAATGCTGTTCACCGCGCCAGGAAAGACATCGCAGATACCAACGGTCGCTACCGTGTCTACCGCGCCGGTCGTTTTCGCGGCCTGCTCCAGGGCCAAGATCAGTTCCGCTGCGGCACACAACGCGTCGCGACGATCGGGCATCAGGACACCCCCGGCGTGGCCTCCCGCTCCTTCAATGGTGATGCGTAGACTTGCCGGTGCCGCAATACGCTCGACAACACCAAGCGGAACTTGCTCGCGCTCCAGCAATGGACCCTGCTCGATGTGTAGTTCGACAAACGCCTTGTAGTACTGCTCGGGCAGCTTTACCTGCTCCAAGTTTCCGTCAAGGCCGACCTGCCGGCGAACGTCTTCAACGGACGCTCCGTCTTTGTCGGTAAGTTTCCGTGCAAGGTCAGGGGAAAGCGTCCCTGCCAATAGCCGGCTTCCCAGGCATCCGATTCCGAAGCGAGTTGGCTCTTCGGATGTGAAGATCAAAAGCTCGATCGAGTGTTTCGGGTGATACGCGGCGCGTTGCAATGCGCGGATCGCCTCCAGTCCGCCGAGCACGCCGACAACTCCGTCATACTTCCCCGCGTTGGGGATGGCATCGATGTGGGAGCCGGTTCCGACGACGGGTGCATCTGGTTCTTCGCCGCTCCAGCGTGCGAAGATGTTGCCGATCGCATCCTGTCGAATGAGCAGTCCCGCTTCCTCGCAGCGGGCCCGCATCCAGCGTCGCGCCTTCAGGTCGGTCGGAGTGAAAACGATGCGCGTAACAGCTGGCGGATCAGCGTCGGAAAACTTCGCCAGTTCCTCGATCTCAGCAGTCAGCTGTTGTTGGTCAATCGACAGGATCATCGTTAATCACTCGGCAACGGATGCCGATTCCAATTTTTATAGATGAGGTATTTTGCAGGCACCTTCCCGATCGCTCCGAACCACTGAGGACACCACGGCCCCATCCAGATGAAATCCCCAGCAGTGACGGGGTACCATGCATCGCCCAGGCGATAGATTCCGCCACCCTCGAGCATGAGGAGTCCGTGCTCCATCACGTGCATTTCGACCATGCTGAGAGCAGCGCCCGGCTGGTAGGTCATCGTGTTTACTGCGAAATCGAAGCTCGGCTCATCGGGAAGAAGGCACTTCACCTGCAAGTCCGGATCGTCGTTGAGCGGATGTGAGGTAACGGCGTCTTCGGCTGACACGATCGTATTCGGTGCCGATGCAGTCGTGAGGGGCTGGTAAGGCTTCTCCAAGACTGCGACCCGGCTTGCTTTCGAGGCGGCGACGTGGTGAGGCGTGCCTTCCGGGAAAAACGCAAATCCGCGCGGACCAAGCTTATTCAGTTTCCCATCTTCTTCCACCTGGACCGCTCCGTCCAAAACATAAATGAATCGCTGGGCGGTCGTAGAGCCCAATTCCCCGCCGCCCTCGAATTCCGCGGTGTATTGAGTAAATGCGGCGCCAAGTACCGGACCAACATGGACGACGGCCGTACAAGCGCTCATGCCCGGAAGAGGAGTGCGTACGAACGTATCCGGTGTTAACAGCAGGTGATCCGGTTTTTGTGAACTGCGCGTTTGCCCCAGATTGTGCACGTCAGGTCCTTGATTGAAATGTTGGGAGAGCGGCGAGTTGGTCCAGAAGATGGAGCCCGCACTCAATGGCTTTCGCAACATCGTCCACAGAGACGAATTCTGCAGGATCGTGACTGATTCCGCCAAGAGTACGCAGAAAAATCATCGAGGAAGGCACTTTGTCGGCCAAGATCATGGCATCGTGTCCGGCGCCGCTTACCATGCGTACGGGTTCGCAGCCAGACTTACGGATTGCTGTTTCAACCTGTTCGGTTAGGACAGGATCCATCGCGATCGCTGGCTGGTCCATCCTCGTTTTCGAGTTCACGGAGAGTCCTCGCTGCCGACAAATTTCTTCCGCCTCGTGGATCAACCTGGCAACTGCGCTCTGCCGAACCTGGTCTGATCCGTGGCGCACATCCAGGGTCAGCCGCACCTCGCCCGCAATGACGTTTGTAGCGCCCGGTTTTGTTTCGACGGATCCGACGGTGGCAACAAGTCCGGCAGTGTTCTTCGCGGTCCGCTCAACGATGGTGATCCACTCGGCCGCTCCCGCCATTGCGTCGAAGCGCAGGTCCATCGGAGTCGTGCCAGCGTGGTTGGCGCGTCCCGAGAAAACAAAATCCATTCGTGTTTGGCCTGCGATCGCCTCAACCGCCCCTAGCGGTCGTTTCACGCTTTCAAGCACTGGCCCCTGCTCGATGTGAAACTCGAGATAGGCACAAACATCATGAAGGGCTGCGTTCGCGATCTCTGACGGGTTTAGGCCAAAATTCAGTATTGCTTCGCGTACAGAAGTACCACTCGGATCTCGCTGGCTCAGCAGGTCGTTATCCAAACGGCCCACAAGTGCTCGGCTCCCAATGAATGGAATGCCAAAGCGCACACCTTCTTCTTCCGAGAAGCCGACGATCTCAATTGCATATGGCAATCTTCTGCCGTCCAGCGCAACCAGCAAAGCGACGCCGAGGACGACTCCCAGGATTCCATCAAACGCGCCCGCATTCGGAACTGTGTCGAGATGCGAACCGATCAACAATCGCGGCGCGGATGGTGCCGAACCCGCGTAAAGACCGCGCACGTTGCCGGCAGCATCAATCCAGGAACGCACATCCACCTGCCCCAGCCAACCTGCAATCTCTCGATGAACATCGTGCATTGGGGGCGTCAAGAAGGTGCGCCGGAGACTATCCGCATCTTCAGAGAACGAAGCCAGCCTGAGGCAGCGCACCACGACTTCGTCGGCCAATTGCGCTGGGTTCTTTGTTGTTTGAAGCTGCCCCATACACTCCCTACGCACGCGTTCTAAAGGAATCAAGCTTCGCGAATGATTTTTGCTGCGATCCAGCCCACCAAAATCAGTCCCAACATGACCGGCCAAGCGTAACGATTTCCATAAGTCGCCACCGGATAGTGATTGCTCAGCATGAGAAACACCACTGGAACGGCCATGAATGTGTTGTGCTTCGAACGAAGCTTGGCCTGTGCACCCAGTGCCGTGTCGACGAGTTGGCCGGCTGCCGCTGCAGCGATCATCTTGCGCTGTGCCGGCAAGATGCGGGACCAGACGTTCGCGGTCATGATGGTTCCAAAGATGGCGCCCATGTGAATGTACGCGGCACGCGCGCTGAGTAGATGCAGGAGACCCCACGAAGCCGCTGCAATCAACAAAAAGGCAAATGCCAAGAAGGCAGATTGAGACTTGCCGACCGGCGACAGCATGACGCCGTCATAAATCAGCCACCCCAGCACGATCGAGCCCACTCCAATCACAATCCCGGCTGTCTTCGAAATATCAGCGACGTCCGGATCAATCAATCCACTGCCTAAGTAGTAGACCAGCACGAGCAGCACCATGCCGCCCAGCCAAGTCATCGCGGCTTCCCAACGAAACCAGTGGACCTGGCTTGCACTAACACCAAGGGACTTCTGCTTCTCGACGGTGTAGAAGCCGCCGCTGTGCACCATCCAAACTGAGGGGCTTTTATCGGCTCGCGAGACTTCCCTCTCCAAGCGGCCGAATTGCCCGTCGAGCCAGGTGAAGTAGTACGTCTGGCCGACCCACATGATGCCGGCAAAAACGTGAAACCAGCGCACGCCGAGGTTCAACCATTCTCGAATTGATGAACTCAACCTAGCTCCCCCGGTAGGTAGTGTAGCCATTAGCACTCAACAGCAGCGGGATGTGAAAATGCGACTCGCCGTCTCGAACCTGAAACGTCACCTCAACCAGCGGATACAACCCTGCGATATCCTGAGAATGGAAATAAGCACCCGTGTCGAATGACAGTCGATACACACCCGGCGCTAAATCGTCTTGGCCAAGCAGTTGTCCACAGCGCCCGTCCCGATCGGTGCGAGCCGCGCTGAGCTGGCGCCACTTTCCCGGCGACTCCTGCCATTCCAGTCGGACAGGAACATCGGGAGCGGGGCATCCGCGCATCAGATCAAGAACGTGCGTTGAAATACGTTTCATGCCGACAGCCATTTCTGCAGCCGGAGGTTCGTAATCTTTCGCTGCTCTTCGACCGCCTCCCGCAGTTCGGCCGCGTCGTCATTCCTCAGCCGCCTTCGCAAGATCTCGAGAATCTCCGGAGCGCTCTTCCCTGTCGCACACACAATGAAAACATTGTTGAATCGCCGTTCGTACTCACGATTGGCTTCCGCCAATGCGAGTTGAACCGCTTCCCCAGCCGCAGCAACTTTTTGCTGCTCTAGCGCGGACCATGCAGCCGATTGCGCCGATGCCAGCTGCGGCGCTTTCCGCTCGCCAATACGCGGATGCTTGGAAAAGGCTTCCATCCAGTCTGGAGTGCTTAACTTGCGCCAGATCTCGTCAGACGCACGCATCAGAGAACCTTCGTCGGCAAAAGGCCTGCGCTCTGCAACGGCTTGCGCCCATGCGGTGGAACCGCAGCAAGCCATGATCTCGCGCGTAGCGTCTTCGGCTTGAAGCTTATTCCAACGCGCAAGGATTTGCTTCATGTCACGTCTCCATGTGCGCGCAAGGCCTCCAGAAACTCAGTAACCAAGTTCCCTGCTACCGCCGTGCGATATAGGGCCGTTGAACGAATGTCGTCGATGGGCTGGATCTCGGCAATCACCTTTTCCTTGGCGGCTGTAATGGCAGCGGCATCGATGGTTTTTCCATTGATCGCTTGTTCCGTGTCTCGCAAACGCAAGGGCACGGGTGCCACGCTACCGATTGCCATCCGTACGTCTTGGGCAGCATTGTTCTTCGATCGCCCGATGGCAGCCAGACAGACTTTCGAAATCGCCTGCGCGTTGCGCGCTCCAACCTTTCGAGCGTAGGAGAAGTATTCTTTGAAGCGCCGGGGTAAACAGATTTCGCGAATCAGTTCGTGCGGCTTGAGCAACATCTTCTTATATCCGGTATGGAAATCTAGATACGACACCCGCCGTTCGCCCGCCGCAGAAATCAGGATCAGATCAGCCTCATACACGAGCAGCGCGGGTAAAGAATCAGCCGCCGGTGAGGCGTTCACAATGTTTCCGCCCAACGTCCCCCGGTTCTGGTTAGCAATGCTGCCTGTCCATCGCGCCGCAGTCGTCAGCAACGGGAATTCGCGCTGCACGATCTCGTTCTGGCGCAGGTCGGTGTACGTACAAGTGGCACCGATGCGAAGCTCCTCCTCCATGGGTTCGATTTGCCGCAGCTCAGGGAGATTCCAAAGACTCACCAGCTTGCTTTGTGGCAGTTTCCCGGACGCATACAACACCATCAAATCAGTACCGCCGGCGATCGGCAACCATGCGCCGGGTTTTTCCGCAAGCAACGATAGAACGTCTTTCAGGTTTCCTGGAGCGACGAGATCGTAATCCGCAGGATTCGCTCTCACCGTCCCTCCTTCGCAGCTTCTTCGACCGCCTCACAAATCTGTGCGTACCCAGTGCACCGACACAAGTTCCCGGCAAGTCCCTCCCGAATGTCTTCCGCTGACGGATTGCAATTGTTTTTCAACAGGTGATGCGCCGCGAGAATCATGCCCGGCGTACAGATGCCGCATTGAGCCGCGCCGCACTCCAGAAACGCTTGTTGTAGCGCATCGAGTCGCGTGCCCTCGGAAAGTCCCTCGATGGTTATGATCCGGGCACTCTCGGCTTGCAGAACCGGCACGAGGCAACTGTTTACCAGTGCTCCGTCGAGAAGGACTGCACAGGCGCCACACTCTCCTTCGCCGCAACCTTCTTTTACCCCAGTCAGCCCGAGTTCGTGCCGCAACACGTCGAGCAGCCTCTCCATCGGGTATGCATTAATCGTTTTCGCCACCCCATTTACGATGAGAGAGACTTCGCGCCGGCCGCGAGTGGTCATCGGACTCCTTGAGGCACGCAGGAATCACTCACCGTTGTGGGTGGGCTGATGGCCCGAAAGATGTCCTCAGGCAGCAGCGGAATCGAGTTGAAAGATATGCCAAGCGCGTCTTCGATGCCGTTCACGACCGCCGGTGCCGGACCGTCCATGGGGAGCTCGCCGATCCCCTTTGCGCCATAAGCGCCATGCTGGTTGCCGAGTTCCTCGAAGTAGACACGAATCCTCGGGAGATCCGCTGAGGTCGGCATAATGTAATTCGTCATCTGGCCGTTCTGCATTCGCCCGTTCTGCCAGACAACCTTTTCGTAAAGTGCATAACCGATGCCCTGTGCCACGCCGCCTGTGATCTGACCACGAGCCAAAGTCGGGTGCAAAACCCTCCCGACTTCCTGAAGAGCGACAAAGTCTTCGACGTTCACGGCGTAGGTAGCAAGATCAACCGTGACTTCCGCGATGTAGACCGCCCACGAATATGCAGCGTAGGCTTCGCCGCGATATTTCTCGTCATCCCAGTAGATGTTGGGAGGGGCTTCGTACTGCGCGAGCGACTTGAGTGTCGTGTGTTCGGCGACGAATTTGCCACACGCTACTCGGAACTCTTCTCGCGAATACGCGGCATGCAACAACCCTGCAGCGGTTAGTGTCTGGATGATTCCGTGTGCCGCCGACTGCACCAGTTTTCCAACGACCATCACCGTTCGTGACGCCACGGTGGGACCGCTGTTGGGTACGCCGTCTGTATCCGGTTGGGCGATTTCGACGTCTTCATATGGAAGGCCCAGCGCCTCCGCGGCAATCTGACAAAGCACGGTTTTAGTACCCTGTCCAAACTCTGTGCTGGATACGAGCACCCGTACCCGCCCGTTCGCAAAGCCTTCCAAGCCGACGACTGAAGCCAGGTAACGCTCGCCCGAGCCGGTGAAACCTGATCCATGCAGAAAAGCCGCGATGCCGATTCCCTTCTTGTGCGTCGAAGATAGGTTTTCCCGCTCGAAACGCGCTTTTTTTTCGTAATAGTTCGAGAGTTGCAAGCCCCGCTCGAGAAGTTTCTCGAGATCGATCGGTTCTTGCACTGTTTGTTCGGTGGCCGTGGTCTGTCCAGTCTTCAGGAAATTCCTTTGCCGCACTTCGATTGGAGACACGCCAACCGTCGCCGCGATGCGATCCATGTGCCGCTCCATAGCAAACAGACTCTGCGGCGCTCCGAATCCACGAAACGCGCCATGCGGCGGCGCGTTCGTGGCGACCGCCTTCCCGCGAATCCGCACACTGGGCCAATGGTATGGGCCACCAGCATGAATCGTACCTCGGGATAACACCACTGGGGACAGAGTCGTATATGCCCCGCCATCAATCACAAAATCGATTTCGCCGCCCAGAATCCTCCCCTCACGGGTCACCGCTGTACGATGGCGCGTCCGCGAGGGATGCCGTTTCGTGGTTGCGACCATGTCCTCCAGGCGGTCGTAGATAATTTTGACGGGCTGTTTGGCTTTCATCGCCAACAACGCCGCGTGCCCTCCGATCATCGATGGATATTCTTCTTTGCCTCCGAACGCTCCGCCGGTCTCGGTCTGCACGACACGCACTTTGTCTGCCGGCAAGTTACAGAGCTTCATCAGGGCCTTGTGCACGTAGTACGGACACTGCAGCGATCCCCACAATGTGATCCCCTTTTGCGGGTCGTAGCTCGCAATCACCCCGTTGTTCTCAATATAAAGCTGCTCCTGCGCCCCAGTGGTGTATTCGCCTTCGACGATGTAGTCAGCCTTCGCCCAAACGCTGTCAACGTCACCCTTCTCCACCAGGTAACGCTTGAACGTGTTGTCAGAACCCCAGACGATCGCCTCGGCGCGTTCGCTCTCTTCGATACTGAACACTGCCGGCAGCGCCTCATACTCGACGTTGACCGCGTCGACGGCCCGCGGAAGAATGTTGCGATTGGGGTGTGCCAGCAACAGAATCGGTTCCTCGGGATGATTAACAACTCCGTCCGCAAGACACGGTTGATCTTCGACGATCAACGCAATGCAGTTCTTGCCGGGAATGTCGTTGGCACTCACAATCACAAACTCATCCCATGCAACACCTGGCCCAAACGTGATCTTCTTGATGTTGCCTCGCGGAACTCGGCTCCGGACGGTCGCCCCGAATAACATATCGGGCAGCGACATGTCGTCGATATATTGCGCGCGGCCGGTAACCTTGTCGCGCCCTTCTTTTCGGGGAACCGAGGTCCCCACGATGTGTTTACCAGTCACGTTCTCTCTTTCTTATTCGCTGCACTAACCGAACCACGCATCACTGGGGGCAACTCCCGCCCTGCCGGGTTTCCCGGAAATGTTCCCTCGTGAAACACCAGGCGGCCGCGGAGATACGTTCTCACTACTGCACCAGACAAAACCTCTCCCAAGTACGGGGAAACGGCATAACGATGACGCAAGCGGTCTGCCGTCACAGTGAACTCCGCCTCAGGATCGAATACGACCAGATCCGCATCCCATTCCGGAGCGATACGTCCTTTGCGGCCATCACATCCTGCCAGCTTTGCCGGCTTCTCGGACATCCACCGAGCTACGTCGCTTAATGTAAAGCCTCGCGCCCGTGCCTCGGTCCAGATCACCGGCAATGCCATGGAGAGACTCGCAATACCACCCCACGCCTTTCTGAAATCGCCTTGGTGAGGAAGTTTCATCTCGGGTGGGCACGGCGAATGGTCAGTGACCACCATATCAACGACTCCATCCTTAAGACCTCGCCACAACCCTTCGCGGTTCGCGCTGCTCCGAATCGGCGGCGCACACTTGCACTGAGTGGCTCCGTCGGAAATCTTCTCCGCTTCCAAATGCAGATAGTGTGGGCAGGTTTCGACGCTCACCGGAAGGCCCTCTGCCCGCGCGACGCATAACTCGTTCAACGCAACTGCGGTCGCCAGATGCACAATGTGCAGGCGGAATCCATACTCGCGGCACAAAGAAAGCATAAGTCGAATTGCGAGCAACTCGGCCTCGTCTGGGCGCGACTGTACGTACGTGGAGTAACGCCGCCAATCTGCTGTCTCTAGCCGCTTCGTTGCCGCATCTACTGGTCCCGGCAATTCCGCATGTACCAGTAACGGGAGTTCCGTTCGGGCCACATGCGGTAGCGCTGCCCGTAGTTCCGGCTCACGCACCATCGTAAACTCGTCGATACCGGGATGAACCAGGAAACACTTGAACCCCCGAACACCCGCTTTCGCGAGTGCTTCAATCTCATCCTCGTTTCCCTGCACGACTCCACCCCAAGCAGCCCAATCCACCGTACATTTCGTCGCAGCCGCGCGCCGCTTAGCCTCAAGGGCAATCTCGTTCGTCGTAGCTGGGACGCAATTGAGCGGCATGTCGACGACCGTCGTATACCCACCGGCCGCCGCGGCCTGCGTTGCCGTCTGAAATCCTTCCCAGTCGGTGCGACCCGGTTCGTTGATGTGAACATGAGAGTCCACCAAACCGGGCAATACCGCGGCATCCCCGAAGTCCTCGCGCTGGAAATTAGCCGGTACTTCACGCGGCGAAACGACTCCCCGAATTTTTTCTCCTTCCACCAGGACCGCAGCCGGACGGACACCTTCCGGCGTTACCACCCGCTCCGAGACAACGGCCCAAGACCCCAAAACTAACCCTCCCCGGAAATCCCAGAGTAAGAGGCAAAGCCTATCTGGAAGCCGAATTCTTTTCAATCACTCACGTGTGAATTGGCGGCATTCTTTGGCGCGAGTTTCACAACCCTCTTACTCATTTGCGGATTCGAGCTTATACTCGCTTCCCAGTGAAAGCGGCGAGCGAGTCCATGTTGACCAAACTCCGCACAAACCTGCGGCGCTCAAGCTGATCACGCTGTGGCGTCGCGCCTTCATCGAAGATACACATGGACAACCCTTTCATGGCTCGTGCCATTCAACTTTCCGTTGACAACGTTCTCTCCAGCCAGGGTGGGCCCTTCGGGGCTGTTATCGTCAAAAATGGCGGCATCGTGGCAGAAGGCGCCAATCGGGTCACGGCTACCAATGACCCCACCGCGCATGCGGAGGTGATCGCGATCCGCCATGCATGCGCCAGGCTCGGCACCTTCGAACTCAAGGAGTGCGAACTCTACACCTCGTGCGAACCGTGTCCGATGTGTTTGGGCGCAATCTATTGGGCGCGGCTGGATCGTATCTATTACGGCAGCGTTGCGGCCGACGCGGCGCAGGCGGGTTTCGACGATTCGTTCATTTATCGCGAAATCGAGAAGCCGTTCGGAATGCGCAAAATTCCGATGGTGCAGATGATGCGCGAGCAGGCTCTCGCCGGCTTTCGAGCCTGGACGGTAAGACCGAACAAGGTCCCGTACTAGAGAAACTGTTCCGACAATCATTCCCAAACGAGGATGAAGGATTGATCGACCGCTACTTTCGGCTTTCTGAAAACCACACCACTGTGCGCCAGGAATTCCTCGGCGGTCTGACCACATTTATCACGATGGCCTACATCATCGTCGTCAATCCGCAGATCCTGTCGCAGGCGGGCATGCCGGTGGAAGGTGTACTCTTTGCCACTTGCATTTCTGCGGCCGTTGCCACTCTTGTCATGGGGCTTGCCGCGAACTATCCCATTGCACTTGCCCCAGGAATGTCGTTGAACGCGTACTTCACGTATTCCGTCTGCTTAAGCATGCACGTGCCGTGGCGGACAGCGCTGGCTGTTGTCTTTTTCTCGGGCAGCGCGTTTCTTCTACTCACAGTCACGCGCGTCCGTGAGCAGATCGTGAATGGCATGCCCCTGTGCCTGAAGCACTCCACTGCTACCGGGATTGGAATGTTCATCGCGTTCATTGGCATGCGGAACGCCAAGCTGGTAGTGGCCAATCCAGCTACGTATGTGGGCCTGGGAAGCTTTGCGGATCAAGCACTCCAGACGGCTTGTTTCGGCCTCGCTCTGACGATCGTTCTGATGGCTCGCAAGGTGAACGGCGCGATTCTCATCGGGATTTTTGCAACCACCCTTGTCGGTATTTTACGCGGGATTGCACGCTGGCCCACGGGGATCCTCTCGCTGCCACACCCATCTTCGACGTTTCTGCAACTCGATTTCCGTGCCGCCTTGAAGCTGGGATTTCTGGAAATTCTCTTTGCCTTTCTATTTGTTGATCTCTTCGATAATGTGGGCACGCTCGTTGGTGTGTGTGAACAAGCCGGATTCATTCAAGATGGAAAGATTCCGCGGGTTGGGCGTGCCCTGATCGCCGATGCGACTGGAACTCTCTTCGGCTCTCTGACGGGCACCTCCACAGTGACGAGCTACATCGAGAGCGTCGCCGGTGTAGCCGCCGGCGCTCGTACCGGACTCAGCAATGTATTCGTCGCGCTGTTTTTCCTGGCTGCGATGTTCTGCTCGCCGCTCGCAGCGGCGATACCCGCCTATGCCACAGCGCCAGCCCTGATCGTTGTGGGTGCGCTCATGACGCAGTCAATCGCACATATCGACTGGAGTGATTTCAGCGAAGCCGTGCCCGCGTTCATTACGATGATCGCAACCCCCCTCACGTTCAGCATCGCGACGGGCTTGAGCCTTGGTCTTATCGCGTACACCGTAGTGAAGATTGCCGCGGGCAAGATTCGAGAGATCAACCTGCTGATCTGGGTGCTCACGGCCCTGTTTATCTTGCGTTACGTGTATTTGGGATGGCGATAGACCGACTGGGGCGATCGCTTCAACGCACCCTTCGCGGCGACGGGCGCATCTATATTGGAGGAGTTTGCGTTCCGGCGCGCGTCCGTTCGGGACCCGAACCACATAACCTCGATGAGCACAGCTTACGGAGACAGTGCTGCCAACACGCATGCGCAAACGGAGATCGCGCGTGCTCACCTCAAACATTCCAACACCATAGCGGTTTCCGACGAGCGTCAAACACACCCGCGGATCGCGGCTGAGGCTGCGCCTTTGCGTGGACGCATCGCAGCCTTTGTGGCTGTTGTACAGACGATTCTCTTCCTAGGCCACTGGTTCGTCTACGAAACTTGGGTCTCATTCTGGGGAACATCGAACAGACACGCCACTGAAGATCTCCGATGGGCGCTCGCCATTCTCTCGGTCAGCTTTGTGGCAGCAACACTCCTGGCCCACCGCTTCAATAATGCACCGGTACGCGTGCTCTATCGCATCGCAGCCGGATGGCTGGGATTTCTAAATTTCTTTTTTTTCGCAGCATTTACGACCTGGATCGCTTATGTAGGCGGCCGTATAGCGGGCCTCTCGGTCAATCGACCGATATTGGCGTTGGTCATCTTCGGCGCCGCGACTTGTACCGCGCTCTACGGAATTGCGAACGCCCGCTGGATTCGTGTCAGACGGATCAGCGTGAGGCTTCCCAATCTTCCAGCAGCTTGGCGGGGCCGCGTTGCGGCATTGGTCTCTGATGTACATCTCGGTCACGTGAATGGCGCTGGATTCATGCGCTGCATTGTGGAAAAACTCAAACGTCTTCAACCCGACATCGTGTTCATCCCCGGTGATTTGTACGACGGTACTAGAGTGGATCCGGCTGCATTAGCTGCGCCTTGGAAAGAATTCTCGCCCAAGTTCGGTACATATTTCGTTACGGGGAACCATGAGGAGTTTACGGACCCGAGAAAGTACCTGGATGGCGTAGGGAGCGCCGGCGTGGGAGTCCTGAATAACGAAAAGGTAGTGATCGACGGACTACAGGTCGTGGGCGTGCATTTCAGCGACACCACTCGGGAGGAGCGCTTTCAGTCCGTCCTAGCGCGCACGCAGATCGACCGCCGACAAGCCAGCATTCTGCTCTCGCACGCACCTCACGCGTTAGACGTCGTGGAAAGGGCGGGGATTTCTCTCCAGCTTTCTGGACACACACACGGCGGGCAGATTTTCCCGTCTACCTGGTTCACCAAACGGATCTTCGGTCCATTTACCTATGGTCTGCAGCAATACAGAAATCTCGCCGTTTTCACCACGAGCGGCATTGGGACATGGGGACCGCCACTCCGCGTGGGCACAAGTCCAGAAATCGTACTGATCCAGTTCGATTAGACGCCAAGAGCTACAGCATTAGGCCGCGAATTCGAGTTGCAGTCGACGGACGGTTCCGGTTAACTTCGCCCTTCGTTATTTCCGAGCTGTCTTACCCACGCCGTAGGTGATCCGCCAAATCGAATTCGACCCGTCGTCACTTACCAATAACGAGCCATCTGGCGCTACCGTCACGCCCACGGGTCGTCCCCAGACATGGCCGTTGTCTACAACAAAGCCTGTCATAAAATCCTCATACTCCCCTGAAGCTCGGCCAGACTGATGTAAAAGAACTCGGATCAATTCGTACCCAGTTCGAATCGATTTATTCCAGGAGCCGTGTTCTGCAGCGAAAATGTCGCCGGAATACTCTTGCGGGTATTGGTCACCCCGGTAGAACGTGATTTCCAGTGACGCATTGTGTGGCTGTAGGGGGACGTCGGGCGTAATGACTTTGTCCTTCAACTCTGGATGCTTGCCATTGTGACGGGGATCCTGATGGCCGCCCATGTACCACCAGGGCCAACCATAGAAGCCGCCGTCTTGCACATGGGTGATGTAATCCGGAACGAGATTGTCGCCAAGACCGTCCCGTTCATTCACCGAACACCACAATTGTCCGCTCGGATCGACCGCCAATCCCACGGCATTGCGGATTCCATAGGCAAATACCCGCATTCCCGATCCGTCTGGCTTAAAGGCGAGAATGTCGGCACGATTTTTTTCGCGGGGAGTAGTGTCGGGATCGTCTACGTTGGATCCCGATCCAACGGAGACGTACATCGTTTGCCCATCAGGTGAGAACTGAATATCCCGGGTCCAGTGCCCAGCGCCGCTCGGGAGGTCGGCGATGTGCTGAGCCGGGCCGCTCGCGCGCAAGTCACCGCTATGATACGGAAATCGGACGACCGCGTCGGTGTCGCCGACGTAAACCCACTGCGGTTCTGAGCCGAGCGGATAAAAAGCAATCCCGAAGGGTCGAGTCAATCCGCTTGCAAAGGTGTCTGTCTGCTGCGGATGCCCATCAGGGGTCATGCCACGAAAGATCTTGATATTTCCGGCTTCACTCTCTGCAAGAAAGATGTCTCCATTGGGTGCCGTTCGCATTAGGCGGGGATTGTTGAGTCCGGTGGCGAATTGCTCCACCTTGAATCCCTCGGGTACCTTAGGCCACGCGCCCTCCGGTCGCGCGACTATATCCGGACCGTTGCTTGACGACTTCGTTGTGTAGGGCTGCGGAAGATCGCTTACCGTGATTTTGTGGATTTTGCCCGGCTCTTCTACGCGAAAGTCGACGAAAGGCGCGGATGGCAAGGGCGCGTCGAGTTTCTCCGTTGAGGTGGCTGCGGCTGGCGCGGCGGCCTTTGTCGGGGCATGCGAATTCTCTAACGTACGGAGATAGGTAATGATCTTCCATCGCTGTTCGTCGGGTAAAGCAGCCCACGACGGCATGCCATTGTCCACGTCGCCCTTCGTGACATACCAGAAGATCTCTCCGTCACTAACCGGCTTCAAGGCGGCGGCGTTGAGAGGCGGGACGTTGCCAGTGCCACGGCCGCCCACCCCGTGGCAGGCGCCACAATTGCGGGTGTAGAACTTCGCCCCCTCTTCCGACGCAGCCGTCTGTCCGGCAAATGGATTCTTCGACTGCTTGGCGGATGCCGGGGCGTTATGAAACTTCGCATTTTGCGCGAACGTCCCCGCGGCGGCTAGGCTCATAATCAGTGCCGACGTCGATATCGAGCGTATGACTACGAATGGTGCATGCTTCAAGTCCTGCTCCTTCCAGTAACGGAGTGCGCGGGCTACATAGTTGGTTTCCGCAGCCTTGACGCCTGATGCAGGCTCCGGGGCCTGCAACATATTACCGAGAGAAGCAATTTTAGATGCGAGGCCCGAAGGATTCGGCCGCAGAAATTGTGATCTCCAAAGAACACCAGTCGCTACACCGGAGCGAGCTGTGTCCCGACGCACGACATGGTTTCCGCATCATTAAGTGCCTTCTTTTGCGGAAATAGTCGATGACGAGCTTCAAGGCGAGAAGAAACACTCCTGCCAACACAACCGTACCAGCTGCGTTAAACGGGATCATTTTTACGGGGGATGGCCCCACTCTATATCGACGAGTGGGGACGGGAAAGATTACGGCGCAGTGATTACAGTGGGATTACGTTCGCTAGGCTGTTCTCGGCTGTTTTTGTTCAGTCTGCGCATTTTTGTAACTTGAATTACGTGACTAGCGGTTGATGCAAATCCTTCGTGACTCTGCTATTACTTGCTTTTTGCAAGTTAATTTTGCTAGCGTAAACGGATGCGGGGGATGGAAGGTCGCAACCGCCGGTCGAGTTGCCCAGTGAGCATTGCGCTCGAGGTTTTCGGAGATCGTTGGTCCCTGCTCGTTGTGCGCGACTTGATGGTTCGCGGCTTTCGAACGTTTAAGGAGTTCCTGGGGTCCGGGGAAGGAATCGCGAGCAACATCCTGGCGGATCGTCTGCAAAAACTGGAACGGGATGGAATTATCGTTTACGAACCAGAGGAGTCCGATGGACGGCGTGTAAACTACCGGCTCACGGAAAAGGGCATTGATCTGGCGCCGGTCATGCTCGACCTGCTCATATGGGGTGCGCGGCACGAACTAACGGGAACTTCGTGCGCGCCGCTCCTGAGGATGGAAAAGAATCGTGAGGAAATTCTGGCGGAGGTGAGGCGTCGCTGGGAGAAACGGGACACAACTCCTCTCATCCCGCAGTTTGACGGCGATGTTGTACGCGACCTCATCACGAAATCTCAATAAGCCGAGGGCGGTTTGCTACCTGGATCACAGATCGGGCCGCAGGTAAAACATCGTCTCGTTGAATCCTGCTAGCATCGAATAAGAGTCGCGCAAGCGATACATCGAGCGAGGAGAGATGCATGGGCAGACCGGTGGTTTTCTGGGAACTGCTGTCGAAGGAGCCCGATAAGGCTACCGCATTTTATGAAAAGATATTCGGCTGGAAGGTTCAACTCATGCCGGAACTGAACTATCGGCTTGTCGAAACCGGCGGTCAGGGCGGCATCAGCGGTGGCATCCTGAAACCAGATCGACCCGAACCGTGGCCGGGCAACATGACACTATACATTGACGTCGACGACCTGGCGACCTATCGCGAGCAGATCCGAGCTGCGGGGGGAAAGATACTCATCGAAGAGCAGGAAGTACCGGGCATGGGAGCCTACACTCTCTTCACCGACCCCGATGGGCGAATGATGGGGTTGTGGAAAGCGGCGGGCAAGTTGTAGAGGCGTTAAGCGCCAGGACAGCGAGAGCAACACCATAGATTTCTCGAGGAGGAGCGAACGCATGAGTGGAGTACGAGTGCTGGTGGGCACAAAAAAGGGTGCATTCATACTGACGTCTGACGGCAAGCGTGAGAAATGGGATGTTAGCGGACCGCACTTTGCAGGCTGGGAGATGTACCACCTGAAAGGGTCTCCCGCAGATCCGAACCGCATTTATGCGTCGCAATCCAGCGGCTGGTTCGGACAGGTCATTCAGCGCTCGGACGATGGCGGAAAAACGTGGCACCAGCCAGGAACTCCGCCGGGAGAAACGACCGGTCCAGGTGGAACGCCGAAGGGCGAGAGTAACAAGTTCAAGTACGACGCTTCCCCCGAGACCGGCAAACCGCTTACTACGCATCAGTGGTACGACGGAACCCAGCATCCCTGGGAGTTCAAGCGGGTGTGGCATCTGGAGCCCTCCCTTACCGAGCCCGAGACGGTGTATGCCGGAGTGGAGGATGCGGCTCTGTTCAAGTCAACGGATGGTGGCAAGAACTGGAACGAATTATCAGGACTCCGCGGGCACGGCACAGGCCCTAAGTGGCAACCGGGCGCGGGTGGAATGTGTCTCCACACAATCATTCTCGATCCGAGCGACCCGGGTCGCATGTACATCGCAATTTCCGCGGCAGGGGCCTTTCGGACAAACGATGGGGGAAAGACCTGGAAGCCGATTAACAAAGGACTGAAGTCGCAGTACATCCCCGACCCAACAGCCGAAGTCGGGCATTGTGTTCATCACGTTGCCATGAACACGTCCCGACCGGACGTGCTTTTCATGCAAAAGCATTGGGACGTCATGCGGAGCGATGACGCCGGGGAAAACTGGCGCGAGGTCAGTGGCAACTTGCCAACCGATTTCGGATTTGTTATTGACGTCCATGCCCATGAACCCGAAACGATTTATGTCGTTCCCATCAAGAGCGATTCCGAGCACTACGTGCCCGATGGCAAGCTGCGAGTGTATCGAAGCCGGACTGGCGGGCAGGAGTGGGAAGCACTCACAAACGGCCTCCCGCAAAGCAACTGCTACGTGAACATTTTGCGCGATGCGATGGCGGTCGATTCTCTCGATAAGTGTGGCATCTATTTTGGGACTACGGGTGGACAGGTTTATGCTTCCGCTGACGCCGGTGACAGTTGGAACCCGATTGTCAGAGATTTACCTGCAGTGCTCTCCGTAGAGGTCCAAACGCTGGCTTGAGGAAGTAGTGTGAGGAGAGCCGGGCCCGGCATCGTTCCGGGTTCCGCTCTCTGGCGTTGTTTT
Organism: uncultured Acidobacteriota bacterium; assembly: GCA_963718505.1. GTDB lineage: Bacteria > Acidobacteriota > Terriglobia > Terriglobales > Acidobacteriaceae > Gp1-AA133. Next base: position 113,293 of record CAVQZP010000028.1, on the reverse strand, counting down.
CAAGTAAGATCATGATCCGCGTAATGCTCCCTCCCCATCTCCGCACGCTGGCACATGTGGGCAGCGAAGTCGTAGTGCAAGTTCCCTCTCCCGTGACAATTCGGTCTGTGCTCGACGCGCTGGAAGACAGTTACCCGATGCTGCGAGGGACGATCCGCGATCACGATACCCTGAACCGACGAGCATTCTTGCGATTCTTTGCCTGCGAGGAAGACTGGTCGCACGAACCGACGGACAAGCCCTTGCCCGAATCCGTCGCCTCTGGCAAGGAGCCGTTCGTTGTGATCGGTGCAATTGCGGGGGGCTAGATGAATTCCCGGGATTCTCTTACCAGTTTGAACTGGGTAGGCGCGCAGTTCGTGGGAATCATGCCCAAGATCACTAAAACGACCTTTGTCATCGCAGTGCCGGATCTGAAGGCCTCATCCGCTTTCTATCGTGACGTGCTTGGCTTCGCCATTCATGAAATTGCCGATCCAGGCTGGCTCTTCTACGCCCGCGACAATTGCACGATCATGGCGGGAGAGTGTGTTGATGCCATAAATCCATCCGAACTCGGGGACCATTCTTATTACGCGTACCTGCAAATTGAAGATATCGACGATTTCTACGCGTCCGTGTGTGCCTCGGGCGCAAAGGTTTGCAAATCGATTCGCGACGAAGCATGGGGAATGCGGGAATTTGGGTTGGTCACGATCGACGGACACCGAATGATGTTCGCGTCACCACGATGACGATTCACTTGGACCTGCACGAGTGCACCCATCGCGAGGGTCTCACACCCGAGTGCTACGGTAGTGGGCTACCAGCCCCACTACCGAGTGCCACACCTGTCTTGACGAACTGCAGTCTCCCGCGCTATTCCTGATGCCGCGGATTTCTGCAGGAACCGCGACCGTGAGGTTTCCATGAAGCTTCTAGTGATCGTAAGCAGCTTGATCTTTACCTCAGTCCTGGCGCTCGCAGCCGCCTCGACCCAGACATTTTCCACGTCAGCGGGGCCCGTAAAAATAACACCCCTTTATCACGCCAGTACCCTGATTGAGGCGGGTGGCAAGGTTATTTATCTCGATCCAGCAAAACCTGCCAAAGTCGGAGATCTCCCAAAGGCGGACTTGATTCTGATTACAGACATCCATCCTGACCATATGGACCCTGTGTCCATTTCCGCTGTAAGCAAGTCTGGAACGGAAATCATCGCTGCGCCCGCGGTTACGAAGACTGTAACGAACGCAACTCCGCTGGCGAATGGAGAAAGCAAATCGTGGCAGGGGTGGAAAATCGAAGCTGTTCCGGCTTACAACCTCAAGCGAGGACCAGAACCCGGCAAGCTGTTCCACGATAAGGGACGCGGTAATGGCTACGTGCTCACCTACGGCGGAATGCGATTCTACTTCTCCGGGGATACCGAGGGTGTGCCCGAAATGCGCGCTCTTAAGAACATCGACGTGGCTTTCGTCTGCATGAATTTGCCTTACACGATGCCCCCGGACGAGGCGGCTGCGGCTGTAAAAGCATTTCATCCCAAGATCGTGATTCCCTATCACTACCGTGGCTCTGACCTGGCCGTTTTCAAGAAGGGATTGGAGGGAACCGGAATTGAGGTTCGGTTGCTCGATTGGTATCCACAGTAGACGCCTTTTTCGTCAAGAAGTCTAAGGCTCGTCATTCATCCCTGACGAGCCTTTTCCGTCCCAGTTGTTTTAATTCAGGTTACTTCTTTGGCGGGAAGTCCTTGAACATTTTGTCGACAGCCTTATCGAGCTTTTTCTCGTTATTTTCGGGCTTGTCCGAAAGAGTGTCGGTGGAAGTGCCGCGCCAGACCAACCGCTTGTTTTGAGCGTCGTACATGTCCACTACAAGCGTACCGACGCGATAGTTTTCGACGGTCGTCGTTGCTTCGTTCCCGAAACCTCCCCAACGCCAGCCGCCCAATCCGTTGTAAAACGTCTGATATTCCTGTTGGTCCCTCGCGGAACCCACCGCCGTCACGGCAATGTCCCCATTCTTGTCAGACCGTTGCCATCCCTTGCTTTGAAGATCTTTGTCGACAGCTTCCTGAATACGCTGCTGCCAGAGTGGATTCGACGCTTGGACCTTCGCCCAATAGTAGGTATGGTACCGTTCGAAATTTGCAGACTTATCGTGATCGGTACGAACCTCCTGGGCTGCGCCGAGACAACTGAAGGCGGCGACCAACCCGGCACCGACTAGAAATATCTTAAGAAATCTCATTTGTTCTCCTCCCTATGGCCGCTAGCTCGACTGTGCTGGGCTCGCGACTTGACACAACGCAGCTAGCGCGCCTCGCCTAGATCTACGCCCTGAGCGTCCTCCGGACAATAAGGTCAACTGTGGACGGAAACTGATTTGGGCTCCTAAACGGGGCTACAGGAATTACCGGTGCCACCGATACCCAAATACAAGTTGGACGCCGTTAAACTCTGGATTTTGTGTCCCGAGATTCGCATTGGAGAAATGCAACCAGCGACAACCAATGTCCATCGCTTCATGTTGCCTTGCGAAAATCTGAACTCCTCCGCCAACTCGAGCCGTGAAGTTGAAATCCGATGTGTTGCCAAAGGGGAAGTTCGTGTTGGTGCGAAGTCCGCCGCCCGCCAGTTCGATGTACGGTTCTAAACGGGAACTGTGGATACCAGATTTCCATCGTAGGACGATGGGTTCAAAGCCGACACCGTAAATATTCCTTGGTCGGACTTGGGCAAACAGGGGGGTAACCCCGAATGCGTATTCAATCCGTCCGCGGCGCCAGCCACTTCCGATCTCGTGCGTAATGACTCTTCCCGCGCTCAAGCCGCCGGCGAGTATTTGCGCTTCCGCAATGGAGTTGGTGTGTTCTTCCCCGGTTGCGCCTGCAATCCAAAATCCAAAGTCCCAACCGTGTTCCGAGCCTTCTTGAAGGCTACCCTGAGCCCAACAAGGGTTTCCGAGAAGGAGAATCAGCAATCCTGCCAGCGACAGCGCCCGCATTGAACGCTCAGTGGCTGCCATCATTCACGCCGCTTGAAGACCCTAATTTCTTAGACTGACTAACCATGTAGACTTGGCGCGCGTCTCTTGAGGCCCTGTACCACGGTCGTTTTCCGTGCAGGATGTTTGCTCCCCGCGAATGGGGTTTAGAGCACGGCGGGTCAAATCAACGAGAAAGTGATTTCGAGTCGCTCCCTCAACCCTCCGAGCGATTTCTTTATCAAGGAAGTCCTCGGTCAGCATCCAGACAAATCCTCCGACGGGCGTCATGACAAGATCCACCTGTCCCACTCCAGTGACGCACGGCTTTCTCGCACATGGCCATGTGCCATCCTTATTCCACGGAGTACGATCCGCCGTTCCATATTTCTCAACCGTAAGCTCACTGAGCGGGCCTATGTTCCACTGGGTACTGTAAACGGCGTTCCAGGCGAGCGCCTTCAGACGACTGTGCCAATACTGCTTCGTGTTCGATAGTTCGAGATCCCTACCTTTCGGATCATTCTGAATTTGAATGTATTCAGTCAGTGCGCCCTGAATTGGGTGCCCTACATAGCTGTACAGTACCGCATCCCCGTCGTCCCATCCGGAGTTGACCCAGGTATGTAGAGACTGCTTGTAATCACGCCAATAATGGTTGAACGGTATGCCATTCTCCGAGGTAACCCATCGATAGTCGTCGTGAACAACATAAGCTTGTTCGATAGAAAGGAAAGTAAACGACTCGAGCAGGGCGCATCCCCAATGAAAGCCCCCGCCACGCGAAGTGTTTTGGGTTGAGACCAACGAATCGATTTGTTCGGGCCTCGAACAGGACGACCCGACGTTCCAGTTTTCTGCAATCGAGAGAGGATTCTCGGATGCTTGTCGAACTCGGGGCCCAGCGCTTGTTTGTTCGCTGGATGCGGTTGGTGAAAACGCAGCGCCTTGGGTCTCGACCGAATCGCAATCAGATGGTAGTTGACCCAAACGATAACTCGTACCAACCAAGAGCGCGAGCAGGCAGTACCAAGGAAATTTGAAATAAAGATTCAGTCTTCTCTCATCCGCGAAGTACAAAAACGCCGCGGGCATGTTTAGACAGTGCAGTCAGTCAGCGACGTAATGTGTACAGGATCTCGACCTTCATTCTGAAACAGGGACAAAGTAAATCCATACTGTAGTTTCTGTACAAGTCAGCGCCGCGAAACTTATCGTCTGCTTGTTTCGTACCTAGAACGTCAGCCCAGAGAGAATTCGCAAGAGCAGCACCCATCGCCGAGCGTTGGTGGTCATTAGGAAATTCTCTTTCACGTGTTCTCGCCCGTTCTTGCCCAACTGAGTCCCATATTCCGGATGCGTTAGCAGATAACGTATTTGATATCCGCATCCTTCGACGGAATGCACAAGGGCGCCGGTAAGCTTGTCGATTACCTGGGTAGGAATGCCGCCGACTGCGCTGGCGATTGTCGGCTTGGCCTTCCAGAGCGCTTCCGTAACCGTTAACCCGAAACCTTCTTTGAGTGACTTTTGCACGATGATCGTCGACGCCCGCTGAAGAGCATTGATTTCAAGCGCTGACCATGGCGGCAAGTCCAGAATGATGACATCGGGATCGTCCCCGGCCGCCTCGTGAACCTCTTTCAAGACAACCGTCCCCTCGGGGTCGTCAGTTGCGCCGCCCCCCGCAAGCACCAGCTGAAGGTCGACGTATTTCTTTGCCATTTTGTAGGCCTGGATCACTCCCAGTGGATCTTTGAGCCGGTCGAATCGCGAAATTTGCGTCACAATCGGCCGGGAGCGATCCACGCCGAAGTTGTCGCAAACGCTTTGAATGTACTTCTCATCCAGATCTTTGTTTTTTTCCGAGAGCGGATCGATGCACGGATAGAAAAGCGCTTGAGGGGTTGCCAGGCGGCGCGCGAATGCTGGCGAGGAAAAAACCGTAGCATCGTAACGTTCAACCATGGATTGCAGAAAATTCCACACGTCCGGGTTCGGGTGAGAAAGGTCAATATGGCAGCGCCAAACCCAGTGTGATGAGCCGGACTTCGAAGCGATTAAGCCGGCCGGCTGTGGATCGTGAATAACAACAAAATCCTCGTCGAAGGTCATCCGTTGACGATTCTGCTCGGTGGTCGCAAGGAAAACGTCGCGTGCGGCCTGCGTAAAGGTGAAATCCGCGCCATGCAACGCATTGTGGAATCCTTTTGTCACCTCAAAAAAATCATTGCCTCCAGTAATTACTTCCCACCCGGTCTTGACCTCGAGTTCGTCGAGCAGAGGAACGAGGCGATTAAGCATTTCGGCCACGCCTCCCCCCATGGCAGTGGAGTTGACCATTTTCACTCGCTTTCCTTTGAGCGTACGGGCCACGAAACGCAATTCATCAATTTGCGATTTACCAATGATCGGTTCATAGTCCGCCAGCGTTGGCGCAGGGGGAGGCGGTGGGGGTGTTTCAGAGATTTGAGGTTTTCGACGCGCGCGACCCTGATTGGGCGCACTCATGTCTTCAGTTTCTGTCGATGCACCCTCGTTCGCAGGCGCTCCCTGCAACATCTCCGCACGCGAACGGATCGGTTCCGGCATTTCTATTCCTCTCAGACGTCAGTTCACGTTTTGCAGAATTTGAATAATCTTGCGGCGCACGCCTTCCAGCGTCGACGTGTAGATATCAACGTTGTTGAGCAGCTGGGCCTCGCGGTCCAGTCCTAAGTCACGGCTCAACCAGATGGAAAAATCATTGGTTTCGAGCTTCCGGCGCAGCCGCGCCTCGATGAAGTGATAGTGAATCGAGTGGAGGCTGCCTTCCTTCAAGGCAGCGACAAACTCCGCAAGGGTGCTGACGATACGTTGAGTAGGCAGCACTGTGATTTTGGATGAGCAGAAATAGAACGGCGTTTTCGAACTGCACTCTTTTGCTGTTGGAGTGACCGCCGCGAATTCTTCAACAATCTGAATCAATCGTTCCCGCAATTTCGCCAATGACGTGAACTCACGCACGTCTAGAGCTGCCAATCGTTCCCCCAAACCGACTTCCCTCAAATTGGTATACGCCCATTGGGCGAAATCGTTGGAGAAGCCCTCCTTGATGAAATGGTGCTCCTCAAGAGTGCGGAAAGTGTGTTGGAAGATCGACTCATCAGGACAGGTCCGAAGTGACTGCGACAATTCTTCGAGGTTGGTAGCTTGCTCGCGTTCAATGAACAGCAAATGCGCAGCAGACTTAAACTCAAACGGCGTACGGGCCTGGGCAAGCCCAGCCGGAGTGCTTAGAATCATATTGATGGCCTTGTCGATCGCTGGGTAAAGATCCTTAGAGATTTGAATCGTCTCAGATGCAAATTGAGGCCCACGGGTTTGAAAATACGGATTACTTTGCAATTCGTTAGAGGATTTACTGGATGCCGACAACTGCCGCGGTACGGTTTCATACTATGAGCACATGCAACCAAGGATCCTGTTGTGACAATGATTCAGTCAAGCGCGAAGGGTGAATTTCGAGAGCCAAAGGCTCAGGGGACAAGTACACTTGGTGCACAGTATCGAGCGGACGAGTGCTGTGAATTCACGTTGTGGGCGCCGAGCTCCCGGCTCGTTGAGGTGTACTTCCCAGGTGAGGGAAAAACGTTTCCGCTTACACCGGGGGAACATGGCTACCATCGCGGCACAGCAGAAAATGTCAATTCGGAAGCGCACTACTTTTATCGGCTCAATCGAGAGAAGCAGCGGGCCGATCCCGCCTCTCAGTTCCAACCTCTTGGCGTATTTGGCCCGTCGCAAATCATCGATCTTGCGCAGTTCGCCTGGGAGGATCTCGAGTGGCGAGGACCTGAGTTAAAGAATTACATCCTGTATGAACTGCATGTGGGTGCGTACACACCGGCAGGAACGCTGGATGCCATCATCGATTATCTTCCGTACCTCAAGTCACTGGGCGTGACTGCGATTGAACTGATGCCCCTGGCTCAATTCTCTGGAGCAAGGAATTGGGGTTACGACGGGGTATTTCCGTTCGCCGTCCAAAACACATATGGCGGCCCGCGAGCTTTGCAGCGCCTTGTTAACGCCTGTCATAAAGCGGGCTTGGCGGTCGTCCTCGATGTTGTTTACAACCACTTGGGACCGGAAGGAAACTTCCTCTCCGACTTCGGGCCTTATTTCACGGACCGCTACAAAACGCCGTGGGGCGACGCCATTAATTTTGACGGCCCTCACAGCGACGATGTCGTCAGGTTTTTTGTCGAAAATGCTGTCGGCTGGGTCAAAGATTTCCACATTGACGCACTCCGCCTCGACGCAATTCATGGCATCTTTGACCGCAATGCACAACCATTTTTGTCGCTGCTCAGCGCAGCCATCGATGAGTTCGCGTCTACCAGTGGACGCCATGTTTATCTGATTGCCGAGAGCGATCTGAATGATGCTCGATTCGTCCTATCCCGCGACGCGGGAGGCTACGGAGTGCACGCTCAGTGGAATGACGATTTTCACCATGCTCTTCACAGCCTTCAAACTGGCGAGCGAATTGGATATTACGAGGACTTTGGAACGCTCCGCCATCTCGAGAAATCAATTCGGCAGGGGTACGTTTACACTGGGGAATACTCGTTATATCGCCACCGCCGCCATGGAAACGCCCCCGGCGCTGTCCGGCGATCTCAGTTGGTGGTGTTCTCGCAAAACCACGATCAGGTTGGGAACAGGATGCTCGGAGAGCGGTCGAGTACGTTGCTCGCATTCGAGGTCCAGAAACTCTCCGCGGGGCTCATTTTACTCGCTCCCTATCTACCTCTCCTCTTTATGGGAGAGGAGTATGGAGAACCAGCGCCCTTCCTGTATTTCACCAGTCACCAGGATCTGGCGCTTGCGCAGGCGGTTCGCGACGGTCGACGGCGGGAGTTTGCAGCCTTTCACGCCGCGGGTTCTCCGCCCGACCCGCAAGCAGAGACGACATTCCTCAAGTCGAAGTTAAATCAGAACTTGCATTGCGAGGGGCAGCACAAGGTCCTGTGGGACTTTTACCGCGAAGTGATCCACTTGCGAAAAACTTTACCGGCGTTGGCCGAGCCGGATGCATCCATCTTGACCGTGACCACCGACGCTGAGGATTGCTTACAAGTATGCAGAACTTATGGGGAAAACGAAGTCCTCATGATTTTCAACTTTGGTAATCGAACTAAAAAATGTTTTGGTGAGGCTTACGCCAAAAAGTGGCGTCTGGTCTTTAACTCGGCGGACGAAGTTTGGCGGGGCCCTGGTGGTAGACCTGACATTCACAATGGCAATTTTTCCATCTTGCCGAAAAGCTTTTCCGTTCTTCTTCGTACTTGAACGGTAACAAGCCTCTTCGCTGCGGTGGTTCTTAGACCTGCATTTCAGAGACGACGATGAGTGGAATACGTATCCCGATCTCGACCTATCGCCTGCAGTTCAATCAGCAGCTTCGTTTCAATGACGCCCGGGCCCTTATTCCTTATCTTCACGACCTTGGCATCACCGACATCTATGCGTCCCCCCTTTTGCAAGCAAAGCGTGGGAGTACGCACGGCTACGACGTAACGGACCCCTCGCATCTGAATACGGAACTTGGGACGGACGAAGAGTTCGACGCTCTGGTTCAGGAACTGCAGGAGCACGGGATGGGCTTGCTGCTTGACATTGTGCCCAACCACATGGCTGCCAACGGTGAGAACCCATGGTGGATGGATCTCCTCGAGGATGGCCCGCGCTCGACATTCGCCGCGCACTTCGACGTTGACTGGCATCCGCCGAGCCGGTCCCTTGAAAATCGCGTCTTGTTACCGATCCTCGGCAATACATATGCGCACGTTCTGGAAGGGCGAGAGTTGGTGCTCACGTATGCGCAGAATGGCTTTTTCCTGAACTATTTCGATTTCACTCTCCCGATTGCCACGCGCTCCTATGGCCGGATACTCGCCTATCGCGAAGATCGTCTACGTCGTGCTCTCGGACCCGATAGTCCCCCGTGGCAGGAATTTCAGGGAATTCTCGCCGCGGTCGTGCAAATTTCGGGGTCCACCGTCCCAGCGAGCGAGTCACCCGGAGAGCGGCGGCATCATCGCGAAGTCATCAAGGAACGCCTGTGGCGTCTTTACTCAACATCGCCGGAGGTCAAACGATTCGTAGACGCCAACGTCCGTCTTTTCAATGGAAGGAAAGGGGTTCCATCCACCTTTCTTTTGCTGGATCAACTCCTTAATGATCAAGCGTATGAGCTCGCATTCTGGCGGACAGCGAACGAGGAAATTAATTATCGTCGCTTTTTCACCATCAGTGACCTGGTTGGGGTACGAGTGGATGACCCGTTGACCTTCGACGCTGGTCACTCCGTCGTTCTGAGGCTCGCAACAAAGGGATTGGTAACGGGTTTTCGCATCGATCACATCGACGGGCTTCGTGACCCGCTCGGATACTTGCGTCGCTTGCAGGAAAAGACCCAGAGTGGAACTACAGACGCTCGCGGCAGAGATTTTTACGTGGTCGTTGAGAAGATTCTGTCGGTGGGAGAAGGCTTGCCGACGGAATGGCCTGTTCATGGAACGACCGGCTACGATTTCCTGAATGCGGTAAATGGAGTATTCGTTGATGCTGTGAATCTGCCTGCTCTTGAAGAGGCCTATTCACGCTTCATTTCCGAGAGGATCTACTTTCCTGACCTCGCCTACCGTAAGAAGAAGCAAGTCATGGACAGCCTACTTGCCGTTGAGATGCGGACGTTGGGCCGGTATCTTAGTGTTTTGTCGGAACAAGACCGGTACGCTCGAGAATTGTCACGCGAGGAATTAACTCGCACGCTCGTCGAGACCACGGCCTGTTTGGAACCTTATCGGACCTACATTCGCGGCTTTGACGTAAGACAACAAGACCGAGTCGCAATTTTGAATGCGCTACAAGAAGCGCAGCGTCGTAATCCCAGCATCCACGGAACATACTTTCGCTTTCTCGAAGAAGTGCTGCTACTTGAAACGGGCCCTCACCTCTTGCCTGAGCAGCGCGAATCGCGTTTGGCCTTTGTTCTCACTTGGCAGCAATTCACCGGGCCAATCACAGCAAAGGGGGTTGAAGACTCCGCATTGTACGTTTACAACCGCCTCATATCGTTAAATGAGGTCGGAGGTTGTCCTCAATGCGTGGACCTCTCCCGGGCGGGGTTTAGTGCATTCTTACAACAGCGCCATAAGAAATGGCCGCACACAATAAACGCGACCATGACTCATGACGCGAAGCGGGCTGAAGACGTCCGCGCTCGCATCAATGTCCTCTCCGAGTTGCCCGAAGAATGGGAACGATGTTTAAACAACTGGAGCGACTGGAACGAGTCGAAGTGTAAAGTCGTGAGAGGAATCCGGGCACCCGAGCGGAACGAAGAAATGTTGCTCTATCAAACATTGCTCGGCTCCTGGCCCACCGAACCTGTATGTGCCTGCTATACAAAACGGATCCAAGAATTCATGGTGAAGGCGGTCCGCGAAGCGATGGTCCATACCCGCTGGACCGTGCCCAACCTTGATCACGAGAAAGCGCTGGTCGACTTCGTTGCAGCCGTCCTCACCGAGTCACCCGACAACCGGTTCCTCCAAGACTTCAAGCTGTTTGCCGCCAAAATAGCCTTCCATGGCGCCCTGAACAGCCTTTCCCAGCTTCTTCTCAAGCTGGTCTGTCCGGGAGTACCTGACTTTTATCAGGGCAGCGAATTATGGGATCTTCGCCTCGTGGACCCAGACAACAGGGGCACCGTCGATTTCAAGCGTCGCGAGGAGATACTGAGCGAAATTCGCGACAGCTCTTCCCCGGCGCACCTTACCTCCGGATGGCAAGACGGTCGTATCAAAATGCATGTCACCCGACATGGCTTGCAGTTCCGCCGTAATCACCCTTCACTCTTCTTACGAGGTGACTACATCCCGCTCGGGGTCGATGGAGAGCGGCGAGACTGCGTCGTTGCAGTGGCTCGACGGCATCGCGCGGAGTGGTGTGTGGCGGTCGCGCCTCGCTTCACGACGCGGGTCATTCCAGATCGGGATGAATTTCGCTGGGAGTGGCACGACACACGCATCGTGCTGCCAAAAGAGGCCCCTTTGCGGTGGGAAAGTGTCTTTGCTCCATCGGGCAGCGATGCAAGAGCACGCTCCGAAAGGACGCTTATGGTTGGCGACCTGCTGCGTCAGTTTCCCGTCGCGATGATCTCGAGCGTGTAGATTCGCAGGTGCTGCGCAATCGCTCAGTGAGATGCGAGTTTCCACCAGGTGCCGGTGGATTGCTTCTCCGCAACCGTCGCGACGTCCTCGGAGGCACGGGGATCCCGTGGAGTTTCCTGGCGGAACTCGTCAGAATTTTCCCCGCCGGAGGCATTCTCATCGAGCAGCGGAATCACCAGTCGTAATGCCTCGATCTCGGACTCTATTTGAAGCCGATCTGCTTCTTTCTGTCGTAGAACCTCGTAGACATTCTTCATTCCAAAACAACCTTTCGTTTCATTGGTCGGATTTCCAGTGCACGCTGGCGTCACGTTGCCTCCGCCCACTGGATAGGATGCACTGACAGCGGGAACAGCCCAAGCCTAGCCGCGCTGCCTGCCAAGCCGCAAGAAGGGAAACCCCTTAGCTGGCTCTCGTCGATTCGTCTCTCTGAAAGAACGATTTATTGTGAAGAACTGCATCAACCGCCTGCACAACCTCACGACCGCGGCTTTTCGTAATCGCCCCCTTGAAACCCGCCTCCCGCGCCGCCTCGATCAGCTGATCAGATACTTCCTGCACACTGACCAGAAGCAGAGAGAGTCCAGGCTTCAACCGTGAGATCTCACGCGCCGCCTCAATTCCATTCATAAGAGGCATCCCTAGATCCAAGATCGCAAGGTCCGGAGACACGTCCGTTGCTTGTCGAACGGCTTCGGCCCCATTCCCTGCTTCCCCGCACACTTGCCAGTGGGGCTGCGCTTCCAGCAGTCTTCGAAATAAACCGCGGATCGCCGGATCGTCATCTGCGATCAAAATACGAATCGGCATGGTCGGAGCTTTTTCGACCGCTACCGGTCACCGACCGAAGCACCACTCAAATGTTTTTGTTTAAGCGTGCGTCAGTGGCGCCTTGGGCGTTTGATCAATTAGGGCATCGCTGACACCAATATTCAATACAGGCGACACCCTAGAACCATTTTGCCCACTGGCGTGCTGGTAGACGCGTCCGTACATCACTGGCCGGCAACTACCGGATTCGTGTCACGTTTTTTACGCGGAAGGACACGGATCTCTACGGGAGATTCGAACTAGCGCATTTCCTGTCAGGACATCGCAATAGTGTGTCTAAACACAAAACGGAAACAGGTAAGGTCGAACGAGTAATCGCAGGACACCCTGTCCGGAATACGATCCTCCAGCGCATCCCTATAGATGAATTTGAGATCCTAAAGCCCCATCTCCGGTTCACACCGTTGCAGGTCGCGACCGCGCTGCAGAGAGAATATTTCAAGATCAGGCTCGCCTGTTTTGTTAACAGCGGAATCGCATCGCTACTCGTCCAGACAGATGACGAACGGAGTGTCGAGGTAGGAATTGCGGGGCTCGAGGACATGATTGGGTTACCGCTGGTTGCGGGACTTTCGTCCTACTCCCACAGTGTCATCATGCAAGTACCGGGCGAGGGATTCCTGCTCGAGGGCGGCGTCTTGCAACGCTTGCTAAAGTCGTTGCCGGAGTTAAGGGGTATCCTGGTTAGAAGACTCGGCATTCGGTTGCTGCAACTTGCGCAAAATGCCGCATGCAATCGCCTGCACAGCGTGAAACAGCGGGTCGCACGTTGGCTGTTGGCCGTGCATGATCGCATCGATTCAGACATCGTCCGCACCACTCATGATTTCCTTGCGAAGATGATCGGCACCGATCGTCCTTCCGTCAGCATTGCCGTCGCTCAGCTTGAGCTGAGTGGTATTCGCCGTGGACGGGCCTCGATCCAGATCGTTAGACGAGACACACTGGAGCGGCAGGCTTGCGAATGCTACGCAGCACTCCATCGATTCGACAGCGAGTTGGGCCTATAGCAAGCAACTCCGTAGGGAATCCGACTGACCAATCCTTTTCCACCGTTTACCCTGAAACCATCCCGCAACGATACATTGCCCTTGGGCTGGAGAGACGCTTTTCCGATGCAGAAGAGTCAGCGCTGGAGAGAACTCTGCGCACAAGCGGCTGTTGAACAAGATCCGAAAAAGCTCATGAACTGGTCGCTGAAATTAGCCGATTGTTCGAGGAAGAACACAACAAAACTCGCGTAAACGCAATTGAGGATCAACCTGATGCTACGGACAAAGGCGACTAGAGATCTCACGCCGCGAACTACTCCATCCATGTTGCCTCTAAAGTAATCTATCGACTTTCTACAGTGTTTGCCCGATTGGGCTTTGTTCTCGGCGCCCCTACACTCTCCTCCGAATTGAACGAAAAATCCTCAGGTGAGGTTCGAGCATGAGCTCTCTTCGGATTTTGGTCGCCGATGATCACGAGGTGGTCCGCCGCGGAATTCGAGCTTTGCTCGAGGGACATCCCGGATGGGAAGTCTGTGGTGAGGCAGTTGATGGACGTGACGCAGTAGACAAAGCACGAGATCTCAACCCCGATCTCGCCCTGCTCGATATTGGCATGCCCAACTTGAACGGCCTGGACGCCGCCCGCCAGATCCTTAAGTCTGCGCCGCGCACGCGGGTGCTGATTCTCAGCATGCACAACTCGGATCAAGTGGTTCGCGAAGTCCTGGAAGTGGGTGCTCGTGGTTTTATTCTGAAATCGGACGCCGCACGGGACCTGGTAGCTGCAGTTGAGGCCCTGCAGAGGCGGACCACATTCTTCACTTCCGACGTGGCCACCATCGTCCTCGAAGGCTATCTAACGCGCTCGCTAAGCCCGGAGAAACCGGTAAAGAATCGACTCACTGCTCGGGAACGCGAAGTCGTCCAGTTGCTGGCGGAAGGAAAGAGCAGCAAAGAGGTCGCAGTTGCTCTCAATCTCTCCGTGAAGACGGCGGAAACGCATCGAACGAATGTCATGCGAAAGCTCGATCTACATTCGGTCGCAGATCTGGTCCGCTACGCCGTTCGGAACAACATCGTGCACGTAGTCTGACCGACGCACACTTCCCTTAGAGCCATCTCTCGAGAGTCATTCCTCGTCTGGCAGGAATTCGATCCCGTATTTGGCGGTAAGCTGATGCAGCCTCTCCTCGTCCGGAAGACCTTCTTCGTTTAGCGCGCTCATGTGCTCAAAGAATTGCTCGACTCCACTTGGAGATTGCACGCATAGCAGCCGTCCGGGCTTCTCAGAAATGTTCTGAAACCGATGTGGAAGGCCCTTTGGCAACAGGACAAAGCTCCCCGGTCCGGCTCGAAAAGACTCATCTGCACATTCGATCTCAAACTTCCCTTCGAGAACATAGAGAGCCTCGTCCTCAAGGTGATGAATGTGGGCCGGTGCGCCTCGATGCGGCGCCACAATTCCCTCCGTGAAAGCGAAGTGCCCCTCGGTGTCTTCCCCGCTTGCTTTATACGTAAACTCGATGCCGTCCACGTTCACTTGCTTCCCTTCCCCCAGCGCAAGGATTTTCGGCTAACCTATAAGGGAATTGGAGGGTCCAGGAATGCAGCAATCACTGTATTGAAGAGCATTCGCGCGACGGATATTGTCCCAATCCAGGTAAGTCGCAACATCTCCTCAAACCCGCGTCCACCTGTCCCGGGGGCGCGGGCTTTTTTGCAATCAAGCTGGTCAGCTCATCTCCTCTTGTTGCTTTTCCATTTCTCTTTCTTTCGATGCGCGACAGGGATCAGGGTTGTTGTGACGATGGTGTAATTCTATTCCCCGCACTCTCGATCGACTGCAGGCATTGCCCAAGTCGTCACGCGAACAACACCACTTTGAGAAACGCTCGAGCCACGAAGGAAGCATTATGAGGATTTGTCCGGCATTCCCCTCCCACATCGCCTGTATTGTTGGAAATCCCTTGCGGGCTTGTAATGTGCGCATGAGCTCATCGTCAAAACCACTCCACCTGGATCCTCGGATGATTTTTGAAGCCGCCCTCGCCGTTGTAGACAGTGATGGCAGCCGTTCTCGAGCGACTGCAGGAGCCCTTCTTGACCGCGGAAGACCTCTGCGCAGTCGCACTGAGAGTGCGCATTCGCAAAAAGAACGTGCCCTTAACGACGCTGCGGAAGCCCTGGCGAAGCTTTGGAAGAAGTAAAGAGAGTAGTCTGCCCCTGGTAGTCGAGACGCAGATCCATGGCGAACAAATGCGTCGCACACCCTGACGACGCCCTCTCGCTATCCGATATCGGCCCTCGACTCAGGCGGCTGCGGAAAGATAATGCGTCTTGTTCGCCTCAGCAGCAAAGCTGTTGGACATCCCTAAGGGTAGTGACATCTCCGTATCGATCGCCCCTCCCAGGAGGCGGCTGAGACTGAGTAGCGCTTGGCTACCGCACGCGACGCAATGACCGTTGGCCCCGTCGCTGATCACATCACAGTTGGCGCAGAGTACTGCTTTTCGAAGGCAAATAAGATTCGCGTTGAGCCGGGATTCGGTGTAGGGCATTCTGAAAGCCTCCATGTTGCGTGCATGGATCTACGCGAGGTGCAACAAACACGTTGCAGTTTAGATGCCAAAAAGACAGGGCTCTAAAGGCTTTTCGTATCCGTAAGTTGTGCGATTACGCGGCACAACCGCTGCTGTTCTACACGCAAACTATTGCGCAAGATGTTTTTCCGCGATGTGCGTCTGTCACGTTCTCTAGAGATCACCTGCGCGAAAACGAGAAATTGCGGATTTGGCGCACGCTTGAGTTTCATTGTCCGCGTTGGACACACGTGGCCGTAACGACTACCCCGTCACACACCAATTTTCCATCGGCACGCTGCTCACATGGGCGAGTGAAGCTTTCGGCGTTCAAACGAATTCATTGATTTGGAACAATGACGTTGGGTCGCTTGCGAACTGCACACCCCATTGCCGATACACAAAAAACTAAAATAAAGAATCGTCTCCGCCTACTGCCGCTACCTCATAGCACCGGTTGGATGTGTTGCGGAGAGGAAATGCGCACTCGCTACAGATAAAAGTCGACACCACTAAAGCCATCTAGCTTCCGGAGTACATGAAAATTGCCCGATTTGCTGACGCGTTTTGACCGTTAGCGAGGACACCCGGAGCAAACTAGGTCGGCAATTGGTCCACCCGGATGATGTGATTGCGAATTGCGTACATCACAACTTCACTAACCGAATGAAGCTGCAATTTGTGCATGAAGTTTGTGCGATGGGTCTCAGCTGTCTTCACACTGCACCCGAGGGCAACGGCGACCTCCTTGGTCGTCTTACCTTCCGCAATCAACTGCAGCACCTCCCGCTCACGGTTCGTGAGCGTGGGTAAACTCGCAGTACTGGTTGGAGAAAAGTAGTTGTCCAGAATATTCTGCACACGCGACGCGAAGAAAGTGCGGTGACGTTCAAGAGCCTGTACGGCAGCCACCAAATCCTTCGCCGCGTCAGACTTAAGAACGAAACCCCGCGCTCCTGCTCCAAGGACCTCTCGGATCAATTGCTCAGAGTCGCTCATCGTCAAAATCAAGACCCGCTGATCCGGATTATCGCGAAGGACTTGACGTGTCGCATCCAATCCGTTGAGGGTTGGCATGCCAATATCGAGGATCACGAGATCAGGCCTGAGATTTTTGGCCATCTCAACCGCTTGGCGGCCGTCGACCGCCTCGCCAACCACTTCCCACCCCGGATGATCTTTTAGCAAGGAGCCTATCCCCTGACGTACGACCGCGTGATCGTCAGCGACTAGAATTCGAAATGCCACCCAGGACCTCGATTCTCGATGAAGGTAACCGATTTGACCCTAACGTGGTCCGCAAGCACCGCTAATAGGGTGAAATCTGTATGAATCTACAGCAGTGACCGGGTTCAGGCCGCGGAATGGCCCGAGAACAGATCCCGGATTTCTTAAGTCCTTTGAACTCGCTCCCGGCCCACTGGGAGTCCTTCACGCCACACCGTCCATTTTTAGTTGTTCCGACTTTGACTGAACGTCCAGATCCTTCGATTTGATCTCCACCCTTTCGTGATGGATATCGAGGCGTAGGTTTGCAAATCCGGCCATGTAGAAATTCGATGCCCAGACTCGCCCGAAGAACGAAATCACGTATCCGTGCCAGTCCGGGTAGAGCAGCCTGAAACGCGTGAGAAACAAAACCGCCGCCGCCACGTAATGACTGAAGCAATACTCACGTGAACAGATAGAAGAATTTTCGCTGCAATAACCCGCCCGCCGACTCGCTGCGTTCTTTGCAAAAATCGCGCGGCTCACGGAAAACGTCTTCATGGGTCACGGTCCACGCAATCGGGGCTACAGGGACTGCGAGGATCTAGCCACAGGATTTGCGTGCGCACGAGACACCGCGCGTATGATGCGTGGCCGCAGACCGCGGTTGGAATTTTATCTCTCGTTCAGCTCGGGTATAGGGCGCCCTTCCAGCCAGATATAAAGGGCTCCGGTATTACCCTGAGGATTCAACGAACAACCAGCGCTATGATCCCGGAATCTGAGTCACGTCTTACCTAAGGCAAAAGACAAGGCACAGGAAAGGATGTGATCGATCATGGACCAACGATCAGGCATCGTTTTTGTCGGTATCGCCATTGCGCTCGTCGCTGGGCTCGCGATTTGGTTTCTACTTCGGCAACGCCGAAGCAAATCCCTTCGCGAGAAATTTGGCCCCGAGTACGACCGCGTGATCTCTCAGGAAGGCGACAAAGGCCGGGGCGAAGGCGTACTCGAATTTCGCGAGAAAAAGAGGGAGAGACTTCAGATACGCCCGCTTTCGGAAGCAAATCGCCAGGAATTCTCCACGCGCTGGAACCGTGTTCAAGCGCAATTCGTGGACGATCCGGGAGGATCGGTCGCGCAGGCCGATCAATTGGTGAGTGAAATCATGCAAGCACGTGGCTATCCTGTCGGCAACTTCGAAGAACTTGCCGACGTCATCTCGGTCGACCATCCCGGTGTGGTGAACAACTACCGGGGAGCTCACGCGATTGCGGCCGGAAATACTGTCGGACAAATCACTACAGAAGGACTCCGCAAGGCAATGGTGCACTACCGCTCACTATTTGACGAATTACTTCACGACACTCTGCCAGAAAGAAAGGAACTTCGAGCATGACGTTTCCACTCAGAAAAGACGAATCAAATCGCGAACAACTCACTACAGCCGATTTAGCAAAAGCAAATCGGCCCGCTGAAGCATCCCCTGAACTCGTCGAGGGACGTAAACCAGCACGCTCCGAGTTGTCCCCGATCGATGCACTCGCCCAATCAGCCGTCACGACATCACCTGGGACAATGGTCAAGAAAAATACTCCAACTCCCCCGGAGGCCACACCTCTTTTCCCCGATGACCAGTTAAAGGAACTTCGAGCCAAGTGGGACGACATACAGACCGGTTTTGTGGACGAACCGCGCAGCGCGGTAGAACGTGCCGACGGACTGGTAGCGCACGCGATGCAACAACTCGCCGAGGCCTTTGCTCGCGAGAGAGCTAATCTCGAGCGTCAATGGGACAGCGGAGACAATGTTTCCACGGAAGATTTACGCTTAGCCTTCCAACGTTATCGCTCTTTTTTCCGACGACTGTTGTCGATCTAGTTCGAGTGGCGTTTCAGCGGATGGCGAGCGTGGCTCATATTCGAATTAAGCAACTGAAAAGTCCTCGCGCCGATCTGGTTGGGTAAGGGAAGGAAGAAGATCGGCGCAAGGATGAGGAGACTCTCAGCCTCGAAAGTAAAGCGACGCAAGGCCCCGGTCAATACGGCGTGCGCTCTAGGGCGTATCCGGCATCTACGACTGTAGTATCTGCGACCTCGCAATACAAATGGATTTTTAAGATCGTGAGAGGTGCAGGGCTGTCGTGACGGACACATCGATCACCCGTCAGTTGTGAGCCACACCTCACGCGTCGAACCGAAGGATTGGTGTAACTGCTTCTCGCACGGATGTGAATGAGGCCGTGATCTCAGACATTCGCTGAGTGAGTTGCACGCTCAGATTGTTCCAAGCGGCTACTTCGTCAGGCGTCGGCTGACGTCCCTCGCTAAGACACTTCGCCACATTCAGAGTGGCTGGAATCACAAGTGCCAACAAACTGTGTTCTTGCCGCGCCAGATTCCAAGTTAAACCTACAATCTCTAAGCATTTTCGGTCCATGACGCAGGATTACACATCCTTCTTTCCAGATCTACTCGTCGTGATGACCGGCCGGCTGGAGGGAATTCTGGACATCCAGTGGTCCCACCACTTTGCAAACTCCTCATTGCCATCTGTTTTCCAGGAAAGCCCGCTCCACCATGAGTGGGCTTCCGGGCGAGCTTCGGGCTGGACAGCTACGGATCGATTCTGGGGACTGACCCGCAACCGGGCTGAAACCACCCAGCGTTTGATTCTGCGAGCGAAAGTATTGAGCAGTTGTGCCATAAATAGTTGAGAATCAGCAATCTAACAGCGACCTGGCGAACGGCCCATACGGCTGAAGCCGGACGGAGTCGGTCCACGCGACCCTAGGCAATATCCGAAACGTTATGCGGCAACAAGGGAAACCGGTGGCTCGCAAAGATCAAGTGGGCTTAAGCACATGGGCTTAAGACACACATGGATCGAGTATTCACTGTATTGTCGAGGATGGGAAATCCCCCTAGAGTAGCCAAATCCGGTTCGTACGGAATTTGTGGTATCCAAGCGGAGCCAATTCTGGCGAGGATATTATGGCGGACCTCTCCTTTAAGAGTTTTGGCGATTTGTATCGTGCTGCTTTCGCAGAGTCGAATGCAGAAAGAAAGACTATCCTTCTATCGCAAGTCCAGAAAGCCCTTGAGGACTGGCACGAGAGATCAGTCGGTCGGCCCTCTGCTGCCGCTAGCGCACCTACGTCACCAGCGTCCTGCAACTAGCGGTTTGCCATATAGCTGATTCGACCACTCAGGAGCGGTGTGCGCGTTTGGCGCTAGCCTTGCGCGCAGCCGCCGACAGCCCGGCCCGCCCCTTCGTCCGAATGGCTTTTGCTGCGGACTGGCGTCGCGCTGTAGCCCCTCTTTTCCGTGCGGAGGCGCGTGCCTGTCGAGCCAATGCGCCGTGGCTTGCCGATACCCTCGATTCTCGTTTTAGTGCTGCCGAGGCGGCACGCGACCGACGCCTGGCGGGCCTCTGGTGGGAACCCGCTTTCTGGAGATCACGACTGGCCTGCTTGCGTGTCCTGGCTGAAGCCCGCCCCTTTTTCGGGGCCTGCAGCTTTACTCCCGCGCGTCTCGCCTTTGAAAGTCCGATCGCGATTGCCTGCTTTGTCGAACGTGCGCCATGCTTCCCTTCTCGAATGTGATCTATCTCTTCACGAACAAATTCACCCGCTTGTGTGCTGGGAGATTTGCCTTCACGGGCATCTTCTCTTGCGCGCTCCATCGTTTCCCTTTCCGCCATGCGCCCCTCCCATTCGAGGCTACTGGTTGAAAACCTTGCGATGCATCGAGTACATCGTGTAATCCACGTGCGCGCGCGACGTATCACTGTGGTCACCTGATCGCGTGACACATCTTTCTAAGGGCTTTCCCACGATTCTGGTCCCGGGAATGGGGAGAATGCCTGATTGTCGCTGCGAAGCGGGCCCCCTATTCTCATCTTCTCATCGAGTCGTCCAAGGTCGATGAATATTGCGTCGCAAAAAAGGACCCACCGGTGGATAAAATTGACAAACTCGTGTTCAGAATAGCCCTGGGATTCGTGGTGGTTGGTTTGCTGCTCGCAATCGTTTCAACGCAACGCACGAATGCCGGCACCGAAGAATCAGCATCGGCCGGGAAGACTCCGTCGGCCATCAACTCTACAGATCAGCAGTTCGTTCGTCGCGTAGCTGCGAGTGCTCTGATGGATGTTGAACTCGGTAAGCTCGCCACAAAAAAGGCGCTGAGCAATGACGTCAGAACATATGGCCAACAGATGGTCGATGACCATAGCAAAGCAAGTGATCACCTGAGGCAACTCGCCGCTAAGAGAGGAATGACGCTAGCGCCGAAATTGCCAAACGGGGCCCTGGCCACCAGGAATCGGCTTAACGGATTCTCGGGCGATCAATTTGACGCAGCGTACATGGAAGAGATGCTGAAAGACCACAAGCAAGACGTCGAAGACTTCCATCGCGAAAGCAAAGTGACCAACGACCCCGATATTCGAGGCTTCGTCACTGAAACATTACCGATTCTTGAGGATCACCTGAAAAAAGCCGAGGCCATTGCGCCCGCTGTAAAGGTTCAGCGGAGCGCACTTCAAAAACCGAGTGCTGCGAAGTTGAAATTGCGGTGAGGCGCGTTCGTGATCACTTGATCGCCTTGGCTAACTTAGCGACGAACTTGAGATCCTGAACAAAGTCCTTTAGCTGTTCCTTGCGCGATTCCTGGTCGCGAGCACGCAAAATCGAAGAGGGATGCACAGTGGCTACGACCGCCGGAGCTAAATGCGAGTCGACAACCTTTCCCCGCTGCCGGCTGACACGAAAGTCTTTTCCGAGCAAGGATTGAGCGGCACTCGCTCCCGGGCAAACCAGAATCTTGGGCTTCACAACTTCGAGTTCCGCATCGAGCCATGGCCTGCAGGCCTCAATTTCAGAATCTCGCGGCTTTTTATGGATGCGCTTTTTGCCCCTCTCCGCAAGAGACCATTTGAAGTGTTTGACCACGTTGGTGACATAAACATCTTCTCTATCGATTCCGGCTTCTGCCAGCGCGTTAGCGAGAACCCGGCCAGCGGGCCCGATAAAGGGATGTCCTTTACGATCTTCGGAATCTCCAGGTTGCTCCCCGACCATCATGTAAACGGCGCCAGGCTTTCCTTCGCCCAACACTGTCTGCGTGGCATTTTTCCAAAGGTCGCACGCCTTGCACACAGCAGCGGCTTGCCGGATCTCAGAGAGGGCGGCACTCGGAGTGCGCCGCCGATCGACACCCGAATGGGAATGGGAATGATTTGCGGAACTAATCACCCGAGCGTTCGGGCGGCGAGGTAAACGTGAACTCATCGGAACTCAGCGGAGACGAATGGATGGTGGCGAACCGACTGTGGGGCTGCGAACGTAGCCGTTGCCTTGCCAAGACTGTCAAGGAAGCGCTCCACATTTGCACGCGAGGTCACTCAATGACGCATGCTGACTGCCTCTCCCTCCGCTCGATCCAGCAACGCGATCATCTCATCGGCGCTGGCAACCTCGAGTTGCGGCATCCAGGCTCGCTCCAGGCGATCGTGAACCATCGTAGACGGATTGAACAACTTCAGCTTGATGTTATGCGTATGCGCCCATCGTTGCATGTAAGCCAGCATCCCAAGTCCGCCGCCTTCAATCTCCTCAACCTCCGACAGATCTACAACCACAACGCGACAATTACGCTGCGAACGGATCACGTCACGCAGGCGAAACGCGGCATCGCTCTGGACGATTCTGCCTTCACATTGCACTACGGCTACATCCCCTACGTTCTCAAGATGTATGTCGAACATATATCGTCCTCCATGAACGTGCAAGCACGCGCACTGCCGATCCTGGAGGTTGATGGTTCTGTTGCGATTTGATCGGCGGGCCAGGAAAAGCGCCCATAAATTTTTCCAGTCGAGAAGCAATTCTTGCGTACGGAGAATTCGGTAGCTCATATGAATGCCCCGTCGAGATCCATATGAGCTACCGTCGTGCGACTGCCGCGCCTCTGCATTCGCGCGGCGTTAAACGCAGGCTCGGAGTTCCTCTAAAGCCTTCCGCTCAAAGCAAGCACTAGCAGGATCAGAACCACCAAACCCAATCCGCCGCTCGGATAATAGCCCCATCCTCTGCTGTACGGCCACGTCGGCAAAGCGCCGATAAGCAGCAGAACAAGGATCACAAGAAGAATCGTTGACATGTTGCGCCTCCATTTGGACGGCTGCTCAAAATGGCGGCAGCCGCCTCAACGAAAGACGGTAAGCCACAATGAGAAAAAACGGCGTCCATTGGAACTTGTAATTTGGCGTCCGTAGATTCCGATGCCGGAACGGGATTGACTTGATCCGTCGCTTCTCTGAAAGCGGCGTTCACATGGACCTTGGCGTTGAGAGGAAGGGCCTTCTACAGTGAAGTCCTGGTTGCCGGCGAAACGAGCAAGTCAAAACTCTTAGGTCGTACACGCAGGATGACCGGTCGTACACGCAGGATGACCGCAGTCGCATGCTATTTCGGCCTCGTTCGCGCCCTGCATCTTTACAGAATTGACTGCAGTACTTCTCGCCAATCGGAGGGAATACACTTGCACGGCAGGTGGGCACACTTTTCAGTTTTCTTGTTGTCCATCGATCGCTCCCTGTTCGCGTCTATGCTGCATCGAAAGCTACCGTTCGATGCTCACTCCCAAACAGTTTGGTTCGCTCCTTTTAGAAAAATCTGCGAGGCGGTACGGAAGGCGACGTGTGACTACACAAACGCCTCGCAACGTTGGGGAGGGGTCGTCGGCCTTAGGTAGATTGATCGGACGGGGATGGCACTACTTGAACGATATTGTTGCGCACTGCATAAAGGACCAATTGACTTACGGAGTGGATCGCGAGTTTCCGCATCAGATTCGATCGATGCGTTTCTGCGGTCTTAACACTCAAACCCAAAGCTACCGCGACCTCTTTTGTGCTTTTTCCTTCGGCTAACAACTGCACGACCTCGCGCTCACGGCTCGTCAGTACGTCTTTGGGTGCCTGGTCGGGAGTGCGTTTCTTTAGATAAGTCTCAAGAACGATTTCTGCGATTTTCGAGGTGAAAAATGTCTTGCGGCTGGCTAAGGCTTCGAGCGCGGAGAGCAGGTCACGACCAGCATCCGACTTCAGAAGGTAGCCTCGAGCGCCAGCGGCGAGAACTTCTCGCACGATCTGTTCCGACTCGTGCATGGTGAGGACGAGAACCTTGATTCTGCGGTCGTGCTGCACAATTTGCTTCGTGGCATCAAGTCCGTTTAGCTGCGGCATCCCGATATCGATCACCACGATGTCTGGCTTCAATTGTGCCGTGAGCTGAACGGCGTGTCGTCCGTCGGATGCCTCTCCACAGATCTCGAAGTTTGGGGACGATTGAACGATAATACGAATTCCCTGCCGCACCACTTCATGATCGTCAGCAATCAAAACCCTGGTGGGTTTCACTGGAGCCTCCTACCACGAAAACGCTTTTTTCTTCAGATACGTGTGGGGACCGCCACCCTACCTCACGGCAGAATTCTGCCCCCTTCTGCGAGTACATCGTTAAACAACTCACAATAAACAATTCACAATCGGACGATTCATGCCAACTTCGGCCTATCTGAAGCCCATCTCACAACCTTTCGTCTGTAAACTCGGTGGGACAAATAGGGTGACCCGGCTTCCCATTTTAAGACATCGGCGTCAGCATTCTCTCGAGCCGCCTACGATTGTCCCTCTTTCGAAGCAATAGCATCGTCGCGCCTGCGCGCCTGAGTCACAATACGGTATTCCCTGTAGTGGTTTTTCCTAACCTCTAGATTACAAACGAACTAAAGAGGGCGTATTCTGGGACTGGTTGACGAGTGCAGACCATACTGCGGGGCTCCATAAATCACCTGACGTCGGCCCGACCTCAAATCCCGTCTTAATGTCGTTTTAATGTCGTTGGCGCAAGCAAGGCTCGGATCTCCCAACGAAGCTCTCAACACCACCGAGGAATCGTTTAAATATATGCCTAGGGTTCAAAGAAGATGAAATACATCTGTGTGCACGGCCACTTTTATCAGCCCCCTCGCGAAAACCCGTCCTTGGAGTACGTGGAGCAGCAGGAGTCTGCCTATCCGTATCACGACTGGAACGAACGCATCACGGCGGAGTGCTATGCGCCGAACGCCGGTTCGCGGATCATGGACAGCGAGGGGCGAATCGCCAGCATTGTCAATAATTACGCCAAAATCAGTTTCAACTTTGGCCCAACCTTGCTCTCCTGGCTCGAAGAAAACGCCTCTGAGGTGTACCAATCGATTCTCGATGCTGACCGCGAGAGCCAAAAGAGCTACTCAGGGCACGGATCCGCAATGGCGCAAGCCTACAACCACATGATCATGCCGCTCGCGAATGGCCGAGATAAGAAGACTCAAGTACTTTGGGGGCTGCGGGACTTTCAGCATCGGTTTCAGCGGTCGCCTGAAGGAATGTGGCTGCCGGAGACGGCGGTGGACCTCGAATCGCTGGATCTACTGGCAGAAGTGGGAATCAAGTTTGTTGTTCTAGCTCCGCGCCAGGCAAGCCGCGTTAGGAAAATTGGCTTGCGCGCTTGGAAGGACATCAGTGGAGAGCGGATTGATCCGACCCGACCCTACCTTGTGCGCCTCCCGTCGCGCCGAAAGCTTGCGCTGTTTTTCTACGATGGTCCTATCTCTCGCGCCGTGGCTTTTGAGCATCTTCTTGACAATGGACAGACCTTCGCCGAGCGCCTCATGAGTGGATTTTCAGATGAGCGCGACTGGTCGCAACTTGTCCACATTGCCACCGATGGCGAAAGCTATGGTCATCATCATCACTTCGGCGAAATGGCTCTCTCTTACGCGCTCGACCATCTGCAGTCCACTCACCTCGCCCAATTGACGAATTACGGAGAGTTCCTCGAGAAAAATCCCCCTACCCATCAAGTGGAAATCTTTGAAAACAGTTCCTGGAGTTGCGTGCACGGCATTGAACGCTGGAGGTCTGACTGCGGATGCAATTCCGGTGGACACTCCGACTGGAACCAATCCTGGCGGGGCCCATTACGAAATGCATTGGACTGGTTGCGAGACGATCTCGCGCCGAGGTATGCCGAACGCGCTGCGGCTTTTCTGAAAGACCCTTGGGAAGCGCGTAACGAATACATTCGAGTGCTACTTGACCGCTCTCCCGAAAGCGTCGACCTATTTTTTCGACAAAATGCAAAAGAAAATCTGCAGGAAAGCGACAAAATTACGACTCTGAAGCTCCTTGAAATGCAGCGCCACTTGATGTTGATGTACACCAGTTGTGGATGGTTCTTCGATGAATTGTCCGGTATCGAGACCGTGCAGGTCATCCATTACGCGGGCCGCGCTGTTCAGTTAGCGGCCGATGTCTTCGGTGACCATACTCTGGAATCATCTTTCGTCTCGAAACTCGCCGACGCAAAGAGCAATCTCCCGGAGCACGGCGACGGAGCGAAGATCTACGAGCAATTCGTCAAGCCGGCAATCGTCGATATTCCGAGGCTGGCGGCGCACTATGCCATTCGATCGGTTTTTGAGGAATTAGGAGAACGATCCAACATCTACAGTTATTCCGTAGACCGAAAAGAATATGCCGGCTCGGAAGCGGGCAAAATGAAACTCGTGACCGGACTGGCTAAGTTCACCTCGAGAATCACCATGGAATCGGCCACCCTCGGCTTCGGAGTGCTGCACTTGGGAGATCACAACGTGAGCGGAGGGGTGCGTCCACTTTCGACGGATGAAGAATACAGCCACATCAGCGAACAACTGCATGCAACCTTCACCCGGGCGGATGCAGCCGAGGTATTAGGCCTGATCAACCAGGATTTCGAAGGCAACATCTACTCACTTAAGTCGCTGTTCCGCGACGACCAGAAAAAGATCCTAAACATCATTCTGCAATCGAATATCGCGGACGCTGAGAGCAGCGTTCTGCGACAGTACGAGCAAGCGGCGCCCCTGATGCGGTTCCTGGCGGATCTCCACGTTGAGCAACCGAAGCTTTTCAAAATGCTCGCCGAATTCGCATTAAACAGCAGATTGCGGGAAGCCCTGCAGCAGGAAAATGTGAATGTCGAGCGAGTACAGAGCTTGCTGCAGGAGGCCGCAACAATAGGTATTTCTCTTGATACGGCGACGCTCGAATTTGTGGTCCGCCGCCAGGCAGAGCAGAGAGCCCGCGCCTTCTGGGAGAATCCAAGAAACAATGTGGGACTCGAACGGCTGGAGGCGGTGGTTAATCTCGCGCGAAGTCTTCCATTTGGTGTCAATCTTTGGCAGGTCCAGAATCTGAGCGCTCAAAAACTTAATGGAACCTTTCCCTCTATGCGGGCAGAGGCAGAGCGAGGAGACGAATTCGCCAAAAACTGGGTGAGCCATATGTCTTCGCTGGCTGAGCATCTGGATCTCCGCCTCGCCGCGTAGTGTTGCGGTTCTCCCGCGAG
This sequence comes from uncultured Acidobacteriota bacterium, assembly GCA_963718505.1. Lineage (GTDB taxonomy): Bacteria > Acidobacteriota > Terriglobia > Terriglobales > Acidobacteriaceae > Gp1-AA133. Next base: position 86,037 of record CAVQZP010000028.1, on the reverse strand, counting down.
CAACCGCTAGGCAATCTCCTTGCCTCCGACCACCTGAGCGTGTGCGAGAGCCGCGACGAGAGCCACGCCACCAACGATGTTCCCAAGGAGCGTGGGCAGAAAAAACTGCCGGAAATAAGCGAGAAAACCCAAACCGTGAGCAACCACCATGTAAAAGACCGTAGTGGATCCGGCGACGATGTGATTGAAACTTCCCAACCCGATTATGTAGGTCAGTAGGATGATGATGCTGACACGCGCGGATTCCGCGCCTGGCAGTAGCCACACCATGAGCGCGATCAGCCAGCCTGCAAAGACAGCCCGAATGAAAACGATACCGAACGGCGATCCAATGTGAGAAGCCCCAATTTCCGTTAGTGCCTCGTACACATGGCTTTCAAAAAGTGGAATCTTGGCAACACATGCTGCGAACAGAAATGTGCCCAGAAGATTCGCTGACAACACCACAGCCCACAGCTTCAAGACCCGCCCAAATGTCAGTGAATCCTTTCGGACCATGAGCGGAAGAATCACAGTCAGCGTGTTTTCCGTGAACAATTGCTGACGCCCCAGCACAACAATCAAAAATCCTATCGAATAACCTGCGCGCGAAACTAACGGTGTCCAAGCCTGATGAGGTAGGTGCGCCGCCAGCAGAGCTTCGGTAACGAATGAAATGCCCATCGAGAGTCCTGCTGCGAGACCAGACCAAGCCAATGCAGCAGCGGGTCTCCTGAGCTCATCCTCACCTTCCCGCCGAATCGTCTCGTACACAACAGGGGCGCCGATTGCCACCCGCTCCTGCACGAGTTTTTCTTCTTGTTTGGTCGAGATAACACCGCTCGAAAGAGGATCTGGACGGCGTTTCTGCTGGGCTGAGCTCATCGCATCTCCATCGTTGCATTAAACATCTTCAGGCTCCCGCTCTTCTAACGTGTTTATGCCACCCGCTCTATACCGAACATTGCGTACCCGAGGCGAACGGACGCTCGACTTTCTTCCGTACCGTGCCGGGTACGATGGTCATACCAAGAAAACGGGCGACAGTCCTCCAAAATACAGGAACTGCCTGATGGTTAGGCGCATCTACCCACGCCAGAATTCTTGGTGTAGCCTGAAAGCCCCCGTCAAAAAGTCTTGGAGGATCTGTGACACTCATAGTTGATTCTGAACGATGGTGTGAGTCTGTGATCGACCCTCCAGCCAGTCTTGACCGGTTCGCATGCTGTGGCGATGTCGCAACCAGTGTGTGCGAAGCGTGTGGACAAGCACTTTGTGAAACTCACGAGGTCTTATGTCCAGCCTGTTATGGCGTCACGTGCCCGAACTGTGACCACGTTTGCCGCCTGACTCCGCGCTCGGCTGTCACGAAGGCCGCCTGATCCGCTTGAATCAAAGGAGGAGGTAGCACCTTCATGGAACTGAACGACGTCAGAGAATCGAACAGCCAGCCTTGGACTCGCTTGTACGAAGCAGCACTTTTCGAGCGAGACACTGTGAAACTCTGCGCCTGCCTTTGGGACGCGCAACTCGCCATACTCTCCAGGGAACAAGAAATTCAGGGAGAGCCTTTTGCAGATTTGAAGGAGCAACTCGCGCTTCGGAAGGCAATGCAAGTCTTGCTCGACCTGCGACGGCTTGCCGGCTTTGATCACGAAACGCAACCTCCCCGCATCTTCGCCACAGCACTTTCAGCGTATTCACAAGTTCATTCACGACGACGGCGCAAGCGCTCTCGACGTAGCCCCCTCAAAGCGCGCGCAGCATAGTCGACGGACTTCTCAAACCATCCGATTTGCCACACTCGTGCGGGTGTGTCCGTTGGCTCAGGCAATTCTGCCGACGGACGTACATGGCGCACCGGATACGACTGTGTTCATCCTGCATTTACCTTCAGAAGCAGATCCTGAAACGAGCGGATTCAGAACTTGTAAAGAATTTGTTTGGAAGTATGACCCTATGCGAATTGCGCAGGTTGCGCCCCTTTATGAGAGTGTGCCTCCCAAGCTGTACGGCGGAACTGAACGAATCGTTTCCTACCTGACAGAAGAATTGGTCCAACTCGGTCACGAGGTAACGCTCTTTGCCAGCGGAGATTCCCTGACCCGAGCGGAATTGGTCCCTGTTTGCCCAAGAGCGTTGCGCCTCGATGAAAAGTGCATCGACTCGTACGCGCATCACATGCTGCTTTTGGATGCCGTGTTCGCGCGCCGTCATCAATTTGATATTGTGCACTTTCACATTGATTACCTTCATTTCTTGATGACGCGCGAGACCGGACTTACGAGCTTAACCACTCTCCACGGGCGCCTCGACATTCCTGATCTCCTTCCTTTATATCGGGCCTTCCGTGACATGCCCGTCTCATCGATCTCGGATGCACAACGTCTCCCCTTGCCCTGGTTAAATTGGCAGCAGACCATTTACCATGGCCTTCCCACCAATCACTATGATTTCAACCCGGAAACCGGCGGCTATCTTCTGTTTATGGGCCGTACTTCCCCCGAGAAGGGCGTCGACGAAGCGATCCGAATCGCAAAACGCGCCGGCATGCCCCTCAAGATTGCGGCCAAAGTGGATCGGGCAGATTTGGAATATTTCAAAACACAAATCAAACCCTGGCTCAATCATCCGGGGATTGAGTTTATGGGAGAGGTCGGATTTCCTCAGAAGAACGATCTTCTGGGCCGGGCAGCCGCGTTGCTATTTCCTATTGCTTGGCCAGAACCGTTCGGAATCGTGATGATTGAAGCGCTTGCCTGCGGTACACCAGTGATTGCCTATCCTCACGGTTCAGTGCCGGAGGTAATCGAGCAAGGACTGACGGGATTCATCGTACCCGATTTGGACGCTGCGGTAGACGCAGTTCGAGAGATCGGTTCGATTGACCGCGCAACGTGTCGCCAACGATTCGAAGATCGCTTCACTGCAAGTCGGATGTGCGAGCAATACTTGCGTCTTTATGAAGCCTTGGTCCGGCAGGGAGGAGAAATCATTCCTGCTCAAAGTGGAGTTCCAATTGGTTGACATCAGCGTCAAAAATGAATTTTACGTAGCTACGGGTAGCCCACCGTTGGAGGAGCGGGTCCGTGTCCTGAAATACGGACCGATGTTCGCAGTGTTCGATCGTTTCGGAGACATCCGAATTTCAGGCCTCGGGGAACACGGCATCTACTATCGCGGCACTCGTTTCTTGTCAAGATTAACCCTGATTTTGGGGCACACACCCCCTCTATTCCTGAGCTCTGGCGTTCGCGCCGACAATATACTTTTTTCTGCGGATCTAACAAATCTCGACCTCCTTCGCGATGACAAAGTTGTGCTCCCCAAGGGATCTGTGCACCTCGTTCGTTCACGATTGTTGTGGGAGGGCGTTAGCTATGAGCAATTGCGCTTCACGAATTACGGGCTCATGCCAGTTCGTCTGCCGATCCGGATTGAGTTTGCTGCTGACTTCGCAGATATCTTCGAGGTCCGCGGGGTCACTCGCCCCCGTCGGGGAGAACAGCGACCTGAACTCATCGAGCATAGTCAGGTCGTCCTGTCATACGAAGGCCTTGACAACGTAATCCGCCACACTCGACTTTGTTGCTCTCCTGAGCCCTCCGAGATTTCAGAATCGCACATGCTGGTCGAGACGGAATTGATACCGCATGAAACGGTTAAGCTTCAGTTCACCGTTCAGTGTGAAGAGACGCAACCATCGTCGCTTAGAACATTTGACACTGCCCTCGCATCCGTGGTGTCGGAAATCAAGCAGGAACAGATCGAAGAATGCGCGATACGAACCTCCAACAACCAATTCGACAGTTGGATGGACCGATCACTCACAGACGTTCACATGATGACGGTTGGTAACCCCGAGACTGACTATCCGTATGCGGGTGTGCCTTGGTTCAGCACTGTTTTCGGGCGGGATGGAATTATCACAGCTCTTGAGTGCCTGTGGGTGAATCCACAGTTCGCGAAGGGGGTATTGCAATACCTGGCTGCTACACAAGCCCTCGAGCGAGATTCTTTGGCTGAAGCCCAGCGAGGGAAAATTCTCCATGAAACCCGTCACGGGGAAATGGCGGCTCTGGGAGAGATTCCTTTCGGATACTATTACGGAAGTGTGGATTCAACACCGCTCTTCGTGATGCTAGCCGGAGCTTTCTATCAAAGGACGGCCGACCTCGATTTCATTCGTGCGCTATGGCCGCATATCGAACTGGCCATCGCGTGGATTGACCAGTTTGGCGATGTCGATTCCGACGGATTTGTTGAATACCAACGACAGTCCACAAAAGGCCTGATCCAGCAAGGTTGGAAAGATTCCAGCGACTCGATCTTCCATGCTGACGGCACCTTGGCAGAGCCGCCCATCGCCCTCTGCGAAGTTCAAGGCTATGTTTTCGCTGCCAAGAGATTTGCTGCATCGCTTGCTGCCGCTCTAGGTGAAATGAAACGTGCGGAAGAGCTGGAAATGCAAGCTGGGATCTTGCAGAAGAAGTTCGAGGACACTTTCTGGTGCGATGAACTGTCAACCTACGCATTGGCACTCGACCGCAAGAAACAACCGTGCCGCGTTCGCACGTCCAATGCGGGGCATTGCTTGTACACCGGAATCGCAAGCCCAAACCGCGCTGATCGCGTCCTGCGAACTCTGATGCAGGACGATTCATTCTCCGGTTGGGGAATTCGCACAGTCAGCTCCAGGGAGAGAAACTATAATCCCATTTCCTACCACAACGGTTCAGTGTGGCCACACGATAACGCAATCATTGCCGTGGGCTTTTCTCGGTATGGATTCACGACGGAAGCCGCTAATTTGCTCGACTCGCTATTCGAAGCGAGTTCTTTCTTTGAACTGAGTCGGCTACCGGAGCTAATATGCGGTCTGCATCGACGTCCCGGCGAAGGGCCTACCCTGTATCCAGTTGCCTGTTCCCCTCAAGCGTGGTCGGCAGGATCGGCGTTTATGCTATTGCAGGCATCCCTTGGTTTGTCTTTCAACGCTCCACAAAAACGCATTGTCTTGGAGCGGCCTGTCTTGCCCGCGTCGATATCAAGTATTCAAATCAATGGCCTTCAATTGGGAGATTCCCGTGTGGATTTGCGTGCGGAACGCTGTGACACAGAAGCAAAAGTAGAAGTTACTCACAAAGACGGTGCAGTAGATGTTGTCGTACGCTAGTTTCGTACCTTAGGTTTTATCGGTAGGGCCACTTCCCAACCACACTACCCACCACTCCGGATTTACGCTCGGCTTCACAACCTTGATCGTATTCCCATGGTGGTGCACGAGGTCGCCAGGCGGCCGCATCATTACTGGGCTTCGTCTAAGTCGCAACTAATTCAAGTCGATTCACGGGAGGATCCATGGCAGACCAAACGCTGCAAACTCTTTACATTAGCGAACTGAAGGACCTTTATAGCGCTGAACAGCAACTCGTAAAAGCTCTACCCAAGATCGTGAAGGCTGTGGAATCAGAGGAGCTGAGCGACGCCATCGCCAATCATCTCGAAGAGACCAAAAATCAGGTTAGCCGGCTCGAACAGATTTTCGAGACCCTCGGCGAAAATCCTAAGGGAAGGAAATGCGTCGGAATGCAGGGCATCCTCGAGGAAGGCTCCGAGACCATTGACGAATTCGAGGGCAGCGTCTTAGATGCTGGCGTGATCTCGGCGGCGCAACGTGTGGAGCATTATGAAATAGCGGCCTACGGTTCAGTTTGCGCTTACGCGGAATTGCTGCGGAGGACCGAGGATCTCGGCTTGCTCAAGGAAACACTGGAAGAAGAAAAGAACGCCGATGAAAAGTTGACTCGAATTTCCGAGACAATCAATGAAGCAGCCATGGAGATGAGCTCAGACGAGGATACTGAGGTTGGCCGTCAGCCTGCCGGGAAAGTGGCGCACCGGTCTCGCAAGTCACGCTCGGCAGCGTGAGTTTGCAGATACACCGACAAGACAAAGTTGGCTTCACGCCAACTTTGTCGATCGGTTTCAGCGTTCTAGTTTGAGGCGGTTATGGTCTCAATGGCAATCATGAGTTCGCGTGAGACCTCTGACTTCGTGACGTAGGCACCTGCCCCCGCGGCCAATGCTGATTGCTTCATCAGTGCCGGTTCGTGTTGACTCAGAATGACAACCTTGGACTCGGGCACGATTCTTCGAATTTCTCTGGCCGCTTCTAAGCCGTTGACGTGCGGCATCGTAACGTCCAACACGACGACGTCAGGCTTCAATTGCTTAACCTTTTCAATCGCTTCTTGGCCGTTCACCGCCTCACCACAAACCTCCCAGTCAGAATGTGACTCCAATAAAGACCGTAGCCCTCGCCGGAAGATTTCGTGATCATCGGCGATGACAATTCGGACGCTTGCTGACTTCAACGCTGAGCCAGCGTCTGCATCGTATTTATTTCCATGCATAAGCAACAATATACCGCACGACAGCTACCATCCCGTCGCTGTGAAACCACCTTCATCAGGAGCCGAGAACCAGCCAAACACGCGCGTTATGCGGTCACAAGCATACGTTCACGAGCCTGTTCCTCTGCCGGAATCACAACTTCCACGATCGTACCCGGATTGGCGTTGGTCAAGCGAAGTTTCCCGCCGAATTCCTCAACCCGCTGCCGCATGCCTCCGATACCAATCCCGACCGTGCCTGGACGCAATTTAATGACTTTCTCCTCCAGTCCTTTACCATTGTCGCGAATCTCTACCGTTACGTGATCAGCGTTCCGCGTTAGCGTGACCCAACTGTGAGTTGCCTTTGAGTGCCTAAATACATTGGTTAACGCCTCTTGCACAATGCGGAAAATGGCCGTTTCCAATGCAGGTGCGAGGCGCACAAAATTGGCGGGCCGTACTTCCAGGCGGGCCTCGATTCCACTGCGCTTCGTCATTCCGTCCAGATACCACCGGAGTGCGGAAGCCAAACCCACTTCATCGAGTAATGGTGGATGCAAGAGGTGCGACATGGTGCGAACCTGCTGAAGCGCTCGGTCAATACACTTGCTTGCATCGAGGGCGGAATGATCCTTGGCATCGCCCAATTGCTGCTGAAGAATGACATCGACTGTCATTTTCGCTGCAGCTAACTCCTGACCGAGGCTATCGTGGAGTTCCCGGGCGATGCGCCGGCGTTCGTCATCCTGCGTGCGCATGAGCCGAGTGGATAGCTGGCGCAGCGCTTCGGTCCGCTCCTCGACGGCCCTCTCCAAAAGAGCCGCGTCGTATCTGATGGATTGTTCTAGGAGCTTGCTATCGTGAATATCGGAGCAAGTACCATACCATCTGATAATCTCACCCTGTGTATTGCGGATCGGAATCGCGCGTGCCCGAAACCACCGATAGGCGCCCTCCCTGTTCCGGATTCTATATTCCGCCTCGTATGTCAGACCCGATTCAATGCATCGAGACCAATGGGCCTTGACTTCCTCCTGGTCCGCGGGGTCGACATATTCAAGCCAACGAAAGCCGTTTGCTGATTCAGGTGTAGCTCCTGTGTACTCAAAGAAGCGCTCACTGATGTAATCTCGAGATCCGTCGCCCCGGCTACTAAAAATGATGTCCGGCGCCGTTTGCAAAATTGCGTCCAATTGCTCGTTTTTCATCTCAAGCTGAGCATTTAGCAGTTCAAGCGCTTCGGCTTTCTTCTCCAACTCAGATGTGCGTTCGGCCACGCGCTCCTCAAGTTGTCGGTTGAGTACCTGCAACTCGTGTGCTTTGCGATGGAGTTCGGAAAACACGGCTACTTTGGCCCGCAGCAATTCCGGGATTACAGGCACAGATATATAGTCCACCGCACCGCGCTCATATCCTTTGAGCCGATCGAGATCGGTGAGATGTACGGCCGAGATGAATATGATCGCGGTTCGGTGAAAACGCGGGTGCTGCCGGATCATGCTAGCCAGCTCAAATCCGTCCATCTCTGGCATGCTGACGTCCATCAGTACCACGGCAACATCCGTCTTCAGAAGACACTCCAATGCCTCCCGCCCTGATGTCGCCTTGATCAGAGTCTCGTCAAGTTCCGCGAGGATTGCTTCGTAACTCAGAAGTTTCGCGGGTTGATCATCCACCATAAGGATGTTGACTCTGTCTTTCGTGCTCATCCCTCTCCTCCGTCGAAAACGTGTCTCGACGCAAGCTGCTACCTGTGAAGCCACATGCGCAGCGCTGACAAAAGTTGATCTGTGTTGACCGGCTTAGCCAAGTACTCGGACGCACCCGCCTCAAGACACTTCTCACGATCTCCCTTCATTGCCTTCGCAGTGAGTGCAATGATGGGCAGGCGTCGCAATGATGAATTTTCACGGATTACCTGCATGGTTTCGTAGCCGTCCATCTCCGGCATCATGATGTCCATGAGTACGATCGCAATGTCGGGAGTCGATTCGAGCATCGCAATCGCCTCGCGGCCTGTACCTGCTGTCAGAACGCTCATTCCACGTCGTTCAAGAACGCTGCTAAGTGCAAAGATATTTCTGACATCATCGTCGACAACCAGAACTTTGCGGCCCACGAGAGCCTCGTCGGAGCGATGTAGCCGATCCAGCATCCGCTGCTTCTCGGCCGGGAGATCAGCAACGACTCTGTGCAAGAACAGCGCCGTCTCGTCCAATAACCGCTCAGGAGATTCAACGCCCTTCACGACAACGCTGCGTGCCAATGTGTGCAGGCGAGCGTCTTCGTCCGGTGTGAGCTCTTTGCCAGTGAATACCACTACCGGCAAGTCACTCATCGACTCTGTATCCCGAATTTTCTCCAAAATTTCGAACCCGGAACAATCAGGAAGGCGCAGATCGAGGACCACGCAATCGTAAGTCTCTTGTTCTAGCACACTGAGAGCCTCCGCGCCCGTGGACACGTCCATAATGTCGACATCATCATGACCCAGCAACGCCCGAATGGTAGTTTGTTCTGCGGGATTGTCTTCAACCACCAACAATCGCTTACGTCGCGGAACCGAAAACTCTTTGATCTTCATCAGAGCTGCCGAGATTCCCTCCGATGTAGTTGGTTTTTGGATGAAAGAAAATGCACCGCGGGCAAGCCCCTGTTGCCGGTCCTCGTCCATGGTCAACATTTGGACGGGAATGTGACGTGTTGCCGGATCCTGCTTCAAATGGTTAAGTACAGTCCAACCAAGCATGTCCGGTAGGAAGACATCCAGGGAAACGGCGATGGGATGGTATTCCCGTGCTAGAGCCAAAGCCTCCATTCCATGATTCGCCACCAAGACTTTGAATCCCTTGTCATGTGCAAGATCGACGAGCAGGCGAGCATAGTGCGGATCGTCCTCGACGATCAACAGCACCGCGTCACCGTCCCGCAGGTCGGGTCGGTCATCAGCGACCGACTCCAGCGCTTGTTCCGTCACGGTTACTCCAGATAGCTGCAACGGGGTCGGCGCAGATTTGCGTTCTTTCACACCCGCACCCGAAGCCGGGCCGGCATAGGCCTGGGGCAGATAAAGGGTGAAGGTACTTCCCTTGCCTGGCGCGCTTCGTAGCTGGATCTCCCCCCCAAGCAAATTGGCGAGTTCGCGGCTGATGGCCAGCCCCAATCCGGTTCCGCCGTATTTGCGACTGGTTCCGGCGTCCGCCTGCTGGAAGGCCTCGAAGATGATTCTTTGTTTTTCGGCAGGGATACCAATGCCGGTATCTGTGACCTCAAAGGCAATAACCGATGCCGCCTTCGACAATACAAGGTGATCTTCGCTCCAGCCGTTCGTGGCGACCTTTACCGAGAGGTTCACGCTTCCTTGCTCCGTGAACTTGAAGGCATTGGAAAGGAGGTTCTTCAGGACCTGCTGCAGACGCTTGGAGTCAGTCACTAAACTCCGGCCTAGTTGTGGATCGCTATTCACTTCGAACACGAGTCGGCGGTTTTCGGCTTCGTGACGGAACGGCCGGGCGATCGTGTCGAGCATGCTGGAGAAGAAAACCTCGTCCGCCTCAACCGAGACGGTGCCAGATTCAATTTTCGACAGATCGAGAATATCGCTGATGAGATTTAGCAGATCCGTTCCAGCACCGTGAATTGTACGAGCGAATTCCACCTGTTTTGCGGTCAGATTGCCGTCAGGATTGTCGCCAAGTTGCTGACCCAGAACCAGGATACTGTTCAGCGGCGTACGAAGCTCGTGCGACATATTCGCCAGGAATTCTGATTTGTATTTTGATGTAAGGGCCAACTCCTTGGCCTTCTCTTCCAGGGCGCGGCGGGCTTGTTCGATTTCCTGGTTCTTGCGTTCCACTTCCACATTCTGTTCTGCGAGCTGCTGTGCCTTCAAGGCCAGCTGCTCGTTGGTTTGCTGAAGCTCCTTCTGTTGTGTTTGCAGCTCGGTCGCCAATTGCTGCGATTGCTTCAGCAAGCCTTCCGTCTGCATCGTGGCCTCGATACTATTCAGCACAATTCCAATACTGGACGTGAGCTGCTCCAGAAATGCTAGGTGCGATTCAGTGAAAGAGCTGAGAGATGCGAGTTCAATGACAGCTTTCACCCGATCTTCAAACAACACCGGAAGCACGATTACGCTTCGCGGAACAGCCTCGAACAGACTGGATCGAATTGGAACTGTTTGCGGTGGCAGGTCGGATATCAAAATGCGGCGCTTTTCAGACGCGCACTGGCCCACCAACCCTTCGCCGACCTTCAAGCGATGCAGATAGCCATCGTCGCCGTCGCCCGCAAATGCCGCAAGCATGACCATACCAGCTTCGTTTTCCATCTGGTAGATCATGCCTTGCTGCGCATTCACCAGTGGTACGAGCTCTGAAAGAAGTTTCTTTCCGACGGTGGTCAGATCGCGCTGACCCTGCAACATCCCGGTGAATCGAGCGAGGTTCGTCTTCAGCCAGTCCTGTTCGGTGTTGCGGTCGGTCGTAAGCCGCAGGTTGTCGATCATCGTGTTGATGTTGTCTTTGAGTTCAGCTACTTCTCCGCGCGCCTCGACCTGAATCGACCTCGTTAGATCGCCCTTGGTGACCGCAGTTGCGACTTCAGCGATCGCGCGCACCTGGTTCGTCAGGTTGTCAGCCAGCAGGTTCACGTTGCCCGTGAGGTCCTTCCACGTGCCGGCGGCGCCAGGTACGTTCGCTTGGCCGCCGAGACGGCCCTCCACACCTACCTCGCGGGCAACCGTCGTTACCTGGTCGGCAAACGTCGCCAGCGTATCGGTCATGTTGTTAATCGTCTCGGCGAGTGCTGCAACTTCGCCTTTCGCGTTTACGGTCAGCTTTTGAGTAAGATCGCCGTTCGCGACGGCGGTCACGACTTTCACAATAACGCGCACTTGTTCCGTCAGGTTCGCGGCCATGACGTTGACGTTGTCGGTAAGGTCCTTCCAGGTTCCAGCAACACCCGGCACCTGCGCCTGGCCGCCCAGCTTTCCTTCGGTTCCGACTTCGCGTGCGACACGAGTCACCTCGGCGGCGAACGCATTGAGTTGGTCCACCATCGTGTTGATGGTGTTCTTGAGTTCGAGAATTTCGCCCTTCACATCGACCGTGATCTTGCGTGACAAGTCGCCGCGGGCCACGGCCGTGGTTACCTCAGCGATGTTGCGGACTTGCGCAGTCAGGTTTCCGGCCATCGCGTTAACAGAATCCGTAAGGTCCTTCCATGTTCCCGCGACACCCGGGACGTTGGCCTGACCGCCCAACCGGCCTTCGGTTCCAACCTCGCGCGCCACGCGTGTCACTTCAGCAGCGAAGGAACGAAGCTGCTCGACCATCGTATTCAGCGTTTCTTTGAGCTGCAGAATTTCACCGCGCACGTCGACCGTAATCTTCTTAGAAAGGTCGCCGGTGGCGATGGCGGTCGCAACTTCGGCGATGTTGCGTACCTGGCCGGTCAGGTTGCTAGCCATAAAGTTGACATTGTCGGTAAGGTCTTTCCATGTGCCAGCCACGCCGGGAACTTGGGCCTGTCCTCCCAGTTTTCCTTCTGTTCCAACTTCGCGAGCCACGCGCGTCACTTCACCGGCGAACGCATTCAGCTGGTCCACCATGGTGTTGATCGTGTTCTTTAGCTCGAGAATTTCACCCTTAACGTCGACCGTGATCTTGCGCGACAAATCGCCGCGGGCAACGGCTGTTGTCACCTCGGCGATGTTGCGGACCTGCGCCGTAAGGTTGCCACCCATGGAGTTCACCGAGTCAGTCAGATCCTTCCAAGTACCGGCGACACCGAGCACTTGCGCCTGACCGCCAAGGCGTCCGTCGGTTCCAACTTCGCGCGCCACGCGCGTCACCTCGCCGGCAAACGCATTGAGCTGATCCACCATCGTGTTGATGGTGTTCTTCAGTTCCAGAATTTCTCCTTTTACATCAACAGTAATCTTGCGCGACAAGTCACCCCGAGCCACAGCAGTGGTCACCTCGGCGATGTTGCGGACTTGCGCTGTAAGATTGCTGGCCATTGAGTTGACCGAGTCGGTGAGGTCTTTCCAAGTACCGGCAACACCGGGCACCTGTGCCTGACCACCCAAACGGCCGTCTGTTCCGACTTCGCGCGCAACGCGCGTGACTTCGGATGCAAATGCGCGGAGCTGGTCAACCATCGTGTTGATGGTGTCTTTGAGCTCGAGGATTTCGCCCTTTACGTCGACCGTGATCTTGCGCGACAGATCGCCACGAGCCACCGCAGTTGCGACTTCAGCGATGTTGCGCACTTGGCCCGTTAGGTTGCTGGCCATCAGGTTGACGTTGTCAGTAAGATCTTTCCACGTGCCGGCGACGCCCGGCACCTGTGCTTGACCACCCAGCTTTCCCTCTGTGCCGACTTCACGAGCCACACGCGTCACTTCACCGGCGAAACCGTTCAATTGGTCCACCATCGTGTTGATGGTGTTCTTGAGTTCCAGAATTTCGCCCTTCACGTCGACCGTGATCTTGCGCGACAGGTCACCGCGGGCCACGGCTGTCGTGACTTCAGCGATGTTGCGCACCTGCCCGGTCAGATTGCCAGCCATCGAGTTGACCGAGTCCGTCAAATCCTTCCATGTGCCGGCGACTCCGGGCACATTGGCCTGACCACCCAAACGGCCTTCAGTTCCAACTTCGCGCGCTACGCGTGTCACTTCGCCGGCGAAGCGGTTTAGCTGATCCACCATCGTATTCAGCGTTTCTTTCAGCTGCAGAATTTCGCCGCGCACGTCGACCGTAATCTTCTTGGAGAGATCGCCGTTCGCGATAGCCGTTGCGACATCAGCAATATTGCGTACCTGGCCAGTCAGGTTGCTGGCCATGAGGTTCACGTTGTCGGTGAGATCTTTCCACGTGCCGGCGACACCAGGCACCTGAGCCTGACCGCCAAGTTTCCCTTCCGTGCCGACTTCGCGGGCCACTCGCGTCACTTCACCGGCGAAGCCGTTGAGCTGGTCCAACATCGTGTTGATGGTGTTCTTCAACTCCAGAATTTCACCCTTCACATCGACGGTAATCTTGCGCGACAAGTCACCACGAGCGACGGCGGTTGTGACCTCCGCAATGTTCCGCACCTGTGCCGTAAGGTTTCCGGCCATCGCGTTTACGGAATCTGTCAGATCTTTCCACGTACCCGCAACTCCCGGCACAACGGCCTGACCGCCTAGCTTGCCATCGGTGCCAACCTCGCGAGCGACTCGTGTGACTTCTGACGCGAACGAGCGCAACTGATCTACCATCGTATTGATGGCTTCTTTCAGCTGCAGAATCTCGCCGCGCACATCGACCGTGATTTTGCGCGACAGGTCACCGCTTGCCACTGCCGTCGCCACTTCCGCAATGTTTCTGACTTGGCCAGTGAGGTTGCTGGCCATCAAGTTAACGGAGTCCGTCAAATCTTTCCACGTGCCGGCGACTCCGGGCACTTGCGCTTGACCACCCAGCTTGCCGTCCGTTCCGACTTCGCGCGCCACGCGCGTCACTTCAGCAGTAAAGATGCCCAACTGCTGAATCATCGTGTTCACGATGTTTGCGGATCTTAAAAACTCGCCCTCCAAGGGGCGCCCATCGACATCGAGACGCACCGTTTGGGTCAGGTTGCCCTGCGCAACGGCTGCGATGGCACGAGTAACTTCCGCGGTAGGTCGAAGCAGGTCCTCGACCAGCGTGTTTACGGAGACTTCCATCTCTCCCCACGACCCGCGCGATTCATGGAAACGGGTACGCTCGCGGGTGCGGCCTTCCTTACCCACAGCTTGTCCAACGCGTCTTAGCTCCCGCGCCATTTGCTGGTTCGCGGAGACGATTTCATTGAAGGTGTCGGCGATCTTTCCCTCAAGTCCGGTCCAGGAACCGGGTAGGCGAACTGAAAAATCCCCGTCTCTCATGGTCTGCAAGCTCATGAGAATCACCGCGAGACTTGGCGCCTCAAGGGCGGATTTCGATCCACCGCCCTTCGCACCATTGCCCTTCGGCGCGCTCTCTTCGGTTGCTGCGGTTGTGTTCTGCGAGTTTCGTCTCATGAAATAACTCGAAAAATCCATTGTGGGTCTGGAAAGAATCCGTGGAAGGATGAGGTTCCCTCCTGTTCGCCAATCAACAGATGGGCGCGGGCTTGCCCAAGGTGAAGACAGGCCACAGATCGGGCCTCCATCTTTCTTGTCTACCATGAAAAATCTATCCGAACCCTACAGTATTTCCTGTATTGAACGAGTATGTGGGGCATCGCTGCTCTTTGTTCCTCGTCGCCGAAGACAAGCCGTCAGCGCTGTCGACGAAACCCCCTAACTGTCGAAGTCCCTTACAGAATCGGCTCGATGGTATGGAATTTGGTCGAGGGTTAGAGTTGATCAGTCAGCCGGACGCCGAAGCATCCACGGTCGTGGTGACCGCGCGGAGCGGCAGATAAGGAGATCGCGTGAGAACGGGTTTAAGGCGGATTGGACGAGCTTTGGCACTAGCGGCTGCGGTTTTCCTCCCAATAAGCTCCTGGTCGCAACAATCGGGCACTGTTCAAGGGTCGCCGGACAACACGAAGACGAATCGGGCACGCTCGGAGAGCGCTGGACAGCAAAAAGAGAGCGCTTCTGATCGAACAATTACGCAGCAGATTCGTAAAGCGATCATTAACGATAAGTCATTGTCGACCTATGCACACAATGTAAAGGTCATAACCCAAAACGGTCACGTCACTCTAGCGGGTCCCGTTCGTTCTGACGAAGAAAAGAGTGCGGTGGAAGCCAAGGCGGCCGAGGTGGCGGGAGCGACGAACGTGACCAATCAGTTGGAAGTTGCACACAGGCAATAAGCAATAAATAAATAGATAGGTCATCCAGGAGGATTATTCGATATGGCAGGAAAGAATACGGCGGTATTCGGAATTTATCCGTTGTACGAGGGTGTGGAAAACGGAGTCGATGCCTTGAAGGCGGCGGGCTTCCGGAACACCGATATTTCGGTTTTGTTTCCGGAGAATGTGGGCACCAAGGACTTCGCCCACGAGAAGGGGACCAAGGCTCCAGAAGGTGCAACAGCGGGCGCCGGAACGGGAGCTGTGGTCGGAGGAACCCTCGGATGGCTGGCTGGCATTGGCGCTCTCGCGATACCCGGCGTCGGCCCTTTCATCGCTGCGGGACCGATCATGGCAGCACTGGCTGGCGTAGGGGTTGGAGGTGCCGTGGGCGGAATCGCCGGCGCTCTCATTGGTATGGGTATCCCGGAGTATGAGGCGAAGCGATATGAGGGTCGCGTAAAGAACGGAGGCATACTGCTTTCGGTGCATTGCGATCGATCTGAGTGGACCAAGAAAGCAAAAGAGATTCTTGAGCGTACGGGTGCGCAAGATGTGTCCTCTTCCGGAGAAGCGAGCGCAGACTTCCAGAAGACCGATAAACCGATGCCTCGCGCGAGCTAAGCTCGAAGTGTCATCATCGAGAGAAGGGATCCCCAGCCCGCAGCTGGGGATTTTTCGTGATCGCTCCCAGATTTCTTTTGCATCGTATCTGCGTCATCAAGTTCTTTGACCTCACAAGAAGGGACTGACAAATGCCTAGCAAATCCAGTTCGCACCGAAGCTCACGTCGTCACTACGGCAAAGGTGCCGGCAAAGCGGTTCGCAGCGCGATGCGTCGCAAAAAGCGGGGTACCTTGAAATCGGGCAAGGGCGGAAAAGGTGGGACCGTGAAGAGCCGTAAGCAAGCAATCGCTATCGGTCTGTCTGAGGCTCGAAAAAAAGGCGCGAAAGTACCAGCCAAGAAAAGATAAAAGAAGCGCGTTCGAGTCACCGCAAGTTTACGAGCCCTTCGTAAGGGGACGCTTGCAGATCAGCGCCTACCTTCGTGCACTACTAACGAGGCACCACCGCATCCGTGCCCGAGTCACTGTAGTAGCCGGTTCTGGTGCGAACCCGAAGCCCCCGGTGATTTGGATCGTACGCCTCAACCCGAACGGCGTGATAAACGTGGCCTGTTGCCCTGCTCGACGATTTGTAGCCAATTACGTACTGACTTCGGATCGAGGATGCAATCGAGCGCGTGATCGAATCCACCTGGCTTGCATCCGTGGGAAAGAAGGCTGCTCCTCCGGTGCTCTGGCTCAGCGACTGCAGTGCCTGCGCGGCTGCACCTGAGTTTCGATTTGCCGCAAGCAATGCAATTACGTAAACAACAGGTCCGTCCTTTTGCTGCAACTGTTGAACAGCTTCCTCGAGGGATTCCTGACTTGCATTGTCCGCTCCATCGGTAACCACGAGCAGCACTCTTTTCTGTAATTCTGCGCCCTGCTTCATATGCGCCGCGGATGCGACGATTGCATCGTAAAGGGCAGTGCTTCCCCGAGTCTCAATCCTGTCCAACGCTGTCTGAAGCTTTGCAACATCGTTCGTAAAATCCTGATCGAGATAGTATTGCTCTCCAAAATTAACAACGAAGACCTCATCCTGAGGATTGCTCGAACGAACAAGATTCAGCGCAGCTTCATTCACTGCGGGACGCTTGGGCCGCATGGATCCCGAATTATCAATCAGGATTCCCAAGGCAACGGGAACATGTTCCTGGTAGAAGGAGGTGACTTCTTGCGGCTTGGAGTCTTCGAAGATCCGAAAAGCACTTTTGTCGAGATTCGCGATGAGATCATTCCGGTCATCTACTACGATCGCGTGAAGGATCACTTCCTCCACTTTCTTTCGAAAGACGAACTGTCCATTGTCACCCGCCTGGCTGTCCTGAGAGGATGAATCCTCTTGCGACCGACGGCCCGCAGTTGGTGGCGGAGCAGCCGAGTTCTTATCCTGCTGGGCTCCGACCGAAGAAGACGGAGGCGCTGAACTCGGTGCCGCAGGCTGATCTTGACCGACCGCAACGATAGTCACAAGGAGGACAAAGCAGATCACTGTGACGAAGTGGCCTGGTAGGGTCTCAGGAACTCGCCTAATGAGAGCTGTACAGCTGGTACCTCGGAAAATGCAGGAACGCACCAGTCTCACGCCTCCGACAGTTCGCGATGTCGGATGGATGAGATTTGTGGCAGAAAGGGTTGTGCCGGCTCCGCTCCCGTCGCGCCGATAATGCAACCAAACGCGCCGGAAGGAGGGCTACCGCGGATAAGCGGAGCCGGTTCTTGAAGGGCGGCGGGTGTTCAGAAGCAGGCCGTTATTGGCGTCGTCTGACCCGATTCGATCTTGTTGAAGTACGTCACGTTGTCCGGAGGATCGTAGATTCCGCCAGATCCAAGGTTCTGGTGTTGCCACTTCACCAGGCCGTAAGGCTTGGCCAAATGGAATTCTTCCTTGTTTGCACAATTGGAATAGGTCGAGTCGCAGCTGTAGCGGTAGCTGATGACAAGAGTTTCCAGACTTGCCGGCAACTGTCCGCCCAGAGTTTCTTTATACGGCCCCCAAACTTCGTTGATAACGTGGCCGAGATTTTTGGTGACGAACGTGTTGCAGTCCGAATGTATCTCGTACGTTGAATCGCTGATTTTCACACTGGAGCCGGGATATCCGCCTTTGGCCCAGCGAGGCACGAGAGGGAGATTGTAGTTCCCGAGTTTCGGACTACGAAACACCTTGAAGGTCCGAGGATTCAGCCAGTTCAGTTCGGTCACCCACAGGTAAACGTAGTTGTTGTCGTAAAGCTGAATGTCCCACGGATATCCTGCAGCCGTTTTCGTCCAATAGAATCGCGTTTTGTTCATGCTCGTGAAGAGCGGATTCGCGGTTCCCGCCATGTGATGATCCGCGCTCAATGTGGGCTGCATCATCAACCAGTTCATCATGTCGTACACCTGCACTGTTACATGCGCGGATGGTGTGAGTTTAGGGTCTGCCGGATTTGAAGTGTTAACGCCGCAACCAACGAGTGCCAGCGAACACACGGAGACTGCCAGAAGAACCGAGCAGTACTTCATGAAATGGACTTCCTTGCGGTGGGTTGGGTCGTGCTGCCCTATACCTTAATAAACCGTTTGTCAATACACTAGATCACGGAGGTTCATTGGAGAAATCCCTTACCTGGAACTCCAATCTCTAAGGTAAATTACGGAGGGAGTGAATCGTGCGCGGGCCGGGGAAAAGTAAGAGAGCGGCCCAGGACTGAGCCGCTCCGGGAAGAGTAATCAGAATCTCATTTACCAGTATGTAAACGTCAACTTGTCGAGCCAGATGGAATACGGCTCCTGCTTGTAATCCCCATCCTGTTGATAATTGATCGTAATCCCATACCAGGTGGTTGGCGTCGGGCTCTCGTAGTAGTTCAGGGTCGCCGTTTGTCCGTTTAGCGTAACAGACTGGAACAGGAGATGGTTATCCGAAGTCCGCTGGGCCTGAATTACGAGGTGATTCCATGCATTGCTCACGGGATTGCATGCCACTCCAGTCGGATGCCATTTCTGGCCAGGATTGTCCCAGATGTCCCATTCATGCCCCCCGGCAACACGACACTCATGTCCCCAAATGTAGGACTGGCCATTTACAAACTGGTTAATATCAAATTCTAACGCTTGCGATACACTGATGTCGCCGACGTAGAAATAGACGTCGTACGTGAAGTTGTGCACACTCGGGACGATGGAACGATTTGTATCGGGCAGCCCCTGCGAAGAGAAGTCTCCGATGAGGTGGTTGTTCCACAAAACATCCGAATATAGAGTTTGACCTCCAATATTCATACGGGAAGAGTTCCCGCTGAGCGCAGGTGAGCCGACGCCTTGCGTCATAGACCATGTTGTCTGCGGACCGCCTGGACTGCATGACGAGCAGATGTTGTAGAGGGGTGGCAAAAGCGCGTAGCCGGTCCAGCCGGATTTTTGATGGAGATTCACAAATTGTCCGGTCGGAGCAGCTGCGCTGGAACCGACGGTGATCGCCACCGGCGCTGTCGCGGTGCCACCGCAATTGTCCCACTCCTGAACTACAGTGTGATATGTCCCCTTGGCGAGCGTTATGTTCGCATTCAGACTGGCGCCATTACTTTTATAGGCCAGCACACCCGGCGACGGATAGATCCCCATCGCCGCAATACCTTTGGAACAGCTGGTCGTTGCTGTCGCGACAAACTGGACCGTGGGGCTGACGGTCGCGTTATTCACCGGGGCCAAAACATGCACGCCACCGCTTCCAGATTGAGAACCACCGACATTGATAGTGACGGGAGTCTTGGCGGCACCTCCACACTGATCCCACTCTTGTACGACCGTATTGTAGGCACCCGGATTCAGAGTCAGCGTCGTATTGAGGCTGGCTCCTGCCACCGTGTAAGCAAGGACGCCGGGTGAGGTGTAGATTCCCATCGATGCAACGCCCTTGGAACAGCTGGTTGTGGCAGTGGCTACGTACTGTACTTGAGTGCTCACTGTGGCATTATTGGCGGGGGCCATGACCTGGACTTCAGGTGCGTTGCCCTTGACGAAAATCGTGACTGCCGTTTTCTCGACGCCCCCGCAGTTGTCCCATCCCTGAACAACAGTGTTATACGTGCCCGGACTGAGCGTGAGTTCGGCATTGAGTTTATCGCCGTTTATCGTGTACGCAAGGACATTGGGCGCAGTGTAAATGCCCAGCGCTGAAACTCCCTTGCTGCAGCTGGTATTTGCGGTGGCCACGAATTGAACTGTGGTGGCGACGTTGCTGTTATTGGCCGGCGCCGTAACGGACACTTGGGAGGACGCCGGTATCGCCACACCCAGCGTCAGGAAAATTGCATACAACTTCATGGGAACAGACCTCTCCTGCCACTCGATTGAAACGAAGTGGAAGGCGCAGATTGTGCAGGTTTTCCGCGATTCTAGTGACGGAGAAATCGATTCACAAGCAAGGATGTCACAATTGAAAACTCGAAGGTTTTAATACCATCGGTGCGCGCGAGAATAAAGCGCTCGTCGCGCCGCTTCGAAACCACCCGTTGGCCACGACGGCGCTCAACTTTACTAGATTTGGGCGTGCGAAATTTGGCCGCGAAGTGTGGCGCGATTCTACCCAGGCCAACAGCGAACAAAAAATTGAACGAGTCGCGGACCACAGGCCGCGAGGGAGGCGTGATCTTTGATTCTCGATTCTTCGCTTTCACGACCTAAAGTGCGCAGGCTCTACCTGTTGGCAATTTGAAAAGAGGCTCTTTCAAGAGGCGGGAGGCGCGAGCCGACGAACAATTTTTCGACGGCCCGTGCCCGGTCTGGCTGGAGAACTGAGTGGAGTATCTGTGGAGTCCTAAAGGTTCACCGCCCAAATCGTAGCGCTTCACCGTTTTCTCGCAATCCAGCGAAGCATGTAGATTCCGCCTCCCTCATTCGTAGTGCAATTCGTCTGCGCGTGTGTACAGTTTTTCACCCTTGTGGCAACGAAATTGTTACAGGAAAGCACCAATCCGAATACGGCCCGATCCTGATACTCCACACTGCCTTGAGGACGTACTGTCAGGGCATGGAAAACGGCGACGCAAGGCCCGCACCCTCCGAACCACGTACACCGCTCCATCTCGTTATTACGGAATCTGAAACTGCACTAGTCAAGCGGGCAATCGCCGGCGATGCCGATGCGTTTGCAGCGTTATTCCAACTTCATCGGGGCCGGGTCTACGCCGTGTGTCTTCGCATGACGAACAACCCCGCCGATGCTGACGATCTCACGCAAGAAGCCTTCATTCAGGCCTTTCGCAAGCTCAACACATTTCGCGGTGAGTCTGCTCTTTCGACATGGCTACACCGCGTGGCCGTGAATACGGCACTCATGCATTTTCGGAAGAGGGTAACTGTCCAGTCGTCTCTCGACGGATCCGGAGATGTTGAAACAGGGAAACGCGAGCTAGGCCGCCAGGATCAACGTCTGAACTACTCTCTCGATCGGATCGCTCTGAAACGGGCGCTCGAAGCTCTGCCATTCGGATACAGGACAATCTTTGAGCTGCACGAATTCGACGGCTACGGCCATCGCGAGATTGCAAAGATTCTGCATTGCACCGTCGGTAACTCCAAATCGCAGCTTCACAAAGCAAAGCAGCGAATTCGAGAATGCCTGGTGTCTCGACGTCATCTTGCACGAAGGATGCGCGAAACCATGCATATGCGGGAGAGCATGAACCATCAGAAGCGGTGGTGCCAGATAACGACGAGCCGTGCTTTTGCGAAGAAAGAGGCCTCACTTTCACCGGATGCGGATGTGCTCACAGAAAACGCGAGTCTGGGTCTCGGGTCTATTCAGGGTTTAGCGGCAACAACGGTCTAAAAGGGGAATCTCGTGGAACTGGGAGCTCTCGTTGTAACGCAAGGCAGTGATGGCACTCAACAGATCGACAACTCCACATTGCCAGTCCTGGGGAAGACTGTGCTGGATCGTTGGGTGGAGCGAGTTCAGGGTTTAGGCATCAATCTTCTGTCTGTGGTCGATAGCGATCTACTCGGTTCAGATCGCCTTCATACGATGATCGATTGGGCTAAAAAGGGAGTCGACCAGATTCTCTTGATCCTGGTCGGGTCATATTCAGACGTCGACCTTTTGGACGTTGTTCGCTTCCATCACGAGGGACAACACCGAATTACTAGAGTTTTCGATCCGCTGGGCCCTCTTGGAATCAGCTTGCTTGATAGGCAGATCATCCTGAACAGCAATTTCGAGACCCACAAGCTGGGACCAGCCGGCCCGTCGACTCGTTATGACTTTCTGGGTTACTCGGTGCGTCTCTCTTCTCCCAGCGCCTACAGGAAGTTGGTCGAGGATGCTCTTGAAGGCAGGTGCGACGTTAAGCCGAATGGCCTCGAAGCCGAGAGGAACGTCTGGATACACCCAGCTGCGCATGTTGACCCTTCTGTCCGCCTGGAAGGCTCGTGCTATGTGGGGGCGTACACCAGACTCAACCCAGGGGTCGTTCTTCGAGGCGGCTCCTCAGTCGAGCACAATTGCGATATCGATATCGGAACCACTCTGGACCATGCCAGCGTTTTGCCGAATACATATTTGGCGCCGGGCCTCTGCGTCCGGAATTCGATCATCGACGGGACACGTCTTGAGAATCTCGATCGGGGCATTTCGGTTGACCTCGGTCCTCTTGGCCTGTCTGGACGAAAGAAACCCATCTCCATACCTTCGTCGACGCCATCGGTCATCCGGAATCGATCGTTGGGCGAGACTTCGTTTTGTGTGCAGGTGCCGATTGTTCCCGATGCCGTCGAGCGCGCATCGACCCAAGTCGAGGCAAACGGCCAATGATCTCGAACGGAATGGTTGTCGTGAAACAACTTCCAGATGGTCGCGCCAAGCGGGAACGCCGAGAATTCCTCGCTGAAGTCAAGCAACTGGCCCGCGAGTCTTATCGGCCCCAACTGATTGTGGATCTTCCATCGCGCAAACTCACTTCGGAAGTGCTCGACCTTTTGCTCAGTTGCGCAGAACAGATGGAAAAGTCGGAAGGTCGCGTATCGGTGGCCGGGGCATCTCCGGAAGCTGCCGTAATCCTTGAATTGACGCAATTGACGTCGGTTGTAAATGTCTTTCCTTCGATCTCGGAAGCTGTGGGCATCGACGCTTCGCGTTTCGGCTCCGAGGATCTAAACGATGGCCGACATTTGGCCGCATAACTTGTTCGAGTTCCGTCCATGGAGGTGTAACGTCGATGAACACTGCGATTCGTCGTGTTTGGCGCCGATCGCTGGTTTTCGTCTTATCGGCGACGACTTTGGTCTTTGCAGAGCCGTTCCAGCAGGGCGATAAGGATCCGAATGGTCCATCGAGAGTTGTGGATGAACACAACACGCAACCGGCTACTTCGAATTCGACCAACAACAATTCTGCGATTACTTCGGTCAGCGGTGAATTACCGGATGCTCCAGCGCCTGCTGCGTCAGCTCAGCAAAGCCAACAGCAGTCCGCACAACAACAAAATCCGAACCCGGTGCCCTCGGGCGCAGCTGGCGCAAAGGCACCCACAGTGAGAGGCGCCCCTGCTTCTCGCCCGATAGGAGCGGCGATTGCCCCGACCAAACAAAAGCAAAGGCGATCTCTCCTGATTAAGGCGGGATTAATAGCCGGGGCCGCCGTAGCTGTCGGTTCAGTCATTGCTTTGTCGAAGAGTAGTCCAGCGCGGCCACCTGGCGCGCCCTAAACAAGTGGGACCCGAACGGACAACAGAGTCTGGGGAATGACAGAAGCTGCTCAGGTAGTTACTTTTTCAGGAATCGACGGCGCGGGGAAAACCACGCAAATCGAATTTGCGGCATGGCATCTGCAGAAGAAAGGGTATCGAATCGCCCGCGCCGCGTTCTGGGAGGACGTTGCTGTTTTTCCTCAATTAAGAACTGACGTCAGTGCCCGCGTTATCTCGACGGCTCCTGATCCATCTCAACCCATCTCGTTAAGAAACGACAAGAATGTTCGCGCTTGGTATCTGACGCTGATTCGCGCGATGTTTTATTTGCTCGATACTCTTCGGTTGCGACTCGTGGTCAGAAAACTACGCGCGACCAGCGTGGACTTCATTATCTTCGACCGATACGTGTACGACCTTCTCGTGCAGATCGCACCGCGTCATTGGTACACACGCCTCTATAACCGTGCCTTGATTGCCCTTGCGCCCACGCCGTATCTCGCATTCATTCTTGATGCCTCACCGGACGAAGCATTCCGTCGCAAGCCTGAGTACCCACTCGAATTCATGCACGAATATCGACGTGCGTTTCTTAGATTGCGCGACTTCGTTCCTCAATTGATGGTTATCCCCAATGGAACTGTGGAAGACGTTCAGCACAGAATTCTCGAGAGCTTGCTTGCATCTCAACGACAGTCAAAAAATCAGGATGATGCGGAGTGCAATCCGACTCCGTACTTTCCCGTAGATGGAGGAGAACAAAATACTTAGTAATTAAATGCAGGCAACTTCCAACAGATGGCGATTCATCACAGCGTCACTTTGGATGTTGGAGATGCCTGGATGTCGACAAGTTGTGGTGAGAAGTTTGTGCTGGCCGTACCGACCCTCAATGAAGCAGGAAATATCGAGAGACTCTTAAAAGAAGTACAGCGAGTGCTCGACCCACTAAACCGCCCCTACGAAATCGTCGTGGTCGACGATGGCAGCGAGGATGGAACACCGGACATTGTTCAGCGATATGCAGAACTCGATCCCCGTGTGAGTCTGCTTTGCCGCCGGGAAGAACGCGGGTTGGCGGGGGCAGTTTTGCACGGCTGGAATCATTCATCCGGGGAAGTGCTGGGCGTGATCGACGCCGATCTGCAGCACCCACCTGACATCCTGCCACTGCTCCTCGAATCGATCGATGAGGGCAATGACATCGCAATCGGCAGCAGATATGTCACCAAGGACGGTGTCGCCGATTGGAATCCCCTACGCGTCGCCATCTCTCGCGCCAGCACCTGGGCTACCCTTCCTTTGCAGCGCAAAGGCGTACGCATTAAGGACCCAATGTCAGGATTCTTCGTCGTGCGGCGGGAGTCGGTCGATGGAATCGAGTTCGAATCGAAAGGTTTCAAGCTGCTTCTGGAGATCTTGGTCCGGGGCCGCATTCGATCGGCTCGGGAGATTCCAATTCATTTCGGACGCCGTTACGCAGGAAAGAGCAAAGCGAATCTAGGAGTCGCATTTCACTATCTGCACCTGCTTGGAAAACTGTCGAGGGATCTCTTTCTCAGACCGAGCCCACAATAATGAAGATTGCGCTGGTCACTGCATTTCCACCGAGTCGTCAGGCCCTGAATGAATACGGATTCCACATCGCCGAGGAACTGCGGCAACAGCCGGGCATCGATCTCACCGTGCTGGGCGACACTCTAACAGGGCCTCTCCCGGAGTTGCACCAGTTTTCGGTTGTGCGCTGCTGGGGATTCAATCAGCTTGGAAATCCTGTTTCGCTGGTCCGCGCGATCCAACGCCTGAAGCCTGATGTCGTGTGGTATAACCTCGGCTTCGCCAGCTTCGGTGGCAAGCCCCTACCCGCCTTCTTTGGACTGACGAGTCCGGTCTTAACGCGGCTCTTTTCCTGCTACACGCACGTGACGTTGCACCAATTGTTCGAGACGGTGGATCTCTCCGATGCAAGGGTGAAGTCGCCTGGCTTGTACAGTGTCGCCGGACACGTGGCAACGCACCTTCTGCTATCGGCTAATTCTGTATCGGTCCTTCTTCCTGCATACCATAAAACATTGAGAGATAAGTATAAGCGGGGCGCCGTGAGTGTTCGGCATCACGGCATCTTCGCAAGCCGCCCGGAACCGCCGGACTTCGCTCGTCGCGGAGATCCTATCCACCGTGTGCTTGCGTTCGGCAAGTGGGGTACCTACAAGCGCCTGGAATTGCTAGTGGCGGCGTTCACAAGAATTATGCGCGATTTCCCGATGGCAGAATTGATCATCGCCGGCGGTGACCATCCCAAGGTGCACGGGTACGTTCAAAGTATTGCGGAACAGGTAAAGGAGAATCCTGCGATACGTTTTATGGGTTACGTTCCGGAGGAGACACTGCCGGAATTGTTCCGCACGTCCAGCCTTACAGTCTTGCCCTACACTTCTTCTGCAGGGTCAAGCGGAGTCGCACACCTCGCATGCCAGTATGGCTTACCGATCCTCGCTCCAAAGATCACTGACTTTGTTGAGCTTGCCGAGCAAGAGCAAGTCTCGATGGAGTTCTTCACTCCGAATGATGTGGACTCACTGTCTCGGCAACTACTGTTCTTGCTACACACACCTGAGCGTCTCGAAGAGATGGCACACCAGAATTTCAGCGCTGCCCTGCAGATGAGCATGCCTCAGATTATTCGTGAGTACATCAGGACCTTCGATATGCAACAACGCCTCACAATGCTCAAGGCGTTCTCCAAGTTACGCCGTTCTCGTCGCTGGGCTCCAAGCCGAAGCTGGACGGCCCGCCAGCTTGGGAAAAAGCTTAACTCCTGGCGGCCGATTAACGGCGACAATCGAAATAGCTGAACTGGCAGCCGTTTTTTCCCGACAGAACTTTTCATGGCCGCTTCGAGGCTTTGCGACGCTAGCGTCCTAACCGAAAGCCTGTCCTCGCCCCAAGAGGGGCAGAGGTCTGGCGTGTACTTCTCGGAAATGCTCTCGTCACGGTAGATGATCCAGGTAGCACGGTCCAGACGTGTTCTGGGTCGGTGCCTGCGGCGGAGTTGTCCACGGTGGATTCGTGAAATCGAAGAATTCGGTCATATCCATCTGCGCGGCATCTCGCTTGGTGAGCGCCGGCACATTGAAACGGGTCTCAATAAGCTTGAGAATCGCCGTATTATCCGCAACCGTGTGGGATACGTAGTGCTTTTTCGTAAAAGGTGACACCACGATCAGCGGAAGACGATAGCCTGTGTAAACGAAGTCACAAGTAGGACCTGACGATTTGGTGCACACATCTCCGGGGAGAAGATCTGAGGGTGGAATTCCGTCTGGACTGACAGCGGGTTGGGGCGGGACGTGGTCGTAAAATCCACCAAATTCGTCGAAAGTGAGGATGAACACGGAGTCCTTCCATGATGGCCCATTCATCATCGCGCCGATTAAGGAAGATGCGTAATTCGCCCCAGCTTGAACACTGCAGCAGGGAGGAGTGGCGTCGTAATCGGCTGGATGCTCGTCCAAGCCCACATCCGATGCAGGCTCGATGTAACTGACCTGCGGGAGAGATCCACCCTGCGCGTCGGTGATGAATTGAGTGTCAGGGACGATGTTCTGCGGGAATTGGCTGAGAATCGTCTGACCATACGTGAAGTTCTGAATGTAGCTCAGCTGATACAAGCAGGCTGGCGTACTGCACCCATTCGGGCCCGGATGAACATAGATCTTCCACGTAACCCCTGCCTGCTGCAACTCCTGGAAAATGAGAGGGGCCGTCAGCAGAGTGCTTGTCGGACCAAGTTCATACGCATGTCCCTGGGATGTACCCGCTATGAGATACATCCGGTTGGGGGGCGTGCGTGTCATGACCGGCGAAAACCATCGATCCGAAGTGGCGAAATTTGATGCCATGAAGTAGTAATAGTTCAGATCGCTGCCGTCGTAATAGCCCATCACCCGCTGACCAGTAACGTCGTGAAACGGTGGCTGAATGTTCCGTGAGTCGTGTGCAGCGGTGAATACGAATCCGTCCAGCGTCGCGGTTCCGGAAACAGGATTGGTGAGATTGAAATCTACGTGCGACTCGTTCCATGAAGGGCTTGGATTTTCGACACATTGCGTCGTCAGGTGATACGAAGTCACAGGCGGACTCTGAGCATCTTCGGTGCAGTCGCTCGGAGGAAACGTGAATGCGGGGTCACATCCGGGATTCGACGGCGGCGTTCCGCCGGCACTGGTCGGAAACTGAGGCAAGCCGTCGAATTGTTGATCGGAATATCCGTAGTCAGCCCAATACTGCCGCATCGCGCCGAAATAGTGATCAAAAGAACGATTCTCCTGCGCCAGGAAAATGATGTGGTTCACCGACGTTTGCAGGGTTCCCGTAGGTGTGGGAGTGGGTGTTGGTGTCGGTGTAGTGCTCTTTACAAGGCCCTGGCATCCAAGCAGAACGGTCAGGGAAAAGAAACAAGAACCTAGCAAAATCCATCGTACGAGCAGACGATTCATAACGAAACGCGTCCTCCGATCAGTTGCCACTACAACACGCACACGAAAAACACTGCATTCGCCGATCGATCGCGGTACTCATTGGTCAGTCGGGGGAGGGGGCGGCGACTGATCGCTGGGGAGAGGCTGAGATCCGGGTGAGGGCTGCTGGTGGGGCGGTGTGTCTCTATACGGCAGCTGGGGTGGCGGGAGCGGGGGCGTAGGCACCTCGCCCGGCTGCTGTTCTTGCTGCGGCGGCCGGGTTGCCACAGGGGCGATGCTTCCGTTTCGCAGCATCAACTGAATCGGGTGTCGATCACCACGCTTCCTCGCCTGGATCGCCTTGAGGCTGGCGTCTACGTCATCTTCGTTCGCTCCGGCCAGGTTCATCATCCGTCGACCCTCCGCATCCGGCCGGGTCGCATATGTGACTTTTTCATTCGACTCGACCGCCGTGCGCGCCGCGTCGTAATACATCTCCGCAGTCTCGCGATCGCCGACAAGCTCGGCGATGTACCCAATGTTGTTAAGTGTGAAAGCATTCGAGGGATCGAGTCTGTAGGCATCGGAAAAGTATTTCTGCGCATCCGTTGTGTCGTTGTGGTTGAGTGCCGCCACGCCACGCAGATTGAGTCGCGCGACCTGAGATCCAGTATCTTCACCCTTGGAGATCGCTTCCCTCACCAGGGCAGCATTGCTTTCTGCAATCTCGCTGATAGGTTTCCCGCGCCAGCGTCGACGAGGAGTCAACACCACCCGCTCGTCGGAATGAAGATCTGCCGCTTCCGTGTAGTACTGGACGGCCCCCTGTAAATCTCCTTCGGACTCCATCACGTATCCCAGGCTGTCGAGGAGAAAAGGATTCTTTGGGTCCGACTGGATCGCTCTCTTCAGGATCATTTCCGCCTCGAAGATCCGTCCCTTCTCGAGTAGAGCCATGGCCTGGAAATTCGCACGATTCCGCTGATAAGCAGAAATCTCCGAGGATTGAAGCGCCGAACTCACCGGCTGACCCTTAAGTCCCGCCATGCTTGCCTCATCGATGACCGCATCCGTCGGCGTCGTGGCAGCGAGTTGGTAATACTTCAGAGCTCGATCGGCGTCCCCCTCGAGCTCCGATATGTATCCAAGGTTGTTGAGAGTGAACGGGTCGTCTGGATCGAGAAGATAAGCCTTCACGAATCGTTCTTTTGCTTTGTTGACATGTCCGCGTTTTAGCTCCTTCACGCCCTCACGATTCAGTTGCTGCACAGGCGTCTCGGGGCTTTTCCGGGGAAGTGGCACGTGGAAATCCCCGTGCTGGCCAAACGCCAATCCGCCCAGCAGTACCACGAGTGCAAGTCGCACTATTCCTGGCTTCACTCGACTTCTCATAGTTAGTCTGGAACTTAACTTAACCCGGACCTTTGATGCATTGTGGCGGCTTGCTGTTTGCCCAATCTTTTCGACCAACCCTTCCCCATATCTCTTTCATCTGATTGGCGGATGCGTCCCTGTCGTGTTTCGTGGATCGTGGTGTGCCTAGGCAGCTTCATGGTCGGAGCTGATGCACAAACCGTCTCCCGTCCCGGCCGCCCATGCGATCCGTTACCCACATCCGCCAACCCAGACGCAGCATTGGACCTTCCCCCGCTGCCCAAGACCCAAGTCTCACTGATCGGTGGAATCGTCACTCGACTGGACCCAGTTCGAGACAGAATGACTTTGCGTGTGTTCGGTGGGCGCGATATGACGGTCAATTTCGATGTGCGTACGTGCGTGAGACAAGGGGAAACGCCGGCCTCGATGCGTGACATCCGAGCGGGAATGCGGGTTTATGCGGACACCATCCTCAATGACGGACAAGTCTTTGCGAAGGCCATACGAGTCCCGACGAGTGCTCCATTGGGCGAAACCCAGGGCCAGGTCACCGCTTACGAGGCTGACAAAAGGATATTGAGAGTTCGAGACGCGATCTCTTCCCACGGCTTCAACGTTCAGATAACGGGAAACACAGACATCCGGTCGAATGGACAAACGGTGCCGGTCGGAGAATTGCGGAGCGGCGCTCTTGTGAAAGTACTATTCAAATCCGGATTGGAAGGCGCCAACCTGGCCGAGAAGATCGACGTTCTTGCTCAACCGGGAGGCACCTTCACGTTCTCAGGCAGGATTCTCTCAATCGACCTGCGGAACGGATATATGACGCTCGTTGAACCAGAGTCACAAAACACATTCGACGTTGGTTTGGATTCCATTCCGTCGGCTGCGCGCAATCAACTCAAAGAGAGCACCGACGTCACCGTTCGTGCGCGATTCGATGGTTCAAAGTATCAGGCAGAGAGCGTCGAACCGATACCAGCTCCTCACCCCTAGGAACGTTGCCCTAAAAAGGCCACCTTCCCGCTACAAATTCGGCATTTCGTTGTGAAGACTCTTCTGCACAAAATAGTCGACGTCGTGAAACATGTAGCGAAGAATATTTGCGGCATAGTGGGCGAGGCTGCGCACATCCGTCCGATACCAGCAGCATCTGGTCATCTTGGGGGAGAGTCCACAATAAAACCGGAACTGCTGATTCACGAATTGTGGGGAAACGAGCATGGCGGCCGCCATTCGATGGTTACCCTCTATGATTGTGAGCGGACTACTCTCGTCTACCCCAATCAAGAGCACTGATTTCGGTACCCCTTTGCCGCGCAAGTCTGCGGCCACGGAGCGCATCTTCTCTGAAAACCAGCTTTGATCCTTGGACTCCACAATCGCTTGAATTCGCGCAACCATCCGCGTCAGGTAGAAGTCGCCCTCAGCGAACTTCGCCCACTGCTTGCGAGGAAAAGCACGTACCCGCGGCAGATCCGATTCCCGCAGCTCGATTTCCCACCATTCGGTGTCGCGCGGTAATTCGCGCCACAGTTTCCCGCGCCGACGAAATAGCAGCGTCTTGCGAATCGCATTCTTGCGTTCGCTTGATAAATCACCGTCGGCAACTACTTCCCCAAACCTGTCGCGATACGGATCGAATTCTGGCTGGTAAAACTCGGCCTTCAGAAATTCCGCAATTACCTCGGCTTCGGCCACGCGACGTATCTTCAAGAACCCCGTTGGAGGGACTCCTCCGTCCGTTCGTTCCTCCGGGGGGAACAATTGCGGCCAAAGAGGCACGCTCACAGCCAGCAGTAGACCAAACATCAGCAGAAGCTGCACCAGAATTACCTGCTGCAAAGACTGATGAAAAAGCACAATCCCCGCTGGGAGGAGGCCGCTGAAAGCGAGTTGAATCCAGGTTGCGTTTGCGATCCGTCTTGACATTTCGTAAGTCAGCAGGACGACCGCGACGGAGTAAATGCTGGTCATTGCACTGTAGGACGCCAGCAGCGATGGGAACGACGCGTGAATCGCACCAAGGAAAGTCTTACCAAGAACGGCCTTCCAAAGTACTGTCGGGGCCACCCAAGCGGCCAGCGTGAACAATGAGGTCATCACCGTCACAAGCCCTAGAGCGCTTTTTAAGACGGTGCGACTTGTCTTTTGATGGGATGTGGCAGCCGAAACCGGAAACATGCTGCTGATCACCGACCACGAGAACATGTACACCACCCGGCCGACCAGCGCCACCACTGCGTACAGGCCGGCCACTGCCGGATCGAAATAGTGCTTCACCAGCAAGATATCCATGTTGCTGATGATGACCTGCCCGCAGAAGAATACGGTCGCCTGCATGCCTTCGCGAAAAGACGCCTTAATTTGTGTACGATCTTCGGTGGCTAGGTCTACACTCGGAGCCGCCGTTACGTACGCAATCGCAATGGACATTACGACCGCACCGATGACACCGGTGACGCCGAACCCGTAGTGCAGGAAAATCAGGGCGCCGCCGATCTTGATGAGCGCTTCAAGGATGAAATTCACTGCCAGGCGCGGGAAATCGTAAATCCCTTGCAACATACCGCGCCGAGTGCCGAGAGGCACGTAAATGGCTGTGCCGCAGCCTAGCAAGACGACGTCGCGGGCCGCGGGAAGATTCAGGTATTGCGTGATCGCGGAACTGCCAACAACAATGATCGCTCCGACCGCCAAGCCTGTCACCCACGAGCGCCGGAGAAGATCTCGATAAATCGCCACCTTGCCCGCGAGATCGGCCGTTTTAGCCACCAATTTTGAACAAACCAACTGGAAGGCCAAGGTAACCGCCGATAACAGCATGAGCAACGTGTAGATCGCAGTGGCATGCCCGAAGCCCGCAGGTCCCAAGCCTCGTGCAATCGCGATGTTGTAGAGAAGGTTGGTCGCGCTAACAAGTCCGGTACTGCCCAGCAGAATTGCACTGCCGCGCAACATCCGGGTTCGCAGGACGACCCGCGCCGCATCCTCAGAGTGCAACCTCTCCTCGACCGTGCCAACCGCCTCCGCCGTCGCTGCGCGTTCCAGGTCCATACATGTCAAGAGTTCCACTGCGATAAAACCTTCGATGCAAATAGATGGGAGGCGGGCAAGCTATGCTGCATTTTTCCCTAGAACAGAGTGAACTTAACAACCGGTACGACCGACATATGGGGGTGTCCAGGAAAGTCGTAAAAGGTTTGCTGCTGAACGCCGAACGAAAATCGCATCGGGTAGGAGACCGATGCGCTCTCCACACCATCTCTTCTGACCGCCCGCGTTTCACGGACATACGAAACGAGAAATCCCGCATCAACGCTATCGTAGGAATGGAAGGCCTCGCCCCTCGACCAGGCCCCGCTCGCACTCACCGACCAGTGCTGATTGATTCTTGCATCGACGCCGCCCCTGGGCCTGAGGGTTTGCGCAATGGCAAACTGTTGCCCTTCCACTCGCCAGGCGCGCAGGTATTCTCCTGCGGCAGAAACAGTAACGTTGTTTCCGAATCTTCGTTCGACGCCGGCGTAAGTGCTGGTGGTGTAGTACTCGTGAACCGACGGGCCGAAAAGAAGATCGCGAGCATTGTATCCAGTCAGGAACGCGGTCTTACCCCAAGGCCGCCCCACGCGAAAGTTGATCTCTCCCGAAAAATCTCGAGAGTGCAGATTCTGCTGAGTAAATGGGCCGGCTTCGCGGATCACGTCTCCTGAGAAGGACAGCCAATTCCCGATAGGACTGCTCGCCACATAGAGGAACTGACGAAACAGATTCTGATTCATGTCGAATGGATCGAGAGTGTCGCGACGCAGTGTGAACTGCAGACCAGGCGTTAAGGTGAATCGAATATTCCCGAGACGCAAGGTCGGGTTGACCCCGAAGTTGAAAATCGTGTCGAGAGTATTTCGTTTCTCGATCAGAAGCTGGCTCGGAATCGAAATCGTTCCGTATGCATTTCTCTCGCCGACGAATCCGCTGACCACCGGGAACGATCCAAAGTGCAAAGAGTAGCGAGCGTCTGCAAAAGTCTCCACCGAGTGGCGCGGAGGTGGCAGGAGTATCCCGCCATTTTGGAAGAACCGTAGACGGGCATCCAACTGATAGATGTTTTCATCCTCGAATATCGGCGCCACATGGAAATGTGATCCGATTCCAATATTCCCGTTGACCTGCCTGCCTTCCTCCTCGGCCAGTTCGAACTCCGCATTTCTGGCGGCCGGATCGTCGGTCTCTAGGGTGTTCGCCCGTGCAAAAGCAGAAAGCGCGCGATATTCGTCCCCTTCCTGCCGGTAGACGTTGCCGAGAGCAACGAGATATGCGTAGCTCTGTTGCTCTTCGGTCAAGTCCGGATCCTGCAGACTGGTAAGGACGGCTTCTGCGTTGCGCGTTTCACCCAGTGCAAGAGAGGCATTGGCCATCCCTGTACTCACTGCAAGATCGTCAGCCCCGAGCGCTTGCGCCCGAGTAAAAAGGCGTTGCGCAAGACTGAATTGATTGACCGATAACATGATGTCTGCCGCATCCAGATAGTCTTCGGGAGTAACAACGTCCGGCTGAGATACCCTCGCCTCCGCAAATGCGAGGGCGACTTGCTGTTGTGCATCCACACTCTTATGTTGTTGCGCGAAGAAACGGGCTAATGCCAACCGTACGTGCAATCGATCTGCATTCGAGAGGTCGAGGGCTCGGCCGTACCGCTGCATTGCTTGATCGCGTTCTCCCATGACCATCAGCGCACCGGCCGTAGCCAACAGAGTGCGGTAGTCGCTCCCGCCTGTACGCTCGGCGCGGGCGATGGCGCTGGTTGCGTCCGCATTTCGTCCAAGCTTTGCATAGGACTGCGCCAGTTGTGCATTCACCATCGAATCGTCAGGGGCGAGACTAAGGGCCTGATTCAGCGTATCTGCCGATGCTTGGTATTCGCGCTGTCGGTATTGTGTATCGGCGAGGGCAAGGTAGATACCCTCTTCACTTGGCTGCAACTTGATGGCTTTTTGATACTCCCCCTCCGCTTTCGCGAACATAGACCTCTGGCGGTACGCCTCAGCGCGAGCGAGATGCAAACTGCCCGATTCTCCGAGAGTCTTCTCAGCGGCGTCTGCCTCCTTGAGGGCCGACTGTGGACGCCGAAGTTGAAGCAGCGAATACGCAAGTCCCAAGTGAGCTTCGCCGTAATCTGGTCTCAATTCGAGCGCTTTGTGAAAGTCTTGCTCTGCCCTCGACGCCTGACGCATGTCATTCAGCACGTATCCACGGTTCATGTACCCGGTAGACATTTCAGGATCTCGCTCCAACGCTCTCGTGAATGCATTCACAGCCTCCGAATATTGATGGTCGTGGGCGTAGACGTACCCAGCGATGAGAGGAAGGTCCTTATCCTTTGGAAGCGACGGCTCAAATCGTTGCACAATCGCCATTGCGTCCGAAAACCGGTTCATGAACAGGAGATCATAACCCAAATAGACAGGCGCCTCGGGATCACGCGGTAGCTTCTCGATCACTTGATAGCCAAGCCTCGCAGAGTCCTGGTAATTCCCAGTGATTGTCAGGTATCGCTCTTGTTCCCGCATAACCTCGGGATTCAAACGTTCGGAGTCCGTGGCTCGATCAAACCACTGTTTGGCTTTTGGTGCTTCATGAGCTTCCAGCGCCGCATTCATGCCGCGGGCGATGATCACGGGGTTGTCTTGAACAAGACGGTACGCTTTCTCGTAATTCGCTTGCGCCTGCGGAAATTGCCGGGTCTCAGCAAACAGATCCCCCATCGCCAAATAAGCAACGAAGTCTTTCGGATCAATCTGAGCCAATCGCTCGAAATATTTCCTGGCGGCTTCTGAGTTCCCGGTTTCGCGTGACAGATATCCAAGCGACTCGAGCGCAGAACCATTCGATGGATCGATCGACAAAACGTGTTGATAGACTTTCGCGGCGTCGTCCGGCCGCTTCGTTTTGCGGAAAAGGTTGGCCTGGTTTAGCAAGAGATTGACGTTGCCTGGTTGGAGTTCCAGAGCCTCGTGCAGGTCCTTCTCGGCTTGTGTGTAATCGCCAGCATCCACTTCACTGGCAGCCTTCAGCCGAAGAAATTCCGGGCGCTCCGGGCCTCCAACATCGAGCTTTTCCAGCAGCGCCCGCGCTTCCTCAGCTTCACGTACCGATTTGTCGGTGTTGCCTGCATCTCTGTCCAGTTGTGCCAGGTCAAGCCTCAACGCGATTGGGTAGAGCACTCCTTCCGGCACGGATGCAGGAAGTGACGCAACCGCCAGTTCGTATTCGTGAATCGCAGATTTGTCGTCGTGCTGAGCATGACTAATCGCTCCACGAATCGCGTGCATGCGATATTGGTTTGGATCAGCTGACTCAACTCTCTTTAACAGTGTCTCGGCGCGATCGTAATGCTTCGCATTGACCAACGCTTGTGCTGCGCTTAACTGCAGATCGATCTGTTTTGGAGCCAGATCCGCCGCTCTGACGAGTGTCTCGGCGGCCTCGTTTCTCTTGCCGGCTAGCTCGTAGGTGTAGCCCAATTCAGCCAGATACGACGGGGCATTAGAAGGAACCGACTTTAAAGTGTCGATAGCCTGGTCATATTGCCCTGAGTCTCGATAATAGGATGCTACCGCCCGTGCAACATCGGGATCCCGCGGCGCCGTTTTGCGAGCGCGTTCCAACAGGTCTTTGGCTCTAGCTTTGTCACCAGTGCGCTCGTAAGCACGCGCCATCAGCAGCTCGTTTCGAGCCGAAGGGTGGATGGACTCCGCTCGCTCCAAATAGGTCAAGGCGAGTTTCGGATCCGAGGTCAGCGCCAGTTCTCCGGCCAAGCGCAAGTCGGCGTCGTTTTTCGGATTGGCGGCAATGACCGCCTTCAATGTTTCCTGGGCTTCCTGATTTCGCCCCATCTTCGCGTAGGTCTGGGCGAGCCCGGACAGGCCCTCGATCGAGGAGGGACGCCCTTGCAATCCTTGCTTGTACGCGTCGACGGAGCTGGAGTAGTCCCCCGACATGCGCGCGGCGTATCCGAATAAGAACCACAGGTCAGCGTTTTGCGGCGCAGAGCGTGCAGCTCTCGACGCATACGAAGTCGCTGCACGATAGTCATTCTTCTGTAGCGCCTCGCGGGCAGCTCGCGCCTCGCGGGCAACTTCGATGCTCGTCCCCCAGCCCATGCCCGACTCCGCGGACTGCGGGCGCCGATTTGCCTTTTGCCCCGGTTGGTTGTGCGAGGGGCTGTTACTTTGGGGTCCAACTTCGAATGTCTGACCCGAAAGGGTGACCCAGGCCCCTACGACCACCGCCATCAAGAGGCACACTCGCCTTTTCGGGCTTTTCTGAGATTCGGACAAAGCTCGCAAGTCGCTCCCGTGAAGCATGTAGTCCAGCGACCTTCAGATGCTTCGATATCGCTGAGCGGTTGGACCGAGGCAGGTCGCGGACCCGACTTTTGATCCAACCTTTACCGTACTCCCCGGAATCCAAGGAATGCTTCAGAGGAACGTATTTTGAGGAGCCCTAGGCATTGACTTCAGGTAGCAGCTATCTGCGGCAACCGATTCCGCTCGCTTTGATCGTCCTGGTTGCAGTGGTCATTCATGGGCCCTTGCTCTTGATGGAACTTCCCGCATCCACCTCCTATGACGCGAACCTGCACATGTTTTTCGCTTCGCACTATGCGCAGCACTGGTTCAATCCCTGGAACGAGAAGTGGTTTGCCGGATTCTCCCAGACTACTTACCCCCCGCTGACGCACCAGTGGATCGCTCTACTTTCGCATCTTGTCGGCCTTACCGAAGCCTTTATGCTCGTCCAACTGGTGGCCATCATCTTGCTCGCCGTAGGCACGTGGCGGTTCGCGCGGTTATGGGTGGATGAGCGAGCGGCCAGCCTCGCGGCGTTGCTTTCGGTATTTGCGGGTACTGTCTCCTTTCTAGTTTATTCAGCAGGCCAACTGCCGACCACGATGTCGGCGCCGTTGTATCTGCTGGCTCTTCCCTACTTCTACGAATGGTCGCGTCTCGGTTCGGGCAGAGCTTTCCTGAAAGGCATCGTCCTGGCCTTGGCCGCCGCCTCGGCTCACCACGTTACGCTGCTTTTCGGGTCGGTTCTGTTCGCGGCTCCGGTGCTGTGGCTTGCATGGACAGACGCGCGTGCGGAAGGACGCAGCGGCTCCGCAGTCGTGGCACGCGCGGCCGGCTTCGTGATCCTCACCGTTGTCGGGGTCGGCGTAGTCCTCCTTCCTTACTGGATAGCGATTATCCGGCACCCGATCGAGCAGATGCCGATTCCCCACGCCAGCCGCGCGAACTACCTGGTCCATTGGATCTATGGAGTGAATTACTTCGTGATCCCCTATGGAGCGATGATCCTGGCTCTGCCTTTTATCATCTTTCGCGGGGCATCGGTCCCGAGGCTCCGTGTACTCCTCCTCGCGTTTTGGGTGGCTTTTATCCTCGCTTTGGGTGGGACCACACCCATACCGAAGCTGATTTTTGGTCGCGCTTTCGAGATTCTGACCTTCGAGCGATTCACGCTATGGGCGACACTGCTGGCGCTCCCGATCGTCGGGTTGCTCGTGGAAGATATCCTGGAGCGATTCCGAGCGGCGGGCGCGTTCGCAGTGGCTACAGCTGCCGTTCTTACGCTTTCACTCACCCTCGGCTGGTTAACTTGGAGCCCATTCCGCACGACCAGCTCCCTGAATGTCGATGCGGTCATTAACTTCCTCAACCGGGATGGCCACGATCAATATCGATATCTCACCCTCGGGTTTGGCAATGCGCTCTCGAAAGTCTCGACGTACGCGAACGCCAACAGCGTCGACGGAGAATACAACTCTGCTCGCTTGTTGCCGGAAATGACTCGCTTCGGATCAGCCCAGCTGACCAGTGCAAAGTTTTTCGGCACGGCCGGTATGGACTCACTGCGCGAGATGCTGTTGCATGCCAATCGCTATGGCTTGAAGTTCATTTTTGTGCACGACCCTTACTACAATCCCCTGCTCGTGTTTTCCGGGTGGCGGCAAGTGGAAACGTACGATTCCGGTGCAATTACAGCTTGGGTGAAAGACGACGCTCCCCCCGCTAAAAAGATCGTTTCCGACACGGTGCCAGCTCCATGGGAAGGCCTGCTTTGGGGCATTCTCCCGATCGGCAGCAGCATCCTGGCGATTCTCTTTGCATTGTTGCTTCCCGAAACTGCCCGTATGCGCGGGGAGTTGGTGACTATGCCCTCCTACGCGGATGAACACGTGTATGCGAATGAGGTGCAGTCGTGAAGACGATCTTCGCTCTAGCCCTCATCATCGCAACAGCGGTCCTGCTGGCAGCGGGTTGGGTACAGGCTGGGGGCATGAAACTTCGCGCAGAGCGGTCTGCCGCGACTCCGGAAGAGGCTGTTCATGCGCTGATGGCTGATATTCAGGCTCACAATTGGGATCACGCGTATGCTCTGCTGGATCACGCCAATGACTTGCAGCAAGCGGACTTCGTTCGCGAAGTTGCGGGAAGCGATGGCAGCCTCCGTACATACTCCTCTCTTCAGACCTACGAAATCTGGCCCGTTCACGTTGAAGCGAGCCATGCAACGATACGCGTGAGGATGAATTGGTCGAGCGCTGTTGGTTCGCTCGATGAGGTCCGGGATCTCTCCGTCGTGCAGGATGGAAGCGTCTGGCGAGTTGTTTGGCCGAAACCGAACTTCGCCAATGTTCCGCTGCAAGTGTTGCCCGTGAACTACCTCCGCTGGGACGTCATCGGACGTAGGTCCGACGATTGGGGAGCGGGTTCGGTCGACACTCCGCAGGTCCGCATCATCTCGATGAATGCAGTGGAACGTCCCACGGGTATTGTGATCCTGGGCGAAGTCGAAAACGAGGATACGGTTCCGGCTTATCTAAATGTCAGTGCCACTTTGCTGAAGGCAGACGGTTCGCAATTGGCGCAGCAGGACACGTTCGACGCAATCGCGCACAGCCTGTTGCCGAAGCAGGTCTCGCCTTACCGCATCGACTTTCCGGGATACCGATTGCAAGACGTTAAAAGCGTCCGCATGGATGCGCGGCCATTGCTTGTGCCCGCGAGCGCAGATCCGGTGGTCGCCATCGAGAATCAAAACATCATCAAGGATGCGCTGGGACGTTCGATTTTGAAGGGTTCCCTGCTGAACCAGAGCGGGCAAGTCGTGAACATCGCGCAGGTGCTTGGGGCGTTTTATGACTCGAGTGGGAAGGTGATCTGGGTGTCCGACGGATACGTCGACCAGGCTTTGATGCCACAGGGCCCAGTTCCGTTTGCGCTCGACATCCCTCCCGACGTTGCTACGCGAGTTCATAGCTATCACGTCGTCGTGAATCATTACGCAGCGCCGAGTGTCTAGGCCTATGCGCAGAATTCTTCTCATATGGTGTTTGATGATCGGGGGCTTCGCGCTCTCGATGAGGGCACAGGAGGTCGAGCTTCGCGCGCCATCAAAAGTCATAGCTGGCGCGGGTTTCGCTATCGCAACTACCGGGCATGGGTCTGCGACGTTCTATCTGGTAGGACCGAATCGGGCGCTCAAGCGAACGATTCAACTGGGCCAGGAGATCACGATTTCCGGGAACGACGTGGCAGTTTCGGGTTTGTACCAGGCAATCGCATGTGGATCTCCTTGCGCGAACACGACGTTTCAGGTGTTGCCGTCGGCGCCTGCGCGGCTCAGCTTCTTGCTTCACCCATCAAGAGTGCCCGTTTCGAGCGGGAATGCCATCAACGCAACAACATTCGTATTCGACCGCTTTCACAACACCGTACTGAAGTCGGCGAAGGTCGACTTTCACGTTTCTTTACCGGATGGGCCCACGATGACCCGTACCGGCCAGACAACTCGCGGAATCACTTGGTTCGAAATGGGGTCAACCGCGAAACAAGGGCGCCTTCAGATCATCGCCGCGATTGGCGAAACAGCCGAGCCACGCGTCATCCAGCAGGTCGCATCCGACGCTTGCGGCCTGCGAATGACGGCCGTCCCCGCGGGACGCTACGTGAAGCTTGAAACCTCTGCCATCCGTGACTGTGCGGGAAATCCTCTGCCCGACGGAACGATCGTGTCATTCACAAAGACTGACAATGCCGGTCGAAGTACGATCGATACGCCAATCAAGAAGGAGAAAGCGACGGCGCAATTTGAGCTGACCGGCCGAGCCCGTATCTCGGTCGCCTGCGGAGTAGCGTTGGGAAACGAATTGGAAGTAGGAGGACGGCCATGAAACCGTTGATCCTAGCGTCCACCTTGTTCGCAAGCGCGTGCCTTCTGGTCGCTCATCTGCGCGACACATCTATCGAAGTGAGGGCAGCGTCCTTACCCAAGGTAATCCTCAATGCGGAGTCAATCACGCCACGCGCCATCGAACAACGCACCGGCGAGATGGTCACACACAATTACGCGCAAGCCTGGCAGGACATGGCAGCGTGTGTCGAGACAAATCGGACAGACTTGGTCAATGATTACTTCACAGGCGAGGCAAAGGCCCGCCTGACCCATCTCATTTCCGATCAACGAAAGAGTGGCCTTCGGACTCATTACGAGGATCGCGGGCATGAAGTGAAGGCTGTCTTTTATTCGGCCGACGGAGGCGAGATACAGTTGGAGGATCGTGCCCAGGTAGAGGTACAGATCTTCGATGGTCAGAAGATGATTTATTCTTCCGCCTCTCCGCGAAAGTATCTTGTGCTCATGACTCCAGGCGCGGACCGATGGTATGTGAGATCGCTGGAGTCGGTTGGGGATGAGACATTCTGAGCGGGCCCGACCGATTGACCAACCTTGCGGCCCAGAAACCTCATCGTAGAGTTTCGCGATGAGAGTCTACCAAGGGATCCTTTTATGCACTATGCTGTGGGCAAGTTCTGTCCCGCGGTCATGCGATCATCGTGCGCGCGATCGGTCCCTGCAAGAGCTGGCACACAATGAAAAAAGCCCTAAGGTCGTTGCCGCCTTCCAGCCCTGGTTCGGCGATCCCGATCACATTCGGATCGATTACACCAGCAACGATCCCTCTGTAATTCACAGACAGATTCGGCAGGCGAAAAATCTGGGGATTTATGCGTTCGCCGTGGATTGGTATGGCTCGCGACACCCCTTCCTCGATCGAAGCTACGCAATCATCCAGCAAATCGCGAGCCAGGAACACTTCCACGTCGCGCTGATGTACGACGAAACCGAGGAAAACAACGGGCACGCGACAGAAGATGCGCTTGACGCATTTGACATGGCTTACAAGCGCTATATCGGCCCAGGGGCTCCTGGGCGGGACGCGTACCTTCTCTATCAGGGCAGGCCTGTGATTTTCATTTTCCCAAAACGAGGCAGCACGGATTGGAACCAGGTACGCCAGATGGTAAGCCGCTGGGAGGCTTCGCCAGTCCTTATATATAAGGATGAACCACCTCCACAGTACGCGACTGCGTTTGACGGCCAGTATGCCTGGGTGCACCCGGGACCCGAAGGTTGGTCCGGCGACGGAAAGGAGTGGGGCGAGGAGTACCTTGAAGCTTTCTACAAGAGGATGGCGAAACATTCCGACCAAATCGCGATCGGCACGATATGGCCGGGATTCGATGATACCCGGGCGTCCTGGAGCCTGAATCGCCACATCGACACGCGCTGCGGTAAAACGCTTGAAGATACTCTACGAGTATTCGAGAAAAATGATGACCCGGCGCATCCCATGCCCTTCTTGTTGATCGCAACCTGGAACGACTACGAGGAAGGAACCGAAATCGAAAATGGCGTGGCCCGTTGCGGTGCTTTGTCAACTCCGCACTCTTGAGAGTTAGAAACCGATGACGGCTAATTTGTCGAACTCGAGGATTTTCGACGCGCTTGGCACGCTATTGGTCGCGCCTCAGGATCGCACGTCTCTTGAAGGCATCTGGTTCGCACGAGACTTGGAGTACGTTTCGAAACTAAGCCCAGAACAGTTCCAAGATTTGCTGGCCCAAGCCGAAAAACAGAGGGTCCTGCGGCGGCTTCTCGAAGTCCTTCAAGCGCATTTACGTAAAACAACCCAGGAACGTGCCATTTCAGAAATCATTGAGGTAGCGCTCGCGAAAGAAGAGGATCGGGTGCGGACATGCCTCACCTGCCTCAATGAGATTGTCACCAGGTTCGAGCAACGCGGTGACCGAATCGCGGTTATGAAAACGCTGGATCACTGGCCCGACACGGGTAGCGACCTCGACTTATTGGTCAACGCGGAACAGCCCGAGGTATGCGAGATCTTCGAAAATGAATTTCATGCAGTGAGGCAGAGACCGAGTTGGGGTGACAAGCTCGCCCACAAAGTTAACTTTCGCATACTCGGGCTTGCAGAGCTTGTTGAAGTCCATGTCGGATGTCTCGGTCAGACGGGCGAACATAAAGCACTGGCTGCTGGAGTATTGTCTCGTCTCGTAAGGGTGACCTACGATCGGTATTCGTTTCCAGTGCCCATTCCGGAAGACAAGATCGTTATCGCGACGCTGCAGCGAATGTATCGGCACTATTACATACGCTTGACGGACATCGTCAACATCTTCGGCCTGATGACCAGGGGAGTGCTTGATTTCCAGCGTCTTCAAGAGATCGCAGAGGCCGCTTCCGTTTGGGAGGGGGTGGCGACGTTGCTGATCGTCGTGCAACAGTACGGTCTGAAATATGGGGGCGGTGCGATCACGCTGCCACAGAGTGTTCAGACGGCAGCTCAGTTCTCGGCAGAAAAGACTTACCTCGGCCAGAGCTTCGTTCGAGTGCCACTCGTCCCGCAGGCAGCCAATCTTTTTTTTCGACAATTCGCCGGCAACGGCTTGAAGCACAACCCGGGGGCAATGATGCGACTCAGCCTGCTTCCTCTGCTTGCAACCGCAGCCTTTGTCAGTTTTCGTGTGACAGGAAACGACAAGGGCGTTTGGTAACAACGTTCCTGATCCCAATTGCGCAAGAAACTTCATACAGGAAAATTGATTCATACCGGGCGCCCCCTACGAAATCGCCAAGGGGCAGAGTACGGTGTGTACTCGATGCGCTCGTGATCGATGCCACCTTACACTCTCCATAGTGCACCTGAAGTGGAGGTGCAGGCCACGAGGTCAAACGATGGAGCAGGTGAAGGTGCATAGCGGGTTCCCGCGAACGGTACCGATTGGCACTTTTCAGGCACCTCAACGAGTTGCAACGACGCGGGTCATAGCGACCTCGCCTCCAACTCTGTTTCGAGCGCCTGTGCCTGGAGGATCGTGGGGCTACGTCGATTCGCGCAAACGCAGCATAAAAGCCTCGGTTGTGCTACACATTGCCGCCGTGATTGGGGCCGTCGTTTTATCTCTTACTGCCCGTGAGGTTGTAACATCGAAATCTTCGCTCGAGCATGTAACGTTGATTGCTCCTGCCAAAGATGTTTACATGCTGCCGCCGGCCAAACAGGAAGCAGGCGGTGGTGGTGGTGGTGGCGAACGAGCCAAGATCGAGGCGCCCCAAGGTCGTCTGCCAAAAGTCAGCATGGAGCAGCAGATTGTGCCACCGACTATTGTTGTTCGCAACGAACATCCCAAACTTACTGCTGAGCCCACC
Organism: uncultured Acidobacteriota bacterium; assembly: GCA_963718505.1. GTDB lineage: Bacteria > Acidobacteriota > Terriglobia > Terriglobales > Acidobacteriaceae > Gp1-AA133. The sequence goes on along the minus strand of CAVQZP010000028.1, from coordinate 42,145 downwards.
GTCGTGGCGCCACCCACTGTTCAACTTGCCAGCAAAATGCCAAACCTAGGTGATCCTGCTGCGCCAGCACTTCCCACTGCGGCTTTCACTAACGGGACTGGATCAGGAGGGGGCATCGGCTCCGGAGCGGGCGGAGGCGTCGGCAAAGGCGCGGGGCCCGGAGTCGGCGAGGGTCATGGCGGTGGAATAGGCGGGGGTGTGTTTCGTGTTGGCGGCGGAGTACTAGCTCCCCGTCCGCTTTCAACGCCCGACCCGCAATACACCGATCAGGCTCGGAAGGCGAAGGTTGAAGGTACCTGTGTTCTCGCGATGATCGTCGGCCCCGACGGGAAACCGCGTGACATTCGTGTTCAACGCGGGATCGGCATGGGTCTTGACCAAAAAGCCATTGAGGCGGTCCAGCAGTGGCGCTTTGATCCGGCCACCAAAGACGGGCGTCCTGTCGCCGTGCAGATCAGCGTAGAGGTGAGTTTCAAACTGTATTAAGGCTTTTGCTTCATTGCATGATGGGGCATCTAGCTTCGGGATAACCGTTGAACGAGTCCCCGCGATGTCGGCCGAAGCAAACGATGAGCGGAGTCCGCTGATTGGCCTGAAAGCGTCCCCAGCCACCTGAAAGACATGTAAGATTGCGGTTGTGTGGGCCTTCTCGGAGAGTCGACGAGACGAACGCTCGAACGTGCCGCGTACCGTCTTAACACTTGGCGCTTTGCTTCTGATTGCAGCGTCTACGCCATCCCTCCCGCAACAGCAGGCTCCGTCGACTCCCACTTCTTCGGAAATTGTGCAGTTTCTGAGCCGGACCGTTGATTGGTATCGGCAGACACAACAGGAACAGCACATCGCCACCGAACCCAGCGAACTCGGATTCGTTGCCGATAATCGCCGCACCGCTACCCAAGTCGTGAGGTTGGCCTTCGATTTCGCTCGACAGCACGAAGAAGAACTTGCAAAACGCAGCCGGATCAATACATCGGGTAATCCGACCAGTGCGGGTTCGCAGTACCAGAGTCTCGCGACCAACGCGGCTGCGGCCGATCAACTGGTGCAGCAAACGCAGTCTGAAGTCGATGTGCTGAAGCAGAAGCTGGAGCACGCGCCTCCATCCAAGCGAGGACAATTACAGGACCAGATTGCGGAAACCCAAAGCGAGCTTGCACTCTTCCAGGCTCGCCAGCAGGCCCTGCATGGCATGCTCGAGTTCGCAAGCGGTGCAGCAACGGGTGGCGGAGCAACAAGCCTCCGAGCGCAAATCGAGGAGCTCGCCCATGCGGTGCCCGCCGCAGCGAGCGGCATGGGCACGGTCGAGAACACTTCGGGGGCGGATCAGCAGCAGCAAACGAAAACACCGGACATTTCTATAAAGGCGCCGCCTTCCGGAATGTGGGCTTTGGCCGCCGATGTTTTCCGTCTGTCGAGCAAACGTAATTCGCTGTCGAACGAGTTGCGTTCGACGGATGCGCTCCAACATGACTCGGCACAGTTGCATGCTCCTTTTGTCAGCCGTCTGAAACAGTTGATCCAGAGCGGGAATCAACTCGCCCAGCAGGCCGACACGAGTAACCAAAGCGGCCTTCTGCAGGAAAAACAGCAACTCGACGCTCTTACCGCGGAGTTCAGGCAGGTTTCCGGCGCGGTAGCTTCTCTGGCCAAGCAGAACATACTCCTCGGCCTTTATAAGAACAGCCTCGACAACTGGCAGGTCGAAGTCGGAGCCGAAATCATGGAGCGTCTCAAGAGTCTGCTCCTCCGAGTCTTCGGCTTATTGATCGCTCTCGGCGTAGTGCTGATCATCGGAGAGATTTGGCGCCGTACTATCTTCCGTTACGTACACGACCCGCGCCGCCGTTACCAGTTCCTGCTGATGAGGCGAATTGTTCTGTGGATTGCCATCGCGCTCGTTCTCATCTTTGCTTTTGTCACTGAGATCGGTGCGGTGGCAACATTCGCGGGCCTCATCACAGCTGGTGTTGCCGTTGCGCTACAGAATGTGATCGTTTCGATCGTCGGCTATTTCTTTTTGATCGGAAAATACGGTATTCGAGTTGGAGACCGGGTACAGGTGGGCGGAGTCAGTGGTGAAGTGGTTGATATCGGCCTGGTGCGCTTTCATCTGCTCGAATTGAGCGACGGCGCGACCGACGCGGAGCCAACCGGACGAGTGGTCGCGTTTTCCAATTCCGTTGTCTTTCAGTCAACAGCCGGACTATTCAAGCAGCTTCCGGGAATTAACTTTAGCTGGCGGGAACTCGTGCTCAAGTTTGCTCCGGACAGCGACTTTCACACTCTCCGCGATCGCGTGCACAAGGCCATTGATACGGCTTATTCCGATTATCGAGACAGTCTGGATTCCCAACGTCGACGCATGGAGATGAGTTTGTCCTCATTTTCGGCAGCTGAGTTAAAACCCCGGGTGCGTATTCACTTTACGACTTCAGCCATTGAAGTCATAGTTCGCTTCCCGGTAGTGCTGGACAAGGCGGGAGAAATCGACGAGCGAATCGTTGGCGAGATCTTCGCAGCCATCGCCCACGAACCGAAACTCAAGCTGCTGAATGCGGAACTGCCGGCGAAGGCGGCGTCCTAGGCGCGGTGAAATTCTACTAGGAAGTTCTACGAGAAAGAGAGGTCTGTCTCGGCTGCCATCTGGTTTGAAAAGCGAGCCGTCGACAAACCTCCCAACCTACGCCGACTTTAGTCTCTTAGCTCCCTTACTCACCTTGCTTTTCCTGCGCGACCTCGCGTGCGTACTTGCGAACCGTCGCCAGGAAGGTGCTGGCGCTGGCGGGCGCCGCCACCTGACCAGAAAGGATCGTTTGAAACGGCAGCATTTTCCCGTCATACAGTAATGCCGTCTCGTCCCTGTCCTGCTTGATTGAAGCGCCATTCAAATCGATACCCGCAAATGCGCCCCGTGACCTGGAATAAGTCAAGACTTCTGCTTTCATCTTCCAATCGGTATCGCCGGCGACCTGGCGTCCAACCGGACCCGCCGCCCCGGACGCCTCGGCGCCGATCTTGAACTTGCTCGAAAGCAAGTGATCCATTCCTCGCTGGTTCATGACAAGCATGACCAGATCCGTCGCCTCTCCTCCAATTTGCAGGCCCCAGCTTCCACCGGTGATCGTGATGGGGGCAGGCGCGCTCCATCCATGTGTCGTACGGCACGTCGCAACGCCCTTCCCATGCCGTCCGCCGATTCCGACAGCAATGTTTATCATCGAAGGGACGACGGCAATGCACTTTGCATCGGCCAGAATATCTTTCGGAATGCCCTTGTCCGGCGTCCCCATAATTTCGTCGAGAACACCAGCGGCATTGTTCATCCGCTTCACGATGTCGGTGTTCGCATCTTTGGTCTTCGTGTCAAATTTCGCGGTGTTGTCCTTCCCTTTGCTATCAACTTGGCCTTCTTGCCTGGCCGCCGTGGAGTCCGAACCCGGGCTCGTTGTTGCGGGCTGATCGTTTTGCGCCCAGGTACAAGGCGCGAGCAGAGCGATCGCAACACCCGCACTCAGCAACCACCTCGAAACAGTTGAATGGTCGTTCATCACACTCTCCTCCGGAACCTGTGTCAGTCTCAAACCCTGATTCCTGAGTCTCGAGTATCGGTCCTACCTTCGTCTGCTCCCATCCAGTGCCTTTTGTATTGGGGTTCCTAAGTTGCTGGATATACGTGATGCACACGCCCCGCATCTACGCTCATCCACTACACGCTTCGCCGTATTGAAGAGATAGGCCCGCTAAAACACTCTACGGTATGTGGCCCCCGCTGGCTCGACGTACTGTGAAGCCACATGCTTCCGGATTGCTGCCGCGGGCCGTCAATTTTCCCCCGCGTCTTTGTAGTAATTACAGCCACCCGGCAACATCTCTAAGGTAAGCGACCGATGGTGCGGTCCATCGCAACCCCCGTAGCATCGCAACGTCGCGAGACTGAACGGCGCGACCAATCATGCGCGGGCTGGGAACGGCCTGTCGCAACCTGCAAAAGGGGCGGATCAATGAACTCACTAACCTCAAGAAGCAAGACCAGGCTGATGTTGTCGATTTTTGGAATCACGCTGCTTGGCACAATAGCTCTCGGCATTGGTTGCAACAAGACGAATGCCTCATACAAAGACTCTGTCAAAAGCTCACTCGAGCAAGCGGACCTGAAAGACGTGAACGTAAGCGAAGACTCCACCAAGAACACGATCACTCTTAGCGGCGCCTTGCACTCCGACGATGCGAAGAGTCGCGCGGGGAGCATTGCTCAGGCAAACGCTGGTCCTCGCGTTGTCGCGAATGAAATCAGCGTAGAGCCGGTCGGGAACGAAGGGCAGGCGCGAAAAGTGGAGTCGAATCTCGATGATGGGATCGAAAACAACTGCAAGGCCAGTTTGACCTCAAAGGGATTGGATAAGCAGCACATCAGTTGCAGTGCGAAGAACGGTGTCCTCACTTTGAAAGGCTCGGTGAAGACTCCTGGCGCACGGAAGACTGCCGAAGAACTAGCGCAGAACGTCCCGAATGTTCAGCAGGTCGTGAACGAGATCCAGGTGCGCTAGGTTGGAGTCTAGTATCGCTCACAAATTAAATGTCAAAGACGCGAAAAGCCGTTGGCTCTGGTTGTCGTTGTAATAGTGTGATCGCAACGTTGTGCACGGGTATTCCAGCGATGGTCTGCCCGTCCAGCGTTCCATTGTGGGCGTGGCCGTGCACCACAAGGTTAGCTCCGTGGCGGTCGATCACTTCTGCCAGCCGCGATGTTCCAAGGAAGGGCACAATCTCGGGAAACTCGCCACGTACAGTCTCAGCGATTGGCGAATAGTGCAACACCACGACACGTTTTGGTGTCCTCAGCTGCGATAACCCACGCTCGAGCTTTAATGCCTCGTCGATCGAGGCGCGCACAAACACTTTGATCTCCGGCTCGCCGAAGGCGGTCAATACTCCTCTTCCAAAACCTCCAACAAACCCCTTGGTTCCGGCGAAGCCGATGCCGTCCCGCTCGTAAGCGCTCCCGTCCAATACCTTGATCCCTGCTGCAGTCATCATCTGCATGAGTTCCTGCTCTCGCCCGCTTTCGTAGTCGTGATTACCGAGAACTGCAATCGTTGGGACGCGAATCCGAACCAGCGCGTTCAGCAGAGGATCCATTTCGCTCGGCTGCCCGTAGTTAGTGAGGTCGCCGGCAAGCAGCAGCACGTCGGCTTCGTCGCGAACTTTACTCAGTTGATCGCGAAGGGCCGCCTGATTGGAGGGTGAAAAGTGGAGATCGGCGGTGGCTGCAAGCCTCATGCATCTCACGCGATCTTCATTCGGCGTTGTTGGTGTTCAGGCAGAAGGTTTTCGAGGCCCCACTCTTCAACGTCGATGGCGAACATGGCATCATCTACCAGGCTACCGCGAAACTTTCCGCCACCCTCCCGTGAATTGAGTACTAGCTCTGAAAACCTGGTAAGAAGGTCGCGCCACACAGATTGAGGCACGAATTTGCTATGCGCAGGGTAAACGTAGCGAAAGAGTATCAGGTTCCAAAGCACCAACTCCCAATGCTCACCGGCTAATTCAAGAATTCGAGCCCACTCCAGCTTTCCATGCGTCGCATAGATGACGTGCGAAATATCGGCCCCGTCGAATCGTTCCCTGCGCGTTACAAAAAGCTTTGAAGCCAACAACTCTTCGGCCGCCAGCACACGTGTGGACACTCCAAGAACACTTGCGGGGTGTGCGCGATCAATCCATGACTGGTCCACCGTGATCACGCCATTACTCATGCCGGTAATTAGATCCACGAAGAAGCCGTCACGATGTACCTTCGCCAGCCAGATCGGATCGCAGACCTCGCATCGAAATCCCGCGTCTTCTAGGCTCTTGAGAGCGGCACGCGCTGCATCAGGGCTCAAGAAAATGTCGAGGTCCTTGGTCGATCGAAAGATGCCAGTATGCTTCTGGAGAGCAAAGGCTCCCGCAACGGCGTACTGTTGTCCTGCCTCTTCGAAGGACTGCAGCACCTCACGGAAGAGTGCGTGCTGGTCGGAAGGAATTTTCTCCGGCACCGAAGAGGTGGCAGCTACGGCTTCTTGCATCTTATCCCCGCGATTGCTCATAGTTCGTTTGGACCTCGTACGCCTCGAACGCACCCTGCGAATCGCTTGAGCTTTATCGCCCGCGGCTCCCACCTTCTACGAAGCCACTATGGATTGACCTTCAAAAGCATCAACGTACCACTCTCCAACTTGACGTTATTCTTTTCCGAAGTCAGCACCGATCCTTGGGCTGGCTGCGCAGCCGGTGCCAATTTTAGATTGGAGATACCCACGACTCCTTCCGTTTTCCCCGTGATTGGTTCATGTGTGTTTCCGCCCGTTTGTGAGGATGAATCGGGTGGCGAGCCCGCGCCCAGACCTGGAGCTTGTGGAGGCGGCGTTCCGGTGCCCATGCCACCTCGCGTACCGGTAGTCGGCGCTACGCCTCCACTGCTCGGCTGGGAAGCCGACGGGCCTGTTCCTTCGTTAGGTGCACTGTTGTTGCTACCACCATTGGCAACGGTGGACGAAATCACTGCCTGGATGGAAAGAGGCAATGGCATATTGCCACCACTCGTCATAACAGCGTGGTCGAAGGCGATGGCAACCTGCGACTCCTTCTGTTCCTTAGATCGCGGCTGAGCCTCCGTCACGTGCCCGAGAACTTTGGTGTCCTTGGGTAAAAGCACTTCCCCGCTATCGGTTTTGAGATCCATCGTCACCTTCGCTTCGACCGGATCGCCCGTTTTGGCTTTCTTGGCATCGATGCCTTTTGTTAGCTGCACCGGGATCACGCTCCCAGGAGCAAGGCGAGGCGTTCCCATGTGGTTCTCTGGAGTGGCAGATTGCGGCTGCGCATTCTGCTGGGACGCGCCATTTCCGCGGGAACTGGGTGCCTGTGGCCACGCGGTAGCACACAATGCAAGGGCTATAAGACAAGCAAAACTGAAGTTTCTCAGCATCAGCGTCTCCCTTCCGAACTTCCACAATGTGGCACAGTAGTTGGGGGTCAGATGCAGCGGTTAAGTGCTTGGGTTTGCAGGAAAGTCACACGAGCGCCGCAAGTTCGGAACGTACACTAACGGGACGCCCAAAAATCGGGACAAAATGGCAGATCAGCTTTCGAATTCTTGCTCCGGCCAAGCCTTCGAAATTGCGATTAAAGAAGACACTCCTTTGAGGACAATAATGAGACCGTCTCGTCGTCCACTATCGACATTGTTCTCCTCGCCATGCTGCCTGGAACCTCGCAAATATCGGTTAGCGAGGTATTTTAGGCGCATCCAAGCTCTTCTCGGTCCTCTTCGAGCGCGGTTCGCAACATCGAAATGAGCTCATTGCATCGATCGTCACTCTCAGCCGACAATGGTTCACAAATTTGCCTGACAAACTCTGGACCATGCACCGTCAACTCCTGAGACACGTTCCAAAATGCCGAAGAGCTTTTTCGAACCATCGGGTGGACTCAGTAGAACCTTAAAGACTGGCACGTATGAGATACACGCTTGTCCCTGGCCGGGTTCACATCATCGAAATTCTGATGTACCGGCGCATATCTGGGAGGGCATTCGCCAGAACGTATGCAGCGAAGAGAATTCCAGCTGTTCCAACGATATTTCTCATGGACAACCAAGTCGATTTCACGAGTCCTCCTCTGTAAGACTACTTCTAGACTATTCACAGCTTGGAGGACAAACCATAGGGATCGCACTGTAGAAGGTGCGCTTTACCGGCGTATTGGCCGCTTTCAAGGGGGTTTGCCCCAAGCAAAACAAATCCCGTGCCGCTCGGATGCAGCACGGTTATAGTCGGCAAGGGAACCTTCGGCAGGTTTCCCTACGGCCTAGGCTTTGGGGCCGTGTCTTTGTGCTCGGCCGCGATGGTCACTTCGACCTCTGCACCCTCTTTCAGACTGACTTCTTGGCCATTTCTGTCTAGTAGGGTGTTTTCGATGCGGATCTCTTTATAGAGTTCATCAGCGCCCTCCAAGGCGATTTCCGCCTTGTCAGGCTCGCTAGGGAAGGGCGATCGGATGATCTGCTCCACCGTCCCAGGAAGCGTAGTACTGGCCTTTTCTGCCATTCGCGTCTCCTCTTCTTTAGCGGTTTGTTGGCGCCAGTTTGGGCAGAAACTAGCTCGCGCCGGTAAGTCCACCGAAAACTAGAACGGATCGTAGTCCCTATTCAATACAGGACTTGCCTGAGGATCTGCCCTGGCTAAGACCACGCGCTTAGACTAGACGAGAAATGAAGTGCAAAATGCCGCGCTCAAGACCGAATTCGTATCGGGCGGCCTTCCTAAGACCTCTTGCTCTGAGCTTTTGAGTGTTCGATTCTTTTTGAAAGTAGCACTTTCGCGCGTTCCAATTCTGCCCGTCGTCTGCGGCTCAGTCCCTTGCCCGCCCGATTGATGAAATAATTTAGCATCCTCATTCCGGACGCCGGGCCTTTTGGAGAAACCTCGGAGGATGCCAGAGATCGGGCGATAGCAGTTGCACTTTTCGTGAACAGTCCGGCTGGCGGATGCGTGGAGTCCGTTTTCACGCTCGCCACCCAACGCCTCTTCTTCCCGTTCCCGGCCGCCTGAATGCTTCTCGTAGCCTTTTTGGTGTTTTTCGCGGTTCGCATAGAGAAAACTCCAAACTCAAGTTGAGCGTCTCCAAGTCTGGAGCAAATGTAGGCTGAGGACACCGCGGATGCCATCGAGTTTTTGCGGTAATACGCGTGCTTCGCTGGAACCTCTATCCTTTTGCTCGCCGGCCCACAGCGGCAACAACCCGCAGGACTATTCTGGCAAAACCTTCTCTATCTCGGATGCATCCACCATTCAGCCGATGGAGGGCTGCATGGGAAAGAAACGAGCGCTTGCGGACCCCTCACGTCTGAAACCATTCGACAAAGACAATAAAGACTTGCTCCGGGTCGTAATCGAAACACCGAAAGGCAGCCGAAACAAATTCGCGTTCAACCCTAGCCAACAGGTTTTTGAGCTCAGGAAGGTGCTGCCGGCAGGAATGGAGTTTCCCTATGATTTCGGCTTTGTTCCATCAACGCTTGCTCCAGATGGCGACCCCACAGATGTTTTAGTGCTGATGGATGAACCCGCATTTCCCGGTTGCGTGCTTCTGAGCCGGATCGTCGGAGCGATTGAAGGGGAGCAGTACGACAAGAAAAGCCGAGAACGCAACGATCGCATCATTGCGGTAGAAAAAGATGCTCACAGTTTTGCCAGCATCAAATCGATCGATGATCTTGGCAAGGAATTCGCGAACGAACTCGAAGAGTTCTTCACCAACTATCACCGGATGTGGCGTGAAGAATTTAAAGTACTCCGCTTGACTGGTCCAAAACGCGCCAGAAAGTTGGTTCGTTCGACCATGGTTTAGGCAGTGACGGCTTGTTCGCGATTTCATTTGGTTCTGATTAGAGCTCTATCGCTTCACCTGCAGTCATTCATCAACCTATTCAAGACGGTGCCGGTCTCGGCGTAGATTCCCTGAAACGCGAGGAAATATCTCCGACCAAAAAAATCTGGGGCTTCCCGGAGTAGATGAAGAGGAACCATCGAATAAGTCGAATGTCCATCCGGTTTCGACCCTATAGCGATTCCATTGATACCAGCACGATAATGGCTGGACCGTGCCCAAGCGGATTCTAGTTGTGGACGACAATCCTGCAATCCGTGGCGCGCTGCGGAGAATCCTCGAATTTAACGATCAATGGACAGTCTGCGGCGAAGCGGTTGATGGTCGCGACGGAGTGGAGAAAGCCGAACAGCTACGACCCGACCTGGTTGTTCTGGACCTGTCCATGCCTGTCATGAACGGTCTCGAGGCGTCGCGCATCCTACATCGGTCCATGCCCGACTTGCCCGTCATTCTCTGTTCGCTACACAGCGATGAAGTCCTGCACAGAGAGGCCTCAGCCGCTGGCGTAACTGCGGTTGTGTCCAAAGCTCACAATATGGAGACTCTCATTCAGAAGGCGCGGGAACTGCTCACCAGCTAGGTCTCTAATCGGCTTGCCAATCCGGAAATTTGAGAACTGCTCTTTCGTCGCATCGTCGAAAGCCTGGCGTTCCTCGGGCGTACTCTTGCCCTCGGATAGCGACTGCAGGCGTTCAAAAATGGCTGCTTCGACGGCGGCCACTTTTTGTTTTTAGCTTTTCGGGGTCGAGTTCGAGAAGCGTCTCGAACTGGTTTTTGCCAGTCGAATCGATCGAGATTTTCAGGCTTTAAGTTCGCCATCGTAATGTCCCCGATTTCGGCCGACAAAAAAAGAAAGTAGCTTTTGACTGAAGCTCTTCGCTCTGACCACCTTTCTCGTCCTCTCTTCGCTCGTTCTGCCGATAGTCGTGCAGCTTAGTCCGTCGGAAACAGTGGACGGATCACAAAAACGAGTGGGCGCAAATACGATGGCACGTCGGCGAAAGCACGGTGTTAGAAGTTGAACCGGGCGCCGAGTTGGAGGACGCGCGCCGCCAGCGCCGCGGAAATCGTACCGAAGTTTGAGTTGCCAATATTGTTGGAAATGTTATTAGGGTTCAGGTTCAGATTGTTGAATACATTGTAGGCGTCAAGGCGCAGTTCTAACCTTGCGTTCTCTCCAAGAACGGGCGCTTTCGGTAGGCCGAAGCTCTTCGCGATCGTAAGGTCGAGGTCCTTGTATCCCGGTAGAGTGAGCGAGTTGCGGGTCACGCCGGGAGACTGAGGCAGCGCCGTACCGGATGCGCTTCCGGAAAAGGCGGTATATGTGGGCGTTGAGAAATACGCGGAGGCATTTCCCTGAGTAGCGGTCAAAGGAAAATTCGAACTGTTGGGGAGTTCGAATGCCTTGTTGCTGGTGCTGCTGCCGGCGCCGCCCAAGGAGGCGGCAGGTAGCAACTGTCCATAGCCGCATTGTCCGCAATAGAGGCTTCCATTCTGAACACTCACAAAGGGCGTCCAAGGGAATCCGGAGTGCCAGTTAAAGATGCCGCTCAGCGACCAGCCGCCTGCGATCTTTTCGATCCAGCCATGGCTCCCGTGAAAGAAGACAGGCTGCCACATGCCGAATAACTTGAACGCATTGCTGATGTTGTAATCGGAGCGGCCATAATCGAGGTTGAGGGCGTACGGGTACGGTTGCTCCGTATAGGGCGCGGAACTGGTATCCATACTCTTGGACCAAGTGTATTGAGCATCCGCCATGAACTGGTGCGAGAACTGATGTTTTAATTCCGCGATCAAGGCATTGTAGTTCCCACGGCCGTTAGTATTCCAATTGTCCCCTCCGCCGATCTGCGCATTGAAGGGGTAGCCGAGGGTCGCAGGTACCGCGAGCGGATTCTCGTGGAAAAAGATGTCGCGCGATAGACTCCCCTGATAACCCAAGCTCATCACGTAGTTGTGGCCCAGATCGTACTGCATATCGAACGAGTAGTGATGGACGCGCATCGTGGGAAGCGTGCCCGGAAAGATTTGAACGCCAACCGGGCAGGAGACTGGGCAGCCCGGTGTCCCGGGTTGAGGAAGTCCATTTGGCCCGAGCGGAGAGATTATGTTCCCGTTGGCTGGAAAGCCGAAAAGGTTGTGCGGATTGTTCGAGACGGCATAGATAATGTTGGGGTTGATCGTCGCTGGCGAATTCGTGTCCCATCCTGGAGAAACGACCAGGCCCGGGTTGTTGCTGATGTTCGCGGAGATGGCGAGTTCTTCCTGGTTGTAGTTCAGTCCATAACCGCCGCGGAAGACGAGTCTGTTGTCGGCTTTACTCGGGCTCCAGGCAAAACCAATCTCCGGCCCGAAATTACCCTTTTGTGCATTCCACGAATTACCTTTCCTGACGACGAGGCCCGTCAAGTAGCTGGCCCCCGCGCCGGGTATTGCGCGAAACATGTTGTTCTGTTTGGAGTAGAGCGGACCGAAGTAGGACCAGCGCAAGCCGAGATTTAAAGTCAGATTGGGACGGACCTTGACGTCATCCTGGGCAAAGAAACCGAGGATGTTCTCTCGCTGATCCTGTCGAAGCGTGGTTGGGATGCCGGTATTGGGATCGAAGCTGCCAGACTCGTTTTTTGGGGCGTCATTGAGGAAGTCCCACAAGTTAAAGAAGTTGTAATGGGGCACGCCATTGAAGGGCTGATCCTGAAGGTAAGAGAGGCGAGTACCTTCACCGCCGAACTTAAGGGTATGCCGCCCAATAATTTTTGTGGCCACGTCTTTGAAGCTATATGTCCACTGATTGTAGATGCCTCCAACGCTCGGCCCGAATTGCGCTGGAGTAATGCTGCCGATTTGACCGATGTTGTCGACGGGAAGTCCAACCGGAGACTGCGGGTTAGAGCTAATTTCGTTGTAGCGCCAACCGGCAGCATTGCCACGAGCCTCGTTGAGAAGAGTGGGCGACAACGTGCGGTTCCATATTGCGGAGAATGCGTTATTCGTTTGGTCGTGGTGGAAGATGTCGTAGCCACGGTTGCCGTTGAAGTTTGTCCTGGTTAGGGGGACCCAGTAGATGGCAAAGCCGATGCGATCTTTGCCGGTGACATCGGCGTCGAGCCGGCCATTGTACTGGGCGGCCGAGAAGGTAGTCGGGTTCGACGTTATGTAGTTCGCAATATCGGGCGTGGTGCCGAAGGGACTGCCCGCCGTTCCGCAGCCCGTGCCGGCCCCGCCGCAGCCGGGATTGGTGACACTTGTCCATCCGAGGTCCTGCTTACCCAAGCCGACGGTCAGAGGAGTGCCGAGATTTAGCCCGCCTGAAACCGTGGCGCAGTTCACGCCTTCGGTCAGGCCGGCGCTCGCGCAGGTCGTGTTCGGGACAAGGCCGAGGTTAACGACGCCATTTTTCGGAAAACCGAGGTAAGTTGCGGCGATGCTTCCAGAAGGCGCGAGGGAGCCGAATTGGGAAGTATCGTACCAGCCACTTCCGATCTGGTTGGTATTCGGCTGGCGCACCGTCTCATAGGCAAAGAATGCAAAAATTTTATTCTTCCAGATAGGGCCACCGACGCTGCCGCCGAACTGATTGAACTTGCTGTTGTCCCTCACCGAGTGAGTGCCGGTGCCGAAGAACGGCTGATTGGCATTCAGGTTCGGTTGGTGAGTGAAGAAGAACAGGCTCCCATGGAAGTCATTGGTTCCGCTTCTGGATGTGATTTTCAGTTGTGCGCCGCTGAAGCGGCCATCCTCCGTATCATAGCTGTTCGTCAGGACCTTTACGTTTTCGACGGAGTCTTCCGACGGCGTGATGATGGTAGAGCCGCCCCAGACGGCGCTGGTGGTGCTGATACCGTCAATCGAAATACCATTGTTCTGAGCCTGGTTTCCATTGGAATAACCTTGGACAAGGTTTTCGGTCCTAAAGATTCCGGTCGATCCACCCGAGGGCGTGGGCGCACTCTGAGTCCCAGGAAGGTTGGATTCTTGGCCTCCACCGAATTGCGATCCGTCGGCAGACATGCCGGGAGCCAACTGCGCGAGTTTGAGGACGTCGCGTCCGAAGGAGGGCATGTGCTGGATCTGGTTCGAGGAGACGACGCCGTTGACGGAGGCGGTTTCGGTATCGAGCGCGGGTAACTCCGAAGCGTTGACGTTAACCGTCGTACCCACGTCTCCAAGGTCCAACTGAACGTCGATGGCGTTAGCCTGCTCTGGAATCAGTTGGAGGTTGTTGAGAATCTTTTTTTGGAAGCCTTTCGCTTCGACTTCGAGGCGGAAGGGAGCGGCCGCCAGCGCGTTGAAGTTGTATACCCCGGCGTCATTGCTCGTTCGCACCTGTTTTTCGCCGGTCGCGGGATTGGTCAGCGTAAGCGTGGCGCCCGGAACAACTGCGCCCGTGGGATCGGTAACCACGCCCTGAATGGACGTTCGATATTGAGCTTGTGCCATTGTGCTTATGAAGATTATGGCGACGGTCAACACGACGAGGCGAAGGAGGCTGGAACTACGCATTGAATCTCTCCTGATGAATGACGTCAGTTCTGAATTTTCGGCGCCGCGCCTGCCGAGAACACGTGGTACGCACGATGGCAGAACCTCCACTTCGGTGCGGAACGTGCCCGGAGACTAATTTCTATGAACTGCCTCCGGGAACGTATGAAAAGACAGAACGCAATCGGCATCGATAACACGTACATGGCGGGCGCGCCTCATCTGCGGGTAACAAGGGACTGCTGGAGTTCTTTTGTCTCGGGTGTTAGGCTGCGTGACCATAGGCGCGTTGCAGAAGTACCACTGTCTTAGCATTGACGACAACGAGTAAACCCTGTAGACGAATCCCTAAAACACCCGATTAAGGTTTCTCCATGGTTTATTCGCTCTGAAAATCCAAGATTTCGGATCAGTCACCTCGAAGTTCCGTAGGAAGAGTCGATAGGTGGTTCCCAACTGCACAATGCACGTACGCATCTGTGAGCGGTATTCTGCTAAACAACAGCGATGGCACGACAGATCACTGACAGGACGCCTTTGGTGGCGTCGTCCCGAAAGCTCACATTGAAAAGCGTTCGCGATCGTCTTGTATGGTTTTTTGTAGTGCTGCTAGTCTCGGCGTCATTAAACGCATTCGCAGCGGCCGATTATTACAACCACGTCGTTTTCGACAATAGTGTCACTAGCGACTACTACTATTACAGCGGTGGACGATCCGTATTTCCCAGCACGCTCCAGTTGCAGAGTGGCCAAATCCCTGTTGACACGAAAATCTTCTACACTCCTCCCAATGCCCTCCGGTTGCAGTGGCGCTCGGTGCCGGGCGGAAGTTGGGACGCAGAAGTGCGTATCCAGGACATTCGCAATCGCCGCGTCAACTTCATAGGTGACACCCTCTACGTATGGTGCTATTCACCTCAAGCCATCCCCGCCGCCGATCTGCCGTTAATCCAGCTTGAGGACGAGTCTCACGATTTCACAATTCCCATCAAGCTCGGCAACACTTCCCTGCCCGCGAAGCACTGGACGCAGTTCAAACTGTCGCTCTCGCTCTTTGCAACCGCGTCGGTCTATGACTTCGATCCTCATCGGCTGCACGGCGTTTACTTCTCGCAGAGCTCGACCGACGACGTCCCTCGAACGCTGTTTATCGACGAGATCAAAATCGACGATTCCAGCGCCTCGTCGCTTCCCGCGGACGAATCGACGCGTCCCGCCCCCCCAAAAACTGTGCGGGCCAAAGGCTATGATCGGCATGTAGATCTATCTTGGGAACCGGTTGCGGATGAAAATCTTCAAGGCTACATCATCTACCGATCGCTGACACACCGGCGTTTCCGCCCGATAGGAATTCAAGCCGCCGGTATGAATCGTTATATCGATTTCATCGGGCGGTCTGATCAGCAGGCGTCGTACATGGTGCGGAGCGTAGATCGCTCCTACCACGAGTCCGGGTTTTCCAACGAAGCCAGTGCCTCAACTCACCAGCTTTCCGATGATGAACTCCTCACGATGCTTCAAGAAGCTTGCTTTCGCTACTACTGGGAGGGCTCTCATCCCGTAACGGGTGTTCCGCTCGAGAACATCCCAGGAAACAGTCGCATCGTAGCGACGGGAGCATCCGGCTTCGGAATTATGGCGATCATCGTAGGTATCGACCGAGGCTTCATCACCCGTGAGCAAGGACTCCGCCGACTCACTGCCATCGTCAATTTCTTTGACAAAGCACCGCGATACCACGGGGCATTCCCCCACTTTCTGGATGGTGAAACGTCGGAAGGGGTCCCCGTCTTTGGAATGTTCGACGACGCGGGTGACCTGGTCGAGACGGCTTTTCTCATGGAGGGCTTGCTCGCGGCTCGCCAATATTTCGACGGCCAAAGCGCGGCTGAGCGATCCCTTCACTCGAAGATTACGCATCTCTGGGAATCGGTGGAGTGGGACTGGTACCAGGCAACGCCCCAAGAGGACGCTCTGGTCTGGCACTGGTCACCTCGGTGGTCCTGGTATATCAGTCATCGGCTCACCGGCTTCGACGAAACGATGATCGCCTATCTCCTGGCGATCGCGTCACCCACTCATCCCGTATCTCCCTCGCTGTATTACCGCGGATGGGCCGGACAATCTCCGGCTGCAGTCGCATACCGAAGTGGCTGGTCTGGAACAACAGACGGGGATCACTATGTGAATGGTCACACGTATTACGGAATCAAACTCGATGTGGGTGTTGGAACCGGAGGTCCACTCTTCTTTACGCAATATTCGTTCATGGGATTGGATCCGAAAGACGTTACCGATCGTTATACTAACTACTTCGAAAACAACCGCAATCTGGCTCGTATCAACCTCGCTTATTGCGTTGCAAACCCGGGACGCTACATTGGCTACGGGCCAGACAATTGGGGCCTCACCGCCAGCGATGATCATCTCGGCTATTCCGTTCACGCTCCTGTTCTGACGAGCGACAACGGCACGATCACTCCCACAGGAGCGCTTGCGTCTTTTCCCTATACGCCGGAAGCATCAATGGCGGCTCTCAAGCACTTCTACCGGGATTTGGGAGATCGCTTGTGGGGAGTTTACGGTCCGCGCGATGCATTTAATCTTGGCCGCAATTGGTTCTCCCCGATCTACATGGGTCTCGATGAGGCGCCTATCGTAGTCATGGTGGAAAATTATCGGTCGGGATTGATCTGGAAGCTGTTCATGTCGAATCCTGAGATCCAATCAATGTTGCCCAAGATCCACACGGACATCACCCAACCTCAGTCATCACCTTCACCGGGCACAAAGTAGCCTTTTCGCAGCGTTTTTAGGTCGTTGTCTTTCTGGGATTTAGCTCCCTAATGCTTCCCCGCTACAACGACGGCTGTTTTGAATTGAGGTCTTCTCCGTATGGCGTCACACGCCCCTGCACCATAATCTTTTCACGACGCACCATTGAACTAGGAGGAACTATGCTGTATTACGCGCTGGTCTTCTTGCTGATCGCACTGGTGGCGGGCTTCTTGGGTTTTGGAGGCATCGCATTCGCTGCCGCCGGGATCGCGAAGATTTTGTTCTACATTTTCGTCGTGCTTTTTCTCGTGAGCGTGGTGATGCACCTGTCGCGAGGTAGTGCACGCACCTAGGCCTGTACGTAAGGCCCTAGCAGGAAGCTCGAAGAGTTCGGAAGATGCGGCTGCTTCGTACAGAAGCGGCCGCATTTTCCGTGTCCGAACATAGCCACTCGATCAATGCAACTACTTGCCCGCGGATTCCGCCGAGTCGTTCCCACCGAGCCCGCAACACCCGAGGTTGCCAGCCCGTCGCAAGACCCAGAATTACTTCGTGGAACGATCAAGATTACGGCGGTGGCTCAGGTTGTCATCGCCACAGCCGCGGCTATCGGCCTCATTTATCTTTTAAAGGTCGTCCTGGTCACCGTTCTGTGTTCGATTCTGATCGCCTTCGCCCTCGATCCAATTGTCGTTTTGCTGGCGAAGATTCGTGTGCCAAGAGCTCTCGGCGCAGGCATCGCGCTCGCTATTTTCGTCGCTCTCATCCTCGCGACAGGAATCTTCTTCTACAATCGCGCACTCGATTTCGCGGAAGAGCTTCCCATGTACTCGACCACGATCCGTGACTATTTGCGAAAACTCGAGGACCAAGCCGACAAACTTGAGGCCAACACCCGCACCATGATCCCTGAGCGCAAGGGCAAACGTCCAATCGCGGTAGAAGTCCAGGAGGCCCCGGGCCTCACGAAGATCATCTCCTCCGGTGCGACGGAGTATGGCGACCTTGCCCTCGCCGCCGGATTCGTCCCGTTTCTGATCTATTTCATGCTGTCCTGGAAGTCTCACGTGCACTCCGCCACGCTACACATCTTTCCCAGCGAACAACGGCCCGCGGCTTATCGCACTATCGGCCGCATCTCCGAAATGGTACGCAGCTTTATTGTCGGTAATTTCATCGTTGGACTCCTAAATGCTGCTGCATCCACCGTCGTCTTCTGGTACGTGGGTCTTCCCTATTTTTATTTTCTCGGCATCATCAGCGCGTTTCTCGGTCTCATCCCTTATCTTGGTTTGTTCTTTGCACTTTTCGCGCCAGTCGCCGCTGGGATGGGAGCGCTTTCCAAGAGCCAGTTGCCCCTCGTAATCGCGACGGTCATTGTTCTCCACATCCTGGGCATGAACCTTTTGTATCCGAAGTTAATCGGTCGCCGGCTCCGATTGAATCCCCTCGCGGTCGCCCTCTCTCTTCTTTTTTGGGGATGGATATGGGGCGCGCTCGGCCTGATCTTGGCCGTTCCCTTGATGGCAAGTGCCAAAATCATCTTCGATTTCATTGAGCCACTGCGGGATGTTGCGCAATGGCTCGGCGACTAGGAAATCACGATGGCGGTATGACGGCGCCCAACCGTCTGATCGTAAAAAACACAAGTCCCGCTCACTGGCTTGTTGCGCGCAGGAGCGGGACTTTTCTTGCGGATAACCCTATTTACTGGTCGCCGTTACTTCACATGGATCGTTTTGCCATCCGGATCCAGGGTGCCTTTTATGCGCACCTTCTGACCCTCATATTTCTTGGCGAGTTCCTGCTGGTCGATGTCGTACGACGTCCCGTTCGCTGAATCCTGCAGCATGTACTTGTCACCTACCTTGGTGATCACTCCGGTGAAGACCTGGACGTCAGATTGTTGCGACGACCCCTGTGCTCCCGGGCCCTGCTGCCCGGGTTGCTGATTCGGCTGCTGCTGGCTGGGCGGCTGTTGGCCTGACTGTGAATCCGACTGTTGCGCGAATACTTGCGCTGTGAAAAAGCTCAATGCAAGGGCACCCGCTATCCACAGCAATTGGATCGGTTTCTTCATAGCATGTCTCCCAAGCGATCAATATCGCGTTCCCTCGATCAAAGCAGTTCGAAGACCAAAAATGACGGTTCTGTTCTCCAGTTAACACTCGATTCCCTTCGTCACTTCGTTTTCACGGGTTTACCATGGCATTAAGAATTCCCACAGCGAACTAGGGGTTAATCGAATGGACCATCTACGTGGATTCCCGTATTTGACGCTCGCCCATCTACGCAGCGAGTCGAATCCGAATGAGCAAAATTTGCTCTCTCACGCATTTGTTTACACCCTTCCCCTTCATTGGATTTCCGTGCTTCGTCCGTCTAAGACGGCGCCCCCACTCCCCACATTTCCATAGTAGAAATGACTGTTCGAAACAGTGCACTCGAGACACCCGTGGCGCATCTAATTCCGTAAGGAAAGGAGGCCCGATGGCGGTGTTTGATGAGACCTATCGAGTTATTGCCGTTGAGAGTCAGAGTCTGACTGTGCGGGGAACGATCAGCGGAGAAGTGATTACAATAGTGAACACAAATCCAGAAGTTCCGCTTAGCGAGAAAGAATACCCTTTGGGGCAACTGATCGCTTTGTCGGACCCATCCGCCTCCGCCGTCAACTGAAACCTGAAAACATTTAAATTTAGCAAAGCCTGGAATTGACAATGGAAGGAGAGCCGCGCTTATCTAAGCACGGAACGTTCGGAATTCAGCGCACTGGTTCCGCCATTTCACTCATGAAGGCGCGAGTGAGCCCGTTGAAGGAGCAGACTTGATGCATCGCAACGAACTTGACCCCTGATCACAAGCTTTACGCTTGGAGTCAAACGTTTTCCCAGGCTGTCAAAGAAAAGGATCCGCAAAAACTACAAGAAAAGGTGGCGGCAGCTGAGGCCGCGATTTTCAACCGTCTGCAAGACTTGGCGCAAGGCAACGGGGCAGAGATTGAGATCATCGCACTTCGCGAGGCCTCCAATATCATACTTTCGCTGAAAACTGACGTACTGAGATTCCCAGATTGGCGGCAACCGTAGCATCAACTGGCGCGTAACAATTCACTTGCTTTATTGACCAGCGTCTGCATGTTCTGTGTTTTGGAAACGACAGCCACAGCCCCTGCCGACTTAGCTTCGCCTCCGAGAATTTCGTCTGCGTGCAGCGAACAGAGAATAAGAGGCACCTGGGGCATGATGCCGTGAAGGAGCCGCGCAGCTTCCAGTCCGTTCATCTCCGGCATCGACACATCCAAAACGATGAGATCCGGTTTCAGAATCTTCGCCTTCTCGATCCCTTCCCGACCACTCGCTGCTTCGCCGCAAACAGCCCAGTCACAATGCAGTTCGAAGACCTTGTGTAGCGCCCGCAGGATCGCCGGGTTATCGTCGACGAGCATGACTCTCTTCGTCACCCTACCATTATTTAAGTCGGTGCGGACGAGAGCAATCGAGTGAACGGCGTATAGTCTATTAAATAAGCGTCTTAGAGACTTCCACCCATATTGGCGTTCCGCTGAGAGCCAAGCTCTTTCCTTCCATAAACAACGCGAGGGACGACTCGGTTCAGCAGCGAGCTTTCGCACCCAGCCTTTCGATCGGGGGATATGCCTCCGGATTCTGTTGTATTTTGTTTTGGCTCGTATACCGATACGATAGCGTTACCAAACATGACGGACCTTGCCTCTCGCATCGGCATTGCCCCAACGTTGTCGGGTTCTCTCCAAAAGACCGACTTCTTAGTCGATGCGAGAGGTATTTTTTTGGCTGGGCCGCCTTACCTTACAGTTATTCTCGCACTGTAAATCTTTGCAATACATTCCACCTGCAGGATTTGCAGAGTCCGCCCGACCGTCGTAGGGCTTCAGTCACTTGGGACAGGGTTACCGCCGGTGTTACGCTTTGCGGCGTACGCCGGAAACCCCCCATTTTCCGAAGACTTTCTTCCCGAGAGAACTGCCATGCATCGCCGCGTCCTCAAAGTGATTGCCGTCTGCCTGGTTGTGGCGGTGGGCGCCTCAGCCCACGACAAATCGCAGAAAGATAACCCGTCCGAAAAGGTCACGAAGGTAAAACCAGGCGCTCGAACAATGCCCGTGACCGCCGGGTCCGCCAAGGGGCGGGAGCTCTATGAAAAAGGCATGCAAGACTACGAGAACCTCTACCTCGAACGATGCAACGAGGATTGGCGCGCGGCAGTTAAAGAAGACCCGTCCGTTGCAGTGGCCTGGGCGTGGATCGCCTTCAACAGCCGTAATCCGGCCGAAGTCTCGGACGCCCGCGAAAAAGCGAAAGCTCTGCTGCCAAAGGTCACACCGGGTGAGCAACTGATGATCCGCTGGATCGCCGACCTGCAAGAGGGAAACTCAATCGGCGGCATTCAAGCCATGAATGACATGTTGGCAATGTTCCCAAAGGATAAGCATCTTCTCTATTTGGCGGGAAACTGGCTGATGCTCGATAACGGCGACGGTCAGGCGCAGCAGCGGCTCTTCGAAAAGGCTCTGGCTCTCGACAAAAACTATCCCGCTGCGTTGAACGATCTGGGTTACGTGTACGCAAGAAATCGAGACTTCGCAAAGGCCTTTGCCATCATGGAACGCTATGTCGCGGTCCTGCCAAACGAACCCAATCCGCAGGACTCCTATGGCGAACTTTTGCGGATGGCTGGGCATTTCGACGAGTCCCTGAAGCATTACCGCATGGCATTGAAGATGGACCCGAATTTTACGTCGTCTCAAGCCGGTGTGGCTGATACCTATGCATTGATGGGCGACGAAGTCCAGGCACGCGCGGAATACGACAAGGCGATTGCTCAGGCACACAACGACGGGGATCGCATCGACTACATGATGCAGCGCGCCACCACATGGGTGCGCGAGGCCAAGCCGGCCGAAGCCGACAAAGCCTTCGCCGAGACCGCTCAGAAGGCTCATGAACTGGGCCTCGACCTTCAGGAAGGCGAAGCGCACCGCCGGATGGCCGCTTATCAGACCGACGATTTTGCAGCCCTGAAGCACCTCGAAGCTGCGGAAGACACGCTCGGACACAACAAAGACATCTCCCCGATGGATCGCGATGAGGAGCTGTCCCGTGTTTTGCGTTATCGCACTGTGCGTGCAGCCCATGCGGGAAAAGCCGAGCTCGCCCAGGCGTCCCTGCAGCAGCTTGAAAGGATGGCCACCGGCAGCCGCGACACGATCCTGCAAAGCTCTTATCACGCTGCGGCGGGAGCGCTTTTCGCAGCCCAGCAAAAGTGGGATGAGGCCATCGCCCAGCTCGAAGAAGACAGCGACGATCCCTTCTCCATGCAGCTGCTTTCCCGGGCATATTACGAGCGCGGCGAAAGCGCAAAAATGCATGAAGTCGAAGCTCGCCTCCGTGGGACCAATGTTCCCACCATCGAGCAGGCCGTTGTCGTTCCAGAGGCGCGAGCACAAAAACCGTCCACAATCTAGGACTGGTTTCCGTTCCCAGAAATTGTTGTGGGCTCAGTTCAGTTAGCTCGGGAGCCAGCCGCGCATGATTTGAGGCTTGTCCGGTTTTCGGAAAGTAGCTCTTCCTCAGTCGCAATCAATCGGCCTTCGTGGTAGTCTCTCTGTCCCATGTTGGACAAGCATGAAAAGCGCACCCAGACCCGGCTCACCCTGAGCGTCCCGGCGAAGGTCAAGAACAACGACGCCCCGCAGGCGCATGCTGCCATGACCCGTGACCTTAGCACGAGCGGCATCTTCTTATATACGGATCAGCAGATCGCCGAGGGAAGCAAGCTCGAAATTGTCTTGATTCTTCCCGCCGAACTGGGGCTTGGCGAAAAACAGTGGGCCTGTTGCCAAGCATCCGTCATAAGGGTCGAAGACGGCGAGAACAAATTCGGTGTCGCTGCCCGCATCGACCGACTGGATGTCTTGCCAGAAATACCAAGTTAGCCTCCTCGCTCAGCGTCCGGCATGGGGTCTCAACTACCTTCTCTTATCTCTCGGCGGATCGTGTCCATTTCAGATTGGGAGAATTCTGCACGGAGATGTTCATAAATCAGCCGAAACGAGCCCTTTCGAAATGTAAAAAAGAGCCTTTAGACCTAGGGATCGCGGATTTCACCACAACTTTCAAATACCCAACGCCATTCACCATTCTTGATGCAGTTAGGAGCTGCCCCAACACAGCTTTGTTCCATTGTTTCAAGCTACTTGAACCATTTTGAGACAATCCGCACTCTGAACACGCGACAAGGAAATTTAAGTTTCCAATGCATCACACAAGGTGCAATAATGAGCGGCCCTTAAAGTGCATCTGAGATACGCGCTCCAAAATCCCAGGCAGGCCCGGTATGTGGATCGACAAACTGATCGACGGCGTGGTGGAAATCATCACACCGATCGGTCCCCGCTATATTCAGCTTACATTTCTCCAACGGCTTTATTTCGTCTGGATCTTCCGTCATTTCGATAGGATCCCCCAGCAGGTGCTAAGCCTCCGCGAGCAACGCTTAATTGACGCGCTTTGCGTGGAGCAGCGCTTCATCTCATTGCCGGCCCGTGCACACGAGGCAGCGATCATCGGCACCCTGGAGCGGATGCCCCTGAAGCAGATCGAAGAAGAGATGCTGTCCACAGCTCCGGCGCCTGGCGCAACCGAAGCAGGTGCGTCCAGTCCTCTTGTCCCTGATCTGCAGCAGCGCCCATAAAGATCAGCAAAATCTTTTCTGCGGGATCGTTGTCCCAAATGGGGACGCAGTGATTTCGCATGCTGTTTGCGAATGCTGTTCTCGCATTTCCCCCGCGCAAGAGTCTCGTTGGCCGGCCCGCGAACGCAATGCAGAGGTGTCGAGGCTCGGTTGCAGGGGCCGCTAAAGCTGGGGTACTATAGTCGTTTGTCGTCGCGCGAATGTTGCTTTCGTGGGTGGCAGCTTTACAGTCAGCACCCACAAAAGCGAGTCCTTCGCGCGACTCCTGTAAAACTCCATCCATCCCGCTCCGGGCGCGTAGCTCAATTGGCAGAGCAACTGACTCTTAATCAGTAGGTTGAAGGTTCGATTCCTTCCGCGCTCACCACCTTAACCCCTTGCAAGCCCAGTGTTTTCGCGGTGTTTGAGTTTTTTTCGTTTTCTCCCCGTTGCACCGCCAGTAGCAAAAAGTAACGCTAAGTAGCCCTGAGTCCCCGAAAATCCCCCAAGTTTTGTCAGGGGGGTCCCCAAGTTTTTACCTCACCGAATCGTATCTCGTGTAGCCGGATGATCCTCATTTGCGGGAATCTCCGCCGTCTTGGCCACCCGTTTGCGAGCAGCGCGCCGATCGCGCCGCTCATTTCGGACCTTTTTCTGGAACGCGTCCTTCATCGTCGGCGGCGTCGGATGGACGTACTTCCGGGTCGTCGTGATGTTGGCATGCCCAGCAGCCCGCTGGAGCGTGAACGGATCCACGCCGGTAAGACCAAGGTTCGTTAGCGCGGTATGACGTGCGCTATGGACGCACGCATCCCATGGCAAATTCAGCACTTTCCGCATCCGTTCTTGCTGTTGGATCAACGTAAATGCTGAAACTGGACTGATGCGGTCCTCCCGAGTGACTACGAGATCAGACTTCGACTTCGCCATCCACCCAGTTAGGATTTCTTTGGCCCGAGCGGTGATCGGCAGGCTGCGCTTGCGGAATTCGGTCTTGCCTTTCCGGATTTGCAGATAACCGTAGTGCCTCCACTCATCAGCTTTCTCGGTCATGTGGACATCAGCTTTGACGAGGTCGATGATCTCGCCCTCGCAGATGCCGATTTCGCATGAGAACTGGACAAAGCTATTGAGCGGCTCCGGCGCCAGTTCGTCATATTTCTTGCGAAGTGCTTCCGTGAACACGAATGACCGTTCTCTTTCGCCCTTCAGTCGCGGGATCTCCGGCAGGGTCTCGATAACCTTCCAGCGACGTGCCATGCGAAGAGCTTTGCGCAAGGTAGCCCGCCAGCGGTTTACCGTGGCAACGCTACAGGTACGCCCCCGATCCGTTTCGCAGTTGCGCGCAAGCGCCCAAACCGTGAATCTCTGCACGAGCCGTTCGTCGATGCTATTGAGAGGCGCCTCCGCGAGAGGCTCGTACTTCAACAGCGAATCGAACGAATAGGTGTAGAACTGCACGGTTTTCGGCTTGTCTGGCTTTTCCGCTCGGACCGCGGTGATAAAGTCCTCACGGAAGGCTCGCAGCCTCGGAACGGGCTTGGGCCCCCCGATGCCCGCCTCGCCTTTCACCAACGCGGTGAATGCCGCGTTCGCGATCTTCAGAGCCTCACGCTCATTCGTCATCTTCGTGCTTTTGTGGTACCGCTTTCGATTGAGCACGAACTCGTAGTACCAAAAGCTCGTGCCGTTCGGCTTGTATATCCGCATTCCTCCTTCTTTCCAGAGTCAGAGCATCGCCATTTTAATCGACAACGCTACTGAAGGGCATGGATGGTGTTTCGCTCAATAAAGTCCCAAAGCGTATCCGGGCGGAAGAGCACGCGGCCCCCGATCTTGACGTAATCGATGCGGCGGTGAAGAACGTGATCGCGCAGCGTCTTGGGGCTTATTCCTAACACCTTCGCGGCTCTCGGGATATCGAGCAGACCCTCAAGTTTCTGCCCGCTCTGCGTTGATGTTTCGGTTGTATTGGTGGGGCTTGGCTGGGTTGACATGGAGTCCTCGTGGTCGCGGGATCCTTGTGGTCCGCGACAGACGCGCTGGGTCCTGGAGCACAAGTGGCCGGCGTGATGGCAAGTCGGCGGAATAGCGCCCGTGGGCCCGAGGCGCGCGATTTGAGCATTTTTAGTTCGAAAGGAAATTTCGGTCAAACGGGGGCAATTTTGCTGTCCGGATGGGCCTTGATGGTGACTGCTGTTCCACAGAACTTTCGCTTGCGGAATGTCTTACAAATTTCTTTCCTGGACGAAGAAGGATCGACTACTGTTCACCACCCAAGCTGCGTACGCAAAGGATCAGGAAACGCGTCAATTTGCCTTGCGCTGATCGAATTCCGGAAGATCTTCAGACACTGCGAGAACACACGGTTGCCCATCAAAGTGGATTCTGTCGGCTGAGTAGGCGGTGAGCTTAATCTCGCCAGACTTTGTGCGCAGCCATGTGATCTTATTTCGCACCGCGACTCCTTGTCGCAATTGCTCTGTCATGAACATCCGATCTGCCGGGTCGCACCACATGTGCAGGTGGTGAACCGTACGGCCCAGAACTTCTTCTCTTAAGTAGCCGTATCGGCGCTCGAACGCCGCGTTCACATCAACAAAGCGTCCCTCTCTCAAAGTTGTTATCGAGAGCGGAATAGGGCTGGAGCGGAAGACTTTCTCGAACCTATCGCCGAGGCTCGGTACGTCGCCCTGTGCTTCGGCGAGGGCAGTTTCCGCTTCCTGAAGATCCACCAAGCGTTTTTGAAGTTCCGATGCATACATGTCAGCCGTCGAGTAAAGGCGGGCGTTTTGAATCGCCGCGGCGGCAGCGATTGACAGCAGTTCCGCTCGTCTGAGGTGATCTGGTGTATATCGGTTCGGATCCGTGTGGCCGATCGAGAGAAAACCTAGGTATTCGTACCGATGCCTTGAGGGGAACCGACAGCCATGAACGCAAATGAGTATGTCCCTCGAACGTTTGCCAGTCCTTCTCTTTGTCTGTGTCGGGAATTAGCACGCTCTTTTTTTCTTCCAATACCTTTTTCAAAAATTGGCAGTCATCGGTGACCAGAGTCAGCGGATGCCCGGGATGATATTTCGGCAATGTCTTCGGCGGCTCGGGGATTTCTCTTTCGCCCAGTGCCAACAGGTGCGGACCACCTTCCGGGACGATCACACGGGCTAGAGTGTAGGGGACCAACTCTGCCAGCGAGCCAAGCAGTGCCTCCATGACGGAATCCATATGAAGATCCTGCGTTAGGGCCAGCGTCGCCTTACGGAGTGCATCGGCTTCGGCTCTGGCCGCTTTCGCGATCGTTAGATTCCTGGTGACTTCATCTTCTGCATGCTTCTGTTCGGTAATGTCCTGAGCCGTCCCAACTAGGCGACAGATTTTCCCAGCGGCACCGCGGACCGGGAAACCATGCACGCTCACCCAGCGAATGCGTCCATTTGGGAGCGTGATGCGGAATCGCTCGTCGAACTTCCCACTCTTAATCGCCTCGTCAAGTTTGCCGAGCACGTGGGCACGGTCTTCAGGATGGATCACCTCATTATAGGAAGTGGGGTTCTCGAGCAGGCTCTT
Source organism: uncultured Acidobacteriota bacterium (assembly GCA_963718505.1). Lineage (GTDB taxonomy): Bacteria > Acidobacteriota > Terriglobia > Terriglobales > Acidobacteriaceae > Gp1-AA133. The sequence goes on along the minus strand of CAVQZP010000028.1, from coordinate 15,160 downwards.
GCGCGTTCGCCCGGTTATCGTTTGATACGCTTCGTTCACCTCTAGGACTTTTTTGGACTCGGCATCAATCATCCAGAAGATTTCCTGGATATTGTTAGCCATTTGGCGGTAGCGATCTTCACTCTCGCGGTGCTCACGCAATGCCCGAAACAAGAACCAGGTGCCGGCCAAAATGACAGCAACGAAGCCCACGGTTTCGATGAAGATTACGAAATCGGGAAGTTGCTCGCCGCGCAGTTTGGCGTGAATCACAATGAAGAGAAGAATTGCGGCGAGGAGAGGGATCAGTATCGAGAAGGCGAGGCCAGATTTGCTTCGCCGTCGAGCATCTTTCCCGAGGATACCGGGTCGCACCATTTCGCTGCCGCTGCCAAAGTGTATGGAGGCAGTTAATGACTTCCCTGCCATGGCGTAGCCTAAATCATATGCGACGGTTGTTCTACCCGAGGCGCAGTCGCGACGAACTGGCCTAGAATAGCGCTATGCCGCTGATTCGAAACTGCCCCGCGTGTGGTAGGTCCAATCGCATTCCGGCCAAGCACCTTGCCGATGTCGGAAAATGTGGTACCTGCAAGGCGGAGCTACCCGCAATTGGCGAGCCCCTTGAAGTCAACGAAGAGGAATTCAACGAGATTATTCGCGAGAGCAGGGTTCCGGTTCTGACCGACTTCTGGGCTGCCTGGTGCGGACCATGCCGGACGGCGGCACCTTATGTGGCGCAAGTTGCGAGGGACCTCGCCGGACGTGCAGTCGTGGTGAAGGTGGACACGGAACGTTTCCCAGCGCTTGCATCGCAGTACAACGTCCGCAGCATCCCGAATTTTGCGGTCTTCTCGCGAGGCCGGCTTCAGTTCCAGCAGGCAGGCCTGGTTGACTCGAATACCATGGAGAGTTGGCTCACAAGCGCGGCATGAATCAAATGCGAACAAGAAAAACCCTGAAAAAGAATTCCTTTGTGCTGCGCCCGATTGGAATGATCCGCTCGAAACTCCAGGAGCGAAGCAAGGCGCCGAAGCAAGGTTCGGAAGGTGCTCCGGATGCGTGGCTCGAAGTGTATCCAATCGCCGCGCAAGCCTTGGATGGCCTGGCGGTTGGGGATGAGATCGTCATTCTGACGTGGCTGCACCAAGCGCGCCGAGAGACTCTGAAGGTGCATCCGCGCTCAGATCCGAGCCGAGTACTGACGGGGGTTTTCGCCACCCGCTCTCCAGACCGGCCCAATCCTATCGGCCTTCACCAGGTCAGGGTGCGCAGGATCTTAAAGAATCGTCTCCGAATCGGTCCGATCGAAGCGATTGACGGCTGTCCCTACCAAGAAATCCGTGCTCATTGAGAGCATTGAACTTGCGGCGAGGCGTGGTAGGGTGCAATGGAATGTTCGTACTCCTCGCTTCCCTGCTCTTCTCCCTTCGCCACTGCCTTCAAACTCGGGCCGCTCTGCACGCGGAGAACCTGGCACTCCGTCATCAGCTTCTTGTGCTGCAGCGCGTGCACCAAAACCGTCGTCTGCGATTGCGATCTTGCGACCGACTCGTTTGGGTCTGGCTCTCTAGAGTTTGGCCCCATTGGCGCTCCGCCCTGTGCATCATGAAACCCGAGACCGTTATCGCTTGGCACCGCCAAGGCTTTCGGCTGTATTGGAAATGGAAAAGCAAAGTTCGTCATGGTCGACCGTCGGTGCCGACCGAAGTCCAAAACCTGATCCAAAAAATGAGTTCCGCTAATCCACGTTGGGGCGCACCTCGCCTTCATGGTGAACTCCGGAAACTCGGCATCCGCCTCGCGCAAGCGACGGTTGCCAAATACATGGTTCGCCACCGCAAGCCACCCTCGCAAACCTGGAGGACCTTCCTAGAAAATCATGCCAAGGAACTGGTCTCGACCGACTTCTTTGTGGTTCCCACGGCGACGTTCCGTCTGCTCTTCGTTTTTCTGGTTCTGTCTCATGATCGCCGCCGGCTCCTTCACTTTGGCGTAACCTCTCATCCCACCGCAGAATGGACGGCCCGGCAACTGGTCCAGGCCTTCCCCTGGGATAGTGCGCCACGCTACTTGCTACGCGATCGCGACCGAATTTATGGCGAGCCGTTCCCGGCAGCCGTCCATTCGATGGGGATTCAAGAGGTGCTCACGGCTCCTCATTCCCCGTGGCAAAATCCTTATTGCGAGCGCCTGATTGGCTCGATCCGAAGGGAATGTCTGGACCATTTCATCGTCTGCAACGAGCGCTGCCTGCACCGCACTCTAAAGTCCTATTTCGAATATTACGAACGATCGCGAACTCATTTGTCACTGGACAAAGATGCTCCCCTAACGCGTGCCATCCACCCGCCGGAAATGGGCCGAGTCATTGAACTGCCGCAGGTGGGTGGACTTCACCATCGATATGAACGACGAGCAGCTTGAGCAATCGCTTCCTCTTTAATATATACACATACCGCGCGGCGGTGACCCTCCGCTCTGGGAGCCGATGCGGCGGGGTCGTTCACACTCGGCGATTCGACAAGTGTTTTCTGAGACCGGGGAGTTCGTTCCCTCTCGAGCGCTGTTCACGCTTTTCAGCGCGATGGAATTTTCGGCAGGGACAGGTATATTTTTCTGCGCAATGGACTACTTCCTTTGCGGAATCGTAGCAGCACGAAATCTGCAAGACTCAACAGGCACTCCTTGCCGACATCCTGCAAAAGCGCTGTGCTACGACTGTGGGACGTCTCTTTGTTCAGTTCACACCGAGCATTGTGATCTGTGTGGCGAGAATTTCTGTTTGACGTGCTTGTCGTTTCATCGTGATGAGCACGAAAAACCGTCTACTGGAGATCGTTCTACAGCTTGGCTCCGTAGAAAGTCGGCTTAGGCTTTCGTCTTTTGCACGATTTTTTGTAGAATCCCGACATGTCAACAAATTTCATATCAGTACTGAGCCAACTCGAACAAGAACGCTCCCTTTTGAAGTCACAACTTGAACAAGTCGGTAACGCACTCTCAGCCCTCAATGCGAGAGCCAAAACTGGCACAGGAAGAACTATGTCTGCGGCGGGTCGAGCCCGTATTGCCGCTGCTCAACGTGCACGCTGGGCGAAAGTGAAGGGCAGGCAGGCCGGTAAAACCGCCCCAGTGAAGAAACGTAAGTTGTCTGCTGCCGCCTTGGCGCGTATTCGTGCCGCACAGAAGGCCCGCTGGGCAAAATGGAGGAAACAGCAAAAAGCGGCGTAAACATCGGAAAGAACCCGCCGACAGGCTGGACTACATCCAGAAGGGCTGCATAACTACTTGCGTCTACGTCCTCGTCGCCTTGCGAATAGCTAATCTCACTTAGCGATTTGATTTGTTTTTGAGGCCCTGCGTGCTTCGGTGGGATTCAACAAGCGTTCGATCTAAAAAAGTGGGAAAGGCAATTCTGCCTCCGCTTTTGATATTTTTCGTTACTCTCCTGACCGTAAAGGCCATTATCTGCGACGTTCACCATCGTATTGCCCTCGGGATCGGTGCAGCACGAATCAGCACACTGCGCGGGTGAAGACGTGATTATTTCTTGAGAGCGCTGGTGTGACTGGCGACACATACCCATTTTCCGTTCATGTAAATCCAGGTGTCAGTGAATCGCCCACGGTGATCGAACAGCTTCTTTTTGCTGACGCCTTTCGCGTGATAGATTCCGGCTACCACTGCGGCGTTACCGTACATGAAGACCCTCTCATCCGTGTTTGTCATAACACTGGGAGCATAGGTGAGGTCATTGTTGTCGGCCAGAAACTCGGCTTTCGTGGTAAACGTGCCGTCATTATCCGTACTAATGAAAGTATCGGCCAACAACTCGTTTAAAGCCTTCGAATCGTGATGCAACTGCGCCTGATTCCAAGCATTCTCTAGAGCAATCAGCAAACTCTCGTGCCGACCTGATTCATTGGGGTTTTGAGCAGCAGCTAGGGTGCCAGCGAGCGAGAGCAAGCATACGACAATCAGTGTCCTCATCAGGAAACTCCTGTGGTTTGGGTGATGATCCGGCAGTCGTTCCATTTCGTAAAGGGGTTTTAGCGGTGGAAGGATCCGTGGAGCGACCAGTCAGGCGTTCTCGCAACTTTGCGCCTTTTGTTCGCCAAATCAGCGTCGGTGAGTGCTATCGCGGTTTCAACAACTGACCCGTCAATAAGCGCACAACGTGCTTACCTTTATTGACTTGGCACAGGGTCTGCCCCTAAGATTTCTGCCGGTGATCGGGCAGACCATCTCGCACTACCGCATCGCCGAGAAACTCGGTGGTGGAGGAATGGGGGTGGTCTACAAAGCGGAAGACCTCAAGCTCGATCGCTTCGTTGCGCTCAAATTCCTGCCGGCTGATCTCGCCCAAGACCCTCAGGCCCTGGCGCGTTTTCAGCGAGAGGCGAAGGCCGCCTCCGCGCTGAACCATCCCAACATCTGCACCATCCATGAAATCGACGAACAAGAGGGAAAAGTGTTCATCGTCATGGAGTGTCTAGAAGGCGTCACGCTGAGACATCGGATCGGTGGCCGGCCCATGGAGATCGAAAACATCCTGCCATTGGCAGTTGAGATTGCAGATGCACTCGAAGCCGCACATTCCAGCGGTATCGTACACCGCGATATAAAGCCGGCCAATATCTTTGTCACCAAGCGCGGGCATGCCAAAGTTCTGGACTTTGGCCTCGCTAAAGTCGCACACTCGCACAACCAATTTGCGGCTACTCAGGCTACCGCCGGAGTGGATTCCGAATTCCTCACTAGCCCTGGTTCCGCAGTTGGAACCATAGGCTACATGTCTCCCGAGCAGGTTCGGGGCAAGGATCTCGATCCGCGCTCCGACCTCTTCTCATTTGGGGCCGTACTCTATGAGATGGTGACTGGTTCACTGCCGTTCCGGGGAGAAACCTCGGGCGTCATCATGGAAGCGATCTTGAATCGTGCGCCACTGCCGCCCAGTCGATTCAATCCGGAAGTTCCCGGAGAGCTCGAGCGGATTATTGGCAAATTGCTCGAGAAAGAGCGCGACCTCCGTTACCAGAATGCCTCCGAGCTTCGAGCCGACCTGAAGCGGTTGCGCCGTGACTTGGAGTCGGGCCGAACCTCCGGCCTTCCCGTTGCGCCCGGAGAGACGTCTAGAGTTCACTCCGCCGAGGCCATGTCTCTGGCCGCCCCGAACTCATCGTCAGGTTCGGCTCTGGTTGCCTCGCCTGTTTCACATCCCTCCGACAGTTCGCTGATCGCCGCGGCCGCATCGCGCAACAAGGGCACAGTAATCCTCATTTCTTCGTTGCTGCTGATTCTCCTGCTTGCGGCGGGTTACGGTATTTATCGTCTCACTCTTAATCGGCCGGCCACTGGAAACCTTGTCAAAATCGTGAAGGTCAGTTCCTGGAACAAGACCATGGACAGCGCTGCGCTCTCGCCCGATGGTCGGACCATAGCCTTTATCTCGCCCGTAGATGGGTATGACCAGGTGTTTGTGATGCTTACCTCCGGCGGCGAACCCCTGCAACTTACCCGGGACGAGGGCAATAAAGACGTCGTCGGGTTTTCTTCTGATGGTACGGAGATCTACTTCACTCAGACCCTGGGCGAGTTCGAAATCTGGAGCATTCCTACTCTCGGCGGCAATGCCAAACACCTGGCCTCCGGGACTTGGGTCGCTTCATCCCCAGACGGGCAGTTCTTGTTTGTGGAAAGGAGCGACCGCCAGATCGTTAGGACAACGAGGACTGGCGGCAATGAAGAGCCGATCTACACTTTGCCTGGCCCCGCAAGTTTTAGATCCTATCCAGACGGTCGTTCGTTGCTGATCTCTACTCTCGATTCTGATGTTTTGAAACTCGAGCGTCTCGACGTTGCCAGTAAGAAAATTGAGAAACTCGCCGAGGTCCCGGATGCGCTGTCTTCAGCTAGCTGGGCCGTGCCCGGTCGGTCCGTTTATCTCACCCGCAAGGTGAATGGCATCATCAACATCTGGGAATTTTCCCTGCAAGATCTTTCCCTCACGCGGATTACCTCGGGCACTGGTCCTGATCGAAGGCCCATGGCCAGCCCAACGGGCGAAGGCGTCTATTTCATCAGCGGCAGGAGTGCCGGAGCGCTCACCTTATACCGCTTCGACTCCAAGCAGTCCACGGACCTTGTGAACGAAGACGTCACCCAGCCGGAGTTTTCGCCTGATGGGCGACGAGTTGCTTACATCACGACTCCAGAGCCCGGTAAGAACGAGATGTGGGTCGCAGATCTCACTAGCATGAACCGCCTGAAGCTCCAGTCTTCGATCGATGAACTCGAGACCTTGGGATTTTCGAACGACGGGAAAAAATATCTTTATTCCAAAATACCCGGCCAGAGTGCGCAGCTTTTTGTGATGGATATCGACGGGGCGCATAACAGACAGTTGAACTGGGCTGGGGATTTCGTTGGCTTCGTAAACTGGGACCCGGGTGATCGATCAGTCATTCTTGGCGGAGCGGATAAAGACCGTCGAGTAGTGAAAAACTGGAGGATCTTCCTGGATGGCTCTCCGACGACTCTATTGTCCGAGAACTGCGGTATGGCCGTTGACGTCTCTCGCGATGGCAAATTTCTTCTTGGGTCCACGCTGTGGGGTGACAATCCCGGAATCTATCAATATTCTTTGGTCGACAAAAAATGCACCCTGCTCAAGTCTGGGATCACGACCTTCCTCACGATGTTTGCCAAAGATGGAAAGTCCTTCGTTTATTCTCTTACTTCTCATGGCGAAACCACGATCTGGCGTCAACCCTGGCGCAACGGCGTGATCGTCGGTGCGCCGGTGCCCGCTCTCAAGCTTCCCTTTGCTATGCGTGAGGACTACAACGGCAACGCCTACTCCGTCGCTTCCGATCTCTCCTCGGTCGTATACGCCCGGCGCGGAGGGTACGACGATTTGTACCTGCTCTCGCAGAAGTGAGTCCACAGCGCCCCCAGTGTATTGACCCCGAGGGTAGCCTCGTTTCCCGATAACTGACGTAAACAGATCCGCGACGAGGAGGATGCAGGCGGGCTGGCGGCGGCGATCCTCGCCGCGCCGCGCTCGTTCATCGGGCGCACCTCGATCAGCGGCGCCATTGACTTTGCGATGGAGCGCTTTGCGGCCGCGCAACCGCGCGCCAACCGGCGCATCATCGATATCTCCGGTGACGGCACCAACAATTCCGGCCGGTCCGTTACCGATGCGCGCGACCAGGCCGTAGGGCAGGGGGTGACGATCAACGGGCTCGCCATCGTCAACGACAAGCCGAACCCGGGCTATGCGTTCCACACCCAGCCGCCGGGCGGTTTGCCCGAGTGGTACCGGCAGAACGTCATCGGCGGTCCCGGGGCGTTTATGCGGGCGATCGAAGATTTTCATTCCTTTGCCGACGCCATGACCAACAAGCTGGTCAGCGAAATCGTGGAGGCCGCCCCCGAGATCCGCTCGGCGCGCCGCTGAGCTATGGCGGGGTTGCGACCGGAGGTCGACGTCGCGGTAATCGGCGCCGGCGCTGCCGGGATCGGCGCGGCACGCCGGCTGGTCGATAAAGGCTCGGTCTCGGTCCTGGTGCTCGAAGCGCGCGACCGGGTCGGCGGTCGCGTGCATACGATCGAGCCGGCCGGCTTTCCACTCGACCGCGGCGCCGAATGGTTGCATTCGGCCGACCGCAACCCCTTGTCGCCGATCGCGCGGGATCTCGGCTTCCGGGTCCATCATCGGCCGCCGGAATGGACGACACGGCTGCGCCGCAGCGGCGAGACGATCGAGGCCGAGGCGGATTGGCTCGCAACCCGCGAAGCCCAAGCTCGGGGGCGCCGGAGAGCCGCAGCGGAGCCGATCGACCGGCCGCTGGCGAGTTTGGTGCCGCCCGGCGGGCGCTGGAGCCAATTGCTCGACGCGACCAGCACCTGGGGGAACGGCGCCGAGCTCGACCGCGTCTCGGTCAAGGACTACGTCCGCTACGAGGACAGCGGGACGAACTGGCGGCTGCGCGAGGGCTATGGGCGGCTCTTCGAGAGACTTGCGCAGGGACTCCCGGTCGCGCTCGACACCGCGGTCTCGCGCATCGATCACGGCGGGCGGGAGATCCGGCTCGAAACGACGCGCGGCACGGTCACGGCGCGGCGGGTCATCGTCACCGTGCCGACCTCGATCCTCGCCGCGGAAGTGCTGCGTCTCGATCCGCCGCTGCCCGACAAGCTCGCCGCCGCGGCCGGTTTGCCGCTCGGGGTCAACGACAAGCTCTTCATCTCCTTGTCGGGATCGCTGCCCGGGATCGAGCCGGACATGTTTCTCGTCGGCTCGACGAATTCGCGCGAAACGATGACCTACCAGGTGCGGCCCCTCGACAGGCCGGCGATCTATACCTTTTTCGGCGGGCGGTTCGCGGCGGCGTTCGAGCGGGAAGGGCAGGGGGCTATGTTCTCCTTCGCCGCCGGCGAACTCGCGCGCCTCCTCGGCAACGATATCCGCCGCAAGATAGCGCCGCTCGCCTCGACCGCCTGGCTGCAAGACCCATGGGCGCGCGGCTCCTATTCCTATGCGCTGCCGGGCCACGCCGAGGACCGCGCGGTGCTCGGCGCACCGGTCGACAACCGTCTGTTCTTCGCCGGCGAGGCCACCTCGCCCAATTTCTTCTCGACCGCGCATGGCGCTTACCTCTCCGGCCTCACCGCCGCCGAAGCCGCCCTCGCTAGCTTGCAACCCCAAATCGAGTAATTTATGTCAGCGCGCTGCTCCTGCAGCAAATCTGCAGCAGAAACTCGCTCATTCGTTGCAATCACGCCGGAGCCCGCCGCCCTCTGCATGGTGTAGGATACGATAGGAATTTGGCAATTTTGCGTCGAGGCGGATTTCGGATACTTTGAGCACGTTCAACACGAGGAGACAGTCACCATGAAGGTGGTTACGCTCAAAGACATTCCGAATGTCCCAGTGGAAGGCGCCGAGCGGATCGAAGGATGGACCGGACCGGTTTCGCGGTCGCGTCAGACCATCATCGAGCCCGGGGATTCCGCGAACTACAACTGCAGCGTCGTGAACTTCAGCCAAGGCTGCACGACGGGCTGGCATACCCATTCCTGCGACCAGATACTGGTCGTGACCTCGGGCTCCGGCATGGTGGCAACGGAGCGCGAGCAGCGCGAAATCAATGTTGGCGACGTCGTGCACATCAAGGCCGGCGAACGCCATTGGCACGGCGCCAAGGCCAATACGACGATGGGTCACATCACGATCACCGCCGTAGGCGGCCAAGCCACCTGGGGTTAGATCTCGGTCCGCCGGGACTCTGCCTCCCACGAGCATTAAAAGCCGGGCTGGGTGCGCACAAACCGCACCCTGCCCCTCAACGGCAGCACTCCGTGGAAAGTGGCATTGCGCAGCACCCTGGAATCGCGGCTCGCGCCCTAGTCCAATTGCAATAAAACTGCAATGGATTTGACATGCGCTTGGCTTGCTTCGCGCGAGCGCGACACCGGATGGCCGGGACGCGGATATCAGCGGCACGGGGGCGCGGCTTTCAGCGCCGAGTAGCGCGCAGTTCCAAGGGAACGCGCCCCGGTTTTTAGATGCTTTCTTCCCTTGCGTGCGGACTGCAATTGTAGCTATAATGTAACTACAAACTTGAGCCTATGCGATTTGAGTGGGACGAGGAAAAACGGCTGTCGAACATGGCAAAGCACGGCTTCGATTTCATTCACGCCGCGCGCCTTTTCGATGGAAGGGCCCGGCTCGACGCTCAATCTCCCCGTGGCCGGGAGCACAGGATTTTAAGCATTGGCGAGCTGGACGGCGTGATAATCGCCGTGGCCTGGACGCAGCGCGGCGCGGACGTTTGCAGAATTATTTCGGTGAGGAGGGCGAGGGATGAGGAAAAGAGGCAATATCAGCAGATACACGGCTGAGGAGCTCACGGCGAAGGAAGCACGCGGCGAGGACAGAACCGATTGGGCGGCAGTTGCCGCCAAGACCGAGGACGAGCTCGCGGCGGACATGGCGAGCGATCCCGCCTGGGAGGGGGTACCCGGCGATTGGGTGAGCCGCGCCGATGCCGCGACCGGGCTGATGCGGCGGCCAGGAGAGAATAAGCGTCAGGTCACGATCCGCTTTGACGCGGACGTACTCGAGTTCTTCAAGCGCGCCGGTCGCGGCTGGCAGGGCCGCATGAACGCTGTGCTGCGCAGCTTCATGGATCGGCAGGGGCATCGTCATTGAAGCGCGGCACGGACTTAAACTCAAAGGAGCCCGAGAAACCACGCGAGGCCAGATCTCAAGCCGCCGTCGCATACCGAGCACCTCACCGTATTCACGGATTTTCTGGGCTTTGAAGAAGCCATAGAGACGGCGCATAACAACCTCCAGATTATAGATTCTGAAGCTGCGGACGGATCTCGCGCCGCCGAGAGCCGATTTATTCATTTTATCCACTCAGGTCACCGCTGCGCCGATCCTAAAGGCCGGTCGTGCGCGGGCTTAGGTGCGCCGCCATCTGCTTAGCGGTTTCGAGAAGGCCCCCATTCTTGAGGTGGGCGGTGATGCCGGTCGCGCGGAAGCTGTGGTTGCCGATGCGGGTCTTGATGCCCGCCGCGCCCGAGGCCGGCTCCGTACTGAGCTTGGGATCGCCCGCCCCTATTACGCAGCAACTGGGCGATCGTCGAGCAGGAGCGTCCCCAATTCGAGGTTTTCATGGACTGGGTGCACCTTGTTCTGACGCGGCCGGCGCATTCGTCAGGCGTATTCGTCAACGGAGCAGCAGCGGGAATCTGCCTTCGGCCAGCTCCGGTCAGCCCCGCGGCATCGACGACACAGGCGTCCGGTCAGCAACATCCGATCAGCACAAGCAGGCGCGTCAGCTCGTGGTGGCTCATTATTATCACCGTCCTCCCACGTTACCTCGACAAGCCTCAGACAAACCGAGGAGCGTGACATCTCTGTTGGTGAGGTCGGTGACGTTTCTATCGGTGATCTGCACATCAAAGTCGCATAACATCGAGTTCTGGAAAATCGGCGTTCTCCCCCTTCGCACCCTCAATTAGTGGTAAGGCGGCCGTTTCATCACCATGTTCTACAGAACGCAAACTGCGTGAGTATTACCACATGCCCAAAATGTATGAGGTCAAAATAAATCGCCTGCCGCTACCTATCGGCCCTTTGGCAGAAGAACATCCCGAAAGGAAACTGACGATCAGCGCGAAGCCGGACGTACATCCCTCTGAGGCCGATGCTATCCGGCGCGCGCAAGTTTTGGTGCAAGGGGGGTATGGCGTCTCAATAGTACTCCCAGACGGTCGGGAGTGGTCGCACGAGGAAATACTTCGCCGTTTGCACAGCGAGGTTTTGTAGGGTGGTGGCGCGCCCAGAGGACACGCGTGTGACCTACGACCCCATCCAAACAGCAGCAGGCAGAACCGTTCTACGCGGCGATAGTAGAGCTGTCACGAATTGGCAATTAGTCGAGGACGTTGTGGGGATGATTTTTGCACATCTTATGTCCCCGACAAATGTGTCTTCGAAAATTTCAGCGCAAGCCGCCTATTATTCTGTGATCGGCTTCCGTGCTCGACTGGCCCTCGTAGACGCGGCAGCGATGATGCAGTGGCGCGGCGCGCGGTTTAAGAAGTGGCGTGCATTAAAAAAGAAGATCGAAACCCACACTGTGTTTCGCAATCATCTGGCCCATTTTTCTCTACATGAGTTGCCGTCTACTGATGGTAAATTGCGCCTATGCCTCCACCCCACCATTTTTGATTTGCGATACGTCCCTTATATTAACCCGCCAAAACCTGAGCCACAGCAGTATGGTCATAAGGAAATCTTGCAGACCAGCTAAGCATTTCTCTGTCTATACAGAGAGATAGTAAACTTTGGAATTGAAACCGGTGCGATCTTGCCTCCGCCGGAAACGCCTTGAGCACCCAAGACCGTAGCGAACAGCGACAGCGGCGGCTGGGTCTGGGCTGGCACTGGTTCTGGTTTCTTCCGCTTTGCGTGATCGTGCTGTCGCTGGTTGAACGGCATACGGTCATCTACGCGTTCGCAATCCTGAAGGTGGGCTGGCAACGCTGGACGTGGGGTAGCTTGTTCTCGCCTTCGGCGGACTTCTGTGTCCTCGTGATTATAGCCTCTGTTGTTTGGCCAGTTCTCGGCCTAGGGGGTGTTGCCGTCCTCGTCGCCGCCAGACAGCGGTGGCGCTATTCGGCGCTTCTGATCCTCGGGATATTCCTGATTCCTTTTATGACTGACGCTCTGATCTGGGGATCATTCCCCTTCATATTCGACGACGCGGGGGTTGCACGATTGAGGATGATCCCCTTCATTCCGTGGCCGAGCGGTCGCTACGGGGAATTGTGACCGCGCTCTACATTTAGTAGCTCGGCGCGATGAACCACTCCCGGCGAAAGCCGAAAGCCGCATAACGTCCAATATGGAAAACTCGGCCACGTCGCGGCGGAATGCTCGCCGGGGCGGATAAGTGGAAACATTCCTAGGTTTGCTCCGGCAACGGTCGAGCGTCATTGTCACTTGGCAAATTGCCTTGTGAGCGTTCGTCAAATCCTCTTCGGTCAGGTGCTTAAAACAAGCGTCGTTTAGCAATAATTCGATGACCTGAGGCCAAATATACTCATCCATCCATTCATTAGATTCGGCGTCAGTGAGCATCATCGCGGTAGGGCTATCACTGATAGGTTAGGCGGCGCGAGTTGCGCGGCGAATGGTGGATATGCCGACGCTGTAGCTGCGGGCGAGTTCGTCAAGCGTAGGCCCCTCCGCGCGGCGTCGGGTGACCTCTGTCTGCTGCACGGGGGGGGGGGGAGTGCGGGGGTCGGCCCATCTGCTGCCCTTGGGCCTTGGAACGGCTCCTGCCCTCGGCGGTGCGGGTGCGGATTAGATCGCGCTCCACGTCGGCTAGGCCGCCGAGAACGGTAATCATCAAGCGCCCCGTGCTGGTGTCGGCCCGTCTGGCGCGTGCGGGGTGGGGCCATTTGGCGGCAGCAGACTTGTGACGGTTTCGACAAGCCTGGTGGCCGTCTGGATCGCTTCAAGCGCCTGTTCGGTCGTAACCCGCGCCTCGCCGGTTTCGTAATCGGCAATGGCTTTGAGATTGTAGGCGCGGCCAAGAAATGCGCGCAATCCGATATCGAAACGCGGCTCGTCCTTGGTCAGCCGCGCCAGCTCCCGCTGCACGCCACGATGCCGGTTGATGAGCTTGCCGGTGCGCTCGACGATCAATGCTTGCGCGCCGTGCAAACCGGCGAGGTAGGCGGCCCGGCCGGCTTCATCTGGCCACTCGTCGAGCATACCGCCTGCCTTCTTCAGAAACTCCAGAGCCTTGCGCAAAAACGCTGCGCTCTCGGGCTTCATATATCGAGGCCGTCCGTGCGGATCGCCAGCATCAGCGGCGTGCGCTCATTGTAGGAGCCGGCGCGATAGGGCATTGCGTGAACGAATGGGCCGCCTTCCTCGATGAGTTTGGTGCTGAGGTCGGCCAGGCGGTTCATCTCCGCCGCGCGGTCTGTGAGGTCGCGCAAAAACACGGCAATATCGTAGTCGGATTCGGCGTGCGCATCGCCGCGCGCCCGCGATCCGAACAACACAACGCGCTCCAGCCGGTCTCCGTAGACTTCGGCAAGGGCGGCGCGGAAGCGGGTCAGGATCGGGTTGTTGTTCTGCGGCGGTTGTCCCGTCGGGTCATGTCGGCTTGCCACGGGAAAGATGGCCTTCTGGTTACTATCGCCATATTTGTATCACGCCCGACAAATTTTCGTGGTCTCCCGGTCCTCGAGCGCGTGTGGGCTGCTCTTGAGGCAATATGCACCACGATAGAGTCACACCTTCAGTAAGGCCGCCATGATGCGGTCGCGGGTGAGGGGCAGGTCGCGGAGGCGGGCGCCGAGGGCGTGGGCGACGGCGTTGCCGATCGCGGCGACGGTCGGGCCGCCGCTCGCTTCGCCGACGCCGAGAGGGGGCAGATCGGCGGAAGGGTTGAGCAGTTCGACCGTCACTTCGGGCACCTCGCTGAAGCGCAACACCGGGTAGCTGTCCCAGTCGCGCGAGCTGATGCCGCCGGTGTCGAGCCGCACCCCTTCCTTCAACGCCCAGCTGGCCGCCTGAATGATGCCGCCTTCCAGCTGGTTGAGCGCGCCGTCCGGGTTGATGACGAGACCGGCATCCGCGGCGCACCACACGCGCAGCAGACGGACAACTTCGTCGACCTCGACTTCGGCGACGACGGCGGCGTAGGCGGCGAGGTTCTTGTAGCGCGCAAAGCCGATCCCGCGGCCGCGTCCCGTGCCGGACGGCAGTCCGGGTTTCCAGTCGGAGAGAAGGGCGGCATGCTCGACGACCGCCCGGGCCCGCGGGTCGGACAGAACCGACAGCCGGTAGGCGACCGGGTCCATGCCGGCCCGCTCGGCCAATTCGTCCATGAAGGACTCGATCGCGAAGACGTTGAGTGTCGCGCCGAGCCCGCGCAAGGACGAGGTCCGCACCGGCGTTTCGGCGATCAGGTGATGGAGGATGCGCTTGGCCGGGAAAGCGTAGAGCGGCTCGCCGTTGCGGGTGCCGGCGCCCGGCGGGTATGACGATTCGGAAGCGGGCGGCGGCGCGGGCGGGTTCGGCAGGGCTTCGGCGGCGAGCAGATTGCCGCCCCCGCCCGGACGGCTGGTGTGCCGGCCGCTCCAAATCTCGGTGGTCCAGTCGGCCGGCCGTTGCGCGCCGTCGAGCGCGGCGCTTACCGTCACCACCATTGCCGGGCTGACCGGTTCGAAGCCGAATTCCTCCTCGCGCCGCCAGCGCACTCGGACCGGCTTTCCCGGCCGGCGAAACGCGATGACCGCGGCATCGGCCGCCGCGTCGTCCGCGCCGTTGTGGCCGTAGCAGCCGGGGCCCTGGACGTGCTTCACGGAAATCGCCGCCGGATCGAGCTTCAATGTCCGCGCCAGAGCGTCGCGCATTGGGTACACGCCCTGCGAATGGGTCCATACCGTGAGCCGCCCGTCGCGATAGAGGGCGAGCCCACAGGACGGTGCGACCGAGGCGTGGGCGATGTGCATCCTTGTATACGTCGCCGATTGGCGGCTGGCCGCCGCTGAAGGATCGGGTGGGGGAGGGGGGCCGATAGTCCGGTCGATCGAGGGCTGTTGCAACAGCCACCGCGCCTCTTCCTGGAACGGG